>DDDG01000006.1 GCA_002336245.1 Flavobacteriales bacterium UBA1986
CCACTCTTCCACTCTTCCACTCTTTCACAACTGAAGTATTCCAAATCGGCTGCAGTTCCATTCAAGCGAAGCGCTAAATTTGCGAGCTATGGAAAAATTGCGGAAAACGATTGAGGCTGCTTGGGACAACCGAGAACTTCTGAAAGACGATGAAGTCAAAGAATCTATTCGCCGTGTAATCGAGAGAATTGATATTGGCGAACTCCGCTGTGCTGAACCAACGGAAAACGTTTGGCAGGTGAATGAATGGGTGAAAAAGGCAGTGGTTCTCTATTTCCCAATTCAAAAAATGGAGGTAATTGAAGTTGGACCATTTCAATTCCACGACAAGATGGCTCTCAAGCGCGATTACGCTGAACAAGGCATTCGAGTTGTACCTCATGCCATTGCCCGTTATGGTGCATACATTGCCAGCGGAGTTATTATGATGCCTTCTTACATCAACATCGGCGCCTACGTAGATTCAGGAACAATGGTCGACACTTGGGCCACCGTTGGTTCCTGCGCGCAAATTGGAAAAAATGTACACCTCAGTGGAGGCGTTGGCATCGGAGGGGTTCTAGAACCATTGCAGGCCTCTCCCGTGGTCATTGAAGACAATTGTTTCATTGGTTCTCGTTGCATCGTGGTGGAAGGTGTGCGGGTTGAGAAAGAAGCTGTGCTAGGTGCCAATGTGGTTCTAACAGCTTCCACAAAAATCATTGATGTTACAGGCGATGAACCTAAAGAATGGAAAGGATACATTCCACCACGTTCTGTGGTCATTCCTGGTAGCTACACTAAGGAATTCAAGGCTGGTAAATTTAATGTGGGATGCGCTTTAATCATCGGAGAACGTAAAGAGAGCACCAACAAAAAAACCTCCTTGAATGACGCACTTCGTGAATACGACGTAGCCGTATAGACCATTATTCATCTTTAGTCTATTTTGCACAAGAAATACGGGCTATGGTTTTAAAAGTTCTGAGGAGTTTTTTCCTCATCATCAATTGGCGCACCCTAGTTGCGGTGGCCTTATCTGTAGGAAGTTCTTACTTCTGCATTCACCAGGGAATCAAGGCTGAATTTCCTTTCTATTTAATCAGTATTGCGATTGTTTTCCCGATCGTTTTTTCAATCGACAGTGCTTATAAACGCCGCGAGCACGCTCTGCAGTTTTATGGAGACTTGAAAGGTCATGCTCAATCGCTCTATTTTGGTGTCCGCGACTGGGTCGACAATCGAGACAATGGCAAGGAAGCTCAGATTTTCAAAAAGCGAATCGACAATCTCTTCGCACACATATCAGCGATGTTTATGCTTCCACCTGAAGAAGCAAAAGCCCAAGAAACAGCTCTGTACCATCGTTTCTCAGAGTTATCTCGAGAGGTTTCTGTTTTGAAAGAAATGGGCTTAGAAGGTGGAGAGATCAGTCGATTGCACCAATATGTGAGCAAGATGCTCATCAGCTACAACATCGTGCGGAACGTCTTCTTTTACCGCACTCCCGTTACTCTTCGTGCGTACAGTAAAATCTTCATTTACACCTTCCCTGTTTTGTATGGACCTTATGCTGCAGGCACTTACCCCGACTACAGCTACGGAATTGCATACGTGATTGCGGCACTATACCCAATCATTTTGGTTTCGCTGGACAATCTTCAAGATCACATCGAGAATCCATTCGATCAAGTTGGTGAGGACGACATTCGATTTGAAGTGAAGGAACTTAGCGAAAGCTTAGAAGATTAAAAAAAGCGGGCCCTGGTACCCATTCAAACTAGCCCAGAACCCGCCACTCTATCGAACCACAAGGAATCTTCTCCCCATGTCCCGAGTAGATCAACTTGCACAACAAATCACGGGAATCGTGCTCACTTTTTGAGCAAGTGGTTCATTAGTTGTCTGCATGTACTTGGAGGGCGAGAGTCAGGTGGACTATCACGATTGAACGGTAATTCTAGTTGGCTCTTTCCGAGAGTTCGAGCCATCGTTCTCCCTTCGTTTCTATATCTGAAAGCACTTTACCAAGTTCATCGCTCAATTTCTGGAGTTCTTCAGCTTCTGGATTTTCCGTAGCAAAGATGTTTTCTATCTCAGCCTTGCGTTTCTCGAGCTTCTCGATGTCACTTTCCAACAAACCATACTCGCGCTTTTCATTGTAGCTCAAGCGCTCGCTGTAGTCGTTCTTTACGACTGGCTCAGTCGTCTCTGCAGAGCTTTTCTTCCCCTGTGGAATAGGAGTGTCGGTATCGCCGTAATCTCTCCAAAGGCTGTAATTTCCCGGAAAGTCCTTAAGGTTTCCTTCACCATCCAATACAAAGAGGTGATCGACCAATTTATCCATGAAATACCTATCGTGACTCACGATGATGAGGCAACCTGGGAAATCGTCCAAGAAGTTCTCAAGCACATTGAGCGTAACAATGTCTAGGTCGTTGGTCGGCTCATCGAGGATGAGGAAATTCGGGTTTTTGATCAGCACTTTAAGAAGGTGCAAACGACGTTGCTCTCCCCCACTCAACTTCTCGATCTGGTTGTAGTGCATGTGTTTTGGAAAGAGGAATCGTTCCAAAAGTTGCGAAGCTGAAATCTTCTTGCCCTTGTTCAAGGGAATGAACTCCGCAATTTCTTTAACCGCTTCAATCACACGCTGATTCGGCTTGAATTTTAAACCGTCCTGACGATAATGCGAGAACAGCACTGTTTCTCCAAGAACCACCTTCCCACTGTCGGGCTCTAGTTCTTCCGTAAATAACTTCAGAAGAGTCGACTTCCCTGCCCCGTTGGGACCAATGATGCCAACTCGTTCTCCACGTACAAATTTGTAGGAGAAGCCTTCAATGATTTTCTTGTCTCCAAAGGATTTGCTCAGCTTATAAATCTCAAGAATCTTGCTTCCAAGACGCTCCATGGCGATCTCAAGCTCCATCTTTTTCTCATCCGACCTTTTCTTTGCACGAGACTCTACATCGTAAAAGGTACTGATGCGTGCTTTGGATTTGGTAGTACGCGCTTTTGGCTGACGCCGCATCCACTCCAGCTCTTTGCGATATAGATTTTTAGCCTTATCGATGCTCGCTTGCTCAATCTGTTTGCGCTCTTCACGCTTCTCTAAATAATAAGAGTAATTCCCTTTGTATGAAAAAAGTACGTGATCATCGAGTTCCAAAATGGTGTTGCAAACCCGTTCTAGGAAATATCTATCGTGCGTTACCATTAATAAGCTGAAAGCGTCATTCTGGAGATACTGTTCAAGCCATTCGATCATCTCAAGATCGAGGTGGTTGGTAGGCTCATCGAGAATGAGTAGGTCTGGTTCTTCAAGAAGAACTTTTGCCAATGAAAGGCGCTTCAACTGCCCACCAGAAAGGGATGAAACCTTCTGATCGAAGTCTGCGATTTTAAGCTGAGTAAGGATGGACTCAATGCGAGCTTCAACATCCCATGCGTGATTTTCTTCAATTTTATCGAGCAGTTTTTGGATGTCGCCCTCCCCTGTTTTCAAACAGCGTTCGTAGTTACCTATCACACGTACAATGGGATCGTCGGTATCGAAAACCGATTCCCAAACCGTCTGAGTCATATTGAAAGTTGGGTTCTGACTTAAGTAGCGAATCTTAATTCCATTTCGGAACACCACCTTTCCGGTATCCGGCACATCAAGACCAGCCAAGATGTTGAGCATGGTAGTCTTACCTGTTCCGTTCTTGGCCACCATGGCCATCTTTTCTCCTTTGGCCAAGCCAAAGCTGAGACCCTCAAAAATCTGACGATCGCCGAAGCGTTTAGAAATGTCTTCTACTGATAAATAATTCACGGCTGCAATGATACACCCATTGTTTGAAGAGAATCCACTAAGTTTATAGCAAAGCAATCATCATGGGAAAATATGAACTCAAGACCAAACTCAACGACGCCAAAGTTGAAGACTTCATTAAATCAGTTGAGAACGACCAACGTCGGGAAGACGCCTTCCAACTTTTGGACATTTTCGCCGAAGTGACCGGTGAACAGCCGAAAATGTGGGGCACCTCAATCGTAGGTTATGGCAGCTACCACTACAAATACGCTTCTGGACAAGAGGGTGATTGGATGGAGACAGGCTTCTCGCCACGAAAAGCAAGCTTGAGTCTGTACATCATGAACTACCTAGAGAACTACCCAGATGAACTCGCCAAATTAGGTAAGCACAAAACGGGCAAAGGATGCTTGTACGTGAACAAGCTTTCCGATATCGATATAGAGGTTCTAAAAAATCTGATCAAACAAAGCATTACCGACTTGCGAAAACTGGATTATGTTACGAAGGACACTCGATGAGCTTTGAGATAAAAGATGAAAGCGGAAAGCGGAAAGTGGAAAGTGGAAATTTCAAACCACAGCTAACGCGAATCTCTATACAGTTAGCTGCCGAATTATCTTAAAAAGGACGAAACATTTTCTTCAATCCTTTTCCCAATATCGTCGATGGGATCTTTCTGAAAGCTAGTTCCTGAAAGCTTTTCGTACAATTCAATGTAGCGGTCGGTAACGACATTCACAAAATCATCGGGCATCAACGGCATTGTTTGACCTTCTAAGCCTTGGAAATTGTTTTCCATCAACCATTCCCGTACAAACTCTTTGGAAAGCTGACGTTGATGTTCTCCCCTTTCCTGACGCTCTTCGTAACCTTCGAGGTAGTAATATCGGGAAGAATCTGGTGTGTGCACTTCGTCAATCAGACGAATGACTCCGTCTTTGTCTTTACCAAATTCGTACTTGGTATCCACTAAAATTAGTCCTTGCTCTTTGGCCTTTTCACTTCCTCTCTGGAACAAGGCTCGTGTGTATGCTTCGAGTTTTAAGTAGTCTTCTTCAGAGACGATGCCGCGCGACAGAATGTCTTCACGTGAAATGTCTTCGTCGTGCAAACCTTGCTCTGCTTTCGTTGCAGGTGTAATGATGGGCTCTGGAAAGGCATCGCTCTCCTTCAAGCCATCAGGCATTGGAGCGCCAGAAACTTGCCGTCGGCCAGCTTTGTATTCACGCCATGCATGTCCGGCCAAGTAGGCACGAATCACCATCTCAATTTTGAATGGCTCGCACTTAATTCCGTAACTCACGTTTGGATCTGGAGTCGATTCCAACCAATTCGGAACAATGTCGGCCGTGGCCTCCATATTGAGTTGCGCCAGCTGATTGAGCACCTGACCTTTGTAGGGAATCCCTTTTGGAAGTACATAATCGAAGGCCGAAATGCGGTCGGAAACAATCATCAATAAATGATCTTGACCAATTCCGTAAACCTCTCGGACTTTTCCGTGGTAGTAAGATGTTTGTCCAGGAAATTGAAATTCCTGATCTGTAAGCGTTTTAGCCATCTCCGTTTTCGAACTTTTTAAATTTCTCAATGATTTTCTTGACCAACTTATGACGAATTACATCCTGCTCTGTTAGGCGAACAAATGATATTCCGCGCGTTTTTGCGAGAATTTCGGTGATGCTCACCAAACCCGACTGAACTCTAGGAGGTAAATCAACTTGTGTAAGATCGCCCGTAATGACAAACTTGGCCGACGAGCCCATACGTGTCAAGAACATTTTTAGCTGTGGTAAGCTGGTGTTCTGTGCTTCATCTAAAATCACAAAGGCATGATCCAAGGTTCTTCCACGCATAAAAGCCAGCGGAGCAATCTGAATGATGTTTTTCTCTAGATAACCTTCCAGCTTATTCGGTGGAATCATATCTCGCAAGGCATCGTAGAGCGGCTGCAAGTATGGATCGAGTTTCTCCTTCAAGTCACCGGGTAGGAAACCCAAGGATTCTCCCGCTTCAACGGCAGGACGTGTTAAAATGATTTTCTTGACCTCTCGATTCTTCAAAGCGCGAACTGCAAGAGCTACTGCAGTGTATGTCTTTCCGGTTCCAGCTGGCCCTATGGCAAAAACCATATCGTTCTTGTCGACAGACTTCACCAACTCGCGCTGATTCTTCGTCCGGCCTTTGATTGCCTCACCATTGATGCCATAGAGAATGACGTCGTCCTTGCTGTCGTTGGGGTTTTCCAAATAGGAAACATCTTGCTGCAGCAAACGCTCTACATCGGTTTCTTCGAGCTTTCCATACTGCAAGAAGTAATTTACGAGGAGCTGAACCTTATCTTCCAAACGATCCAATCGCTCACCAGGGCCATACGCCTTTAAGGTGCTGCCGCGGGCAATAATCTTTAGATCTGAGAAGTATTGCTGGATGATATGAATGTTGGCGTTATTCGCCCCGAAAATCTCAATCGGGTTGGAAGATTCGAACTCTATATTTCGCTCGTGCAATACTGTTCTTTTAGCTGCCTTTTGAAGGCTTCATTTCCTACTTTTGTCTCGCACAAAATAAGACATTTTTTAGCCCGCTTTGAACTCTCCGGCCCTCATCACACTCACTACCGATTTAGGTCTTAAAGACAATTACGTGGCGGCTGTAAAAGGAGCCATTTTTAAGCAATTGCCTGAGGCGCGCATTGTTGATGTCACCCACGAAATCACCAAGTTCAACGCATTCGAAGCCGCTTTTATCCTTCGCAGTGTCTACCGCGATTTTCCTGAAGACAGCGTGCATGTGATTGGAGTATTGCCTGAAGAGACCGAGGCGCATCCACATTTAGCGATTCGCTGCGATGGTCATTACTTTGTTGGAACCGACAATGGCATCTTCAGCCTTCTCTTTGACAAAAGGCCAGACCAAATGGTACGCATCGACCTCAAACGCGATTCGCCGATCAACACATTTCCAACGCGAGATGTTTTTGTGAAAGCCGCCTGCCACCTTGCACGTGGAGGAACTCTTGAGGTTCTTGGGCAGGAAGTAGAAAGCGTAAACGCGAAAGCGATGCCGAAGCCTGTACTTGAGCCAAATCAAATTCGCGGGAGTGTTCTCTACATAGACTCATATGGGAATGTCATTTCAAACATCTCTCGAAAAATGTTCGATGACATAGGTGCTGGACGCAGGTTTAGCATAAGTTTTCGCAAGCCTGGTTTCGATATCAGTGATTTAAGCGAGTCCTATTCAGACGTAATTGTTGCAGAACGTTTGGCGCTCTTTGGCTCCAATGGATTGTTGGAAATCGCCATTTCTTATGGAGACGCAAGCAAATTGATGGGCATGGAAGTCAACGACATGGTCAGTATAATTTTTGAGTCGTGATTCGAGTAGTGAAAATGACCTTTCGAGAAGACCAACTCGACAACTTCTTCGCAGTCTTCAATGAAAGCTGCGCGCACATTCGCGCCTTCGATGGCTGTACTTATTTGGAGCTATGGCAGACTCAAGATGACCCCCGAATTGTGTTCACTCACAGCCACTGGGAAAGTCCGGCACACTTAGAAAATTACCGTCATTCTGAACTTTTTAAGAGCACTTGGGCTAAGACCAAAATTCTCTTCGATGACAAGCCCGAGGCTTGGTCGATTGATTCCAAGAAGGTGCTCGACTGATGCGAACGCTCGCATTCCAACTCTTCCCCTCCCTCTTATTGATTCTGAGCGCATTCGTGTGCCTAAGCGTCGACCGAAGCAATACAAGTCTGCTTCTTGGAGCTTACTTTACCATGTTTGCCGCCTACATGCTTCTGGCACAAAGAAGCTTCAACATCAAATCGCTGCTCGTCTTAGCCCTCGCCATGCGCCTTATGGCCTTTGGTTTCTTGCCTAATCTCAGCGATGATCTGTATCGATTTGTATGGGACGGTTGGTGCAGCTTAAGGGGCATCAGCCCATATCAATTTACACCTTCAGAGCTGCTGCTCCGCGATACAAGTTTTTCACAAGAGCTCTTCGCACAATTGAACAGTCCTGAGTACATCAGTGTATATCCACCCTTGGCTCAAGTCAGTTTTGCCATGACAACTTTCCTCTCCGGGGGTGATCTCATGATATCTTCTGGAATTTTCCGGATCCAAATGCTGCTCGCAGAAAGTCTGTTGGTCTTTTTCCTCTATCACCTTCTCCCAGAAGGGAAATTCAAGCAAGTTCTGCCTTGGCTTCTATTAAACCCACTCTGGCTCCTGGAAAGCTATGGGAACCTCCATTTCGAATTGCTCATGTTGAGTTTTTTACTTGGAAGTGTTGTGCTTTTGGTGCGTCAGAAATGGCTTTTGTCTGCCGTCTTTCTAGCTCTGGCCGCATCATTTAAGTTGCATGCCCTCATTCTACTCCCCTACTTCTTCTTTCGTTTGGGTTGGAAAAAGGGAGCCTTGTTCTCCGCTGCATCTTTAGGATTTATTGGCCTCCTATATATACCCTTGTTGCCTAACATTGAAATTGAAGCTTTCATATCCAGCTTTGGCCTATACTTCAAAAAATTTGAATTCAATGCGAGTCTTTATTACATGCTTCGGTGGATTCGTTTCGAGTGGCTCGGATACAACGACATTGCTCGTGTAGGGCCTTTCCTTGCAGCTCTGTCAACTGCTTTCATTCTGTTCATCTCCTACCGATTGCGCAAGAAAGACTTCTCCACAGCTTATGTATGGATCATGCTCATCTTTCTCATCGGAGCCACTACTGTACACCCATGGTACATTTTAGGAATGATCTTGTTTGGAAGCATCGCCGATCTGCGCTTCCCACTTCTGTGGAGCTCGTTGATCTTCTTGTCGTACTTCGCCTACGGCAACGAAAACTTTCAGGAATCATTACTTCTTATTGGACTAGAATACACAATTGTGTTGCTCTTCATCCTTTATGAGCTGGACTACTTGAAAATCTTTCGCTCGTTCAAGGCGCGCTGATATGCTCGGGCATTTCTGTTGTGTTCGCGAAGGTTTGTTGCAAAGCTGTGATAGCCGGAAAAATCGGCTTTCGCACACATGAAAATGTAATTGTGCTTCTCTGGATTCAATACAGCATCGATGGAAGAAGGCTCTGGAATGCATATCGGACCCGGCGGCAGACCTTTATA
Source organism: Flavobacteriales bacterium UBA1986 (assembly GCA_002336245.1). Classification (GTDB taxonomy): domain Bacteria; phylum Bacteroidota; class Bacteroidia; order Flavobacteriales_G; family Salibacteraceae; genus UBA4419. The sequence continues at coordinate 8,921 of DDDG01000006.1, forward strand.
CATATAGGTATTGTAGGGGTTATCGATTTTGAGATGTTCCCTCAGCACTCGATTCACCGTGAAGTCACCCAAAGCGTAGATCACCGTCGGGTCTGCCTGAAGCTTGATTCCCCTGCGAATGCGATTTAAGTAAAGTCCAGCAACGCGCGGTTTTTCTTCTCGAACCAGCGTTTCCTTTTCTACAATTGAAGCCAAGGTGCTCACTTCGGTTTGAGTGAGGCCGAGGGCTTTTGCTTTGCTTTTTCTTGCATCGTTCCAGAACTTCTTGTACTCCACGGCCATTCGGTCAATGAATTCATCCGCCGTCGTACTCCAATAGAATTCATAGGTATTCGGAATGAAAAGCGCTTTTACTCGAATTGGGTCAAATCCAATGCTGTTGAGGTATGTCCTATCGGTTAAAAGATTCATGAGATCACTGGAATCGAACTCGAGTTTGGCTCCTGCTAAGCTGGCTAAGTCTTCAGTAAACCTCATGTTATTTAAAGTGAGTGTTAAGGGCTGCTGCTCACCTGAACGCAACAGATTCACCAAGCTGTTGTTGCTCATCCCATCCGAAAGTAGATAGCGCCCCGCTTTCACCTTACTCGGGTAGTTCTTGCGCTCCGCCACCCAAATGAAAGACTCTAAATCCTCCAACAAGCCATCCTGTAGAAGAGCGGTTTGAACTCCTTCAAAGTCCACACCACCTGGAAGTAAAACATAGCGAGTTCCTTCAGAAATGGAAACATTGCTCGCATAGATGAACTGATAATACTTGTATGCCCAGCTTCCGCCTATTCCTATGCTCGTGAGGAGCAGGATAAAAACCCAACGACGAATGCGCGCAACTTTCCTTGATGCCATGTCGGTCAAAAATGCAATTTTGGTCATTCCATTCCAACATAGGTTTTCAACAGCACGAGCATGGCGCGTATCATTCCCCCCTCTGAACTAGTATTGAACGAACAAGGATTGCCGTACCACATTGGTATAGGCAAAGAACAGCTTTCCGAAAACATCATTCTTGTCGGGGATCAAGGTCGGGTTAAAAGTGTGGGTAAATATCTGAGCAACATCGATCACGAGAATCACAATCGTGAGTTCTTCAGCATCACAGGAAGTTATAACGGCAAACGGGTAAGTGTCTTAAGCACTGGAATCGGAACCGACAACATCGACATTGTAGTGAACGAACTTGATGCAGCCTTCAACATCGACCTCCAAAGCCGCACGGAACGAAAAGAACACATCTCATTAAATCTACTACGCCTGGGAACCTCCGGCTCTCTTCAGCCTGAATTGGACGTTGATAGCTTTGTGGCCTCCTCGTATGCCATCGGACTGGATAACGTCCTGCACTACTACCAGCAAGATGTTGAGGACGTTGGGCTCACGGAAGCCGTTCGAAGTCAAATGGGGGAAGCCTTCGATTTCATAAGAGCATACGGAATTGCAGGAAGCAAGACGCTTCTCAACAAAGTTGCTTCCACAGAAACCAAAGGAATTACCCTAACGGCCAGCGGATTTTATGGTCCACAAGGAAGAGAGCTTAGATTAAAAACTCGCTTTCAAGGACTCAACGAAAAACTCGCCGCGACGAGGTACAACGGTCTACAGGTGACCAACTACGAGATGGAAACCTCCGCCCTATATGCGCTTGGCAGTATGCTTGGTCATGATTGTGCAACCATTTGCCTCATCATCGCAAACCGTTTTAAAGGGGCTTTTTCGAGGAACTACCAGCAACGCATGGAAGACTTGATTGAACAGAGTTTGCACCGATTAACAAGTGAATGAGTAAAACTTCCCCCCAAGCACTTTAGGCTCTCGAAGGCTCCCATTTACCTTTGTAATACATGGAAGCCACTAAAATCAATGCCCTTATAGCCCTTCTCGACGATCCAGATGAAAACATCTTTCTCGATGTAAAGGGTCAGCTGGAGCAAATGGGAACCACCGCTATTCCCTTTTTAGAAAGTGCCTGGGAAAAGTCTGGCTTGGGTGTCGTCTTTCAAGGACGCATCGAAGAACTGATTCATCAAATTCAGTTCGAAGCCCTCTACGACAAGCTCTCCTTGTGGAAGGAAGGTGGCTGTATGGATCTTATCGAAGGTTGGATCTTGATTTCTCACTACCTCTACCCAGATCTTGATGAGGATGCAATCCGAGAGGAACTAGAAAAAATCAAGCAAGACATTTGGATTGAGTTGAACGATGGCTTAACGGCTTTGGAGAAGGTGAAGGTCATGAATCACATTCTATTTGATGTGCACGGCTTTTCGGGAAACACCAAGAACTACCACTCTCCTTCAAACTCCTTTATAAATACAGTTCTAGAAGGAAAGAAGGGGAACCCCATTAGCCTTTCCATCATCTATATGCACTTAGCACAATCTTTAGATTTGCCCATCTATGGGGTAAATCTTCCTCGTCATTTCATCCTGTGCTATTTAGATTATTCAGGAATGATGAAAAGTTTCGATCATTTGGATCGAGATGATATGATGTTCTACATCAACCCTTTTGGAAAGGGTTCCATTTTTAGCAATAAAGAGATTACTCAGTTCGTCAAAGAACTAGAATTGGAAGACTTACCTATGTTCTATCTGCCGTGCAACAGTCAAAGCATTGCTACGCGGATATTGAACAACCTACATCATTCTTACCAGCAATTGGGGGAACAGGAAAAGGAAGAGGAAATGAAACGTTTGCTTGACCTTCTAGCGGCCTAAATCAATCTACTGTGTGAAAGGGAGCATGTATACCATCTCTCTAAGAACAGAGCCAATGGCGGCTATAAATTCGTTTCCGGTACTTCTACCAACAACATACACCACAAAGAAGGCGTAGATGACTAGAAGAAGATAGGCTTTCATTTTACCTACGTATTTCCCAAAGAAGAATATACTGAATACAACCAAGGTCATTAAAAGAAGAAGCATACGAAGTTCTGCACTCAATTCGATGATGAACTGATCCATTTCAATTGGACCGATGAGAATTCCATACATGAACAAAGGAAATCCAAGAGCAAAACACACATCAAACATATTGCTACCAAAGGCATTCGATACTGCATCGTCGTAATTCCCCTTCTGAGCATCTTTCATGGATATGATCGTATCCGGAATGCTCGAAGCCATTGAAGCAATAATCAGAGCTACAAACAGGATTGGGATTCCAAGTCCTTCAAATGTTCCAAGAAATGGGACGTAGTACGATTCACTTCCAATCCACTCACAAGCTAAAACAAGAAAATAACAGCTTAGGGCTATGGTAAGTGTTGAAATGATGAGCAAAGGCCAGGCATTTGCGTCAGTTATTCTATTTCTTCCAAGAATCATGCGCTCAAGGTCGATGGTCATTCCTCCTTTGATTACCGCGTGATGACGTTTCTCGTCTTTTGGCTCATAACCATCATCCGATTGTTCATGAAATTCATCGGTGGTCATCTTTTCTCCTTTTGTCATGGACCACAACATATAAGTCAAATAAACCCCATACATCAGCATTAAAATACCTCCATGCCACCAGTATAAAGTCTCCCTACTAATGAGGATGATTAGGATGAGTTCGGCACCAATCAAGGCTATCCCATCTCGGAGGATTACTTTCTGACTGACTTTTACATACTTGGCTGCCCCAGAAAAAACGACCACAAGAATGACAAGAGCGGGAATGATTTGTCCATTGAAGATGGCGGAGCCTGCTGTTGTTCCAATACCTCCCGAGAAGCCATCGACATCGTTGAGGTAGAAAAGAAAAAAGATGGATGTAAAGAGCTCAGGCATGGAACTCGCAATCGCATTGATTGTAGCTCCTCGTACGCCATCTGAAAGATTTCTACCGAGATACTCAGAAGCCGTAGAAAAGCCGTCTACGGCGCGCCAAATCACTACAGAGCAAATGGCGACGAGTACGATTGGTATGATGAGACCCATTCTTAGCTATTAATATCCTCCCTCTTCAACTTGGAAAATCTTTTTCATTTTCCTTGTTGATTCCCCGTTCATGATCACAATCAAAAAGTCGCCAACATTAATGGTGACGTCTTCCTTAGGATTTTTAAGCAATTCGCGTCTGTGTTCAGTAATCTTACTAATTCCGATCAGGACTGCGTTGTATTCTCGTTTGACCTCGTAAAACACATCGTTGTACGTCCTACCCGCTAGCGGATTCTCGGGTACAACTCTATACTCTTTGATGTCGTAGTCAATGTCATTTTCGGCAAACGACAGGATATCTTCGCTGTACTTCGCTACGTCTGGTTCAAAAATGTAGCTGGCCAAAAGCTTCGAAGAAATTTCATTTTTCGAAACCGCGTGCGTCACTCCAACACTGTGGAAAGTGCTCTTGAGATTGGCGTTGTCGAGGGTAACAACAAAGCGAATATTCTTGAAATATTTCTTGAGGTTCAGTATGTGAACCAACTTAGCCGTATCGTCGGGAAGGTTGACATAAACAATCGCAGAATTAGCGATGTTGGCCTTTTTGAAGATGTCGAAATTGTTGTAATCGGCGAAAAGCGTATAGACGTGCTTCTTGTCGTAGGTTTCATTGATCAAATCAATGTCATTCCGATTGTCGGTAATAACTGCACAGCGCTTGTTTACGCCGATCAGCTGTTCTACCACTGAATGTCCGCCGGAACTCCATCCTATAATTACAGCGTGATTTCGAAACTTGGTTCCTTCGTATCCAAGCTTCTTGTGTTCACTAATGTCAGAAAGCATATTGGTGATTCTGCCGATGAGAAACCCAAAAATACTAAAACTCCCAAACACAAATATGAATCCGATCAACCTTCCTACGTCGGTTACCGGGTAGGTGTCACCATAGCCAACGGTGGTGAGGGTTACTACGGTCCACCATAGTGCATCGAAGAGGCTATTAATGTTTGAACCCTCTGCTCCCCTCTCCGATTCCAAGAGGAAAAAGATGAGGATGACGTACAATATTGTACCAAGGCCAATGCCTATCAGAATACGCTGAGCTCTTTTGGTGAGCATGGAGGGCTACGCGGCTTGAGGTTCAACTCAAAAATAGAATTTTTTGGGTAGGATTATCATGCTGTTTTTCGTTGAAAATAGTGGCTACGGAATCTTTCTTAAAATTCAGCCTTCTAGCTTTTCTCTCATTCAGCTATTTATATCTTCGCGCCATCACGGACGCACCACTTCCGAGATATGGTCGCGTAGCTCAGCTGGATAGAGCATCTGCCTTCTAAGCAGACGGTCACAGGTTCGAATCCTGTCGCGATCACTTGATGATCAAGCCTCTTCGCAAAAAGCGAAGGGGCTTTTTTGTGTCCTTGAGCGAAAGCTTGCTTTCAAGCGAATAGGACACAAAAAAGACCGCACTGAGCGCAGCGAAGTGGGCTTGATCCATTTCACGGATAGGCAGGATTACTGAACGAAGTGAAGTGAATCCTGTACCTCGAAAGTTCTTTCTCATGAGCACGAATAAGATATTCGCGCTAACCAGGGATCACTCTCTACTCTCACTCTCTACTCTCTAATCTATAACCCGCCCTTCGACAGGCTCAGGAACTCGTAGGTTTTGGTTTTCATTCAAGAACATAAGAGCACAGCGAAGTAGGCTTGATCCATTTCATGGATAGACAGGTACACTGAACGAAGTGAAGGGAATCCTGTACCTCGAAAGTTCTTTCTCATGAGCACGAATAAGATATTCGCGCTAACCAGGGAAATAAAGCGAAACGATGTGTCCTTGAGCGAAAGCTTGCTTTCAAGCGAAAAGGACACAAAAAAGACCGCACTGAGCACAGCGAAGTGGGCTTGGTCCATTTCACGGATTGGCAGGAACACAAAGTGAAACGAACGAAAACACTCTCAAGAAACGGCCTTCGATCTTCTTCGTTTGAAAACCTTTCTTAGGAATCTCTCCATAGGATGAAGGCTCAATGCAAGTAGGATGTTCATTCCCAGTTTAAAGAGAGGGACTCCGTTGGCGTAGCTCTCAACATAGGGTTCCAAGAGTAAAATAACGAACTCAAACATGGTGATCACCGTAATCAAAATGAGCACCTCGGAATACTGATTCGAACTGCCCCGTGAAAAAAGGAATGTGACGCTTATCAAGAGGACAAAGAATAGGGCTTGAGACAAATAATACCATCCCGTTTCGTACCAGGGTGGTGAAATGGTAAACGAATATTGAGCAAGCTTACTCTCTACCCCATACATGTTCTTGCTCTTAGCCTGAAACACATATTCGCCATTCTTCAAGTTGGTGTATCGAGTCTGAGAAACATCGCTCCAATTGCTCCATTTATCCGACTGGCCATTCAGTTTGTAAGAATAAAGATGGGGCGTTCCATCCATCACATGGAATGAGGAAAACTGAAATTCCAAGTCGTTTTGTTGAAATTCCAATGATTGAGTGATCTGAGAGTAGGCACCTCCATAAATCAATGAATCCTGCTTCAAAATCACCTTCCGGATATATCCCAACCCCCAAATTCAATTGGGAGAGGCCCGCTTTTAATGCTGCCGTCCAAACTTTCACCGCAAATGAAAAAGCTCGTAGAATCTATGCTATAATCCGCCCCAGAAACTTGATTTCCAGAACCTGTGGGTGATTCCCCTACGAGAAAGGCAGAGATGCTGTTGTAGGTATTCCCTGTGGTATTTGAAAAAAACTGAGGTTGGGTAGATGATCCGGAATCAGTGCACAAGTTCTGATTGGTCATGGTGCCGGCCCTACCTCCATTGTCATCAAACTCAACCAAAGGTGTGTAGATTGAACCTCCACAGCTGAGTTGTCCTCCGTGGTTTTTCAGTTTGGTCTCAAATTTCATGATGCCGCAATTCTGAAGATATCCATCGATGTGCGCTTCACCTTTAGCGTCTCCATAAGTAGCGGACACAAGGACATACCCTGTGCTTTCGTTTCTAAATAGCCCGGCTGGCGCGTTGCTACCTACGTCAATCTTTCCTGTTTTCACGCTGTCGATGTTATGAAAGGCGGGAAGCGAGTCATTGACAGTTCCACTGCCATCCACCGTAATTTTCTTGCAGTTGACCGTACCATAATTATAAACCTCTCCAACATTGGTCCCATCACCAATGAGAATGCTGTTTCCCGATCCAATCAAACTTCCCGAAGCGTTTACAATAAGAACCCCCTTGATGATGATGTCTTGATTGAGTAAAATCGCGTGGTTGATGAACACACTGTCTCCAGCAATCAAAACTGTAGGAGGCGCATTCCCAACCCAAGCTCCGTTTGCATCGTAGTTCCCCGTGCCGGAAGAAACATAGTTCGTCGCCATTAAAGTTGGTAAGCCTAAAATCCATAAAGACAGGATTTTAAAGCACAGAAATGCACTTAACATGCGCATCTCTCAAAGTTAGGAATCAATTTGCCTATAAGCAAATAACAGACGGTCAATCAACAGGATTCCCAGCGCCAAAGCGAATAGATCGACTGAGAAAATCATTCATTTATAAGGCTTTAAGACTTAGTCGTCTAAGAAATAGGTCCGGTTTAGAACTTCTTCCTAAGCAAAAAGAGCCCAAGGAACGTCAAGAAGCCATTCAAGATCAGCAACTCAAACTTCATTTGGTAACCGGCAAACCACACATCGCTGTTCAACTTTACCACGTAACACAAGAGCGGACTGAGCAGACAAACCAATGGAACCCATGCGTCTTTCACCTGCCATTTGGTGAACAAACCGAAGGCATAGAGCCCAAGCAATGGACCGTAGGTATAACCAGCCGCCACGAAAAGCTCACTGATTACACTGTCGTCGTTTAAGCTTTTGAAGATGAGTATCGTAAGGACTAGAAGCGCCGAAAATCCAAGGTGGACCATCATTCGGTGTTTCTTGGAAATGGGTTTATCCTCAGTGCTTCCAAGAATATCTACACTGAAAGATGTTGTTAATGCGGTTAAGGCACTGTCGGCGCTGGAATAGGCTGCAGCGATCAATCCGAGAATGAAGAACAAACCAACCACGGCGGGCAATCCCGACTGCAATGCAATCATCGGGAAGAGCTGATCGGCTTTCACAGGGATGTCGATGCCCTTCTGTTGGGCAAATATGTATAGCAATGCTCCCATTCCCAGGAACAAGAGGTTCACGAATACCAAGACGAGCGAAAACCAATACATGTTCTTCTTGGCTTCACCAATGCTTCGACATGTGAGGTTTTTCTGCATCATGTCCTGATCAAGTCCCGTCATGGCTATGGTAATGAAAGCCCCAGAGAAAAACTGTTTCCAGAAATAAGAGCCAGATCTCCAGTCGTCAAAATCGAAGACCCTCGAATATTCCGAAGCGTCGATTGCAGCAACAGCCTCCGAAAAATTGAAGTCCAATTCAGAGCTAATGAAATAGACTGTCATACCCGCTGAAAGCAGCATGAAGGCAGTCTGAAGAGTGTCTGTCCAGATGATTGTTTTGATTCCTCCACGAAAGGTGTACAACCAAATGAGGGTAATGGTGAGTACTACCGTAAGCCAAAAAGGAACTTCCAAGCCCATCGGGTCGAAGACCGCAAACTGCAAAACCATTGCGACTAGGTACAATCGAAAAGAAGCGCCTATGGTTCTAGAAAGCAAGAAATAAAAGGCTCCAACCTTATAGGAAACCTTTCCAAATCTTCCATCCAAATAACTATAAATGGATGTGAGATTTAACTTGTAGTAAAGCGGTAATAGAACGTTCGCAATCACCAAATAACCAAGGAGATAACCCAATACCATCTGCATGTAGGAGAACTGACTGCTGCCTACCCAGCCCGGCACCGAAATGAAGGTAACTCCAGAGAGCGATGCGCCAATCATTCCGAAAGCCACTACATACCAAGGTGATTGTCGGTTCCCCAGAAAAAAGGTCACATTGTCGCCCTTTCCCGAAGTGAGGTAAGAGATGAAAATGAGCAGGCCGAAGTAGGCCAAAACGATGAGTAGGATACCTGTAGGACTCACGCTTCAAGATTAAGGAGGAATCCAATACTTTGATCTCGGTTCAATCCTATTTATAAACAAGCCTTCGTTCGATATGAAACTTCACAGTCTAGGGCGTGCCGCTGTGAAAAAATTCATGAAAATGCTTTCCACGAGAAAGCCTATTGAACCAAGGATTTCTTACATTCAGCCCCTAAAGCAGGCGGGTGTATATATTATTAGTCGACGACGACTCCATCAACAACTTCGTAAACAAAGAGCTCCTTTCACAGGTGTATCCCGATGCGAACATCAAGGCATTCGAGAATCCTATGTTCGCTCTGAGCTTCTTGCTGGAAAGTACGGATGTAGAACCCGACCTCATTCTCCTCGACCTGAATATGCCCTTTCTCACAGGCTGGCAGTTCTTGGATAAATTGAAAGAGAACGGTCTCAATTATCGAGTCGTCATTCTCACCTCGAGCATCAACCCAATGGATAAGCAAAAAGCAGAAGATTATCCACTCATCGATGGCTTCCTAATCAAGCCCATCGAAATGGAAAAACTTGTGGAAATTCGCGAAGAAATCAGAAAAAACAATGAACAAACGAAAGCGTAAGGCCTACACATACATTGGCGTCGGCTTAACATTCATTCTTCTGGGAGTGTTCATTTTCAAAGTGTGGCCACCATTGCTTTTCACCTCCCTAATCATCGGCGTTGTTGCTTCTTTCATCGGCGCGGGAATGCTGACTAGGCGTTAGTACTTCCTCAAGACTCATACATCAGTTCGTACTTTATTCCTTCAAGATCCTTAAAAAACAAGGCATAATATGTTTCACCATGTTGAGGGTAGTACTTCGGCTCATCGACAATTTGAGCTCCAGTAGCCTCAATTAATGGGAGCATGGCATCAACTTCCTTAGTTGACTCGAGCCTAAAGGCTAGATGATGCAATGAGAATGAGTCCTCCAACAATGAAACTGTACAAATCGTTCATCAGCAGCAAAAGAGCTAAGGCAACTAGACTCAAATTCCAGCCTATGCGCAACATCTTCTTGACACTGAGAAGCTGTGGATTTCTCCCAAGCCATAGGGCAACAAAAGCCGAAACTGCCACCATGGCCGATATGAGGTAATTCGGATTTATGTCGTATGCGCTATCCACGAATTCTCTTGTCCAAGTAGGTATGGTAAAAGCTTAAAAATTCCTGTTAAAACCAATCCATAGGCAAATCCAGTAGTGATTACGCGAAGGAAGTCTGACTTACCATCCTCGGTATCATTGTCAAAGTTTTTATTCTCTGCTTCAAAATCGTAATTCTTAAAAGAACGCATGAGTAGGAATCCAGAGACAAAGACCAATACTCCACCAAGGACAAATGTTGCTGAGGATCCAAAGAACTGAATGAGATCGACGATGCTTGGTTCCAATGCATAGATGAGATCGAAGACGAGTACAAAAACGGCAATCACGGAAGCCAACTTTGCTTGAGGAACGAAGGTTTCAATGAGACTAATGGCCGGTGATCGAAAGAGGTTCATGCTGACCAACCAGAAGGTTACAAAAACAGGGATTAGGTAAACCATCCAGCCATCGATGTTCCAATAAATGGAAGCCGCAACACTCATGAAAATCATGGCTGCCACAGAGACTCCAATGTTGATTATTGGTAAGCGATCGCCGCCCTTGTTTCGGATCTTATCGGAAAGGTGACCAGCAATTGGTGGAGTAATCATGAGAACCAAGGCCTGCAAAATGGCAAACTCAAGCATGTAATTGGAGAATCCAAATTGATCAAGAATTTCAGGCTGGTATTCGTGGTAAGCAATCCAAGAAATTGCGACTGAAGCTTCGAGGAATAAAAGCAAGGACACTTGCTTCCAATGAATGTCGTTTGTCATATCGATAATCTGAAGGACCCAATTTAGGTCATTTCTTCAGTTTCGAAGCGAAGGCCTTTTTAAACTTCTCCATTTTCGGACGAATCACCATGTTGCAATAAGGCTGACTTCCATTTTGCTCGTAGTAATTCTGATGATAGTCCTCAGCCGGGTAAAAGGTCTCAAAGGCTGTTACCTCTGTAACAATCGGGCTGTTGAAAGCACCAGAGGCATCCAATTTCTGTTTGTATTCGATGGCCAAGTTCTTTTGACCTTCATCGTGAAAGAAAATGGCCGAACGATATTGTGTTCCAACATCGGCACCTTGACGGTTTAATGTAGTTGGGTCGTGTGTTTGCCAAAAGACTTCAAGAAGTTCTTCATAACTTATAAAAGCTGGGTCGTAATACAACTGAGTCACTTCAGCATGTCCTGTTCTTCCCGTGGTCACTTCCTTGTAGCTTGGATTTTTCACACTGCCACCAGAATAGCCCGAAACAACTTTGGCAACACCCTCTAGGCTTTGAAAGACTGCCTCAGTGCACCAGAAACATCCTGAGCCGAAGGTTGCTAAACTGAGATTGGATACATCCACATTTGTTTCGTCCATGCTTATTTGCTTTGTCTCATTTTGCTCCTGACTGTTGCTTGTTTGGCAAGCAACCAAAAGGAAGCAGAAAAATAGATTGAGTGCTCTCATGATCATCGTACAATTAACTTCTCACGCAGTGGATTGTTCACATCACCCCATTCGACCAAGTAAAGGCCGGTAGTTAGACTCCTAAGGTCCAATTCCTGAAATTCCTGAAGCAGAATACCTTGCTCTAGCAATCGGCCATCTGAGCTCAAAATCCTATACTGACTCCCAATATTGTGGCCCGAGAGGGTTAGGCGGCCGTCGTCTAGAGGATTTGGATATAGAAACACTTTCGACTGGTCAGACAACTCGATAACGACAACATTTGAATAGTGGCGCTTACCATCAAAATCGACTTGCTCCAATCGATAGTATTCAAGGGTGCTTTTCTGTTCAAAAGTGGAAGAAAAAGAATACTCGACAAGGTTATTTGAAAAGCCAGAAGCATCAACTCGACCGATTTTCTCAAACTGCTTTCCATCCACAGAAATCTGAACATTAAAATGAGAGGAATTGCTTTCAGACCAAGTTGTCCATCGCACTCTTCTCAAATCATTTTGGCGCTGCACATCAAAACTCCCCAATTCAATTGGAAGAGGCTCCTCTCCTAGAATGAACTCTACAACTTGAAACGGAATCGTTGCGGTGGCGCCACTAACGGCACGAGAGGCGAGCACATTTGTTGGACTGGTTAACTCAAATGTTCCCCAATTGTATCCTGTATTATCGTTTGTGGTATAGGCGGTAAGCCCTTCTCGTTGAAATGCCCCTGTACCGAAAACAACACTCCGCGAAGTATCTACAGAAGAAATTGTCTCATTTCTGAAAGTCTCACCAGACCCAAAGTTCGGCTCGATGATCTGAACTTCTGTGCTGTCCAAGAATTCTACGACATAAATGATGTATTCCAATGAATTGTTTCCAGTATTTCTCTCTATGCGAAGTGAGGTGCTGTCTTCCAAAGTCACTTTTGGCAAATCATCCGCACTCGTACTACCGTCTTGAGTGTGATGACTGATAATCATTGTTTTATTCGGGTCAACTCCGTTCACACTCGAGCATCCAGCTGGATAAATACTGGGGGTGCTTAAAGTTTGACCATCAGCAATTGTTGTTCTAACTGTGCGAACAAAGGTGTCGTCGTAATCTACGATTTGCCATTCTACGACGCCTCCCGTCCCTCCTGCAGTCAATTGCATGTTCGTCGTTGAGGTTAATTCAGCCAAGAAGCCATCATCATTTCCATAGTCCGTACCTGACCGACGCACAGTTGCTAAAACAAAAGTTTTGTCGAGCTCTACCGCGGAAATAGTTTCATTTACCGTTGTGGAAGACAAGGTGGTGGTGCCATGCTGAACAGTGACGTCGCCGAAAAATTCAATAAGGTCGTATGATATGTCTACCGCAGTTCCATTTCCTGAGCGCTGGAATCGAAGGTTTGTAGTTGAGGTCAAGGCTCCAGTCACCAGAAAATCTCGAATATCAGCGTCGTCGCATGTCGTAGAAAAGACCATAATTGTTTTAGTCAAATCGGTTACACTGATGGCAACATCAAGGGTAGTGCTCCCAGATGGCAATGTTGTCGTACCTCTTGTAGTGGCGCGAAACTGGGCGTCGTCGTATGCGCCGGCTGGGTTTGTCGGGGTAGACCCCGGTGTCCTTGTTTGGTCGTAGGGGAAGCGTACAATCTGAAACGACACGTCCGCTGAACTACCAGTATTTTCACGAATGATATTGAGATTTGAAGAAGACGTTAGTCCCATTCTAAACCAACCATACCCCATATTATCGGTGGTATTATAGGCCGTACTCCCCTGCCGTCCATAATTACCAGGACACCAAACGACTGAGCTGTCCAATCCAGCATTTGTTACAGCCACGGCATGACTACCTTCGGCGGCGATGAAAGTTTGTGTTCCCTGAGTCACGTCAGTCGCATCGGTAAACTCTACCACAAAAGTGTTTAGCACAATAGTATTTGTACTTCCCACGCGCGTATGCGTTAAGGTTGTCGAATTTGTTAATTCTGTCCGAGGCAAATCGTCGGCATTGACATTCCCACTGATACTATGAGTCGTAAAAAGCATGGTTTTAGTCAAATCGACTGCCGTGCTAATTGTTCCGGTAGAGCTTGTCCCAGTTAAAGTAGATGCGACTTGTTGAACTGAACAATCTGCATATTCTACCACTTGCCAGTAGACATCAAAGCCAGAAGTGTTACAAACGAATTGCAAATTTGTAGATGAGGTTATTGCCGCTGTGTAACCATCATCCGAACCATAAGTACCGCCATTATTGTACATGCTGGTGATTGCGAAGGCTTGGCTTGTGGTGATCGAATTGATTGTTTGATTCGTTGTTTTTTGCATTTACATTGGTAGATCCATGCTCAACAACTACGCCCGACGAAAATTCAACGATCTGGAAGTAAATCACCGCCGAAGCCCCAATGTCATTCCTTCTAAATTCCAAATTTTGATTGTCAGTAAAACGTCCAGCAATGAGTACCTCAGCTGGATTGGTTAAATTTACGCTAGCAGAAAAAAGAAGGATGCTGGCATCCAAATCGACTGTATCGCATAGTTCGTAGGTTACTGATGCACCCGAAAGCACTACAGAATCTCTTATTACCTGATTTACCGTAGCCGCAAAGCCAGATACATTCAAGACCAGAAGTAAGATTGGAATAAGTACTTTCTTCATTAATGCAAAATTAACTTTTTGCTTGATTATTCATCAAATCGACGAGCTACGTACAATAAGCTAGACAACTTACACTTATTACAAACATTTACAATCTTCGCCGTCTGAAAACCTTGAAAAAGCGGACCTTTTTTCTCGCCTTTCTCTTGAGCCTATCAAGCGCATGCCTGTTTGCCCAGCCAGGTGCATGGCTCATGTATTTTGGTTCGAATAAAATCACTGATCGTTTTCAAATTCATACTGATATCCAACTACGTAATCGTGAGATAGTTGGTAATACTGACCAACTTCTATTGAGAACTGGCCTGAAAACCAAGCTAACTACCAATCTAACTTCGATTGTTGGATATGCCTTAATCAACTATTACCCCGCAACAGATCCAAAATTACCAAGCCTTCAAAACGAGCACCGGTTATGGCAAGAACTTAATACCAAACAAAGGATTGGACGCATGAATATAGAACATCGCTATCGCGCCGAAGAGCGCTTTTTCTCCCTTCAATCTTCCTGGAAATGGCGTTTTCGTTATCGAGTGTATTTGGCCCTCCCACTCAACAATAAAGAAATGGATCCTGGAACCTTCTTCTTGAGCACATACGATGAGATTTTCATCAACCGGCTTGCTCCACAATTCAGTCAAAACCGATTGTACTTTGCTGCTGGTTATGTTCTTAATAAAGACCTCAGTTTCCAGGCAGGTTATCTCTTTCAGCAGTTCACAGGAAGAGTTCCCGAGTTTCTACAATTGGCCTTGTTCTTCAATCCGAGGCTTCAAGGGAAAAATAATTAGTGGGATAAAATGCGGAGGTCAGCGGCTTCGATTTCAAAAAAGCAATCTTGATCTAGAGATCGTTTACCAACCAAATCCTTTTCCCAGTAATCGTCTGAAAAAATCGATTTGCTAATCTCAGCTGGTCGACCATTCGCAAGCACCACAATTGCATCTTGCTGAAAGGCACAGCTCAATCCGTTTTTAGGTCTGTGCTGACTGTAATGATCCTGAATAACCTCTGTAGAATTGCTTGAAATGCTTATCGTATCTCCCAATGCTCTTTGGTTATCTCCAAAAAGCACTAGACGGATATTGTAGTCGGTATTGTTGACAATAGACCGTGTATAGAAATGCTCCTTCTTGCAAGCAGAAAGAAGGAAAATTGCAGAAATAATGAAAAGACCGATGTATGATTTCATCCTCAGATATTGTCTCAAAGTTAATGGCTTTCGATGAACATTTATCGGTTCAATATTTTGGAACGACAAATCTTAATATTAGAAGTGTCGCGAGGCCCGATCCAATTGAAATCAAACCAACCGTGTCGTAACCAACATAAACACCACTTGAATCTAGGTTAACTATCATCCCAGACACCACCGCTGCAAGACCAGCGGCCAAGTTCTGCATGGAAGCGCGCACACTCAGAAAGCTTCCTCGAAACCTCGGGGGGGCGGTTGAAATCACTACTGCGGTTATCGGCGCCATTCTTCCACCCGCAAAAATGAAAAAGACTGTTGTGATGATGAGAACCACATATATTTCTGTCGGACCAAGATTGGTGATGAAGTAAATTGGGATGAGTGAGACCAAAAGCACAACAAGGAAAATGGTCTTCTTTCCATACTTATCTGCAATGCGTCCAATGATTGGTGAGGTGAATATGGAAGCGGTTCCTCCGAAAAAGTAGATGTAGGATAAATCGGTATCGGCAAATCCCACATTGGTAATCATGTATGGTGCAAGAAAGGGAACAATCATAAAGTGCCCTCCGATCAAGACCATCATCAAGGCCAATGCCCTCAGCTGGTTTCCATCACTGAAAATGTTCTTCAGAGAATCCCAGCGCTTATTCTCTCTTGCTTCCTCCAAATGCCCATTCAAAACGGGTAATGCTCTCGCTGCCACAATCCACAGGATGCTCGATATTCCAACAATGGCATAAAACGGAAAATGCCAATTGAAAGTGACCCCCAAATACAATCCAAATGGAACCCCAAGAGCTGCAGCTGCAGAGAATCCTGCTGCTATGATACCGGTCGCCGCTGCTCTCCGTTCGTACGGAATCAAATCACTTACAATTGCCAAAGTCACGGCATTGATAATTCCTCCGAAAAGACCTGTAACGGATCGAGAAATAAGCAGGGTTTCGTAAGTGTTCGAAAGAGCTACAGCTAAGGTTCCCAGAATAAAGCCTGCGTAGAGAAACAACAGGCTCTTCTTCCGATCGAATTTATCGATTAGGAAAATGGAGGCCAAAGCCGAAACTGCTGCGGTGAAGGTGTAGCTCGACACCACAAGCGACCATTCGAAAGAATCCAAACTGAACTTTTCCATCAGCTCATCACCCAAAGGCATCATGATCATAAAGTCCATGATGGCTGTGAAATTGATGGCCGACAAAAGAATAAGGGTAAAGCGTTCGCTCCTCACGCGGCAAATGTAGCCTTCTGGACTATGGTTCTGACATCTCCTTGATCAATACGCAGTAGCCATCCGATTCTTCATAATAGGCCAGCTCGTAACAATAGCGCACCTCTGCCCCATCCTCATTTTGAATCAAACGGGTGAAATAGCTAAAATCGAAGCCTTGGTGAAGTAAATATTCACGCGCGATTTTCAACTGACCACTGAAACTCAATTCCAATAATATCTTTCTATTTCTTCGGAGACGGGCATTGATTCTGGATAGGGTTTGGTTCTCCTCTCTCTTGCTACGGTTGTGCCATGAGTTCCGACAAGGATCGGAACAGAAGCGCTGATCGATGCGACCTCTGAGTTCTTCTTCACACTCTTCACAATGCCGATGATTCATGCAACGAATCTAATACGAGCAACATCCTTTTGGCGAATAAGAGTATGACTCCAGCCTTTTCGACTATCCGTTTCTACACGTTTACATCCGGATACAAACGTTTGTTATACGACTATGCAGCCCCGGTCCTACTTCATTTGTTTCATCGTTTCGGGCTCAAAGCCGAGACGGGAATTCAAAATAAGTTCAATTTAAATCTGTGTATTATGAAGTCTTTGAGAAATCGAGTTCAACTGATCGGCCACGTAGGTCAAGACCCTGAAATCATCGCCTTTGACGGGGGTGAAAAACTGGCGAAATTTCGTTTGGCGACGAACGATGTTTACACCAAAGCAAATGGCGACAAAGTAGAGGACACTCAATGGCACAACATTGTGGCTTGGGGTAAATCTGCCGAATTGGTTGAAAAACTGCTCGAAAAGGGGCGTCAGGTTGCCGTGGATGGTAAATTAACCAACCGCAGCTACGAGGACAAAGAAGGCGCGAAGCGATTTTCAACCGAAGTGGTTGCAAACGAGTTTGTCCTTCTCGGCAAAAAGCCTTCCTGATTGCTTGTTGACACTAGCTGTTGATTAGGGTTGAAAGGGTCTTCATTTGGAGGCCCTTTCATTTTTGGGCAAAAAAAAGTCCGCCGGAGGTGGCGTACCAAAAACCCTAACATGAAACTAACACAAAACTCAATTGCCTCTCGTTTTGGCTAGTAGGAAAAACCTGAAGGCAGATATGGAAGAAGCTCCGACGTACGACCTTCTTTGTCGATTTTCGACACATTTCTCCGATGAAATGCAATTTTGATGTCGTTCGTCGATGACGCTAGACTAAAACTTACGGAGCGTGTCGCTGATGATGTTGATACAAGTCTCCATTTGCTCCGCCGTCATCACTAATGGAGGCGCAAATCGAATGATGTTTCCGTGGGTTGGCTTTGCAAGAAGACCATTCTCCTTAAGTGCCATGCACATATCCCAAGCCGTAGAAGATTCGGGTGTATCGTTGATTAATACTGCATTCAGCAATCCTTTTCCTCGAACTCCCTTTAAGATGTCTAATTCATCCACAAGTTCTGCCATGGCCTCCCGAAAGCCCTCTCCCAGCACCTGAGCATTCTTAGCCAAATCCTCATCTCGAATAACCTCAAGAGCTTCTACAGCTACTACACATGCAAGAGGATTCCCTCCGAATGTGGAACCGTGTTGCCCAGGTTTAATGACATTCATAATTGCATCGTCCGCAAGTACAGCAGAAACAGGATATACACCTCCTGAGATTGCCTTCCCAAGAATGAGAATGTCTGGACGAACTCCTTCATGATCGATGGCCAGCAATTTACCTGTACGCGCAATTCCAGTTTGAATCTCATCGTCGATGAAAAGAACGTTGTGCTTCGTACAAAGCTCACGAACACCTCTTATGTATCCATCAGATGGAACATTCACCCCAGCTTCTCCTTGAATGGGCTCTACTAAAAAAGCTGCTACGTTCGAATCTTCCAAAGCCGAGGCTAAAGCTTCCAAATCGTTGTATGGAACATTTACAAAGCCCGGTGTATATGGACCAAATCCTCCGTATGAATCGGGATCCGTAGAGAAGGAGATGATGGTGGTAGTTCTTCCATGGAAGTTTTCTCCTGCAACTACAATCTTCGCTTGATCTTTTGCAATTCCCTTAACATCATATGCCCATCGTCGAGCAATCTTAATTGCGGTTTCAACTCCTTCAGCACCTGAGTTCATCGGAAGCACTTTATCGAAACCGAAATATTCACTGATGTACTTCTCATACACCCCAAGCTTATCGTTGTAAAAGGCTCTTGAGGTTAAAGTGAGTCTCTTCGCTTGCTTTTCAAGTGCGCCAATAATTCTTGGATGACAATGGCCTTGGTTCACTGCAGAATAGGCAGATAGAAAATCGAAATACTGTTTTCCATCTACATCCCAAACTAGAACTCCTTCGCCTTTTTCGAGAACAACTGGTAGTGGGTGATAATTGTGTGCACCATATCTGGCTTCAATCTCCATTATTTCTTCTGCTCGCGTCATTGTTTCCATCTGTTAAAGGCCTTTGGGTATTCGGTTTCAAATATAAGGCTTTGCGTGCAGCAGAAGCGTTTAACTTTGCAGCGTGAAACGAGTAGTTGTAGGCCTTTCTGGAGGAGTTGATAGCAGCGTTACCGCGCACCTTTTGCAAGAGCAGGGATACGAAGTGATTGGGATTTTCATGCGCAACTGGCACGATGAGTCTGTCATTATAGATGCTGAATGTCCTTGGGTTGAAGACAGCACCGATGCCCAACTCGTAGCTGAGAAACTCGGCATCCCATTTCAAGTCATCGACTTCAGTGAAGTCTATAAAAAGCGCATCGTCGACTATATGTTCGCCGAATACGAACGAGGCCGGACGCCCAACCCCGACGTTCTCTGCAACCGCGAAATCAAGTTCGATGTCTTTCTCGATCTCGCCGTGAAATTAGGAGCCGATTATGTAGCCACTGGCCATTATTGCAGAAAGAAAACCGAGCTCATTGACGGAAAGGAAGTGCATCATCTTCTCTCCGGTAAAGACAAGAATAAAGACCAGAGCTACTTTCTCTGCCAGGTTCGTCAGGACCAATTAGCAAAAGTCCTCTTCCCTATTGGTGAATTGGAAAAATCGAAGGTACGCGCAATCGCGAAGAATCTTGATTTGGTTACGGCCGAGAAAAAAGACAGTCAGGGATTGTGTTTTATTGGCAAGGTGAAGCTCCCCGACTTCCTCAAACAACAATTGGCACCGAAAAAAGGTGACATCCTAGAAGTGAGTGCGAGCAGCGCTATCTTCAATAAGTCTACGCATCCGTCTGCTGACGAGCTGGAGTTAACGGAAGCTTCAGAGCCGTTTGATTTGAGCCACAGTGAAACGCAAAAAGTGGGCGAGCATGAAGGTGCTCATTATTACACGATTGGCCAGAGAAAAGGATTGGCAGTCGGCGGCACCCCAGAGCCTCTATTTGTGATCGGAACGGACACAAAAAAGAACCTCATCTACACAGGTCAAGGATCCGATCATCCTGGTTTGTGGAGGTCATCGTTGAAACTTGAAAGCGACAGTTTGAATTGGATTGTGGCAGACTCTGCCATTCAAGAAGGTGAACAAGTTCGTTATGCGGTGCGCATACGATACCGACAAACTCTTCAGGCCGCAAGCCTACTTCTCAAAAAAGGATCTTATTACTTGATCTTCGATGGGCCTCAGTCTGCCATCACATCTGGTCAGTTCGCGGCCTGGTACGATGGTGAGGAATTGGTTGGCTCGGGTGTAATCGAAGCTTAAGAGTTCTTCTGCTCCAGCATTTTCAAAATATCCTCATCCGACATATTCAAAAGCTCAATTGATGCTTTCGCATCCTGAGAAAGGCGGTTGTTTGGATAAAGCTCAATCATTCGTTGGTAGTTGTCCGCAGCTTTCCCTTTCTCTTTTAAGTACTCATCGTAGATAAAAGCCACGAGGTAGGTGGCTTCCGGAGCCTTTTCGTAATCGCTGTGATTTTTCACGATGCGTTCAAAGTATTCAATGCTTTGGTTGTATTCCTCCATTCCCATGCTCAGCTCGCCGGCCTTGAAGGTCATCTCAGCCAATGACTCATGTGTTGGATTGTTGTCGATGAAACCTTTATACATCGTCATCAGCTCTTTGGCTTTTGACATGTTCAATTTCGTTTTCGTCTTGGCTTGATAAAGCTCCTCCTCTAATGTAACGATGCTCGTTTGAAGTTCTTCTAGCGTGAGAACTGGAGCAGATTCTTCACTGCCACCTCCACAAGAAATCATACTGAGAGAGAGGGCAAATGTTAAGCTATAAATTAAGTTGCGCATTGTTTAAAGATTGGTGGTGAATTTGAGCGACAAATGAAAGAAAATATCGTCTTAAAAGGCGCTAAATCCATTCAATCAAATGATATTCAATTTGGCTTTAGAAAAATCGAGTTTCATGTCAGAAAACACAAATCCTAATTCCTTGCCTTTTTGGCCATGGGAAAACGCATTTTGTAGGACACCTCTATCTCCCCTTTGGCTATCTTCATGAGTCGACGTTTTAATCGTCGTTTTCTCAATGGGCTGAGGTAATCGGTGAATAATACACCTTCAATGTGATCGTACTCATGCTGAATGATTCTCGCAGAAATTCCATCAAACTCCTCTTCGTGTTCCACAAAATTCTCGTCCTGATAGCGCAAAAGCAATTTTGATTTGCGAAAAATCTCCTCGCGGATGTCGGGAATGCTCAAGCAACCTTCTTCAAAAGCCCATTTATCTCCTTCCTCTTCAATAATGCTTGGGTTGATGAATACGCGTTTGAAAGATTCAAATTTTTCACGCTCCTCCTTGGTGTAAGTTTCATCTTCAGCAAAACCAGAAGCATCAACCACAAACAAACGTATGCTCTCTCCTACTTGTGGTGCCGCCAAGCCCACACCATGACTCGCATACATGGTTTCCCACATATTAGAAATGAACTGACTGAGCTCGGGGTAATCGGGACTGATGTCTTGAGCTTTCTTCTTGAGAACAGGATCGCCGTATGCTAAAATGGGAAGGACCATGAGAAGATTTTGACAAAATTATGCATTCTGAACAGGAAATGAAACCGATATATTGGATGGATGTTCAATGGTTTTATAGGTTTGGCTTGTGAACCGACGACTGCGAATTCTACTCATTGCTCTCAACATTTGCACTCTGTTGGCCCTATTGCTCTCATGGAATCTCTGGATTGGGATTCACTCCTTTCCGAAAATCCCATTGTTCGAATTGCTAAATTTTAAATCCAATGCCTTGGATTTAGGCTTGGTAGGGCTTCTGCTTATAGGCTTAGTGAGCAGTATGTTCTTCTCCAAAACCAGGCTTCCTTTACTACTCATTTTAGCTTCAATACTTAGCCTTATTCTTCTCGACATCAATCGATTGCAAGTTTGGGTCTTTCACTTCTTTTTGGCTTATTCCATTCTTTTAAGTCTGGCAAAATCGAACAAGGTTCTGGGCTCAGAGCTGCTTATTTTCAGTTCGATGCAAGTCTTAACGCTGTCGATGTACCTCTGGACAGGAATCAATAAACTCAATGCCAGCTTCTTTGAAAATGTGGCTCCATATATAGCTGCGCCACTCATGCACAAATTCACGAGCTTCATCTACTTCGACAATATTATCATGATTGCGCCTTTTCTTGGACTCAGCTTCATCCCCTTGCTAATGATTCAGAAAACGAGATCAGTAGCGCTCCTCTCCATTATGATTTACCACGGAATCGCAATCTTCCTTGTAGGTTTTGCTGGCTACAACAGCAACGACATCATCATTCCATGGAATCTCTTCATTTTGGCTTCAGCTTTCATTCTTTTCGGAAACACCCATGGCTTTCAACCCAAATTCGTTCGCATCTTCGATAAACCGAATCTCATTGGGCCTCTTTTATTGGCTGGACTCTTCCCCATTCTGTCGCATTTTGGCAATTACCCTTATAATATGTCGTGGGATGTTTACAGCGGTCGAATTTCCTATGAACATTTGAAGCTCTCAACCCTCGACGTGGAAACAGTTCCCTCCTATTTGGATGAGTTCACAACTTCTTATGGGGGCTTTATTTACATCGACACATATTCATGGGCTATGAAAGAATTGAACACGCCACCTTTCAATCATCCTTGGGTCGATCAAGAGATTGCT
Source organism: Flavobacteriales bacterium UBA1986 (assembly GCA_002336245.1). Lineage (GTDB taxonomy): Bacteria > Bacteroidota > Bacteroidia > Flavobacteriales_G > Salibacteraceae > UBA4419. Next base: position 31,551 of record DDDG01000006.1, read on the forward strand.
GAGAAGTCTAGAGAATTATTGAAAGTCCGCTTAAGGTGATTTCAATTCTTTAAGAACAAAACCACATCCAGAAATATATATTTGTCTTCTATGAAAGTTGTCATTTTTGCAGGTGGTAAGGGCACTAGAATAAGTGAGGAATCTCACCTGAAGCCAAAGCCCATGATTGAGGTTGGAGGCAAGCCAATTCTTTGGCACATCATGAAGATGTACGAGTCCTTTGGTCATACTGAATTCATCATTTGCCTTGGTTACAAGGGTTATGTGATTAAGGAGTATTTCATGAATTACTTCATCCACAACGCCGACGTCACCGTCGATTTGGCCAGCAATGAGATTGAAGTACACCGATCGAAGGCCGAAAACTTCAAAGTCACACTTGTAGAAACTGGATTGGAAACCATGACTGCCGGTCGCCTGAAGAGGGTTCAAGAATACGTGGGAGATGAGGAGTTTATGCTCACTTACGGCGATGGTGTTTCCGACGTCGACATGAAAGAGCAATACGCCTTTCATAAAGCGCATGGTAAAATATGCACCATGACCATCGTGCAGCCAGGAAGTCGATTTGGTACGATTGAACTAGGCGAAGGTGGATTGGTGAAGAACTTTGCTGAGAAACCCAAAGAAGATGGAACTTGGATCAATGGTGGCTTTTTCATTATAAAACCTGAAGTGTTTAAGTATCTACACGACGATGCCGACGACATCATGTGGGAACGTCAGCCCCTCGAAGACCTCACCAAAGACGGTCAGCTGGTAGCTTATAAACACCACAACTTCTGGAAGTGCATGGATACGCTCCGCGACAACCTTGACCTCAATTCAATGTGGAACGACAAACCAATTTGGAAAAATTGGTGATGTTCGAAACGCTCCGAAATACCTACAAGGACAAACGAGTTTTCCTCACGGGTCACACTGGCTTCAAAGGCAGCTGGCTTCTTCTCATTCTTAAGGAACTAGGAGCAGTAGTAAAAGGTTATTCACTCGCCCCCAAACACGACCGCGATTTGTACATTCAAATCAAGGGCGACGAATTGTGCCAATCGGTGATTGCAGATGTTCGCGATGCGGATCGTTTGAGGAGCGAACTCTTAGATTTCCAACCCGACTTTGTATTTCACTTTGCCGCTCAGGCTTTGGTCATTGATTCTTACAAGGATCCACTCTTTACATATGAGACGAATGTAACCGGGACAGCAAACGTCTTAGAAGCTTTGCGTTTTCTTGTAAAGCAATGCAGCAGCGTACTCATCACCACCGACAAGGTGTATGAGAACAAAGAAATTGACTACGCCTACAAAGAAACCGATGAACTTGGCGGCTTCGACCCCTACTCCAACAGCAAGGCTTGTGCTGAGCTTGTGATTTCATCGTACCGACGTTCATTTTTTTCACCAAAGACTTATACAGAACACCTGCAGGCAGTTGCTAGTGCCCGGTCTGGAAATGTTATTGGCGGTGGCGATTGGTCTGAGAACCGAATCGTTCCGGATATCGTGAGGTCACTTGAGAGTTCAGAAAAACTCATTGTAAGAAACCCAAATGCTGTGCGCCCGTGGCAACACGTTCTAGATCCTTTAAATGCCTATTTATGGTTGGGGCACAAGATGAGAACTGAAGGAGCCGATTTCTTTGAAGCCTTCAATTTTGGTCCTGAACTGGAGGATAAACTCAGTGTTCAAGAACTTGTTGAAACAGCGCTTGAATCTTGGGGTTCTGGCGAGTTTGAAATTTGCGAAAATCCGGATGCTGTGCATGAGGCTGGCTTACTAATGCTGGACATCGAGAAAGCCAAATCGAAGTTGGGCTGGAGTCCTAAATACAGGGCAAAACAGGCGATTCATGAAACCATCGATTGGTATAAGAATGCTGGTAAAGAACAGAGAGCATATAGCCTCAAACAGATTAAGAATTTCTATTCATGAAGTTCACTGAAACAGAGATAGAAGGATGTTATGTCCTGGATTTCTTTCACATCCAAGACGATCGAGGAAGTTTTGTGAAACCCATGCATCGGGGAGAACTTGAGGCGCAAGGTTTGGATGGGCAATTTGACGAAAGCTTCTATTCAGTGAACAGCAAAGGAGTCGTCCGCGGGATGCACTTCCAATTACCACCTCAAGATCACAGCAAAATTGTGTACTGCACGAGCGGCCGTTTGTTGGATGTTATTCTCGATTTAAGGAAAAGCTCTCCATCATATGGGAAGACGGTAAGTGTAGAATTGAGTGGAGATAACTTCAAGGGCGTTTACCTTCCAAAAGGTTGCGCACACGGCTTCGCGGTATTGGAAGACCAAACCTGCATGATTTACCTAACCTCTACTGTGCACAGTCCGGAGCACGATTCCGGAGTCCTTTGGAATTCATTTGGATTCGAGTGGCCTATTGAGGAACCCATTCAATCCGAACGCGATTTAAGCTTCAAAGCCCTGGCGGAATTCGAATCTCCCTTTTAGTCGGTACTGCAAAATGAGTCCAGCCCAAGAATTTTACTCTGCGCTAAAAAGATGCGACCCGGATGCAATGACTGCTCTGTACAGCTCCGACATTGAATTTCACGACCCAGCCTTTGGACCTCTTAAAGGAGAACGCGCGAAAGACATGTGGCGAATGCTGTGCGGCGCCCAAACTGACTTAAAGCTAGAGTTTGATGTTTTGGAGGAAAGCGAAATCAACGCTAAAGTTAAATGGGTAGCCAAGTATACCTTCGGAAAAGAAAAGCGACTTGTAGTCAATCAAGCAGTCGCTCATCTGAGTATTGAAAACGGCCTGATCGTGAAACACCTAGATGATTTTAATCTCCACAAATGGGCTCGACAAGCCCTAGGATTGAAAGGAGCACTTCTCGGCTGGACTGGATTCTTCAAGGCTCAACTTCAAAAGCAGACGAACAGTAGACTCGATCGTTGGCGCGAGAAAAACAGCTAGGCTCTGGTATCTCTAGACGAAATCACTCCCAGCTGAACTCTGGAAATAGCTTCTGAAATTTCGTCGGAACTTTCGCTTGAAATTCTAAGCTTTCTCCATTAGCTGGATGCTCAAATTTTAATGAGCGCGCATGCAGATAAAGGCCTTTACCTTTTAAAATCCGTTCCGCCTCCCCATAAAGTCGATCGCCGAGAATGGGATGCCCTAACCGCGCTAAGTGAATGCGCAATTGATGTCGACGGCCCGTGTGGGGCATGCACTTTACCAAAGACAAAGTTTCAAAACGCTGAGATGGAACGCTCTGAAGCAATTCAAAGGAAGACTGACTCTCTTTACCCTCGATGGGCTGTGAACTTGAAAATTCGCTTTTACACTTTCCGTGAACCACTGCCATGTATGTCTTTTGAACCCGATGTTCTTCAAAGGCCTTATTTAGACTTGCGATCGCAGAACGCGTCTTTCCAACCAATAGAATCCCAGACGTTGGGTAATCCAATCGATGGACAGCTTGAGGTCTGGGAAGCGCATCAGGAGTAGTGCTCTTCTCAAAACCACCCGGAAATGCATTTTCGAGCGTTCGGAACTTATTCCCACTCACCTCTATTCCAGCTGGTTTGTTCACCAGTGCCAAGTCTTGATCTTCATAAATGACTTCGAAGTCAAGGTTCAGAATCTTTAGATTTTGATCTGCGCGTTCTCCATAAACCTCAATGACTTCTCCACCTTTAAGGAAGTCTCCAGTGAAAGCTTGATTCCCATTGATGCGAATCAAGCCCTCTTTGATCATCCGTTTTAGTTGCTTTCTTGAAGGAATTAATTCAAAATTCTCGAATGAGTAGTCCGATAGACGTTCAGCCTTCTGTAAGTCTAATACCGTATGAGTTTCAATTAAGTGAGCGCTGTTATCTTCCATTGACTTTTCGAAGCTAATAATTCAAGACTAGAGACTAGTTGTATCAGTTCAAGTCAAAACCCTTATTTTGGGCATTCATTACACAGTCTGTAAGCTGATTTTGAAATCATTCGCCAAAATATTATTCCTTTCCATACTTCTCGGCTTTTCAGCCAAGGCCATCGTCGCGCAAGAAAAAGCCAAAGCCAACCCCTTCGACATGCTTGATACGGCCAGTGTATGCTTCAGCGATGAGATTTTTGTTTTCGCGGAGCTCATGCCCAGCTATCGCGGAGGTTTAAATGAATTGGAAGTCATCTTAAACGAGCGCCTCGACCTTTCGAGAAAAACAGACGGGACGGTTTACTTGTCGATTACAGTAAACTGTCGTTCGGAGTTGACTGGTGTTAAGCTGCTGCGCGGAATGGACGACGAGACAAACATGGCGCTCATCAACCTGATTCGGAGTTTAACAGACTGGACCGCTGCCCTTCAGAATAAAAAACCCGTCGATTGCCTGCTCATTCTTCCTTTCCGAATTCAAAAAGGAGAAGTGAGTATTCCAAAAAGGTAGCTGCCGTAAAATATTCTATTGCCGAAGGCGATACTAGTCTAGACATTGGCAAAACAATCATTCGAGACGCAAGGTGTAAACCTTAAAGAGAGCTTCGCTTCCCTGAAGTTCGTTCCACGTTTTTTTAAAGAAATTAAGGCAGTAAGCCCCAGTCTGTTCTACGTGAACGTATTGAGCAGATTCATTAGTGCTTTGCTGCCACTCATGATGCTTTGGGTTGGCAAGCTCATCATCGATGAAGTTGTGCTGCAAATGGCCGCTGAGGATGCTCAATTGGAGCTTCTCTGGTGGTACGTGGGCATCGAATTCTTCCTGGCAATCACCTCCGACCTTTTGAGCCGGGCCATTTCTTACACCGACGCGCTTTTAGGAGACCGTTACTCCATTCACTCTTCGGTTGCGATAATATCTAAGACGGCAGAGCTTCAGCTCGACCAGCTTGAAGATTCGGAATTCTACGATAAGCTTGAACGCGCACGTCAGCAAACCACAGGACGAGTCGGCCTGATGTCGAATGTGCTCACCCAAGCGCAAGATGTTATTGTAATTGCTTCTCTCATTTCTGGGGTGGTCGTATTCGAGCCAGTGCTCATCGTACTCCTTTTAATATCGATTGTTCCTACCATTTTGAATGAAATTAAGTTCAGTGGAACGAGCTATTCCCTAGCCCGCTCTTGGACTCAAGAACGCAGAGAACTCGATTACATTCGATATGCCGGGGCGAGCGATGTGACAGCGAAAGAGGTCAAGCTCTTTGGTTTGGCAAACTACCTCGCAGAACGTTTTCAGAGTTTATCGGAAAAATACTTCAAGGCGAGTAAGAAGCTGGCAGGAAAGCGCGCACGTTGGGGCTCATTTTTTAATGTGATTGGCACTGGAGCGTATTATGGTGCTTATGTGTTCATTCTCTTTCGCACGGTTCTCGGAGTTCTAACTCTTGGTGACCTAAGCTTTTTATCAGGCTCATTCAATCGTCTTCGAACGCGAATGCAAGGTTTCTTCACCCGCTTTACGTCCATCACCGAACGAGCACTGTACCTTCAGGATTATTTCGAATTCCTGGATATTGAACGCCCTAAATTAGAAGGTGAGGGAGAGCTTCCAATGCCTGAACAAATCAAACACGGATTTGAGTTTAAAGATGTTGGTTTCAAATACCCTGAAACTGAACATTGGGTGATTCGACACGTCAACATCACTTTGCGTGCTGGAGAGAAGCTTGCCTTCGTAGGAGAAAACGGAGCTGGCAAGACAACTTTAATCAAACTTTTACTCCAGTTCTATAAACCCACAGAGGGAAGTATTTCGTTGGATGGAATTCCCATTGGCCAGTACAATCAAGAAGCCTATCAAACATATTTTGGGGTCATCTTTCAAGACTTCGTGAAGTTTGAGTTAAGCATAAGGGAAAACATTGCGGTCGGTGACATTGAGCAAATAGGTAACGATGCACGATTGGAATCGGCCGCCGAGCGAAGTTTAGCCGATCAAGTGATCGATCAAATGCCAGACGGCTATGATCAACAACTTGGCAAACGCTTCAAACGAGGAAAGGATCTCTCTGGAGGGCAATGGCAAAAGGTGGCCATGGCTCGCGCTTACATGAAAGATGCCGAGGTTTTGGTATTGGATGAGCCAACTTCTGCCCTAGATGCAAGAGCCGAAACGGAAACATTCGAGCGATTTATTAATTTAACGAAGGGAAAAACAGCAGTCATTATTTCTCACAGATTCAGTACAGTTCGCATTGCAGACCGCATTATGGTGCTCAAAGACGGTGGTGTACTCGAAATTGGGACCCATAAAGAATTGATGAAAAATGACTCTCTTTACTCTGAATTGTTCAACTTACAAGCATCTGGATACAAATAGAACTATGAAAAGAACGCAATTATTGACCGCCCTCATCGCTGGAGTATTGAGCTTTAGCTCTTGTTCATCTGACAATTCTTCAGCAAAATCAGAATCCAAGGCCGAGGCCGTAGAATCACCAAGTTCAGTTCCCGAAGCCAAAGAAGTGCAAGAAGAAGAAACCCAAGATCAAACTCTAGTTTTGAACGAAGGACTTCGTTGGGAGGCGAACATCGAGACCACTACTGGTGTCTCTACTATGCTAGAAATGGTCATCAATGAAGAAGGTCGGTCGGCTAAAGACCTTGCCATACTTCAAGAAAAGCTCAACACAGAATTCAAAGGAATTTTCGAGAAGTGTAACATGAAAGGAGAATCGCACATTCAACTTCACAACTTCCTTCTTCCTCTAAAAACAGCTATGAATGGACTTTCGGCTGAGGCTGAGGAAGATCGAGTTAAGAGTTTAGATGAGCTTAAAACACAACTTTCGCTCTACTCCGATTTCTTCGAATGATTAAATCCAACCGGAATATTGAATGGAGGCCCATTGAAGAAAAAGACCTCCCTCTTGTGAAGGAGATGTATGACTATTTCATCGATCACACCGTTGCTACCTTCCATACCGAGCATTTGAGTGTTGAAGAGCTCAAGGAATTTATTCCCATAAATCACCCCCTTCACCCTTCAGACTTCATTGTGCTTGACGGGGAAATATGTGGATATTGCTATTTAGCTCCCTTCAAGAAACGCCAAGCCTATAACCGCACCGCGGAGGTAACTCTGTACATCGTACCCAAATTCCACCGTCAGGGCCTCGGGAGTTTAACTCTCCAGCACATAGAAGGCGAAGCGAAGAAGCGCGGCTTAAAAGTTCTCATGGGGGTGATCACAGGGAACAATATGGAAAGTGTTCGGCTATTCAGAGCCTTGGGCTACGAGAAATGCGCTCATTTCAAAGAAGTCGGTGAAAAATTCGGAAAAGTGCAAGATGTGGTCATTTACCAAAAACTGATTTAATGAAAGAAACCCTCGTCAAACTCTTCGTCTATCACAATCATTTCAACTTGAAATTAATTGAGGAGTTCAAAAAACACAAGGATGCCCTTCCAAGTCGCTCCTACCCTACTTTTTGTCATATTCTAAATGCCTCGAAATATTGGCATGCCCGTATTGACGGAGTAAAGCCAGTTGGGGTTCAAGATGAGTACGATGTAAACGAACTCTCTTCAATTCAAGAATCGATTCACCAGCGCTCGATGCAACTCATTGAAAACGGTGACCTAGATAAGGCGTACTCCTATTCGAATGCAAAAGGCCAGACTTATTCAAATACGCTTGGAGATATACTACTTCAATTGGCAAATCATACTACGCATCACCGGGGTCAAATCATCAGCGATTTTCGATTGAGTGGAATTGAACCTATAAAGACCGACTACATTTTCTTCGCTAGAGAAGAAAGTGAAACACCAGCTCTATAAGAATGAAGGACAAGCAAGAAATCGTTTCAAATTGGCTTCCGCGCTATACAGGCGCAAAATTGGAAGACTTTGGTGAGTACATACTTCTCACCAATTTCCGCAACTACCTAAAGCTCTTTGCGGAGCAAGAAGGTGTTGAGATTGTAGGAGCTGAAAAGGCAATGCCCATTGCTACTTCGGGCAACATTACCATGATGAATTTCGGAATGGGAAGTGCGAACGCCGCAACTGCGATGGATCTCCTCTCCGCCATCAGTCCAAAAGCGGTCCTATTTCTAGGCAAATGTGGCGGACTGAAAAAGAAGAACAAAATTGGAGACGTCATACTCCCGATAGCGGCCATCCGAGGTGAAGGTACCAGCGACGATTACTTCCCCACGGAAGTTCCAGCCCTGCCCTCTTTCAATCTTCAAAGAGCCGTTTCGCATGTGGTTCGAAATCACGATACTGATTATTGGACTGGAACTGTGTACACCACCAACCGCAGGGTTTGGGAACACGACAATAATTTCAAAGAATACTTGCGCTCCATTCGCGCCATGGCCATCGATATGGAAACCGCCACAATCTTCTCCGTTGGATTTTTCAACCACATACCAACGGGAGCACTCCTTCTCGTTTCAGATCAACCCATGATTCCAGAAGGGGTAAAAAGTGAAGCCAGCGATCAATTGGTTACGAAACATTTCGTTGAAAAGCACATTGTAATAGGCATTGAAGCCTTAAATGAGCTCATTAACGAGGGAACTTCTGTTCGTCACTTGAGGTTTGAATAAGTACGTTCTTGAAGGAGGAGCGCTCCATGGTGGCTTGCCGACAGGCCTGCGTTCCATTCTCTGGAATTCATGCATCACTCGCTCAAGATGCGAATGTGTCCGTTCAATCATAGAAGCCTCCTCTGCCTCAGCATTGGAACCACCTGCATTTGCATTTCTGTGATTTGAAGGACTCGCCATACTTTCGATTTATAAATCCAACGCTATGAATCGACTGCTACCCTTCATTTTCGCCTCTTCTGCATTAATCTCTTTTGAGGCAAACTCTCAGTGCGCGCCTGCTACAGCGAGCGCAGAACTCAACGTAAACAATGTAAAAACCACCATTTTGAACGGTGGCGATATGTGGTGGGACCTCCAAGGTTCTGCTAAATATGAAGTACCTAAAGGAAGTGGTGTCAATGCCCTCTTTGCTGGAAGTATTTGGATTGGAGGACTAACGTCAACTTCAGAACTGAAGCTTGCCGCTCAGCAATACCGATCAAAAGGAAATGACTTTTACCCCGGACCTTTAGACCAAAATGGAAATCTCATAGGTTCAAACTGCATGCTTTGGGATCGAGTGTTTCAAGTGAGCAAAGAGGAAATTCAGGATTTTAAAGATTTTTCCGTCCTGAGTTCAAATGTGCGCGATTGGCCTGCAAAAGGAAATGCAAACATCAGCGCCCCAATGCAAGATTTAGCTCCTTTCATTGACGTAGATATGGATGGAGTTTATGACCCTTCCAAAGGCGACTACCCCGACATTAAAGGAGATCAAGCTGTGTGGTGGGTTTTCAACGATGTTGGGAATTTGCACACAGAATCTGGCGGTGGGCAAATTGGAATTGAAGTGCAAGTGATGGCTTATGCTTTTGCAACAAACAACCAACTGAACAATGCGACCTTCTACGATTACACCCTTATTAAGAAGAGTTAAGGCTTTTTGCACAACAGTTATGTAGGCTTCTTTGTAGACGGTGATTTAGGGAACCCAAACGACGACTTCGCGGCCAGTCATCGAACCAAACGAATGGGAATCGTTTACAACGGTGACCCAATAGACGAAAACAGCGGTTTCTCAACTGGCTACGGGCTCAATCCTCCTGCCATTGCCTACCAAATCATTAAAACTCCTAATGACGCGACCGGTAATCCTGCAGAACTTTCCTCAGTTATGACACCTTACAATGGCACTTCGCCAACCAGTGATCCAAACAATGCAAGCGAATACTACAATTACATGAAAGGTGTATGGCGCGATGGCACTCCAGCTACCATGGGTGGCAATGGCTACGACAGATCCAATGGAACCCTTTATCCGTTCATGTACGACCTGTCGATCGATTGTTTGAATTGGACTGAATGTGAGGCAAACAACTCCGCCCACGATCGCCGTTTGCTGCTGAGCGTTGGCCCATTGAATATGGAGCAGAACATTTCGATGAAGTTCACCAATGCTGTTCTATGGACTAGAGATACCGCAGCCATCGATTGTGGAAATCTTGATTTTGTGACGGGGGCCGTCGACTTCATGAATGTTCAACTTGAACAAGAATTAAACAAGGCGCCACTTTCATCCAATGAACTAGTAAGTGATGCTCCTAAGATCTTTCCAAACCCAGCTTCGGACAAAGTCTTTGTCGAACTCAATTCGACTGATGATTTCAAGAATGTTGAACTATACGATCTACAAGCTCGCCTTGTAAGCCCAGAAATAGTAGCCGTAGATGATCATTCATTCATGCTGAACACAAGGAATCTAAAAGATGGAATCTACTTTCTGAGCCTGAACTATTCTGATCGAAGGAGTATCAGTAAATTGATCGTCAAGCACTAGCTACTGGCTATACTCGTTCCCAGGTTATTTCAGCAATGCTCATTATCTAAACAAAACCAGTTGAGACCATTACTTTTTATCAGCATTCTCATTCTAAGCCTCTCTTCTTGCTCAAAGGACTTAGATTCTTTCAGTCTGAATGAAGAAATAAAGCTCGACTACGGCGAAACAGCGAAAATTGAAAGCGAAGACATTCAGATTGAATTTGTGGATGTCCTTGAGGAAAGCCGATGTCCCCCAAAAGTTCTTTGCATTTGGGCAGGCCTCGTTCGAGTGAAATTGAACATCAATGGAGGTGATCCGGTCTACTTAAACCTTGGGGACACGCCAAGTAAGGTCACCCACACATTCGATGACTATGAATTGACGCTCCTCGACGTAAGCTATCCATCCGATAAAGATTTTGGGATGAAGGAGAAGGCCTCCATTCGTTTTGTAGTTCGAGAGATTTAAGAAACTGATTGAACTAGTGGTAGGCAGATTGTGTGACTTTCAAATCTTGATTCAGGAAATTCCTACAAACCCAGTCTCCATACTATTGAAGATGATTCAAAACTTATTGGACATGCTTTTATGGAAAAGAAGAGCCCTTAAGAAGTCCTTAAGCCTCAGCTTTTAAGCTACATTTGTAGGAAATCATATTGCGAGAAGAGTTGTCCGTTCGAATGAACAACTCAAAAGCACTAACAAGAATGAATGGCTAGGTCACAAGAAACTTTTAGTAAGAAAGAGAAAGAGAAAAAAAGGAGAAAGAAGAAACAGGACAAACTGCTCAAGCGCGAAGAACGCAAAGACAAAGGGAGCGGTAGCCTAGATGATATGATCGCTTACGTTGACGAAAACGGTCAGATAACTGATACTCCACCAGATCCCACCAAAAAGCGAAAAGAAGTTTCAGCTGAAAGCATTGAATTGGGTGTACCTAAGCGTGAGGCTGAAGAAGAAGTGGGCGAACGCACTGGTAAAATCGACTACTTCGATCACAGTAAAGGCTACGGATTCATCAAAGAAATAGGAAGTGGCGAGAGCTTCTTTGTACACATCAATGGTATGGAAGAAGATGGTTTAGACATTGGTGATAAGGTTGTTTTCGAGCTCGAACAGGGCATGAAAGGCCTCAACGCCGTAGGCGTTAAAAAAGCCTGATCTCAGGAATAAATATTTTGAAATTTACAGAACTAAAACTGGACGAACGGGTCTTGGAGGCCATATCGTTCATGGGTTTCGAAAAGGCTACCCCAATTCAGGAACAAGCCATTCCTATTGTATTGGAAGGGGGCGATTTAATCGCTTGTGCCCAAACGGGTACTGGTAAGACAGCCGCTTTTGTTCTCCCATTGATCCATAAATTGATCGACAAGGAAGAAGCGAACGTCGATGCACTCATTATAGTCCCAACAAGAGAACTCGCTGTTCAAATTGAGCAGCAAATTCAAGGGCTCGCCTACTTTGCACCTGTGAGTTCAATTGCCATTTATGGCGGTGGAGATGGTGTGGATTTTCAGCAACAAAAACGGGCCTTAACAAAAGGAACCAACATCGTTGTCGCTACTCCTGGTAAACTCTTGTCTCACTTAAACCTTGGCTACGTAAAGGTTCAAAATTTGAAGCACCTCATTCTCGATGAGGCAGACCGAATGCTCGACATGGGCTTCATTGAAGACTTGAGCAGCATCATCAATTATCTACCGAAGGATCGTCAAACGCTCATGTTCTCGGCTACCATGCCTCCAAGCATTCGTAAGCTGGCTAAAGACATCCTCACCGACCCTAAAGAAGTTTCACTTGCGATTTCAAAACCAGCAGCCGGTGTTGACCAAAAAGTCTACTTGAGTTTCGATGAACAAAAAGTTGGCATTCTAGCGCACCTTCTTAAAAACAGACCAGACTACGACAGCGTCATTGTATTTACCTCTACGAAAAGTAAGGTTACTGAAATCGTGTCTGCCCTTAAAAAACAAGGCTTTAAAGCGCGGGGAATTTCATCCATGCTGGTTCAAGCAGAACGGGAAGAAGTCCTTCGCATGTTCAGAGCTCGACGCATCCGTGTTCTTGTGGCTACAGATGTAATGAGTCGAGGGATCGACATCAAAGACCTCAATATGGTCGTCAATTACGACGTTCCTAACGATGCCGAAGATTACGTTCACCGCATTGGACGAACAGCGCGCGTTGACGCAAAGGGTGAAGCCGTGACCTTTATCAGCCCGAAAGAAATGGGCAAATTCGCTCGTATTGAAAGTCTTATTGAGATGAGCATCGAGAAACTTGCTCCTCCGGAAGAATTGGGTAAAGGCCCTGAATGGCGCGCTAACAGCAGTGGCGGTGGCGGTAATCGCGGACGTGGCGGCCAAGGTGACGGCAAGCGCAACTTCAAATCTAAGTCCAATCAGAATAGGAATCGTGGAAATGGGCGTCCAAATAGAGGACCAAGCGGAGAAAAGAAGGACTAAGCCTTAGTACTTCCTTTTACCTCCAGAACCTCTAGGCTTTCCTGAATCTCTACTACCGCCTTTATAGCTCGATTTACTGCGGTCTCTTCCACCACCGTCTCTCGATTTTCCGGCATATCCTTTACCTCCAGACCTAGAACCTCCTGAGCCTCCACCCCTAGATCGGAATGGACCTTTTTGAGGTCTCGGTGCATCGTCGTCGCGGTTCACGCGAATGGCGCGTCCTTCAATTTCAATGCCTTCGAACTTTTCAGGAAAACCTTCAGTCTTACCGTGATCAACATCAAAGAAGGCGCAGTTCTTTTGAAGAGAAATTTCACTAAAATGCTCACGATCAAGTCGTGAGATGTCAGATATGAAGTGGATCAAATCACCTTTTGTGATGCCATCCATGGTTCCAACATTAATGAAATAGCGGTTGGTTTTACCGCCTTCTCCTCTACCCTTACCTTTACCTTGAGACTCATTCAGATTTGAATCTTCACCATCTCGGGTCATCAAATGGTCAAGCTGAGTTGTAATTAGTCGTCGAAGGATGTCTTCTTTGCTCAAGTCCTCAAAATGCACCTTAAGCTGAGCTAATATCTCATCCGACTGCTTGTCGACTTTAGTATTGATGATCAAGTTTGCCCAATGGCTCAAACGACTGCCCTTGAGCTCGTCGATGCTAGGAACTTCAATGTGCTCAAATTCAATTTTCAGTCGACTTTCGAGTTCCTTAATTCTGCGTGTTTCTCTAGCATTGATGAAAGCGAGTGAAATCCCTTTCTTTCCAGCACGGGCAGTACGACCGCTACGGTGAGTGTAGCTCTCAAGCTGATCTGGAAGTTTGTGATGAATTACGTGCGTCAAATCGTTGACATCGATTCCACGTGCGGCCACATCTGTAGCAATCAGAAGCTGCATGGAGCGCGCCTTAAAGCGTTTCATCACAGAATCACGCTGACCTTGTGATAAGTCTCCGTGTAAAGCCTCTACTCCATAGCCCATATTGCCCAAGTCATCGGCAATTTCCTGAGTTTCTCTCTTCGTGCGACAGAACATAATGCCACGCATATCTAGTTGAATGTCGAGGAAACGTCTTAAAGCTGGAATCTTATTCGAGGTTTTAGTAACAATGTATTTATGGGTAATGTCTTTGTTTGTTTTATCCTGCGAATCGATGGACAATTCCAATGGCTTCTCCATGTATTTCTTAACGATCTTCCGAATCTCTGGAGGCATGGTAGCCGAAAACAACCAAGTTGAACGACCAGCAGAAGTATGCGAGAGAATTTCATCGATATCCTCTTTAAAGCCCATGGTCAACATCTCGTCGGCTTCGTCAAGAACAACGTATTTCACATCCTCCAAATGAATGGCCTTTCTGCGAATCAAGTCCAATAGACGCCCCGGCGTTGCCACCACAATCTGAACTGCTTTTCTAAGCGCTTTGATCTGGCGATCGATGGCCGCTCCTCCGTAAACAACTTCAATGTTGAGGTCATTTCTTGCTGAAAACTCGACCAATTGTTTAGCGGTTTGCTGACCTAGCTCACGAGTTGGAGCCATTATAAGTGCTTGTGTAGCAGAGGATTTATGGTCAATGAGCTCCATAAGTGGAAGCCCAAAGGCAGCCGTTTTACCAGTTCCTGTTTGAGCCAATCCAATGAAATCCGTAGGATCGTTTTCCAAGAGCATTGGAATGGCCTGTTCTTGAACGGGAGTTGGTTTTTCGAATCCAAGTTTATCAAGGACCTTTACTGTTTCGGGAGACAATCCCAGCTGACTGAAGTTCTTCAAAGAGTGTGCTTTAAGGCGGCGCGAAGGTAAGCTTTCATAATCAGTTGGTGTAATCTTAAAGATGTTTCTTCGTTTCGTGAAATGCATCATACACAATCCACTGACCTCAATCTTTTCCGAAGGTTTCAGAATCGAACTCGACATCGACTAAGGCTCGGCCAGGAAATAGATGAAATTATATGAGAACATTCATTTACTTCACCGCTGGAAAAGGAACCCCTTAGAATATCATGAGAACCAAACTTCTCTTCATTAGCCTTATTTGGACATTTTGCTTCTTGACCTACCAAGGCCATTCACAGGAAGAAGTGCTGGTTTCCTTGGCTTACGAGCAAATCGAGATTCCTGGCCTCCCCTATTACGTCGAGGAAGTAATTGATGCAAGACCAAACAAATCAAGTTTGGGAATTGCCAGTATTGGACTACTCAACAAAAAAGTTCCCATTCGTTTCGACATAGGTTTCGAACGCAGTTTGATGGAATACCTCAGAACCATCAGACCTCGCGACACGCTTGAACAGAAAGTACTCATCCTGAGAATTAAACAATTGAAGGTTGAAGAGGTCAGCGACATCAATGCAAGCTATGGTGCAGCCAGCTTAGAGGCCGACTTAATCTACCGCACCGAAGGTCGTTTGGTGAAACTCGGTGAAGCCTCTTTCGCTGTTCAGGAACCAGCCATCAACATTTCAAAGACACATGAACGGCGCATCAGATATCTTCTGTATCAATGCCTTTCGAGTTTGATCACCTTAGAAGACAAGCCAGGCTTTACGCGCAGTTTTGAACCATTTTCTGAAGAGAAGCTGAGAACCGTCGATAAGAAAAGCACTCGGCTTAAACAAATTGAAGTGCTTGGCTCGGGGAAAAGAAAGACGGACTTTAAGTTGAATGGAATGCCCATATCGAATTCCAAGATTGAGCAGATGATTCGAGATTCGGGCTCTGGTGAGGCGATGGCACTTCTGAAAAGATCAAAACGAACTATGGGAATCGGAGCTTTGGCTTCGGGAATTGGTGGCGGACTCATCGCCTTCACACTTGGCTCCTATATAACTGGAGGAATCTTCTACATAGAACCCGTTCTGGCTGGTGGAGCTGGCCTTGGCCTTGGAGTCGTATTCAACCAAATGTCAAGAACTCAGCTGAGAAGAGCTGTTGAAATCTACAATGAAAGTTTGCGAAAGCAGAATTAACTTAAAACGAGTGCAGGAACACACCCTGATTTTTTTTGGCATTCTTCAGCAGACCTTCATCTAGGCGATCAAGAGCTTCTTGATACATGTAAACTTCTCCTTCTCCCAACTGAAGACGAAAAATGCGCTCATCCTCAAAATAGGATCGGCGAGACTCCTTCTTACCTTCCATTTCGCTTTTCACAAAATGAAAAAGCAGCTTCCCATCCTTAAACAGAAACTCTTCTTTTGAGTGCGAAGTGCTGCCCCGTTCGGTTACTTGAACAAAACGTAGAACACCCTGACAATCATCGCAGTTCGTAGGGTCGTCGCTGTACCAGAAGCGAAAGGTTTTCCTGTAGTTGCCCATTCCACGCCAATGCCCTCCAGACTTGTTTACAACCAGTTCATTCAGAAAGAGATTGCAATCCCCTTTGTTCTCGCATTCGCTGATTACAGTCGAAAGAGTCTTATACTCATTTCGTACGGCATCCAACTGCTCTTCAGCAACCTCGTCCTGGGCAATTGCACTTTGACTCAAGAGACCTGCTACTAAGAGCAAGCTCAGTTTTAATGATTTTGAAAGGCTCATGCTCAAATTTCGACATTTTTATTCTTTCTAAAACAAAGCACATTGACTCGAACTCCAAAGTCACTTTGGCTAACTTTAAACTTTCATAAAATTCGACCATCCCATGATCACACCCACGAGCCTAAGTCGCACTGAGCAAGTCATTCAAATTGTACATAGATTGTTCATTCATACAGACAATTACAATTGGAGTGCACTGCAATCGGAGGTTCTGCTGCCCGAACTTCATTTCGATATGACATCAGTTGGTGGCGCCGCCGGAATGCGATATGCATCCGACATCTGTGACGAATGGGCCGAAGGTTTTGCCGATTTGGATTCAGTAAATCACCTTGCCGGAAACATTGTTGTTGACTTTGATAAAATTGGAGCCACTGTATTTTGCTACGCTACTACTACCCACTATAAGGCAAATGCAAAAAACGGACAAACCCGCGAACAGTTTGGGACTTATGATATGCACTTAACTGAAGCAGATGGCATCTGGCGCATTGACACCTTGCGTTACACTCGGAAATTCATTTCGGGTAATTTAGAATTGACTTAGCCTACCCACCCACATACATCATGCTTCCCCATCTTCATCTCAAATAAAATTTTTGCCCGATTCGCTCGTCTAAAGCAGCTTAGGGACGGCTCGTCCCCACAACATCAAAACAATTCCATTGAAATTCCTTTTTAGGTTCTTACGAGTTATTGGCAAGGCCGTCTTGTTTATTCTCTTTACGGTAGTTCTAATTGTAGTCTCGTTTCTGTACTTAAGCCCACAATTCGGGAGCAGTCCAACAGATGAACAAATCGAAGAATACCGAAAGACAAATCACTACTCAGAAGATTCTTGGGTGAATTTGGTAAAAACCGAAATGGCGGCACCAGACCTCAGCATCATGCTTGAGTTTTTCAAGTCGGACCCTGCTCGATCGCCGGCAAAAGGCGTTGACGTTCAAAAATTGGACTCTCTAGAAATTGAGGACTACAGAAGTCGCGCAACGAGAATTACCTGGTTTGGTCACTCCGCCTTTCTCTTGGAAATGCAAGGTCAAGTGATTCTTTTGGACCCCATGCTGGGAGAAACACCCTCACCTCACCCATGGCTTGGAAGCTCACGTTACAGTCGCAGTTTGCCGCTTTCCCTTGACGAACTTCCGCAGATTGATGCTGTGCTCTTCTCGCACGATCATTACGACCACCTCGACTACCCAACCATCAAAAAGATTAAGGACAAGGTGCGCATGTTTTATGTTCCTCTTGGACTCGACAATCACCTCATCCGCTGGGGAGTTGAACCAGCGCGCATTCAAGCCGGAGATTGGTGGGAATCATTTGATTTCGAAGGCATAACATTCACGGCTGCTCCTGCACGTCATTTTTCAGGAAGAGGAATTACAGATCGAAACAGTACGCTTTGGTGCTCATGGATTATTGAGGGTAAAAAAGACGAGATTTACTTCAGTGGTGATGGCGGTTATGGTCCGCACTTTAAGAAGATCGGAGAGCAGTATGGTCCATTTGACTTGGCCCTGCTGGAATGCGGCCAGTACAACTTGGCCTGGCAAGACATTCATATGATGCCCGAAGAAACGGTTCAAGCTGGAATAGATGTGCGAGCCAAATGGATGATTCCAATCCACTGGGGAGCATTTACCTTGTCCTTGCACTCGTGGACTGATCCAATCGAACGCGCCAGCGCAAAAGCCAAAGAATTGGGAGTTAATTTGAGTAGTCCTCGAATTGGAGAAGCAGTAGTGCTGGGGAAAAACAAGTATCCAACCTATGCTTGGTGGCTTGACTATCAGTAATCTAACTTATTAGATTCAGTATAAATAAAGAAATATTCCAGCTCCAGCCTTTTTTACAATCGGTCAGAAGCTTAACTTCGCCGTCTTATTTATACAATCATATTATGCATAAAGGCACCGTAAAATTCTTCAATGACGCCAAAGGATTTGGATTCATTACTGAAGAGGAAACCCAGAAAGAGTACTTCGTTCACGTTAGTGGACTCATTGACGAGATCCGTGAAGGAGATGTCGTCGAATTTGAACTGAAAGAAGGAAAAAAAGGACTGAACGCAGTAGACGTAAAAGTTGCATAACTTTTACTCGAAAGTACCTTGGAATGAAAGCCCGTTCGACTCAGTTGAACGGGCTTTTTTTATGGATATGCTTTGGAGACAACAGTCTTTTTTAAATTCGAAGTCTTGTGAAAAATTTGAACCTGAAATTTGAAGGTGCCGCGCACACGGAAAACGATTGGTCGCAACGACTGCAAGTTCCACTGCAATTCTTTCTAGGAAAATGAAAGAAATCATTTCAAAGAAACAAACGCGCAAGGTCCTCCTCATTCTCTTCGGAGCAATCACAGCATTCCATATTTTGGTTATTACTGGACTCATACCTTACGATATTGTTTGAGGTGGACGCCTTGAGTCAGTTGAGGCTATGCTGAAATTCGAAGCCATCTCTTTGACCATCAATCTCATTATCTTACTCGTTCTGTTCCTTGATTCGAAGAATCGGATCAGGCCAGCTAGAAGGTATTTCTTTAAGTTTTGGCACATTTCGATGGCCTGCCTCTTCACTCTAAACACTGTAGGCAACTTACTTTCTAATAATCAATTCGAAGTGATGGTTTTCACTCCCTTAACACTGGTGATTGCTCTATTATCCATAAGGATGGCCGTCGATTGATGATTCTTAGATGATCTTCACCAGCCTCAGCTTTCTGTTTTTTTTCTTGTGCTTTCTGCTGCTGTACTGGTGGTTTCAGGGATTTAAATCTCTAAAGTGGCAGAATGCCTTAGTCATCGCGGGGAGTTACATTTTCTATGGCCTCTGGGACTGGAGGTTCTTAGGACTCATCATCTTCTCTTCCGGTCTCGACTTCCTCCTCGGCATATACATAGCCAAGAGCTCCAAGCAGTCTCAACGTTCCCTACTCTTGGCCGTAAGTGTAGCAGCCAACCTTGGGCTATTGGGTTTCTTTAAATACTTCAACTTCTTAATCGATTCTGCGGTCAGCTTAGCAGCCCTTTTCTCTCTTGAATTGTCGCCAATCACTCTGGAGATTATTCTTCCTGTTGGAATCTCCTTCTACACCTTTCAAACCTTAAGCTATACCAATGATTTGTACAAGAAGCGCATCGAAGTCTGCAAGGACCCGCTCGCCTTTTTCGCCTTTGTTTCTTTCTTTCCTCAACTTGTTGCAGGTCCAATTGAACGAGCAAGTCGACTTTTACCACAGTTTCAAAATAGAAGGGTCTGGAAGGCCGATGAAGCTGTTGTAGGCCTCAGATATCTATTGCTTGGAATCTTCTTAAAAATTGCTCTCGCAGACAACTTTGGAGTCCTATCAAACCATCTCTTAGACCCTGTACTTGAACCGAATGGACTCAACAGCATCCTTGGAAGCAGCTGCTTTGCACTTCAAATTTTTGGCGACTTTGCCGGTTATTCAAGCATGGCCATCGGACTCTCAAAACTGCTGGGCATTGAATTGATGCAAAACTTTCGCAGTCCTTATTTCGCTGTGAGTCTTGGTGATTTCTGGAAGCGATGGCACATCTCCCTTTCAACTTGGTTCCGCGATTACCTCTACATCCCTTTGGGCGGAAACCGAAGCTCCAAAATGAGAGCCACTAGGAACCTCCTTCTCACCTTCTTAATTTCTGGGCTATGGCACGGCGCACAAATCACCTTTGTTCTATGGGGTATAGGTCACGGAATAGCACTCATCATTGAGAAGTCTGTCAAGTACAAGCTGCCAAAAGCAATTGCACGCCCGCTTGTTTTCTTCCTTGTGGTGATTCTATGGATTCCCTTTCGAGCGGAAGACACTAGGCACATGGGAAGTCTTTTTGCGTCCCTTCTGAACTTCAGCTCCTATCAGACACAGGATTTCGCGCATGTGTTGACCGCTTTCTCACAAACAAAATTCTACCTCCTACTCGCCTTTAGTCTCTTAATGGGAATGATAGATTACCAAAGCCGCGATTCCGATTCTGTTCAATGGTTGTCTGCTCGGTCTGCCCTACAACGTTGGAGCCTCTACTTCTTGATGGCCTTGGGCATCCTACTTCTTCTGAACCTTTCTGTAAAGCCGAATTTCATTTACTTCCAATTCTGATGAAATCCTTCACGCTCAAGCTTTTGCTCTTCATCTTCCCCATCGGATTGGGCTTGTATCTACTTCCTGTGGATGAGCGAAGTACGTATTTGGCCTTGGAAGACGATTGCAGCGATCGAGCCATTTGGATGTACGATAGAATTACCAATGAAAAAGCCGCTATCAAAATTGCTTTTCTTGGCTCATCGCATACCATAAACGGCATCGACGACGAATTTCTAAATGAGAGACGTCAGAATGCAGGAATTACCAACCTTGGTTATTGCCGATTGGGCCGAGATTTAAACCTGCGCTGGTTGCGCCTGTTAATTAAACATCACAATCTTGAGCACATCATTCTTGAAGTACGTGAAGCGGAAAACCGATACAGCCATCCCGTTTACCCTTTCTTGGCTTCCCGAAGTGATGTTTTCCTCGCTCATCCTTGGTTCAATAGAGATCTTTTTGAAAACACCATAAAGCACTTGCAATTTCGATTGGAGCTGACTCAAGACAGGATCTACAGCCTAGCTAGAGAAAAAGAATCCAACGAATCGCCCTATGGCTTTGGAACCTCTTCAGAGACTGCCAAACTCTCAGAATTGGAGCGAATGAAAAACACTCGGAGTGCAAAGTCATACGATTCAGAAGGCTTGACTCACGACTTTTACTTCGCCTTTTCGAAGCATCATTTGGAGGAAATAAGCGCGCTTTGCAAGCAAAACGGTCTGGAGATCAGCTTTTTATACTTACCCGCCTTTGGTAGTGCTTTGAAGAAACCCACGGAGGCCGAATTTTACCAAAATCACGGAGAGCTTTGGATTCCTCCAGATTCCATTTTTAGTAATGAAACAAACTGGTACGATGCAAACCACCTAAATGAGCAGGGAGCAAAAGCTTTGAGCAATTGGCTCGACGGTAAGCTGAAGTAGAAAATTCTCCTAGAACTTAGGAAGGGAAATCATTTTTACATTTAGCGCCCATTCAACGATTATGAGACTCAACTACCTTTTCCTGATTTGCCTCTTCTTCGCGAACCAGAGCTTTGCACAACACACTTTCTCCATTGTGGCTGTTGACACCCTAACCGCAGAAATAGGAAGTGCAGGAGCTACTTGCGGCGACAGCATTGTTTGGCCTGGAAGCAAAGGTGCTTATGTCATAAGCGAAGTAATTCCCGGGGTTGGAGGCATCCATGCACAAGCTCTTCTAGACAATCGAAACAAAGCAAATGCCCGAAATGAAATGTTGGCCAACAAGAGTCCTCAGCAGATCATCGATTGGCTCATTATCAACGACATCTCCGGAACTCCAGAAGTTCGTCAGTATGGAATCGTGGACTACAACGCTGGCTCACCGCGTTCGGCCTCCTTTACTGGCGACAGTTGTATGGACTACAAAAACCACATCACTGGTTCTTATTACAGCATTCAGGGGAATATTCTTCTTGGTCAGGGAATTCTAGATTCTATGGAAGCACGTTTTCTTAGAAGCTCTGGCTGCATGGGGGACCGATTGATGCAAGCACTGCAAGGAGCGAATGTAGCTGGCGCCGATTCTCGCTGTTTGAGTGAAGGAACCTCTTCCCTATCTGCCTTCGTTCGAATAGCAAAGCCAGACGATTCTGCCAACGACTTGTTCCTCGACATCAATGTAGCTGGAACTGGAAATGGCATTGAGCCCATCGATGTTCTTCAAAGTAGGTTCGACAACTGGAAGCTTCAAAACCCTTCTGTCTGTGCAAACGCACCTTCTTCAATTCCTTTTTCAAAAGCAGCTCCTCTGCAACTTAAGAAGCACAAGGATATTCTAGAGCTCAACTTCACGAGCGCAGGAGAGTACAGCTTGAGAATATTGAACTTAAATGCTCAGATTGTCTTTGAATCTTCAGACCTGAAGCAAAACAATCGTATCGAACTCTCCCAACTTTCCACTGGCCTATACAGCATCCAAGTCTTCGATGGTTCTTCCCTCCTACACGTTCAAAAAATGAACTTCTAGCACGAGAACATTCTGCTTCAAAAGCTGTCTATTCTCTATGCTGATCAACGTGAGCTATAACAAACCGGCAATTGATCGTTCCATTGACGTGGCCTTGGGCAATTCATTTTCATTTCTGGAACGACTAAAACGTGGAGGAATTGGATCTCCTAAACTGTGGATTCACTCTGCGAGCTCAGACATTGAACGCCTACTCGGACAAGACTCTTACAACAACACTTGCAACATCGAGTTGCGCCCAGAAGGCATGATTCTTCGCTTTCGTTCCCTCTTGGAAACTTATGCTTTAGTGCTCCCTTTCAGAACATCTCAAATTCAACTGAATCGAGAAGGATTGTATGAATTGAGGACAGCTGAACACTTCATTCGGATTCTCTCGTCAAAGGAAAATACGAGGCGATACTTCAATCGAATGTTTCGCGAATTAGACATTTAGCGCTCTATGAAAGTTCCTTTTCGCAGTGTTTTTGTTTTGTTAAGGCGACTAAAGGTCCATTCTACTCACTTTATTTTTGCAGCATGAAACGAGCTGAATTTCTCAAAAAAGGATTGATTGCAGGCGCTGCCGTGGCTGCGGCGCCGGTCATTTTGAAGACCAGCAAGGTCGAAGCGAAAAATTCAACCTACAACAAGCTTATGCAGCAAGTAGGCTTCAACCACTTACCAAACGAAGAAAGGAAAACAATGAACTCCGTAATCCACAAAGCAAGCAGCAGAGGTCATGCCGACCACGGCTGGCTCAACTCCCACCATTCATTCTCATTTGCCAACTACTACAATCCCGAGCGAATGAACTTTGGAGTATTGCGTGTTCTCAACGACGACAGCGTTGCCGGCGGCAAAGGATTCGGAACCCACCCTCACGACAATATGGAAATCGTCTCAATTCCATTGTCGGGAGACCTGGAACACAAGGATTCCATGGGAACGGTCTCAGTGATTAAGGAAGGTGAAATTCAAGTGATGAGTGCAGGTACGGGCATTTATCACAGTGAGTACAACAAGAACTCAAATCAGGACGTGAAATTCCTTCAAATCTGGGTATTCCCAAGAGAGAAGAATGTGAAGCCGCGCTACGATCAGATTACCATCAAAGACATCGCAAAAAAGAATGAATTCTATCAAGTACTCTCGCCCTCTGCCGATGATCAAGGCGTTTGGATTCACCAAGATGCTTGGTTCCACCTAGCTGATTTTGACGAAGGGAAATCCCGAAAAATCAAACAGAAGAAGGCTGGAAATGGCTTCTACTTTTTTGTACTTGAAGGGAGTGTTGAGATTGAAGGAGAAGCACTCTCCGCACGAGATGGAATGGGAATTTGGGATGCCGCAGAAGTCTCCTTCACGTCCAAATCAAATTCCAGAGTATTGCTCATGGAAGTTCCAATGAATTTGTAGGATCCCCGTCTTTCACAAGAATTCAAATTGAATGATTAGCGGCATTCGCTTTGGTCTGAAATAATTTCTAGCCGTCAATGACCAATTGCTCGCTGAAACATTTCCTTGGCCTATCTTCACCGACCCAAAAAAAAAGGGTAAAACAGATACTGAATTAGCAGGCCTTCCGAATTAAAAACAGCTTTTTCAACTTAATCGATCAGAGCTATTACTTCCCACAAGAAGGCTTTGATTTAAAAAACGATCACCTCACTTTTCACGGCATTTCCCTGAAGCATTTGATCGATAAATACGGCACCCCTTTTCGCTTCATTTATCTCCCAAAAATTGGCGATCAAATCAAGAAATCGCGCAACCTCTTCAACAGGGCCATCAAAAAGCACAACTACAAAGGGACGTACAACTATTGTTTTTGCACCAAATGCAATCACTTCTCTCATGTGGTTAAAGAAGCCGTAAAGCACGATGTTCATCTCGAGACATCTTCAGCCTTCGACATTGACTTGATCTTGAACCTCTACAAGGACAAAAAGGTCAAGAAGGATCGAACCATAGTTTGCAACGGATACAAGACGAAGGAATATCTCAGGAAGATTGTCGCCATGAGAGAAGATGGATTTAAAAACATCATTGTTGTGCTCGACAATCACTCCGAATTGAAGAGTTTATTGGATGTTGCTGGCAAAGAGGTGATTAAAATCGGGATGCGCATGGCCATCAACGAAGAGCCGCAAAGTTCATATTACACATCGCGTTTGGGCTTTCCGGAAGAGGAATTGCTGAGCTTCTACCAAGAGCACGTTCGCGACAATGAAAAAGTTGAGTTGCGTATGCTGCATTTCTTCGTCGACTCAGGCATAAAAGACAGCCTGTACTATTGGGGCGAGTTCCAACGCGCATTAAGTCTGTACGCAAAACTTAAAAAACTAAGTCCGAAACTAAACTCCTTCAACATTGGCGGTGGATTCCCAATCCGAAATCATTTGGGTTTTGAGTACAACTACGAATTCATGATCAACGAGATCATTGGGAAGATTAAGGAAACGTGCGTGAACGATGAAATCGACGAACCAGACATTTACACCGAGTTCGGGAAATATACCGTGGGCGAGGCTGGTGCAATCATCTTTGAAGTTCTTGAACAAAAGCGACAAAAGGACGCAGAGACTTGGTACATCGTGAACAACAGTTTGATGAATACCATTCCAGACGCTTGGTCGATCCACGAACGTTTCATCCTGCTTCCCATCAATAAGTGGCACAACGAGTATCAACGCATCAACATTGGTGGCATCAGCTGCGATCATTCCGACTACTACAACTCAGAGGACCTCAACCAAGAGGTACTTCTTCCCTCCTATCCTGAAGACGACAAAGAGCCGCTCTATTTGGGCTTCTTTCACACGGGTGCATATCAAGACTCCATCTCTGGATACGGAGGCATTAAACACTGCCTAATTCCTTCTCCGCAGCATGTCATCATCGACCGCGACGATAAGGGAAACATTGTAGATTACGTTTACCGCAATGAGCAGTCGGCTGAGGAAATGTTCAAAATCTTAGGCTACGAGTGATGAAATTCGGCAATTTACCTGAAGAATTCTCCAATCGAGAAAACTCACAAATTTGGCTGCAGTCGATTCCCTATGATGGAACGAGCACCTACGGCAAGGGTTCCGACAAGGGTTTTGAGGCGATGATCCATGCCAGTCATGAATTGGAACTCTACGACATTGAAACGAATTCCGAGGTGTATGAACGCGGCATTCATTGTCTAGCTCCAATTGCCGAAAACAAAAGTCCTGAATTGGTTTTTGAAAAGGTTTATTCAGAAACCAAAAATCTCTTGAAAAGGGACAAATTCCTAACCTTCTTCGGTGGAGAGCACTCCATCAGTATTGGTGTCATTAAAGCCTTTCACGAAAAATTCGATAAGCTCACCGTCTTGCAACTAGATGCACACGCTGATTTGCGCCCTGAATATATGGGCACGCAATACAATCACGCCTGTGCTCTGCATCAAGCCGGACAAATCGTGAACCTACTCCAGGTCGGCATTCGCAGCATGGACAGCAGTGAATTGGAGTTTATGGACAAATCCAAAGTCTTTTTTGCTCAAGACATTCATGGAAAAACAGAATGGATGGATGCTTCCATCAAACAGATGACCGAGGATGTTTATTTGACCATCGATTTGGACGTATTCGACCCGAGCATCATGCCTTCCACCGGAACTCCGGAACCCGGAGGAATGCTCTGGTATCAGACGATGAGCTACTTAAAGAAGGTTTTTCGAACTCGAAATGTGGTGGGCTTCGACATCGTAGAACTCGCTCCGAAAAAAGGATTCACGGCACCCGACTTCCTGGCAGCCAAACTCTATTACAAACTACTGTCCTACAAATTTGAAGACTATGACTAGCAAAGGACCCATCAGCCAGTTCATCGAACACCAATACCGTCATTTCAACGCTGCAGCTCTCGTGGATGCCGCAAAAGGCTATAAAGCTCATGTTGAATCGGGAAAGAAAATGATGATCACCTTGGCGGGAGCCATGTCGACCGCTGAATTGGGGATTTCACTGGCCGAGATGATTCGCGAAGACAAAGTGCAGATCATCTCTTGCACCGGGGCGAATTTGGAAGAAGACATCATGAACTTGGTGGCTCACAGTCACTACAAACGCATTCCAGAATACCGCGACCTTACGCCAGAACAAGAACTCGAATTGCTTGAAGCTGGACTGAATCGCGTCACAGACACCTGCATTCCAGAAGAAGAAGCATTTCGACGATTGGAGGCTCACCTCATTGAGATTTGGAGAGATGCAGAGGCTAAAGGAGAATGCTTGCTTCCACACGAATTTATGTACCGACTCCTGCTTTCGGGTGTATTGGAACAGTATTACGAAATCGACCCAAAAGACTCTTGGCTTTTGGCTGCCGCCGAACGAAACCTACCGATGGTGGTGCCGGGTTGGGAAGACAGTACGATGGGAAACATCTTCGCTTCGTATTGCCTCAAAGGTGAGTTGCAACCAACTACAATGAAGAGTGGCATTGAATACATGACCTATTTGGCCAATTGGTACATTAAAAACGCTGGAGACGACGGTGTTGGTTTCTTCCAGATTGGTGGAGGCATCGCTGGCGACTTCCCCATTTGCGTCGTTCCTATGTTGGCGCAAGACATGGAGATGGACTCGATTCCAGTATGGAGCTATTTCTGTCAGATTTCCGATAGCACCACGAGCTACGGCTCCTACTCCGGCGCCGTTCCGAACGAAAAAATTACTTGGGGCAAACTGCTTCCAAGTTCTCCTCGCTATATTGTAGAATCGGATGCAACGATTGTTGCGCCTCTGATCTTTGCCTACATTCTGGGAAAATAGGTGTTGACTCTGAGCTATCGGATGAAGTATCTTTCCCATCAAAATCGAACTCCAGAGTTCTTATCCTGCAAGCATCAAGCGCACAACTAGTGGATTTAGAAGACAATTACCTCGAGGTCAATCGGACATCTTGGAACAATCGCACCGAAGTACACATCAGCACTGATTGGTACAACATTCCAGCATTTATTGCTGGTGAAAGCAGCCTGAAAGAGATTGAACTTGGTCTGTTGGGTGATTTGAGCAATCAATCCGCCCTTCATCTTCAGTGTCATTTTGGGATGGATACCATTTCTCTCGAACGACTGGGCGCAAAAGCGACTGGCGTCGACCTTTCGAACCGAGCCATTGAAGAAGCTGAGAAACTTGCGGAAAAGACAGATTCAAAGGCAAACTTCATCTGTTCAGATATCTACGACTTACCAAATCACCTAGAAGGACAATTTGACCTTGTATTTACAAGCTATGGAACCATCGGTTGGTTACCAGATATTGACAAATGGGCTTCAGTTGTCAATCATTTCTTGAAGCCTGGCGGACGTTTTATTATTGCTGAATTTCATCCCAGCGTTTGGATGTTCGACAACGACTTCTCAAAAGTTGAATACCGCTACTTTAATGATGCGGCGATTGTCGAAAATGAGTCCAGCTACGCCGACCGTGAAGGATCAGAAAAAAAGACTTTCATTACTTGGAATCATGCTTTATCTGAAGTAATTCAATCACTTCTTAAACAAGGACTTAAGCTGGATTCATTTCAAGAATACGACTACTCTCCTTTCGATTGTTTTAGTCACACCGAGGAGTTCGAAAAGAGCAAGTTCAGAATCAAACATTTGGAAAATAAAATTCCAATGGTATACAGTCTTTCATGCAGCAAGGAATCTTGAAACATTCGGCTCAACTTTTTGCATTTGCACTCATTGCTTTCACAGCGTTTTTTCAAGTAGAAGATCTGAAGGCTCAAAACCCCATGATGCCTTCTCAAGTTGACGCCCTTGAGGAATGGACCATTCCTGCTTTTGTAGAGACTATGGAAATCGAGCTTGAAGTAATCTGTGAGGATCGGGAAAAGAACTTCTTTGTCATTACTTGGAAGGACACTTTGGGCGCTTCTAAAGGCTTTAACGTCATCAATCGACCACTCGAGCTTCACTGCACAGTGCGCAATGACACAGGGGTTCTTGACTACTACAGAGGTTTGAGTACTTCTCGAAATTTCCTCAGCATAGTTTCGAGCGATTCTACCGTAAAGCTGTACTTCGCTCCAGGAATCAGCATGTTCTCACCTGAAGACAGATCTGGAGTCCTCTCATTTGATCAATTGACCTTGCATGCAGAGTACATGCCCATTGAAGTTTCCTTAAACCAGAAAGGAAAACAAAAAATCTTGCTAGAGTACAACCCAGATATTGTTGTGCTCGCCTGGGAAGAATCGTCGGCACCTCGGCCCGACCCTGTGTTGCAACTTGGAAATAAGTTTCGAAAACACATTGCTCTTAAGCGTTATTACCTAAACACAGAAGACGGAAAGATTAAGACTGGAAAGAAGTACCTGAAGAAATTCGGCTCGATGAAAATGGCGAGCACCGATCTCCGCATCGTTGATCCTCAGAAAGTATACCGACACAAGACTGAAGGTTCCGTTCGGGGCGCTCAACTCATTAAGCAGTCGAAGCTTGAACTTGAGCAATTCAACCTCGGCGACTTCCAGCCTTTTGAAGACTCTCTGCCCTACTGAGTTCTTTTTCAGGAATCACAAAAAGCCAGGGATTCAATATGAATAGATTTTAACCGCTGCCAACCTTTCCGTCGAATGAATGTTAAGCTCCTATAATCTCAAGACATGACCAAAACTTTCCTCGTTGTAGCAGCAGCTACTGGAATCGGACAAGCACTCTGCAAGAAACTAGTGGCACAAGGCCATCAGGTAATCGGAACCTACAACTCGACAGAGCCGGAATTTATTGATGGAGTTCAGTTTGAGAAAGTCGACGTTTTAGAAGAGAGCCTGAATTTTGACTTCCTTCCCGCAAGCATCGATGGCATCGCTTATTGTCCGGGAAGAATCGAATTGAAGCCCTTCGCTCGATTGAAGGAATCGGATTTCCTAGAGGACTATAAACTTCAAGTAGGTGGAGCTGTTAAAAGCATTCAAGCATGTCTTCCAAATTTGAAAGCATCGGAGAACGCAAGCATTGTCCTCTTCTCAACAGTAGCCGTTCAACAAGGCTTTAACTTCCACTCAATGGTAAGCTCTTCCAAAGGCGCCATCGAAGGTTTTACGCGAAGTTTATCAGCGGAGCTAGCGCCTAAAATAAGGGTGAATGCCGTTGCACCTTCTCTAACCGACACGAACTTGGCAAGCAAACTTTTGAATACCGACCAGAAACGCGAAGCCAATGCTTTGCGGCATCCACTCAAACGCATCGGCTCTCCCGAAGACGTAGCAAACGCAGCTGCATATTTATTGAATGAAGAGAGTGCTTGGGTCACAGGACAAATTCTAGCCGTTGATGGCGGTATGTCCTCGATTAAAGCCTAAGTAAAGTCGCAATCCATTTTCAAAATGCCAGTCTTTGATATTCCTAATGTCAAAAAAAGGTGATTTCCTAGGACATTCATAGCCTTCAAGCTGTCCATAAGCTAAAAGCTATCCTACTTTTGCTGAAGTGAGACTCGCCAAAAATCTTTTCGTCACAATTGTTTTTCTGAGCTTAAGTTTTTTAGCCAAAGCTCAGCTGAGAATTCTCTTTGCAGAAGCTCTTCGACTGAGCTCTCGTCAAATCGAGTGCATTGAGCAACTCGATACTGCCGCCGCAGAGATCGATGAATTTGAACACGATTACCTAAAAACAAAACTCTTCTTGACTTACGCCATCTCCTTCAGTAACATGGGGCGCAACGAAGAGGCCTTGGGATACCTCTTTCGCTCCATTCGAGAAGCAAAATCAACTTTAAATAATGAAGCCCTGGTCGAGACCTATCTGGCCACTGGCGAGTACTTCCGGAAGCTGCAGCGCCTTGAATTGTCAATGCAATATTTAGACTCAGCTTTAAGCTTGCAATCGAAGCGGCCAAAACACCCGACACTTCTCTCTTCAATTTTCAATCGAAAAGCTGCCGTATATACACAGCTGGCTAAAGTAGAAGATGCTCAGGTTGAGGCCAGAATGACCGACTCTTCGTTTCGATACAGTACGCTTGCACTGGACATGGCAGTACAGAGCAACAACATTCATCTTCAAGCAGTCTCGTTCAATGAGTTGGGCTTCATCGTTTCTCGGGATGACGCACAATTGGCTGAACGCTATTTCTTTAAAGCCGACAGCATCTGGTCCGACTTAGGTTACCCTCGTTATCAATCGAGTGTACGCATCAATCGACTCAGGAATTTTCTCAATATGGGCAAGTATGATGAGTACGACCGGCTTTTGCCTTCTGTTATGGAAATGCTGGAAGGTCGAGACTGGTACGTTGCAGAGCACGACCTAATCATCATTAAGAAAGATAAAGCTGCTTTGCAAGGCAATTACAAGCTTGCCTACGAATTGGCAGACTCTAGGCAAGACTTGTTGATTCGCATTTTAGAAAGTGATTTTGAGCAACGAATCGGAGCTTTGGAAGCGCAAAATAATATGGGCAAAAAGGAGCAAATCATTGAGGTGCAAAAAGCCCGCTTGGCAACCGACGAAATACGATACCGACGTACCAATCAACTCCTCCTTGCAATGTCAATTGCCGGAATTGCTCTGATTACAACGATCATTGTTCTTTTCATCTTTTACAGAAACACGCGAAAAAGTAAGCTCGAATTGGAGTCATGAAAAGTCTGTAACCCCATTCGTTCGCCAATGCTGGAAGGAATGTTTGCAATAGCGGAAAGACCGACTGAATGAATCTGAAGGCTAAGGGGGTGGCTTTTGCTTTTTTAACTTTACTTTCCATCATTGCTGCAAACTTTCTCGGACAATTGTAGTTATTCTAAAAACCAATCGGATGCGTTACCTATTTATCTTTTCAGCACTTCTCATTTCTTTTCAAGCATGCACCCAGGGAAGCATGTCGAAACAACAGGCAAAAACGGAATCTACAGAGCAATCTTTTCCATTGCAGAAATCTGACGAAGAATGGAAGGCAGAGCTGACTCCAGAGCAATACAATGTTCTTCGTAAAAAAGGAACCGAAGCTCGATTCACTGAGATTTACAACGATCCAAAAGATGGCATTTACAGATGCTCAGCTTGCAACACTCCCCTCTTCGATGCGAAAACGAAATACAACTCCGGTTCAGGCTGGCCAGCCTTTTACGACATCGTCTCACCAGAGAATGTGGTTCTAGCAGAAGACAAATCTTTAGGAATGGTGCGAAACGAAGTGCTTTGTGGAAAGTGCGGTGGTCACCTCGGACACGTATTCGAAGACGGCCCCAAACCTACTGGCTTGCGCTACTGCATCAATTCCGTTTGCCTCGACTTTGATAAAAGTCAGAGTTCAGATAAGTAGCCTTTCAAGTCTTTCCAATGGGCCGTCCAGCTCAAATGCTCCCGACTAAGTTTTCGGCCCAAGTCTGCTTTCTTCTCAGCCAAACTGAAATCCTCGATTAGGTATTCAACTTCCCGACGAAACTTCTCGGAATCTTCTGCAATCGACAATGCATCCATGACTGGGTCAAGACTTTCAGCTCCAATTTGAGTGGTGACGCAGGGCAGACCTCGATATAGACTCTCCACCACCTTAATCTTCATTCCACTTCCATAATTGAGTGGAGCAATGCTCAGCCGTGAGTTTTGGAAAAAGGGCTCTAAGTCATCGACAAAGCCATGATAGTTCACTCCATCCATTCGTTTCAGAAGAGAAACAAACACACTCGAAGCACCCTTTCCACAGATGTCCAATTCAAGTTCCGCATGACGAGCCTTCAGTGGAGGCCATATCTCGCGAAGAAACCAAACCAAGCCTTCTAAATTGGGATCCCAACTGAGGGTTCCAAAGAATAGAATTCGGGCATTCTTGCCTTCAAATTTTATCTCATTTCGATCGAGTAAATCTTCTGCACCCAAATGAAATGTTGTGAAGAGCTTTTCCTTTGGAATGCCAGCATTTGAAAGCACTTCCTGATCGGCGGGCGCGGCCCATACTTGTGCAGAACGTTCGCAGGAAGCGAGTTCAAAACGTTTCACTCTCTGGGCTTCCAGTTCGAGAACCATGGACATCGGGAAAGAAGAGATTTCAGACTTCCGTTGCCACAGCATATGCTCCGCATTGTGTTCGTGCAAAACAACCTTGGCCTTACAGTTTTTAGGAACGAACTGCATCATCTCCAGATGATCGACCAAAAGCACGTCGGCCCAGTCGAGCTTTTCGTTCACAGCCTTTTGAATTTCTTTCGAGGAGTTTCTGAAAGTATTGAGGCTTGGCGCAATCATCCAACTCTTCAAGAAGTTGATTTTCGTTCTAGGCCGCTCATTGGGGAAACTCATACAGAATTCCATCTTCCAATCCTTGAGCTCACCCAAATCCTCCCCTTCCTTCTCTCCGCAAATCAAACCCACCTTATATTCCGAACACATGTGTTTCAGAAGATGGTAGGATTTCACCTTCCCGCCCGAATCCGGTGGGGAGGGAATTTGACTGCTCAGAAAGAGGATTTTCTTCACGGCTCAAAACTAGTATTCTCGTCGGGCTTCGAGCTCCAATAAATGGCTTCCCTTGAACAAGCACGAAAGAATTCTGCGATTATTTTTAGGCCAAGAATGAACTGACTTTTATCTTCACCGCCATGAGAGCATTGATTACAGGAGCTACAGCCGGCTTTGGCGAAGCGATCGCACACAAGTTTGCAGAGAACAATTGGGATCTGATCGTTACAGGAAGACGCGAAGAACGTCTTAATGAGTTGAAAGCGAAGCTGGAACAGAAAGGCGTACAGGTTAAAACGCTCGCCTTCGATGTTCGAGATCGGACTCAAGTGGAGAATGCACTTGGCTCCCTAGATTCAGATTGGAAAGAGATCGACCTCTTGGTGAACAACGCAGGACTAGCAGCGGGTTTTGGACCCATTCAGGATGGCGACCCCGACAACTGGGACAGGATGATTGACACCAATGTGAAAGGGCTTCTGTATGTCTCCATGATGATCATGCCCATCATGCAGGAACGCAAGAAGGGACACATCATCAACATCGGATCTACCGCTGGAAAAGAAGTCTATCGAAATGGGAACGTGTAC
Organism: Flavobacteriales bacterium UBA1986; assembly: GCA_002336245.1. GTDB lineage: Bacteria > Bacteroidota > Bacteroidia > Flavobacteriales_G > Salibacteraceae > UBA4419. The sequence continues at coordinate 65,012 of DDDG01000006.1, forward strand.
TGCGCATCAAAACATGCGGTGGATGCCTTGACGAAGAGCATGCGCATCGACTTGCTTCCCTTTGGAATCAAAGTGACAGGAATATGCCCAGGAGCGGCTGAGACTGAATTTGCTTTGGTGCGTTTTGATGGGGACTCCGAAAAAGCAAAAGGCGTCTACAATGGCTATACTCCGATGGCCGCAACCGACATTGCCGAAGTGACTTGGTATGCAGCGAACACTCCTCCAAACTTGTGTTTGAACGACATCGTGCTCACCTCTCTGGCGCAGGCAAATTCGTTTTATACGGAGAAGAAACTTTGAGTATCGGAAAACGAAATGACTAGAACTTAAAGCCGACACTAAAAGCAGCCCAATTCGTTACTTGGGTTCCATGAACTTCCCTATAGATGGTAGATGGACCATACCCTGTTCGATATTCCTCTTTAATCGGCCCTACCACCGTTGAAAAAACAGGATTGTATGAAACTCTAGCAGTAAGTCTTGTTCCTGGTAGATCGTAGCGGTAACCTAAGCGCAAAAAGCCCATAGATCTCCATTGTCTTCCCGTAAAACCTGGAACTTGAGTTTCAAACTTTAAGCGCAACCAACCCATTCCCCCTTCTAGGTAATGACCAGAAATTTTATCGGAATTAAAATTTAGATCGAGCCCAAGGTTGTACTCCAAAGGAACGTTCACATAGCCTTTCCAGAAGTCGTCTTTTTTGGGGATGAATCCTATTCCTGCTGAAAGGGAAGATCGAATCCAAGAGGTTCGATGATGCAGCCGCTCATACTTCACAGACAAAAATCCACCAGCACCCAAGGCTTCAATTTGGATGTTGTTGTAAAAACGTGAAGTCGCATCGCTCTGGGCAATGCTTCCTGCAGAAAGGAACAAACAAGCGAATAAAACTCCCAGGAATTTCATAGGCTAAAAGTTACAACTTATCTGAAAATGGAGTTTTCATTAAGAGATCTGCCTCCACCTCCATGGAATGGAGCGTTTCTATTGAAGTGCATGAGGCCTGCATTGATTTGCTGAAGACTTTCGCTTCTTCGGGTAAGGAGCCTCCCGACTCTTCCCAAGTCTTGCGATCGGGCCACTGTGCGTAGGCGATGTATTCATCTGGCTTGTAGCGGTGAAGTCGGGAGCCATAACTGCCCTCGTATTGATAGATGAGTTTGGTGAGCCCGCTCCACGCCTCGAGGAAATCTTCCTCTTTCCCTGTTTTGACTTTAAATGAATAGATGACTGCGAACAAATCCTAGTCCTTTGGACTCAACTTCAGAAACTTCTTTCTGGCAACTCCCTCGGTACCTTCAAATTCTAGGAAATAAAGGCCTTCTGCAAAGCTTGAAACATCCAATGTTTGGAGCCCTTGATTGGAATTTCGCTCATAAATCAAACTTCCTGAAAGATTGATTACCCGAATGCTGTTGATGCCAGCATCGATTTCAAGGTGAAGCTGATCCAAAACTGGATTCGGATAAAGCTTGAGAGACGATTGTAAAAGCTCCTCTCTGCTTTGAACATTGTTGATCTCTATTTCATAGCTGCGCAGGCAGCCATTGCTATCGGTAATCTGCAGCGTATAGCTCCCAAAGCTCAGACCTTCTGCCGTCTCCGTTGTATCACCGCTGGGGCTCCATAAATAAGAGTAAGGAGGAACTCCCCCACTTATTTGCGCTGTAATAAACCCATTGGAAGTTCCATTGTCGTTGCCGACAATAAAGCTGGCGGAGATCGAATCGGATTGATTGATGACTATGGTGTCCACACCATAACTGCTGCAACTCGCAGAATCCACAACAGAAATCACATAAACTCCTGCAGCAAGCGAATCGAAGATGGAATCGGAACCCACTTGTCCATTCAGTGAATATTGATAATTGGGCCATCCGCCTGAAGCGGAAATAGAAATTGAGCCTTGCAGGGAATCGTAACATAACACATCCATGTGTTGGTCGGTATGAACCAGTGAATCAGGTTCAATCACCTGAACAGTCATACTGTCGTAGCAAGCGATGTAATCAAAGGCTGTTACAGTATAGCTTCCAGGAGCCAAGTTGTTGGTGCTTTTTGCTGTATCTCCGTTGTTCCAGTAATACAGACCAACCAAACCCGGATTTGTAGGCAATGCGGTGACAGAACCATCTTTCGCTCCAGCACAAGAAACATTTGTAACTTGCACACTGTCGATGATTTTAGCTCCCTGAAGTACCGTAACAGAATCTACCACCTCACAGCCGTTGGCATGAGTAACCGTGACGTAGTAGGTTCCGGCTGGAACTGGTTGCACGGTATGAATAGAGTCTTCTGTGCTCCATCGAAACTTGCAGTTCGTGAACATGCATTGGCAACCAGAGCTTGAAACATCCACGGCCCCAGTAGTGTCGCCATAACATTGAACATCGGACTTGATCATGGTAAGCTCAAAAGGATCTACCACAGGTATGGTGTCCCAAACTTCACAACCCGCTGCATCCGTTGTACGCGCATAGTAAGTTCCAGCAGTCAGACTATCGGCTCTTGTTCCAGTTGCTCCCGAAGACCAGTTCACGACGTAAGGTGCCGTGCCTCCCGTAGCGAAAACATCTGCGAATCCGTTGTTCTCAAAATTGCAAGTTGGACCTGTAGCGGCAAAGCCACTGCTTAAAGTTGAGCCCAAGCAAGGCCCACCCTTACGGTTAAAATGACCGTCTGAGTTCGTTCCCATATAGTGCCCCCAAGCTATGCCCGTAGCCGGTTCCGAGAAAAAAGTATTGATGCGCTGAACGAATATTCCGATGGCCGCAATCGGTACGATGTTCGCTTTTCGCCGAACATTGATGATTTCCAAACTTCCATCTCCATCCATGTCACCAATCCAAGGCGAGGAAGTCAAGTTGGTTCCAGTATAGAAGCCCATAAAATTGGAGGTGAAATTGTTCGTGAAATCTACGATGCGGAATTCATTTCGATAGCCTGCTCCCACTTTTATATTGACGCTGAAGAAAAGCTCATCTCTCCCGTTCAGGTCAAAGTCGTTCGCCACAGGTGGTGCGAACTCTAGGTCGCCAATGCTGTCTTTGAATACAATGTTGCCACTTGCCCCATCCAGCATGTACTGGTAGTGATCGAAGTAGGTCGGCGTCAATCCACGGTTTAAGGTCAAAAACACATCCGATTCAAAGCCTCCTGTGAAGTTGCCAATCACTGGAGTTGTTGAACTTTCTTTTCCGGGGAAAGTCTTTGTCCAGATTGTACTAAAATCACTTCCATCAAAAGCTGTAGCTACTCCACTGAATGAAAGAGCCACGAGGTCTGGAATGCTGTCGAGCGTGAAATCTCCTAAAGCTGGTGGAGCAACAAAACCTGTGTTGGCTCCAGTCATTAAAGTCGTGGCTCCGCTCAAATCGTTGTTCATCAAATTGCTTAGAGAATCGATGTAGAGATGTCCACCAATGTGCTCTCCGCCAGTTCCAAAAACAATCATCTTGGTTCCATCTCCATAAAAATCAACTAAAATCGGACTCAAATAGGTCTCACCGCTATCCGGCGTCACAGCTTTGGCTAGAATGTTTCCGGTGGCTGCATCTAGTATCATCATGAAGCCAGGATCGCGCTGCGTTTGGTGCGGAAGCTTGGAGTGGTCGCCGCCGTTGGCTACCAAAATGTCCATGTATCCGTCGCCATTCTGGTCCGGAACCCATTGAGGCGTATAGAAATTGTACCATCCGCTGTCGGAAGGCACCAAAGAACTTGTTGGGAAAAACTCCCAGAGTTGCGCTCCAGTCAATCCGTTGATGGCTTTAAACTCTGCATTTCTTCCTCCAATGAAGACATCTGGATTTCCATCGCCGGTCACGTCTTGGAAAATTGGACAAGAAAACATTTCGTCTTGGGAACCTACATTCCAGAGCGTGTGGCCACTGTCGCCATCGATCGCAATGACGCCATAGTTGGTGGGAACGTTATCCACTCCTCCACCCATTACAACGTCCATTACACCATCTGCATTTAAATCTGCCAGACGTGGGGAACTGAAGGTGACAATGGAATCTGTGAAATGACTCCAACTAAGATTTTGGGAATGAAGGCTTGAAAAAAGAAGGGAGGTAGCGAAGAATAGTAGAAATTTCTTCATTGAAAATTGAGCTTTCCCAAAGCTAGTGAAATGCAGCTTAATTGCATCCATCCATGAAAATACTTAGATGCTTCCGTTGAACTTTCTGAGAAACCACTCAATACTTAAGAGTCCGAGAAGAATGAAAAAGATCCATTGAAAATCGAGCAACTTCTTAAAGCGCTCATCGGTGTGCCCTATTTCCTGAATGTTCTCGGAGTTCAGAATGGAGTCGACGATCTTAGCAGAATTCCTGACTTCAGTGAAATCCCCTCCAGTCTCTTTCGACCAGCGCTGAAGTAGGTTGTGGTCGGCTTTCACAAGTGAGCGTTCCAAGGAAACCTCTTGAACAACAAACTCACCTGAAGTTTCAAAACTTTGTCCAGAGAGCTGAGTTTTCGCGCTGTAAGTATACAGGCCAGGCTCAAGATTTCCTAGACTGAGCTGATAGTTCTGATCGGTTTTTTGAAAGGAAAAAGGAAATTCAGCACCTTCTTCGTTGACGAGAAGGAAACTGATTTCCGATTCAAAACTTCGCTCATACGACTGATTGTAAAGCTCTGCCGACAATTGAATTTCTTGAATGTCGCTGTAGGTTCTGTTCACGTTTAAGCGAAACCTCTTCTTCTCTTCTCGACTTGCCAGAAAACGCACGGTTTTACGAATCAGCTGATTGAAATTTTCGTGTCCTCCGGTTTTTTGGTAATCGTACAATCTCCAACGCCAGATCCCTTCGCCCAGCAATACTGCCAATTTCCGAACATCGCTCACATTAAAGAAAAGCAATGCTTGACCGGTGCTGAGATTCCCCACGCGTTGACCGAACAATACTTCGGTTCCAGCGCTCTCTTTGTAAGCTCCAAACGGACTGACCAAAGGCGGACATTCTTCGAGCCAGCGTTCGTCAAAATCTGTAGAAAATAAGCTGAAGGACTTGTTCAATACAGGGCCCGCTTCATTGCTCTTAAAACGATTGGTTCCGATGTTGACTCCGGTCTTCAAGGCATTGAGTTTTGCCAAATCAGAGCGCAATCCGGCAATGAACCATATCGGATAACCTTCATTGGACAGATCTTCCAGGAATGTCATGGAGCTCGCATCGGCAGAGGGAAGCTCGTGCGCTACGATGAGATTGTAGGAAGCACTGAGATCTTTGAGATTCTTGTCGCGAACGCTCTCCCAAGTGAAGGCATCGCACTCGTAATTGTCACTGGCACTCAAGGCATTCTTGACTGCCGCCACATCGGGGTGATACGACCGACTGAGGATGAGAACTTTCTGACGGCCATCTAGAACTTCCACAAAACTCTCTTTCACATTGTTCTGAAGACTCCACTCTCCCTCGATGCTTTCAATTTCAACGCGCAGTCTTTTCAATCCCGATTGTTTCGCGCTCACACTGAACTCCTTTTGAAAACTAGCCAGTTCTCCTTCCACTTCGTGTAGGCTGGACGAAAGCAAACGATTGTTTTCAAAGAGCGATAGACGTATTTGCTCTCCCTTGGCATTGCTCGCACTGAAATTCACTTTTACGGGAAAGTCGTTGCCCAAGTAGACTACAGAGTTGTTTTCTAGTGCGTCGATCTTTAAATCTTTCGGGCTTGCGTTGGAGCCAAAACCCAATGTGTAGACAGGAGAACTCAAATCGTAGGCTGCATAGACTGGATCTTGACCACGGTTTACTTGTCCATCGCTGGCAACAATCAGAGCTCCAACGTTCGAGCCCCCGTACCTCACGCCCAACTCCTTGAGGGTTGAACTGAAATTTGTGAGTTTCAAGCCGCCTGTGGAATCCTCTATGAGGCCATTGGCAAATTGGTGTTCGTTTACCTGATACTTTTCAGAAAGCCGTTCGATGATGGCCTGCTTCTCTGTTGGCCAAGTTTCGTTTAGGTAGACACTGTCTTCGAGGAAGTCCACCGATTCCGATACATCTTCTAAAAATATGATGCTGGGCTTTTCAAAACGCGTACTGAGATACTTCAGAACTGGATCAAGAAGTAAGAAACAGAGTGCGAAAATCAGGACAAATCGCAAGCTGAACAGACTGGGCCTTTGCCATTTAGGCCAATCTTCGGTCTCGCCCGATTTTCGGTACAGCCAGTAGCTTACAAGAAAGGCTATGAGAGCAGAAGGTAATATCCACCAAGCGGAATAGCTCAGGCCTATGTCCATCAAATGAGGTCGATTAAGTCAACATTCCACCATCCACGTTGATCACCTGACCTGTGATGTATCCCGACATATCTGACGCTAGGAACATGCACAAGTTGGCAACATCTTCTGGGGTACCACCGCGTTTTAAAGGAATTGCTTGTCGCCATTCTTGAACCATTTTCTCGTCCAAAGCGCCGGTCATTTCAGTCTCGATGAAACCAGGAGCAATCGCATTGCAGCGAATGTTTCTTGAACCCAATTCAAGCGCCACCGATTTGGTGAATCCCAAAACTCCAGCTTTGGAAGCTGCGTAATTCGCTTGACCAGCATTTCCCTTCACTCCTACTACAGAGCTCATGTTGATGATTGAACCTGAACGGTTTTTCAAGAATGTTCTTTGGCAAGCTTTCACCATATTGAAAACAGACTTCATGTTCGTGTTCACTACTTCATCCCAATGCTCTTCGGTCATTCGCATCAACAAATTGTCGCGCGTGATGCCAGCATTGTTGACGAGTACGTCGATGGTTTCGAAATCCTTCAAAACGTCTTCCGCCAATTTCTCAGCAGAGGCAAAGTTGGCCGCATCCGATTTATAGCCTTTTGCTTTGATGCCATTTTTTTCAAGCTCTGAAGCAAGTGCTTGAGCTTTTTCGTCGGAAGACATATAGGTGAAGGCGATGTTGCAACCATTTTGTGCGAACAATTCACAAATACCTTTTCCAATTCCTCTTGACCCACCAGTAATGATGGCTGTTTTTCCTTCCAGAAGTTTCATGATATACGATGTATGAATTGCTTCAAACCTAAAGAAAATTAGCTTGCTTTATCTTTCGCTTTTTCAACGAACAATGTCCCTCATGAAGGGTTTATGCCATTATGAAAACATCACTTACACTCATTCTAGGCATCCTTCTCTCATTTACAACTATGGCACAAGAGAACATCTACGACTACAAAGTTCCGGCACTGCTCGGCGGAGAAATCGATTTCAGTGATTTCAAAGGGAAAAAATTAATGATTGTGAATACCGCTTCCGAATGTGGTTTCACCCCACAGTACGCCGACCTTCAAGAGCTGTATGAATCGAAAAAAGATGAATTGGTAATCGTCGGATTTCCTGCAAACAACTTCGGGAAACAAGAACCAGGTTCGAACAAAGAGATCGCGACATTTTGCGAGAAGAACTACGGAGTTAAATTCCCAATGGCGGAGAAGGTTTCAGTTAAAGGCGACGACATTCACCCACTCTTCAAATGGTTGAATTCCATTGAAAATCCAGATTACACGGGAGACATTCGTTGGAATTTTGAGAAGTACCTCTTCGATAAAAAGGGAAACTTGATTCACCGTTACCGCTCGACTAAAAACCCGAGCAAAATTCTCTGAGTTTCCTAAGCGGCCGTGCCCCTCAACGAAAAGATTATTTTCGTTCTATGAGAATCGGCTACGATGCGAAGCGTGCATTTCACAACAAATCGGGGCTTGGCAATTACAGCCGAGATCTGATTCGCATTCTTGCGGAAGCCCATCCGGAACAAGATTTCTACCTCTTCAACCCAAAACAGCGCAGGAGCCTAGACTTTGGTCATGATTGGGAGAATGTACATGAAGTTGGCCCAAGCTCTCTTCTGAGCAAAGTAGTTCACCCGATATGGCGAAGTCGCACCATCATCAACTCTCTCGAAAAGCTTGAGATTGATGTTTACCACGGACTGAGCAACGAACTTCCAATTGGCCTCTCACGCTCTTCTGTAAAAGGAATCCTAACAGTGCACGACCTCATCTTCATGCGCTACCCCAAACTGTACAAGCCAACCGACCGCCTGAGTTATAGAAAGAAAATGAGTCATGCATGCCAAGACGCAACACAAATCGTGGCAATCTCGGAACAGACAAAAGAAGATCTCGTGCATTATATGAATGTGCCGAAGGAGAAGATCGAAGTAATCTACCAGGGTTGTCATCCCGAGTTTGGAGTTGAGCAGAGCACCGCCGAATTAAAAGCCGTGAAAACTGAATTCGAACTGGACAAAGATTTCATGCTGTCTGTTGGCACAATTGAGAAGCGCAAAAACCAGGAGAGCATCGTCAAAGCGCTTCCCTTGGTCAAAGAACTGGATCTTGTACTTGTAGGTAAACACAGCTCGTACTTCCACCGATTGAAAAAACTAGCAGCAAGCTTGGGTGTATTGCATCGAGTTCACTTTCTCGAGAAGGTTCCAACCCGACAACTTTCTGCACTCTATCAACTCGCTAAGGTTTTTGCCTACCCGAGCATCTTCGAGGGTTTCGGAATTCCAATCATCGAAGCTTTGAAGAGTAAATGCCCTATAATCACGAGCAGCGGCGGTGTATTCTCTGAAACGGCAGGACCGAACAGCCTTTACATCGATGCTCAAGATTTTGAGGCTCTGGCTAAAAAAACAAACGAATTGATGAACACACCAGCCTTGGTCTCTGAAATGCAATTGGCTGGTTTGGACTACGTACAAAGGTTTAATGAAAATGAGATTGGCAGAAAATGGATGAGTCTGTATCAAAGTCTTTAATTCAAGAAGAAAGCGAGAAGGCCTTAAAGTGCCTTCAGAGTGGTGGCGTACTTGTGTACCCGACTGATACTGTTTGGGGAATTGGCTGTTTGCCTCATTCCGAATCGGGTTTAGAGAGAATCCAAACCTTAAAAAACCGACTCACAAAAGAGGGTCTCATCGTTTTAATGCGCGACCGATCGGTGCTCAAGGAATATGTGGACGTCCCTGTAGTTGCAGAACACCTTATGGATGAAGTTCAGGAGCCACTAACGCTCATCTACCCGAAGTCGAAGAAGGATCTTCCAGGAATTCAAGGAAGCAACGGAAGCTTAGCTGTTCGAATTCCGATTCATCCGTTTTGTCAGGACCTACTCCAGCACCTCGACTTGCCCTTGGTATCAACTTCCGCCAATATGAGCGGAGATCCTGCGCCAAAATTTCGCAATGAGATTGACCCTCGGGTGCTGCTCGCCGCAGATTATGTGGTAAATTTGCCCAGCTCTGGAGGCGCTATGGCCTCAAGCATTTATAAGATAAGTTTAGAAGGCGAGCTCGAGCAAATCCGATGATGAATTTTAGTACTGAATTAACGTCTCCCGTCTTTAAAAAGGTGGCGGAAGCTGCTGAAGAATTGGGCGTGGAAGCCTTTCTTATTGGAGGCTTTGTTCGTGACTTAATCCTCAAAAGAGAATCAAAAGATCTGGATGTTGTCGTTATAGATCCAAAGAATTCGCGCAAGAATACAGGCATCGACTTGGCTCGACTTCTCGGCTCAAAATATGGAGCCAAAAACCTTAGTGAGCATAAAAACTTTGGAACTGCAGGCCTCAGCCTCGATGGTTGGGATGTTGAATTCGTGGTCGCTAGAAAAGAGAGTTACAGTAGGAATTCAAGAAATCCAGAAGTTGAGGCTGGAACACTTGAGGAAGACCAAGAAAGGCGCGACTTCACCATCAACGCCATGTCGATTGCACTTTCGAAAGAGCATTTCGGTGAGCTTTTCGATCCTTTCAATGGACTTGGCGATTTGAACAACAGACTGCTAAAAACACCCACAAACCCCAGTATAACCTTCTCCGACGATCCATTGAGAATGATGCGAGCCATTCGCTTTGCCTGTCAGCTGGATTTTGAAATCGATCCTGCCGCATACAAAGCCATCGGCGAACATTCCGAGCGAATTTCAATCATCGCTCCAGAACGCTGTGCTGAGGAATTGAACAAAATCCTTCTGTGCAATGAACCTTCTAAAGGCTTCATTCTCTTGCTTAAAACTGGCATACTTCCTCTCCTACTTCCAGAACTGACCGACCTGCGCGGCGTAGATGAAGTGGAAGGGCAAAGACACAAAGACAATTTCTACCACACCTTAGAAGTGGTCGACAACATCAGTCAAAACACCGATAACGTCTGGCTCAGGTGGGCCGCACTTCTGCACGACATTGGCAAAGCTCCAACCAAAAGGTTCGACGAAAAAATTGGCTGGACATTTCATGCACATGAGTTCAAGGGTTCCAAAATGGTTGCTCAAATGTTCAAACGCCTTCGCCTTCCTCTCAACGAGAAGATGAAATTTGTGAAGAAGATTGTGATGCTGAGCAGCCGACCGATTGCCTTAGCAAATGAAGGAGTTACGGATTCGGCAGTTCGAAGATTGTTGTTCGATGCGGGAGAGGACATTGAGGATTTGATGACCATGTGCGAGGCCGATATTACTACCAAGAACGACCGTAAACGTCAGAAATACCTCAAGAACTTTATAATTGTGCGCTCAAAGTTGAAGTCGGTTGAAGAAAAAGATCGACTGAGAGTTTGGCAACCACCCGTTTCAGGCGATGAAATCATTGCGCGTTACCAATTGAAGCCGAGTAAGATTGTTGGTGACTTAAAAGAAGCCGTAAAAGAAGCCATCCTTGAAGGTGAAATACCAAACGAGCGCGAAGCTGCCTTGGCTTTTCTGGATGTTCAAGCACAGAGCAAAGGCATTGAAATCCCTCATCAGTCTGCTTGAATTCTACCTATATTGCCCGCCAGTCTGAACACCAACATGAAAGCTTTTCGCCTACGCGTACTCATTGATTATAAGGAAGATGTGTTCCGAGACGTCCTCCTACGAGAAGATCAAACCTTCTTTGAATTGCACCTGACAATCCAAGAAGCCTTCGAATTCGATGGCCAACAAATAGCCTCCTTCTATTTGAGCAACGACGATTGGGATCGCGGTGAAGAAATTGCTCAAATGGATTTAGATGAGGACTTCGGCCCTTCCAAGTTAAAAACGATGGAAGACACCAAGCTGGGCGACCTCATTCAGGAGAAAGGGCAAAAGCTACTCTACGTCTACGATTTTATGCTGATGTGGTGCTTTTACGTCGAACTTCTCGACATTTCTGAAGCCACCGATGAAGAGTATCCTTTGCTCGCCACGGAATACGGAAAATCGCCTGACCAGTATTCAAAAGAATCACCTGTCTTGAGTGATGAAGAGGCTGCTCGACTTTTGACTGGCTCCGATGATGACGACGATGAAGATCTTGACTCTGAAATAGGAGGAATTTTCGACGAATACGCGAACGACTGAGACCCCATGCCAACGCGAAACGGCTTTCATGTTATAGTAATTGCCGGCCCAACCGCTATTGGTAAAACATCATTGGCCATTCGCCTTGCCAAGGAGTTTGCCTCCGAAATCATCTCCGCCGATTCGCGTCAGTTCTATTCTGAGCTAAACATAGGCGTAGCGAGACCCACTGAGAACGAACTCTCCATTATTAAACATCACTTCATTGCCGATCGCAGCATCAATGATTTTCTAAGTGCAGGACAGTACGCGCGAGAAGCTCGAGAAAAAATTGATGAACTCTCCAAAACTGCCGATCGAGTAATTGTTACAGGTGGTTCTGGCCTTCACCTCAAGGCATTAATTTCTGGGATAGATGATGGGCCAGTTGTTCCCAATGAACTGCGCGAGGAACTTCAAAGGGCCTACCTATCGAATGGCTTGGATGCAATGCAATCGCAATTAAAATCTCTCGACCCTTCCCTTGGCTTCGACTTCGAATGGCAAAACCCAAAGCGAGTAATTCGAGCGCTGGAAATCGTAAAAAGCAGTGGCAAACCTTATTTAGAATCTTTTACTCCAGCCAAGGAAATCCAGTGGCCCGTGAAAACCTACACACTTGAAATGCCACGTGAGATGCTGTACTCTCGCATCAACCGTCGCGTCGACAAAATGATGGAAGATGGACTTTTAGAGGAAGTGAAATCTCTCTCTGAATACGAAGATTTGGAGGTAATGAAGACGGTGGGCTATTCAGAATTGTTCGACTACTTAGATGGGAACATGAACCTTGGTGAAGCCGTCGATAAAATAAAGCAGAACAGTCGGAGATACGCGAAAAGACAAATGACCTGGTTCCGAAATCAGGGAGACTTTAAGACGCTTTCTACCAAGTCTGCATTGAATGAAATAAAGTTGGATTCGAAAAGCATATAGAAACGAGTCCGAAAGCTATATTTGCCCACTAAATTATTTTGAATGAGCATCCTCGACGCTTTTACCTCTGGAGAGTCTGAACGACATAAAAGCCATTTCTGCAACCTCGCTAAGATTGCCTTGGCCGATGGAACCGTAGATGAACCTGAAATGATTTTCTTGCAACACATCGCTAAAGAGCTTGGTCATACGCAAGAAGAGGTTGACGTGGTGATGGAAAATATCAAAGACATTCCCTTCACTCCTCCCTCCTCTAAAGAGGATCGGTTCTATCAGATGTACAATCTCATTCGCATGGTATTGGCGGACGACATCGTTGAAGCGAATGAAATCACTTGGTCGCGTAGATTTGCTGTAGGTCTCGGATTTCCTCACGGGAAGGTCGACAAGATCATCGACACTTTGATTGCAATTCTTCAAAAGGGTGGTTCAAAGGACGATTGCTTTGAAGCCATGGAAGACATCGTCTATCCATAGTCTGTAGCCCAGTCTAAACTTTCAAGAATCTCATCTTTCCCGACAAGTCGGAAATCAATTCTGCATTCTCGTACTTCTTGATGTATTCATCGAGAACTGCTTGTGCTGTGACAGCATTCAGCTCTAAGTAAATACTAGCACCCTCGTTTAAGTGCTTTGCACTGAAGTCTAGTATGTGCCTGTAAGCGTAAAGGTCATCCTCCTCTGGGCTAAACAGAGCCAAATGGGGCTCATGTGCGTTCACCCTCTCATCCATCTGCACAGCTTCACTCAACAAGACATATGGTGGATTCGACACCAGCACATCGAATTGTGCCTCGATTTCGGAAGCACTGAAGTCGTCGCACACGAAATTGACGACCGCCTTATTGCGCTTTGCATTCGCTTTTGCCAATTCAAGGGCTTCGAGTGACACGTCTGTTGCGCTGACATGAGCATTTGGAATCGCCTTAGCCAATGCAATGGCGATGCAGCCTGTTCCTGTTCCAATGTCGATGACTGAACCCTTAAAATCAGGACCCAAATCAGTCACGATTCGATCTACCAGCTCTTCGGTTTCTGGCCTAGGAATCAATGCTCGCGGGTCACACAGTATATCGCAATTATAAAATGAAGTTGTACCCAGCACATATTGTATGGGCTCGCTTTGAAGTAAGCGTTTGAAGGCTTTATTGAGAAGCAAAATATCCGATTCGCTGATTTTAAGCGATGGGTCTCGGATGAAATCTAAGGACTGAATTGACAACAAATCTTCAAAAAGTCGATTCGTGATGGAACCGGCTTCGCTCTCGTCGTAAACAGCGAGCAAATTTTCCTTCAAAAAAATGCGCCAAGCAGCGGCAGAGTTATTTCCTGGTCCCACGCTCCAAAAGTAGTCGTTCAACTAAGTTTGCAGCATGATTCCCGAAGAAGCTCACTCCCGATTCATGCAACGCTCTCTCGAGCTCGCCGCTTTGGGTCGTGGCTTAGTGTCTCCCAATCCACTCGTAGGTTGTGTAATCGTGCATTCTGGTAAAATCATTGCTGAAGGTTATCACCGTAAATATGGTGGTCCACATGCGGAGGTGAATGCAATCCAATCCTGTTCATCGCCCGAATTGTTTTCAGAAAGCACGCTGTATGTGAGTCTTGAGCCATGTTCTCATCACGGCAAAACTCCGCCTTGTGCCAATCTCATTGTAGAAAAGGGTATTAAGACTGTTGTGGTTGCGATGCAAGATCCAAATCCTTTGGTTTCTGGCAGAGGCATACAATTGCTCCGAGAAGCTGGTGTTTCAGTGCATCTTGGAGTTTTGGAGAAGGAATCACGAGAACTAAATAAAGTCTTCATTTGGGCTCAGGAAAATCAACGTCCTTACGTCTACATCAAATGGGCAGAGAGCAAGGACGGTTTCGTCGATCTCCACCGCACATCTTCTGAGAAAAAAGCAGCAAAAATCAGCGACAATAAAACCAATGTACTGAGTCATGAATTGCGTGCCCAGGTCGATGGGATTCTCGTGGGCCGAAGAACATTTGAACTCGATCGACCAAGTTTAAATGTGCGACTTTCTGCGGGGAAAAATCCGACGAGAATCATTCTGGACCCATCCCTTTCGATAAGTGAACAATACATTCACTCATATGATTCTAAAGCACTCATAATTAACAACTTTAAAAAATCAGAAACGCCCGATGTATCTCAGTTAAAACTCGAAAACTGGAACAATCCACATGAACTTCTAGGGCTCATATTTAAAAGAGGAATCCATTCCGTTTTGGTCGAAGGTGGAACACAAACCATCAACTGGTTTCTGCAGACAGAAAACTGGAATGAACTGCGCCGAATTCAGTCGAGCGAAGTTGTGCTGAATGATGGAGTTGCAGCACCAGAAATTGCCTCAAACGCAATCTTAAAATCCAGCTTCAAATCGGGATCTGATTTAGTCGAAGATTATTTACCCCGACCCAAGCCGCTGGGCTCACCGAACTGATAAACAATCTGCACTGAGCTTGCCGTTGACATAGCTCCTGGGTTCAAGCCCGGACTCCCTTCAGGGATCTCCATTTTCAAATCGGCAAAGTAATCTTCCCAAATCGGAAAGAAGGAATTCGTTTCAGGATCCTTAAAGGTCATTGGCTTCAGCTCAAACAGAGGGTTTCCAGCTTGATCACGAAAACTCTCATAAATGAGTTCCGAGCAATAGAAGGCCTCGTTCTCGATATCGAAGAAATCGTCGTAGGGCTTACCCACCAATGAAATCCCAATGGTTTTGGCTGTTTTAAGCATCCGTTGATCGATGTTCTCCATTCTACCAACAAGAACTTTAGGCTTACCGTTTCGATCAAAGCTTCTATTCAGGAAGGTGTCAACAGCTGTCAACCTCACTCCTTCTCCCCCTGCCTCTAGAATTTTCCAGGAATTTTCATGACGGATCAGAACCCCAACATGCGATAAGTTCGACCCCAAATAACCTTGAGTAACCTTCTCGATGGCTTCGCAAAAAGGCCCACAATCTAAATCTTGAAAAAAGAGATCTCCTTCCTTGAAGCTATACTCTTCCTGCTCGTTTGTGCAAGAATTCAGCATAGCTGCCGCGGCAATTAGAAATGTAAACAGTAGGGCTGTTTGGGCTTTCAAATTCAAGGTGTTCTTAGCTAGAACGTAAAAACTATGCTTTAGGTTCCAAAGTGCGGATCAATTGCACCAGGCGATCAACCGTAGTTCGTAAGTCATCTTTCGAAATTCCACCCGCCGCGTTTTTATGTCCGCCGCCATTAAAGTGTTCACGAGCAAACTCGTTCACGTCAAAGTCACCTTGACTTCTAAAGGAAAGTCGCACTTCATTTTCACGTTCTGTAATGAGCGTTGAAAAGGACACTCGATCGATGGATAGCGGGTAATTCACCAGACCTTCCGTATCGCCTTTCTTGTATTGAAACTTTCTCAATTCAGTCTGGCTCAAGGCTATAAAAGCCGCACCATGCTTGCCGAAAACGCGAAGTTTCTCATACAAAGCATAGCCGAGAAGCTTGAGGCGGTTCTCATGATTTGAATCGAAGATGAATTCATGGATTTCAGAAGGCACCACTCCTCTACCTAACAAGAAGCCCGCAACTTCATGGGTTCTTTGGGATGTAGATGAGAATCGGAATGAGCCCGTATCTGTTATAATTCCCGAATAAAGGCATTTGGCAGCGCTGAGATCCACCCTCTTCTTCATATCGAGGCCCTCCGCGAAATCAAAAACCAATTCGGAGGTAGAACTTGCCTCGGGAAACGAATACATAACTTCAGCGATGTCGTCTGGAGATTGGTGATGATCAATCATAATAGCTGGCGCTGGGTGCTCCAAGAGAACTGTTTGGAAATCGGATCCAACTCTACTTAAGCTGTTGTAGTCGAGGTAAAATGTTAGATCCACATCCAACATCTCTTTTAAAATCTTTTCTTCCTCCTTATCAAAAACCATTATGTCCTTCTGCGAAGGCATCCAGCTGTAAAAGCTCGGCCATGAATCCGGAAGTACTACGATGCACTTGTGACCTGCATTCCGCAGGATGTGATACAGTCCGAGTGCTGAGCCAATGGCGTCACCATCAGGTCCTTTATGTGAAGTGATTAGGATTTTTTTGGAGCTCTCAAGTAGCTCTGAAGCCCTTTTCAAACCTGCTTTTCGTTCTTCCAGCATATGCTCGCAAAACTATCAAATAAAAGAGCTTGCCTGTTTCTGTCATATGCTACTTTTGCACACCGAAAAATTGAAGCAAATCAAAATGGCAGGCACAAGAACTTTTACCATGATCAAACCGGAAGCGGTTGAAAATGGAAGTACAGGAGCAATCCTCGACAAAATGATTAAAGGTGGTTTTAGAATCATCTCATTGAAAAAAACACAACTCAGTCCAGAATTGGCTGGTAAATTCTATGAAGTTCATAAAGAACGTCCGTTCTATGGTGAACTTGTAGACTACATGAGTTCAGGCCCAATCGTTGCTGCTTTCTTAGAAAAAGACAATGCTGTCCTCGACTTTAGAACCCTTATTGGCGCTACCGATCCGTCTGAAGCAGCCGAAGGAACTATCCGAAAGGAATTTGCAGAATCAAAAGCAAAGAATGCGGTACACGGTTCTGATTCAGATGAAAATGCTGAGATTGAAGCATCTTTCTTCTTCACAGAATTTGAGCGCTTTTAGGCTCAACGCAAAACAACTTCTTTAACAAGCTCCTCACCCATCGTTTCTGCGATGCGTTCGAGGAGCTTTTTTTTGTTGTAATGAAGCTCCTGACGTACCACTGAGGAGTCTAATGTGAGGTAAAGTGTTTTTCCAGAAAGGAATATTTTGATTGTGTGCCGGTTGATGCTCTTACCAACGATCTCTTCCCACTTGTTGACCAGTTCGATTTCACGAATCCTTCCGTCGAGCTCGTACTCTCTCAAGAAACCCTTTATGACGTCTGAAATGTGATTCTGGTTGCGCTTCATATCTTTTCTACTTTCCCGTCTTCTACCGAGAAATATTGAACTTCTGCTTCAATTCCATCCAACAAGCCTTTCAATCGAGCATGGTCGGTATCGCTGATGAAAACCTGTCCGAATTCAGTTCCGTTGAGCAGTTCGAGTAAGTTTTTAATCCTTCCTGAATCCAATTTATCAAAGAGGTCGTCGAGAAGGAGAATCGGGTCCCTTTTGCGCCCTTCCTTGAGGTACGCAAACTGAGCCAGCTTCAAAGCAAGAAGGTACGACTTCTGCTGACCCTGCGAGCCAAATCTTCGAATTGGATGTCCGCCAATGCTAAACTGAAGATCATCGCGATGAATCCCTTGCGAAGTATACCTCAAGGCCAAATCCCTGTCTAGGTGATTCTCCAAGAGGTCTTCAAAGGAGGTTTCATCCAAACCCGATTTATATTCCAGGCCAACTTCCTCTCGCTCACCCGAAATCCTCTTGTAATACTCCTGGAAATAAGGTAAGATTTGAGCACAGAGCTCGCTCCTCTTTTCATGTATTGGAAGTCCGTGCTCTAGAAGAGCCTTATCCCATACTTCGATGGAGTCGCGATCGAAATGCCGCTCTGCAGCAAAGTACTTGAGCAATGCATTTCTTTGGGTGAGGCTCCTACCGTATTGAACCAAGTGAGCCAAAAACTTCGAATCAAATTGTGAGAGAATTCCGTCGAGATACTTGCGACGCTCCGCGCTTCCCTCTGAGATGAGGTTCACATCTGTGGGTGACACCAATACCAATGGCAACAGACCAATGTGGTCGACCAGCTTCTCGTAGTCCTTTTTATTTCTTCGAACAATTTTCTTCTGACCCTTGCGAATTGAGATTGAAATGCGCTCAGTTTTCTTGTTCAGGTCATACAATCCTTGAATCATGCAGTGCTTTTCACCGTGTCGAACGGAATGTGCATCGGTCGGATTCAAGAAACTCTTACAGAAGGAGAGGTAATAAATGGCATCCATCAAATTTGTCTTACCACTGCCATTGAGACCAGTAAAACAGTTGATTTTACTGCTAAAGTCGAGCTTTGTTGCTTCAACATTTTTAAACTCAAGTAGTTCTAAGGACTTTAAATGCACCTGTTCAATTTGGACACAAATAAAGCGGATTCCAGCCTTGCGATAAATCACTGTTTAAAAGTTGCTTAGAAGGAGGGTTTTAGGCCATTTCGCGACTAGTAAAAAAACTATATTTGCAGCCTTTTAGCAGGAGCTCATGGCAAAATCGAAGAAGGACGAAGACGAGGTTATCGTAGACGTTGGGGGAGCAATCTCCGAGTTTGAATTGTTTATAGAAGACAATCAAAAGCCCATATATGTTGGCGTTGGTAGCATCCTTGCTATCGTAGCCATCTACTTTGCTTATACTCTTATGTATCTAGCACCTCTAGAAAAAGAAGCTTCTGGAGAAATGTGGAGAGCAGAATCCTACTTCGAGCAGGACTCAATCCAAAAAGCATTGGAAGGCGATGGAAACTACTACGGTTTCCTCGACATCATCGACGAATACGGAATGACCAAGGCAGGCAACCTGGCCAACTACTACGTAGGCCTTTGTTATGTAAAGCTTGGAGAACACGAAGCAGCCATCGATTATTTGGAAGCATTTGAATCAACAGACATTCTAGTAAGCTCAGTAGCTAAAGGAGCTTTGGGTGATTCTTATACTGAAGTTGGTGAAGTGGACTTAGCAATCGCGAAATACAAAGAAGCTGCCTTCGACAATGAAAACGAATTCTCGAGCCCAATCTATATGAAGAAGGCCGCCCTACTTCATGAGAGTGTAGAGGATTACGATGAAGCTTTAGATCTTTACAAAAAGATTAAAACTGACTACGAGAAGAGCGCAGAGGCGAGAACGATCGATAAATATATTGGTCGCGCTGAAGCTATGCTTGAGTAAGCCTTCTTTCCTACCTTAGCGCCAATGGCCACGGTAAACCTTTCGAATTACGATCCCAAAAAAGTTCCCGACGCTCGCGAGATGTCGTTTGGAATTGTTGTTTCTGAATGGAACAACGACATTACCTCGAATTTACTCGAAGGATGTGTCAACACGCTCATGAAGCACGGAGTTCAAAAAGAATCCATCAAACTTCGTTACGTTCCTGGAAGCTTTGAGTTGCCTTTGGGCGCTCAATGGATGGCCGAAGGACGACAAGTGGACGCTGTAATCTGTTTAGGATCCGTCATTCGAGGAGAAACTGCACATTTTGATTTTGTATGTCAAGCCTGCGCTCAAGGAATCAAAGAGGTTGGATTGAATATGAACCTGCCTGTGATCTTTGGTGTTCTCACCGACGACAATCGCGAACAATCCATAGCTCGTTCCGGTGGAAAGCTCGGCAATAAGGGAGATGAAGCTGCCATCACCGCCATTAAAATGGTTGCCCTTCGCGAGAGCTTCTAGAGCCCTCAATCACTTGCAAACTAATCTTATTCCGTTCTGAGCAGAGCCTTTCATTATCTTCGCGTCAGTTGAATCACATGTCCCTAGAAGACTCCTTAAACACTCCCTGGCGCCGCATTGCAACCGCCATCTACGACCCTCCCAAGGACTCTAAACTCTACGGCACTGTTGAGTTGGACATCACCAAAGTAGACGAATACATTCACCGCAAACGCAAGGAAGGCATCAAGGTCACCTACACCACCGTCTTTGCATCCTTAATGTCAAGAAGCATTGCCTTCGACGTTCCAGAGTTTAATGTTTACGTCACGCGTGGAAGAATCCATCCCAGAGAAAGTGTGAATGTGATGGTTTCTGTTTTGCTTGAAAAAACAAGCGAGATGTCCTCCATCATGGTTAAGTCGGCACATTCCAAAACGATGGATCAAATTGTTGACGAGATGCGCAAGGGCATTCTTGAATCAAGAAATGGTCAAGAAAATAAAACCATGCAGCAAAAGGACAGACTCAGCAGTTTGCCCTGGCCATTGCGAAAATGGATGTTCAGCCTCTTAAAGCATGTATTCGTTCGTTGGGGTTTTCAGTGGAAAAAGAAAGGCCTCGACAGAAACTCCTTCGGCTCTTTCATTCTCTCGAACATTTGCTCCCTAGGCCTCGACCATGGATACCCTGCTCTGTTTCCCTTATCCAATCTTGCACTCGTTGTACTCATGGGAAACATTGGCAAGAAACCCATCGTCATCAATGATGAGATTGTTGTCCGAAAACTCCTCACCCTTTCCGCCTGCCTCGACCATCGCATGGTGGATGGAGCTCATGCGGGAAAGCTCTTTCGAGCCCTAAAGCAGCGCATTCAACGCATCGATGAATTGGATGAAGTTCCAAGCGAAGAGTTGAAAGACTGTCCATTCTCCTGAAATGTATTGCATCATCGACATCGAGACTACGGGCGGTGGTGCAAAGACCAACAAAATCACGGAGATTGCCATCATCCGCTACGACGGCACCGAAATCGTAGACGAGTTTTCCAGTCTGGTTGATCCAGAAATGCCCATTCCAAAATTCATCACTGGCATCACAGGCATCGACGATGAGATGGTGGCTGACGCTCCCAAGTTTTACGAGATTGCGAAGCGCATCGTAGAGATCACGGAAGACGCCATATTCGTCGCCCACAACGTGAGCTTCGACTTTGGCTTCATCAAGGAGGAGTTTGCCAGACTGGGCTACGACTTTAAACGCGAACGCATTTGCACCGTTCGCAGCAGCCGGAAGATCTTCCCTGGCTACCCCTCCTATTCATTGGGAAACATCACCCGCGATTTAGGCATCGAGCTCGCCAATCATCACCGAGCTTACAACGATGCCTTCGCCGCTTATGAACTTTTTGAGATGATGTTGAACGCCAATCCCGACGAGCTTCTGAAAATGAAAGTGAAAGGCAGTGGGGTTCAGCGCAAGAAATTGAAGTGGCATAAAAGCTTGAAGAAAGAACGTGTGGATGAAATTCCAGAAAGCACAGGTGTCTACTACCTCTACGACGATAAAGCAGAATTGATTTACATCGGAAAGAGCAACAACATTCGCTCGAGAGTCATGAGTCATTTGAGCAATCAAGCCACTACGAAAGCGAAAAAACTTCAAGCCTCAATTGCCGACGTGGATTGGGAAATTACGGGCAGTGAACTGATCGCTCTTCTTTTAGAATCGGAAGAAATTAAGGTCAACAAGCCCATATATAATCGTGCACAACGCAGAAGCATCTTTCACTACGGTTTGTATGACCTAGTTGATGATGGTACCTACACAAGGCTGGAGTTGAAAACGATTGCAGACAATGGAGTCCCGATTCACACCTACACTTCCAAGATGGAAGGCCGAGCTCATTTGTACAAAATCTGCGAGAAATACAATCTCTGTCAGAACCTATGCGGCTTGTACAAGTCATCGGGCCCTTGCTTTCACTACAACATCAAACAATGCAATGGAGCTTGTGTGGGCAAGGAAGATCCCGAAACTTACAATGCGCGAGTTCAGGAGGCGCTTGAAGAACTTGCCTTCAATAAAGAGAGCTTCATTGTGATGGATCACGGACGAACCGAAGAAGAAGTGTCCGTAGTTTGGGTAGAACGTGGGAAATACCTCGGATTTGGCTACGTCGACCAAAGTGAGATCATGGACATCGAAGACCTGAAGTCTGCAGTAAAAGCTCGGAAACACAATCGAGATGTCACTTCGATTTTAAAGTCTTTCCTGAAACGAAAAAAAGTGAAGAAGATCATTCACCTAGAAGACTCACTGGAGAGCTAAGAATTACTTTTTCTTGAAGAGATAAAGAAAGGAAACGCCAAAGGGGAACTTGATTCCCATGCGCATCAAAGGGCGCTCTAAGCCGAAAACGAATTTCAGCAAAGCATCCACCGGACTGGTCGTCTCCCCAACTGTAGCATCACTGCCAGCACCTGAACGCGTCCATGATTTTGGAAATAAGTTGGACAGTGTTCTGAAGGTCCAGATGGGAATGAAAAGAATGCTGTTGAAGTAAGATTGGTGCTTTTCACTGCCCGACAAGTTCGCGAAGAGTTCGCGAATCTCTGGCTTGCGATAGCGTTTGAAATGCTGGTTCACCACATCGTGGTGACTCCACAAACTCATAAAGGCTGGAATGGTAATTAGTACATGTCCGCCTGGCTTGCACACGCGGTGAAGCTCCGAAACAGCCAAGGCATCGTCTTCAACGTGCTCAACAACATCGAAGGCCGTAACTAGGTCGTATTGATTGTCTTCGAAGCGCAACTCGGTGATGGAGCCTTGCTCGATGTCGATTCCCAAGGTCTCTTTCACCATGTCGGCACAGATCTGATCGTACTCGATGCTTTTCACTTCACCAAACTCTTCCAGAAGCTGAGAAGTATAACTCGGACCAGAACCGACGTTGAGGATTTTTAGGTCGCGTCGACCTTCGCTCAATATTCGAACTCTGTCCATGATGATGTTGGCTCGAACTAGGAACCACCAATGTTTGCGCTCAAGTACCGAGTACTCAGCATAAAATGCTCTATCCATCTATCTTCTTTCCTTCTACGATTCGGTGGCTGATGATGTACAATGGTCGCCCTTGCGCTTCATTAAAAATGCGCAGAACGTATTCGCCGATAACTCCAAGAGAAACCATTTGAATTCCTCCAAAAAAGAGCACGAAGAACAACAAGGTTGTATACCCTTCTACGATTCCTTCAAAGAAGAAATATTTTACCAAGGTGCTCACAAAATAGACTCCAGCAAAAACCAATGAAAAAAGACCGAGGTTGGTGATGAGCTTCACTGGAGCTTGACTGAAACTAAAAATGGCATTGTAGGCCAAGGCCAGCATCTTCTTGAGCGGATATTTCGTCTCCCCTTCTACCCGCTTATCTCGAGCGTATTCAATGCCCGTTTGTTTGAAGCCAACCCAAGCGCGAATTCCACGAATGAACCTGCTGTGTTCTGGCATAGAGTTCAGTCGATCTACAACCCTCCTGCTCATCAAACAAAAGTCGCCGCTGTTTTCGGGAATGTTGGTTGAAGTAACACTCTGAAGAAACTTGTAGAAATACCGGGAACTCAACTTCTTAAACAAGCCTTCATCGTTGCGCATTTCACGCACGCCGTATACCACGTCGTAACCCTCTTTAAATTTCTGGTAATAGTCGGGGAGTAATTCGGGTGGATCTTGTAAGTCACCGTCGATGACCATCACAGCTTCGGTGGCACGAACAGCAGTTAAACCAGCACTTAAAGCCAATTGGTGGCCAATGTTTTTCGACAGGAAAACGGATTGATATCGAGGATCTTTTATCGACTGAATCTCCATGAGTTCTGGAGTATCGTCTTTACTTCCATCGTTCACCAAAACCACTTCAATGTTCTGAGGACTAGCATCCATCAACTTATTGAGCCTGTCAATCAAGTAGGGAAAGCTTCCCTCTTCGTTGTACAAAGGGACGACAATTGAGATTTGGATTTGGCTTTCCATCAAGCGCCAAATGTAGTAATTTGCCCTCGAGCAAGACCGACCGACTTATGTCTCCAGAGCAAGAAGAATTCTTAAGGCTGATGCGCGCCGACAGTCGCCGCTCAAGCACAGAGCTTTGCTCCTCTTTGGTCCACGAAAACCCTGAATGGATGGCCTTGGTTTGGCAAGAAATCGGAAGCGCCGATTACCCCTACAACTTCCGAGCTGCTCGGGTGCTTGACCTCAGCAACGAACTGCATCCACCTCTTGGAGAAGACTTCCTGCAGCCAATTCTTGACGAGATTCAGGAAATGAAGAATGAGGGAATCGTGCGTCAGATGCTGCGGATGCTGGCAAGGAACACCTTGAGTGAAGATCAGCTTTTTTCGATACTTGATTTTTGCATGAAGCTCGTCGGCGACCCAAATGTGGCTGTTGCCTTGAAGGTGTACAGCATGGAGCTCGTATTGTCTTTCTGTTCCTTTCAACCTTTGTTCAAATGCGAATTTGAATCACTTTTACTGGATCAATTTGAGCATCAAAAACCGGCCTTCAAATCTCGAGCAAGACACACGCTGAAAAAACTCAACAAATTACCAACTCAAAATGTCTAAACACGAACGCAAATGCGAACACTGCGGTGAGTGGAACGATGTTCAACTCGAAACCTGCAAATCATGTGGGGAGGCCTTCAATAAGGTCTTTCGAGCACACATGGCAAAGCTTAAGAAGAAAAAAATCTTCGACATTCCGCTCATTGAAATCAAAGAAACGGATGCTCCTCCCATTAAAATTCTCAAGAAAGTCGTTCAGTTTCACCAACTCATTTTTTACGCGATTATTGGCTTTCTTGTATACCTCTCGACTTCGCTTGCTCATTGATATTCGATTCAAAAAGCAAGCAGCGATTTTGGAAGAAGGGCTTCTTTTTTCGTGGAGGCCGTTCCTAGATATATTAAACCTTCGCTTAGGTTTACTTCCTGCACCCAGCTCAATTCAAACAATGCCACCCTCTTCCTCCTGCATCTGTCGCGCTATGGACATTCGAATTTGGGATTTCGTAGTATCATCACCTTATGAAATCTCTACTCCTCAACATTCTACTTCTGGCCTTGCTCCTTCCTTGTGCAAGTCAAGCTCAAATCGCCATCGACAGCAGCTTCACATTTCAATCGAATTCGAAGAAGTACAGTTTATTCATCCCATCTTCCTACGACAGCAGCACGCCAAACAAATTGATGCTTGGAATGCATCCTTGGAACACCTCACGCTGGGATGCAGAAGCCTGGAGAGATACGCTCAGTGTTTTTGCTGAGAACAATGGCCTCATTCTCGTCTGCCCTGATGGTGGTTCCGACGGACGCGTAGATGACAACTTAGATTACGACTTTACCGAAGACTTGCTCGATTCTGTTCGGACTTGGTATTCCATCGATGAGGACTACCAATACATCATGGGCTTTTCCATCGGAGGCAAAGCAACCTATGAATTTGGCTTCAGTCACAGCACAGAATTTGGTGGCTACATTCCTATTGGCGCCGCAACCAGCGAAGCTGAACTTAGCCCAGGCATTTCTTCTTCTCTCGATGAGGCTTATTACTTGGTACATGGGTCGAGTGATGCTGCGAGCACTCGCTACAATCCTATCCTCAACCGACTGCAAACAGAAGGTGCCATCACCAACTCAGAATTTATGTCTGGCGTTGGTCATACCATCGACTTCCCAAATCGGAATCAAATTCTCACAGAAGCATACGTTTGGATCGACAGCGTCAACTCTGCACAATTGAATTCTGTTCCGAGTGAGATTCAGGAAGACAAGCTAGAGTCTACGATTGAATTGCTTCAGCTAAATGATGTACTCACCATTAAGAGCGCATTTGATTACCAGGTCAACACCTACGCCATCGATGGGAAAGTGGCTGAGCTGGTTGAACTCGGCGAAAACCGATACCAATTACCCAGTCGCACTGGTGTCTATTTGGTTTCTGTTGAAAACAAAGTGAGTAAACGCGTCTTCAAGGTTTACCTGGGCAATTAGATTTGTGGGGTGAGCATGTTCATCCGCCATCTTAAAAGCGTACTGATTCTACCAGTCAATGTAGTGCTTGTAATAGCGGCGGGCCTACTTTATCTCTTCGACTACCCCATGCTCCTCAGTGAAGACATCATTCTTTTGCTAGGCGGTTTTGTCTTTATCCTTCTAGGCGCCATTTGGGCAATCCTCACCTACAGAACCTACCTACAAACCGCCGAAGGCACTGCAGCTCCTTGGGACCCATCGACAAAATTGGTAGTCAAAGGCCCTTACAAGTTTGTTCGAAACCCTATGATTTTAGGTGTTTGTCTGGTTTTGTTCGGACAATCAACGCTTTTTCAAAGCAGCGCTCTGCTTCTCTATTGCGTATTATTTTTTGTTGGAAACACCTTCTACTTCAAGTACTCAGAAGAGCCTGGATTAAGAAAGCGATTCGGCTCCGATTATGAGGTCTATCAAAAGAATGTGCCTAGATGGTTGCCGCGCATCCCAAAAAATTTGACTCGAATCGGATAGATTGTCATATTTGCCGCCATGAATGAGGACATTCTAAATCCTTCCTTATTTATAGGAAACATTGAGTGGCGTGAGCCAATGACCACGCTCACCGATATGGTCATGGCCCTTGTCGCACTATGGGCGTTTTACCAATTTCACAAGAAGATTCCGAAAGGACATGCTTCTCATCCATTCTTTAGAAATTACTTTCTATTCATGGGAGTTGGCATGACCTGCGCAGCCTGGATTGGCCATGGAGCTCAAGCCTACCTCAGCTTTGACTACAAGGCCATTGGTTGGACCATCACTTCAATCGGATTTTTCAATCTCCAAATGGGAGCTCTCAGAGTTCTGAAGTCTAGAATCAACCCTGTTTGGTTCTGGATATTCAATTGGACTTTCGTAGTTCAGTTGGTCGTGTATTGGATCCTTTTGAGTAACTCAGAGACGCGTACGTTCGAGATTGCTCAAGCAAGTACTGGCCTTAGTGTAATGGGTTGGGTACTGCCACTTAGCCTCTATTCAGTCGCTAAGAAAATCAACCCCAAAAGCATGGGGATCGTATTAGCTATCAGTTTTGCCATAGCGCCAGCGGTAGTCTACAACCAGCAAATAAGCATTCACAAATGGATGAACTACCACGATATCTCTCACTTGCTCTCTGCCATCTACGTTTACCTCTTATACAGAGCTTGTAAAATGATTGTCGAGTACAAACCAGTGAACTCAATCTAAGCTCGACTGTTCATAAATCTGATGAAGGTCGTTTTCTGATCTTCTTCTGATGCTAAATTTGCATTTCAAAATCGATTTCCATGGGTGGAGCACAATACATAGGACTGATCATTCCAGTTCTTCTTTTAGCCGTTTTTGTAGAGTTCATCGTTGCTCGTTATAAGAAGGTTGAAGTTTACACACTTTCAGATACGCTTGTAAATATTTGCTGTGGAACCTTGGAACGTCTCTTCGATTTCTTCTGGGTGGTCTTCATGTACTTCGTATTCGTTTGGCTCTACGACAATGTAAGCTTATGGCAGATCGCCCAAAATCCACTTACATGGGTGGTAGCATTACTTTTCGGCGATTGGCTTGCGTACTGGCACCATCGACTCAGTCATGAAATAAACTTCCTCTGGGCTTCGCACATCGTGCATCACCAGAGTGAAGAACTGAATCTTACCACCGTATTCCGCGTTTCTGTGGTAGCGGTCATCAATCGGTCGTTCTTCTTCATCTGGATGCCCATCTTAGGCTTCACTCCTGCCTTTACCATCTCCGTGACCATGTTCATTGGTCTATTCCAATTTGTGACGCACTCACGCTTGGTTAAGAGATTGGGTTTCCTCGAGAAAATATTCGTTACTCCTTCTCATCACCGGGTACATCATGCGCGAAATGAGAAGTACATGGACCACAACTACGGACATGTTTTCATCTTCTGGGATAAGCTTCACAAGACCTTCGTTCCTGAAGAGGAAGAACCAGAATACGGGATTACTACAGGCTTTGAGAGCGGAAGCGCTTACGATGCTGTGTTGTTCTACTGGAAAGATCTCTTCACTCGTGCAGGACGCGCGAAAAGCTTCGGCGATAAGGTTCGTGTATTCCTGAAAGGTCCTCGCTATACTCCAGAAGGAGTCGACTTTCTGCCTACGAATTTCAAAACGGATGAGAACGGGAACCGCTTGAGACATCAAATTCCAATGCCACTTGATTATGGCATTTATGTATTTCTGAACACATTGACCACTGTGGGTCTCTTTGGTAGCATGTTCATGTTGAAGAAGACATTCGAAAACCCTACCATGGCCAGCCTCGCAAGCGACCCAAGACTAGTAAGCCTTGTAGTTATGGTAATGTTTGGAATCTTCACACACGGTAGAATGATTGAACGTAAAGTTGGAGCTTACCTACTTGAATACGTACGACTGTTGAGCATTGCATTGGTGTTGCCTATGATTTTCCAAAGTGAAAACAATTCAATGCTGTTGTCTGGATTTGCCATCGGATGGGCTGTAATCAATGGCGCGTGGCTCGCACAGCTTCTCTACAAATACGGAAGAAATAAGAAAAGGTCGAGCTTAGGAGAAGCGGTTCACAGCTAGACTCCAATACTTTTCTGCCAAAACATTCAGGTCGGAAGACTCTTGAATCTGAATGGCGCGATTTATTTTCTCCGATACTCTCAACACCTTAGCGTCCTTCAATTCTGGATGATCTTCATTTGGGTCCAAGGCCAGCCCCAACCATACTCCGTCTTTGCACACTACAATCACAGCACATTGCTTTTTGGCTAGGAGTGAAACGTATCCTTTGCAGATTCCAAATTTGACTTCGGGGTTCTGCTCCTTAATCCAAGTTTCGAGCTCATCGTAGAGCGGACGGAGTTCCTCCTTTTTCTCGAATTGCTTATTCAGAAGACCTTCTTGATCCGCATATACTGGCTTTCTGTCATTAAAATAGATGACGCCAAGAACGTAGGCCGTTCCATGTTTTACATTAAAACTCTCCTTCAACCAATGAAGGATTTGAGTGGGCTTTTCAAAAGATTCCTTGGCGATCAAATCCATCCATTCTTGCAACTCATGCCCTGTATCAGCTTTGAGCTTAGACAGCAAGATGGCCTCCATCTCAGCGGGTGTTTGTGGTATCGGCATAACTAGAAGTCTAATTCAATTTCATAGGCCGTGTGCGAACGGATGTTCATGACACGTCCACCGTCGAAGATTAAGTACTGCCCTTTAATGCCTTGAAGCACTCCCTCAATTTCCGGTTGCTTATCCAACTTCATGCTACTCACCTTTTCTGGGTAAGCAATCACCGGATAATCGATTTTATAGCTCTGGTTGTTTGGGCTTATGAAATCCTGAAGATCCAAAGGCAAGAGCTTTTTCACTTCTTCTTTCTTTTGAACCAAGTCAACATCGGCAACTTCGTTCTTCAACATGGTTCTCCAGTTCGTTTTATCGGCCATATGACCTTTGAGACTCACTTCAATCTCACCTGCGAGCTGACGATAAGGAGTCTCGGCGAGAACGATGGCTTCCACTGCACCTTGATCCATCCATCGATGCATTCTGTTGGCGCTTCCCGTAACACCGACCTTCACTCCAGAGGTTCTGCTTAGGTAAACGGTGTGCGGACGAACGTGATGTTTAATCTCCCAATCCAAATCGCGCAGGGCGATGCCTAAGTGTGCCTGGCTCAGTTCCGGGCGGATGATGCTCTCGGCAGCCAAGGGAGAATTCATGAAAGCGTCGTATGACAAACCTTCCCCAAATGTTTTATTGATTTTCTTCCCTGTGGCAACGCAGTGTATGTTTCCGGTCCAACGAATGGAGATTTCTTTGCCCACCAATTCGTTCATAGGAACTTCTTCTTTTGGTTCCAAATTATCGTAGAGGCGCATGTGGAATTGACTTATTCCATCGTAGGTTGTTTTCATCTTCCTCAAATGCCCTATTTTCATGCCCATCTAATCAAGTATTTCAATTTAAAACTAAGGATAATGCGCCTACTTCTTACCCTCAGCCTCTCAATTGTTTTTACCCTGGGTTCACAAGCCCAATCTGTTTTGGGGAAATGGAAAACAATCGACGATGAAACTGGTAAACCAAAATCAATCGTAGAAATTTACATGAAGGGAGACAAGCTCCAAGGAAAGATTGTGAAACTATTCCGCAGCCCTGAACAAGACCAAGATCCAATTTGTGTGGAATGCGACCCAACAGACGATCGTCACAAGCAGAAGTTGATTGGCATGGAAATCATCCGTGGAATGGAGAAGGACGGCAACGAGTGGGAGGACGGGACCATCCTAGACCCTAAGACTGGTAAAATCTACGACTGTAAGTTGTGGGTAGACGAAAAGGATCCGCAGAAACTCCAAGTTCGCGGTTATGTAGCATTCTTCTTCCGCACCCAAACTTGGGTTCGCGAAAACTAAATCACATTTTAACGAATCGAATCTGTTGTTTCAGTTCTGGAAGAGAAAGGAAATAGATTCCTGACTTCAAGCTAGAAACATCGATTGAAGAAACAGTAGAACCCTGAAGGACCAATTGACCTTCGGGGTTTTTTATGTCGTAAGCTCGACTTCTCTCGAGACTTAAGTTGAGTGAGCTGGTGACTGGGTTCGGCCAAATGCTCAATATATTTCCAACTTCTTCTCCAACACTTTCCCATCTTGGAGCGTTTGTGACATTCACTCCTAAGGTTTTGCTAATTCCTCCCGAAAAATTAAACACGAATGCAAACTTTACTTCTTGTGAGATTACACCAGCCACAATACTAACACCGAGCTTAAAAGACTCCTTTTCCTGAATTACGAAAGGAGGAGTCGGCATATTAGACCACATGTTGATTTCAAATCCACCTTGGTGAGCAATTGGAACAATCGTATCAATTGACTCAAGTACAATCGAAGTGTCACCTTCGTTCATTAATTGAATGAAAAAGGAATTGAAACCTGAATATCCGCTCTCAGGAATTACTAGGCTATCCATTGGCCAAACCGAAACCCTAAATGCAGAATCACTGCGGCTGTATCCTTCCAACGAATTTATTCGTTCAATGAATTGCGGATAATCAACAAACGGACTTCGATTGCCTTGATAAATGTCGATGTCGTCGTTCCTATTTACCTCGATGGTGCTTACTGGAAACTGCTGATGCCAGTCGCGCATGGTAGCTTCTATGGGACGAAAGAAATCACCCTTATTTCCGTAACGGAGTTGGAAGTACATCATCGACCGAGCAATTTGTCCTTTCACGAAATCGCGCGGCTCGAAGGTTGTGCTGGTCCTTTTGGAGCCCGCTGTACCAACTGCCGTTCCCCCTGTCGCTATACCAAAGGGCAGGTTGCCTCTAGAGCTGTTGGCACTAGCATCGGCAGGATATAAATGATGTAAATCTGACCTCATGGGTTCATCGGAATTGAACATGCTTTGTGGATAGCTGTGTTCTGTATTGAAACCCATATTTTGAGCAGCTGAACGATTGGCGTAATTGGACGCTACCAAAGCCGTATAAATCCCTTCCAGCTTATTGACGGAAGAACCTCGTCCATTTACTTTCCAATTGTCGATGGTGAGAAACATTCGGTCTCTTGCACCACTGTATCCTAAAGTTGTGGCATTGTTAAGAATGCTGGTCAACTCTGTTTTTAACGCTTCCTCCCTCAAATCGAAGGTGCTGCCGTAGTATGTTTTCGGAAATAAAATCCGTCCTTTCACTCTGTAGGAATGAGCGCCAACAAACTTGTGCGCAAGAATGATGTAGGTGTCGTAATTCAAATTCTGATTCGAGGCAAAGGCAACCCACATGGTATCGCTGGATCCGTCCCCATCAAATTCGAGTGTGTTGAGCACCGTGTAGGGATGATACGTTCCATACACTGCTGGCGCATACGGCTTGATGACAAATGGCGTGTCGGGCCCGTTGAAGGTGACCACAACCATCTTCGTGTCGGCAATTCCAGGCGAAAAAGAACCGAAGTTCAAACTGTCGGGAGAAAAGCTGAACCAATCTTGCGACTGTGAGCTAAAAGTGGAAATGCAAAGCGCAAAATAGAGCCAGATTTTCTTCATGTCACAAAGGTAAGATGAAAGTCAGCTGAATCGATGAGGCGATTACTTTTGCAGCCCATGCTAAACGTTTCAAACCTAGGTGTCAATTTTCAAGGAACCGACCTTTTCCAGGGCATCACCTTCCTGGTAAACAAAAAAGATCGCATTGGTCTCGTTGGAAAAAACGGGGCCGGAAAATCCACCATTCTTAAAATCATTGCCGGCGTTCAAGTGCCTAGTGAAGGCCAGGTGGACCTTCAGGGTGAAATTGAGGTGGGCTACTTGCCTCAGGAATTCAACTACAACAGCGACCGAAGCGTACTTGATGAAACCAAAATGGCTTTCGAGAAAGTCATCCTCACCGAGCAGCGCATCGAAGCCATCAGCCTCGAAATCGGAACCCGCGAAGACTACGAGTCGGAAGCATACCAAGAACTCATCGAAGAGCTCAATCACCTCTATGAAGTCCTCAACCACCTCGACGCCGACAAATCGGACAGTAAGATTGAGCGCGTACTGAAAGGCCTCGGATTCGCAGAAAAAGACTTTGGTCGTCCCTTGCGTGAATTCAGTGGGGGTTGGCAAATGCGTGTGGAATTGGCGAAACTGATTCTAGCAAAACCAGAAGTTCTACTCCTGGATGAACCTACCAACCACCTCGACATCGAGAGCATACTTTGGCTGGAGACCTTCTTCAACGAATACGACGGTGCGCTCATCATGATTTCGCACGACAGAATGTTCTTAGACAATGTGACCAATAGAACCATCGAGATCGTTCATGGAAGAATTTACGACTACAAAGTAGCATACAGCAAGTTCCTCACACTCCGTGAAGAGCGCGTGCAGCAGCAAGAATCTGCATTCAAGAATCAGCAGTCGTACATCAAACAGCAAGAGAAGTTCATTGAGCGTTTTCGTGCCAAAGCAGCAAAAGCCAAACAAGTTCAGAGTAAAATCAAACAGCTCGACAAAATTGAACGCGTGCAGTTCGACGACGTCGACGGTTCTGAGATAGCATTTCGTTTCCCCACTCCTCCCCGCTCTGGTGAGCTTGTTACTGAAGCCCAAGACCTCGACAAATCATACGGCGATCATCAGGTTCTGAAAAACCTAAACTTCAAAATTCTACGCGGAGAACGTGTAGCCTTTGTTGGTAAGAACGGAATGGGGAAATCTACCCTCATCAAACTCTTGGTTGGCGAAGAAGAAGGTGAAGGAATGGTTCGCCTCGGTCACAACGTTGAACTTGGTTATTACGCACAGGTTCAAGAAAACACACTAAATCCAAAACGCTCGGTTCTTCAAACATTGGAAGATGTTGCCACAGGCGATTGGAGCAAAGGCCATAGACTTCGAGCACTTCTAGGCTCCTTCCTCTTCCGCGACGAAGACATGGACAAGAAGGTGAGCGTATTGAGTGGAGGTGAAAAGTCGCGCTTGGCGCTTTCCCGAATGCTTTTGAAAGACAACAACCTCTTGATTCTGGATGAGCCCACAAACCACCTCGACCTTGCATCCAAAGATGTTCTGAAGAAAGCGCTGATGGATTATGAAGGAACCCTGATTTTGGTTTCTCACGACAGATCCTTCCTGCAAGATTTGACGGAGAGAACTTTTGAGTTTAAGGATGGGAAGATCAAAGAACACAGTGGCGACATCAACGATTTCTTGGCGCATCACCACGTAGATAACTTCCGTGCATTTGAGCTGGACCCTACAGCGAAGGTGGTTAAGACAACCAAAAAGACGGAGAAAGTTTCTGAGAACAAAGAGGATTACGCCAATAGAAAGGAACGCACAAAGAAACTCCGGTCGCTTCAGAAAGAAGTGCAGAAGCTGGAGCGCCGCATGGAGCAGATGGAAGAAGAACTCAAGCAACTCGAACTTAAAATGGCAGATCCCGAAGTGCACGCCAACGAGCCTGAGTTGAGTAAGAAGCTTTTCTTCGAACACGCAGACTTAAAACTTCGTATCGAACAAAAGCTAGGCAGCTGGGAAAAACTCAGCGAGGAAAAAGAAGAGCTAGAAGCACAAGAATAGATGGTTAAAGCGAGCTTTCTCAACAATCCAGTAATCATCGTTGATAGCCGTGAAATAGACCTAAGAACGCTCGAGTCCCAAATATCGGACATGGGTTTCACCAACATCCTATGCTACACAAAGGCTGAGGAATGTCTCACTTTCTTGCGAGGAAAAAAGACCCGAGCAGCAATGGCGATTGTGGACATTGCGCTTCCAGATGAAAGTGCTGTGGACTTGGCCGACAAGCTGATGAACCACTACCGGCTGCCCTTCGTGTTCAGCTCACGGATGGAGGATGCGAATGAGCTCAAAAAGGTACACGACACCATTCCCTTCGGAATCATCACCAAACCAAGCGACCAGGCTTTGATGGAATTCTCCATTGAATCGGCCTTTACACTTATTGAGTTGCGTCGGCTTCTGACCATTAAAAACGAAGACCTCGGTAGAGCGAATCGCATTGTGGCAAAGCAGAAGTCGGACTTGATTGAAAGCATTGAAAGCGCCCGCGACATCCACAATGCCATCTTGCCCAAACCTGAGGGTTTTCGTCATCATGTGAGCGAATTTTTCATCATGAATCACCCCAAGTCGGTGATTGGAGGAGACTTCTTCTGGCATTACGAAATTGATTCCTACAACATCCTATTCGCACTTGTCGATTGCACTGGTCATGCAATTTCTGGAAGTTTGATCAGCATTCTGGCCAACGACAACCTCAATCGAATCGTGTGCGATTTTGAAGTCACAGAACCCGCCGACATCTATTGGTTAATCGACCGACAGATGTTGGAGACCAATAAATCGGAATCGAACAGTTTGGAAGCTGCGCCAGGTATGGAGATTCTGCTCTGCAACCTCGACCTTAAAAAACGAAGACTTAGGTTTTCGGGAGCACGCAGACCGGTCTACCTCATTCGCGATTCAAAATTGGAAATCCACATAGGCTAACACGCTCCCGTGGGATTGTATGCTGCGGAAAAGAAGAATTTTGGCAAGAACTCACTTGACTTGCAAGAAGGCGACCGCATCATCTTATTCTCCGATGGCTATACCGATCAAATTGGAGGAGAAGACATTAAGAAATTGAAGTCCTCTGGTTTGCAGAAATTCATTCAAGAATCCCTTCACTTAAGTGTTTCTGAGCAAGGTGCATATCTAGAAAATAAGTTCAAGAAGTACAAGGGACAACATCAACAAATGGACGATACCTTACTGGTAATCATTGAATTCAAAAATGTTTAGTTCATCCATTGAACTTTGTTCTTCCCCTCTTGTTTCTTGACAAAGAACAGAAATGAGTTTAAAAATCGGAGATTCCATATCCAGCTTTTCCCTTCTCGACGAACAAGAAGTAGAGCGTGAGTTTAAGGCTCCATTTGAAAAGAAGATTGTTTTCTTTTTCTACCCAAAAGACAATACTCCAGGTTGTACTCGTGAAGCTTGTGCATTTAGTGACGCCTTCGAGGATTTCAGCAAGAGCGGAGTAGACATCTATGGAATCAGCAACGATTCTGCGGCTTCACATCGAGGATTTAAGATGAGTAACAATCTCCCCTACCCCTTGCTGTCAGACCCAAAAGGAAGGGTCAGAGAAAAATTTGGCGTTAAAAAGGACCTGTTTGGATTGCTTCCAGGCCGGGTGACATACATCGTAGATGAGAACGGAATTGTTCAGCACATCTACAAATCTCATCTTAACATGGACGGACACATCAAGGAATCACTTGATGCGATTGACCGTATCAACTCAAGCCAGAAAGTTTAGTTGTTTCACGAGCAATCTTCTTTCTCAGCGACTCTGAAATAGGTGCCAAGGGAGGTCGCATTTCCAATCTTCCGATTCCTATTTCTGAAAGCGCAGCTTTGATTCCCCCGGGATTTCCTTCAGCGAAGAGAAAATCGATGAGCGCGTTCATTTCAAAATATTTCTTGCGAGCCAGAATGTAATCCCCATCGAAGGTGTCGCGGATCATATCTGAGAAGAGTCGTGGAAAAGCGTTGGCAATCACAGAGATCACTCCGTCGCCACCAACAGACATATGAGGTACTGCAAGCGCATCATCGCCCGACAGAACTAAGAAGCTCTTCGGACTGTTCTTCACCACTTTGGCCACTTGTTCTAAATCACCTGCAGCTTCTTTGGTTGCAATGATGTTATGGAAATCCTTGGCCAAAGAAACCGTCGTTTCCCAATGCATGTTCGAAGCTGTTCTTCCAGGAACATTGTACATGATGATTGGAACCGGACTTGCCTCCGAAATCATTCGGTAGTGGTTATAGATACCGCTTTGTGTGGGCTTGTTGTAATAGGGACTCACCGACAAAATAGCGTCTACGCCTTTGAAGTTAAAATCGCCGAAACCGTCGATGAGGGCGGCGGTATTGTTTCCACCATGTCCCAATACAATTGGCAGTCGACCGTCGTTGATTTCCTTTACAAATTCAAGTTGCTGATTCTTCTCCTCTTTGTTGAGTGTCACCGACTCTCCTGTGGTGCCTTGAACCACCAAAAATTCGACGCCACCTGCGATGAGATGCTGAATGAGCTTTTCGAGGGCTTTGTAATCAATCTTGAGAGCGTTATCGAAAGGTGTGACGATGGCGACTCCAGTTCCTTGAAATTTTTTCATTTCTTGAAGATGTTCAAGTATTCAGTAATGTGCTTGATCAGCTGATGAACGCCGTCTCCTTCGGTCAATTCGATCATGAAATCTAAGTCTTCAATTTTATCCTTGCGCTTCAATCCAACTTTAAACTCAGCATTCGATGCCGCGCGCACAAAAGTAAGTGGAAAGCTATCGCCTAAGTTCAGGTCGAATAGAATGCCGTGGCCTTTGCGCAGCAGACGCAACAATGTAGGTGCGCTGGGCTGGTAGAGGTAGTTGACGTCTTTCTTGGTGAAGTAATGTCGATGCTCATCGCCGATTAGGTTTTCGGCCAGCTCCTTCTTCGCCGTGAAACCAACTAGATCTACGTCTAGACCAATTTCCAAGAGATGCTTCAGAAGACTTTCTCCGGCCTCGAACTCAT
Source organism: Flavobacteriales bacterium UBA1986 (assembly GCA_002336245.1). GTDB lineage: Bacteria > Bacteroidota > Bacteroidia > Flavobacteriales_G > Salibacteraceae > UBA4419. The sequence continues at coordinate 101,816 of DDDG01000006.1, forward strand.
TGCGATCGTCGAGGTCACAGAGGATGAGTGCCGATTTGGCCGCTTCTAAAGCATGAGGAACCGAATTTCTCCGCAAGCTCTTGCGCTTCCTGTTCAGAAAGTAATCCCCTACCCGACGCCTCAATTTCTCCATCATGAGATCATCTCTTTAAAGTCTTGTTCCGATTTTATTTCCACTCCTAAATCTTCGGCCTTCTGCAACTTCGAAGGTCCCATATTATCGCCAGCCAGAATGAAGCTCGTCTTTTTACTGATGGAACTCACATTCTTACCGCCGTGCTGTTCGATTAAATTCTTGAGTTCTGTTCTGCTAAAATCCTCAAACACACCCGACACAACAATACTTAAGCCTGCGAGCTTTTCGCTTGCTCCCTCTTGCTCTAAAATCTCCATTTGCAGTCCGGCCGCTTGAAGTCGCTGCACCAAAGTTCTATTCTCTTCTTTCGAGAAATACTGGACCAAGCTCTGCGCAATGCGTTCCCCAATTTCGTCGACCTCCACTAAGTCTTCCAGTTCGGCCGCTTGAATCGCCGCCATATTCTTGTAGTGTTTGGCTAATTTCTTGGCAACCGTCTCACCCACGAAGCGAATGCCCAATCCGTAGAGTACTTTTTCAAAAGGAACCTGCTTAGAAGCTTCAATGCCTGCCAGCAAGTTGTTCACCGACTTTTCGGCCATGCGCTCTAACGAGATGATTTGCTCATAGGTCAAGTCGTAGAGATCGGCCACGTTTTGAATCAATCCTTCGGAATACAGTTGGTCGATGGTCTCCTCGCCCATGCCATCGATGTTGAGCGCTTTGCGGCTTATGTAATGCTCCATTCGGCCTTTTACCTGCGGCGGACAAGCTTCTAAGTTCGGACAGTAATGTTGAGCCTCACCTTCTTCACGAACCAATTCAGTTTCACATTCTTGGCAATGTGTGATGAACTCAATCATTTCTTCATTTCCAGTTCGTGCATCTTCGTCGAAGCCTACGACCTTCGGAATGATCTCTCCTCCTTTTTCCACGAAGACTTGATCACCTCTTTTGATTCCAAGAAGTTCGATTTGATCGGCGTTGTGCAAGGAAGCGCGCTTTACCGTTGTTCCGCCCAGCTGTACTGCTTCTAAATTGGCGACTGGCGTGATGGCTCCAGTGCGACCTACTTGGTAAGCCACGGAGTTTAGAGTAGTGCTCACCCGCTCCGTCTTGAACTTATAGGCGATTGCCCAGCGCGGTGATTTTGCCGTGAAGCCCAGTTCTTCTTGCGTTCGGTAGCTGTTTACTTTGATCACAACTCCATCGATTTCGAAAGGAAGCTCTTTGCGTGCTTCAGCCCAGTAGTGTACAAAGTCCATGATTCCCTCAATGTCTTTGGCCGCTTGGATGTATCGCTTCTCGACAGAAGGAGTTTTTATTCCCCAAGAATTGGCGGCTTGCACACTTTCGAAGTGACCTCCAGCAGCAAAGCCATCAGCATAAACGCCATAGAGTAAACAATCGAGGCTTCGACTGGCTACCACAGCTGAGTCTTGCATTTTAAGTGTTCCTGAAGCAGTGTTTCTAGGATTGGCGAACAGAGCCTCTCCTGCTTCTTCACGCTCCTCATTCAATTTCTGGAAACCTTTGAGCGGGAAAAAGATCTCCCCTCTAATTTCCAATTTCTCTGGAAAGTTCCCATTTAGTTTAAGCGGAATGCTTTTGATGGTGCGCACATTGGCGCTCACGTCTTCACCGGTGCTTCCATCGCCACGCGTTACAGCTCTTTTGAAACTTCCATTCTCGTATTGAATGCCGATGGCAACTCCGTCGTATTTGAGTTCGCAGACGTAATCGATTTCATCGTCGGTGAGTTTGCGGTTGCGGCTTTCCCAGTCGATCAGCTCCTCCTCCGAATAGGTATTGCCAAGCGAGAGCATAGGAATTGCGTGCGCTACCTTCTCGAATTTGTTTGTGATATCTCCTCCAACTCGTTTTGTTGGTGAGTTCGCATCTAAGAACTGCGGGAATTGCTCTTCCAAGCCTTGCAATTCTTTCAGAAGTTGATCGAAGTCGTAGTCGCTGATGCTCGGGCTACTTAAGACGTAATAGCGATGGTTGTGGGCATTCAAGTCTGCTGAGAGTTCTTCTATCCGGACTTTCGCTTCCTCCTCGGTCATGGCGATAAAGTTAGAAAGATGTGTGGCCGCAGCAAGGTCATTTTTCGCTGCGTTCGAGGCTTTTTACACAGAATTTTGTTCTGCGCTCGAGAAGCTTTAAATTGCCTTCATGAAATTCAATTTGGCTCGCATTACGCGCTTGCTGCTATTCATGACAGTCACCTTTGGCCTCTACGCCTACCTTCAAGTTGATGGCGAGGTTCCCATTCACTTCGATGCTGAGGGCGAGCCCGACGAGAGTGCTCCGAAAATGGTTTTGCTCGTCATTCCATTTGCCATAACCATTGTGTACGTCTTTCGACAAAACATGGCTCGAGACAAAAAACTCGTTGAGACCCAAGGAGCTTTTAGGAAAAACAAGAAAGCCATTGAGTTGGTGAACCTCACTTTAGTTCTTTTGGGCTTTGGAATTCTGTGGTTCATTTACCAACAGAAGTAAAGGAGTTTGTCTGGTGACGGGTTACCTTCCTACGCTGCGCTTCGGGCGGGCAGGCAGGTTTCGGGTTACCCTCCTACGCTGCGCTTCGGGCGGGCAGGCAGGCAGGCAGGCAGGTTACAAATTTCCACATTCTCATATTTCCACATTGCCACATTCTCATATTTCCACATTCTCACATTTCCACATTGCCACATTGCCACATTCTCACACTTGTCCGAATGATCCGCCGGCTGGCGGAGAAGGCGGATTGCCACATCTCAACACTGAACACTTCCTGAAGCTTGCTGTTTATTCGGCATGATCCAATTCGAAGCCATTCCAGGAGCCATGCAGCTCAAAACCATTCAAGATTTTCCTGCCACTCGTGCTGAATTGTGGGACTTCATTTCTCGTCCAGAGAACTTGAAGAAAATCACACCTGAAGCGATGGGCTTTGAGATCAAGACCAAAATTGAGCAAGACAAAGCTTACGCAGGGCAAATCATAGCCTATTACGTAAAGCCTTTTCCAGGAATCAAAACCGACTGGATCACCGAAATCACCCAAGTCACAGAAGGAGAGTTTTTCATCGACGAACAAAAGCTTGGTCCGTATGCAATGTGGCACCACGAACATCGCCTCATCGACATTGAAGGTGGAATACGCATGATGGACATCATCACCTACCGCGCACCATTCGGGATTCTAGGTAAGATGGTAGAGCCTCTCATCATCCGCTCTAAACTGAGGGGCATCTTTGAATACCGAGAAGAAAAGCTGACAGAGATTTTTGGAACACTGAGGTAGTCCTTGGTTTTTGGTTCTGGGTTTTAGGCTTCGCCCTTCGATGAACTCAGGGTGCTCAGCCTGACTTTAGTTGTATTCCAAGAATACCGCAATACCAAATTCTCTCATTTTCAAATTTCCCCATCTCAACATTTTCACATCCCCACATTTTCATTTCTCCTTCACTCTAACACTCCTTCACTCAACCACTCGAGTAAATGGATACGGGCCAGGGATTTGGGTTTTAGGTTACCAATTTCCACATTCCCTCATTTTCAAATTTTCACATCTCCCCTCTTTCACTATCATTGCCCCAGTGAAAAAAGCCCGCCTTTTATTTCTATTCCTTCTGGTCTTTCTGACAGCTTTCACGAGCCGTGCTCAAAGCAATCGCCTGCAACTAGATTCTTCCGCAGAAGTCAGTCTGTACACCTGTGGTAGCGGCTCCGACCTCTACTCCATTTTTGGTCATACGGCAGTACGTGTTTGGGATTCCATCAATGGTTACGACCGGATTTACAACTACGGAACCTTCAGTTTTGGAAACGATTTCTACCTAAAATTTACGAAAGGTCAGCTCGATTATATGCTCTCGGCCTACCACTACCGAAACTTTGAAAGTTCGTACCGTTATGAGGGTCGCTACATTATAAAGCAGGTACTGAACATCAACCACCTTCAAAAAGAAGAGATTTTCACCGCCCTCGAGATCAATGCGCTGCCTCAAAACAAATACTACCGCTACGATTTCTTCTACGACAACTGCACTACCCGTTCGGCAGACATATTTGAATCGGTGCTCGGAGACCAACTGGAATATCCGGAATTCACAGATGAAATCACCTTCCGTGATATGATCGACCATTACTTGCAGCTCACACCTTGGCCCGACTTAGGAATCGACATTGTACTTGGCTCATACTGCGACACTGTCACCAATCTACGCGGCCAGATGTTTCTTCCTGAACGCCTGCACGCCACCTATGAAAACACGAAGCTCAATGGAGAGCCTTTCATGAAATTGTCGGAGGATGTGTTCATGCCAGAACCTAAAGAACGAAAACTCGCCATGAGTGATCCCATCGTGGTCTTTGGAATCTTCTTCGTTCTCATCTTGCTGATCTCAAATTTTGAAAGAAAAAAAGGGCGATTACTCATTGGCCTCGACATCGGTCTCTTCACCTTCTTTGGCCTGCTGGGCTGGTTCTTGGTCTTCATGTGGTTCGGAACCGATCACAATGCAACAAAAGCAAACTACAACCTCATTTGGGCTTTGCCTCTGCACTTTCCCTTAGCCTTCTTTGTATTTCGAAGAGCGCATTCTCGCTGGACACGCGTTTACATGATTGCCACCGCCTTGCTTGCTCTTGTGAGCTTGCTGAGCCTCTTCATCCCCATCCTTCCTGAAGCCTTCCATCCGGTGGTAGGAATCTTCTCTGCAGTCATCCTGATTCGCTTAGTTTTGCGCCTCTATTTGATTCGCAAATCCATTTGATTTAAAGACATATGATTCAGCGCAAACAGACTCTTTTCTTAGTTCTTGTGTTTTTGTGCGGGCTTCTTGCCAGCTTCTTAAATCTGTTTACCATCACCTACTATGAGGTTGAATACACCATCAGCGCTCTGGGAGGAATGACTAGCCCTGAAGAGGATTTGCTTTGGCCCGTTTATCTATTTCCAAGCATCATCACGTTCGCGACGGCGGCCATCGCCTCCATCGTAATGTACAAGAACAGGAAAAATCAAATGAAATTTGTTATGCTCAACAACTGGGTCATCGTGGCCGCAATTCTCGGTATGATTGGATTTCTCTTCCAGGGAATCGGTCAGTTGGGCGTTGATGCCGACTTCAATTTCTCAGCAGCAAGCCTGCTTCTGCCAATGGCGCTGATGTTCAATATTTTGGCTCTTCGTGGAATCAAAGCCGACGACGACCTAATCAGGTCGGTAGATCGAATCCGTTAGGCTGGAAAAATCTCTAAGGCTTTCTCTTGAGCATGACCGAAAGCTCCAAGGCTTAGCCCGTGTTTCACTTCCTTCCACTCTAGAAACTCAATCACGTTTTCAGTAGCCATATTGCCAACCAATTCATCGTCGGCCATAGGACAACCACCAAAACCTTGAACCGCTGTATCCAAACGTCTGCAACCCGCTTTCCAGGCAGCTTTAATCTTTTCAATTCTCGACATCGGACTTGAGTGCAAATGCGCTCCGAACTCAACATTTGGCAGAGCTGGAATGAGGTTCTTGAAAAGCAAATCGATGTTCTCTGGATTCGAAACTCCAATCGTATCGGCTAAAGAAATGATGTTGACTCCAAGCTTATCGTGCATCTTATGTGCCCAGTCGATCACCACTTCCGGACTCCATTCATCGCCGTAAGGGTTCCCAAAACCCATTGAGAGGTATACAACCATCTCTTTGGATTTCTTGTCAGTGCGCTTCTTGATGGCTTCAAGTCTCTTCAAGCTTTCGCTGATGCTGCTGTTGGTATTTCGCTGCTGGAAGGTTTCTGAAATGGAAAACGGAAAACCCAAGTAATCGATTTCATCAAAATGCAAGGCATCTTTTGCCCCGCGCTCGTTCACTACAATAGCCAGCAACTTGGTGTCGCTGTATCCGCGATCGAGTTTCGCTAGAACTTCTGCAGTATCGCGCAATTGAGGAATCGCCTTTGGAGAGACAAAGCTTCCAAAATCGAGCGTATCGAAACCAACCTTCAAAAGGCGGTTGATGTATTCAGCTTTATAGTCTGTAGGAATGAACTCATGCAATCCTTGCATTGCATCCCTTGGGCATTCTATGATTTTAAGTTCGCTCATGCTTCCTTCAAAATTGCTTTGTTGATGCGCTTCACCAGCGCAGGACCTTCGTAAATGAGGCCAGTGTATATCTGAATAAGACTCGCACCTGCCTTGAGCTTTTCCAAGGCACTTGCTTCATCGTGAATTCCCCCTACTCCAATGATAGGAATTTCGCCCTTCAATTGAGCGTGAAGAAAACGAATTACTTCAGTGCTTCTATCTCGCACAGGTTTCCCGCTCAAACCTCCAGCTTGATTGATTACATTTTGATTCGATTCTAGATTGCTGCGGTCGATCGTTGTATTGGTTGCAATGATGCCTGAAAGCTTTAATTCCTGCGCAATGTCAACGATGTCTTGAAGTTGCGACTCATTCAAGTCTGGCGCAATCTTCAATAGAATTGGTTTGGGCGAACCCAGCTCAACATTCAAATTCAACAAATGGGCGAGCAAGGCTTTTAAAGGTTCTTTGTCTTGAAGAGCTCTAAGGTCTGTTGTGTTCGGGGAGCTCACATTCACCGTAAAGTAGTCGACGAGCTCGTAGAGCTCACGAAAACAGATCTCGTAGTCCTTTACCGCCTCTTCGTTGGGTGTGACTTTGTTCTTACCGATGTTGCCGCCAATGATAAAAGCCTTCGGACGATTTTTCAACTGCTTCGCCATGTGCTTCACTCCACGATTGTTGAAGCCCATGCGGTTGATGAGCGCCTTATCTTCAGGAAGGCGAAACATTCGAGGTTGCGGATTTCCTCCTTGCGCCAATGGCGTAACAGTTCCAACTTCGATGAAACCAAAACCAAGATGGCGAAAATCGCGGAAAAGTGTTCCGTCTTTGTCGAAGCCGGCTGCCAGTCCAACAGGGTTCTCGAATTTCAATCCGAATACTTCTCGCTCTAGTTTTTTATTTCGAACGCGAAAGATGGAACGCACCAATGCAGCCATCCCTGGAATTCTCAATAAATCGTGAAAAAGACTAGTAGTAAAGTGGTGGGCACTCTCAGGATTGAGATGAAAGAGAATACGTCTGAGGAGTCCTTTATACACGGCTGCGAATTTAGCCGTTTCGCGCCTGACTTTTCCGGAATTCTAGATAATCATTTAAGATAATGGTCGCGGAGATTTCGTCTACCAAAGCCTTGTTCTGGCGATCTTTTTTCTTCAAGCCAGAATCAATCATCGACTGGAATGCCATTTTTGAGGTGAAGCGTTCGTCGTAGCGGTTGATTTTGAGCTCTGGCAATGTCGTTTTCAGCTTCTTCAAGAAAGCCTGAATCTCTGTTTCGATGGATGAAGCGGTCCCATCTTTTTGCAGCGGCTCCCCTACCACCAAACACTCTACCTCTTCTTCTGATGTATATTTTTTCAGGAAGGGAATCAGTTCTTCCGGAGCAATGGTCTTCAGTCCAGTCCCAATCATTTGAAGGGAATCGGTTACAGCAATGCCGCAGCGTTTGCTTCCAAAGTCGATGGCGAGGATTCGAGACATGGGGCGAAGATAGGGACTTGAGAGTTGAGGATGGAGAGTGGAGAGCGGAGAGTGGAGAGTGAGAGATAAAAGAGGAAAGAGTTGAAGGGTTGAAGGGCTGAAGAGCTAAAAAGTAATAAAGTGATAGATGAACTAGGTTCTGAACTCCAAATCCCTCTCACCAATCCCAATTCTCAAAACGGGCCAAATCCCGCTCCCCTTGGGGCGCTGAAGGAGTGAATGTGAGATTGCAATCCTGTAACCTGCCGGCCCGCCGCAGCGAAGCCTTGGAGGGTATCCAATAATTGATTATTGTTAATTTTGCTGAATGCCCGCAAATCAAGTAAAGCGCATTCTTATCCTCTGCACCGGAAACTCCTGCAGGAGTCAAATGATGGAAGCTTACCTCAAGTCCTTTCTTCAAGATCGAGCGGAGGTCTATTCTGCAGGAATTGAAAGTCATGGCTTAAATCCTTGGGCAGAATTAATCATGGAAGAGGACGGTTTCGACATCTCGAAGAATACTTCAGACAAGATTGAGAAGTACGAGCATTTAACCTTCGACACACTGATTACGGTCTGCGATCATGCAAAGGAGGTCTGTCCTACTCTGCCAGGAGTTCGCGAACAAATTCATCAAAGTTTTGAAGACCCAGCCAAAGCACATGGCACGGAAGACGATGTGATGGCGGTGTTTCGAAGAGTGAGGGATGAGATTAAGGCTTTCGCTTTGGAGTATAGTGCTCGGTTTTAGTTGAACTAGCTCCGCACTGGCGGCTGTCTGCGTGTCGCCATTGCTTTAGCGGAGGAGCCTTCGACCGCGTATCGCTGCAACTTAAGCGGAGGCAAAAGGGCGTCCTTTGAGCGACACCCTGAGTATAACGAAGGGAAGCGAAAGACTTCAAAGCTTAAATCAAATAGAAGCGACCCGGTCTTCGACAAGCTCAGACACTCGACCTTTAAGTTAGCCAACTCTAAAGGCATTTGGAATCATAAGTTGTAGAAAACAGTGAAGTAGAGCGTAAAGATTCATTCTGGATTTAAAGAATGAATTAGCTCAATGAGCTCAGTTTTCAAGAATTTGATTCCTGCCCAAGCCCTTTTCTTTGCTTAGTTTCTTTTGGGCTAACAAAAGAAATGACGTCCCCTAAGGGAAGATCTATTCAAGTACGCTAACATGCTCTTGATTTTCGCTGCCGCGAGGGCCTTCTTTTGGCTTGAATCTACTGCGAGTCCCTGAGTTCATCGAGTCCCTGAGTTCATCGAAGGGCAAGATGGTTCAGTTAGCATTGGTTCACTTCTAGACCCGGTCTTCGACAAGCTCAGACACTCGACCTTTAAGTTAGCCAACTCTAAAGGCATTTGGAATCACAATTTGTAGAAAACAGTGAAGTAGAGCGTCAAGATATATTCTGATCTTGAAGAATGAATTAGCTCAAGGAAGGTGATTTTCAAGAATTTGATTCCTGCCATAGCCTTTTTCTTTGCTTCGTTTCTTTTGGGCTAGCAAAAGAAATGATGTCCCCGAAGGGAGTGTCTAGACAAGTCTATAATCAGATGGAATTTCTCCCTTCAGAAACCATTCTGCGAAGTAAAGCCGACGCACGATAACGATCCTCGCGATATTCATCGTACAAGGCATCCATGTCGGTCAAAACCTGCGAGAGTCCATACTCTGAAGCCCAAGCGAGTAAACCTTTTGGATAGTTCACTCCTTTGGTCATGGCGAGCTCTATGTCCTCGGCGCTGGCAACCTGCCAGAAAACAGCATCGATGGCTTCGTTGAAAAGCATCACCAATACTCTGTTGAGGATTGCCGTTCCGTGAACTGAATCAGTATTCGGTTTCGGGTCCTGAGATCCTTCTGAATAGTCGTAGTAACCTTTCCCGCTTTTTCGTCCGAGCCAACCTATTTCTGAAAGTCGCTTCTGAGTAAATGAAGGCTTATAGCGCGGGTCGTTGTAAAAAGATTGAAAGACGCTTTCCGTTACGGCGTAGTTCACGTCGTTACCAATGTAATCCATCAACTCAAATGGCCCCATACGGAAACCTCCGAGCTCTTTCATAGCCCAATCGATGGTCGCAAAATCAGCAATTCCCTCATCGTATATGCGAAGGGCCTCCCCATAATAAGGTCGCGCTACACGGTTTACAATAAAGCCAGGAGTATCCTTCGCGATGACAGGAATCTTTCCCCAAGCCAACATCCATGACTTAATGGTTTCTGTTACGTTTTCATCAGTGCTTACACTTGGCACTATTTCAACCAAAGGCATTAGTGGAGCTGGGTTGAAGAAGTGCAAGCCAATCACCCGCTCGGGATGCTTACATGCTGCGGCAATGGAAGCAATGCTCAAAGAAGATGTGTTGCTTGCCAAATAGCAATCTTCATCAACAAGAGACTCTAGTTGAGCAAAAACCTTTTGTTTCACATCTAGTCGCTCCACAATGGCTTCTACCACCATGGAACTTCCGTCAACCAAACTCATGTCGGTCGTAAGATCTATTCTTCCAAGAACTTTATCAGCCTCTTCCCTGCTCAGCTTTCCTTTCTCAACGAGTCTGTCGAAAATCTTTACATAGGATTTACCTGCGTACTCCAAGGCTTCATCTGTAGTGTCGATTAGGCAAACTTCTAGTCCGGCCTGTGCCGCCACTTGTGCGATACCAGAGCCCATAGAGCCTGCACCGATGACGGATATCTTTAATGTTTCGCTCATTCTCCTTTAAAGATTGCTTTTCGTTTTTCCAAGAAAGCATTCACGCCTTCTTTGTAGTCGTAGGTCTGCCCTGCCTGGGTTTGGTAATCGCCTTCTGAGTCCAATTGTTCCTCCAGACTATTGCTGTAAGATTCATTAAACAAAGCTTTAGTATAAGCCAAGCCTTTGGTAGGCATGGCCGCCATTTTTAGCCCTAGAGCTTTCGCTTCTTCCATGAAATCTTCATCTGGAAGAGCCTTATAAATCATGTTCATGGCATCTGCTTCGATTGCTCCTACGGCTTCACCCGTCATACACAATGCCAATGCCTTCTGAAATCCAACCAGTCTGGGCAGAAAGAATGTTCCTCCACTATCCGGAATCAACCCAATTTTAGAAAAAGCCTGAATGAACTTGGCCGATTCACAAGCCAATACAATGTCGCATGCCAAGGCGATGTTCGCTCCTGCTCCTGCGGCTACCCCGTTGACAGCAGCAATCACCGGCAATTCCAACTTCCGAATTCTTGTGATAATCGGATTGTAGTGTTTAGCCACAATGTCTGGAAGTTCTGGCCCATCTGGACCTACAACTTCAGCCAAATCCTGACCAGCACAGAAAGCTTTTCCCTCACCTGTAAGGATTACAGCTCGCACATCTGAACGCTCCGCAGCCTCATCGAGTGCAGCCTGCAGCTCGAAAGCCATGGCCTGATTGAAGGAATTGTACTTGTCTGGACGATTGAACCGAAGGATTAAGAGGCCTTCTTCAAATTCAGAAAGGATGAGAGACATAGGAATTGATTTTCAGAGCGAAGATAAAATTATGCAAGGTCGCTGTCATGAAAGCGACTGCTTTTGCAAGTGTGGAGTTGCAGTCCTCAGTTTAGCCACATGCAATTCCGCTATCTTCGTCACAGCTTCTTTTTCTGCTCGAAAAATTGCTTCGTAGGCATTGATTATTCTGCGAAAATTATGAAACTGGCCTTTCGTCTAATCATCATTTTGTGTCCTTTTCTGGCTCAAGCTCAGAACTACGACCAAGCCCAGGGCTTTTCACGCTCAGGAAACATCAAATCGAGCCACCCCGACTTTGAGCTTCTTCCCCATCGTTCAAACATTTGCTACGGCGAAAGCGAACCAGCCGTATCGCTCTGCAACCGTGGAGGTTCATTCCCAGACAGCATCGGAATCGTATGGAGCTTATCTGAAAATGGCGGCTCTTTTGTCGTGATCGACACCCTTTACTACGATTCCTTGCCTGCATACAACTCATGCCTCACCGATCGAGGACTATCTCATCCATTCGATTCAAGCAAGTCTTACAATGCATTCGTGCAGCTCTATTATCCAGATGGAAGCATCGATTCAAACCAGACAAACGACAGCCTTAGCTTTTCAATTCAAATCTTCCAACCACTTCCCGACGACGTTCTAGGGCCCGACACCATTCTGTGCGATACAAACCGCTATGAGCTTCTCCTTCCACCTTCTGTAAGTAACTTCATTTGGGGATTCCCCTTCAATACTACCCTCACAAAGTCTCTGATTGTTTTCGATGGAGTCAGCGTTGCTTCAAAACCATTCTACAACTACCAGTGGCGCAATGTCCAATACTCAAATCAAGGAGGTTGCGAGAACAGGGACACAGTTTTGGTTCTGTTCGGGAATGCCAAATACCTAGGCTATGCTTGGAATGGACCGGATACCAACATATGCGATACCGCAAGTTGGCCGATTACCTATGAGCTTCCTTGGTTTGCCAAGAAATGGTTGTGGAATGGAAATGATAGCGTAAGTCAATTCCTTCAGATGATGGATTCTGGGAGCCTGAGTCTTCTTATAACCGATAGCTTGGGTTGCAGCGCCAGCACACAACTTCGAGTGCGGAAAATAACTTGTGCAACAGAAATTTCAGAAGCCGCTTATGGAGAGAAAACACTCTTGTACCCCAACCCTTCAACCGGAAGCGTCGAACTGCAATGGTCTCTAGCGAAACAACGTGAACTGAGTTTGTACGATTTGCAGGGACGGGAAATACTTCACTTGCAGTCCTCTGGCCCTGCCGTTCAGCTAGACCTTCAACATTTCAGCAGTGGGAATTACATTCTTGAGGTTCGCTCAAAAGATGTCATGGAGCGCTTTAAGCTGGTGGTTGAATAGCATTCAGACGCAGGAAGCATGTGCTTGACTTACTTCAAACACTTGAAGTAATCGAAAGGCTCTTTGCAATCGTTGCATTGATACAAAGCCTTGCACGCCGTTGACCCAAATTGAGAGATCATACGCGTGTTGGTAGAAGCACATTGAGGACAGGCAACAACAACTGGGTTTTCCATCAAACCCGACTTATCAACTGTACCTTCGACGGGTGGAGCGATGCCGTATTCAAGAAGTCGTTTTCGTGCATCTTGGGTAATCCAATCTGTGGTCCAAGCAGGCGTAATCACTTCCTTTACCTCAACAGACTCAACACCTTCATTATGAAGAGCTTCTATTATGTCATCTTTCATTACTTTTACCGCTGGGCAACCAGAATAAGTTGGAGTAATCGAGATGACAACCTTACCATTCGCTTGACTTTTCACCCTGCGAACAACACCCAAATCAATGAGGCTAAGAACGGGAATCTCCGGGTCTTTTACACCCTCCAAAATTTTCAAAATTTCCACTTCAGCCATCAATTTTTACCACTTAGAATTTGGATAGGCGCGAACCAAATATTGGAACTCGCTGAGGATATGGCCCAAGTATTCACTGTGATGACCAATCCTTCCACCCGTTGCTTTAAATCCTTCCTTTTCAGGAAGTACCAAAGTCGCTTCTTCAAGAATTTCAAGCACAAGTGCTTCGTAGTCAGACTGTAGATTACTCAAATCGGGAACAATACTTGTTTTCTGCAACTCAGTCACAACCTCATCAACTTCAAAAAACTCGTATCGGAACGACCACAAGATGTCAAGCGAGTCTTGAACTCTTTTATGACTCTCCTCTGTTCCGTCGCCGAGTCGAACAAGCCAGCGCGATGTATGGCGCCAATGGTACTTTACTTCCTTCAGAGATTTGGTGGCAAATGCGGCTAACTGCTCATCTGAACTTCTCTCCAAAGCTTTGTACAACAATAAGTGGTAGGCTGAGAACAAGGTCTGACGAACCATAGTGTGCGCAAAGTCCTTGTTTGGTTCTTCAGCCAGATGACAAGAGCGGAACTCATGCTCAGGGCGCTTGTAAGCCAAATCATCTTCGGTTCTCCCCTTGCCTTCCAACGCACATGCACTTGTAAATGCAATACGGGTCTGACCAAAAAGGTCAAGTCCAATATTAGAAAGAGCGATGTCTTCCTCTAAAAATGGTCCGTTCGAGCACCATTCGGAAAGTCGATGCGCAAGGATCATGGAGTCATCACCCAGGCGCAGCCAGTATTGATATAGAGCTTCCTTCTGGTCCATTCTAAATGTGTTTCGCTCCTTTGGGCATTTCGTAGAAGGTTGGATGACGATAGATTTTATCGTCGCTTGGATCGAAGAAAGAGTCTTCGTCTTCTGGAACACTGGCTACAATAGCATCGCTGGGAACAACCCAGATGCTGCGTCCTTCATTGCGCCGTGTATAAAGATCTCGGGCATTTTGAAGTGCCATCTCCGCATCTGCGGCGTGCACACTTCCGACATGTTTATAGGGTAAGCCGGTCTTGCTTTGAATAAAGACCTCCCAGAGTGGCAGTTGGTTATCACTCATGATATTCGGATTAAGCTACGTTTTTCTTAATGGTTTGTTTTCTCGCGTAGGCTGTAGCAGCCTCTCTCACCCACTCACCTTCGTCGTGGGCTCTTTTATGATGTGCCAATCGCTTCACGTTGTTTGGTCCGTTCCCATTGATCACTTGGTAAAATTCATCCCAATTGATTTCACCAAAATCGTAATGACCTCGCTCCTCGTTCCATTTCAAATCTGGATCTGGAATTGAAAGCCCAATGACTTTGGCTTGGTCTACCGTCTTGTCAATAAACTTCTGACGCAATTCGTCGTTCGACTCACGTTTAATCTTCCACTTCACTGCATTTCCCGAGTTGGGTGAATCTGCATCGTGTGGACCGAACATCATTAAGGATGGCCACCACAAACGATTCAAGGCATCCTGAGCCATTTCTTTTTGTTCCTGGCTTCCCATAGCCATCTCAGCCATGATTTCGTAGCCCTGACGCTGATGGAAACTTTCTTCTTTACAAATGCGCACCATTCCTCTAGCGTATGGGCCAAAGGATGTTCTCTGAAGTGAAACTTGGTTCACAATGGCTGCGCCGTCTACCAACCAACCTACCGCTCCAATATCAGCCCAATTGAGCGTTGGGTAATTGAAGATGGAGGAATATTTTGCTTTTCCTGTGTGCAACTGCTCGTTCAACTCATCTCGGCTTATACCCAGAGTTTCGCAGGCGGAATAGAGGTACAAGCCATGACCAGCCTCATCTTGAATCTTTGCAAGGAGCACAACTTTGTGGCGCAGACTAGGAGCCCGTGTAATCCAATTTCCTTCAGGTTGCATTCCAATAACCTCAGAGTGCGCGTGCTGAGAAACTTGACGAATCAAATGCTTGCGATACTTTTCGGGCATCCAATCTTTCGGTTCAATCTTTTCTTCGCGATCTAATTTTTCTTGAAATAACTCTTCTAATTTCAGGTTTTCCATCACAAATCCTTTAATGCTACAATGTTAACCAAAGTTCACCCTAGTTGGGCTGCACCTTCAGAGCAATTTGATGATTTTGATCAGAGCTGGTATTATTCAAACCATTTAGATTGTGAATTGTTTTGAGTGTTTAATTCTACTTTTGCACGACACGAACCAGAGCTATGTTTTACTCTCTCCCCATTAAAGAAATCCGTCAAGAAACTTCAGACTGCGTATCCATCTCTTTAGATGTTCCAGAATCACAGAAATCTGAATTCAACTACAGACCTGGACAGTACTTGACTTTTAAAGTTCAATTGAACGGCAGTGAAGTGCGCAGATCGTACTCGATTTGCTCCAGTCCCGATTTGAATAAAGGCGACCTCCGCGTAGCGGTAAAACGCGTTGAAGGCGGTCAGTTTTCCACTTTCGCGAATGAATCTTTGAAAGCAGGCGATGTTCTTGAGAGCATGAAACCTGAAGGAAATTTTACAACTGCCATTTCTGAAGGAAGATCACAGAACTATCTTTTTGTAGCTGCAGGTTCCGGAATCACTCCCATCATTTCCATCATCAAGAGCCTCCTTGCTCGGGAAGCTCAATCGAAAATTGTCCTGTTGTACGGAAATAAAGGTCCAGAAGAAACCATCTTTAAGAATCAGTTGGATGAATTGAGTGATCAATATTCAGATCGCTTTGAAGTTCGATACGTTTTCAGCAGAAATTGCCCCGAAGGTTTCACTCAAGGTCGCATCGACAATTCCAAACTTGATGGCATTGATGGAATCACAGCCTTCGACGAGTACTTCGTTTGCGGTCCTGAAGTCCTCATCCACAACACCAGCGACTACCTTCAAAACAAAGGAGTAGAAAAGAGTAAAATTCGCTTTGAGCTCTTCACCACGCCAGTCACCAAATTCGACGACCAGAAGGCCGAAGAAGCAGAGTTTAATGGAACCTCGGAAGTAACTGTAATCATGGACGATGAGGAGGTTACCTTCAGCCTTAAAGCCAATGGGAACGTAATTCTTGACGCCGCAATGGACGCCGGCGTAGATGCACCTTTTTCCTGCAAAGGAGCAGTATGCTGTACCTGCAAAGGAAAAGTGATTGAAGGTAAGGTCATCATGGATATGAACTACGCCCTTTCAGATGAAGAAGTTGAAGAAGGCTTTGTTCTAACCTGTCAATCGCATCCCGACAGCGCGAAAGTCGTTGTAGACTACGACCAGATTTAATGGGGCGTATTGCCTACATCATTCTTTACACATTCTCGCTTTTACCGCTTGGTATTCTAAATGCCTTCTTCTCAATGGGCGTCTGGATGTTGCGCGTTCCCTTTGGTTACAGAAAAGCTGTAATTCAGGACAACCTAACAAAGTGCTTTCCTGAAAAATCGGAGCCAGAACTGAAGGCAATCGAACTTGGGTTTTATCGCTTTCTCGGACGGATGGCCGCTGAGTTTGTAAAAAACCTCTCCATTTCATCAGAAAAAGCAAAGGACTTCATCGAAGTCAAAAACCCAGAAGTTCTTGAAGAGGCCTTTAGAAAAAATGACATTGTTTTCTTAATGGTTGGTCATTACGGGAATTGGGAAATTCTTGGCTCAGTAATTAGCCTGCACATAGAGGCGCGATTTCACGCCCTATACAAACCTCTGCGAAGCAAGAGCTCGCAATGGTTCATTGATCAAGAACGACTTCGTCACGGCACCAAAGTAATTCCCTTTAAAACTGCCTACCGCGACTTACAGAAATTGAAAGGGAAGCACCTGATTGAATTCATTTCCGACCAGTCGCCCTTGCGCAACAATGCAGTATGGAAAACCTTCTTCGGGCGTGAAACCCCAGTATTTAAAGGCACAGAAAAAATCGCAGCTCGCATAGGAGCGCCGGTTTTGTATGGAAGAGTTGAAGTTGGTCCATTGGGAAAATACAGCTTGGAATATGTCCCAGTGCTGGAAGAGGCTAATACGACGGATTGGCCATTGACCGGAAAAACGGTGGAGCTTCTTGAAGAGAACATTCGTCGGGCACCTCAGTATTGGTTGTGGTCGCACCGGAGGTGGAAGTACGGACCTAACGCCTAATCAATACCTCAATGTAGTACAGAGACTTCGAAGGAATTACGAAGTTCTTGGGCTGTGTGTAGTCTCTTTCTTGAAGATAAAACTCTGAGCGATCGTATATGTTATCATCGTTTGTAAGCCGCGAAACCCCCATGCTAGACCAAAATTCTTGGGCCGTTAAGATGGTGACATCAATCCTTCCCTTTCGACTTCTGTACTTCAGCTTCCCTCTAAAATTGATCATATCCAATCGCAGTGGAGCATTGGTTTTATTGGCCACGTAGAAATGTGCAGTTTTCGTTTCAGGCGCATAAAAGCCAATGAAGCTCACCTGTTTGGTCTTGAGTAAAACCGGAATGTTCGAGGCTCCTGTAGCATTGAGTTTAAATACGATCTGGTTGTGAATTCCAGAATAAAAGGACAGAGGATAATAAGCCGCACGCTTGTATACCTCTTGACTGTTCACCACTTCCTTCTCAATCAGTGCTTTTCGGGTAAACAAGCTGGAAATAGTATTTCGGGAATAACACTTCTCATAGAAGTAGTAATTAACCAATCCACTGTCGTTCATATTGTACTCGGCAACTCCTTTTATAAAGTCGTGCACAAAGTGAGATTCGAGGTAGGTATTGTCCAGCACCCGAGAAATTCCTGAAAAACCAAAACTGTTAATCCAGATGTATTTACGTCGCCCAAAGTTCTCTTCAAAATCGAGCAAATATTCCTTCAGCTCATCCTTGTTGAAGTCAATCATCTCATCCACAACACAAGGAAAGTTTCGTTCGATGTCCCACTTCTTAAAACACTTTTTAAAGTCGTGCTCTATACCCAAACTAACAGCGTCGTAAAAATCTTTCTTAGCCAGCTTATCGTTCCAGCGCTTCAAATCACCCAATCCATGTGATGATTGATGCAAGTACTTCCGCAGAGGTGCTCCACATACGGCCACTTCAATTTCCTGATTGAAGGCTTTCACGACTTGAGTCATGCGTTCAGCTTTCTCAAGGTATTCCGAAAGCTTGAGCTTATGGCGGTATTCTTTCCTGTACAATTCAAAGCCAAGCTCTACTCCTACTACATCGACTCCATGAGCCTCTAGTAACTTCAAACTTTGAAGCAATTCAGTAGTATCTCCATCCACCACATTCGCGACAAAAATCAATTGAACGCTGTCCGTGGCGATAAACTGACCAAGCCTATTCAGTATTTGAAAATCATCTTGAAACCTACTGTAAAGTGAGAGATTAACATTAATCGTCGAGTCTTTGATGTTCAATTTTCCAAAATCAAAGCCCAATCCAGTATCCGATGGTAGGAAATAATTGGCCAAATGCCCTTCCGGAAAACGCAGCACTTTCGGCTTTAGTTCTCTGAAATAGCGCAACAACAAAGTGTCGTTGGTTAAAATCGGCTCCATCAGTTCATCCAACTGAAACCCGAGGTTGTTTCCCTGCATGAGTGTGGAGCGCTCCAAATCGACGTTCACCAAAAAACCCTTGTCTTTAAACTCCCCCAATTCTTGAGCAAAGACAAACTGACTTCCAAGAAGAAGAATCAGTAATGCAATCGATTTTCTAAGGACTCCAAGCATATTTGAGCAAAGCTAGCCCTATGCCTTCTTGATTGAACTTTAAAAAGCTTCAGGTTACAACCAATCAAGTATTAATTACTCTTTGGAGAATTGAGAGGTGAGAGTTGAGAATTGAGAGTTGAGATTTAAAAAATGAGAATCACTCTTTCACTCTTCCACTAATTCACTCTTCCACTCTTTCACTCTCCCACTCATTCACTCTTCCACTCTTCCACTCTCTCCCAACGACTCTCCAAATTAGTACATTTGCGGCAAATTCCACTGAATGAGTTTGAACAGCATTCCTGAAGCTCTTGAAGACATTAAAGCAGGAAAAGTGGTCATTGTAGTTGATGACGAAGACCGCGAGAACGAGGGTGATTTTATAGGAGCCGCAGAGAAGGTTACGCCCGAAATGATCAATTTCATGGCAACTCATGGACGAGGCTTGATATGCGCTTCTCTGCTTGAAGAACGCTGTGATGAACTGGGTTTGGAGATGATGGTGAACCAAAACACTGCGGCCTACGAAACTCCTTTTACGGTATCAGTCGACCTCATCGGACACGGAACAACTACCGGTATTTCAGCCTCAGATCGTTCAAAGACCATTCAAGCTCTGGTAAATCCTGAGACCAAACCAGAGGAGCTTGGTAAACCAGGCCACATCTTTCCTCTTCGAGCTAAAAAAGGGGGCGTTCTGCGTCGCCCTGGGCATACAGAAGCAACTGTTGACCTTGCACGTTTAGCAGGCTTAAGTCCGGGAGGCGTATTGGTGGAAATTATGAACGAAGACGGGACCATGGCTCGGCTTCCTGAACTCATGGAAACGGCGAAACGCTTCGACCTGAAGGTCATCAGCATCGCCGACCTCATCGCATACCGCATGGAGACGGAATCGCTCATTGAAAAGGAACTCGAGTTCGATTTCACCACCAAGATGGGAACCTTCACCCTCAGCGCCTACAAACAGGTTACTACTGAAGAAGAGCACATCGCCATCACTTTTGGGAGCTGGGACGCTGACGAAGCCATTCCTGTTCGTGTTCAGTCGGCAAATTTGCTCACACACATTTATGAATCCTTCAGAGATCCAGAAAAACACTTCCTCCACGAAGTGACAAAGTCGATTGCGGCAGAGGGCAAAGGAGTTTTCTTATTCATGCACCAAACGAATCACCACGAGGATCTGATTTCCTACCTCAAAGACATTCAAGGAAACTTGGATGGAGAAGAAACTCAATCTGGACAACTGTACCGCAAGATGGATGTGCAGGATTACGGAATCGGCGCGCAAATCCTGTACGATTTAGGAGTACGTAAAATGAAACTCATCAGCAACGACCCAAAACGCAGAACTGGACTCATCGGATATGGCCTCGAGATCGTGGATAATTTGCACGTTTAGCATACTGCTCTCTTACTTCGCTAGCGCCCAAGACCAAACGGTTATGCGCATCGAAGATGAGAAAGCACGGGTGCGTCAAATCTTTGACGAAGCATTAGTCAATGGCCAGTGTTACGATTACCTGCGTGTTCTTACAAAAGAAATTGGCGGTCGCCTCACGGCCTCTCCGCAATGTTATCAAGCTGAGAACTTTGTGTACTCCCTGCTCGACTCATTGGGTTTCGACACTGTATTTAAACAACCATTTCTTGCCACACATTGGGAGCGCGGAGACACAGAATCGGCTACTCTCATAGTGGATGGAACAGAATCCAGTATGTCGATGACTACACTGGGAGGCTCCATTGGGACTTCTGCAGAAGGTGTGAAAGGCGAAGTGATCGAGCTTTTGGGCTTGGAAGAATTGGAGACGTTTGGTCGAGAAAAGCTTGAAGGCAAGGTGGTCTTCTTCAACCGACCTATGGATCCTCGACACGTAAACACCTTTAAAGCTTACGGCGGTTGCGTTGATCAGCGCTGGGGTGGCGCAATGGAAGCGGCTAAGTTTGGCGCCGTAGGTGTTGTAGTTCGCTCTATGAGTCATGCGCAAGACGATCATCCACATACAGGCAGCATGGGTTACGCCGATGAAGTTCAGAAAATCCCTTCAGTCGCAATTTCAACGAATTCAGCAAATCAGTTGAATGAAGCATTACTGGCGGGCAAGAAGCCTGAAATTCGAATAATCACCTCAGCTAAGACCTTTCCTGACACAATCGTCAACAATGTGATAGGTGAAATACGTGGAACCGAGTTTCCCGAAGAAATCATTTTGGTGGGAGGGCATTTAGATTCTTGGGACAATGGCGAAGGAGCCCACGACGACGGAGCTGGCTGTGTGCATGCCATTGAAGCATTGAGAATCTTGAAGTCCATTGGTTATAAGCCGAAGAGAACCTTGCGCGTAGTGCTCTTCATGAATGAGGAAAATGGTCTTCGTGGTGGTAGGAAATATGGCGAAGAAGCCACTAAATACAATTGGAATCACATCGTTGCCATCGAGTCCGACCGAGGTGGCTTTTCACCACGAGGTTTTCACATGGAAGCTGAAGAGGAACAGATTGCAAAAGTTCAGTCGTGGAGAAAGGTGTTAGAACCTTACGGTCTATACGACTTCCAAGCAGGAGGTTCGGGAGCCGACATCAAGCCACTTCAAGGCGAGAATACGGTTCTTGTTGGCTTTGTGCCCGACTCGCAGCGCTACTTCGACTTCCATCACGCCCCGAGCGATGTTCTGGAAAACGTCAATAAGCGCGAGCTGGAGATGGGCGCCGCATCCATGGCTGCTTTGGTGTACTTCTTCGACCAATACGGAAATTGAAAATTCTTGCGGAGAAGATTGCATCCTATGCGGAAGTGCAGCTTTATTTCTAGCAACTAGAACAATACATTTGCAAGATGGAATCCTCCTCCAAATACCTTCAAAACGCAGTAGACGCCCTTTCGTCCTTGCCAGGCATTGGAAGAAAGACCGCGATGCGCTTGGCGCTGCACATTCTGAATCGATCTGAGGAAGAGGTTGCCGACTTCGCCAATGCAGTAGCTGAAATGAAGGCGCACATTCAGTTTTGCAAAAAGTGCTTCAACCTCAGCGACGGAGAACTCTGCGCTGTATGTTCTAGCCCGAAACGCGATCGAAACATGCTTTGCGTGGTGGAAGACATCCGCGACATCATCGCCATAGAAGCTACCCACCAATATTTCGGGAGATATCACGTTCTTGGAGGCGTTATCTCACCCATGGACGGAATTGGCCCAAGCGACTTGCACATCGAAGAATTGCTGGTACGGGTGAAAGACGAGAACATCACTGAAATCCTCATGGCCCTCAGCACAACATTGGAAGGAGATACAACCTCTTATTACCTCTCTAAACGATTGAGTGAATTTGGAATTACGCTAACCACGATTGCGCGTGGCGTAAGCGTTGGCGATAATTTAGAATACGCCGATGAGATCACCTTAGGTAAATCCATTGTTCATCGGGTTCCTTACGAGACCAGCATCAATAGCCAAAACTAAGCTCTTGAATCCCCGCCTCTCGGTCATCATTGTCAACTACAACGTAGCCTTCTTTTTAGAGCAGTGCCTTCAATCGGTGCGTTCCGCCAGCGAGCGTTTCCCCGTGGAAGTCATCGTTGTTGACAACAACTCTCGCGACAATTCGGTAAGTCTGGTTGAAGAGCGATTTCCAGAAGTAAAACTCATTGCGAACAAGGACAACCGGGGATTTTCAAAAGCAAACAATCAAGGCATCGAGGAAAGCAGTGGCGAATATGTGCTGCTTCTCAATCCTGATACGGTCATCGAGCAAGATACCTTTTCGAAAGTCATTGAATTCATGGACAAGCATCCTGACGCCGGTGGTTTAGGGGTAAAAATGATTGATGGAAAAGGGAATTTCCTACCCGAATCAAAGCGAGGTTTACCAACGCCTTGGGTGGCGTTCTTTAAAGTCTTTGGATTCTCAGCTCTCTTTCCCAAATCGAAGCTCTTCGGACGTTATCACTTGGGTTTTCTCGACCGCGATGAAGTGAACGAGGTCGATGTATTGTCGGGAGCCTTTATGCTTTTGAGGAAGGAAACCTTAGATAAAACTGGCTTGCTCGACGAGACCTTCTTCATGTATGGAGAGGACATCGATTTGTCTTACAGGGTTCAACTTGCTGGGTATAAGAATTACTATTTCCCAGAGACTTCGATCATACATTACAAGGGAGAAAGCACCAAAAAGAGCAGCATCAATTACGTCTTTGTCTTCTATCGGGCCATGATCATTTTCGCCAAGAAGCACTTCTCTGGAGGCAATGCTGCCGTCTTCTCCACGCTCATCAACATGGCAATTTACCTGCGGGCAGCACTTGCCATTGTGCGTCGTTTTTGGAACCGCTCCTACCCTGCCATCATCGATTTCGCGCTCATTTACATTGGCCTTTGGTTGGTTTCAGGCCTCTACGAGAATTATTCAGGAAAGCTCTACCCGGAAGAATTGCTGCGCACCGCCTTCCCGCTTTTTTCTGGAATTTGGGTTGGAAGCATCTTCTTCTCCGGCGGTTACGACGAAGGATTCTCTCTTCGAAGATTTTTCGTTGGTTTTTTGGTTGGAAGCATGATCATCCTAGCTGCCTATGGTTTGTTGGATGAAAGTCAGCGATTCTCTAGAGCTGTGGTTCTACTAGGAGCGGGCTACTTTGCTTTGAGCGCAATTCTCGTACGACTTCTCTACAATCTGCTTGGCTTGGAGGCCTTTCAGAGTCTTCTGCCACAGGAAAAACGCATTCTCATCATTGGCTCGTTTGCGGAATTTGAGCGGGTGAAAGACCTTCTTGAAAAGACCAAACTCAAAGCCGATTTGATTTCACGCATTTCGCCTAGCGGCACAGATGAGGAGGATGCCAACGAATACGTTGGGAAACTTGAAGAATTGAAAGAGAACATTGAAATGTTTAAGGCAAACGAGGTCATCTTCTGCTCTCAAGACCTTGGAGCTGAAATCATCATCCGACAGATGTCGCATTTGGAGGAGATGAAAGTCGATTTTAAAATTGCCCCACCAGCAGCAGCTTACGTGATTGGCAGCAATTCAATCAACACATCTGGGGAACTGTACTCTGTGCTTCACCTCAACAGCATCAGCAAGCCTTCCAACAAAAGAGTCAAGAGAACTCTAGACTTTGTCTTGTCGATAATTTTTCTTAGCCTTTCTCCCCTGCTCTTCTGGTTTCAGAAAAAGAAGTCGAAGTTTTTCGGGAACCTCTTTCAAGTACTTATTGGTGAACGATCATTTGTTGGCTATTCCACATTCGAAGAAGGAGTGCTCCCTCCCATTCGAAAAGGTGTTTTAAATCCTTCCAGTGCTTTGGTAAAACAAACTCAGGAAGAAGAACGTCGTTTGGATTTGATCTATGCCAAGAACTATTCCGTGCGTGGCGACTTCAACATCATCCTTCGCGCAATCCGTTTCCTTGGGAAATAGGCTTTTAGAAGCTGCCAACCATAGCAGGAACAGCTTTCTTTTTCAAATGCTCCACCGTTTCTTTGTAGGCCTGTAGGCCAGCAGCATTGAAATCAAGCTTCAGTCCTTTTATTTGTGTGAGAGCATAGGAAAACTGTTCCGTACCGTCACGACGTTCCATCACAATGCGCCCATTGAGGTAGCAGGTGAAAAAGCCATTGGCACTTCCCCCTTCACTGGTATTCGCCTGAATGAACAATCGATAGTCGGCTTCAGAGTCGTCGGCGGTGACAGTAAATCCTTCTTCGGCGATCAAAGCTTTGGCGTTGTTGGCCAAAATCGATTCCGACATACTCTGGTTCAAATTCTTTTCCTCAGAAGTGACAAAAATTTTCGGCTTACGTACTTTGTAGGTCAAATTGCTGGAAGCGTTGTTGCCGTTTAGGATGCGGTTGAGCAATCGACTGTCTGATTCTGGGGTAATCAGTGTTGCCTTCAATTCAAATTGAGATTTGTTTGCTGGAATGCTCTTGAATGCTGCGCTCAGTTGTCCGTATTGATCGGAGGTTGCTTGACTGCTCTCAAGTGGAACTCCATCGCTTTTAAACTGCACTTTCATTCCTGATACTGCCTTGTCTTTATAAAGAAGAACAAAACGCGCCTGGTTTTCCGCTTTTACTGAACCCCAGAGAATACTGGTTTGGACTTCAGCTACTGGCATCAATTGAACATTCTGCAGAAGTCTGCGCATTTCTGAAACCAAAAAATTTCCGAAATAGACTTCCTTGCCATCTACTTCTGTTCTCAAGTCCTCGTCGAGGAGCGACTCCACTTCATAAAATGCCTGGAAGTAATTATTCAAAGTAGATTGAATTTGCGCTTCCTTCTCTTGAACCTGCGCTTTCCCAACGTAAGCCTTGGCTGCATTAAGTGCCTTTTGAATCTTAGCAGCTTTCAGTTCAGCATACCGCGACTTCGAAAGACGGTAGTAAATCCAAAACTCCTCTTGGTTCTCCCAAGAATCTACCACTTCAAAATCCTGAATATCTTCTTTCGCCTTCAGACGAACAACATCTTGAAAATCTTGTCGGAAGCGATTGTCGTTCTCGAATTGACTGAAGACTGAATTGCTTGAAACACTGACCTTAATTTCGGCTGTGAGATCACTCAAGGCATTTCGTTTCGCGATTTGAGCGTATTCTGGTCCAGTGCCGCGTTTCGATGAAACTCCAACACCAACATAATAAGCGGAATTCGTAGGACGCTGTTGCACCCAACTTGGACTTTCAGATCTGTCACTAGGCTTCTGGGCAGTCTGAGTTTTCTTCGAGGAAGAACAAGCCAAAGTCGTAAGAGTCAAAAATGCCCCAACACAAAATAAAAGACACAGATTACCTAGCTTTCTCATACACATTGATCTTCGCTGCGATGTTTGACGAAATGTATTCCATCAGCTGCAACTTCATACTTTCTTCGGAACGGAGTTTTCTTCTTTCGTTGCTAAGTTTCTGTTCCAAAGCTCTTTTTCTTGCAGGGTCAACAAATACTTTGTCGGCGGGCGAAGGAATGTTCTTGAACTTATAATACCCTGGATAAAGGTCGCTGGCATTCCCTTTAAAAGTTGCGAAATTCAATTCATCTCTATTTTCCTTCATCACAACATCAGAAACCAAGATCTCACCTGTCTCAGAGGATACCAGCTTAAATTGGAAGGTCCCTTCTACTTTAATACTCCCGACAACCTCGGTGAAATTTGTCTTTCGGTACTTGGTCTCGTAATAAGATTTGCCGGTCGTTTTATTGAATTTTTTTATCCGATAGGCTTCATAACCTTGCTGAACTGTTGCTTTGGGTGCACTCTGTTCGGTTTTCATATTGATGAGACTTCCACTCAACACCGCCTTACTCCCAATCAATTTTCCGGCTTTAGCCGCAGTGTTCTCATCTACTAATCCGCTTAAGGCCAACTTCTGCTCCGCCAAAATCTGATCTGTCAACGATCGATCGATCACTTTAATGAAAGGTGAATTGAGGCTGAGAAGTTCTTCTGTAATCAATGAGTAAAACTTATTGGTTAGTTCTGCGCTGGTTTTTGAACCTTCCAGCGGCATGATGGCGATGGTAAAACTCGCTTTATCTAAAGCCTCTGCCATCTTCGACTTGGCATCCTTGTAACTGCTGGAAACTTGCACCACGTCCGAATAGAGGTAATAAGCATCTCGGAAGTCGTTGTTAAACATTGCTTCTTCCGCCTGACGAAAAATTGGTTCCGCCTTTGAGGTCATGCGCATGTCGTGGACGTCCTTATAAGTAGGGTCTAAAGCTGATATTTCATTGAATAGTGCGTTTGCACTTTGAAACTTCTCAGCAGCTAAAAGTTCTTGCGCATCAACGTAAAGCTCATCCATGTACGCCTCTTTCGCTTCTTCAAAGTAATCTTCGTAGTAAGCTGGTCGATCAATTTTAACGTATCTGTTGATGCGATCGTTTAAGGCATTGGCCTCTTTGTATGAATAGACAGCCTTCTTGTGTTCTTCAGCTGTGTATGCGATGTAAAAATCTGCCCACAACTCATCCATCACCCGAGTTCCGGTTTGTTTGAGTTGTATTTGAGCATCGACGTTGCTGCTTTTTTTCTGGAGGGAAATTAGGTACATTGAAACCGCCTCATCAAGCATTCCAGCTTCTTCGAGTTTGAGTGCTTTCTTATAATAGGCTTTGGTTCCTGAACAAGCAGAGACCACAAGGGTCAACATTCCGAGAAAAAGAATGGAGCTAAAACTCGCTCTTGCTTGAGGTGTTTTGGGACGCATGTAAAGAAGCTGGTTCATGCCTCTATTGATTGGTTTCAAAGCCATAATACAAAGACGGAGCCAAAATACCCTTAGTTCTTGACTGAGGAGAAAAGACTCAATTAGTTTTAGTCCACTTATAATTTAGCGCTTGTCCTTCATGGAAAAAATCCTTCAAAGTTAAAGGCCATTTTCTTCCTCCCAAGAAAAGTTCTTATTGCACATTAGAAAATGTCTCACATTTGTGCATCGAAAAGCTGGGGCGAATTTTTGGCACAAGCTTTGAAAAGACACTACTAAATGTATAATTCAATCACGATGAAAATGAAGAACACTGCTAAACTCCTCTTGATTTCAGGCGCGATATTCGCCCTAGGATTAACAAGTACCTCTTGCAAGAGCAAGAAAGAAACCGTAAAACAAGCCGGTGAAGTTGAAATCATCATTCCATGTTCTGGACCTGATTACTTCTCCAACAAAAAATACTTCCGTGCCAATGCAATCGGCGAAAGCTTGGATCAAATGACTTCCAAGAAAAAAGCCATGAGCAACGCAAAAGCCCAATTGGCTGGCGACATTCAATCTACAATGAAAGTAGTTGGTGACAATTACGTGAAGTCTTCTGAATTCAACAACCAAGAAGAGGTGTTGGAACGATTCGAAGAAAATGCACGAACTGTTGTAAACCAAAAGCTTTCTGGTGTTAAAACCATCTGCGAGAAATTGATGCGCACACCAGAAGGAAAGTACAAGACCTATATGGCCATTGAACTTTCTGGCGACGATTTAGTATCTGCTTACAACGAGACCTTAACTAAGGATCAGAGTTTGAAGATCGATTACAACTACGAAAAGTTCAAAGAAACTTTCGACAAGGAAATGGACAAATTTGAGAATCAGTAGGATTCACATTTCATCAACAAAAAAACCCGCCTCAGGAAACTGGAGCGGGTTTTTTATTTTCCAAATTTCAAGGAAGTCCATTCTCCAAGTTCTTTAGATCCCGCTACGCTGCAGTTGTAATCCGCAGCACCGATTGAATTTAGGATTACATCAAAGCCCAACTCTTTGGTTCCTACAGTAGTATATGAGGACTCAAAAAACCCCTGCATTTTACCACAACAATTTTCTATAAATTTATAGGGTGAAAGGTTTGGCTGTCACATTTTTGATCTTCATTTCTTTTATTTGCTTCTCACAAGAAGGAAAGGACAGTAGTTCTGTGGCTCACCGCCGACCGGCCATAAGCAACAATCCCAATAATTTTCAAATTCATCTCTTTGGAACTGGTGCTTGGTATAGCTTCCAATATGAGCGCGAGCATTTCAACAGAGGTGGCATGCTGCGTTCATCTCTTTCCGCGGGACTCAGTTTTTGGCCCACCAGAGCTCGTTGGTCGAGGGGTACATTTATGCTGCCTTTAGAAGCGAACCTAGGAATTACTGCCCCAAAGCAAAAATGGCCTGGGCACTACCTTGAATTTGGGATAGGAACAACTTTAGTAAATCACTTCTATAAGCCTCCAGATGTAAAGAGCGGTCGAGCTACTTCAACATGGGATAATAATAGAATTGGCTATCGCTTCGAACATCCCGAAAAGACTTGGCTCCTGCGAGCTGGTTACATAATGGTCTGGGATAACAACTCAAACCATGGTCTTGATTTGAGGAATTGGCTCGATGTATCTGTCGGTTGGAGATTTTAAGAAACAAAAACCCCCAAGTGACTTGCGCCTCTCAGGGGTTCTCTAGGTCTACAGCCATATAGACTTACCTTAATTTCTTTGAGCCAAAGGTAGAATTAGTTTGACAAATGCTCTTAAACTATGCGCTGGTCTTTTTGTAGGAACGCACAGCCAGCAGGTTGTATAGTACCGCAAACAGACTCATGATCAAGAAATGTGAGCGCAGGTCTGAAAAGCCGCTTCCCTTGAGCATCACCATGCGCATGACTTCTTTTTTTTGAAATTCGGCAAGCAATAAATAGAAGTTGAATCTGTACGGATGGACAACTGCCGATTCACTTACATTCGTAAAAACTCGAGAAATGCTTAAAAAAGTAGGAATTGTATTGGCCGTATTGATTGTTGTTGCCGGAGGAGCTTTCTGGTATTTGAGCAATCAAAACAGAACTCTAAGCCCAAGTGGGAAGGCAGAATTTAAAGACAAAGGCCTCAACATCGAAGTGGAATACAGTCGGCCTTCTGTGTTAGATCGAGTCATTTTTGGCACCGAAGAGCAAGATGCCGTTCAACTTTATGGCGAGTATTGGAGATTCGGCGCAAACGAATCCACAGAAATAACGACCACAACTCCCATTCTATTCAATGGAAAGCTCATTCCTGAAGGACGATTAAAATCTACGCCTTCCCGGGCAAGGATGAATTTTTGGTAGGCCTGAGCAGCGACATTGGGAATTGGGGCTACTCCGAACCCGATTACAGCCTCGATCTCTTCCGTACTAAAGTGCCGGTTGTGTCCGATGGCTCAATCACAGAACAACACACCATTGAATTTCTTCCCACCCAGCAAGGCGCTGAGCTTGTAATGAGTTTTGAAAAAGTGATGCTCCGCATTCCAATCTTGTTGGTAGAGCGTTAGGCTTTAGATTAAGTTCGTCAATTCGAGCTCTTCTCTTTGTTTTTGCGCTTAAAGGATTTGCTCCAAAACTCACCCCAATTCTCGAAGTCCTGACGAAAGAAGAGACCGACACCTTGAGTATCCCTGGCGTTCTGTGCGTTGATTAGAGCATCGTCGTTGGAGCGATTGAACACCTTTGCCTTCAACCTGCCATCTGGCCGAATTTTATATTCAAGCTTAAAGTCACCAATGAAGCGGCCAGAAGATTCTGCATCGTCTGCCCCCTGCTCATTGCTCACTCCTAAATTCGTTTCGAAGGTGACACGATCATCAAAGAATCCACGACTCAAGGCAAGCTCGAAACTGGCAGCATCCAATTCATTGACCCCAATGGCAATCTTATCGCTCAAGGTCGACAACCAATTGCTCAACTGACTTTCAAGCAGGTCGGTGGTGCTAGAGCCAGTAACTGCGCCCAATTGATCGCCGCCAGTAGGGACAAAAGAATTGAGCAGCAATAGAGAGAAGACTTGATTGTTCTTAGCTTCCGTAGTACTCAAAGCACTCTGTGCCCGAGTTTGAATGCTTGCATCGACATCTGGGAAGGCCAAGTCGAAACTAATTTGAGGTTCCAACAAATCCTCCGACATATGCAGTAGCACCTGTGTATTCGTTCGTTTACTCAAGGTGGGGTCATTCAATAAATCACTCAAACGCGCTCGCACCTTGTAAATCGCCGTTAAGTCGAGGTTTGCGTGAAGTGGGTCGCCATTCCATTGAATCGTACTCCCCTTCCGAACAGTAAATTTCTTACTGATCAAGTTGTTTAGGGTAAACAAGTAAGACCCCGAGTTGACTGTGTATAAGCCGAACATATTGAAATCCCGATTGGTGTTGATTTCCATGCGCAAGCTTCCCTCTCCTCTAGCCTCCATGATGTCTCCTGCTGTTTCATCAAAAATCAGCTGCACTTGGGTTCCATCATCTACTTCAATCTGCATATTCATCTGAATACCGCTCAAATCAACTTGTGGCTCCAAACTGTTTGAGTCAGCGCTTTTGAAAAAGATGAATTCATTGGCGGTAACTTCCTCAGCGCCCTCAAGTGGAACAAAGAATTCGGAAGGATCTAAGACTTTCAAATCTGTATCGATTACCAATTGATCCGCATAACCTGAAACACCAAATACTCCCGCCGCGGAAGCCCTTCCATAATAGAGGCTGTTCTCTTCTTCTGTAGTGTTTAACACTCGGAAATTATCCGTCTCAAAATTGATGTCGAAGTTGAACTTCTGGTAGTTCTCATGAAAGATTGTGGCGTTCGCGTATGCGGTTCCATCGTTCTCATCTTTGATTAAAATATGATCAAAACCAAACCAATCCTCTCTAATCTTAAATGTTTGATTGTCAATATAATAACGCGTTCCAAGATAATTAACAGTTGCAGCTGCCTTATTGAACTTCAGATTCGAGAATAATCGTGGATTGAGAGGTGTACCTCGAATGCTCAACTCCCCATTCAATTCGCCTTGAAGGTCGGAGATGTACTCTTTTAAGAGCGGGCTAAGACTGGCCAGTTTAAAGTTCCGAATCAATCCATTCAATACCAAATTTTCTTCTTCTTGAACCGGATAGTAAAAACCTTCGAGCCAAAGAATGGGATTGCCATTGTTGATGAAACTACCCTTAAGATCAAGTCCACCAACTTGCCCCAACCACTTCCCCTTCAATTTGCCTTCCCCTATCTCTTGATCGTTTACAACGAGATCCGAAAAGCGCAACTCTGCTTCTAATTGAGGATCCGACAATACCGCCGCAGCTTTCACCTCACCCGACAAAGAACCGCTGCCTTGCAACTTCTCATTGCTTATGATCGACAACATGTTTTGAATGTTCAAGTCTTGAATGCTCAACATCAGGACATCCGTTTCTAATTTTCCAACATCCCCATTAATCCTGACTTCCCGACCATCGTTTTGCGCTCCCAAGCCAATGATGTGCAATCCGCTTTCATCCAAGGTGTAACCTCCTCGATCAAACAACTTCCATAGTGAATCTCGAATCTGAATGTGACCATCCACCATCCGTCCGTATACAACTCCTTCATCAATGTGGCCATCGAGAATGACAAAACCATTGTCCGGATGATCTTCCTGCACTCGATTTAAATTTAGACTGAGATTGAAAGTATCTCGTTCTAGGTGGGATCGCAGCAAGAGGTCTGGGAGTTGAAAGCTGTCCGATAGAACAAAGTTTTGGGATGTGAAATTGAGAGACAGTTTCTTTGGGTCACCAATCAGCTCAACGATGGGCTCTTCCAGCGCCATTTGACCGTAGCTCACTTCTGCTGAATGAAGTTTCACATACAGCATTGAATCAATCGTTCTGTATTCAGCATTGACGTTCAGCTCATCTTTAATCGATAAGTCTTTGTCGAAAACATGAAGCAAGCGATTGGCATCGTGAATGTTCAGAGCTGCATCCAAATGCCCTTGTTTGAGCGTTTTTCGCTTTACTTCTTGAGAAGGTAAGAATCGGTCGAAGGCTTGGGCCAATATTTCATTTGAGGTCTCGATGCCTCTATTGGACTTTAGGCTTAAATCAAATGACCTGGAATGTGTTTCCAATTCTGAGCGATTTTTTTCCAACCACACTTCAATCCCAGCATCTGCTTCTTTGTACTCAAGTTCTTCATTCTTCAAAAGCAATTCATCCATGAATATGCCAGCATAGAGTTCATTCGCTTTATTCAACTTAATGCTGTACCTACTTCCGAAAGACAAATTGATGTTTGTGTCCATTTTCGACAATTTCAATTTTCCAGGAAAGAGAGAATCGAGACGCAGACTACCACTGTACTGCGAAGCGCCCTCAGTGAAAACAGCGTAAGTCGCTACCTCCAGCCTACCGTTTGGATCCTCGAGCAAAGCAAATGCCTGCAGACTATCGTTTTTATAATCTCCTTGAAACTGAAGGTTTGTGTAGGGATATCCTTGAAATTCAAGAACTTGAGCAGTCCCCTTTGCCGAAAACGTTTGACTTGAGCTCAGTTTAAAACTCGTTTGGAGTCGAGCGTTACCAAAGTCAGAAGCACCAGACAATTGAGCCAAATCAAAGCTCCCTTTCAACTCTCCTTGCATCATCGGTTTGCCCGAGAGCAGCTCCTTCACCTCGGCCTTGAGTTCTGCGAAATTCCGATCGCCCTCAAGCAAAAGGTTCAACTTCAACTTGTCCCAACTTCCCTTAAGCTTTCCCTCGGCTTCAAGAATTTTGAATTGACCCAAATAGGTGGGCATCTCAATCTGTGGGAGTTTAAACGGATAGGTCGGAAGGCTATCCCAATAGGCTGGATAAAAGCTCACATCTTCAATCTGTAGATCTAGAAGACTCTTTTTGGGCTCGGTAATCTGCTTTAAGCTACCCGAAGCCTTGAAGGTGAGTTGATTGTCGAGCACCAATTCGGCGTATTCAACTTCTAAGTCATTTACAGGGCCTTCCCCTTTTGCCCTTATGTCAGGATTCAAGTTGAGTCCCTCAAAAGTTTCACTGAATAAGTAGAGATCATTGCTGCTTAAGTTTCCTGCACGCACATCTACGCTTAAAATCACGGAATCTAGAAATTCTGAAAAAGCACCGAAATCGGAATATGCCATGTTGTAGTCAAAATCCAAGTCGGTTCGGCTTGTTTTAAGACGCGCTGTTGTGAGCGACATATTTCCTGGACGCATTCGAAACACCCCATTTAAGTCCTGAACTGAAAACCCCTTGGACTCTTCAAAGTTTATTCGGTCCACAGTCCCTAAGATGGTTTCTGGAAGCATTTTAAATTCAGACAAATGAATGTCTCCTTTTCGCAGTGCTAAATGATCGAAATCAATCTGAGGCACTGTGCTACTAATGTTTTCATCCCAATTGTAAAACTCCACATTCGAGAAGTTGACCTCCCTACAGCGCAAACCAAATTCCGCTGAAGAACTGGGCTCTTCCGAGGCAAAGAGATCTATGAACTGAGTGAAATTGTTGGTTTCTTCACCCTCATAACAATGTATTTTCAGTAGAACTGAACTGGCATAAACATGATCGAGGTCGATGTACGTGTCAATCCGACGAAACACATTCAAATTGATTTCCATCGTGCTGATTCGAGCAAGAGTGTCTTTGCGATGATCCAGAACATAAAGACCATGAAGCTTCACTTCATCGAGGCCATTGATCTCAATTCCATCGAGGTGAATGTCCGTCTTGTAGGTACTATTTAGGTAAGCGACGACCCGCTGAGCCAGAAAGGTCTGAAATCCAGAACTTTTGATGCTGAGCAAAACAACGCTCGCCAATAAAAGGAAGAGCAGGAGAAGCGATATAAGAATCCGCTTTTTGATACTTTTGAGTGCTTTGTACAAAAGTAGCATTGTAGTCGGGAAAGCCCATTAAATAAAGCCATGGAGACAAGGATACTTGCCATAGAATCATCTTGCGACGACACTTCTGCTGCCGTTTTAAGTGGTGCTCGCGTTCTATCGAATCTGGTTGCCAATCAAAAAGTTCATGAGCAGTATGGTGGTGTGGTGCCGGAACTCGCCTCGCGCGAACATCAAAAGAGCATCCTTCCAGTGGTTCAACAAAGCTTAAAGCAAGCCGGAATAAAGCTGGAAGAAATTGATGCCATCGCCTACACAAGAGGACCAGGCCTGCTGGGTTCTTTGCTCGTTGGTGGATCCTTCGCCAAAGGCCTTTCCTTAGCTCTGAACAAGCCTCTGCTGGAAGTGCATCACATGCAAGCTCACATCTTGGCGCATTGGATTGAAGACGGCTCCGACATTCCTGAATTTCCATTCCTAAACCTCACTGTTAGCGGAGGTCACACGCAAATCGTTCGAGTCAATTCACCTACCGAATTCGTGGAACTTGGAAGCACCCTCGACGATGCCGCCGGCGAGGCTTTTGATAAGGTCGCAAAAATTATGGGCTTGCCCTACCCTGGCGGACCCGTAGTTGACCGATTGGCAAAAGAAGGAAACCCTGATGCCTTGAGCTTTACACGCTCGAACGTCCCACTGTACAACTACAGTTTCAGCGGATTAAAAACTGGAGTGCTGAATTTCTTGAAGAAAGAATTGAAGAAGGACCCCGACTTCATCGAAAAACGAAAGGAAGACATTTGCGCCAGCGTTCAGCGGCACATCGTCGACTACCTCTTGGCCATCTTTGAAGAGGCCGCTAAAAAAGAAGGCATTCAGCATCTGGGGATTGCTGGGGGCGTTTCAGCAAACTCAGAGTTGAGATCCTCTTTCGAGAAAATGTGCACGAGAAATTCCTGGAAAGCATTTGTCCCTAAGTTTGAATTCTGCACGGACAATGCCGCCATGATTGGAATTGCCGGACATTTCCTTTTTCAAGAAAATCGTTTGAGCGGCTTAGAATCTGTTCCAAAAGCGCGATTCGCAATATGATCATCTCGCATCGCGCTTTTTACCTTTTCCTACTGCTGAGCTGGGTTCTTAGTCCAAGAATATTAGCCCAAGCAGATTTTACACCACCTGAAAAAGTACAGGATCAATTCATTCTCAAAACAAATCCATTCAACCTCATTGCAGGTCCCATTTTTCCGTTTGTCTCTGAAGCGCGCATTACCGGCGAGGTCGTTCATGGCTTGAAGCAGAGCAGTCAGCTCTCGGCTTCATATTTATTCAAAGGGGTTCTACTTTCCATGGTAGACAACTCCACTCCTGGCGGCTTAGGCATCGACGAGTTGATATTTGAAGGTTTTCGCATTCAGGCTGCACATCGCATTTTCCTGATGAGCTCTACCAAATCGAAAATGAAGGCGCCCGTAGGACTTTACATTGGCCCTCATGCATCCTACTCAAGCTTGAAGATTGCCGATCGATACTTCAATCAGTTTCAATCTTACTTCAGAGCTACCTATTTTAACGTCAACCTTTTGGTGGGATACCAGCTGAACTTAGGCCGAGCGTACTTCGATTTTAATTTTGGCTTGGGCTACAAAAACAACTATTGGATTGAGCAACTGGCAACACAAAGAAGAGTTGTTCCTCCAGACGAACTGGGATATGGACCGTACTTTAGCAGTCCATTAAAAGTTCAATGTGGATTTGAACTCGGATACGCTTTCTAATGAGATACTTGATTTTCATACTCGTACTTTTTGCGACTTCTTGTAACACGGATGTCAAACTTCAATCGGGCCCAATGGTAGGCTACTCAGAGCTGACCGAAGTTCAAGTTTGGGTGCAATCGAAGTTTAATGCGAACATGAGCATTCGCTATTGGAAAAAGGGATCGCCTGATTCTTCTTGGACATCAGCCAGCATTAAAACCACCGAAAAAGGAGGATTTACAGCCAAGCTCAGGGCAGAGAATTTGGATCCCGGAACAGAGTACAAATTCATCGTTCTGCAAAATGGCAGAGAAGTAGAACTGGACTACAACTGCAAGTTCACGACTCAAGAACTCTGGCATTATCGAAAAGACCCAGAAGCATTTCGACTTGCATTAGGTAGTTGCGTGTATGTAAACGAAGAGGAATTTGATCGTCCGGGCAAAGGCTATGGAGGCGATTATCAGGTTTTTGAAAGCATTCGGTCGAGCAATCCCGACTTGATGCTCTGGTTGGGCGACAATACCTATTACCGCGAAGCAGATGCCTTTACTTGGAATGGTTTGCTGCATCGAAACACCCACACTCGCTCTCTCAAAGAGATGCAGCCACTGCTCGCCAGCACAAACAATTACGCCATTTGGGACGACCACGATTTTGGTTTGAACGATGCCGTTGGAACATGGATTTACAAAGACAGAGCGAAAGAAGCCTTCAAGCTTTTCTGGGCCAACCCCAGCTTTGGCAATTCAGAATTGGAGGGAATTACGAGCAATTTCTATTTCAATGATGTGCAATTCTATTTGCTCGACAATCGCTGGTTTCGAACACCGAAATACGACAGTTCGCGCCGTAAAATGCTAGGCAAGACTCAAATGGAATGGCTCATTTCTGAGCTGAAGGCTTCGAAATCTCAGTACAAGTTCATCGCCGTTGGAGGTCAAATGTTGAGCTCAGCAATGGTTTACGAGAACTTCTCGAATTTTCCGGAAGAGCGGAATTATTTGCTCCGCAGACTATCTGAAGAAAACATCTCTGGCGTCGTCTTCCTCACCGGAGACCGGCACCACTCGGAGTTTTCTGTATTGGAGCTGGCGAATGGAGAGAAGGTTTATGATTTCACTGTTTCTCCCCTCACTTCGAGCGTGAGCAATGTCGCCGACAAAGAGCAGAACGCACATCGACTTGAAGGCAGTTTAATTCAATCTCGCGGATTTGGACTCATTGATGTTAGCGGCCCATTTGGGAAAAGAAGTTTGAACTTTCAATTGCTTGACAGCGATGGGCAGAAACTTTGGGAACAATCAATTTCCCCGACAGAAGATAATTAGGAACTGGTCTTCTCCGGCCAGCGATCCAACTCAAGCACTTCCAAATTTGTCGGCTTCCCCCCTTCTATGCAAAAACGAAGCGCGGTTCTCTTTTGGTGAAAACCCGACAATCCCGCTGCGCCAGGATTCATGTGCAATAGTTTGAGCTTCTTATCTGGAATCACTTTGAGAATATGTGAATGTCCACAAATGAATAAATCTGGCGGGTTCCGTCGAATTTCCTCTCGAACTCGAATGTCGTAACGACCAGGATAACCGCCGATGTGCGTAATCCACACACGCAAGCCTTTGAGTGTGAATTTTTGATGTTCTGGACAGGCAGATCTCAGAATGTGACCATCAATGTTTCCCCATACAGCTCTTGTTTTCTTGAAAGCTTCCAATTCTTCAAGAACCTCAATGGTGCCAATGTCGCCTGCATGCCAGACCTCGTCGCACTCTTTAAAGAAGTTCAAAACACGCTCTTCGAGGTGTCCATGAGTGTCGGAAAGAAGACCAATGCGAATCACTTTTCGAAAGTAGGAAAAGGGCCTGTTCAGAATCCTAAATTTGCGGCCCTTCATGAAATACTTTATTGAAATGTCTTTTTTGGGTACTCAGTACCACGGTTGGCAACGGCAACTCAATGCTTTGAGCATCCAAGAAGTTATGGAGAAGGCGCTCTCCACCATTTTAGGGGAGCCCATTGCCGTAATAGGCTGTGGCCGCACAGATACGGGCGTTCATGCAAAACAGTTCTTCTTGCATTTCGAACTTGAAGAGGAAAAACAAGAAATGGGCAATCTGCTGGTGTACCAACTGAATTCATTTCTTCCTCGTGATATTGCTGTGCAACGCTGTTTTCCCGTTGCTGATGATGTGCACTCACGCTTTTCCGCCAGCAGACGTACCTACGAATACTTCATCCATCAAAAAAAGAATCCTTTCCTCGAAGGCAAGTCTTATTACCTCCAGAAGCTTGAGGTCGATTTGGAGCTTTGGAATCAAACCGCCAAACTTCTTTTGGGAGAACACGATTTTAGTTGCTTTTCAAAGAGCAGGACTCAAACAAAAACAAACCTTTGCACGATTTTTTCCATGGAATGGCGATCTATTTCCGATGGTTATTGTTTTGAAGTCAGCGCCAATCGATTTTTAAGAAATATGGTTCGAGCCTTAGTTGGGACATTCATTGATACAGAGGGGAATGCAGAGCGTATGCTGGCTGTGCTGGAATCCAAAAAGAGAACTGAAGCTGGGACTTCTGTTCCTGGCCATGGGCTCTATTTGAGTAAGATTGATTACGAACCAAGCTTGAAAGACTGAGATGGCAGGAGTTAGTGGAAAAGCCTTTGATTTCTCGCTTTTTGGAAGGGTTCTGAAATACGTAAAACCTTACAGCCTAACCTTCTTTTTCACGGGCTTACTCACGCTCCTCTCTGCCATTCTGGGTCCACTGCGACCAGTTCTCATCCAATACACCTTAGACGAGGCTATCATTCAACCAGACCCACCATTGCTGGTTCAGATGACCATCATCCTGATCGTTCTCTTGCTTCTTGAAGCATTTGTTCAATTCTACCAAACGTATTTAGCAAACTGGGTTGGTCAATCGGTCATTCGCGATCTACGAGCCATGGTTTACCGTAAAATACTTGGCTTTAAACTCAAGTACTTCGACCGCACTCCAATCGGGACGCTCGTTACCCGAGTGATTTCCGACATTGAAACCATTGCCGATATTTTCTCGCAAGGAGTGTTGATCATCATTGGAGACGTCATTAAGCTGGTTGTTGTCATCGCCATCATGTTTGCTACGAATTGGCAGTTGAGCATTGTTTCTCTTCTGAGCCTTCCCTTCTTACTCATTGCAACACGTATGTTCCAAAAAGTTCTGAAGTCAGCTTTTCAAGACATCAGAACTCAAGTCGCTCAGCTCAACACATTCGTTCAAGAACACATTACAGGAATGAATGTGGTTCAGATTTTCAATCGTGAAAAACGAGAGCTCGAGAAGTTTAAAGAGATCAATAAGAAACACCGTCAGGCCCACGTGCGCACGGTCTACGCAAATGCCTTCTACTTTCCTGTGGTTGAACTTCTGAGCGCATGTTCACTTGCCCTGCTTGTTTGGTGGGGAGGGAAAGAAGCTCTTTCAGGAAGCGTTACCTATGGTGAGCTTGTAGCTTTCATTCTGTACATCTATATGTTGTTCCGTCCGATTCGTCAGTTGGCCGATCGCTTCAACATCCTTCAAATGGGAATGGTGGGAAGTGAACGTGTATTTGGCATCCTCGACACAGAGCAGCACATTGAGGATATAGGCGAGCAAGATGCCGAGCAAATTAAAGGACATATTGAGTTTAAGGATGTGTGGTTTGCCTACACCGATGAAGACTGGGTTCTGAAAGGCATCAGCTTCGAAACGAAACCGGGAGAACGCTTTGCTTTCGTGGGAGCTACCGGCGCAGGAAAAACTTCCATCATCAACCTACTGAATCGGAATTACGAATTTCAAAAAGGGCAAATTCTAATCGACGGCATCGACATTCGATCCTACAAATTACAAAGCCTTCGAGAGCATATTGGCATAGTACTTCAAGACGTTTTTCTCTTTTCGGACTCCATCTTGAACAACATTACTTTGGGCGACCCAAGCATCACTGAAGAGCAAGTGCGAGAGGCTGCCGAGGCCGTTGGTGCCAGCGACTTCATTGAACGACTGAAGGGCGACTACAGCTTCGACGTAAAGGAAAGAGGTGGTGTATTGTCCGTAGGCCAAAGGCAGCTCATTGCTTTCATCCGGGCCTATGTCTACAAGCCAGAAATCCTAATCCTAGACGAAGCGACCTCATCCGTGGATTCCGATTCTGAGGAGCTCATTCAACGTGCAACTGAGAAAATCACCAAGGGGCGAACCTCCTTGATCATTGCCCATCGGCTGGCTACCATTCAATATGCCGACTGCATTGTTGTTCTCGACAAAGGGAAAATCGTTGAACAAGGCTCACATCAACAGCTGCTCATGAAAGATGGGCAGTACAAGGTCTTGTATGAAATGCAATTTAAAGACTCATAGAGTAATTCAATAGAAGTAAAGGTCACATAGGCTTGAGTGCTTTACTTTCGCGAACTCTTTAAAAATTATTAAGATGGAAACGGTAGACACATATGCCCAAAAAGGAATGGATCTTCTTTGGGTTTGGGGCCCAAAAGTACTTGGGGCGCTAATTTTTCTGGTCATCGGCCTGTGGGTGGTTTCAAGAATCACCAAAATGAGTTCTAAGATGATGAAGCGTCGGAACATCGACGAAAACCTTCAACCAGTTTTGAAAGGCATCTTGAACATGATGCTCAAAGTATTGGTGGTGGTTTCTTTTATTGGCATGCTCGGCATTGAGGCAACAAGTTTCGTTGCTATTCTAGGGGCAGCTGGATTCGCCATAGGTATGGCCTTAAGTGGAACTCTTGGAAATTTCGCAGGAGGAATCATGATTCTCCTCTTTAAGCCATTTGTGAAAGGAGACGTTATTGAAGCTTCTGGCTACGTTGGGAGTGTTCATGAAGTACAAATCTTCAACACCATTCTTAAGACCCCTGACAATAAAACGATCATCATTCCAAACGGAGGATTATCATCTTCATCGATGATAAACTACAGTACCGAAGCCACACGTAGAGTGGACTTCAGCTTTGGCATTGGCTACGGAGATGACGTCCAGCTTGCTAAGGATACTTTGAATAAGATTATTGAGGCAGACAGCAGAATATTGAAAGATCCAGCTCCCTTCGTTCGTTTGGGAGCAATGGCTGACAGCTCATTGAACATCACCGTTCGCACTTGGGTAAAGGCTGAGGACTATTGGGCCGTACATTTTGATATGAATGAAACTGTCTACGATCAATTTGTAAAAGCCGGATTGAGCATTCCTTTCCCGCAAATGGATGTCCACGTGCATCAAGTAAAATAGTAACGAAAAGCCTGAAATTGGTTTTTGAAGAAAGAGTCTCCATTGTGGGACTCTTTTTTTTTGCTCTCTCAGTAGGTATCAGCCAGTGCTTTGGAAACCACATTCCGGCAAGGTTGCTCAGAATATTCATTGAAGATCGAT
Source organism: Flavobacteriales bacterium UBA1986 (assembly GCA_002336245.1). Classification (GTDB taxonomy): domain Bacteria; phylum Bacteroidota; class Bacteroidia; order Flavobacteriales_G; family Salibacteraceae; genus UBA4419. The sequence goes on from DDDG01000006.1 coordinate 142,751, forward strand.
TGGCAGGCAGTCGAATCTAAAAGACGATCCCAAGACGCGAGCACGTCTGAAAGCCTTCTGCTCCCCTTCCGACAACACTCCATGTATCTCTGCACCAATTCGGGCAGACCGCTGCTTCCTTTTTCCTTGAGCATTTCATGCAGACGCATAAAGTAGGTTGCCCCGCCCCAGTAGAAAGCTGGATATTCGTGCTGCTTTCTGAGTTCACGGAAAAGTTCAGCCGGTGGACTCGGAGAATCCAACAAAGGCATGGCTTTCGTCACTTTCGAAACGTACTTATTCTTCACATCCTCATCCGTGTAAATCCCCATGGTTCGCATCACTTGGGCTTGCATGAAGCTCGCGAAGCCCTCAGCAAACCAAGCGTGATCTTCTCCGAGGTGAGGCAGAGCTAGGTGACTCATTTCATGGGGTGCAGTCCAATCGTTCAAGAAAGCCTCTAGTTTATAGCTTGGATCGACGTGAAAGTGAATGGACTGATGAGGATAGCGCCAGGTATTTGCCCATGGAACCGGTTCTTTGGCTTTTTCCTTTCTGTGCATGTGTAAGTGAACATCGAAGGGGAAAGTCCCAAGAGTTTTCTGAGTTGCCTCAAGGGTTGGAATCAACCATGCTTTTAATTTTCCCTTTTCCAAATCACTGAATTCATCTACCCAATGCCACACAACATCAGCAGAGTTTTCAATCATTTGCCTTTCCGTGGGTTCCTTGCAAAAACTCGAAACCGACAAAGCGATTAAGAACAAGGATGTGATGAACTTCAAATGCATTGGGTCGAATATAGAGAACTGCTGAGTTCAAATATGATGGAGTATGACATTTGATGAGCTCAAGTGGGTATGGAGATTCAAAGGGCCTGTTTAGGGAGGAAAGCAAATTGAGGAATTGCTTTCTTTACAGTCAAACAAACAAGGGCATGAACTGGTCGAACATTTTGCATGTAATTAAGGAAGGAAATCCAGAACCAAAGCACGATCGTCATCAATCTGATGACTTTTGGAAAGAAAAGCTAAGTTCCGATGTATATCGAATTACACGCCTGCATGGAACGGAGGCGCCCTTCAGCGGCGAGCTTTGTGAAGTTTTTGAAGAAGGAAATTATCAATGTTCTTGCTGTGAAGAGCCTCTCTTCGATTCTTCAATTAAATTCTCTTCCTCTTCCGGCTGGCCCAGTTTCACCGACCCCATTCACGAACAAGCCATCAAATACATTAGGGATGATTCACACGGAATGATTCGCGTAGAAGTTCGATGCAACTCTTGCGATGCTCATCTCGGTCATGTATTTCCAGATGGACCAAAACCTTCGGGACTTCGCTATTGCATCAATTCCCTTTCGCTGCAACTTTCTAAAGAGAAAGAAAATAACTAGGAATGAGTGATGAAGTCCAATAGGAACATCTGCAAAAAAGCTTGATGTTTGCGCAAACTTTCAAGGCAAAATCAACGAAAAAGAAATGAAGCAAATACTCAGTCTAAGTTCCCTATTGATTCTTCTGCTATTTGCCTTCCAGTCGTGCAATGAAGCTGCTGAAACGCCATCTGAAGACCTATCTGCAACCGAGGTGGACACCTTAGATGCCTTCGATTGTCCATTCGACGAATCGAATCAAGACGATGCCTTCATGAAGGAACTTGATCATTTTGTGCACTACACCTGGATTGACTCAGCGAAAATGGCTGTGGTTCCATTGGCCAACAAAGACACACTTTTCATCACTCGAGGTGGCTGCTTGAATTTCAATTTCTTCGCAGAGTTGCATACCTCAGTCACCGAACCTGTAATCAACGACATCCCATTTTGGTTCGAACGCGGACTTGCTTTGGCTCAGTCTTTTTTACCCGAGGAAGAAACCAAAAAACTCAAGGCACTTATGGATTCGCAATCCTATTCCCTTGACGCTACAAACAATCAGATGTTTGTCACCTTCGAGCAAGATGAGCATTGTGAAATGACGATGATGGTTTTTCTAAATCAAAAGCGAGAGCACAACATCATGCTGGAGATTGGCTACTCAGATTGCTGATCTTGTTCAATTCAGGATGAGGAATTCTCTCGACCTCTTCCCTAGCCTCGATTCCTCCTAAACTCAGCGAACAATTTTTCTAGAATAAAGTCGTGGACGAATAATACGCCCTAGGTTCTTTTTTCTTGCTTGAATTTTATACATTAAACGACTCAAATAGATTCAAATAATCTGCTCATTATTAAAATTAGATTTTATGAAAAAACAGTACCTATTCATGTTGATGGGGTGTTTGATTGGGGGGAGCGCTATTGGCCAAACTTCCTTTTCAAAAACCATTGTCACGGATCAACCAACCGAACTAGTAGCTGACGCTGGTTCCGACATCGACGAGCCACAAGGCACTGATGTGAAGTTAGGAGACACGCTTGCTGGTGTTGCTTCTGGTGGAACAACGCCTTACACGTATGCATGGTCTCCAGCTACTGGACTAGACGATGCTAGCTTGGCGAATCCAACTGCAACTGTGGGTGGAGCAAATCAGAACTACAGCTTGAGCGTTACGGATGCTCGCAATTGCACTTCAACAGACGATATGGACCTTACAGTTAAAGGTCTTTCTCTATTGGATTTGAGCAAAGGACAAGTGAAACTTTTCCCTGTTCCTACGCAAGACGTTCTCTTCATAGAGAATGGTGCTGAGCTGAAAGAAATGAATTTGTTTAATCTATCTGGGCAATCGATTTTGAGAATGTCCATTACTGATGGATTGAATCAAATTGATCTTTCCAATGTTCCAGCAGGTATTTATGAACTCCAATTGATGGATGGCAAGCAAAGTCATACGTCAAGTATTGTTGTACGCTAATAATGATGAAGATGAAAAACATAGCAATAGCTTTAACAGCGCTTTGTGCACTCGCCTTCGGAAGTGTGCAAGCCCAAACAGATACAGTAAAACTTCTTGTAGGTGATACTTTAAACCTCGACCTCGATGCTGCGCGCGGCAGTGTTCAGTGGCAAAAATCCAGTGATGCGTCAACTTGGACAGACATCGCAGGTGAAACCAATACGAGCATCAGCTACGCGATGGATGCGGTTCCTCAATATTTTAGAGCCGTTATTTCAGAGGGTGATTGTAATGACTTCAACTCTCCTTTTGTTGTCGTCCAAACTTGTTTCGGTGCACCAATTCTTACAACTACTGCAATCACAAACATTGGTCGTTTCGATGCTACCGGTGGGGGTGAAGTTCTAGACAATGGTTGTGCCCCTGTTCAAGCAAGAGGTGTGGTTTACTCTACGAGTCCAAACCCAACAATTCTAAACAACTCTACGGCTGATGGTACTGGACTTGGAAGCTTCACTTCAAGCTTGGTCAACCTTACAGCTGGTGTAACATACTATGTACGTTCTTATGCCTTCAATGGCACCTTCACTGGCTATGGCCCAGAGATATCGTTCACTACAGCTTCTCAGTACGCTTTAGGTGATACTGGACCTGGTGGAGGACTTGTTTTCTATCTTGACGCTAGTGGCGGTGGATGGGAAGCAGCAACATCAGACCAGAGCGCTTCTGCGCCATGGAGTTGCAGTGGAACAACCTTCAACACTAGTTTGTCTGCCGATTCAAGCGCAGCCAACACCAATAAGATTGTAAACAATGGTTGCAGCAACTCTAACGAGGCAGCAGACATATGTGCAGCATTAACTTTAGGTGGTTTCTCTGATTGGGTACTTCCTTCTAAAGATGCCCTTTTGTTGATGTACACCAACCTACACCAGAGTTCATTGGGTGGCTTTAACACTTCAGGAGAGTATTGGTCATCTTCTGAGCAATTCAGCAACTTTGCGTGGCACTACAACTTTGGTTTTGGAAATACACAAGCTTCTCAGCGAAGTCAAAACTTTAGAGTAAGAGCCGTTAGAAAATTCTAAGAGCCATACAACACAAAAGAAAAAGGCCCAGCTTCTCACGAAGTCTGGGCTTTTTTTTGGCCACCATCAGGAAAGTGCCAACAAAAAAAGCGAGCCGAAGCTCGCTTTTCCTTTTCTATAAGTTCGACCATGCTTTATGGTCTTAAGCTTTTAGTGACGAACGATCAAACGCTCGCTGTAAGATTCACCTTCGGACGTCCATTGAACTAAGTAGAGGCCGTTGTTTACCTCAGAAAGATCAATAGCGCCTACTCCACTTTCAATCTTTTGACCCAATACATTTATCAAGGTCAATTCAACTCCTTCCATACCACTGAGGCGCACTTGATTGTTTGCTGGGTTTGGAATTAAAAGTCGTGCTGGAAGCTCCTCCAAATCTTCAGAACCAGTAAGGTCTGGATTGTAATTCTCTCCAAGTGGATTGTTTGGATTCATCGGGTGGTAGGTATCCGTTTCATCCGCCGGGTCAAAACCCCAAGCAGAATTCACCATGCTTCGATCGATGTTCTGAACGAATACAACAACCTCCAAATTTTCAAAATTTTCTACGCTGTGCTCAATGGCATGATCAATCTCGTCGCTCGAATTACTTGGCAAGCGATAATTTCCATTGAAAGTATAGGTGCCTGTGCGGTTTACAACTGTGTCTTTAGGTAAATCCCCAACGATAAATTCACCAGCACTCGGAATCATCTTCTTCATTACATACTCAAAAGAATTCTCACCATTTGACTTGACATTGTTTACGGTTGTCCGTTCCAAGATCGAAATCCAAAAGCGATTGGCAGGACCTGGAACATCTCTTAGAGCTTCCAAGTCGATGTTGTAATCCAAGGTTTTTCCTCCATTGGACCAAGTGAGTTTAGGAGTGATTTTTAATCCAGTATATTTTTGAACCTCGCTGTCGTAGACACTTGTGTTCATATTGCTTGGGTTACCAATGGCCACTCCATTGATGAACATCGCCGGCACAGAATTAATGCCGTAAAAGGATCGGCGACCACCTGCCTCAGTTGTATAGTAAGGATCACCTGAACCTGGCCACGACATCTGGTATTTCACCATCACATAACGATTCACATAATCTTCATCGTCTATAAAAAGTTCTTTGATTCTAATGTTTCCAGGCCTGCAAGGTCCACATGTCGAACTAGTAAAAACTTCGAGGAATGGCGTTTTAGGAATGGAGTCGGTTTGCGCAGATGCACTTCCGAAAAACAAACAAGCGATGGGGAGTAAAAATTTTTTCATTGTTTTAGCTTTCTATACGAACAAAAGTAGGCTAAGGTAAGCTGAAAAATGTCAAGTGCAGGACCATAGGTATTTGTCGGTTTCGCACATCGCAAAGCTTCGCTGTCTATCATCGTTTAATTTTTGAACCGTCGGATAATAAAACGGCTACATTTAGCCGCTGTCATTTATGCGTCGAATCAATCTAATATACCTTTCAGTCCTCGGATTACTCTTAACGATCACCCAATCGTGTAAAGAACAAAAATTCGACATCGAGCACGCAAGCAGTAACATCTGCACTTGTTACAACGCGATTGAAATCGGAAGTTTAGACCTGAAAGTAGGTGAATGCCTCGAGAAGTATGAAGCTGAGCATCGCAAAGACATTCAGAAATTCTTCACTCAAGATTCGGGAAGAAATGCGATTTACCACTTTTCCCTGACCACCATCGAACACATGCTGAAGTCGTGCGATGGTTTTTTTCATGAAGCAGAAGCACTGTACATAAATCTTTATCCCGTTGACAGCAGCCAAGAAAACTTTCAACGCATAGATCACTTGGCTTTCCAGATAAATACCATGGACAATGTAGACAGCCTCGTACAGATAGTCGAGGAGCGCATTGAACGCAACCTGAGAGCTCGAAACTTCCATGAAGCATTGGCTGGCATAGAACGCATGCACGTCTTAAATCCAGAAGATTTTGGCACCTACTTAGCAGCAGCCTATGCGCAATACAGTATGGGAGAATTTAAACTCGCATGATTATCGGTAGAGAAAGCACTTGAGCTCTCGCAAAATCCCGACCTCGAGCTTTTTAAGGTACTCATAGAGCATCGGCACAGAGAAGCTCTATTGACTATGGACATTTAGCTAGAGTGGTCTGCTATGATGACCCAATCTCCGTCTACTCGTTGCCAGTTCAAGCTAAACGAACCTGAGAGTGTGTCTTTTACACGGTCGAGTTGCCACGCCCCTATGACCAAGGCATTGTTTTGCCCCAAAGCTTTTAATTCGAATATGTCGAATGAAAGTCGGCCCATTTCTTCCCGATTGGGGTAGCTCCGCTTATAGTTTTTAAGGGTCTTCGCATGCCCGTAATTCAAACCACCACGTCCTACGAACATCAGTGAATCGGTTTTGAGGTAAGCCGTCATAAAACCATCCAAGTCGCCTTCATTCCACGATACAACTTGTGCCTCCAATCGCTCCAAAATGCGTTCACGATCGGCAGTTTGAAAACCAGTATTGCAAGAACATAGGATGAGGCCGAGAATGAAAACTAGGTTGCGCATGCCCCAAAAATAAGAAAGCCGCCAATCCAAAGGACAAACGACTCTCTCACTACTGAAGGATATGATTCTTACTATTCTTTAATGATCTTCTTGGTCATGCTCTGTGCACCTTGACGCACATTGAGGAAATAAATTCCAGATGGCTCACTTCGAATGTCGAAGGATTGCTCGTAGACCGAATCGAGGTTCTTAATGATCTCCTCAAATATTTTTCTTCCTTGAACATCGTACAAGCTGATGGTCGTCTCCCCTTTTTTGATCAAATCGAGTTTCAAGTCAAAACGCCCTTTCGTCGGGTTGGGCTTAAATTCCATTGCTTTAAACTCCAGATCATTCTCTATCGATATCGGCTCGCCTGTTTTGTCTTTGAGCTGCTTCAAATCTTTCGTAGAAGGATCTGCGACCTCAATCTTCATTCGCACTATAACATCTTCTTGTTGATTGTCTGAAATCCAACTAAATCCTTTGGAGGTGTAGCCTTTGCGACTTCCAAGCTCCCCTTCTAGATTCAACTTCTTTCCGTCTCGATACAATTCAACGGCAACTTTATCTCCAACTTCTTTCGCTTTAAGGGCTTCAAGAACGTCATCAAAATCTTCAATTGAATTCCCATCAATCTTCCTCAATTGATCGCCTTTTTGAATTCCCATCTTCTCAGCAGTGGAACCTTCAATTACAGAGCCGATTTCCACTCCTTTTTCTGAATTGCCATTCGTAATGCCTAAGAAAGCCCTGTCGTCACCAGAATACATCATCTGCACATGCTTCATGCGCTTTTCGATCTGCTCTTCAAGGCCTTCCATATCTTCGCCAAGGTCCTTTCCGAGTTGATCCCAATTTGGAGAGTAACTGTGCACCTTCATTTGTTGTGCTCCTAGTTCAACCTTGGTTTTTTGCTTTTGCCCGTCGCGCACGTATTCTACGTCAACTACATCTCCTGATTTGTTGGCTTTTATTAAAGTTGAAAGACTTTTGAAGTCCTGAACTTCTTGATCGTCGAAGCGAATAATTACATCACCCTTTTTCAAGCCTGCCTTTTCAGCACCTGAACCCTCAACAATTCCGCTCACATAGCTTCCAGACTCAGCTTCTTTCTCAGCAAGATCGCCTTGCGACTCTTCATCGTCGGTAGTATACTGTTTCCAGACTTCCTTTCCATAAACGCCCATAAATGCGCGCTCTTCGCCCTTTTCTTCTGGCGCCTTGGGAACCTTAAAGTGATAGTGTTTTACGTCTTCTTCGCTTTTACCGCGCTTAATGTAGATCTCAATTTCCTCGTCTTCGGAGTTCACATCAATGTCGATGTCTTTTAGTATTTCTAAACTTTCAAAAAGCTCATTGAGGTTCAGATTTTCAAAGTTGATCTCCTCAACTTTTTTCTCCGTTTTTCCGTCTTCAATAACTTCAACTTCAATACGGATGATTTTATCCTCAGAATCCTTCTCGGATTTCTGCGCTATGGTGGTGTTTGCGAATAGGAATGTAAATGCTATTAAATAAAGTGGCAGTTGGTGGAATGTTTTCATGACATGTTTGAATTGGTATGGGCCAAATGTATCGCAGGCCACACTGGAATTGTGTTAAAGCCTTTGTTATCGATTGTTAAGGATTCTAAAACGCCCTGCTAGCGCCGACTGTTTCGCTTCACTTCGCGAATCAATACGCTTTCCGCCGATGCATCATCGTCGATGCTGAGGTACTTACCCTGACCATAACGCGCGATCTTCTTGAGTTTAGACGCATTCGTTTTTTCAGTCTTGACCCCAATCGTTGAGAGTTTGACTCCCGTTCCAAATTTTGATCGAATGTAGGAGATGGTCTTCTCGGTATCTTCTTTAGAATAGACTCCGTCGCTCGTAAGGAATATTTGATTGTTCCCGTCTGCAACTAAGCCCTCCAAGGTCAAACGATAGGCTTCCTCTACCCCTGCTGTGGTATTCGTTTTACCATGAGCGAAGAGATCATCGATCTGTTTTTGAGCTCTATTGACGTCCAAATTTGCTTTGATGTTCATGAATAGTTCGACACTGTCGGAATAGGTTAAAATGGCCAATTGATCCACAGAGCGCATACTTCCAATCAGGCTTTTAAGCGCCTTGCGCAGCAACTGGAACTTTCCAGATAAGCGCATTGATTCGGAAACATCGATGAGGAACACAAGATTATTCTTCTTGAACTGAGACAATGGTAGGTACTCAGAATCTTGACGTGGTTCAGTATCTGCGGACGGCTCTTTGGGTCTTCCCTGCTCTTTTGCCTCCGTTTTTGCTTCTGTTGTCGTGTCCGGAATGATCACCGCTTCTTTCTGTTCTTCTTTATCAAGAATCCTCCTGAACACTTCCTTTCGCAAAGAATCCGTTTCAGCATGTTTTATGTCCGCGATTACGTGTCCTTCCTGACGCTCCAAATACACATTCACTTCATTTTGAAGGCGATTCACATACTTCTCTACCACTTGTGTTTCATAGCCCTCAGCCTGCACGCGCCAGCGGTATTTACCTGCGGGCAACATTAAATGCACGAAACCAAAGGAATTGCTCTCCTCTTCCTTCTGGGATTCAAGGTTCAAGGTCTGAACCCTAGCTTTCTTGACAGGTTCCATATTCAATCCATCCCCAACAAAAAATCGAATGTCGAAGGTTTTCCGTCCTGGCTTCTCATCAAAATTCGGACAAGCGGGATCGTATTCCTTTGTGAAGGATTCTACTTCTCCTCGAATTTGAATGGGCAAAGGCCTCAGCAGTTTGCTGAAGTACACCATGACTTGCTCATTAAACTTTCCAGTCTTTTTCGGATTGAATTGAATGCGAATGAATTCTTCTTTTCCTGGAAGGAGCTTCTTATCAGAAAACTGAATTACGGTGCGTTCCGACTGTTCTGCTCTCAAAATGTACACTACCTCTTCGTAAGCATTTTGAACGCCCACATCGACAAAGAATGGGTCTCCAGCTTTGAGAATGCCGAAGTCATGGACATTCGTCTCAAGAATGATTTGAGCTTGGCATGAGAGCGCGCTTAAGAGGGCAACACTTGCGGTTAGGGTGCGTAGAAATTTCAAATGATTGAATTCAAATCACCGAATCATTCCTTGCTATCCGGCGCGGAAGTCGTCGAACCTTCACCTGGAGGTTTTGAAATGGAATCGCGCATTCCGGTATCGGCTTGGATGTTCCTCATTCGGTAGTAATCCATGATACCCAAGTTTCCACTTCTGAAGGACTCGGCTATTGCCATAGGAATTTCCGCCTCTGCCTCGATTACTTTAGCCTTCATCTCCTGTGCCTTCGCAATCATTTCCTGTTCGAGGGCAACGGCCATAGCTCGTCGCTCCTCAGCCTTAGCCTGGGCGATGTTTTTATCTGCTTCGGCCTGATCTATTTGAAGAACAGCACCAATGTTTCGTCCAATATCAACATCCGCAATGTCGATGGATAGAATTTCAAATGCCGTACCTGAGTCCAAACCTCTTCCAAGAACCACTTTTGAGATGGAGTCTGGATTCTCTAAAACTGCTTTGTGGGAATCAGCCGAACCAATGGAAGAGACAACGCCTTCACCAACACGAGCAAGAACCGTATCCTCACCAGCACCACCAACCAATTGTTTGATGTTGGCTCGAACCGTTACACGTGCTTTTGCTATCAACTGAATACCATCCTTGGCAACCGCAGTTACTGGAGGAGTATCAATCACTTTCGGGTTTACAGACATTTGAACCGCTTCAAAAACATCGCGACCAGCAAGGTCAATCGCCGTGGCCATATTAAAATCGAGGGGGATGTTTGCCTTATCTGCCGAAATAAGTGCATTCACAACATTGATTACGTTTCCTCCCGCCAAGTAATGCGCTTCCAACTCATCTCGGGTTAAGGACAATCCCGCTTTGGTTGAATTGATCATTGCCTTCACGATGATGGCAGGTGGCACTTTTCTCCATCTCATAAAAACGAGCTGAAGGAGGGAAACACGAACGTTCGAAAGTAAAGCCGAGAACCAGAGTCCTACAGGAACATAATAGAATAAAATGTAAAGTCCGATAACAACCGCTACTCCAATTGCTATGAGCACTCCCATACTAGGAGCTAATAATATTGAGAGTTCCATATTTTAATTTTCTACTCGTTTGACAATGACTTTATTTCTTTCAATTTTAAGGATTTCCACCTTAGACCCTTCGTCTATAAAATCTTGCATGCTCGATACTTCAGTTACCCCAGCTTCAAAACGCGCCTTTCCAGTCGGAGCCAATCTAGATTCTGAAATACCTACTTCACCCACATGGAAATCTAAAGAAAGGTCTTTTGAACTTCTTGAATTGATGCTCGACTTCACTCCCATTCTCGTCCAGGTTCCTGGCCTGAAGGCATAGTATCCAAGAATTCCAGAGGCAATCGCACCACCTATTAAGGTCATGTGTCCATGCATCATACTGATTTGATAGCCGAAGTAAATCCCAATAAGAATGAGAAGAAAACCAACAATTCCAACGAATCCCAAGCCCGGAATAAAAAATATTTCGACCAAAATGAGAACAATTCCAAGAACAATTAAAAGAACAATACCGGTGATCGTCATGGCTTGTAATACTTCATCGCCTCGGGAAGGTAAGCTTTAATGTCTGCTATTCTGCTTTCATCGCTTGGGTGCGTGCTCAGTATCTCAGGGGCAGCAGAGCCGCCCTGCTGCGACATTCGCTCCCAGAATTCAACGGCGCGTTCGGGATTGTAACCAGCTATGGCCATAAAAACCAAACCCATCTTATCTGCTTCCGACTCCTGATTTCGGCTGAACTTTAAAGCACCGAGGGTGCTGCCAATGCCATAGGCTTGCAGAAATAAATTTGAGGTGATGCTTGAGTCCTTTGCCAAGGCTGTACCCAATGCCATTCCGCCCATCTCAATCGCCATCGATTGGCTCATGCGCTCGTTTCCGTGCCTTCCAATGGCATGCGCTATTTCGTGCGACATAACCACTGCTAGTCCGGTTTCATCTTTACAAACTGGAAGAATCCCCGTATAGAAAACAACCTTCCCACCGGGCATACACCAAGCGTTTACCATTGGGTCATCGACAAGTCTAAATTCCCACTCGTAGCCTTCGATGCGCGAAGACTCTCCAACCTCCTTTAAAAATGTTGCGACGGCAACGGCCATCTTAGTACCAACGGCATTGACTGTTTTAGCTCCAATTCCATTGTCGACAACATTGTTCTCTGCAAGAAACTGATCGTACTGTTGGTAGGACATTGAAAGCATCTCCTTTTCGGGGAGAAGGTTCAATTGACGACGGTTGGTTATAGGGACTCTTGAGCAGCTTTCTAAAACGATTACTGCTAGAATTAAAAAGGTTTTTTTCATTCGATCTCGGCTGTAAGGCCGCGATTCAGCAAGGCTGAACACATCTGCAGAAGTTTGTCTTCTGGTCCAGAGGAAACGTCACACTTACCTTTAAAGTGAACAATGAAAGTACACTGTTCGGCTTGCTCTGGTTCGTGTTTACAAACTTTCATCAAGGAATCAATGACAAAGTCGAAGGTGTTCACTTCGTCGTTGTACAAAATGAGGGACTTCTCTTTTTCGAGCAGTACTTCTTCGCTTGTAAGTTCTAATGTTTGTGTTCCCATTAGTTTCCGCTTAATTGAATCGCGCGCTGCAAATCTACTTGCTTTCCGTTTTGCATGGCCAGGATGAAGGCTCCTTTTAAGCCTTCTGCGATTATTTTCTCTTTAAAGTCGTTGGCCTCTTGGTAACTGGTGTAACCTCCAACGATGTATTTGGTCATATTTCCTTCAATGACTACATCCAATCCTAAATTGCTTATTCCCAAAATTATTTGAGCGTCTTCAAAAGGCACTTCACTCTCATATGCTCCAACCTGAACAACAAATTCAATTCCACCAGCATTCCCTGAAGGAGCTGGTTTAGAGGCCGGTGGAGAAACTTGAGGCGTATTTGATTTTGACGGAACTCGGTTTTGAAGACCTTCCTCTTTGGCGAATACAGATGGCCCCTGTTCGGCGACCAATTGATCAGCTTCTGCTTGACTCACGCGATTTCCACCGTAATAGATTGTCACGAAGGCATCGGAAATTCCAAGGTCACGTATACGTGTTTTAGCGGCACTTGCTGGAGCTATATCCTGATAAATGCCCGAAGTGTATTTCACCAGGCCTCCAGTTTGATGGCTTACCAACGGACTCAGATTGAACATCGCCGAAGGAGGAACCTCTCTGCTGTAAGCCCCAACTTGAACCGTGTAATACAATCCCTTCACATCTTCTCCACTGTAAAGACGTGCATTTTCTGGAAGTTCTTCAGAAGCACCATTTGAATTCGTGCTTGAAGTTCCCTCTGTTGAACTTGCAGCAGCGCTGGCAACTTCTGAAGCTTGACCTTGTGCTTCCCCTTCAAGGATTTTCTTCGCCTCAAAGACCGGTATGCGGTTTCCGTCCCGATATGCAACCACAAATGCATCTTTATATCCAATGGCCCGAATTTCATTCTTGGCCAAATTCGCTTCATTAATTTTCTTGAAAATACCTGCAGAATACCGAGTGAAACCATTCGGTCCGTCTTCACCTCGCACTGGAGCGAAGCCTCTAAACACATCCTGAGATATTGGTCTTAAGAAAGCCCCAACTTGAACGGCATAACACACACCCTCAGGTAGACTTGAGTTTACAGGAATCGGATTGTCTGGTCCGTATAGAGATTCATTGAAGTCGATTTTCTTGTAGATGGCGCTGGTTAAGACACCAGGGATTTCCATTTGGCCTTGAACGATTTTAGAGAAATCGTCTTTAGAAAATCCTTGTTGAGAAGGCAAAGCCACTGTACCTGTTTTTTGTTGAGTAACGAGGGCAAGTATACCCTGACGCTCAACTTCATTGAGTTTTAGCACCTCAGCAATGGCTGCATTTCGTTCTTTATTACCCTCAATCGCTAGAACCTCTGCCTCCTTGAATTTTCGATCAGCAATTTCCCGCTTTTCAGCTGCGCGCTCTCGCAAACTTTCGACTTTAGTCATAAGTGCCTCTTTTTGAGCTGGATCTTCTTGCTCATTGGCCAAGTTCTCCATCTCCTGAAGCTCTGTCTCCATCATGACGGCTTCTGCCTCAGCTTTTTTCACATCCTCATAGAGCACTTGCGCTTGTTGAATTTTTCGTTCCCCTAGTGCAACACGATTGTCAAAACGTTTGTAAGCAGGTGAGTTTGCAATTTCTTGGGCGTCATTGGTACTTACAACCTCACTTACTTCTGGGATTTCAAGGCGAACCTTGTTGCGCACATCAACCACATTGGCTTCTACTACTCTAAGCTCCTCCGCTTCGATGTTGGAGACTTCGGCTTGTTTAGTCATGCGCTCAGCCTTTTCAGTAAGCACCTCAGCCTTGGCAATCAAACGTTTCTTCTCTTTCTTCTTCTTTGTGTTTTCCGCCAAAGCCTTTAAGTCCTCAGCATATTGTAAGGTGTCTTTAGCCATCTGCTCCAACTCCTGCGCTTGCATGCTCGCCATGTCAGCAGGAGAAAGCTCTGCAGCTGTTGACCCAGACTTATTGAACGAATTCGCATCAACAGTAGTAAGTTCATCGAGCGCCTCAATTTGAGTGACGTAAGCATCTACTATTTTGCGTTGGTTGTTCACTTGAGATTCTACATCAACAATTTGAGCTTCGAGCACGCGACGTTTTTTCTTCTTCTTGGTGGTAGCCAATTCCGTATTGAGATTTCCAAGTTCTGTTTCTAGACTTTCCAATTCACTTTGAGCACTGCCTTGATTGTTCTGAAGTGTATTTCTCACGTCGCGAGATACTCCTTGAATTTGAGTTTTGCTCTGGGCTTCTGGGATCAACTGACCAGCAGGGCTTTCGGCTTCGAACTTCGATTCCTCATTAAAAATGGAATTGGCTGCTCCACTAGGACGAGTTCCCGAAGCTCCCGTAATAGGACCAGCGCTTGATGATCGTCCGGCTTCAAGCTCAGTGATTGAGGCCACATCAGGTGCGTCTAGAGTTTCAATTTCTTGAGAAGAAGAACCACTGGATTGATTGCTGCTAGAAGCTTTATTGTTTTGCTGAGAGTTTGCAGTTGCGCCAGCTTCAGAATTCGAGCGTGTAAGACTCGACTGTGTAGATCCACTTTCGATTCCTGTATCGTCGAACCGTGAAGCACTTTCCCCATTTTCGAAGGCTTCATTTTGATTGTCACTTCCCGAACCGCCTGTACCCTTAGCGCCTTCAGTTTGTGCATTGTTTCCTGCAGACTCACTAGTACCTTGGCCATTTGCAGTACTTGAATTTCCTGGCGCCGCTTGGTTTTGATTTCTAGTCTGAGAAGCCAATTCTGCCGCATTTTGTTCGTCTGGAGAGGCCGTGGCGTTGACCACATAAGGAACTGGATCAGGAGTGTAACTTTCCTTCACTTCCTGCTCTAAAGCAACGAGATCTACACTTCCTTCAGCAGCCAAACGATCGAGCTGACTGACATTCTTCTCGAGCTCTCGCTCCTTTATCTGGTGCAGCTTGTAGAGGTTCGATTTGCGTTCTTCAATGGTAGCATACAATTCCGGCGAATCATCGACTGTTTCTACGGAGTCGAGATATTTTCTCTCGCGATCCATATCGGCAAGCCAATCCTCATTGAGCACTTTCATCTTCATAGCCCGCTTAACCTCATCCCTCTCTTCTGCAACGTGCATGAAATCGTTTTGGTAAGCATTGTGGTAACCTGAACGCATTATTTTAATCAGACTTTGATCTTCTGGAGATGTCAATTGCTCCATAAGGTGATCGGTGTTGAAGCGACTTCCGCTGGGGGCTTCAAAATCCGTATGCGCATAGTTGTGTTCTCTGCCAACACTGCCTTCTGCCCGAACCTCAGATGCTGAATGACTGGAAACGCTGTTTTGCTCAACAATGTGCAAACCATCTTCTGTAAATTCGGGGGTCGCAGCCTCATCTGCCACCTCTTCGTAGCTCTCCAAGGTCTCATCTTCGGCAACGGCGGTCAGCACATCTTCTACGTCAACAACCTTCGGTAGGATAGTAGCGTCAGGAGTCTCACTCGCCAAAGCCCGAATGGGTTGCGAACTTTGAACGTTGTCGATAATTTCCGTGATCACCGCAAGCTCTCTTGCTAGAGTCTCAACTTCCCTTCCCGTACTTTTAGCCCTTGCGTCGGCCTGGCGCGCTGCCTCGCGGTCACTTTCTATTTCTTTCGACAAAGTCTCGGCATTCTTAGAACCTGCTTTTGCTGTAAGCAAAGTCTTTTCTTTTGCAAACACCTCATCCTTCAAACGATCGGCATATTGCCGTTGATTTTTGTAGGTCGTTTGTTTGGCTTTCAATTTTTCTTCGACGTCCTCTTCGGAATAATCGATTGAAGATTTCTCTTGTTTTTGCTCTTCAACATAATTCTGAAGCTCTTTCAGTTTTGCCAAGCTGGACTCTGTATTGTTCTCGTCAATGGAGTTTTGAATTTGGTTCGCATAACTCGTCGCAATTGCAACTCCACTTCTCTTCTGATAAGCACGGTCGTTCAGTTTTTCAGCCAATTGTTCTGCAGTTCGAGCCTCGTCTAAGAGAAGCTCAGATTGACGATCGAGGCGTTTCACTCGATCTTGGGTTTTGAGGTTAGTGGGCGAGGTAATGTTGGTATCGATGGATGCAAGAAGGTTGGCGGCCTCTTTCGACTTATATCCAGACTCCCTACGTTTATTCTTGGCAATGTTTTTAGCCACCTCACTTTCAAGTTCCAAAATTTGAGCGTCTTTCTCTAAGGACTTCGCATTGTTGAAGGAAACTTCAATGATTTCGTCTTTTGTCGCCGGAAGGCTCGTCAATTCAAATTTTAAGCGCCCCGTAGGAGAAATGCTTCCGGGCGGTACACTGCCAGTTGAAGACGACTTCGCTCCAATTTCGGATGACTCTGAGTCCGTCGCCCCATTTTCGGTGGATCCTGAATTCTTAGTTGTGGTTCCTGCCGACGCTTCTGCCAGTGCCTCTGCGTTGTCGGCAGCTTCAGCTCCACCAACTGGCTTCTTTCCCTCATTAACAATCTCCAATTTCGGACGATCGCTCGTATTTGATGCTAGGACGGGCTCTGCTTTCTGGGCTCTATCTACCTTATCCTGTGGCGTTACGTCCAGTTGTGCTCTCTTCTTGAAGATATCCGCAATCACTGGGTCATCATCCGAGATTTCAATATCGATCATGTTTTTAATGATCAGCTTCTCGTCAACCGTCCCTTGATTTTCAATCTTCATTTCTTGAAACAAAGGCGAAAAAGGATCTTGGTTCTTCAACTCTACAATTCCAGAATGCGTTACCTGACTTCCTTCGTAGTCTACTAGAAACTGGAATTTACCGGTTTGCGGAAGTTCAATCAAATACTTTCCGCTCGTACCATCCGTTTCCCACGACCCAATCTGAACACCACGCTCAACATCCTTAACATCAATCTTGGCCTTCTTGGTCGACTTTGACTCAAAGATCCCCGTGATGATGGCTACATCCAAGGCAACACGTTTCATGTTGATCTTGTATACATGGACTTCTCCTTGCTTACTGCTTCGTTTGGAGGAGAAATAAGCCGTCTTCTGATCCGCATCGGAAATAAAGAGAAAGTCGTCATCAGGAGTGTTGATGGCGAAGTCCATATTAACAGGCTTTTCAAATTTGCCTGTTGTGGTGTTGTACTCACTTTTGAAGACATCATATCCACCAAGTGAATTGTGACCCTTAGAAGAAAAATAAAGTGTATTCCCATCTGGGTGCATAAAGGGGAATCCCTCGTCGAGGTCGGTATTCAAGCTAGCAATCGCCTTTGGACTCGACCATCCTTTGTGGTTTCGTTCGGCTGTGTATAGGTCGCTGCCACTGCCTTCCTCACCTTTGATGCTGGTAAAATAAATCGTGCTTGCGTCTTTAGGCAAGTACATAACACTCTCAATGCCTTCTTTCTTTTCATATTCACTTCGAAACTCTTCTGGCTTAAGAACCATCTTCCCTCCAAACTCTTCCAGATCATAGACCTTAAAGAAATCTGCCTCCTGAAGTTTTTTCTTTTCTAAAACGACGATGTCGGTAATGTTCCTCAAGAGCGATTGCCCACTCTCTGCTTGCTTCAAATGCCCTTGAACCTCATATTGAGATTGCTCTTTTGGCTTGGAGAGGCTGATGAACTTCTTGTAGTTGTTGACCGCTCGCTTGAAATCATAATTCAAATGATAGGCTTTCCCCAAGAAGAAATAACTCTGCGGTTCAACATCCGGACGAGTTACCGAGTATTTTAGATATTCCAGTCCTTTGGATTTATCTTCTCCTCCAAAGGTTAAGCAGGCCCCGTAGCGATAATTGTAATTCGGGTCTTTCGGATAATTTGAAACCAACTGGGAATACAAGGGAAGTGCATCGCGGTACTTGCCAGTTTCAAAATATTCTTCTGCAACTTTCCTCAACTCCTTTTCACTCGAAGGTTGAGCTTGCATGGACAATGGGTTCACGCAAAGAAGTAAAAAAGCTATAATGACAAACGTCCTCAATCTGCAGTGGGTTTTTGCAAAGTCTGCAAAATTACCATTTCGGAGCGAATCCAGCATATGGAATAGGCTCAACATCATTCGAGAGATCGCAGGAAGGCTGCTTTTTTAGATTTGTTCGAAAGAATGAACTTGTATTTGGCCTGCCCTTTTTCACGTTCCAACTTGTTCTTTCCAGTCTTTACGTCCAAGATTTTTTGGTTGAACTCAGAATTGGAGGATATGGCTTGCAATATTTCAGTTTGGTAATTGAAGTAGTACCAGTTCTTCTTGTCCAACTCCAAATAGATGTTGAGGATGTCGCCGCTTCTTCTCTTCTTCAACTGAATTTTACCGTTCAATTCTACGTAGAGTTCTTTCTTCAGGATGTTCCCCACATTGATTGGTCCAACAGATTCGTATGCGCTGCTCGTAGGGTTCCATTCCATTTGAACTTCTGAGAACACTAAAGCTTTTTCGAGCTCTTTTGGGAATTTCTTGAAACCTCCATAAAAACTGAGGTCTGAGATGAGCTTCAATCCATCTGTTTCTCCAACAATCTCTTTTAGGTTTTTCTGAAAGACATCCCTATCAAAGTCGTAGCGATCCAAATCTGTACGTTCTTCAATCTCCTTGGTCATCTCTTTCAATGCTTTGTCCTCAAAGAAGAAATCGACGATCATCGTCACCCGCATTCCGAGACTGTCCTTCTTCATGTCGTAGGTGGTTTCTCCAAATGGACTTACTCCTACTCTTCCTAGCTTGAGTCCGTAGTCCATTTCACCTTCACCATAAACCCAGCAATCCTCTCTATGGTAACTGATGTAGTTTCCAGGAAGACTGCGCTCTTCGAGCTTCGGCAAATTGGATATGCGGTACTCATTCGAAGTTTTATCGAAGAATAAATAACCTTGTGCCGTCATAATCTCTTTGTCCGTTTTTCGAATGGGCATGGAAATGAAGGTCGGATACATCTTATAAGGGTCGAGGCTAAGAATCACACCTTTCTTCAACGGGATCCCTGTTTCCGACTCCACAAGAGAGTCGATGGGTATGTAAATGCTCAATGGGTCAATGGCCGACTTAAACTTAAACCATGGAGCCGCCATCCCTTGACAGAATTGCTTGATTTGAGTCTTACCGTCGAACGTAAGTTCTTGCTCACTTGCGGTGAGATAGACATTCCCGTAAAACTTAAAGTCTGGGCTCAGAGTAAAGCTTGCTAGTTTCTCGATCGTTCCTTCCGCAACCGTTTGAACCGTTGCATCTGAATAGAGTTTCTCGAAGTTGATCATTAACTTTTCTCCGCGCTCATCGATGTAGTCGTAATCTGCTTTACCCTCATACTTCTTCTTACCCAAAATCTTCAATTCAGCATTGTACAACTGATGGAAGCGCGTGATTGCGTTGGCGGTTACCTTAGCATTCTTCAGCGGTTTCATAACCGCATCATGCAGAATCACAACCCTCTGACTGTCAGGGAATACAATGGCATCAGCTACCTCAATGTTCTCCACTTGATTCGCCGTAAGGATGGAAGTACGTGTGTCCCATCTACAAGCACTTGAGTAGAAGAAGAGTGAATCCTGGTCTGGATGGATTGATGTCAGTTTTGCTCCTTCGATGGAAACCGCACTGGCACCTTTCTGCTCCGTTCTTTTCTTACCAGAAAGCTCTACAGTTTCTTGATCCATGAACCATTTGAAGCGGTCCATACGGGCGATGTATTGATTGTCTTTGAATTCCATGATGGAACTCTCCCCATTAGATTCAAACTCTCCCATGCGCTTTTTAAAGTCGACGTGGGCTTTAATGTTGTTTGTTACGAAGCCAATTCCACCCAAATCACCATTTCTAAGCGAGAAGTCAGCAGTGTCTGAATCAAATTCACTGAATTTGAAAGTCATTAAATTCGATTCCAAAATGGCATTCTCAAATTCAAACTTTCCATTTCCAGTAAGGCTTTCAGGCGAGTAAGTAATGTGTCCTTTCAAGGTCGATTTACCGTCGTAGAAACGCAGCGGCTGATCAATCATTTCTACCGACAGTGTATCTCGATATGGCTCAAAGTGCCACTCAACATCTGAACCGGTTACTGGAGGATATTCAACAGCGCCCATTTGCTCTTCGATGAAGAAGTTCTGGGCAATGGCGTTCATGCTGTCGGGGAAAAAGAAGAATGACTTCGACTCTGCCGTCGATGTCAGATATTCCAAATAGCCATTTCCTTTCAATCCGTCGTGGCTCAAAATAATGTCGTTGTAAAAAGTCCCCTTGCCACCATAAGTTGGCATTCCTTTGTCGGGAGTTTCGTGTCTAAAACCAAGGGAATAATCGGTCTGAAGGCTCAGCTTCTGGTTGAAGGTTTCAAAAATCCCTGCCGACTTAAAGGTTCCTGCAAACTGGATGGCGTCGTTCTGGAAGTTATCGAGGCTATCGAATTCAAACGGTTCAATCTTGAAATAGAAGCTATCCCTTTTGTAGATCCCATCTTGGATGTAGGGCTTTTCGTAGTACACGTAGGACTCCTTGAAGGAGGTAAAACGCGGGTATTTTTTTACAGGAATGATTCCCGATCTATTGTTGGGCTTATCTACCTCTAGCAGTCCGTTCACATTTTCAATAACCGACTCAACTCGCTTCAACTTCTTTTGTCCGTACTTATCCTTCTCCTCGGTTTCGACATAGAGCCGCAGGGAGTCGATGATTGGCATATCAATTTTGAAACTGTCGTAATCGAAGGAGAAGTTCTTCCCAAAGTATTCAAGCTTTCCAGCAGTTACAACCCCAGAGAAATCGAAATCGCGGTTCTTGTGCATTACGATCTCACCTCCAACGGGATATATGAATACGTTGTGAGAATCTGAGAGACCAATGCGACGCACCCCTTCCATGGTCAGTTCCATGGTCATGAGATTTAGAACGGCATTGTCTCCATTCTTGGGATCAGAGTTCACCTCAATGATGTCGTAGTCTTCCTTCTTAATCTTTGATTGAATGTAGTGCGCAACCTTCGGCTTCACAGTGATGATGTTCTCTTCGAAGTCGTAACTCAAGAAACCACGCGTCGACAATTCCATTAGGAATGGTTTCACTTCATTCTCTGGTATTTTCCAGCATCGAGCAACATCTCCGGTCGTCATTACATCACCGTAATTCTCCATACATCGCTGAATTACCACCAAAGGATTTACGTTGGCCAATCCGTACAAATCGTCGAATCTGTACTCTTTGAAATAATCCATGGATTCGAACAATGCCGCTCGCTGAGTGGAACGGAATAAGGGCTTCATCTCAATTAGGTCGTCGTCAATGGCCCACTCCAAGGATTCAAAATACATCTCAAGCTGGTGGTAGGAATTGAAGAAAGGCGTTCGGTGAACCCCAAGCTTGGTGCGTGCTAGAAACACTTTTCGCTCATCACTTTTAAGTTTAAAGTCCACTCCCGGATGGTAAATGGAATCTCCTTCGAAGTGAAAAGTAACCTCAGCGCGGTCGTTTAAAATTTGGTCGGATCGAATGATGAATGCAGAGGACCTTACCGTAAGCATAACCTTCTCTCCTCTTCTTATTCTAAGCGTCGCTTTACTTTCTTCCGTCGATGACCCAATGATGCGCGAACCTCTTTGGGAAAAACCCCCATCATAATCGACTGATCGTACGATGTCCCGAATTCGAAGCCTGTCCGTTTGTGATACAAATTGAGGATAGCTAGCTTTTTCAGGCGTTTGGTTGGCTAGGACCTTCTCGACTAACGTCCCTTTTAAGCTTGCCTCACCGAAAAAGGATTTGTTGACAAATACTACATCGTTGGCGGTGTAGGTCGCCCTCCGAATGTCGAATTCATATTTTCCCAATTCAGCATAAACTTCATTTCGCGGAAGTTCAGATCGGTCGAAGTAAACAGTTCCTCCTTCTCCCATCCACTTTTTCTCGTGATAAATGAACTTTCCTTTTCCCCCATAAATCACTGCACTATCTCCACGGGAAAGACATTTTAAATCGAGCTGCTCAAAACTGATGATTGGGTTGTAACTCTCGTCGTATTCGATGGTGAATCGATTTGTATTGGCCTTCCACACAACACTGTTCGTCAGATACAAAGCGTTTTCTCTAAAGAGGTCTTCACTGAAATTCAGAAACTGTTCAAAGCGCTTCTTCCGCTTTCCCTCAAGCAGATAATCCACTCCTTTATGCCAATTGAAAAATTCCGATTCCGCCTTCCCTGATTTCACAAAACTGCTCACCGAAATCAGATACGCTTCAAATACAGGAAAAGGCAACATCCTTTTTTCGAGCATCTTATCGCAGGTCTCGTAGACGATTGTCCGCAATTTTGGCGAGAAATAACCACCAAACCAAATTGGCTCGAAGGATTCCATAAACTCCTTAGTCTCAGGTTTCCGCACATCGCGCATGAACTTATCCATGGTTTCAAGAAACTCAATGGAATCTTTAGGAAACACTTCCGGACGGAAAAATTGCTGTGCCTTCCCTACAAAAGAGAAGCACATAAAGAGGAATAATGTGGCGAGTCTAATTCCAGCCATAAGTCTGTTGTAACCAGTTTTCTCGGGTTTGCTCGCTCACAAGTTTGAGGTTCAGAGCTTGAGCCAGTTCTTGAAGTGCTTTTCTATCAGTCGCCAACACTCCACTCATTAGAATTAAACCGTTTGGATTAAGGTGCTTGAGATAGGATTCCAATTGATCTCGCAGTGTATTCAAGTTGATGTTCGCTAGGATATAATCGTAGGTCCTCTTTGGAATGGAGTCTACATCCCCCAACCAGACTTCCAGTTTATCGACGGAATTGAGTCCTGCATTTTCGATGGTGTTGGCGACAGACCATTCATCAAAGTCGTAGGCACCCACTTCGATTGAATTGCGATTAGCAGCATAAATACCAAGAATACCTGTACCACAACCTATGTCGAGTACCGATGAATTTGCGAGCTCTAAAGAATGCATCGCATTCAGCATCATATAAGTGGTGGCATGATGTGCAGTACCAAAGGCCATCTTCGGTGAAACGATGATTTCTTCCCGCGCCGTGCTTGGTTCGTGAAATGGGGCCCGGACGCATATTTTATCTTCGATCATTACTGGAGTAAAATTCTTCTCCCAAAGAATGTTCCAGTTTTCTTCTTTAATCTGCCTCCAGCTAGTTCGATTGAGGTATTGATCATTCAGATCTTTGCGCAAACTTTTACTCAGCTGTTCTACTTTCGCGTAAGCCCTCAAACTTGTTTCATCCGTAGTGAATGAGTCGAAGGGCAAATCACTCAATTCCGCCAGAATAATTTCAGCTTCAGATTCACTCTCAGTAGCAATCGTCAATTCTTCGTACATCAACTAACGCTTGCGATTTGCATGAAGTCTAAAGCATTGAGAGAAGCACCACCAACCAATGCTCCGTCGATGTTCTTACAAGCAAAGAGTTCCGCTGCATTGCTAGGTTTAACGCTCCCACCATACAGAATGGGGGTATCTTGAGCGTAGGGGTCTCCGAATTTCGTCTTTAGAAAATCTCGAATGGCAGCATGCATTTCTTCGGCCTGCTCCGGACTGGCTGTCTCGCCCGTTCCGATTGCCCAAATGGGCTCATAGGCAATCACCAAATCTTCCAACATTTGAGAATCTTGATCTTTCATCACCTCTTCCAACTGTCTGAGCACGAAAGCCGTGTGGTCGCCAGATTTGCGAACTTCCAAAGTTTCACCACAACATAAAATCACTTCCAATCCGGCGTTACGAGCATTTGCGAATTTGACTCTTAAGATTTCAGAAGTATCTCCAAAGTATTGTCGGCGCTCGCTGTGACCCAAAATGCAATACTTCACATTTAAACTTTTCAGCATGGTGGCTGATACTTCGCCTGTGTAGGCTCCACCGTTGTACTGAGAGCAGTCTTGGGCTCCCAACGATATCCCAGTATCCTTAAGGCGCTCGGACACATCGTATATAAATGGAAATGGTGGGCAAACCACCACTTCGTCGCTTGTGAAGGATTCTACCCTCAAACTCCCTGCTAGGTCAGAAGCATCATAGAACTCTAGGTTTTGCTTCCAGTTGCCAGCAACAATCGATCTTGCCATAAACATTGATGTTTAAGCAATGATACAACACTCTCTTAGGGAGATGTTTGCGGCTTGGATACTTTATGAATAGTCAAAAGTGAATAGTCTACTTCAGGTAGCTCTGCACTTCTTCGTAGGAAGGTAAGTCGTTGTGGTGCCACTTTTTCGTTACCCTACCCGCCTTTAGAATGATAATTCCAGGATTCGAACGGATCGTTGTCTTGAGCATCGTTGCATCGGCGGAAAGAAACGGCCCCGCCAAATTTGCAGTCTCACCTACCCGTGCTCTTGAGTCTGAAAGAGATGCTGTAAGGTGATAAAAATAAAGACCATCTGCTTTTACAGACTCAGCCAATTCGGCCACCTTATTTAAACCTTCAAGGCTGCTCTTGTCGAGATCGTAGCTCACGGCTATAACAATGGGATTCTCACTCAGAATATCCATGGTAGCATCGTAACCGTCGTCGTCGAACAATACAAAATCATGCACAGGAGGTTCGTATCCTTCCTTAATTAAAATTGATTCCGAAGTCTCCGTAATCTCCCAATTGTCGTCCTCCCAAATTTTAGAAGTGATGTATTCTTTGCTACTTATTTCTTTTGTTTCAGAAGTACTCTTGTTTACCATTGTATACACAACCCCATACTCTGGCGCGCTTTCTCCTTCAGGAATTTCCATTCCCTCCTGAATGCTTTTTCCTTCAGCATATGGACGGAAATCCTGCACTGGAAGATGCTGAATGCAATGAACGGAGAACACTGTGCTAGCAACTGTAGCAGCACCCACAGCAATCCACTCTTTCAGCTCCCCTTTCATAAATCGTCGAATGGCGATGATGATAAGAAATACGGCCAATGAGAACATCCAAGGCAAGGACCATGAAATCACGAGTTCGGAGAAGCCAGCAATGGCCAAAAGTCCTAAACCGAAGAATGCCAAGTCTTGCATTCCGCGGTTTGGTGTAATGTTCCTGCGCTCAATAAACAGGATGCCAATGAAGAAGAACAGAATGACATCTTTGGTAAACGATTGCCAAGGAGTAAACTTCAGAGCATCTCCAAAACATCCGCAGTCGGTCACCTTGTTGTAGTAGGCCGAATAGAAGGTTAGGAAAGTGAAGAAAATGATCATGATGAGCAGAGAGCTCGATACCAACTTGCTCTTCGCTCCTGATAGAACGGCCACCCCAAGAACTATTTCAATGATGCAAATGAATGCGCTCATCGCCAGCGCATAAGGATTTAGAAAGGCGAGATCTAAAACGTCGGGCGCGAAATAGTCGTTGAGCTTAAAGGCGAAGCCCATGGGGTCGTTCGCTTTAATGAATCCAGAAACGATGAATAGAGCCCCAACTACAATTCTACTGATGTCCGTTAAAATCTTCATTTTCAATTATTTTTTCAAAAATACTAAGGAGGTCAGATGGCTAACAGTCTTTAGCAAAGCCTTAACAGCTTATGATAATTTGATGAGCGCAAAAAGCGCATAATTCATAATGTCTTGGTAATTCGCGTCGATGCCTTCGGAGATTTCTGTACGTCCCTGGTTGTCTTCAATCTGCTTAATTCGGTACAACTTCATCAGGATCAAATCGGTGAGAGAACCTAGACGCATGTCTCGCCAAGCTTCGCCGTAATCGTGGTTCTTCCTCTGCATCAACGATTTGGTGATCTCCACTTTTTCATCGTACAACTTCTCCCCTACTTCCAAAGGCAATTCAACTTCCTTATTCCCAGCCAAATCAATTTGTATTTGAGCCATGATGCAGTAGTTTACAATACCTAAGTACTCATTGTAAATCCCTTCTCCAACCTTGCTCTGCCCTTTCTCTTCAAGCGTCTGAATTCGCTGAGCTTTGATGAAAATCTGATCTGTTAAGGAAGGTAGGCGAAGTATGCGCCAAGCACTGCCGTAGTCCCGCATTTTCTTGCTGAAAATGTCTTTACATTTGGCCACGACCGCATCGTACTCTTGATCTGTTTTGGACATAAATCTCAATCCTTTTTCGGTGGCGAAATATAATCTTTTTGCCCCTCCACATTCGCTCAACATTCGAGGCGAATTGCACAGTCTGAGTCCCGCTAAAATCATGGGGATTCTTAACCTCACCCCCGACTCTTTTTATGACGGCGGGGAGCTCAATCAGGAGCAGGACGTTCTCGCGAAAGCAGAAAAAATGCTTGAAGATGGCGCCAGCTTCCTTGATCTTGGAGCCTACAGCAGTCGACCGGGTGCAGAGCATATTTCGACTGAGGAAGAATGGAATCGAATGCAAACACCTCTAAAGTCTATTCGTGCTGAATTTCCAAAAGCAGTCATCAGCATCGACACTTTTCGAGCAGAGTTAGCTGAAAAAGCCTTGGACGAAGGAGCCGACCTCATCAATGATATTTCGGGTGGAAAGTTGGACCCCGAAATGATTCCACTCGTTGTAAAACGCAAGGTTCCATATTGCGCCATGCACATGCAAGGGACTCCTCAAAACATGCAGGAAAATCCGAGCTATAACTCCGTAGTTCAAGAGGTCTATAAAGAGCTTTCCGACATCAACCACCGCATGTCCCAAGAAGGCTTTTCTGACCTAATCCTCGACCCAGGTTTTGGCTTTGGGAAAAGTTTGGAACACAACTTCGAGCTTCTCGATTCATTGGAACTTTTCCACGCAATCGGACGTCCAATATTGCTTGGTTTTAGCCGAAAGTCAGTGATAAATAAAGTACTGAATGTCAGTAAGTATGATGCATTGAACGGAACTACTGTTTTAAATACAATCGCCTTGGTAAAAGGAGCCTCAATTTTAAGGGTTCATGATGTAAAAGAAGCAGCAGAGGCTGTTAAATTATTTTCAAAAATGAGCATGCCCAAACGCTCAGAAATCGACACCTTGCAGGCATGAAGTTGTTCATCGATTTGCGCTGGTTGGATGTGATCGACATATTGCTTGTCGCCTTTCTCATCTACCTACTTTACAACATCGTTCGAGGCACGGTTGCCATCCGAATCTTTCTCGGAATTTTTGCCTTATACCTCTTTTGGAAAATTGTAGAGGCGCTCAAAATGGAGCTTCTTTCCGAAATTCTCGGACAGTTTATTGGGGTTGGAGTGATTGCCTTAATCATAGTTTTCCAGCAAGAAATACGACGCTTTCTTCTCTTTCTTGGAAACACACGGGCTCTTCAAGAAAACAAGTTTCTTTCCCGCTTCATCAGTTGGAATAAAAAGTCGGCTTCGGAGTTCACGAGCGACATCAACGAATTGTACGAGGCCTGCAAGTCGCTTTCTAAAGATAAAACGGGAGCCCTGATTGTTCTAAAGCGAAATTCAATGCTCGAAGCCTTCGTAACAGGTGGGGTTGAGCTGAATGCAAAACTCTCGAATACTCTACTCGAATCCATCTTTTTCAAAAACAGCCCAATGCACGATGGTGCGGTCGTAATTGAGGGAGATTCCATCATGGTTGCTGGAGGCGTGCTTCCCATTTCTGAAAAGAGAAAACTTCCCAGTCAATTCGGCATGAGGCATCGTGCGGCTATGGGCCTAAGTGAACACAACGACGCCCTCATCATCATCGTTTCTGAAGAAACAGGAGACGTGAGCATCGTGCAAAACGAAGAGGTTGTCTCTCCTATAAAGATGTCCGATTTCAAAAAGGAGCTTTTAAGCAGACTGGAGAAATCCTAAAAGGATTGGTTGTATGCTTCCGATTTCTGCAGCTCGAGCAACAAGAAGCCTAGTGCCCTTTGGCTATCGGAACACCACTTTTAGTACAGTCTTTCGTCCCTTGTGTCCTATTTCCAATATGGCAATTCCTGAAAATTCCGTTTCAATTTCACAAAAGGAATCGAAACAGACTCGCTGAAAACTTATCTCCTTACCGCTCAGATCAAAGAGCTCGACTTGATCCTCAAATGTCACCTTCTCTAGCATGAGCCTTCCGTTCGAGGGGTTTGGGTACACTTGAACCTCTTCACGCTCCTCAACAGCTAAAACAGATACTTGCGTCTGAGGCACCTCTTGTATGACTTTTAAAACCAATTGACCTGAATCTCCTTCAATCTGAGAGAAAGGAAAGTATGGCCTCCAATTCCTGCTGAGGCTCAGTTTTGCTATAAAAGACTCCGTTTGCCCATCGTAGAAACTGAAGGACAAATTAGAATTGCGAGAATGTTGATCTGGAGAGCTTGTATCCTGACCAAGGTTGTAGGCTTCATAATCTCGGACCTTCAGGACGTTGTAAATGGTGTCGTCGGCTAAAATAAGTGTGCCTATCCCATCAGCCCGCACATTAATGTTGTAATCCCAGTATTCAAAATCACTCGCTGTCGGCCCTGCTGTTTCTAATTCCGACATTCGGCAACTATCATGAAATGAGGAGCCATACGAAAAAGGAAACTGCATGATTGTGCGGGGATTCGACCTTGCATCCGCACGTCGAAAGTTGGTGGCAGGAACGCTTGGAGTAGTGGCTCCAAGAAATGCAAAGGAGTTTGAATCGACTGCAAAAAGTTGATTTCCGAAAAAATCAATCTCCCCTGTCAAGCTTATGTCGGCCACACTGGCAAATGAGGAATCAGGAATGCTCGCCAAATCGTATTGATAACGCATTGAACTGAACTGTGAAGTTGCTGAGCCTGTATCAAGGCTCGAAAGATCCCAAACCAAGCCTTGCCCCGTATCAGTAGCATTGAAGTGGAAGTTGATGTCAACGTTCAAATAGTTGACGACATCGTAGTGAAAAGTATCACCAATTTGGGGAATCATATTTTGAGCGGTAATAATCGGCTGTGCGATTCCGACGTGAAAGGAAAGGGCCAATATGACCAAAAGAATGTTTTTCATGACTGTAGCAATAAAGTTTCGGTTCAATATCGATGAGCCTAGCTCAAATCAATGGTTTTCTTCGACAAATCATCCGAGACTTCGCTCATTAACCTAGTCATGCAAAAGTGTTTGTAATACCTATCGAGATAGCATTCCTATCGTAGTGTTAAAATGGAATCAAAATGTACGGCATTCAACCTACTTTTAAGGCGTGAAAAGAAACAGCATTCGCATCATTGTCCTGCTTGCCTCTGTCCTGTTTGCAGGATTGGTGCTGACACAAGTGTTTTGGGTTAGGAAGGCTTATACGCTGCAGGAGCGTCAGCTTGATTACGACATCACAAAGAGTTTAAAAAACGTTGCTCAGCAAATCCTCATTCACAATCAGGACTCCGCGCAGCTCTACGATCCCGTTGAACAAGTTTCCGATAAGGTGTTCCGCGTTCGAATTCAAGAGAGCCTCGAGCCCGTTTACCTTGAGAGTTTACTCTCCCTTGAATTCAGAAAAGAGGAGATCAATCTTGAGTTCGAATACTCCATCTACGATTGCTTCAACGATTCCGTGCTGTTTTCGAGGAACGTAGGTTTTACGCAAGAAGTGGTTCCAGGTGTGGCTCCTGAGTTCGATTGGCAGAACGACGCGCATTATTTCGGCGTCTACTTTCCCAATAAGGACGACCAAGTGTTGGCCGGGCTGAACTTTTGGTTTTTCTCCTCTACACTACTACTTCTCGTACTGCTATTCTTCAGCTGGACCATCTGGCTCATTCTTCGTCAAAAACGTCTTTCAGAAATCAAAAACGATTTCATAAACAATATGACGCATGAGTTGAAAACGCCCATTTCTACCATTTCTCTTTCGTCCAAAATGCTCTTGAAGGAAGATCTCGATGCAGAAAAGCGTAAAAACTTCGCTCAAATCATAGACAAAGAAAACGACCGACTCTCCCTTCAAGTGGAGAAGGTTCTTCAGATTGCAACTCTAGAAAAGGAGAAACTGGAATTGAATGTGAAGGCAGTTGACATGCACGTGCTCATTCAGGAATGCCTGACAGTCTTTTCCTTGAGTATGGAGGAAAAAGGGGGTGAGTTCCAGTTGGATCTACAGGCTAAAAACTCTCTGATGATTGGAGACGAAGTACACTTAACCAACATCCTGCACAACCTTGTAGACAACGCAATCAAGTACAGTCCGGAAGCTCCAAGGGTTGAAATCAAATCTTGGAATGAAGGAAAACATCTTCTTGTTCAGGTTCGAGATGAAGGCATTGGGATGGACCCTCTGGTAGGAAAGAAAATCTTCGAGAAATTCTATAGAGAGCCTCAAGGGAATATCCATGACGTGAAAGGTTTTGGCCTCGGATTGTTTTATGTGAAAAATATGGTGAAAGCCCACAGCGGCAATGTAAGCCTGAAGAGTGAAGTAGGCTCAGGAAGTTCGTTCACTTTAAAATTCAAGAGCAATGGCAAGTGACTTAGTAGGAAAGACAAAAATTCTTTTGGTCGAAGACGATCCGAGTTTGGGCTTTGTAACTACCGAAGCCTTAAAGGATTCCGGATACGATGTGAAACTCGCCAAAGACGGTCACCTAGCTTTCGAAGTGTTTTTCAAGGGAGATTTCGAACTCTGCATACTAGATGTGATGCTTCCAAAAAAAGATGGTTTTACCCTAGCCAAGGAAATACGCCAGGTGAACGAACAGATGCCCATCCTCTTCCTAACGGCAAAATCAATGCAAGCGGATCGTTTGCAAGGATTTGAACTTGGAGCCGACGACTACCTCACGAAACCTTTTGAAATTGAAGAATTGGTGCTGCGCATTGAGGCCATCCTAAAACGAGCACGACGCGAAAACGCCAAGCAAACAGGTCGAGACCGCTTTATCATTGGCAGTTATGAGTTCAGCTTTAAAAGTCAGGAACTGCGCAGAGACGGACATGTGAAGACCTTAACCAAAAAAGAATCTGACCTCCTTCGTCTGCTGGCTGTACACATGAACCGAACTTTGGAAAGAGAACTGGCGCTCAAACTCATTTGGGGACAAGACGACTATTTCCTAGGCAGAAGCATGGATGTTTTCATCACCAAGCTCCGCAAGTACTTCAAGGACGATCCAGCCATATCAATTGAGAACATACACGGAAAAGGTTTTCAGTTGTGTGTTCAAGAGTCGTAAAGCTGTCGCGGCATTTTATTATGTTCGCCTAGTGCAGAGAAAGCTGTTTATAATCCTTCTACTTTTTGTTTCAAGCTTGGGCAATTCTTCGGCTCAAGAAATGCTCTTGCCGTCTTATGTCATCAGCGACATCGAATATTCTATTGAGCTCAAAGGACTTCCGAACAATCTCGAATTCATCGAGGTGAACGACCAAGCATATCCCCTGGAATGGGAATCTGGAATTGCGCATTTCAATTACACCTTCGATGGTCCGCAAGAACTGAGACTCAAAGGGAGCGACAAGAGTGCCCGCGTAAATCCAATTCCACTGTGGCTTTCCGTCTTCCCCCCTCTCATTGCCATTTTGATGGCCCTTGTTTTCCGAGAGGTACTTAGTTCACTACTTCTTGGGACTGTATTTGGCGCTGTGGTGATTGGCGTGTACTCCGACGGTTGGACAGGAATTTTCACAGGCCTTTTCTCGGTCGTTGACACTCACCTCATCAAAAGCTTGAGCGACCCCAGTCATGTTTCCGTAATTGTATTCAGCATGATCATTGGCGGCGTAGTTGCGCTCGTGAGCAAGAACGGAGGAATGCAAGGCGTCGTGGAACGCTTGGCGCGATTTGCTCACAATGCACGCAGTGGTCAGATGGTGACCTATCTGCTCGGCATCGCCATTTTCTTCGACGATTATGCCAACACATTGGTGGTTGGAAATACCATGCGACCCGTAACTGACAGACTTGGAGTTTCAAGGGAAAAGCTTTCCTACATCGTCGACTCTACCGCTGCACCGATTGCAGCCGTTGGCTTCATTACAACATGGATTGGCGCTGAACTCGGCTACATCCAATCTGGACTTTCTCAAATTCCTGAGTTGAGCGAACACAGTTCGTACGGTATTTTCATCTCTTCACTTCAGTACAGCTTCTACCCCATTCTCACTTTGGTATTTCTGTTTCTACTCATTCGCATGAAGCGCGATTTCGGTCCTATGCTGGATGCTGAGCGACTTGCGCGAAGGTTGAAGAAAGTAGAGCAAGAAGATGATTTGCGCAAGGAGAAAGATGCAGCTTACGACCCTGAACCACCAAAGAGAGCATACAATGCCATCATTCCCATCGGTACAATTGTAGTTGTCTCCTTCATCGCCTTGTACTTGAGTGGACTTTCGAATCTCGGTGAAGTTGAAGCCACTGGATTTCAACGACTGAGCTTAATCATCGGCAGTGCCGATTCCTTCAAGGCCTTGCTTTGGGGGAGTTTCAGCGGACTTGGAATGGCCTTCATCCTCACGATGCTTCAAGGCTATTTGGGTTTGGAGAAAACCGTAAAAACACTTGTGAACGGCTTCGAGAGTTTGTTGCCTGCAATTCTGGTTCTAAGTCTTGCTTGGAGCTTGGCTTCCATTACTGAAAGCATGCACACAGCCGACTTCTTGGCTGGCTTGATGGTAGGAAATCTACATCCGGTCCTTCTTCCAACAGTAGCTTTTATACTAGCTGCATTGGTGAGTTTCTCCACTGGTTCAAGCTGGGGAACGATGGCGATCTTGTACCCTCTATTATTATCCACCTCATGGATGTTGGGCAGTGCTTTTGGCTTAGATGCTGATGCGAACCTCGCCATCTTCCTCAACGTAACCGCGAGTGTATTGGCTGGAAGTGTTTTGGGCGATCACTGCTCACCCATTTCAGATACCACCATCTTAAGCTCACTCGCCACCGGAACCGATCACATTCAACACGTGCGCACGCAGCTGCCATATGCCCTTACCGTAGGTGCTGCCTCCATTCTATTCGGAACTCTACCTGCCGCTCTAGGCCTTCCTTCGTGGGTACTCATTCCCATTGCCGGCCTCGTTCTTTGGCTCGTTCTAAGGGTCTTTGGTAAGTCTGCAGAAGAGAATATGATTTAAGCTCAAGGGTTTAGATCACAGAATTCCTTAAAAAAAGCTTAATTTCGACCCAAATAACATATTGCATGAAACATGTTGTAATCGTTGCCCTACTCGCTTTCGTTCTAAGTTCTTACTCCAGCAAAGCTCAAGGCCCAGCCCAACTTCAACACGAAAACAGAGTTTATTTGAACGACGGCAATACCTACGTTCAGAAAAGCCTTCCTCTTTATTTGAAGTTCTCGACTTCTCCTACAGGTCAGAATTACGACCTAAAAAGTAAGGCTACACCTAAGTATGCCGACCCGATGTACTTGGATACAGAAGGCATCAACTACGTTCGTTCTAAGTGGGCTGTTGATCCTGCTACAGGAAAAACGGTGAGCCCACAACAAGAAGTTCTCTACGAACTTTACGCCGATGGCTTGGCACCAATTACGAGCATCAAATTTAGCGGAGCCCCGCGTTACGCTTCATCGAAAGTCTTTTATGGAAAAGGTCTTCAAGTTGACTTGACCGCCAAGGACGGTGTTTCTGGAGTCGAAAAAATCCACTACGCTTTAAATGCAACTAGCTGGACCGACTATGCTTCTAGCCTGCAAGTGAACTCAGAAAACGAATACAACCTATACTACTACACTCATGATAATGTGGGTAATGCAGAAGTTTCGAAGTCTCGAAACTTTGTGGTTGACCATACAGCACCAAGTTCCAGCATTACAATCAACGGAATTAAGTTTGGAGAAAACATTCTTTCACCAAGCACTACTTTCTCTTTGAGCAGCACCGACCAACTCTCTGGCGTTCGTGCAACTTATTATGATTTCGATGGCAACAGCCGCCGCAATTACGGAGGAAAGATCAGCACATCGGGACTGAAAGACGGACAACACACTGTGAACTATTGGTCGGTTGACAACGTGAAGAATGAAGCTACAAAGCAAAGCTTGAGCTTCTACCTCGACCTCATTGCGCCTGTTTCAGAAGCCAGCATCAACGGAGATTTTTGCCAAAAGAATTACAAGTTCGTTTCACCAAGAACCAACATTTCAATTGCTGCAACCGACAACAAAGCTGGCGTTAAGAACATCTACTACCGAATTGATGGTGGTGAGCGAAGCATCTACGCCAACAACTTCAAAATTCCTGAAGTCACTGGAGTACATACGATCAAGTACGACGCGAACGACAACGTCGACAACCTCAGCGGCAACAAGTACTTAACTGTATTCATGGACAACAGAGCTCCCGAGACTGGAATCAAATACGCCAAATCTCAGTTCTTTGCCCGCGATACCCTGTTCGTCACAAGCAAAACCAACGTCAGCCTGTTTGCCAGAGATGGTGAGTCTGGAGTAACCAAAACTGAATATGGTGTTGATGGCGGCGCAATGACTGCTTACAGCGAATTCACTCTTCCAACAGAGGGCTATCACAGCATCAACTTTAAATCGACGGATTGCGTCAACAATGCAGAGCAAGTGAAAACCTCCAATTGTTATGTAGACAACACCGCTCCAAAAATCTATTACAACTTCT
This sequence comes from Flavobacteriales bacterium UBA1986, assembly GCA_002336245.1. Classification (GTDB taxonomy): domain Bacteria; phylum Bacteroidota; class Bacteroidia; order Flavobacteriales_G; family Salibacteraceae; genus UBA4419. The sequence continues at coordinate 177,199 of DDDG01000006.1, forward strand.
CCATCGAGCCCATTGGTTCTAAAAAGAAGAATGGAAAGAACGTGATGATTTACCCGAACTACTCTCGTTTGTATTTAGGAGCGACGGATGATCATGTTGGGACTGAGCGCATCTTGTACTCAATGAATGGAGAACCACTCGCGGATTATTCAAGTCCTCAAACTCTAGATGTTTCTGAATTGAATCGTTTCAAGAACAAGAAATTCTATGAGGTGAAAGTCGTTTCGAGAGATAAGCTCGGAAACGAAAGCGAGATGATGATCGAATTTTACATCGGTCGTCAGGACGATTAATTAAAACCTTCTTCTTTGGCTAAACACTGCCCCACACCTCAAGAGTTCATTCTCTTACTTCGTGAGGAGCTTGAAGCTGTTGCTGATCTTTCTCGTGCTGCCCAGATGTCTGCCTGCATGATAGGTCATATGGCCTTTTTCGGACTCAAGCAAGTTGACAGAATACTTTTATTTAAAGCCATTAATTGGGCTCTTCGCGAGCTCAGTAAAACTCAATCAAACTTGGTCGAGACCTTTGTTCACAGCAATAAATTACCTACATTGAGTGAACGCGAAGCAATGCGTTTCATCTTGAAAACACAATCATGAGTTCAATTTCAAAAGAAGAAGCCGCAGCTGCCCTTGACAGGCATTTCCCCTCTTTTTCTAAAGAGTTGAAGCAGGAGATTATTGACCATTACTTTGTCTGGACTGTAAAGTCTGGTGAGAATGTAATGGAGATAGGTCAGCGCATTGAAGGTGTGCCTCTCCTCGTAGAAGGAAGTGTGAAAATATTTAGGGAAGATGAAGCTGGAAACGAGCTATTCCTCTACTACCTCTACCCTGGTGAGGCTTGCGCCATATCATTGGTGTGCTCCACAGGAAAAGAACGCATTAGCTCCATTCGAGCGCAAGCAGTTGAAGACAGCCAGTTCATTGTATTTCCAATTGCCTTCATGGACGATTGGATGCGCAAACACCCCAGCTGGTACGAGTACGTTCTGAGTACTTATCGTTTTCGCTTTGAGGAAATGCTTCAGTCCATAGACGAAATTGCTTTTCACAAGCTCGACGAACGTTTGCTCAAATACCTCGACAAAAACGTGGAAGGTACTGGCTCCACAATACTAAGAACCTCACATCAAGACATCGCCACCGAGCTTCACACCTCACGTGAAGTGATCTCGAGGCTGCTTAAAAAGCTCGAGCAACGCAACCAAGTGAAGCTCTCTAGAAACCAAATTGAAGTCCTGTACTAGAAATCACATTCTGATTCATGAAACTGGTCTTTCTTTGCCAACTTGAAACTTAGCCGTTATCTTCCTTTTTTAGAATGGACTAAAGACTACAAAAAGTCTTGGTTCACTGAAGACCTCTTGGCCGGGATTACCATTGGAATTATGGTGATTCCGCAAGGAATGGCCTACGCGCTGCTGGCCAACCTACCTCCCATCTACGGATTATACACGGCCATCATTCCAATGCTCATCTATCCGCTTCTTGGAAGCTCTCGGCGATTGTCGGTGGGTCCTGTAGCGATCATTGCCCTCTTGGTGGGTTCGGGCATTGCTCCTCTGGCAGCTGGAGATCTTGGACTGTTTGTGCTCTACGCGGCTACCTTGGCGTTCATCGTTGGCGTCATACAAGTTTCCATGGGAGTCTTTCGATTGGGTTTCTTGGTTCACTTCCTCTCGAATCCCGTCATATCTGGTTTTACCTCAGCCATTGCCATCATCATCGCTTTCTCTCAACTCAAGCACCTTTTGGGCGTCGACCTAGCGCGCAGTGAATTTATTCTAGACATCGGAACTGAAGCATTTGCCAGAATTTCAGAAATCAATTTGATGAGTTTTGGTCTTGGGATTATTGGGATCTTGCTCATCCTGCTCTTCAAACGCATGAATCGAAAACTTCCTGGAGCCCTAATCGCCGTGGTATTGGGAATCATAGTTGTGGCCGTTTTCAGCCTCGACTCCAATGTTGCCATTGTAGGCGAAATTCCACAAGGTTTACCATCCTTTGCCAGTCCATCATTTTCTTGGGAAACCTGGAGAACCCTCCTTCCGATGGCATTTGTCATTTCAATCTTGGGCATCGTTCAATCCATTGCCATTGCAAAAGCCTTACAGACAAAAAATCGGGATCATGAGATTCATCCGAATCAGGAATTTGTCGCCATGGGAATTTCAAATATGGCGGCGAGCTTCTTTCAATCTTTTCCTGTAAGTGGCGGCGTAGGACGTTCTGCTGTAAACTTTCAAGTAGGAGCGAGAAGTCCGCTGGCTTCGATGATTTCATCCATTCTTCTAATCATCACCCTCCTCTTTTTAACGCCATACTTCTACTTTCTACCAAAAGCCATGTTGGCGGCGGTAATCTTTACGGCTGTTTACTATCTAATGGACTTCCAAGAACCTCAGCGTCTTTGGAAAACCGATCGCAAAGATTTCTGGATGTTGATCGTGACTTTCTTGGGAACCCTCTTCGTGGGTATTGAAGAAGGCATCGCCATTGGCGTGGGCCTTTCGCTCGCCATGATGATTTACCGTTCGGTGTATCCGCATTATGCGATACTCGGCAACATTCCTGAATCTCCATATTATATGAACGTGGAGCGATTTGAGAATCTGTCGATGGAAAAGGATGTGCTCATCTTACGCTTTGATGCTCAACTCTATTTTGCGAATATGTCCTTCTTCAAAGACCGAGCATCTAAGCTCATTTTCGATTCGAAGGAAGAAATCAAGATGCTGCTGCTCGACTTCTCCGTGGTAAACCGAATGGACAGCAGTGCGTGCAAGATGATGGAAGAGCTCTTCGTAGAACTGAAGAACAATGGCGTTCAGTTGAAAATATCGGCCGTACGCGGCCCTGTGCGGGACTCTATGACGCGCTGTGGACTCATTGATCTAATCGGCAAAGAAAACTTCTACCTGCGAACGCATGAGGCCATTCATTCCTGGAAACATCCAGAAGTAGGACTCAACAATCGCTTCGCCACTCAAAGCAATCCTGAATAAGCATGGCCACATCTTCCTTTCAAGACATCATCAATTCAGAAACTCCAGTTCTCATTGACTTTTGGGCCGATTGGTGTCAGCCTTGCCATATGCTCGCTCCCATCATTAAGGAGCTTAAAAACGATTTGGGCGACCGTCTGCGCGTGGTGAAAATCGATACAGAGAAACATCCTAAGTTATCTCAGAAATTCAACATCAAAGGAATTCCTACGATGATTCTGTTCAAGGAAGGCAAGTTGCTGTGGAGGCAATCTGGGGTTTTGCCGAAGGAAGAAATCAGGAGGCAGATTGAAGGTTTTTTGTAAAAGTTCATTTGACGAGCTTTCCACCTACCTCTCGCATTACTTAAAATGGATAATTTCGCAGCATGCTAAAAAGACATTTCGTTGCGGACCTTTTCTTATTCGCACTGCTTGCAGTACTCTACACTTCTTGCGGTGAAACAGACAATGGTGGCGCTCCACCCAAAATGACCTACAACGATGCTGAGCAGGCGATGCTGAAGCAAGGTCAAGAAATAGCACAAGCTGGCTTTAAAGTCTTGAGCGCTCGTCTGGCAGCAGCCATTGAAAAAGATGGTGTGAATGGAGCCATCCCCGTTTGTAAAGAAGCAGCCATGTCGATCACCGACTCCCTCTCGAAGGCAGTTGGTTTGGATGTGCGAAGAACTTCTCATAAAGTGAGGAACATTGCCAACGCTCCCGATGGCATCGACAAACTAATGGCCGATTACTTCACCAACTTCATAGATGCCGACAAGCAATGGAAGCCGGTTCTTTTGCCGATGAAAACCCGTAAAGAATACCGCGGTTATTATCCAATCATTATGAATGGACAGTGCAGCTCTTGCCATGGAGTTGTCGAGAAAGACATTCCGAATGATACCTATGAGCTCATCCTTCAGCAATATCCCAGCGATCAAGCCGTAAATTTCTTTCCAGGAAGTTTGCGCGGAATGTGGGTTGTCACCTTCAATGAAGATCCCGCAGAAGTGAGTGGTTCATAAGTGTGGCGAATGTCACTTTCCAGTTCGACTTCCAGCGTATCTTTGCATTAAGAATAAATCGAAATGAAAGTAGAACAGATATATACCAATTGCCTAGCCGAAGCAGCTTATTACATAGAGTCTGAAGGCGAAGCCATCGTAATTGATCCAATGCGCGAAAGCTATCCTTACCTCGAAAGAGCTGAAAAGGACGGTGCGAAAATCAAATACATTCTAGAAACACATTTCCACGCAGACTTTGTTTCAGGTCACATCGACTTGGCAAAGAAAAGTGGAGCAACGATTGTGTACGGCCCAACAGCGAAGCCGAGCTATGAAGTTCACATCGCTGAAGACGGCGAGGAATTGAGCGTTGGGAAATTGAAGATTCGCGTTCTTCACACACCAGGGCACACCGTAGAAAGCACTACTTACCTCCTTCTTGACAAAAACGGAAAAGAACAAGCCATTTTTACTGGAGACACGCTCTTCATTGGTGATGTAGGAAGACCAGACCTCGCGGTAAAAAGCGACTTAAGTCAGGACGACTTAGCAGGAATGCTCTTCGATTCCTTAAGAAACAAAATCATGACCTTGCCTCCAGAAATTACGGTTTATCCGGCACACGGAGCAGGATCTGCATGTGGTAAGAATTTGAGCACCGACACCACCGATACTTTAGGCAATCAGTTGAAGTTTAACTATGCCCTTCGTGCGAGCATGACTCGTGAAGAGTTCATAGCAGAGGTTACCGACGGTTTGATGGCTCCTCCACAGTATTTCCCGAAAAATGCGGTACTGAATAAAGAAGGTTACGACAGCCTCGACGAAATTCTAGACCGAAGTGCAAAGGCTTTGAGCCTCGACGAGTTCAAAGAATTTAGAGAGCAAGGAGCCCTCATTTTAGATACCCGCAGTCAGGCTGAGTATGTGAAGGCACACGTTCCGAAATCGATGTTTGTAGGACGAGATGGAACCTTCGCTAGTTGGGTTGGAACCTTGGTTGAAGATTTACGTCAGCCCATCGTTCTCATCGCAGAAGACAATATGGAAGAAGAAGTTGTAACACGACTTTCTCGCGTTGGTTACGACAACGTTCTTGGTCATCTCGAAGGCGGCTTCTCAACTTGGGAGAAGTCGGAAGAGGTAGCACAAACAGAAAGCATCAGCGCGGAAAGCTTCAAAGAGCGTTACGATGAAGGCGACCTGAACTCTCTGGATGTCCGTAAGACTAGTGAGTATGAAACTGAGCACGTCTTAGCCATTGAGAACTTCCCATTGGATTTCATTCACGATCACATTGCCGAGCTGGATGCATCCAAAAAGTATCACGTTCATTGTTTGGGTGGATATCGTTCTGTCATCGCTTGTTCCATCATGGAGCAGTACGGAATCGAAAACACCGTTAACATAGAAGGAGGATACAAGGCAGTTTCTCAAACCGGACTCCCGCTTTCTCAATTTCAAGAGCAGAATACAGCGCTTTAGCCAATTCACAAGAGCCTGCTCGGTGTGCTATGTCACAATTCGAGAGCTGGACTTGAAATACTTTTGACTTCGAGAAAAAAAGATACAATGGGATTACTTGACATGATAGGATTGGGAGGCAACAAACAAGATGTTGCAGAAATGATACAAAAAGGCGCCGTGATTATAGATGTGCGTTCAAAGGGAGAATTTGTTGGCGGACACATTAAAGGTTCCAAGAACATTCCTTTAGACCAACTGAACAATAGAGTTCAGGAAATCAAAGGGTTCGGCAAGCCAATCGTTACCTGTTGTGCTTCGGGCATGCGAAGTGGTTCAGCTGCAAGTGCTTTGAAAAAGCATGGTTTAGAAGTAGTGAATGGTGGCGGATGGATGAGTTTAAACTCACGCTTAGGTTAATCTATTTTTAAAATAAATAACAGCTTATTGATTAGGGTCACGCAAGTGACCCTTTCTTTTTTCAGGAAGTAGGCAGCAAACAATTCAATGCGCCTTTGGTTACAGAAGAAGAGATTTGCCTGATGTAAATTTGGAGAAGAATAATTTCAAGTGAGCAAGTACCTAGATACATTTTTAAGATCATTCTCAGATTTCGGCTCCTACGTCTGGCGCGAAATCACCTTTCAGGTTGAGCCTTGGTATGTGAACTACTTCTGGTGGCTCATCGCGCTCTCTTTGGTCGTATGGGGCCTCGAGATTGCATTCCCTTGGCGCAAGGGTCAATCAATTGTTCGCAAGGACTTCTGGCTCGACGCCTTCTACATGTTCTTCAACTTCTACATTTTTAAACTGGTCATCTTCATTGCCTTCTCGAATGTGGTGGAGATGATGTTCATGGATCTCACTGGAGGCAGCTTGAGTCAATTGGCGCTCATCGACTTGAGCAGCTTTCCACTTTGGAGCCAATTGCTGATCTTTTTTGTCGCCACGGACTTCATACAATGGATTACCCACATCCTTCTTCACAGAATCCCGGTCTTGTGGCGTTTTCACAAAGTTCACCACTCGGTCGAAGAAATGGGATTTGCAGCGCACTTGCGTTACCACTGGATGGAGAATGTGTTCTACACTCCAATGAAGTACATCGCTGTAATGTTGCTCGGTGGCTTCACGCCTGAAATGGCTTTCATCGTCTTCTATTTTGCCATCGCCATTGGTCATTTGAACCACGCCAATGTGAAGATTACCTACGGTCCGCTCAAATACCTATTGAACAACCCAGTAATGCACTTGTGGCACCATGCCTACAATCTTCCTGAAGGAAATAAATATGGGATGAACTATGGGATTTCACTGAGCATTTGGGATTACATCTTCCGAACGAATCACATTCCAAATGAAAAGGAAGACATCAAATTGGGCTTTCCAGGAATTGAGAAATTCCCCAAGGACTTTAAGAGTCAAGCCACCTATGGTTTTAGCTCTAAAGACTGATTAGAACTTCTCGCGCTGATTTTGTGCTCGATTCTCGTCGATCAATGCGCGAAAGTCTAATTCTCCAGCACGACTTTTTAAGTGCTCGGCCAAAACCCAACTTCTAATGACTCTTTTCTCGGGTGATTTCACCGCGTCGACCCAATGAATGAGCGAGCGCTGCTTTCCTTTTGTGAGAGAATGAAAGACAGATGAGAATTCTGGGTCTTGGTTCCAAAACTCGTAGAGTTCTTCCGGTACCGGCAGTCCGTACTCGCTTTTATCTTTTTCAAGAATCACTTGAATGTATTGACCTTCGAGCAAATTGAATTGCTTCTGTCGCTTTTGGTTGATGTTGATGAACCAATCTCCTCTTCCATTCGGCAGTAGAGCACATTGAAAGGAATGCTTTTCATTGATTTGGGCGATTACCCTTCGGTCGTTGCCATCAACGAATTCTTGGGCCACTTCGTTTGGAATGTTGACGCGAAATCCCCAGAGGGCACTTTCTTCCGAAACAAGCTCAACTGAAATGCTCTCCACGTCTGACCTTGTATTAAAGCTATTTTATGAGGTTGAGTGTTCCAACCAAATTCACGATTTGGCCATTGAAGCGCTCCGCTTCCAGCTCATAGACGAAGGTATTGGAATTGTCCCAAGTCTCTTTTCTACCCTCTCCATTCCAGCGGCCGTTGAGATCTTTCGTCTCAAACACAAGAGCTCCCCATCGGTCGTATACACACAGAAAGTTCAGCTTCTCAAGTCCATAACTCACAATGAAAAATTCATCGTTTAGTCCGTCGAAGTTTGGCGTGAAGGCATTTGGAATGTGTACATCCCAATCGTCGCGCACGTAGATGGTAACGCTATCGAACTTCACAAAGCAGCCATTCAAATCAATGACCTCCGCTATGTAGGTAGTGGTCTCAAACGGTTCAGCTCGACTTAGTCTACAAGTATCGCAATTGATGTTGGTGCTTGGAGACCACTTCAGCACTAGGGAGTCATTTGAGAAGAGTTCAATATCCGTGGATTGCCCAACGAAAATGGTGGTATCCTCGTTCACAGCAAACTCAACTGGGTATTGAACAAACACGTCAATAAAGTCCTCCGCTTCACAGCCTTGAGCACTTGTTCCTTTCAGCTCAAATCTGGTATCGAGTTCGATTGCAGCATTGACGAATCTGCCTGTATCGCGATTTAACACAACAGACGGGCTCCACTCATAGGACTTGGCTCCCAGTCCAACCAAATTCAATTCATCGCCTAAGCAGATGATGGTATCCGAAGCGATGCGCACTTCCGGGATTGCAAACACCTGAACAGCTTTACCTGAAGTATCTGCACAGCCGGAAATGCTGTCTTTGGAAATCAGCTGGACTATGTAGTTTCCAAATTTGTTGAAGGAGAAACTTGTGCTGTCGGCATAGGTACTATCTCCTTGATTGATCCAAGTATATTGTTGTGCTCCACGCGAAAAGTTGCTCGTATTCACCTCAAGTGGTTCGCAGCCCTGCAGAGTGTCCAAGTCAAAGCTCGAGATGACTTGGAACACATAAAGACTGTCGTCTTTAAAGAGAACACAATTTCCTGAAGAGTCGTTGTAGAGCATTCTGAGCAGAAAAGTTCCAGGACTTGTGTAAGCATGGGATCCAGCAAAGGGAGCATTTACGGTATCGATGTTTCCATCGCCGTAGTCCCAAAAGATTTTAAAGATTTGGAAGGTTGAATCAGGTAAGATTTCAAAGGATTCTCCAGTGCAAATGGTATCTTCTTCAACGGCCAATTCCGACCAAGGGCCCTTGATGTCAATGAACTGCTCAAATGCGACAGAGTCGGCACAGCCGTAAGAAGTCTCCACGTACAACTTCACATCAAATTTTCCGGGATAAGTGTAAAGAAATCGAATGGTGTCTGAGTTGTTGACGAATGCAGGATCTCCCGTGCCAAAGTCCCACCTCTTGATAACAACATTGGAATCGTTGGTTGTATCAACAAGTATCACTTCTGCAGGGTAGCAGCTCGTGTCAACCAAGTTGCTGAAAAAGCCTGCTGATGGAATGTCTTGAACGTCGACGTATTGAATTCCTTCGGCCACAGAATCGCATCCGTGATGATCGGTGACGGTGACGAACCAATCGTGTTTTCCGGATACATTGTATACAATGCTTGCAGTGGTGTCGAATGAACCCGTAGACCCAAAACTCCACTGATAAGTATAGCCTGAATCGTGCGCGAAATTTTGGTAAAACAAGGTATCACCAACGCACAACTGACTGTCGGGAATGACGCTTAAGTCTGGCTGGTACACCTCAACCACGTTGATCTTCCTAAAGGTATCTCTGCAACCCAAAACATCCTCTACTTGCAATTCAATTGTATAAGAACCTTTCTTCCGATAACTGATGCTGTCGTTTTGCTTGTTGCTGTTTACGCCCGCCAAAGGGTACCAATCCCAAGACCTAAGGGTGGTATCAGACACTGTACTATCCATGTAGTGAATCACAACTGGGGCGCAGGCTTGATTTGTATCAAGTGTGAAATTCGCTTCAGGCTTGAAGGCTTTCACTGAGACAAAGGCCGTATCGCTGCAATTGTGTTCATCCGTAGCGATGAGCATCATAATGTGTTTGCCTTTTACAGGAACCGGGAGTTTCATCCAAAAGTCGTTTCCGAAGGTGTCAGTCGCTAGAAACCTATAATTCAAGGAGTTTGCGTCCTGGGTACCTTTTGCGGTAAAAAGAGCTTCGGAAGGAGCACAAAGGAGCGTGTCATCGGTTGAAACCACGGCTTGCACGACTAGAATTTTCACCACTTTTCCTGACGGCATTTCGCAGCCATTTGAGTCGTTGTATAAAGTGAGTCCAGCTGGGTAAAGTCCTCTGGAAGGATAAGTATAACTCGGACTCATATTTAAAGAATCCTTGGCGCCGTAGACACCAAAATCGTAGACGAAGCGGTCGTAATCAATCCAATTGTTGGGAGTATAACCTACGACGAAGGGATCGTTGCAATCGTAGGATATGTTGAAAGTACCTATGGGGCCCAGAGACCTAAACACATTGGTTTGAGCGAGTGTATCATAGCAGCCATTGTACTCAACGATGTGACTCACTGATATCCAGCCGGTGTCCTGAGGGCGATAGTAAAAATTCTTACCACTACCACTTCCTCCGTCGGAGAAGGCCCAAAGCCATTCGGTAATTAGATTGGAATCGGTAGCTGTACTTTTAAAGTTGAAGCCATTGTAGGCGCAATTGATGGTAGTGTCAATCACGAAGCTGGCATTCTGCCTCGCCCCTACCACAATTTGCTTACTCACGCTGCTGGAGCAATTTCCATTTTTCGACTGTATCGTGAGTTGTACAATATAGGTTCCAGCCGTTAAAAAGGTCACATTCGGATTCCTCAGCGTTGATGTTTGTCCATTTCCAAAATCCCACGACCAGCTGGCAATGCTGTCGTACTTGGTGCTGACGTCCATGAAGGTTACGGATAAAGGAGCGCAACCCTCAACAGAATCTGGCAGGAACGCGGCTTGCAACTTATCGAGTCGAACATTTCCGGGTGATATCAAGGTGTCACGACAACCGAAATTTGTCTCAACAACCAAGGTGTCATTGAAGACTCCAGAAGTGCTGAAATAGTTCGTTGGATTCTGCTGTGTGGAGCTGGATCGATTGCCGAAATTCCAAGTCCACTTCACCACATTTACTGAAGAAGAATCCGAGTATCGGACCAATAAATCCTCACAATTATAATTTGGCGCGGCGCTAAATTTCGCTTCGGGTTTATCAACATAAATGCTTTTTGATATCGAATCAATGCATGTTTGAGAAGTGGCTGTAAGAAGCTTAATTGTGTACAGACCTTTTGCAGCATAAACCTTTACCGGATCCCGCAAAGAAGAACCACTTCCATCGCCAAATGTCCAAGTGTAGCCGCTTCCACCCACACTCAGGTTCTGTAGCTGAACTGAATCGGACTGACAAATGGTATCGCTCAAACTGAAATTAGCAAGTGTGTTGGTGACGGATGCGTAGGCTGGTTTGCGAATCGTGTCCCTACATCCATTTCGATCAATCACTATCAAACGAACGTCGAATATTCCAGTAGCGTAGGTCTTAATTGGGTTTTCTTGAGCCGAACTTGTTCCATCTCCAAAAGACCAGGCAAAAGTCATGGGATAAGTTCCCTTTGTTGTGTTGGTGTAATTCACCACATGAGGTGCTTTACAATGATGTGGGTTTGAAGAGCTGAATTGAGCCTTCGGTTTAAAATTCGCTTGTACAAATGCCGGTTTTCGAACATTCCCAACACAACCGTTGGTATCAATCACATTCAGACTTACAGAGTATTGGCCTCCAAAGCCATAATTGTGTGAAGGATTTTGTTGATTGCTCGTGGTTCCATTTCCAAAATTCCACGTCCAGGAAGAAATGGGGGCACTACCTACTTTCGAACTGTCTGCAAAAGAGACTCCTATTGGTGCGCAACCTGACCGCGCTGTTGTGCTTACAAACTTGGCTGTTGGATTAGAAAAGACTTCAATGTAAGCCGTTTTTGTAACAGACGCCGTTCTACTTCCGTCAGAAACAGTGAGTGTTACGTTGTATACTCCTGGAGTGGTATAACTTACAGTTGGAAAAGCATTGTTCCCTGTTGAACTCTGACTTGGTCCAAAGGTCCAATTGCGAGAAGTTATCAAACCTCCTGTTGAAATGTCTTTAAAGTTAACAACGTAGGGAGGGCAAAACGAAGTGGTGTCTGCCTCGAAATCCGCCACCAATTGTCCTTTCACCGATAAAAACGGAAAGACAACCAAAAAGAGGTATATTAGAGTAACCCGTGGCACAGCTATTATCATAAAGGTAGGAAAGTTAACAGCTTAACCTTGTTAACTATCAATCAAACAAATGGGTATTTTTGGTGTTGATAGTTATACCATTGTAACAATAGTCACAAAGGAGTCAAGGTGTTAGGAGCCAAAAATAGACTCAACTGAAGTGAAACGTAGTGCAACCATATCTATAGTCCTTCTTGGACTAGCCTTACTGAGTATGAGGGAAGCCCCTTATTATAAGGAAGTTAAGGAGCGTTTGCTGCTCAGCAAAAGTTACCCTCAATCGGATTTGGCCTTCATGAAATTTCAAGTGATTCCGTCACCGGACCTCATTCTTCTTGAATGGTCGATTCCATCCGACGTGGAAAATCCTGCCGTTAGCGTGGAGCGTTCCAACGACGGAAAAATGTGGGAAGAAATCACTGAGGAAACCTCGGGAATGACGCTCGATCAAGAAATGATCTTCACCCACATGGATCAAGTTTATGAGAGCGGCGTCTATTACTACCGACTTTCAGCCAAGGAGAGACAAGCGAAAGTTTTTTCAAATGTTCGTCGTGTAGTGATTCAATCAGACCGCGAAGATGAAATCGTCGTTGCTCCAGAAGAGGAAGACTACTTAAAAGATGTTGAGCTCCCTGAAGATGTGAAACTCGATTTGTACGACTTTGAAAACAATCTTATCCGGAGCTTTAAAAGCAAAGCATTCATGGATTTGAAAGGTTTAGACCCGGGATTGTACATCATTCGTTTTGGAAACGATGAAGATCAACCGATCGTCATCATCTAGGCTCTCTCTCTCTTACCTTCTTGCTTATTTTGCAGCCGTACTTCGTTCGGAATCATTGTGACTCCCGCAATATTTACGACGATAAGCCTTGAGTTCTGGTGAGCAGTTTCTTGAAGACTGAGCTCCTTTTTAAAGAAATCACCCCAAGCATTTATACGACTAGTAAGTAAGAATAATTTGCCCCTTGGTTGTGATGGGACCTTTCAGGTGTTCGTTGAAGCGCGCACCCCTGCAAGCAAATTCAGCTTTCGTGTACAGGTATTCGTTGGTTGTGGTTGAGCCGACTCCACCAGCAACCGACTTGGTTACATTACCGTAACGATCTACTTCAATATCTACGACTACGATCCCTCTGTTTTCGGTAGCGTTTGAGATTTTAGGTGCACGAATCATCTCACGATCTTTGATCAAGTATCGCACGAGGAACTCGCCCGCGCGAATGCTCTTTTCTTCAATGCTCGGGTCAAATGAGCCGTCGTAAGGCACGTACTCATCAAAGAAGATGCTGGACACCTCTTTTAAGTGAATCTTGTTGATTTGACGATTGCTGGCGAATTGAAGTTGGTCCTCACTTATTTCCATCACAACTCCCTTGAGCTTCTCCCCACTTTTCAATACCACGGTATGTTGAGCAAAAACCTTTGTCCCAACCAGCAAGCTGAACACTAAAAACCAACGCATATTTCTACTTTTCTCAAAGGAAGAGTTTGCCCTGCTTCAATTTTCGCCTAGGATGGTGAATTATGAACGAGTAGATGTGAAGTGAAAGCAGCCTTATATCACCTCTGTTTAGCATATTTGCAGCTTATCGTCTCGCTGTGCTTCTTTATCGCCTTCTGTGGATTTCTCTAAAGTTCGTTTACCGAGCCTTTTTCAAGCGAATCTATTTTTCAAATCTCGACCGACTTTCACAAGACAAGCCCGTCATTCTAGCATCGAATCATCCAAATTCTTTCTTAGACTCAGTAGTCTTGCCCGTCTTTATGCTGAAGCAGCAATTCTACCTAGCTCGAGGGGATGTGTTCAACAACAAAATATTGCAGCGAGTTTTCAATTGGCTGAATATGATTCCCATCTACAGGAAGAGGGATTCAGCCAACAACTCCGACAAAAACAACGAAACTTTCGACCGAGTTGCTCATTTGCTGAATAGGAATGAAACCGTTCTTATCTTTTCAGAAGGAGTATGCATGGTCGAAAAACGCTTGCGACCATTGATGAAAGGAACTGCCCGAATGGCTTTCCATGCAGCCGAAAAGTACGGTTGGGATCGCGGAATTCAAATTCAACCTGTTGGCCTAAATTACACTTACATGCAGGAGGTGCGAGGTGAGGTGATGTACAACTTCGGCTTACCGATGGAAGTCTCTGACTACGAAGACCTTTACAAGGAAAACCCTAGCAAGGCCATCGTTGCACTTACCGAGGAGCTGGAAATTCGAATGAAAAAGGAAATCATTCATCTCGACCCAGAAAATGATGCACTCTTTGAACAGTTGGTTCAAATGTTCAGAAACGACCGCGAGAAAAAGAATTTCGGCATTCTTCAATTCAATGATTACAGTCGTTTTCAAATGGAAAAGGGCCTTGCCGATCAATTGAACGATCTCCATCAAAACAATCCAGAGGACTGGGAAAAGTTGAAGCTTGAGTGCGAGGATCTCGAAGCTCAAATGGCCAAACACGTTTTGGGGGATCTAGGGTTTAGCAAACGATCGAGCACCCCCTTTTGGAAATTGGTTCTAATGATGTTCTTCCTGCCCTTCAGTCTAGTCGCATATTTATTGCACTTCGGTATTTTCAAATTTGCCCGCTCCTACTCAAGGAAAATCATCAAGAGCTCCGTCTTTCATGCCTCGATGCACATTGGTTTTATTATGATCCCTATGTGGTTTGCCTTTTTGATTCCCTTCCTCTTGGTAATGGGATTCACAAACGTGTACTGGGCCATTGCTTGGACGTTGTTCCAACTAATCTCAGGGTACATCGGCGTTCTGTCATTGGATCTGTGGAATCAAATTAAAATCCGGAGTCGTGTAGAGGTTTTCAAGAATAAAGAACCCGCACTTTATGATGAACTGGCTGTAAAAAGGTCGGCCATCCTAAAACACCTAGCCCATGAAACGCATTAAACTTTTTTTAGCCGCTTCGCTTTTTGCTTTTACCAGCAATGCACAAGACTCTACTTCTCAGAGTCTAACTTCCAAGATTGAATGGTCGGGATTTGCCGACATCTACTTTTCGTGGGCCGATGCCGGAATGAATCCAGCTGAAAACCTCTATTTCAACCACACCAGTCGCGATCAGGTTTCCTTGAATATGGGAATGATAAAAGCCAGCTACGAAGGCACTGATTTCAGAGCCAATTTTGGCCTTATGGCTGGTAGTTATGTACAAAACAACCTCAGTCATGAACCCGCTGCCTTTCGCAATATTTGGGAAGCCAACTTAGGATATAAAATTCGAGATGGATTGTGGATAGATGCCGGGGTGTTTGCCTCTCATCTTGGTTTTGAATCGGCCATAAGCACACAAAATTTAACGCTCACGCGGTCGCTCGTTGCGGAAAACTCACCCTATTACTTGAGTGGAGTAAACCTCTCGTATGAAGCAAACGAAAAATGGACCTTCCTGCTAAACCTTTCCAATGGCTGGCAGGTGATGCAAAAGAACAACAACGCCCTAGCTGGAGGAACTCAAATACAATTCAAACCGACTTCGAATTTGACCTTCAACTATTCCACATTCTTTGGGGATGAATTCGATTTCACGGGACAAACAAGCTTTCGTCTCTTCAATAATTTTTACGCCCAATTGGACGCGGGCGATAATTTTCACGCCATTCTTGGATTCGATTACGGAATTCAAAACTCAGCCGACTGGATGGGTGGAGCTTTAATTCTTGCCTATGATCTCAACGATAAGCTCTCTGTAGCAGGACGCGGCGAATTCTTTAGGGATGAGCTAGGGAATGTTCTCTCATATGCCTCAGAAACGCTGTCAGGCTCATTGAACCTCGACGTTCATTTGACTGACAAGTTAGATTTCCGAATTGAAGGGAAGTGGTACGAGCGCAGCCCATTGATTGCCACAACACTATTCAACCAAGACGGACTGATGGTCTTCGGTAGTTTAGCCGCGGAGTTCTAAATTCGATTGAAGCTGTAAATAATGAAGTCAAGTATTTTCCTCGGTTTCATCTCCTTAGTCTTCAGCACTCTGTGCTTTGGGCAAAAAGGAGAAAGCTGGACAGAATTTGACACAATTAAGGTTTACCCAGGTCGTATTCTCTTGGAATACAAAACCTACATCGACTCAGTTCTTACTGAGCAAGGTGGTGCCTTTCATTACCCCGACTCTTCAAAACTCCCAAAAACAAATACGTCTGCGAAGGCTGAAGAATCATCCTTTTCTCTAAGTGAAGTTCAACTGCATGGTACTGTCAAGCACATCAATAAAGATGGCAAATACAGAGTTGGACATTATGTAAAAGGTCGCAAGGTGAGCATGCGCTATTACGATGCAGACGGCGCTGAGATCAGCTCTAAGGACTTTGGGAATAATTGAGAGGACCCAGAGGATGGAGATTCTTGGTACTACATACAAGGGAGAAAGGGGAAATTAGACTCCTAAACGAAAGCCTTTCTAAACTTTCTTGCGCACTAGGTTCAACACCATGTAGAACCAGGCTGGCATTGGCTGTCGAGGATCACGCTTGTGCAGATTGAGGTACCATCCGATGCTTTTGAGCATTGGAATTTTGTGTGTTTCCACAAATTCAATTAGAGTTCCTTCTTTGGCTTCAATGTAAGCGAACTGTCCAGCAGCTTCACCCATGTCGAAATCGGGGTTTGACTCCACAGTGAATGGATAGTTGTGATTTGCACAAAGTGTCTTAAGCTCTTGCATCCCACGTATGTCGAAACAAAGGTGGATGTAACCCAAATCGCCCCAATCGCGGCCTTCGAAGATTTTCTTTCCACTTTGATCGTCGAGTTGAATGAATTCCATCTCACTCGGTCCAAAAATACCGCTGAGGAAACCCTCTCGGTCTTTTGAATGACGCACGCGCACTCGTCGACAGGACTTTGAGCCACCTTCAATGTTTGCGAAATCTTCGAAAACTCCTTTCTCATCGTACACAACTTCATCGTAGCCCAAAACATCTCTGTAGAGTGTGAGCGAGGCCTCAATGTCATTCGTTCCAATCAAGCAACCCATGTTTCCTCCTGTAGGAAGCTTGGCGTCTTTGAACTTATAGGAATCTTCTAATATTTGAATCAAGTTTCCCCACGGATCGTTCATGAAAAAGAACTTGCGCCCAGAAGGATCTTTTTGAACTTCTGAAAGAACATCGAATGACTTTGCCTTAAAATCGGCATGGAGCTTAGGTACGTCGTAGGCACGAATCTTCATTCCGAAAATTCCTAAATCTCCAAGTCCGGGTTTAAAATCTGGACCAACAGGCGTACGAGAAGTGTACTGCCATATTTCGAGTCCGCCACCACCTTGAATGTTGTAGGCTAAGATGGCGTGACGTGAGCGCACTTCTCCCTGGGTGTAAGGCAACATAAACTCAGCATCAGCCGCTTCTTCAAATATCTTGAGATCGTAGCCCAAGTTTCTTCTATACCAATCCCATGCAGCGTTTACATCGGAAACACCTATTCCGATTTGCTGTATACCACTGATTACTACGTCCATGCTTAAGTCGGTTTTATCCGTGCGACCAATCGATAAAAGAGGCCTGGAAAATATCTACGAATGTATACCAGCAGAAGTTCCCTTCGACCTACCAAAATATCTGCTTTGTTTCGCTCCATTCCGCGCACAATGATGCGTGCACATTGATCCGCAGGCATTCCTCCGGCTTGCCTACGATCTTGCTTGTCGTGGGCCTCCCCTTTCTCATTTACAGCAAACTTGCTGATGTTGGTTTGTATGCTTCCTGGGTACACCATATTCACTTGAATGCCAAGAGGAGCTTCTTCAATTCGAAGTGATTCAAAGAATCCTTTCATCGCGTGTTTGGAGGCTGAATAGGCGGTGCGCATACTGAAGCCAATAAATCCAACAATAGAACTCACTGCCACAATTTGCCCATAGGATTGTTTGTGCATTACGGGCAGCACCTGTTTTGTTAAAGCTACAGCACCAAAGAAATTGATTTCAAACATCTTCCGGTCGACGTCAATCGGAGTGTCGCGCGCGAAGCTCCTTTGGCTTATTCCGCCATTGTTGACCAATACATCAATGGACTTGTGCTTGCTTATAATGTGTTCAATCTTCGCCGGAAATTCTTCGGCTTTGGTAAGGTCAAGAGTAAGGACATCTGCCTTCCCTCCGCCTTGTGTTATCTCTTGTGCAACACGGTTCAGCTCATCTTCTCGACGAGCGCTTAAAATGACGGTATTCCCTCTTTTTGCGATCTCCTTTGCCAAGGCTTCGCCAATACCAGAAGAGGCTCCGGTAATCCAAACTACTTTATCCTTCAATCGCATGCTGCGATTCTAGTTTCGTGGACGACTGAAAACGTATGAGTCTACTTGGATTAGGGTTGCCGGATTTCCTGAACCCGCTGCGCCCATTCCTTCAAAATCAAAACCTTCAGAATCGAGGCGCGTAAATACATCCACGAGCTTATTGGCATTGTGTTCATGATGTTTTGAATTCATAGGCTCAATCTGAATTCGCTCTGATTTTCCGTTTCCGTAGGCTAGAATAATCTCCCCGCTTTGACTTACAGGCTCGTATGTTTTAACAATAACGTATTCCTTATTTCCCGCAGGAGCTTTAAGGGCCAAAAGAAAGGCAACTAAACAAAACACTCCCGCCGTTACGGCGACCGAGGTGAGGATACTCTTTTTTCTTTTTTTCATGTAAAATCAGATGATTCTCTCAAATGTAAAATTTTCGTCCGAACAGCTTTTAGTCAATCATCCGATCAACTTGGCTTTTAAAAAGGCAAGAAATTCTCGAGTCAACATTTTTACACGCCGCGATTTATAGGGCTCAGTGTAGTTGTATCTCTTCAAATTCTCGGGCATCTCTGCAACTTTAAATTCTGCGACATCTTCCCGTTTCAGATAAAGCTGCATGCGCGCTTGATGAAAACTGCTGGTGCATAGAATGAATTCTTGAATCCCATTCTCCTTGCAATAGAGAGCGCAATCCTCTGCATTCTCTTCAGTGCTTGTTCCTCGTGGAATCCAGACTACGTGCTTTAACTTCACCCCCAAGGAATCCTTTAGGTAAGCCCTAAAACGGTCTTGCTCTTTTACTGGGCAAATCCCTTCTGAAATAACAATTTGCCTCACCTTATCCCGATACAAGCTAGCAGCCAAGTCCAAACGCTCTTGAGTTCCAACACCTGGGTTGCAGCCACTTCCAGGAACAAAGAGCATACTTCCAAATTCCTGCGGGATGTATTGTCCACGACTGAGCATTTCTTCAGTGAATTCCAGTCTGTTGTTGAAGGTGAAAAAGCCCATTCCAAGAAAAATGATGGAAATTGCAATTAGCTTAAACAGGGACTTTGAAACGCGCATAGTCAAAATTATACCTTTGAAACCTACCGCAGATAGATCATGGCGTAAGATGTTTTCAATTGGTTAAAGATGGGCGACGAACGCGAGTTCGAACGTTTCTTTCACGCCCAATTCCGTCCGTTGGTAGCTCATGCCATTAAATTCGTTCGCGACCCTGAAGAGGCTCAAGAAATCGTTCAAGACGTTTGTCCGATTGTGGGACAAGAGAGAAGAAATTCAAGCGGAAACAAGTCTGTCGGCTTACCTATACACTTCGGTCAGAAATCACTGTTACAACTTGAGCAAGCACCAAGAGGTTCAAAACAAATTCCGAGACTACGTAAGGCACAGCAGCAGTGAATTTGAAGATGAAGCCAACGACCGTGAGGAATTGCTCCTCGACCATATGGAGGAAGTGGTGGGAAGTCTTCCTGATCAATGCCAATTGATTTTTCGAATGAACAAATTCGAAGGATTGAAGTACCAAGAAATTGCAGATAGCCTCGATTTATCCGTCAAAACCATCGAAAATCAGATGGGAAAAGCCTTAAAAATAGTGCGTGAAAAAATGCGCGCATATGCATCCTTTTGCCTGTTTATACTACAATCTTTCAAGTTTTTCAAAAAAAGATTGATGGGACGTAGGGGTTTTTGTCTTCAAGCTTGTCAAACCATTGAACAGACATGAACATTCCTGAAGACATAGATGCATTGATTGCCAAAGAGTGTGCTGGAGAGCTCGAAGACTCTGAGCGTAATACGCTGGTCTCGTGGATTGAAAGTGAAAGCGAACATGCGGACTTATACGCAGAGAGCAAAGCCTACTTCGACGCAATCAATCGATATGCGAGTGCAGATAAAATAGACCTAGATAATGCTTGGGCCAATTTCCAAGTGAAAAAGGACGAAACTCGTGTCGTTCCAATAGCTCAACCGAAAAAACGAAATGAGTTCTTGAGAGTAGCCGCAGTTTTCATAGCCTTAGTTGGGGTGGTGAAAATTGTTGATTTGATGATGGTTGAACCCGTATCTGGGAGTCAAATGCAAATTGTAAGTACCATTGGAGGCCAAACAATGCAAGTCATGCTGCCCGACTCCAGCATTGTGGACTTGAATGAGAATTCTCGATTGGAATATCCTGTTCAATTCGCGGCAAATGAACGTGTTGTGAACTTTGAAGGAGAAGCGTTTTTCACTGTTCAGCGAAACGAAAAGAAGCAATTCAGCATCCTCACCGAATCTACTGAGATAGCGGTTCTAGGGACTTCTTTCAATCTGCGAGCACGACCAGAGGAGAAGAACACAGTTCTCTTTGTGAATTCAGGAAAGGTTGCCTTCCGAGAATTAACGGCCACCAAAGAAGAGGATGAAAACGCAAGAATACTTGTTGCTGGAGAAAGTGCTTTGTTCTCAGAAGAATCCGGCTTTGAAGACGTTTCCGCGAATGAAAACGACCTCTTTTGGAAAAACAAGTCTCTAGTATTTGAAGGTGAAAAACTCCGTGAGGTAGTCCGTCTTCTTGAATTGAATTATCAAGTCAGCATAGAATTCAGCACCAAGCGTCTGGGAAATTGTCGCTTAACAGCAACCTTTGAAGACAAAAGCATTGAAGAAGTGCTCGAGGTCATTGCCCTCACTCAAGGTTTGGAGCTTGAAGACACTCCAAAAGGCTACAAGCTCATTGGAGAAGGATGCGAATAAGCCGAACGATAGCGCTGCTCTTCTTTTTATGTCCAATCTTTTCCTTTGGTCAGGCCGGACTTCTCGATCAAAAGATAGACCTACAGCTTTCGAATGTTTCGCTTGAGGACGTTCTAAAAGAGATTGAGAAAAACTACAAGCTGCACTTCAGTTACAATCCGGATCTTCTTTCAAAAGAAAAGAACATCACCGTTGATCTTAAGAATAAGAACTTGGGCAAGGCCTTAGAGTCAATCTTCAGAGAACGAGGTTTGCGTGTAGTGGAGAAGAACTCTCAGTTGGTAGTGGTTCCAATCATTCCTGAACTCAACTTGTTGCCACCTGCAGAAAAGGCGAAGGAGGAAGCTGCCGTCGATGTCAATAGGGAACCCGAGTACTATGAGATTTCTGGGATGGTCCTTCATCGGCTGAGTCGAAGACCGATGGAAGGCGTGCGGGTTGTTGAATCGCGCAGCCTTCGATCGACCAAAACAGGGTCCAATGGAACCTACCAACTCCGCTTCAAGGATAAACCCGACAGCCTATATCTGCGTTTTGCTTTGGATAATTTTATGGAAGAGCGCCTGATTGTTCCATTCTCCGTGGATCGCTATCATTCAACCACTCTATTGCCCGAACCAAAAAAACTGGATTTCATTCCAAACAGCAGCTTCGATGCCGCCACTCAAACAGCATCCATCGAAAACGACATCCTGGTTCGAACTTTCGTCTCAGAAGAAGTAAGGGAAGCCACTAGAAACGACAGCGTTCTGTTTAAACCTGGGATTCAACTGAGCCTCTTCCCTCCCATCAGCACTTCAAAACTGGGTTCAGGTGCAGCAATCAACAACTTATCATTGAATCTATTGGTGGGTTATTCGGAGGGTCTGAAGGGTCTCGAAATAGGAGGATTCTTGAACATCGTTAAAGCAGAGGTGACTTGATTGCAGGCTGCTGGTTTCGCGAATATTACTGGCGGTCCACTGAACGGAATACAGGCATCTGGTTTTGTGAATAGCAACAAAGGAAGTGTACGAGGAATTCAAGCTACAGGCTTTCTAAATTCGAGTCGAGATGAACTCCTCGGGCTTCAAGGGGCTGGGTTTTTAAATGTTCACAAAGGCAATGTCAAGGGAATACAAGCGGCAGGATTTGCAAATACCATTCTCGGCGACAGTACCGAAATTCAGTATACAGTGCAGGCCGCTGGCTTCAACAACTTCGCTTTCGAAACGGGTTATGGTCTTCAAGCTGCTGGATTTCTCAATACTGCTGCCAAATCATTCAACGGATTGCAAGTGGCTGGATTTCAAAACACAACTTCCTTTGACCTAAATGGAATTCAAGTTGCCGGTTTCATCAATACCGCCGGCGGAAAGCTGCGCGGGGGACAATTTGCAGGCTTCATCAACATCTCCGGGAAGGCATCAAACGGTTTACAAGCGGCAGGTTTCATGAATGTTTCAGAGAACCTGAACGGTGTGCAAGTAGCTCCATTTTTTAATCGAGCAAAGGATGTAAACGGACTACAAATAGCTTTCATCAATGTGGCCAACAATGTGAATGGTGTCTCTCTCGGCTTCTTGAATCTGGTGAAAAACGGCTACAAAAGGTTGGAATGGACCTATTTCGCCAATGGTTACCACGGCTTCTATTTCAAAACTGGTACGCGGTGGTTTTACAACATCTTTCACTATGAAAAGCGAAACAATGATCTTCAGGGAATTGGTTACGGGCTTGGATTTGCGCCAGTAAAGACAAAACAATGGTCTTTAAACATCGAAGGAATTGGGATACGCATTCTTGAAGATTTAATCACCGAAGGTCCCTTTGCGGGAATCGAAACCCTTGCTCAAGCTAGGGCGGATATAGCGGTTAAACTTTTTTGGCGGGTTGAGGCCTTTGCAGGGGTTGACTACAATTGGTTCATCTCGGAACGATACGACCGCGACACCCCGCACATCGATAACCGTTTGATTCCCGTAGATGCAAGAACACGCGACTACGACTTTTTACACACAAGTGAATGGTTGGGAATTCATATGGGAATCCGTCTCGGAAAATAGTCTAGGCAAGGCTTGCTAAAACTATATTTGGGCTCAGTTATTTTATGAGAGTATTCGTTACAGGCGCAGATGGTTTTCTAGGTAGTAACCTATTGCGAGAATTAAAGTCAAGAGGACATGAAGTGGTTGCCTTTCTTCAGAAATCGCGCTCGCACGAGCACATCGAAGAGTTCATAGACGAGAAACAATTTGGTGACTTGCTCGACCCAAAATCTTTGATTGACAGCACGAAGAATTGCGATGCAGTGATTCACACTGCAGCCAATACCGACATTTGGCCACCCCGCAAAGAGATTGTTCGTCGTGTAAATATTGAAGGAAGTAAGAACGTTGTACGAGCTGTTCAAGAGAACGGAATCAAGCGTCTTGTTTATGTTGGAACCGCCAACTCTTTTGGCCCTGGAACCAAAGAATCACCGGGAGATGAAAGCCGTCCCTATGCCGCAGCCAAATACGGTTTGGATTATATGGATTCCAAATATGAGGTTCATCAATTCGTGGAAGCTGAAGCCAAGGCAGGTCGCTTGCCGGCCATCATTGTGAATCCAACTTTTATGATGGGCGAGCACGATTCAAAACCAGGTCCTGGCGAGATGCTCATTGGAATCTACCATCAAAAAGCTCCTGGTTATTCACCCGGCGGAAGGAATGTAGTGCACGTGAAGGATGCATGCGTTGCGATTGCAAACGCTTTGGAAATGGGGCGGATTGGAGAGAGCTACATTTTGGCTGGCGAGAATATGGATTACAAAGAATTGTTTGGATTGATGGCGGAAATCGTTGGTTCAAAAGCGCCTACCAAAGCGATTCCCGGATGGGCAACCGTCCTTTTTGGAACTGTTCTCTCTGGCTTGTCAAAGATCTTTGGCTTTCGTCCGAGTGTAAGTCGAGAGATGGCACTCATCTCGTGCGACACAAACTATTTCACGTCAAAAAAGGCTCAGGAAGAACTAAAGATGCCTCAAACATCTGCAAGGATCGCTATTGAAGATCATCACCGTTGGTTTGTAGAACACGACTATTACAATAAGAAATGAGCAACTTTAAGGACAAGGTAGTCTTCATCAGCGGGTCATCTCAGGGCATTGGAAAAGCCGTAGCCATGGAATTGGGCCTTTTAGGGGCGAAGCTGGTATTGAATGGCAGGAATGAGAAAAAACTTGAAAGTGCCGCTGAAGAATTGAAAACTGCTGGAGTTGAGTTGATTACAATCCCCGGTGACGTTTCATCCTACAACGAATGCAAGCGTATGATGGATGAAGTGATTGAGCATTACGGGAAATTGGATTGGTTGATCAACAATGCAGGAATGTCGGGCGGAGGCAAACTTGAGCACACGCACGGAGATGTCTACGAACGCATCTTCGGTATCAATGTTCTTGGTTCCATATACCTAAGTCATTACTCCATTCCACATTTGCGGAAAACCAAAGGAGGCATCCTCTTCATCTCCTCGGTGGCAGGAATGATCGGACTTCCCTCCTACACTGCCTACAGCGCGTCAAAACGAGCAGTAACGGCTCTTGCTGAGTCTTTACGAATTGAATTGCACGACGACAACATCTTCGTTGGAGTGAACTTTCCAGGTTTCACGGAAAATGACCCTCAAAAAGCCATCTACAAAGCCGATGGAAGCATGGGCGTTCTTGAAAAGCGTTCAGATGTAAAAGCAAATCCACTCTTGAAAACAGTTTCACGCATTGTAACTCAAATGCGTAAGAAACGCTTCTATGGCTATTCTTCGGCTCAAGGGTGGTTCGTTCGGCTTGGCAGTCGATTGTTCCCAGGAATAGTTCACCTTGGCCTGAAAGCAAATCGGAAAAAGATAATGGACATGCAGTAATTCTCTTGTGTTTACCTTGGCTACCTAAATCACTTTGCCATGAATGTTCCAACACAAAAGAAATCGATTGAATCCATCAACCCCAGCCGCTTACTTCCAACACTTTTAGCGTTTCTTCTTATTGGCCTGAGCTTAAGTTCTTGCAATTTTTGGTCGTGTGAAGGTGGTGTAGGTCCAACTCTTGAGCGTGAAATGGAGATTGACCCAGCTTCAGAAATCGAAGTATCAATCCCTGCAGAGGTTCGCTATTGGCTCGACGAGAACCGCAGCAACTCTTTGGTTGTGCTCAAAGCTGAAGAGAATCTGTTGAACATGATTGATGTTAAGTCGGACAATGGAGCCTTAACCATTCGCTCGGAGAGCTGTCTTAATTCCAAGGAAGGCATCCGAATCGATATCATCACTCCCAGACTAGAAGAAGTGGTGCTCAATGGAAATGCCAGCTTTTTTGGAGAGAACAAGGTGACCACTGAAGAAATGAATCTAATTGTAAAAGGAGCAGGAAGAATTGAATTGAATCTGAAAGCAAAAGATTTGGATTGCGAAATTTCAGGTACTGGGGAAATCATTCTCAATGGGACAACTGAAGAGCTCGACATTAAAATCAATGGAACTGCTAATGTGGAAGCGCTTAAGCTTGCCGCATAGAGCGTCGATATTAAAGTGAATGGCGCAGGTGACATTCGCGTTTATGCCCAAGAGAAGTTGAAGGTAAAAATCAATGGGGCTGGCAATGTTCAGTACAAGGGCAAGCCTACCGACATTCAACAAAAAATCAATGGAGCTGGTGCCGTTTCTGAAATAGAAGATGAGGAAAACGCTCCGATATAGCTCACTATAAAAAAGAAAAAGCCCCTCGTTTCCGAGAGGCTTTCCCTAATTCGCGCACTGAAAATCCTATTTAGATAGGATCAGTTTCTTAAGAAGCGATGATTGAGAGTTGCGCAACTCTAGGAAGTATACTCCTCCTTCGAATTGACTCAAATCAAAATCGTGCTCTATTCTGTTGCTTTCGAACTGCGTACTCTGCAATTTCTGACCAGCAATGTTGTAGATGTTCATCTCAACGCTTTCGATGTTCTCGAACTCAAGACCGAGGTGGAATACACCTGTACTTGGGTTAGGAATAACTTCGAATCGGCTTGCTACGAATGCATCTTCGATTCCAACAACGCTACAAGCAACACACTCTTCCCAACATGTTTGTGGTAAAGAAGTATCTCCAGCGATGATCAATCGACGGTTAGTGAATCCACCAACAGTTTCAGTACATCCTAGACCAGGAGTCAAAGTTTCCTCGAAATCCCAACCGTTGAGTGTGTATTTGAAATCAATCGTATCGCCAAAAGGAAGAATGATTGTCAAATCCCAAATGCTGTCGTTATCTGCATCAGACATTGGGTTACATGTTCCACACCAGTTGTTGAACGTTCCATTCACATAGGCAGTCGTGAAAGTGTCTGGGTAAGAAGTCAGGTCGAGAGTGAAAGTAACTTGACCACTTGTTGGTGTTCCTGTACAAGCAGCACAAGATGCCCAGCACAATACTGGAAGAACAGTGTCTCCTACAGGTGCCAAGTAACGGTTGGTAAAACCACCCGTAGTTTTAGTACAAGACTCACCACCAGAGAATTTCTCTTCATCTGACCAGCCATCGACTGTGTACTTGAACTCGAAGCTTGAATCTGGAAGGTTGATAGTCAATTCCCAAACGTCGTCGTTGTTCGCGTCGGTCATTGGGTTACAAGCTCCACACCAGCCATTGAACGTACCATTCACATAAACGGTATCGTAAGTGCCACTGTAGTCGGCCATATCAACTTTAAAGGTGATGTCATTTCCTGTTGGAGGTGTTCCAGAACAAGCTGAACAACTGTTCCAGCAAACTTCAGGAAGAACTGTGTTACCTGTAACGATTTCAAATCGGTTGGTAGAACCACCGCTTGTTTTCGTGCAAGCTTCTCCACCAACGAAGTTTTCTTGATCCGTCCAACCGTCTGTCGTGAACTTGAACTCAAAAGAATCAACAGCTAGGTTTAAGGTAACTTCATAAACATCGTCGTTGTTCGCGTCGGTCATTGGGTTACAGCTACCACACCATCCGTTGAACGTACCATTTACAAATACACCTGAATAGGTTCCAGTGTATTCTGACATGTCAACTTTGAAGGTGATGTCCTTGGCTGTGGGTGGCGGAGGTCCTTGAGCTCCGTCAAACCAAACATCGTCAACATAATAGGTCTTGGCGCCAGCAGTGGCTCCATCTACTCCGAAGTTCGCGAAGATATTCAGCTTGTCGTAGGTATTGCTGTAGTTGATCGCTGCTGTACCCGTAGCCTCGTTTGAGAAGTCAAACAACAAAGTATCCCAACCGGAATTCATGGTAGTCATTGCATCCGTTTCAACAGATATAGTGTTGTTCGTGTGATCTTCAGCCTTCAATCGAACAACGATTCCTGAATCTGGAGACCAGAAACGTACTTTCATTGTGTTCGCATTGGCAGAAAAAGGAATCGCCGTATCAAGAGCAGTGTTCCCTAGAGTTGTGCCAGCCCAAGTTGCTGCTGAGCCAGTTTTATCCAATTGAAGTAGAAGATTTGAACTATTCGTTGGATCTACAGTAACCATAGCAGCATTGCCACCAAAATCGATTACAGTATAGTCTACGTTAGCAGTGTCATCCCAAGCGATTGGTAAACCAATTTGAGCTTTGGAAGGTCCACTTGAGCCACCACCAACAAACCAAACATCGTCCAATAGGTATGTTTTGGTTCCAGCGGTTGCACCATCAACTCCAAAATTGAAGAAGATATTGGCCATGTCGTAGGTACTGCTGAAGTTGATAGCAGCAGTTCCAGTAGCCTGGTTTGAAAAATCAAATTCTAGCGTGTCCCATGCGTTTGCAACTGTTGTCATCGCATCTGTTTCAACAGAAATTGTATTGTTTGTTTTGTCTTCACACTTTAAACGGACAGTGATTCCGGAATCAGGTGAATAAACGAGTGCGCGCATGATAGTACTACCTGATGCAAACGGAATTGCAGTTGCAAAACCAAGTGGTGCACTAGGGTTACTAAGGGTTGTTCCTGCCCAAGTTTGAGCAGTATTCTGCTTTTCGACGCTCAAAATGAGATTCGAAGAGTTTGAGGGGTCAACACCTGCTGTGGATACATTTCCTCCGAAATCCCCCACGGCGTAGTTGACGTTTGCCGTATCATCCCATGTGATGGGAAGATCAATCTGTGATTGAGCTGAAACCAGCGTCACAGAAAGCAAAGCCACGATTAATGAGTATAAATTCTTCATATAATTTAAGATTTGTTTGCGTCTAAAGTACATATAATTTTTTATTAAAGTACATTTTACCATAAGTTTATGGTACAGCCTACCTTAAGTTATTTTCTTGTCTATATTTGAGCACCACCACACTGCCTTATGACAAGAAAAGCTGCTGAAGACTACGGCTACGACTACAACATCCCTTTGGATGAATTTTTTCAATTCGCAATTTCTGTGGATTGTGTCATCTATGGATATCACGAAGGAAAGGTTAAAGTGATGTTGATTAAACGGGGCGCAGACCCTTATAAAGGTAAATGGGCACTTCCAGGAGATTTAGTTTATCCAAAGGAAGCTTTGGACGAGGCTGCAAGACGTGTATTGACAGAGCTTACCGGATTGGAAGAAATCTACATGAAACAGGTTCACACGTTCGGAGCTGTTGACAGACACACTTTGGGACGAGTTGTAACATTAGGCTATATGGCCCTCATTGAGATGTACAAGCATCCTTTGAAAGCCGATGGATGGGCGGAGGAAGTTGGCTGGTTTGAAATTCACGAAATTCCCGACCTCGCTTTTGACCACAATGAAATCTTCAGTGAGTCGCTAAAATTTCTTAAGCAGAGTTTAGAGTCGCACTCACCCGTTGGATTTGAAATGATGCCAAAAAAGTTTACGCTCTTAGATTATCTCGAACTCACTGAGTACGTTCTCAACAAAAGATTGGATAAAGCCAACTTCAGAAAAAAGCTTCTTGCTCAAGACTTTATAGAACCATTGGAGGAAGTTCAGAAAAACGTAAAACACCGCCCTGCCAAACTGTACAAAATCAACAAGAAAAAAATTGAACTAGAAACTTGAGTTTATGAATCGACTTCTATTTCTGGCTGCAGCCACCATGCTGTGCGTCAACGCGAATGCACAGGTCATTCCCGTTAAGGTTGAACAAAACGAATCTGGGTATTACCTCACCAGAGGCGGAGAACCGTACTACGTTAACGGAGCTGGTGGAAGCACCTATTTAGATGAAGTTTTAGAAGCAGGAGGAAATTCAATTCGAACTTGGGCAGCAAACGAAGCCGGAAGCATCTTGGATGAGGCACATGCGAAAGGCTTGAGTGTAATGTTCGGTTTGTGGGTTGGACACGAACGACATGGATTCGATTACAACGACGAAGAAGCCGTAGCCAAACAACTTGAACGATTCACGAACATTGTAAAGAAATACAAAGACCACCCCGCCATTTTACTTTGGGGAATTGGAAACGAAGTAGACCTCTTCTACTCCAATACCAAAGTTTGGGACGCCATTCAAGACATCGCCAAAATGGTGCATGAAATCGACCCCAACCATCCAACTACAACAGTAACTGCGGGACTAGACAAAAAAGAAGTCGAACTCATCATGGAAAAAGTTCCTGATTTAGATATCTACTCAGTGAACACCTACGGTGAGATTTCCGACGTACCAGATAATCTTCCAAAGTACGGATGGAAAGGTCCGTGGATGATTACGGAATGGGGACCAACTGGTCACTGGGAGGTTCAAAAAACAACTTGGGGAGTTCCCCTCGAACAGTCGAGCAAGGAGAAGGCTAACATTTACACTAAGCGCTACACCAAGTACATTAAAGACTACAAAGGGAAATGCATCGGTTCGTATGTATTTCTCTGGGGACAAAAACAAGAAACCACTTCTACCTGGTACGGAATCTTCACGAAAGACGGAGAACGCACTGAGACCTTCGACGCTGTATATAATGTATGGAGAGGTAAAGAGCCAGAGGTTAAATCACCTCGTTTGGACAGCATAAAACTCGACAACAAACAAGCGAAGGAGAGCATTTACCTCAAGGCAACTGAAAAGTACAGTGCAGAAGCTTTTGTGGAAGGTTTCGGAAATAAGACCGAATTTGATTGGGCTGTGGTGCCAGAGAGCACAGACATCCAAGCGGGTGGTGATACGGAAGATGCTCCGGAAGCCCTATATACGCTTGTAAAAAAGCAAGTAGATAATACGGTCACCATTCAAGCACCGAAGAAAGAAGGTGCTTATCGCCTCTTCCTCTACGCTAAAAACGAGGAAAAAAAGGTGGCTTACGCCAACATACCTTTTTATGTAGTTCCAAATCCAGATGCAACTACTGGATCGGTTCAACTTAAAAAACGAACACTGAATCCAGTTTACGAATAGAAGTTCACTTCTGATGGAAAAGGAGCTCAACTGGCTAGATTTTACTGTGATTGGGATGTATTTCGTGGTCCTGATTGCCATCGTGCTTTGGATTACCATCGTGGAGCGAAAGGCAGACCGAGAAAAAGGAGGCAATGTTGCAGCCTATTTCCTGGGAGGGAGAAACTTGAGCTGGGCCGTAATTGGCGCCTCCCTATTTGCCTCCAACATTGGAACGGAACATCTCGTAGGTCTAGCTGGAGCTGGTGCGGCCGGCGATTTTGCCGCAACCCAATTTGAACTTCTCGCAGCATTTTCCTTGATGCTCCTCGGATGGCTCTTCGTTCCCTTCTACTTAAAGTCAGGTGTGTACACCATGCCAGAATATTTAGAGAAACGCTACAGTCCTTGGGCTCGCAGCTACCTATCTTACATCTCGATTGCGGGTTACATCCTCACCAAAATTTCAGTAACCATCGCTGCTGGTGGCATCATATTCACCTCTCTTCTCGGCATCGATTTCTGGACCGGCTCCATAATAGTGGTTGGCATTACTGGCGTCTACACCTTGTTCGGAGGATTAAAGGCAGTCGTTTACACCGACTTCATGCAACTGATTGTTCTATTTCTTGGAAGTGTAGCCCTCACCTACTTTGCCATGAGTGAAATTGGCGGCATTGAGCAACTGAAGGCTTTAACTACACACGCTCATTTCGACCTTTGGCGCCCAGCATCCGATCCCGACTTTCCTTGGACCGGAATTGTATTCGGCGCACCCATCCTAGGCGTGTGGTATTGGTGTACAGATCAGTTCATAGTGCAACGTGTACTTGCAGCCAAAAACTTGAATGAGGCTCGGAAGGGAACCATTTTCGCTGGCTTCCTGAAGCTGCTTCCGATGTTCATCTTCGTACTTCCAGGCATACTTGCCTTTGCCCTTGCAGCTGGCCCCGACAGTCCATATCAATTTCCGATCATCGATGGGAAAACAGAATACGACGCGGCGCTTCCTATGCTCACCATGAACATTCTCCCTACTGGACTTCGCGGATTGGTTGTATCTGGATTGATTGCGGCTCTCATGAGTTCACTTTCATCGGTCTTCAACTCCTGTTCTACCCTAATCACTCTCGACATTTACCGGAAGTATGTTCCTGAAGCCACAGAAAAGAAGTTGGTTTTCGTTGGTCAAATTTCCACACTCTTTCTAGTTGTGGCCGGACTGGCCTGGATTCCTTTGATGCGTTTGATTGAAGGTGGACTCTTTCAAAAACTTCAGAGCATTCAAGCTTACATCTCTCCTCCCGTAGCCGCATTGTTCCTCATTGGAATCTTGTCGAAGAAAGTGAATGAACGGGGAGCCAAGATGGCCCTAATGACGGGCTTGATCCTGGGCGTGAGTCGCCTGGTTCTGGAGCTTATGAAATCTGACCTAACCGGTGCGGCCTATTATTTCGCTGACATCAACTTCCTGCATTTCGCCATCATACTCTTTATAATCTGCTCGGCCGTCTTGTGGTTTGGTTCAAGAAATTATACTAGTAAAAACCTCAACATCAACGAATTGACCCTTTCTCGAGGGGTACTTCAACTCGAAGGTCAGCGTACCAACATCATTCTCAGTACAGTACTCATCCTAAGCATCTTCACAATATGGATCGTATTCTCATAAAACCAAAGATTCGAGGCTCCGCCCTGGCCCTTGTGAGCTTTTTGCTCGCACAGGCTTTGAATGCGCAGGAGGCTCCGACCATTAAAGAGCCCTCCGTCACCGACGAATACACCGAGAAATTGGAGTCGGTTTCTAGGGTGGGAGTTTTCCCGAAAAACGCACCAGACGGACTCTACGTCTTCAGTGTATCTGGTGCCTATCGCTTTTTTGGAACCTACCTTCAAATGTCGAATCCGTATTTGCTGAACGACGCGGCGAACGAGTACCAGCGAAAGCGCACACTTTTGCTCGCTGACGACAGTCAACTTCCGAATTTTACGCTCAATTTCTCTGGACGTCCGGCGAAAAATGCTTTTTGGAATTTCGACCTCTACGCATTTCAACTTTTTGAGGGCTCTGTGAATCCAACCTATGGTGGACAAATTCCTACGGCTCAAAGGCCATCGATTTGGAATCCGATCATAGCGACTACAAAACCAGGTCAGTCGATGGGTTTGTTGTTAGGGATTAGTACCAATGCGGCCATCAGTACAGACGTCGGAAACTTCGGCTTCACTTTGGGCGGAACGCAATGGTTGAGTGTGAGTGACCTCACCTTAGCTTCTTTTCGCGGATACAATCGCTTTATGTTGTTTGAGCGAAATCCCTGGGATCCAGTAACTTCCAAAATAGCCGATCGCTACGACACCTTTTATGGTCAAGGGAACATCAATCAAGATACGCGTTGGGGAGAACGCGCCTTCCAAGGTTTTACGGTTCGTGCAAACGACTTACCCGGCGACATCTCCGTTCTTGCTATGGTTGGTAAAACCGAACTCAATGGTGGATTCGATCCTCTTCCCAATACTTCATTTGGAGGTAAAATCAGTCGCAATTTTGGCAGCGACTTAAAGGCCAGTATCAACAGCATCAACAACAATGTTTACCTCGACAGTTTAGGTCGGGAGCAAGTTGGTTTCAACATCGTTACCGGCCAGGTTGTTTATACGAAAGGAGAATTTGGAGTAGACGCTGAAATTGGCGCCGGTCATTACTACAGTCCGGTACACGACCTCGATTGGGGTGAAGCCATCAATGTGAAATTGAGATTTCCTCTAGTCACGAGGAAGCTTCCAGCCGAATTGCAAGTCTACCGTGTCTCACCTTCTGTGGTGAACAACAATGCGATCTATTGGAATACTGCAGTTATTGAGGCTACCGCCAACGACATTCCTGCAGGAAGTGTTGGAAGCGCAGCCATCCTCCAACCCTTTGCGAGTCCGATCGTACCCATAGGCTTGATGACAAACAACCGCCAGGGAGTTAACCTGAACGTTGAATATCAACTCAAGGATTTAAAGCTGTCGGCCGCCAACGGAATTTCATCTGAAATAGAAGCCATTACGAACTTGGTAACCTTTGGGCATCCGGTAAATCAATTGACTCGATCTCGTTTTTGGCGCTGGGATTTCCCGACAGGAGTTGGCCCCTATGCGCGAACAGCGGATGTATTCCGAGATACCTATGAAACCATGAAGTTGCGGGATGATAGTTTAGGGACCGCTGTGAACGTCAAGAAATTCAACGTTCTCGAACTTCAAGCGAAATACAAGACCAGCCTCTTTCATAGAACTCTATTTGTCAATCTCCTAAACCGATACTCTTCAGTACAGAAGACTTTGGCACCCACAGTAGTTGTCTCCGAGGACGCATATCTACGTCATTATACGAACGAGCTCGAATTCTACTATCAAGTGTGGCAGAAAGTTATGCTGACCGGATACTTAGGCTACGAGCGCATTCTAGGAAACTACGATACTGAATTGGCACTCGAAACTGGAAAGCCAAGAGATCAAGAAGGAACAGGCATTGGATTCGGAATAGACTACGATCTCGGCAGAAATGCTGGGCTGTATGTACGTCACCGATTCTTCCGCTTCGAGGACAGAAGCTTTACGAAAGATCAATTTGCCGGTCAAGAAACTGTTGTTGAAATTAAAGTTGCATTCTAATGAAAAAAGTAATTCTCATTCTCAGCCTTACGCTCCTATTTGAAGGCGGCTTTGCCCAAGATCTTGGGAAACGAATTTGGCTCTCGGGACAGGCTCGGAACGTCCTCTTCTTCGATCAGTTTGAAGGAGCTGCAAACGACACGGTAACGCCAACAAGGCAGAACTCCGGTCATACGATGGTCGACCTAGCAGCGAACATTCAACCGAACAAAAACACTTTCATTCATGGTATGGTGCGGATTCGCAACGACTACGGTGGATTTTGGTCTGGTGGTGTAACCTTCGATGTACGTCAGCTTTACTTGAAAGGAATCATCGCGAACTCGATTCGCTATCAAGTGGGAGACATCAACTATAAGTTGTCGCCGTACACCTTGAGAAACCCAGAACATGATCTTGAAAACGCTTTCTTGGACTACACGGACATTTACCGCGAGATTCTCGACTACGATCTGTTCTATGATTTCCAGAACTCATGGCGCCAGCAAGGAGCAGCAGTAGATTTTGCACTTCAATTCGAGAAGGTGATTTCTGAATTGCAATTCAGTGGATTCATCAGTCGACAGAATCCTTCTAATTTTTCGACAGTGAACGAACGCCTTTATACCGGTGGTAACATTACGGCTGTTCAGTCGAAATACTTGAGTGTTGGATTGAACTACGTAAACATGTTCGATCTTCTAGGAACAGCTGTAGACAGCACGGTAATGTCAAACCCCGTGATTACCGCTACTTATGAAGCTAAGTACGACCAAGACGACTACAAAGTGACCCTGATGGGTGAGCTTGGTAATTCGAGCATGATCATTCGGAACGACACCAATGCACCAGACTTAAGTGACTATTTCTTCGACCTTGGGGCGGCTTTGGATTACAAGCCTTTCGGAGCGAAGTTGAAAATTCGCTACAAGAATGTTGGACCGCAGTTCTTCAGCCCAGGGGCTCAAACACGTCGCATGAACTACTCGGCAATTCCGCTTTCTTACAACCGTTATGGAAATACGCAGCAGTTGCGTTCGATTGGTTTGATGGATGTCTTGCGCGATGCTTCCATCTATCAAACAACGCTTCGCACGGGCTTGATGAGCTACAATCCTGCCTACGGAAATGCAACTCCTTATGGTGAGGCCACTCCAAACCGTCAGGGCATCATTGCCGACCTCTCTCAAAAAGATAAGAAGCAGCGATGGGACGCTACTGCAACCCTGGGAATGTTGAACGAAATTGTTGGAACTGGAACCAACGAATTGAAGAGCTACACCTACTACAATGCGAAAGCAAATGCGTACGTCGATAAGTTCATTTCCAACTGGGACAAACAAATCAAAGTATCTGCCTCGTTCTGGTCAGAGACTACCGACCGCAAAGGCGCCTTCGAATTTGAAAACGTGAACCTTCAAAACCAGTCGATTGATGTAGGCCTCGACTTCGAGTTCATGAAAGATGGTTTCTTAATGGCCAGCTACCGCGACCTAAGCTCTGTGGGGAATGATTATATGGCTGTTCGCGACGGATACCAAGATGTTGTAAATTATACAGCCATGGTGAACGATATGAGCGAGACGCTTGTTATTGTAGGAGCACGTTATAAGTTTTCAAAAAAATCAACACTCAGCATTCTTTGGTCCGACTACACAGCAGATTTCAAGGATGGCATCAACGATTCATATGGCATGAACAGCTTAGCCATCTTGTTTAACATGAAATTTTAATCGACATGAAAAAGCTAATATCACTCACCCTTCTTCTTAGCATTCCTGCACTCTTCTTCTCTTGCAACCGCGACACAGAAATGGAAGGTCCCTTGTTGGTGGATTTATTCGCCGACTTTGAATTCACTGAGGAGCTTTCGATCTCGCGCGATATTGTAGACTTTTCTACAGGTCAGAACATCATATTTAAGGCGAGCTTCAACAAGCAAGCTAATTGGGAACTGACCATCAAAGGTTTGGAATCTCATGCAACAAAGATCATTACAGGCTTTTCACGAAGCATGGATGAATCCAATGCTCTTTGGGAAGGAAGTACTACGGAACTTCCAATGTTCAAAACAGAGAAGTGTTTG
This sequence comes from Flavobacteriales bacterium UBA1986, assembly GCA_002336245.1. Lineage (GTDB taxonomy): Bacteria > Bacteroidota > Bacteroidia > Flavobacteriales_G > Salibacteraceae > UBA4419. The sequence continues at coordinate 213,030 of DDDG01000006.1, forward strand.
GTAGACCTCTTCATCCCCGAAGATTCTACCCACATTACGGATACGGTGGAAATTGTTTTACCAAAGGTGAACGAAGGCCTCTTGATTGCTGACTTTGAAAGCGGAGCAATAAACCCAAGTTGGAGAGATCCACTGGTGCAGTCTGGAGCCAATATGAGTTTCCGTGTTGCTCAGGACACCAGTGCAGCCCAAGGAAATTACTACTACGACATGGGTGGAGAAGTAAACTGGGACTACTTGATTGGCCTTCTGTACATCGACGCTGCGGCCTACGGAGGCATCACTTTCGACTTGGCTGAAAATCCAGACGATGTGTGGTTCAACTTCATGTTGTGGGTTCCAGACGAGATTGACAATGCAATCGTGTTGTTTCAATTCCGAGAAGACGAGAACGAGAACGATAATTACGAGGCAAACTCTGAAGACATGTGGGCATACGAAATGACGGAATTCGAATCGGGATGGCAATTGATCTCTCTTCCCTATTCCGACTTACAAAACCTGGTGAACGGACAGCCTGCTGACCCCAACGGAAATGCTCTTCATGAGCCAAACAAACTACGTCAGATCCAGCTCTTGTTCCTAGCCGATCCTGCATCAGGTTACAGCCAAGCATTTTTGGATTATGTCATTTTCACCAATGGTGGACCACTCATCCCGTAGACTATGAAAAGAATACTCGCAACATCTGCCGCCTCTCTCCTACTCATCACAGCCTGTATTGAGGTAAAAGAAGCCAGTCTTTTCGACGCACCTCCGAAAACAGAAGTACCCGAAAGTGTTCAGGGCTTCTATGGGGTAAACATCTTCGACGAAGAGCTTACTGCCGATTTTTGGGGAGAAGAAAACAAAACTTGCTTTCAAGCCGAGCGCACGAAAGAAGGAAATCCTTACGGGGAATATGCCATGAAAGTGAAATGGGACAAAGACATCGGAGCCTGCGATTGGATTGGGATGGGATTCGGCTGGAACGGCTGGATGGCCAAAGATCTAGAAGCTGTATTCGACACTGCAGCGCTCAGTATGAGGGTAAAACCCGTTAAGGGAAGCTTTGGTAATTTGCCCGTAGCCATCTCTTTTGAGGACTACGCCGGTAAAGGCGCCTGGTTGGGGTTCTCTCCAAAAGCTGTTGTCGCAGAGAAATTTGAGAACGGATGGACTTACCTAGAATTTCCGCTTTCTGAGTTTAATTGGGCAGAGCAAGGAACGAATCCGGCCAACATCAAACAGCTCATCATTCAATTGGAAGCTACTGGTGAATTCTACTTCGATGAGATTAAAATTGTGAAACGCATTGGCGGCTTCGACAAAAGGTATACGGCCATTTACCAGCCCGATTTAAAGGTTGAGATCGATGGTAAGTTCGACGATGCCGTGTGGACTCAAAGCGAAAGCGCACAAATGGGAGAGAATCAAATCATGATATCAGCTTCCGATGAATTCATCTACTTCGCTGGTAAAATTGAAGATGAAACGCCACGCTCAAACACCAAGTCAGGCGCCGATGTATGGAATGGAGATGCATTCGAATTCTGCATTCGAAACGACCCGTATTCAAGCGTTGCACGTAAGTTTTGGTCTACCCTTGATCAGCACATCGCCTTGGGTTTCGGTTCAGAGGAATCGGGCTGGAGTTACAGCGGGAAAAAATCTAAATCAAACTCCAATATGGAAGAGCTGGTAGTAACCGGCATCAAAGGAGCCGCTTGGGATTTCAGTGCCAAAAAGGAACTGAATGACTATGAAGCCAAATTGGTGACACGAAAAGGAGGAATGGATTTCGAATTTAAAGTTCCCATTTCAGAATTGGGTATGAAAAAGATCAACACCCGGAAAATCCATCCTTTTGAAATGGCCCTTGATTTTGGAGATGCCGAATCGAGAAAAGAACAACTGGTATGGAACAGTCCGGAAGGAGCTCCATTCCACGAGAGTTCATCGAGCTGGGGAGAGATTGTCTTTCAAGAAACAAAGACCATCGCGGCCAAATAATTCGATTTAATGAGAAGTATAAATAGCAATCGCTGAATGAGTACAAACGCAAGCTCTGAAGTAGTGAAGGATTCGTTTATAGAAGACCTTCTTCAGGAAATGACCCTAGAAGAAAAAGTGGGGCAGATGACACAGATCAACCTCGATGTAATTTCGAAAGGAGAGATCTACCAACTTGAAGAACCTCATTCCCTCGACATCACAAAGCTTCGGAATGCCATTCTCAAGTATCACGTAGGCTCGTTTTTAAATTGTCCTGGTTATGCTCTTCCTAAAGCACATTGGGTAAAGATCATCACCCAAATTCAGGACGTAGCCACCAACGAAAGTCGACTCAAAATTCCAGTGATTTATGGAATCGACGCGATTCATGGCGCCAACTACATGAGCGAAGGCGTTTTATTTCCTCAACCTGTTGCACAAGCAGCTTCTTGGGATCCGAAGTTGGCTCAGCGGGTATGTGAGATTACGGCCATTGAAACACGTTCCATGGGAACGCCTTGGGCCTTCTCCCCTGTTCTCGATGTTATGCGTCAAGCGCTGTGGGTGAGAAACTTCGAAACCTTTGGTGAAGATCCAATGCTCGTTACAGATATGGGCCTAGGTGCCGTAAAAGGACTCGAAGGCGACGACGTCTCGAAGATCGACAAGGTTGCTTCCTGCTTAAAACACTTCATTGGCTACTCGTGGCCATACGATGGCAAAGACCGCTCTCCGGCATACATTCCAGAACGGCAGCTTCGCGAACTCATCATGCCTCCTTTTGAGGAAGCAATCAAGGCGGGAGCGAAAACCATTATGGTGAATTCCGGAGAAATCAACGGAATTCCAACCCATTCAAACCCTGGGCTTCTGCAGAAAGTATTGCGCGATGAATTAGGTTTTGAAGGAGTAGCCGTTTCCGACTGGGAGGACATCATTAAACTTCATCAGTACCACAGAACCTCTCCGAACCTAAAACATGCCGTTAAAACGACGATTATGGCTGGTGTGGACATGGCCATGGTTCCAAACAACTACGAATTCTCCGAAAGCCTCGTAGAGCTCGTGCGCGAAGGAGAAGTTCCTGAATCTCGCTTGGATGAATCTGTGCGTCGCATCTTGAAGCTCAAGAAAGACCTTGGACTATGGGAAAACCCAGTTGTTCCAGAAGGAGAATACGTAAAAAGCAGGCCGACCGAATTTGAAGACTTCAGCCGAAAGGTGGCTGAAGAATCCATTACTCTCTTAAAAAACGAAGACAACTGTCTTCCACTCAAAAAGGATCAAAAGGTTCTGCTTACCGGCCCAATTGCCGACTCCCTTTCCATGGTGAATGGAGCGTGGAGTAGAACTTGGCAAGGACAAGACGAGCATCGCAACAACCCAGAAAAGAATACGGTACTGGATGCACTCAAGATTGTAAACTCAGACGTGGACTACGCCCCTGGTTGCACCCTTACTGAATTAAAAACAGATAAGGCATGGGAGGAAAAAGTAAAAGCTTCTGATGTTGTTATTGCTTGTTTGGGTGAATTGCCCGGAACAGAAAAACCCGGCGACATTCATGAATTGGTGATGGACGAAGCTCAACTCAAATACATCGAGCACCTCTCTACTTTTGGGAAGGAGATTGTGTTGATTCTGTTTGAATCGCGTCCGCGCATCATCAACCGCATTGTAGACTTATGCCACGGCATCATCCATGCCTATTTTCCAAGTGAAGAGGGAACTTTGGCCTTGGCCGACATTCTCTACGGCAATGTGAATCCTTCTGGGAAGTTACCTTACACCTATCCAAGGTATGCGAATACCCTGCTGACCTACGATTTCAAGATCACAGCCGACCTCAATGAGAATTACGAGCTAAACGGCTTTAAACCTCAGTTTGAATTTGGACACGGCTTGAGCTACACCAGCTTTGAGTACAACAACTTCCGTCTCGACAGTCCGAGTAAGATTCAACTAAACGACGACATTCACTTTTCTGTGGAAGTCACCAATACAGGTAATCGTGAAGGAAAGGAAGTCGTGCAACTCTACATTTCAGACGTTTACGCAAGTGTGACTCCGCCTGTGAAGCGTTTGAGAGCCTACGATAAGATTCTCTTAAAGCCTGGAGAGACCAAACGTGTGGAATTTGTTGTTCCATGCTCTCGTCTTGCCTTTGTTGGACGTGATTGGAAGTGGGTTGTGGAACCCGGAGATTTCATCGCCACCATCGGAAACCAGCATCTTAATTTTTACATAAACGAATGATTATGAAGTCAGTGGAAACCTTCGTCGCCGTCACCAAGCTCAGCGTTCTTGCCATTCTGTTGCAGTCGTGTAATCTCTCGGAAGCACCAGAATCTGTTCGCATCGAAGATGAAGTCACTTTCTCTGGATATAAGTGGGACATCAAACACAGCGAAGCACCTGTAGGTCCTGGACCGAACCCCTTTTCCAGACAAGCCGACGACGTATATGTAGACAGCAAAGGCCGATTGCATTTGCGCATTGCACAGCACAACAACATTTGGTATTCGACCGAGGTTGTTAGCCAAGATTCAATGGGTTATGGAACCTACCGTTGGACAGTAACCGGCGATTTGAAAAACATTCCAACCAACATCGTTCTTGGACTCTTTACCTGGGACAACGAAACCTTCACCACAGACGCGAACAGCGAGGTTGACATTGAGTTTGCCTATTGGGGTGATTCAAGTTTGACATCTTCCCTACTCTATTCAGTTCAACCAGTGAACTTCGGCGTGTTTTATAAAGAGCGTACATATCATCCGGAATTTGACGGTGACGTTCTCATCGGTACTTCTACACATGAATTCACTTGGACACCAGACTTGATCACTTGGTCGAGTCATACAGGTTATGCCGACGAAGAAGGAACTCCCATTGCCTCTTGGTCGTACGATTTAAATAATCCTGCACGCCGTAAATTCGAAGGTGGAGCTCGTTCAAATCCCGTCATCATTCCAAAACCAAGTCCAACCACTGGAGCTCGCATGAATTTGTGGATCGCTTCACATCTTGAAACTTACCCATTGGACAATGAAGAGCACGAGATCATCTTAGACAGTTTTGAGTATACTCCCTTGTAGTTAGGATATGGGATTTGAGCCTGGGATTTGACGCTTTCGCTTTGCTTCAGCGTACAAAGGGGCCTGGAATTTGGGATTTGAACAGCCGCACAGTGCCCTCTTTTATCTTTAGTCTTTTCTCTTCTACGCTATCACTCTCCCACTCTTCAACTCTTCAACTCTTCAACTCCTGATCACAGCGGCTTCGACAAGCTTAGCCTGACTACGTTTAGATTGGATGTGAGCACGAGAGTGAGACTTTATTTAGCTCTTAAACTTCAAGCTTTTCCTCTTTTATCTTTCCTCTTTAACCTCAGTCTCTCACAAGCTGCTTCTCAAGCTCCTCAAGCGATTTCCCTTTGGTTTCAGGAAGTACTTTGATGACGAAGATAAATCCTGCAAGCGCAAAGAGGCCATAGATGACGAAAGTCCATACGTTGCCGATGGTATTGAGTTCCCATGGAAATACCAATTGAACGGTGAAACTCACCATGGAGTTTACAAAACCCACGAAGGAGATTGCCAATCCGCGGATGTAGTTCGGGAAGAGTTCCGAGAACAGTACCCACATGATGGGGCCTAGCGACATGGCGAAGAAAGCCACGAAAGAAAGGACACCGACGAGGATCAACATTGGGTTTGCTGTGATCGCCGCTGTAATGATATTGGTTTCATAAACCATAGCTTCTCCTCGTCCTACTTGTTCTTGAATGGCCGCCTTGAAGGCAATGTCGCTGTCGTAGACGATGCCTTTGATGGGTTCCAGTTTTTCACTCACTTCTGTGGGAACACCTTCCACTGGAAAAGCCTTCAACTCATATCGGGCCTGAGAAAAACCGTAAGCCAAAAGGAACATGCTTCCTGCAATGCCTAAAACACCAATACTCAAAAGTGGTTTTCTTCCCAACTTATCGATGGTGAGCATGGCTAGTACTGTGAACACAAGGTTCGTAAGACCTACCAGAATGGCTTGGATGAAGGCAGCATCGGTTCCAATCCCTGTTTGTTCGAAGATCATCGGTGCGTAGAAAAAGACCGAGTTGATCCCTGTAATTTGCTGCAAGATTCCCACAACAACACCAATGGTCATAACCAATGCTAAGGCTGGCCTCAGCAGATCCTTCATACTGTAATGCTTTACCTTTTCAGTGCCTGTGGAAAGGCTTTCCTTAACAGCTTGAATTTGCCTTTGAATGGCTTCTGGGTCGGGGTTTACTTTGTTGAAAACCCTAACTGCATCCTGTTCTTTTCCGTGCATCAACAACCATCTCGGACTTCTTGGCACCACGAAGAGGGCCAGAAAGTAGAACACGGCAGGAATTGTTTCAAGCCCCAGCATCCAGCGCCAGTTGTGCTTGTTGATTCCTAAGCTTTCAACCCAAGAGGCATCTGAATCGCCCAGGCTTAAAATGAGGTAATTGGTGAAGAAGGCCAAGGATATACCAACCACAATGTTCAGCTGATTGAAGGATACCATTGTACCGCGCAACTTGGCAGGAGAAACTTCCGCGATGTACATTGGGGCAATGATGAGGGCTGCACCTACGCCAAATCCACCCAGCATACGAGCGAATACAAGAAAGATAAAGTTCGGTGCGATGGCCGATAGAACAGCGGATACCAAGAAAAACATTGCTGCCCACTTCAAAGTGTAGCGTCTTCCATATTTATCACTGATTGGTCCAGCGGCCAACATGGCCAGCGTGGAAGTGAGAGTCAAGGAACTTACAGACCATCCCAGCTCTAATTTCGTGAGATTAAATTCGATCTCAATAAACTTTACAACTCCTGAAATTACAGAAGCATCGAATCCCATAAGCAGTCCACCCAGTGCAACGATCGAGGCAATGAGGACGATAAAACGCGTAGTTTTTGACATGTGAATTTTCTTGAGAGCGAACCAAAGTAAAACATTTTCCCCAAGTTATAGTACACAGTACTATATTGCCCATACCCGCTCGCAGCAAGTTTTGCAACACAAAGGAAATTTAGACGTACTATCTAAAGTTCGAGACCACATCATCAATATGTAACGATACTTGCTCTAGATGAGAAAAACCATAGCCATATTTATGAGCGTTTTGCTGTTTGCCTGCAGCGGACCTCAATCAAAAGACTCTTTGCGAGATGCAGGAGGTTTAGATGAATCTGAATCAAAAACCCCCATCACAGACTTAATTCGAAATGAGACGGAAGTCTTGCTTCAGGATCAGTTGGATGCTAAAAAAGCAAGCTGGGCTCAGAATGCTCCTCTAGACATTCAGGAGAAATACGCCAAGAATCAAGAGGCCATTGAACTCTCGGGAATTCCTTGGGATGGCACTCAGAAAAGGCGATAGGGCTCCAAACTTCATTCTAAAAAACGCGGAAGGTGAGGAAGTGTCGCTCTATGAAAACCTGTTGAACGGTCCGGTGATTTTAACCTGGTACCGCGGCGGATGGTGTCCCTATTGCAACATGACCTTGAATTATTTGAGCAAGGAAATGCCTAAGATCAAAAAAGAGGGAGCTCAACTCTTCGCCTTAACCCCTGAAGTTCCAGACAGCTCCATCTCGACCAAAGAAAAGCACGATCTAAAATTTGAAGTGCTCAGCGATCTTGGGAATAAAATCGCCAAAGACTACGGCATTGTTTATCAACTAAGCCCAGAAGTGGCCTCCATTTTTCAGGACAAGTTTGACCTTCATGCATACAATGGGGACTCAAGCGACGAGCTTCCGCTTTCTGCAACCTACATCATCGACCAAGAAGGTGTGATTCAATACGCCTTTCTCGATGCCGACTACCGCAAAAGGGCCGAACCTCGTAAACTCATCAAAGAGTTGAAGAAGTTGAAGTCGTCGAACTAGCCCTAGTTCATCATCACAAAAGCACCCCAGTAGTAAGGCTTCTCGTATTTTTCTAAAATCGCCAACTGAGCTTCTCGAAAAGCTTCTTGCTTCGATTTATTCAGGAAGAGGTTTTGAATGAAGAGCGTCATCAATTCTTGGGTAGCTTCATCGTTTACCTTCCAAAGAGACGCGATGATGGTTTCCGCACCAGCAATCTGGAAAGCCCGCTGAAGTCCGTACACACCCTCCCCTGCCGACACTTCCCCAAGTCCGGTTTCACAGGCACTTAAAATGACCAATTCTGTTCCTTGTAAATCGAGGTCCATGGCTTCGTAGGCTGTGAGAATTCCGTTCTCCTCACCACTGCTTTTCTTGGCCATTCCATCTTCGGCACCTACCAGCATCAGACCAGAGCGCAATAGCGGGTTCGATTTCTTTTTGATTCCGTCGAAGCCTGCCGAGAGCACAATTGCATTATGCTCATCCGCTTCAAAAAAGCCGTGCGTAGCAATGTGCAATAATGAGGGCTGCGACATGCCTTTGATTTTCTCCTCACTTGCTTGCGACCCAATGAGCGATTGCACCTGGACTGAATGCTTCGACATTAGGTTTTGAACCAATTGAATCTCCTTCTCAGTTCCAGGCAGAGGCGCCAGCGTTCCCTGATCTCCAAAATTTGGATTCCCTACAAGAAATGCTGATTTCAATTGAATCTTCTCATTGGCATTGCTCAAGCTTAATCCTGAATTGACGCGCACTAGATTCCGATCTTGAATGACAAAACGCTCTCCTTCCTTCCGAAGTGTAGCCACATTCACCTGATTGAAGATGCCATCGACCGATAAATACACACGATTTACATCACCCAAGGCTTCGTCTACCTTCTGCCAGTAAATTCCATACGAGCGATTGTCGGCAACATTGTAGCCGATGGAAGACTTGTAAAACTTCACCGACCTGCCTTCCAAGTCACCTGCCTCGCCCATGTCCACGATTTGGATGGAAGCATCGGAACGAAGTATACAAGCCAAATAGTTGGCCTCGCCGCCAAGAAGTTCATTTTTCTGAGTTCGAATGATTTCGACCAATACATCCTTGGGACCCAACTGCTTTGCAACATCCTGAATGCTCATTCCAACATTGCTTGAAAGTTTCGACCCAAGGCGCTGGCTCAGGTCTTTCTCCAACTCATTCGCGCGTTCTTCGAGCTTGTCGAGTTTCACACCTTGTGAAAACACCGTACGCTTCGGCATGCTGTAATATCGAGCCAAATCTGCCCTGGCTGTCATCCACTCCTCATAGCTATTGATGAGCGTGGAATCGCCCGAACTCATGATGCCCTCCTTGAGCTTCTTGGCACTTTGAAGGAGTATTCCCTTGGTAGCCCAGCGGGTTTCGAGCATGGAAGTCAGCCAAGTCTGATCGGTAGACTTCAAATGGAAACCAAAGTAGTTTAAGACGAAGTTCTGAGAGTTTGACCAGAACTTGGTTCGCTCGGCTTCGCTCATGGCAGGAAAGTATCGTTCTACCTGTTCGAGAATCGCATCGTTCAGCTTTCCCAATTCTTCGTAGGCGCCCGAACGATTTCCCATCAAGTCGTATACACTGCCCAAAAGCGAAAGGGTTTCGAGGTAATCGTTGTGGTATTTCCCTAGCGTATATTCTTGAATGCGCTTGGCCAACTTCAAAGCTTCAACCGCCTCGGGATATCGGTTCTGATGGATATAAAAAACAGCCTGGTTGTAATAAATCTTTGCTGTTGCCGGGTGATTCTGCCCAAACTCTTTGTTGTAGATTTTCAATGCATGAGCCTGCATTTCTTCCACTTCTTCCAACTTGCCCATCTCGAGTCGAATGGCAGATAGGTGGTTGATCGCCCGGGCGTATTCTGGTCTCTTCTTACCAAGCTTTTTCTCCTTGCGTGTTTTTACATCGGTTAGAATAGATTCAGCTGCTACAAGTTCCCCCATTTCACGCATGATGAGCGCCTTATTCACCATGAAAGGGAAATAGTCTTTGTCTGTAGTATTTAGGGTGTAAGAAGCAACCAAACCCGCCTGAACATTTACATCGTGGGCTTCCTGAATTCTCCCCAAAGAGTAAAACAACATCGCCTGATTGTTCAAGGCGATGGCATATTCAATGGTCTCTTGTTTTCCTTGGGCTTCAAGATCTGAACGGAGAAAAAGTAAATCCACAAGGAGAAGTGGATTCCGATGGTTTCTTCTTCAGAAGTGAGACAGCCAAAATGGGCCTCATCGACACCTTTGGCAACATTCTTTTAAAGCCCGAATTCGATTAAATCTTTCCTCCCAGCGATTGGAGCTTGGAAGGAGCAATGTTGTTCAAAACCATGATTGCATCCGACCGGAATAATGAAGTTTTCCCTGAAGGTTGGACAGGTAAATTGGGCCTCTACGACGAAAATGGAAAGCAAATTCTAGCCAATGAGTACGAGTACTTGGGATTCATTGGAAATCTGGGCGTCGCGTCAAAAAGCAAAGTGACCCAATCGGTCAATCAGGTGCTTCGCGCAGGAGAATACAACGAATGGGGCGAAATCGAATCTGAGTTCCCTCTAGGTGAATTTAATCGTCTGCATTTTCCTTCCGGCCCATTCACTCTCTTTAGCCCAACAGCTAAGGTGATGAGCGTTGAAAACGCCGTCTATCCCGCTCTTCAAATGGACGAAGAAATGATGGAAGATCGTTTTGTTGGCTACTATCAGTTGGTAGAAGAACCAGCGGTTCGCAGCGCATTGGAACTGCTCGGGAAAAAAGTGAAGGAAATGGAATCCTTGAAAGATCTCCCCTACCAAACATTGGATTCATTGATTGGCGACTTTATGGTTAAAAATCGTGTGCTGAATGCCAATTGGGTGAAGCACGACTTGCGCGAAACGAATTCAAGCGAACTGCCAGTAATCGTCCAGCAAAAGGGCAAATGGCGACTTCTGAGCCAAAATCTTGAAGCCTTAAATGAGATGAGTTTTGAGCAAATCAAAGCGTACACCTCCATTCCAAATGAATCAATCCATGCGAGCATGTTCAAGGGCATCGAGCTTCCAAATCCGGAGATTGGCTTCATCGGAAAAAAGAAATCGAAGTTCTATCTCCTAGACAGCGATGGGAAGTTGAATCAGGAAACCGAAAAGAGTTTAGCGAGCTTAAACACTTCCACCTTCAACAAGAGCTTTCCCGTACTCTTTGAATTGGAGTCGGCCGAAAAGCCTGCTGAACTTTTGAAAGAATTGAAAGCCGCCTATTCCAGCATCATAAAACCGAACATCGCTGGCGTTCAACAGGAAGATTGGCAGTCGGCAGTCTACTACTCCAGTTGGGATTCGATTGAAACGCTCAGTTTCCAAGGTTTGGAAGTTTCCGAAACCTCCAATTTTAAAGAATCCAAGCGCTTCCCGATTGAATTTGAAGCTCGCGTGATGGAGGAGATGTACATGATGAACGAATACGGCGAAGAAGATGTACGGATGATCTCCGTTTCTGCCATGGAATTTGGCGACCTCGATGAGCGCCTCTTGGATGGCAGCCTTGACAAGTATCCGCTTATTCTGAAGGTTGTGAATGAAGCTTGTTCGGCGGCGAACGGACGTTGAGACGGTTGAGAATGAAGATTGACTAGTGTTGAACTTAGAAGGACCTCCTTGAATATCCAATAACGAATATTGAATTTCCAATGATGAAGTTTCCACCTGAAGTTACTTCGGACTTGGATATTGGATATTCGCTATTCTCTAATATGCAATCAACTCCCCAAGCACCTCGTCCAATCTAGAATTCGCCAAAAATCCCTTTTCAAGATTGCTTCCGAATGGAACGGGCGTATCCAAACTACCCAAGCGCCGCACAGGTGCGTCGAGATGTTGGAAGGCTTGTTCGTGGATGATGGAGGAAATCTCGGCTGCGATGCCGCCGGTAATGGTGTCTTCGTGTAAAATGAGGACTTTCCCCGTGCGCTGTACGGAATCCAAAATGGCTTCTGTATCCAAAGGTGCCAAGGTTCTTAGGTCGAGCAGGTCGGCTGAGACTTCTGGATGTGCGTCGAGGTAGCTGAGCGCCCAATGCACGCCCATGCCGTAGGTAATGATGCTCACATCTTCTCCTTCGCGTAACAACTTAGCGACGCCAAAAGGAAGATTGAAATAATCGGTGGGCACTTCTTCGCGAATGCTTCGGTACAATGCTTTGTGTTCGAAAAACATCACAGGGTTCGGATCTTCAATGGCACGAGCCAACAAGCCTTTTGCATCGGAAGGAAAAGCGGGATAGGCAATCTTCAACCCAGGTGTGTGGAAAAACCAAGCTTCGTTGCTCTGTGAGTGAAAGGGCCCGGCATTCACTCCCGCTCCTGTAGGCATTCGAATCACCACATCGGCATTCTGTCCCCAGCGCCAATGAATCTTTGCGAGGTTGTTGATGATCTGATTGAACCCGCAGGTCACAAAGTCAGCGAACTGCATTTCCATCACTGCCTTCTTGCCCACTATGGATAAACCCAAGGCAGTTCCCACAATGGCCGATTCGCAAAGCGGTGTGTTTCGAACGCGCTCTTTCCCAAACTCTTCTACAAACCCTTGTGTCACTTTAAAAACGCCGCCGTATTCGGCAACATCTTGCCCCATGATGATGAGCTCCGGATACTTCTGCATGCTCTGCTTTAGTCCGAGCGAAATGGCGTCGACCAAGCGAAGTTCTTCGGTGGTCTCCCCTGCTGCTATGTCTTCTAGGCTTGTTTCCTGAAACAAATCCCTTTGCTCTTTCTCTGCATCAAAAGCCATGGCTGGCTCCGCATATGCACTGGCCAAACCTTCTTCAATTTCGGCTGTAATCTCACTCCTGATTTCTTGAATGCGCTCTTCGGTAATCACGCCAAATTGCAGAAGGTGATTCTTGAAATTCTCAACAGGATCTTTGGTGGCCCAAAATTCCATCAACTCTTTTGGAACGTAAGCTGTTCCTGAAGCTTCTTCGTGCCCGCGCATGCGGAAGGTTCTGCATTCCAGAATAAAAGGACGCGGATTGGCCAAAACGGAATTGCGCACATCCGTCATGGTTTGGAAAACTTCCAAAATGTTGTTCCCATCAACGCTCAAAGCATCGACGCCGTAGGCCGGACCTTTTACCGTAAAACTGTCGAACTTAAACTGCTCGCTGGAAGGTGTCGACAATCCGTAACCGTTGGCTTCGATCACAAAAATGACGGGCAAATTCCAAACAGCTGCTACGTTCAATGCTTCGTGGAAATCACCCTGACTGCTTCCGCCATCTCCCGTGAATACCATGGCACATTTCTGCTCTCCATCGAGCAAATGACCCAACCCGATTCCATCGGCGATGCCGAGTTGTGGCCCAAGATGGGAAATCATGCCCACAATCTTGTGCTCTTTGCTTCCGAAGTGAAAGGAGCGATCGCGCCCCTGAGTGAAGCCATTCGCCTTGCCTTGAAACTGCGAAAACAAACGATTTAATGGAACTCCCCTTGCGGTAAACAAGCCCAAATTCCTGTGCATGGGAAGGAGGTACTCTTCTGGCGACATCGCCATGCCCGCCGCGACAGAGACTGATTCTTGTCCGATTCCGGAGAACCATTTACTGATTTTACCCTGCCGCAATAAAATGATCATCTTCTCCTCGATCATGCGAGGTTTGAGGATTTGGCGGAAGAGGTTTTCGAGCGTCGAAGGCTCGTATAGTTCTGAGTGAAATTCCATGGTCAATAGCGCGCTTAAAAATAGAATTCATGCCTTCGCAAAACAGTTCTTTCTTTTCCTATTTTTGAACAGCCTAAGCATTCACTATGAAGCAATTATTTTACGTCTCGGCATTCGCCCTAATCACACTCATTTCCCTCGATTCGTGCAAGAGAGATTTCTCTGCATGCACCGACCCAAAGGCGGACAACTACAATTCTGCTGCAGTTTCCGATGATGGCTCTTGTTTGTATGCTGGCCTTCCACTCGACAGCTTCCTAGCTGCTGGTGGTTCTTTTGGTGGCGGCGATAGTGGAATCATTGGTGGTGGTGGCGATACCGCTCGTGTAGGTTGTATGGATCCCAATGCGGCCAACTACGATTCTACGGCGAACATTCCAGGTTTTTGCATCATCTATGGTTGTCTAGACACCGCGGCGAACAATTACGACTCTTCAGCTACTGTAAATGCTCCAGATTCTTGCGTCTATTTCGGTTGCACCGACCCAAGAGCTGAGAACTACAACCCAAAAGCAAACTTCGACGATGGTTCGTGCATCGACATCCGTCAGAAATTCGCAGGAACCTGGGACGTAACACACAACTGCGGTTTCCGAGTGAACCTCGAGGACCCGATGGAAATTCTCTTTGATCCTTCAGAGAGGGACACTGTCACCTTCGTACCTTTTTTAAATGGAGCCAACGCCATTGGTTTGGTGGACAAAAACGCACTTGAAATTCCGCTACAGATTTTTGGAAGCGTTGAAGTGGAAGCCATTGGAAGCATCAATGCTGCCCGCGATCAAATCAACCTCGACATCGATTACAACATCACCATACCCTTCATCGGTGGACCTGGAACTTGCAAAGCCACTTTCGACAAGCAGTAAGGCATTATTGAATGGGCCGCAAAGCCAATAAGCGCATCGACGTCGTTTACTCGACGAATCAAGATTACCAATACGACAGCGGAGATGCTGAACAGGAGACTCTTGAGCCTTCAAAACAACTGCTTGAACTTCGCTACGAGAAAAAAGGACGCGCAGGAAAGCCTGTCATTCGCATCACTGGATTTGTTGGAACTTCAGAAGATTTAAAAGATCTTGGCAAGAGCCTGCGCAGCCATTGTGGCGTTGGAGGCAGCGATAAAGGCGGCGAGATTCTTCTTCAAGGAGATGTGCGACCGAAGCTTATGGACTACCTCGAAAAAGCTGGCTATAAGTTCAAGCGGATTGGTGGTTGAGTCTTTTCAGGTCTTCTTGTAGTCATTGAAGCCCTCTCCTTTCAAAATTTTCGAACGGCATTTTTCAATTCGAGACATTCTGGATTCCGATTTTTTCGGCTGAGAAAAATTAAGAATGTATCCTCTTTGCCTTCCGGGAGTTAAGGCCATAAAAGCTTTTTCTAATTCGGCATCCTCTTCGAACTTCGATGTTAATTCTTCGGGAGTCGCTTCAGGATTCTTCTTGAATTCAACTTTTGCTCCAGCCTTCTCCAACTCAATGGCTTCCGAAACGTAGGTCTTAATGATCGATTCTAGAGCTGCAATTTCCTGGAACTTTGTAATTCTAATTTGGCGCACTGCCTGACTGTTCTCTCCAGGAGTAAAGAGAATTTTATTGGGATCTTTTAGTAAGCTTCCCTAAAAAAACGCAATGCAAGTAAAGTCTTTAAAAGCAGTTAGAAGCAAGATGTTTTTGTGCCTATAAGTGTAGCAAGGCTGTGACCACTTGAGCTCTTCCTGCAGTTCAGACTCTTGGAGAATTCGTCGCAACTCTGTAAGCTCCTTCGCCCAAGTATGAACCTTACACTGCGGTGTTTGATAGAATGAGCAGCGTCCACATCCATCGATTAAATATCGGTCAACACCTGGGTTCATGACTTCACTTCCATCTCAAATTGACAAAGGAGAAATTGGGTTCTAAATGACTAAGTATCCCAACCCAAAACTCTTCGATACAGATTGAGATATTGCGGAAGAATTTCTTGAATGGAAAAGCGATTGGCTTGTGCAAAGGCGCCTGCTCGAAATCTCGCCAGTACTTCATCATCCTCTAAAATGTGAATGGTTTTTTCCGCCATTGCATCTACGTCTCCAACATCGCACAGAAAACCGGTTTCACCATCGATGTTCACCTCTGGCAATCCACCTTGATTGGTAGAAATCACGGGGACTTTAGCCGCCATAGCTTCAAGGGCAGCCAATCCAAAGCTTTCGGTTTCAGAAGTGAGTAAAAACAAATCGGCCGAGGCCAACACTTCTTCGGTCGAGCGAATCTTCCCTAGAAATACACACTTCGAATAAACACCGAGCTCTCTGCACAGTGTTTCAATCTTAAAACGCTCCGGACCATCGCCAACAAATACCATCCTAGATGGAATCTTCTCACACACCTTTGCAAACACACGCACCACATCTTCTACCCGTTTCACCGGACGGAAGTTTGAAATGTGCATGATCACGCGCTCTCCCTTTTGTGCAATGGTGGCACGCAGGTTCTTCTTGTCTTCTGTATAGCGCTCGATGCGTATGAAGTTCGGAATCACATCGATCTTTTTCTCGAGCTTAAAATGTTCATAGGTATCTCTTGCTAAGGATTCTGAAACTGCAGTCAAGGCGTCGCTTTCGTTCATAACGAAATTGATGACCGGCTCAAAACTGGGATCTTTCCCAACCAAGGTGATGTCGGTTCCGTGCAAGGTGGTGATCACCGGAATGTCGATGCCTTCTTTCTTCAAGATTTGCTTTGCCATATAGGCCGCAGAGGCATGAGGAATGGCGTAATGAACGTGCAGTAAGTCGAGCTTTTCGTGCTTCACCACATCCACCAACTTTGAGCTCAAATTGATTTCGTAAGGCAAATAATCGAAGAGCGGATAATCCAATACCGAGACTTCATGGTAGAAGATGTTTTTTCCGAAATAGTCTAGGCGAACGGGCTGACTGTAAGTGATGAAATGCACTTGGTGGTCGAGTTGAGCCAACTCTTTACCAAGTTCCGTGGCCACAACACCGCTTCCACCAAAAGTGGGATAGAGAACAATTCCTATTTTCATTTATCCTGCAAACTTAAGCTGTCTTTATTTGGAAGAGCAGCATAAATGGCTTCCATTATATCTGTGCGGATGTCCATCTCAATCAGCTTCTTGTTGCTCGCATCGGGGTAAACCCTGTTGCTCAGGAAGATGTAAACGATTTCTTCTTCGGGATCTGCCCAAGCCAAGGTTCCTGTAAAGCCGGAATGACCAAAACTATCGAAGGAGACGCATTCGCAGGTTGGACCGGGGCCGCCATCCTTCACGGGCTTATCGAAACCTGCACCCCGACGGTTGTCTTCGCAGTATTGGCAATCTGTGAACTCTTTTACTGTGTGTTCGGTCAAATAGCGCTTTCCGCCATATTCGCCCCAATTCAGAAGCATCTGCATCATCTTGGCTAAATCGTTCGCGTTGCTGAACAGTCCGGCATGACCGGCCACTCCACCCAACATTGCCGAGCCTGGGTCGTGCACCTCAGCGTGAATTTGCGCCTTTCGAAAATGCATGTCGTACTCAGTGGGCACCACTTCATTCAAGCCAAACTTCTCTCTGGGTAGAAAAGTGGTTCGATCCATTCCCAAGGGAGCGTAGAACTGCTCGTCGGCAAAGATGTTCAAGGGCTGACCAGAACGCTCTTCAATGATTCGCTTCAAGAAATAATAACCCAAGTCGCTGTACTTGTACTCCTTCTTTTTGAGCGGTGTTTCAAGAATCTTTTTTAAAATCTCCAATTCTGTGTCGCGGTGGGCAAAGAGCTTGGGGGTAACCCGATTGGGATACATTTCAGATTCAGCCAAACTGAAATACTCATAGCGCAGGTGCCCGTCAACCATCGCATCCTTGTAAAATGGAATCCATGGAGCCAAACCCGCTTGATGCGACAGCATCTCACGAATCTTGATGTCGATGTATTCGGAGGAATCTGGAATGATGTCGCCGAGGTAAAAGCAGATGTCGTCGTCTAAGTCGGCCTTGCCCCACTCTTGCAGTTTCATAAAGGACAGCGTTGAGGCCGCAATTTTTGTGATGCTGGCAATGTCGTAGAGGTCGGAACCGCGAACGGCTCGCTTGTTCTCATAAGTATGATATCCAAAGCTCTTGTTGTAGATGACCTTCCCTTCTTTGGCTACCAGAATCTGGCAACCCGGATAGGCCAGTTTATCGATTCCCTTTTGGGCAATTTCATCAATCTTCGCCAACTTATAAGCTGGGATTCCTAGCTCCTCAGGCATACAGTACTTCAAACGTATCTGCTCAGAAGATTCACTTCCCAATCCACTTTCAAAATTGCTGGTTCCAACCGGAAGCTTTCCATTGAAGGGAATGCCACCAAAAATTGCTTGCGCTGCAGCTTTCTGTTCCATCTCACCATCTGAAAAGGACAGCACAATGCCTGCGAACATCGAGTCGTTTGGAAAATACTTCAATCCGTAGGGGTTTCCATGGAATGCCAAGACACTCTCCTTGCCATCGGTAAGACTGGCAATGTTCTTCACAGCCTCTTCATTAACTCCAAACTTCTTTCTTGGATATTGCGAGGTTTTGTGGAAGGAGAAAATCAGTAGATCATATTTTTTCAGACTGTCTTTGATCAGAAGAATGTTCTCCGGACTCTCTGCTTTAGCGATTCTGAAAGTCTTGAGAGATGTGTATAATTTGGCTGTGCGCTCGAAAGGCGTTTCTTGAAGTTCGCCTACGCTCACAACAGCAATCTTCTGCGTTTTTAAGCCTTTGAGCGGAAGCAGTGTATTCTCATTTCGAACAACTGTAATGGAAGCTTCGCGCAATTGATTGTTCAGCAAGCGGTACTGTCGCTTCTTCATATCCTGCGCAAGACCTTCCACTTTCACTTCTTTTCTCTCATGAAGTCCCAACCAGCGTTTGGTTTCAAGAATTCTTCGCACGTGCATATTGAGTTCATCCTCACTCAAATCACCTGAGTCCAAAGCCTTCGAAATCACTTCAATCGCTTTCGGTACATCTTCAGGAAAGAGCAAAACATCGTTTCCTGCTTTTAGCGCAAAAAGGTCCACTTCACCTGGCTTGAAATAGCTTGCCACTCCTTTCATGTTCAAGGCATCGGTGAAGCGCAAGCCTTTAAACTTCAATTCATTTTCAAGAAGGTCGGTCACGATTTTCCGCGACAAGGTGCTGGCCCTTTCTTCCGTGGAATCCAGCGCAGGAATGTTGAGATGGGCAATCATCATGGAACCCAAACCTCCGTCGATCAATTCTCTAAAAGGGAAGAGCTCAATTTCATCGAGACGTTCTCTGTTGTGTTTGATGGTTGGAAGACTCTTGTGGGAATCGGAATCCGTATCTCCGTGTCCGGGAAAGTGTTTCCCGCAAGCCAACACACCTTCGTCTTGCATTCCGCGCATATATGCCATGCCCGCTCTGGCTACCGCCTCTTTGTTTTCTCCGAACGAACGCGAATTGATGACCGGATTGTTCGGGTTGTTGTTGATGTCAATGACCGGAGCAAAATTCACATGCACTCCCAAACGCTTGCATTGCTCGGCAATCTGCTGACCCATTTTATAAATCAAACGCTCATCTTGAATCGCACCCAAAGCCATTTGTCGTGGATATTTCGGGACGGAATCCAAGCGCATGGCCAAACCCCATTCGGCATCCATTCCAATCATCAGCTGTACATCTGCCTTCGCTTGATAGCGGTTGGTGAGTTTTGCCTGACGTACTGGACCTCCTTGAAAGAAGATGAGTCCGCCAATTTTTTGCTTCTCAATGAGGCGATCGATTTGCTTGTAATGCTCTTCGTCTTTGTTCGAATAGGCGGCCACCATAAACAGTTGACCGATTTTTTCTTCGCGGGAAAGTCCGTTGAGCACACTGTCGACCCAATTGCTGTCGATGCCTGCAAAGGGCGGACGACGGAAGGATTCCAACTTCTCTTTGGCCTGCTCATCTTTTGCAAGAGCAGTGAATTGAGCACTGATGGTAAAACTTAGACTGGTGAGTAGGACGGAAATAAAAAGACTTCGGAGCATAGGAATGTGAATGCTTAAAAATACATTTCAGCCTAGGGCTAAAATGGTGCCGCAGTCGCACTTATAAACAAGTGGAGGTGGACTGAGATCAAGCAGAATTTCCTGCAATAAAAAAGCCCCATCGCATTGCAACAGGGCTCTTTTTAGAATCTAAACTTACTTACCTAAACACTACTTGATGTCGATCAAGCGAGAAGTCTTGTTTTCCTTCTCAACCAATTTTGGAATTGAAACCTTGAGAATACCGTCGGTATAATTGGCCTCAATTTTATCTGCTTTCACCTTTCCTTCTGGAAGACTGAAATTTCGTTCGAAGCTCGAGAAGTTGAATTCCCGGCGATGCCAGTTGTCTTTGTCTTCAACTTGTTCGTCTTTCATCTCAGCTTTGATGCTGAGCAGGTTTTCGTTCAACTCAACATGGAAGTTTTCTTTGTTCATTCCAGGTGCAGCCAACTCCAACTCATAAGAAGACTCAGTTTCTTTGATGTTTACTGCAGGAGTGTTGGAACGTTCCTTCAACCAGTTTCTGTTTGAGAAGTCGGCAAAATCTCTTCCGAAGAAATCGTCGAACAAGTTTGATACTGCTGGGGCTGTGTGTCGTCTTTTAATGATAGTCATGATTTTGTTTTTTGGTTGATTATTGATTTCCACCACTTGTTCAATTCCAAGACCAATCCATTTTCGCCCTCATTATCGGAAAAAAAGTCAGATTAATCCGAATATTGCATGTCGAACTGTCTGATTATCAATATTTAACATGCTAAAATTGCAGCTTTAGTGACAATTCAGCTGCTGTGGAAATATCAAAAATTCTCCCTTCTTTGCATTCGAATGTCTCCGATGAACCCAATCATGCGCGATCGAATTCTGATCTTTCTTTTAGGAAGCATCTTTTTCCTTCCATTCCTCGGCAACGTGCATCTCTTCGATTGGGACGAGATCAATTTCGCGGAAGCTGCTCGGGAGATGATTGTGACGGGCAAGTACTATATGGTGCAAATCAATTATTTGCCCTTTTGGCAAAAGCCACCGCTCTTCATCTGGATGCAGGCACTCTCCATGAACCTCTTCGGCATCGGTGAGTACGGAGCTCGTTTCCCGAATGCTGTATGCGGAATCATAAGCCTACTCACCTTTTATGAAATCGGGCGAAGAGAGCACGACCGAAAGTTTGGCTTTTACTGGGCCTTGGCTTATTTAGCTTCACTCCTGCCCCACCTCTACTTCAAGTCGGGAATCATGGACCCTTGGTTCAATTACTTCATCTTCCTAAGCGTTTATTTCTTCTATCGCTACGCCAAAGACTCCACTTCCAGCTGGAAACTCCTTTTTCTATCGGCGAGTTTCTCGGGTTTGGGAATCATGACGAAAGGTCCGGTGGCCTTGCTCATGCTTGGCCTTACCGTTCTGTGCATCACTTTGGTTCAGAAAAAGTGGTTGTTCCGCTCCATGCGCGATTTGCTCATCTTCTGTTCTGGACTTTTGCTGTTTGGTGGTTTTTGGTTTCTGGAAGAAATTCTCTCCGGGCGCTCCTTCATCATCGAGCAGTTCATCACTTACCAGATCAAACTTCTTCAAACCGAAGATGCCGGTCATGCCGGGCCCTTCTTCTACCATCCCTTGGTGGTGCTCATCGGCTGCTTTCCCATTTCAGTATTCGCGCTCACAAAACTCTTCAAGTTTAAAAGCCTGAAGGAACATTCCATGGCTGCTTGGATGATCGCACTTTTCTGGTTGGTTTTGCTGGTGTTCTCCATCGTTCAAACCAAAATTGTGCACTACAGCAGTCTGGCCTATTTACCGCTTTCGTACCTCGCTGCTTACAGCTTAAAAGATCGAATTTCTGGTCTGCAGTTTTCGAAAGTCATCCGCATTGTTCTGCCAATCATTGGCATTGCGCTTTTGTTGATTTTCATTGCCCTGCCATACCTCGGCATGCACATCGAAATTCTGCGAGGACTTGAAATCAAAGATCCCTTTGCCCGCGGGAATTTAGAAGCAGAAGTTGTCTGGTCCTTTCTAGACTTTTCGGTTGCATTGCTTTTTGCCCTGAGTCTGATTCTTTACTTCAGCAAGAAGACTCCCCTTTGGATTCCATTGATTTCAAATGCGCTGAGCGTTGCACTGCTTTTGATTCTTTTTGTGCCTAAGATTGAAGCCTACTCTCAGCGCAGCGCCATTGAATTCTACAAAGAGCAGCAAGGGAAGGATGTGTACGTTGCTCCATTGGGTTACAAAAGCTACGCTCATCTGTTTTACACAGCAAAGCAAATCCCAACAGACTCCCTTCATCACGATGTAAATTGGTTGACTTCGGGAAAAGCAGACCGTCCCACTCGATTCATCTCCAAGGTTCAGCACGAAGAAACTTTCATTTCCAGCGGGAAGTTGAAGGTGATTGGAAGAAAGAATGGCTTCGTATTTTACGAAAGGAAATAGCGCTTTCTAAGCTCTTGAAAATCTGGAATATGTAATCTACCTTAGGTTTCAATCTGGGATAGCCGAAAACCAAAAAAAGAGTAGGTCCATCGAATCACCACACAATTATGACTGAACAAGAAGAATCGAACAAAGCTCAAACTCCTTACGATCAACACGAAGCGGGCTTCATTGCCGATGCCCCAAGCGCAAAACGCGTAGGCTTTGGCACTCGATTGGGCGCCTATATATTGGACATTATCATTGGCGGAGCGC
This sequence comes from Flavobacteriales bacterium UBA1986, assembly GCA_002336245.1. Lineage (GTDB taxonomy): Bacteria > Bacteroidota > Bacteroidia > Flavobacteriales_G > Salibacteraceae > UBA4419. The sequence continues at coordinate 235,364 of DDDG01000006.1, forward strand.
TCGGTGGATTGATTGGTATGTTTACTGGACTTGAATTCGCCAAGGCGCTTTTGGGTGAGGCCTCTGTTGAAGAGAGTATGAATATGCTCAGCGACTACTCAGGAATGTTGGCCATGGTTTTTGGAGCCATTGCAGGCATGACACTTATGTTTTTGTTCTTCATTTTGATGGAATCCCTATTGGGGCAGTCGCCTGGGAAAATAATTTTAGGCATTAAAATCGGAAACCAGTATGGAACGCATGCCTCTACCGGCAGTCTTTTCGCAAGAGCCTTCTTCAAATACTTCGGCACGATTATGAGCCTTCTCGCTGGAATCAGCGGCATCGCCATACTTTCTTCCGTTGGTTCTTTTGGCGCTTTCATCATCTTCATCGGTTTCTTCTTCGCGCTGAGCGAAAACAAGCTCACTTTTCATGATATGATCGCAAAACGGCGGTTTTTAAGAAGTCGGAAATGGGCTGATCGCAGAAAAGCGCACCTTGCTCATTATTGATAAGCCTTACCATACAAACGCCTTATTTAAATAGGCCTCACATATAAGTTGTTGTAATGTCTTTTAAATTAAAAATTGAGCGAAGAACCGCGCTGAACTACAGGCGTGCAGTCAAATATGTACTTTACTCCACGGGAGAAGTCTTTCTGATCTTTTTAGGGATTCTCATTGCCATTTATTTTAACGGTAGAAGTGAGACCATCCGCAATGAAGAGAAGATCAAGAAAATTTTCGCGGAAATTCAAAACAACCTTGCCAAGGAAATTGAAGAAACAACAAACATTATTGCTTGGTATGCGGAAAATGATTCACTCACCACATTGGTGATAAATGATAAAGCAACCGCACAGGATTACATATCAAACGAAAAGCTGCAATTTCTAATCACGCACGCTGAAGTGATTACATTTCGAAGAAATGGTTATACACTCTTGCAGCGGAATTACAACATATTACCCGATCGATATTATTCGCTACTGCCTAAAATTGATAGCATTTACATAGCGGATTACAGCAGATGTATACTTCGGAAGGGACAAGGAGATCCTACGAAAACGAGAATTCACCAAACAAAAAACAATCAAAATGAGACGAAAACTCTACGAAGAACAGAAGTTAAAACTATAACTTAAATTTAAGCTCGAAAAGTCCAGATTAGTTTGAAGACGTACAATCATGCTACTGGATATCATGCAAATACTTGGTTTCAAAATCTTGTTCTCGGGTTTTTAATAGATAAGAGTATAATGATGTACAGAGCCGACGACAAATGGAAGGGGTTCATTCCATTTTACAACAATGGAGCTCCTTATGGCGGAATCATCAGCACGCCAAGCGCCCTAAAAGTATATTGCCAAGAATTGCTGAAAAACAATGGAAATCTGTTGCCCAAAACCGTGGTGGATGAAATGCTGACTGAACAAAAAACAAACGATGGAAGCAAAACGGCTATGGCTCTTGGGTGGTTTAAAGGAGAGCTAGCCGGAAATGAATATTACTGTCATGCCGGAGGCGATGGCGGTTATTACTCTGAAATTAGACTATATCCATTTCTAGGTTTGGGAAGTGTCATCATGCTCAATAGTTCTGGAATGACCGACGATCGTATTCTTGATGATCTTGACATCGGTCAATTAAAAAAAGCTGAGCCCAACAACACTAATCCCTGAGCTTTTACTTCAGATCCCAAGCAACTTCTAATTCACGCTCAACTCCTTGTCCGAAGGAGCGAAGCGATGGCGGATCGATGGCGGATCGATTCTCAACTCCTTGTCCGAAGGAGCGAAGCGATGGCGGATCAATTCTCAACTCAACTTTTCTTACAGTTGTCCGCGCAGCTCCTGTACCGGGAGACTCAAGATGACAAGTCGTTTTTTTGGAACGCATGACATAAGAAGTACTTTTGCCTTTCAGCAAATAGGCCCTACTCCATGCAAGAAACAAGTTCGCTCGATTACCTAAAAGATGTTCTAGAAAACATGCCAAGCGAATGGCTGAAGCTCACAACTCATCGCTTGGATATCTACAACGAAAGCCTAGCGAAAACTGAATTCATCGAGCAGTTTGAAGACTTGTACAAGAGCCATAACGCTCAAGCTGAAGCACTCAGAGAATTACCCACCGCCTACGACTACATCCGACTTGGGCACCCACTCTCTTGCCTTCTTGAATGGTTCATCGCCAAATCAAATGCAGAAGATTCTAAAAACGTCATCAGCTTCTCTTCCAGAACAGCACCAATTCTCGCCATTCTGAGAAAAAACTCTTTGGAGAAAAAGCAAACTCAAATCTGCTACATCGGAGAATTACCAAAACAGTTTGATTCGGAAGTGTTTCGCACTGCGTACGGCTATTCTTTTGACTTAAAACACGTCGAACGTGCAGAAGAAATACCAAGTTTCGAGGGCACTCAAGTCTTGATTTCTCAAGAATCAGAGCTCGGTAATTTTGAGCTGAACTCGAACATCGATTTTTCAATTCAATTGCACCAAGCCAAGAATGCAGAGGAAGCTTCTTTGGGAAGCATTCTCATTGCGAATTCAAAAGCAAAGAACTCCAGTGCTGTTAGCTTGGTAGAATACGTCTCTGAAATCCAGCACGTGCGCAGAAGAGAGACCATTGCGATGACTCCAGCGGATTGTTTGTCGCTTCTATATAAGCTCACTCACATAGAGTCGACTGAAGCGCTAAAAGGAAGTCGCAAAGAAGATAAATCCATTGTATTGGATTCCATCAAAAGCATCACCGGATCAAACACAAAAGCGGTTGTTAGCTCCAGCGGACTTTCCATTCAATACGCGATTATGATGGGCCTCGTGCACCACGCAAGAGAAAAACATCCCGGAAAAGCCATCAAGTTTGTTGTTCCTCCAAACTGTTACGGCGGAACAAACGATCAAGCCCGACGAGTAGCAGCCTGCATTGAGGACGTTGAAGTGGTGGACTTACCTGTAGATGGTGATCACGACATGGTTCAAAGTCTTGAAGTCGTATTGACGCAAATCGCACAGGCCGATGCCATTCCATACATCATTGCCGAAATCCCAACCAATCCGAGAGTCGAAGTTCCGAATCTCACCGATTTAAAGGCTGTATTGAGTCTCTCACGCAAAACGGCGAATGGAGAAACCGCCGTTGAGCCCGTATTTATTTTAGATCAAACTTTTTGTCCGAACGTGCTCTTTTTGGGAGAGGGTGAAATACTCTCTACGGTGCAAACCATTTCGTACGTAAGTGGCTCGAAATTCCCAAGCGGCGGTAATTGTACCGCTGGTTATTGTGTTGGAAATAAGCACACGAATGCAATGATGGACAAGATTGAATTGCATCTGCATCTCTGCGATAATGAAGCCACCGATCTTCAGTATTCAATTTTGGCGAAGCAACTGCCGTCGATGAATCAAAGAATCGCCGATGCTTACCAAAACACCCGTGAATTCGTGAACTTCATTCAGGACAATTTACCGGGAGCGAAAATCAATTTTGTTTCAGAAGAATTGGCCGAGCAGGGCTTCACTCCTTCCGTCTTCTCATTGGATCTCCCCACAAAGGGAAACAGCGATGAAGAAAGAGAAGCTTATAAGAGAGATTTGAATTTGAAACTGATCGATTTGATGATTGGTGAAATCCCAAATGAAAGCAAGTATTGCGTAAGCTATGGTCAGTTGAAAGGCTGCTACTGGACGATTCCCGCAACCTCTACCCAAGGAACCACCAAAGAAGGCGATAAGGATTACATCGCACGTGTTGCACTCTCACCGTCAATGGATCTCGAGCGTCACAAAAAGGTTTTCTCAGATTTTGTCGCCAGCATCTGAGCGAAGAACCAAGACGGCAAATTCCTTCATGCCCTTAAATGAAAAAGCACCGCAAGGGTGCTTTTAGTATCGAGAAAGGAGCCTGTCCGACTTTCGGCGGAAGTTGAACCCTTGTCCGCCAGCCGGCGGATATGAATCCTAGCTCAATACTTCGGTGCGGATCCACTCGCGCCCTTTGGCACTCTTCAATTGCTTCTCTCGTTGAAGTGCCTCAGTTTTACTACCAAAGTTATCAGTGTGAATTAAGCGCCATGGTCGAAAGCGAATCGTCCAGCCTTTCGTCGCCTTCTCGTTGTGCGAAAGCAATCGCTGCTCTAAGTTACCGGTGTAACCAATGTAAATCTTATCGTAGTTCTGTGAATGCAGAACGTAAACTACAAATTCGTTCATGCCTGTAAATGAAAAAAGCACCACTAAGGTGCTTTTTTATATCTAGAAAGGAGCTTGTCCGACTTTCGGCGGAAGTTGAACCCTTGTCCGCCAGCCGGCGGATATGAATCCGCCACTCCTTTTTGTAGCGAGAAAGGGAGTTGAACCCTTGACCTCCGGGTTATGAATCCGACGCTCTAACCAACTGAGCTACCTCGCCAAATGAGGCGGCAAATATAGAATTTCAGTTGCTACAATTTTAGCCTGAAGCAATTTGAAAAAGATATTTTTGAAAAGATGTCCAGCGGAAGAGTTTTACTTGCCCCTTACCTGAGTTTCGCACTCCCCTGTTTATTGGCGATTCTGCTCACCGATCAGCAAGACTTGCACCTCACGATCAACTCCTATCACCAGCCCTTTTTAGATCAATTTTTTAAATACGTAACCATCCTAGGAGATGGATACATGCTCTACTTCATTCTTCTCCTGGCGTTTTTTAGGAAATACTGGGAAACACTTATGCTTTTCACCGGAACGGCGGTGGCTTCAATCGTCACTCAAATAATCAAAAGGAGCCTAGCTTTGCCGAGGCCAGCTCGCGTGTTTAGCGAGAATGATCAATTGTATTTGGTTCCAGGGATCGACATCCACTTCCACCATTCCTTCCCTTCGGGTCACAGCACCACCGCCTTTGCCATTTACTTCGGTCTTGCTTTATTGTACCCGAAACAGCGCTGGTTGTTCACGATTGTAGCCGTAATTGTAGCATTCTCACGTGTATACCTTTCCCAGCATTTTTTGGAAGACATCCTAGCTGGATCGGTCATTGGTTTTGCCTTCATCCTCATCTCATACAATCTTTGGTCTCGCTTGGCGAATTCTTCTCAGAGAAAATGGTTGCATCAAAATTTGGTCAAAAAGTAGGCCTTTGAACGGGGCCTTGAAAAGTCTCATTCCTTTGATTATCTTGCAACTTAGTCCTTACCCGCATGGCAAAAGAAAAATTTGAACTTGAGTTTTTAGTAAAATCATCACCGAACATCCTGTACAATAGGTTAGCTACGCCGAGCGGTTTATCTGAATGGTTTGCAGACAATGTGAACATCAAAGACGACCATTTCTTTTTCATTTGGGATGATGCTGAAGAAGAGGCGATTCTACTCGACAAGAAAGCAGGTGAGTCAATTAAGTTTCAATGGACTGAAGATGAGGGTACTGACTGCTTTTTTGAGTTCCGGATAAAGATTGATAAGCTCACCAAAGAAGCCGCTCTTATCATTACCGATTTCGCTGAACCCGACGAAAAAGAAAGTGCCTCAATGTTGTGGGAAAGTCAAGTTCACGAATTGCTTCACATCTTAGGCTCCTAAGCTCAAGCTTGGCCTTATCTTTGCCCTTCCGAGAATCTCTAGGTGAAGAAGCTTTATAACCTCATTCTTAAGACCTATCTAGGTCCATTTGTGCTGACATTTTTCATCACCCTATTCATTTTGGTGATGCAATTTCTGTGGAAGTATGTCGATGAAATGATTGGCAAGGGTTTGGAGTGGAACGTCATTGTAGAACTCCTCTTCTACGCCTCCGCCAACTTAGTCACACTAGCACTTCCTTTGGCTGTTTTGTTGTCTTCCATCATGACATTCGGAACCCTCGGTGAGCACTATGAGCTCGTTGCCTTGAAGGCTTCCGGCTTATCTCTTCAGCGCATCATGTTTCCGCTCACGGTCTTCATCTTCGTGACGAGCATTGGGGCTTTTATGTTTTCAAACTACGCATGGCCTAGAGCAAATTTGAAGTTTGCTACCCTACTCTACGACATCCGGCATAAGAAGCCCGCAATCGACATTCAAGACAAAATCTATTACAAAGAAATTGATGGCTATGTCATTCGAGTTGCGCACAACAACAAGGAAACCAACACACTGGAAGACATCCTCATCTACGACCATACCGATCGAACTGGAAATAAGAAAGTCATTCGGGCAGATAAAGGTCAAATGGATCTTTCGCCATTAGGAGACTACTTAATCCTAACCCTTGAAGAAGGCGTCAGCTACCAGGAAATGAAAGGGAAGAATCAACCCCACTTCCAATCGCACTTTAAAAAGGAAATTGTGCGTTTCCCCCTTGCCGGGTTTGAACTGAACCGATCGGATGAGGAACGCTTTAAGGATAATTTTAAGATGCTAAATATAAGTCAGTTGAGCGCTGAAATGGACACCTTACGTATGAAGGTGAAGGAACGTGAACGATCCTATTTGGATAAGACTCAAACCTTCAGTCAGCTACTTGCGGATAGCTTTAAATTGGAAAAACAATATATTCCAGATGAACAGCAAGCTTCCCTTCTCTCCAGCATCGAACCAAAGAGAATGGCATTCGTTTTCGAGCAGGCAATCAACAATACCCGAAATCACAAAACGAAGCTTTCAACCTACAAGGATGAGCTGGCCTCGCGGCAGAAATACATCAATCGGCACGACATTGAATGGCACCGTAAATTTACTTTATCAGTTGCCTGCATAGTACTCTTCTTCATCGGCGCTCCAATGGGCGCATTGATACGAAAAGGTGGACTTGGAATGCCCGTCATTGTTTCCATCCTTTTCTTCTTGCTGTTTCACATCACTTCTATTACGGGAGAAAAACTCATCAAGCAAGGAGAATTGGGTCCCATTGCGGGGATGTGGTTAGCGACCTTCATCTTATCTCCAATTGGGATTTTCTTAACCTATAAGGCAAGTACAGATGCCTCTTTCTTACAGTTTGATTTCTATCGCGATGTCTTGAAGCGCTTCATGACGTTTTTTCAGGGAAAATCTAAAAAGTGAAGCCTCAGAAATTGCTCGTAATTCTTTCACGATTCCCTTTTCCTTTAGAAAAAGGAGACAAACTGAGAGCCTTTCATCAGATTCGAGAGCTCTCGAATGAATTCGAGGTTCACTTATGTTGCGTGACGGATAAACGAGTTTCTGTAGAGGATAAAAAGGCTTTAGAGGGATTTTGTAAGAGCATTGACATCATCCAATTGAACCGCTTCGGGATCTTGTGGAACCTCTTTCTCGGTGTGTTTTCAAGTAAACCCTTTCAATACCACTATTTCTATCAAAAATCGGTTCACCAAAAATTGAACAAAATTATAGAAGAACAAAAACCCAAGTTCATCTATTGCCAATTAATCCGAACGGCACGCTATGCCATCGACTATCCATTGATTCCTAAAACCCTGGATTATATGGATGCATTAAGTGCAGGAATGAAAAGGCGAAGTGAAAGTGCAGGATTGCCTATGAATCTAATCTATCGCTTGGAGTCCATACGCTTGGCAAAAATGGAAACCTATTACTTCGACCAATTTGACAAGAAAGTAATCATTTCGGAGAGGGATCGGAGTGAAATTGGCCATCCTCAAAAATCGGAGATTGGAGTCATTCCCAATGGTATTGGAGAGAAGTTTTTCAATTTCAAGGCTCGGAAAAAAGATGTAGACATACTCTTCACCGGGAATATGAATTACCCGCCAAACGTTGACGCAGCAATTTTCCTGGTAAAAAAAGCACTTCCCCTACTCCAACAAAAAGGAATGCAACCTAAGGTTTTAATCTCGGGCATTGCCCCAAACAACGCCGTGCGACAGTTGGCGTCAGAACATGTAACTATTGGCGGATGGGTTGACGACATTCGAGAGTCTTACGCTAGAAGCAAGGTGTTTGTAGCGCCGATGTTCATGGGGTCGGGCCTGCAAAACAAACTGCTAGAAGCCATGGCAATGGGGGTTCCATGCATCACGAGTACCCTTGTAAACGAGTCATTGAAAGCAAAAGATGGCGAGCAAGTATTGATTGCAGACGACGAAGTCGCGTACGCGGAGAAAATCGAATATTTATTGAAAAACGTTCATAAGGCTGAACACTTAGCCGAAAGCGGTAGAGCTTATGTCCTCAACTCCTTCAATTGGAAACACTTCACGAAAAACTTAGTGGCATTCATCCGAGGCGAATCTAAGTCGCATTAAGTCTGCTTTTTATACTTTTGATTGAATCCAACGCCAGTATCATGAAAGGTCGAATCGCGATTTTCATACTTTTTAGCGTCGCTATTGTCGCTTGCAAGTCCAATAAAGATGTAGTTGCCGAACCACCCGTCGAAGAGCCGATGGTGGAAATTGCCGACACCATTCAACCCGACCCCATCGCTGAAGAATGACTCGCTAGTGAAGGAGGTGGTCCAACTTTAGACACGACTCCGGTGAACGCTCCAGAACCTCAAATGGAGACGAACCCTCAAGAGAATCAACCACAGAGTCCTTCTCAAGCTTCATCCGACGGTGGCACAGGATTCCTAGTGCAATTGGAGTCTGTGATGGGCAGCCCGAATAAGGCGAAGTACAAAGGCATTAAAGATTTGAATTTTGAAAAAGGAGCCGATGGCTACATCCGAATTGTACTTGGAAAAGATTTGGGTCGTGCTGCCGCTGAAGAGCTCAGAGATGAGTACAAGCTGAGAGGATTCGAAGGTGCCTTCGTTGTTCCAAAAGGAGGCGGTGGAGCAAGCTCTGCTGTTATGGACGCAAGCATGAGCAGTAAAAGTTTGGACAACGTTCAAGGGTTGGTCTACTTAATTCAACTATCGGCCTTTCAAGGTCCGGCAGAAACGAAAGCATTGTCGAAACTCGGTTGGTATCAAGTTCTTGAATTTGATGATGGATGGAAGCGAGTTTACTCGGGTGCCTATTCGAATCTGCTGAGCGCTCAAGATGCCTTAAAGAAGTACAGGAAAAAAGGCTTCAAAGACAGTTATGTGGTTCCTTTTGAAGGATACACCAATAAGCTGAATGGCAAAACAGGTAAAGTAGCCGCTACAAGTCAGCAGTAATCAGCGAATCAAGGCCACCGTTCCCAACTTATTCCTGAATTGATTCAGACAGTCCTTGTGCCAGATTTCGTAGGTATAAGTTCCAATTGGTAATTCTCCTCCATCCCAAGGCTCTAATGGATCGTATGTCTGGAAAACCAGCTCTCCCCATTTGTTGAAGATGTTCATGGAGAAATAACGATCTGAGGGAAACAGCGTTTGAAAGCTTTCATTCAGCCCATCCTTGTTTGGAGTAAAAGCCCCTGGAATCACTGATTCGTAATCAATTTCATCGATCACTCTGACTTCAGCGCCCAACTCATTTCCACAAGCATCACTCAAGTCTAAATAATACACTCCTGCCTCAGTTATGGCCGTCTCTTTCGTCGTGTCGCCGTTGCTCCACAAATAATGGGCGAAGTCAATTCCAGCATCGAGAATTAAGTAAGTGTTTGGGCACAGGTACTGCTGGGGGTCAATTTCAAAATCAGACAAATCTGCAAAGCTCACATAGATTTCATCGGCCACCGAACCGCAGAAATTCGTGACCGTAACCGTATAGCTTCCCGTTTTGGTGATCGCCAACTCACTTGCCCTACTACCATTGCTCCATAAGTATGATGACTGAGGAAAAGCCGCATCCACAACAACGGTGTCACCAACACAACTTTCAACGTCCTCTCCCAAGGAGATGGTTGCAAAATCAAAGACGGATACATTCAGACTGTCGCGACTTAAGCATCCATTATCATCCCAACCTTTGAACCAATAGTTCCCACTGCTGTATACGATTGTAGAATCGCTGTTGTCGCCATTAGACCAAAGTATCTGCGCGAAACCCGTGGATTTGAGGACGACAGAATCTCCATCGCACAAGTTCTGATTTGGACCCAGTTCAATTGGAATCAAGGCATGCTCGAGCAAGCGTGCCGTATCTGCCCAGAGGCATGCATTTGCATCTATGGTTTCAACCCAATAAACTCCCGTTGTATCTGCAGCAATCTGGTTTGTGGTATCCCCCGTGCTCCAACTGTAGCTCACGTAATTTGGAATTACCGAAAAAGACGACCCGAAACCCGGACAAACCGTATCGTTGCTGGAAAGCTCAATGACCGGAGAAGAGGTGTAAACAACTTCAGAGTACAAGGAGACCAGGTAAGGACCGGTATTCCAATTCACGGCTTTGATGGCAATGGTATTCACTCCAATGCGGAGAAATGGCGCTAGATTGAAGTTATAGAAGAGCCCCAAGTTTTTACCAATACCAACCAGGCTGTCGTTCATATACAGCTCAAATTCATTGTCGGCGGTGATGGTAATGGGCGCATCTACGCAACTGCCCTTCAGCTCAAAAGATTTCCTGAAATACACCGTGTCGCTGTATGGATCAATCCACATGGTTCCGCTGTTTGTTACAACAGGCGATACGACGGTGGGCACCGGACTCAATGAATTCCCCCAGCCAGAATCGTCGAAGTTGGGCGATTTCCAACCCGATTGATAGGAAGGAAAAGCTTTCCACGTATTGTCGCCTTTGAGTACGATCTGAGCATTTGATGCAAATGCAAAGAGAAGGAGTGATATGACGAAACTGACTTTTCCCAAGGTTTTCGGAATGCGTTCAAAAATACTCCGATTCTACGTGTGGCAATCCGATGAAGATTTGGTTTTAAACAAAAAAGCCCGAAGAATATGTTCATCGGGCTTTTTCCTAGTTCATCAGCCTATTAGTGCTGTTCAATCTCAACGAGATCGTCGTTTTCTATTGCTTGGCGGAAGACAAAACTACCGTCAAAATTATCGAGAACAATTTCGTGTCCCTTTTGAATGCTTCCGTCCAAAATTCTCTTGGAAAGCTCGTTCAAGATTTCTCTCTGAATCAATCGCTTCACTGGACGCGCGCCATAGTGTTGATCAAAACCTTTGTCTGCGAGCATTTCTACAGAATCTTTGGTGAATCTCAATTTGATCTCCTGTTCCTTAAGCAATTGCACCAATCCTTTCAGTTGAATTTTCACAATCTGAACAACCTCTGCTTTGTTCAATGGACTAAAGAGCAAGATATCATCAATCCTGTTTAGGAACTCAGGCTTCAAAGTGTGCTTCAAGACTTCCATCAATTCAGATTTTGTCTTTTCATAGACCTTCTCCATCGGAAGCTTGTCTGCATCTTCAAAGTTCTTGTAGATCACATCAGCACCGAGGTTTGACGTCATGATGATGATGCAATTCTTAAAATTCGCCAAACGACCCTTATTGTCTGTGAGCCTTCCGTCGTCCAATACTTGAAGTAAAATATTGAAGACATCGGAATGCGCTTTTTCAATTTCATCGAGCAAGATCACACTGTAGGGCTTGCGCCGTACTGCCTCTGTAAGCTGACCTCCTTCATCGTATCCTACATAACCGGGAGGAGCACCTACCAGGCGAGACACAGAATGCCGCTCCTGATACTCACTCATATCGATGCGGGTTAGCGCTCCTTCATTGTTGAAGAGGAACTCAGCCAAAGCCTTTGCCAATTCAGTTTTACCCACTCCCGTGGTTCCCATGAAAATGAACGATCCTACAGGACGATTCTTGTCGCTCAATCCCGCTCTATTTCTTCGAACGGCCTCGCTCAACACGCGAATGGCTTCTTCCTGGCCGATGACTCGTTTGTGGAGTTCATCTTCGAGATTCAGGAGTTTCTCAATTTCCGACTTGAGCATTTTACTCACCGGAATCCCGCTCCATTTTGAAACAACTTCGGCAATGTCTTCTGCTTCTACTTCTTCCTTGAGCATCTGGTGACCAGAGGCTTGAAGTTCTCCGAGTTTGATTTCTCTCTTTTTGAGTTGCTCTGCGAGTTCCACAAGTTTACCGTAGCGAATCTCAGCCACTTTTCCCAGGTCTCCTTCGCGCTCAGCGCGCTCAGCTTCCATTTTCAAATGCTCCATTTCTTCTTTGGCATTTTGAATGGACTCCACGATGCCTTTCTCATCTTGCCACTGACTGTGAAGCTTGTTGCGTGTGTCGGAGAGTTCTGCAATCTCGGAACTCAAAGCACTCAGTTTCTTTTGATCCTTTTCTCTTTTGATTGCTTCGCGCTCGATTTCGAGCTGACGCAGCTTTCGTTCTACTTCATCTAGCTGTTCAGGCATAGAGTTGATCTCAATTCGGAGCTTTGCTGCTGCCTCGTCGATTAAGTCGATTGCCTTGTCCGGAAGAAAGCGGTCTGTGATGTAGCGAGTACTCAACTCAACCGCTGCAATGATTGCCTCATCTTTGATGCGCACTTTGTGATGTGTTTCATATTTCTCTTTCAATCCGCGAAGGATGGAAATGGCGTCTTGCATATCTGGCTCATCGACTAAGACGGTTTGAAAGCGTCTTTCTAGTGCTTTATCCTTCTCGAAATACTTTTGATATTCTTTTAGGGTAGTGGCTCCAATGGCTCGCAGTTCACCTCGAGCTAGGGCTGGCTTCAAGATGTTGGCTGCATCCATTGCCCCCTCACCTCCACCGGCTCCAACGAGTGTGTGGATTTCGTCGATGAACAAGATGATGTTTCCGTCTGAATTTGTCACCTCTTTCACAACGGCTTTGAGGCGTTCTTCAAACTCGCCTTTGTATTTCGCTCCGGCAATCAAGGCGCCCATATCCAAGGAATAGAGCTGTTTCTTCTGCAAGTTATCGGGAAGGTCACCATTGATGATTCTGTGCGCTATACCCTCAGCTATGGCTGTTTTACCAACGCCTGGCTCTCCAATCAGAATTGGGTTGTTCTTGGTTCTTCGCGAAAGAATTTGAAGCACGCGTCGAATTTCATCGTCGCGACCAATCACGGGGTCCAACTTGCCTTCGTTGGCCATCTTGTTGAGATTGACGGCATACTTATCCAAGGCACCGTAGGTATCTTCAGCACTTGCGCTTTCAACCTTTCGACCTTGTCGCATTTCCAAGATGGCAGCCTTCAAAGACTTAGCGTCTACCCCACTGTCTTTAAGCAATTGGGCGACTTTATCTTTTACATTCAGACTTGCTAAGAGCAAATGTTCGATGGCAACGTATTCGTCGCCAAAGTCTTTCAATGAGTTTTCGGCTTCTGCAAACATTTTCGCAGCGTCGTTCGATAGATATGGATTTCCACCAGAAACTTTTGGGTACTGCTCTACCATGCGATCCAGGGCTTGCTTAATGACCTCAACATTCACCCCCAACTTCTTCAATAAGAATTGAGGCACATGCTCGTCCGTCTCAAAAACTCCCTTCACAATGTGTCCGGGCTCAACAGCCTGCTGGCCATTGGCAAGCGCAATCATCTGCGCTTTTTGAACAGCTTCTTGAGACTTTATTGTTAGCTTATTTGTATTCATGTTCTTGTATTTGGAAACTTCTGGTCAAAGAACTATCCAAATCCTGAAACGAGCTGAAAGTCTGTAATAATGGCAGATTCAGAGGGGATTCACCGACGAAATGACTTGTGGAAACTAAATTTTCTGCCCTTTAGGCTGAAGTGAACTTCGGATTGTTTTCAGCCGCGTAAGCTTTTAAGCGCTCCCAATCCTTCTTGCCGTGTTCACGAATTCGGATGCATTGATCTGGATCGATCAAAGGCTCGTCGCTTGTGAAAGATCCCGGTGAAACACGACCCATGTAAAGCACTGGGTATTTCACCATCATTCGCAACCAACGTTGCGCTGCAGCCACCAGTTTATTCTTCGAATAATCTTGAGGGATGTTGAACTTACTGCTGAAGGCTTTCATGAACTTCAACTGCTTCTCTTCGTAGCTCTTGTGCTTAGATTTAAGATTTAAGCTGTCGTAATCGAATTTCGCTCCGCAGTAATGAGCAAGTCGGTTGAAGAAGTCTTTGTTGTCCTCTTGAAGTTCGTCGTAGAATAGAACCAGAGGTTTGTGATCGAAGTACTTCTCAATGATTTGAATCTTGCTGAAGAAGTCGAGCTCTTTCACATCCCAATAGCCTTGATTTTCATCGAGATCAATGAACTGCTCAAAACTCACATTTACTCCGTTCTTAAGAAACCTTCTGTACTGAGAGGCAAGCCAAGAATCGTGGCGACGGAAAATGAGTATCGCCCGCACGTCTGTGAAATGTTTGGCAAACTTCTGAACCTCGCGTTCAAGCTGCCGGTCGTTCTCCCTAGAAAGCACATAAGATCCGTGTGGGTCCTTCTCAATGATTTGAGCGTACTCCTGGTGTTTGGTTCTCTGAATGTATTTCACATTCTGTAGAAAGGGGAAAAACTGGTATTGAAGAAAGGTAGAGGCCACCTTTCCCATTCCCAAATGGTAGAAAATCTTCAACTCCTTTTCGTCCCTCATCTACGGGCGAATTTACAACATGCCTCTGAATTTGAGAAGAATTGAGAGGACCGAAATCGAAAGTCTTACTTCTTCGTCCTAAGCTCTTCGAACTCTTGGAACTTCGACTTTACCATCTTCTTTGGCCAGTAGTTGTTCTCAACATCTACGTCGGCAGTCTCGAATTTAGGATCTAAGCTGATGCTGACTGCCTTTTTCTCGAAGGTGAAGACTTTGCTCACTTTGTCGCCGGTCATTCGCCATATCTCAGCAGGAATCCTCTGCTCTACTTTGCTGCCATCTTCAAATTCGAATTCAAGAAAGATCGGCATCACAAGTCCACCGATGTTTTCAAAAGTCATCTCGTAGTAGTAGGTCTCGTCGTTGATGAAATCTTTAAAAGCGTCTGGAACTTTTTTGAATTTGTTCTTCAAATCCTCTCCTGTCAATACATTCACCTCATTGATCGACAAGTCGACATGGTCGTTTGTAAAGAACCATCCTCTCCAGAACCAATCCAAATCGAAGCTAGAAGCATCTTCCATGCTGCGGAAAAAATCAGCCGGCGACGGATGCTTGAAAGCCCATCGCTGCGCGTATTCTCGGAAAGCATAATCGAAGAGTTCTCTGCCCATTACAGATTCCCGCAAGATGTTCAAGGCCGTTGCTGGTTTTCCGTAGGCGTTGTTTCCAAACTGGAAAATAGACTCCGAATTGGTCATGATGGGAGAAATGAAGTTTTTCTCACCCTTCATATAATCGATGATTTTGTAGGGAGGTCCTCTGCGCGACTTGTAATCCTCCTCGAACTCTTGCTCTGTGAGGTACTGACAAAAAGTATTCAGACCTTCATCCATCCAAGTCCACTGTCGTTCGTCGCTGTTGATGATCATTGGGAAGAAGTTGTGACCTACTTCGTGAATGATCACTGAAATCATACCTCTTCTAGTGCGGTCGCTGAAGGTTCCATCGGGGTTTGGTCTTCCGCCGTTGAAGCAAATCATTGGGTATTCCATTCCAATGGACGCCGAGTGAATCGACCAGGCAACCGGGTACGGATACTCGATGGTATGACGAGAGTAAGTAATTAAGGTTTGCGCTACGGCACGTGTACTGTATGTTTCCCAGAGTGGGTTTCCCTCTTTTGGATAGGCCGACATGGCCATGGAAACTTTTGATTCCAATTGAACTGCCATGGCATCCCAAATGAATTTTCTTGAAGATGCAAAGCCAAAATCTCGAACGTTTTCCGCTTTGTACTTCCAAGTCTTAGTGCCTTTTGATTTCTCTGACGATTCATTGGCGATTGCCTCATCCTGGGTCACAATCATCACTGGATCTTTGAAAGACTTCTTCGCTTCCTCTAGGCGCTTCATTTGAGCCGCACTTAGAACTTCTTTCGGGTTTTGAAGTGTTCCTGTAGAAGCAACAACATGATCGGCTGGTACCGTTAGGTTCACTTCGTAGTTTCCAAATGGGAGCGTAAACTCTCCTCGACCAAGGAACTGTTTGTTCTGCCAGCCTTCCACCTCATTGTAAACAGCCATGCGTGGAAAGAACTGGGCGATGGTGTAGAGGTAATTGTCGTCTTTTTTGAAATATTCAAATCCAGACCTTCCGCCAATTTTAGCTCGCTCATTGATGTTGTACCACCAGTCGATATTGAAGGAAAAGCTTGAACCCGGAGCCAAAGGTTTTACCATGTCAATTCGCATCATGGTTTTATTGATGTTGGCCATCAACGGAACGCCCGCAGTGTCCTCCACACGGTCGAGTTTGAAGCCGCCGTCGAAATCTATTTCGTCACGCTTGAGACTGTACAAGCTGTAGGTGTTACTCAAGTCGCCATAACTGATCTTTTTCGTGTCGGAATCTTTAGCCCGAACATTCTGATCCAATTGAACCCACAAATACTTTAGAGTATCAGGAGAAAAGTTTGTGTACGTGATGCGTTCCTTTCCATAAATCACTTGCTTTTCGTCGTCCAAGCGAATGTCCATTTTATAGTCGGCCTGCTGCTGGTAGTACTCATGTCCCGGAGCACCTGAAGCTGTGCGGTATGAGTTTGGAGTAGGAAGTTCTTGGTAAAGCTGTCGGAACTTATTCTGATTATAGTTCTCTTGTGCGGTTCCAGCAAAAAAGCTGAACAATAAGGCTACTGAGAATACTGTTTTCAAATTTGGGAGAATACGTAGCATGCTGGCTATGGGATTGTTTGAAAAATCAACTGTATTGAAAGCAAAAGACAAATACTTGTCACTCCAAAGCTCCACCATTTATGTTGGAGCTTTAATATTGATGTGGTAAAAATAAGAAGGCTAGCAATGCAGAGTACGATTCCTATTTGACCGAACTCTACGCCTAGATTAAAGGAGAATAAACTTGATAAAAGGGAGCAGCTGCCTCCACCCAAAAGTGGCTTTAGGTTGTTCGAAAAACCCATTCCATGAATGGTTCCAAATAAGAGAGTCATGGCATACTGAACCCACAATCCGGTTTTAAGTTCGCGTTTCGACGTGAGAAAAAACAGCACCCACAATGCACTTATGAATATGGTAATGGGAATGAAAAACTCAATCCACGCAGAGTTGAAAGAGATGATGTTCAAGACCGACAATGCAAGAGTAAGGCTGTGCCCGACGGTAAAAGCGGTGAGTAGAACTAAAATTAGCTTCCATTCTTTGATTTGAAAAGGCGCCGTTAGAACAAGAACGAACAAGAGGTGGTCGTATGCTTGAAAGCTAAATATGTGCTTAAAGCCAAGTTGAAGAAAAATCCAAAATTCAGACACCTTTCGTTACTTTCGATTACGAAGAATTTGCGAATATGAAGAAATTTCTCCTTTTCATTTTTTGCCTGATGATTCTAGACTCTGCAAGTGCTCATCCACTTTATGTAAGCATCACACAGATAGAATTCAATCAGCAAAAAAAACGTCTGGAAGTCAGTATAAAGGTTTTTCAAGACGACTTACTCAAAGCACTTAAAGCTGAAAGAGCCAGTATTCTTGAGCCATGTGGGGAAGGAGAAGGAATTCAAAACCTTCTGGAAGAATATCTGAAAAAGAACTTTGATGTTGTGGTGAAGGAAAAACATCTAAAAATCGACTTCTTGGGGTCGAAATGCGAAGACGATGACATCATCTACCTATTCGTGAGTCTTGATTTAAAAAATGCACCTGAAGAGCTCTTTGTTAAGAACAGCATTCTGTTCGACCAGCTTGAGTCTCAGGAGAACATAGTTCACATTAACATCGGAGAAAAAAAGCGAAGCTTATTGCTTAACCTTCAGCGTCCTGAGGCTTCAGCTCGTTTCGATTGAGACTTTCTTTGCCTTCAAAAAGATTGTCGATTTTCCCTTGCGCACTTACCCGATAACACGACATATCTCTGTGGAATACCGATGGTTTCATTATGGAACTTCCTAAGAGCATGCGTGCACAACTCATAATTCCCTCTACGATTGAAGGATGCGGATGAACAAGTTCGGCCAATTCGTGGATTCCCATTTTTTTCTTGATGAGCAATGCCATGGCTTCAATGGTACTTGATGCGTGATTTCCCATAGCGCGCATACCGAGAATTCGCATTTCCTCATCGTCGGTGACCAGAATTTTAAAAAATCCCGTAGTATTCCGCTGAGCGATTGCACGTCCAACCAACTTGTATGGCATTTTGGCGCATCTGTAGGCAATTCCTTTTCTCCTAGCTTGAATCTCATTCATGCCTACGCCTGCAACTTCAGGATTTAAGAACATGATGGTTGAGATGTTCTCGTAAGTCATCGGAGTTGGCTTTTGAGAATAAATTCGTTCCACCGCGAACCTACCTTCCATCTCTGCGATGTTTACAAGAGCAATGTCTGCAGTAAAATCGCCCACAGCATATATATTCGAAATAGATGTTTGAGTTTCATTGTCAACGGCATAACCGCGGATGTCTAACTCCATGCCGACTCTGTCCAGACCAACATTCTCGACATTGGGAACACGACCTACAGAAACCAAGGCTTTTTCAACGGTATAAATTTCTTCCCGACCGTCTTCGCAAAGAATTGTGTACTGAACCTTTCCGTCGACTTGAATCATCTCCTTCAAGCTGGAGTTTCTATGAATCGTAACGCCATTGGCTTCTAAGTTCTGTGCAACGTTCCGGGAAATGTCTTCGTCTTCGAAAGGAAGGATTCGATCTTGCTTATCGATGAGATAAACTTTAGTTTTTCCAAAATTGCTGAAGATGGTTGCGAATTCACACCCGATTACACCCGCACCTAAAATCACAATGCTCTTTGGGAAATCTTCAAAGCTCGAAATGCCATCGCTCGTGACAATTACCTTTTCATCGATGGGAATGTTGGATAAATAACGTGGACGGCTTCCGATGGCAATGATGATGTTATCTGCCTCAAAGTTCTTAGTGCTTCCGTCTTCGAGCTCCACACTTACCTCATTCTTGCCCACCAACTCTGCCCTTCCTTGCATGAAGGTGAGATCAGCTTGACGCTCCAAAACTTCAACCTGTTCTTTGAGCTGAGCGTGGCGTTCGTTCACTGCCCGACGCATTTCACCAATTACATCTTGGTAGTGGATTTCACTATCGTAGACAACAAAACCTTTGTTCGTCGAACGTGTTACTTTGAAAGCTTCGGAGAGCTCCCATAAGGTTTTGGACGAAAGGGCTCCATTCCAAATCCCAGCTCCTCCCAATCGATTCTTCTCAATCAATAAAACGCGTTTTCCAAAATCGAGTCCACGCATCGCAGCTGCATAACCAGATGGTCCTGCACCAATTACACACAAGTCAAATTTCTCCATAAACGAATGGCTTTGGGCCTATGACCAATAAAGGTAGGAAAAGCTTATGAAGTAAAGGCAAGGGCGAGCTTTCTTGAAGCCAGAACGAAAAAGAAAAAGTGCGAGCTGAGCTTATACCAGCCCCATTACCTCTTTCATCTTCTGACCAATCTCGGCAGGCGATTCAACAACATGAATACCACATTCACGCATCACTTGCATTTTGGCTTCAGCAGTATCGTCTTTTCCGCCAATGATTGCACCTGCGTGGCCCATCTTTCTTCCTTTCGGAGCAGTTTGGCCGGCGATAAATCCTACGACTGGCTTGGTTCCATTCGCTTTCACCCAATAGGCCGCATCGGACTCCATACTTCCACCAATCTCACCAATCATGATGATTCCATCCGTATCTGGATCTTCCATCAACAACTGAACAGCATCTTTTGTAGTCGTTCCAATAATTGGATCACCACCGATTCCAATGGCAGTTGACTGTCCCATTCCGAGCTTCGTCACTTGGTCTACCGCTTCGTAAGTAAGGGTACCTGATCGAGAGACGATTCCGATTCTTCCAGGATTGTGAATGAAACCAGGCATGATACCAACTTTGGCCTCACCTGGAGTAATAACACCTGGACAGTTTGGACCAACAAGTCGACAATCTTTATCGCTTAGGTATTCTTGAACGATGACCATATCCTTTGTAGGTATTCCTTCAGTGATGCAAATGATCACTTTAATCCCAGCATCGGCCGCCTCCATAATCGCATCGGCTGCAAAGGCAGGTGGGACAAAAATTACAGAAACATCAGCACCAGCCATCTTCACTGCATCTTCTACAGTATTGAATACAGGCTTACCGAGGTGCTCTTGCCCACCCTTTCCAGGTGTAACTCCACCAACTAAATTACTTCCATATTCAATCATTTGCTCGGCGTGGAAGCTTCCTTCACTACCGGTAAATCCTTGAACGATAATCTTTGAATTCTTATTTACGAGTACGGACATTGGGCTGATTTCTTAGGTGGTCAAAAGTAGAAATATTTGACTGCTCTGCTCGGGATTTTTATGCACCGACGCGATCAATTTTTTTCTTTTTCGTGAGCCCCTCTTCAATGTATTCAATTACTTGCCCCGCGATGTTCAATCCTGTTGCTGCTTCTATGCCCTCCAAGCCAGGTGATGAATTCACCTCAAGAATAAGCGGACCTCTCTCAGATTCTAGCATGTCAACCCCGCATACATTGAGTCCCATAGCCTTGGCTGCTTCTATGGCAGCTTGCTTATAGGATCGAGGAAGTCGAACTTTTGCGGCACTTCCACCTCGGTGCAAATTCGATCTAAAATCTCCTTCAACACCTTTTCTCTTCATGGCTCCAACAACTTTCCCATTCACTACAAAGGCACGAATGTCTTCACCTTTGGATTCTTTGATGAATTCTTGAACCAAGATGTTCGCCTTCAAACCATAGAATGCTTCGATGACCGAGGTAGCCGCCTTCTTGGTCTCCGCCAACACAACACCAATCCCTTGCGTTCCTTCAAGTAGCTTAATCACTACTGGTGTACCTCCTACTTCAGTGAGTAATGAGTCCACTTGCTTCGGGTGATTCGCGAAAACTGTTCTCGGGATACCGATTTTATGTCTTGAAAAAATCTGAACACTTCTCAATTTATCGCGGCTCCGGGTGATGGCAATGGAAGAGTTCGTTGCGAATACTCCACTCATTTCAAACTGGCGCACGATGGCCGTTCCATAAAAGGTGACACTGGCGCCAATACGTGGTATGATTGCTTGTAAATCAGTGATTTGCTCACCCTTGTAAAGCACTTTAGGCTTCTCTATATCGCAGGAAATTGAGCATTTCAAGTGATCCAAAACCAACATTTCATGGCCTCTTTCCTTTCCAGCTTCAACCAATCTTGAGGTTGAATAAAGTTGTGGATTCCTAGAGAGTATTGCTATTTTCATTTTTGATTTTTGCGACCTTCTCAAGGTTTATTTTTTCTCTTGCAGTTTGTGTAGATAGCGCTTATCAGGGTTTTGTCGACCCAACATTTCAGCCGCTAAGTAGGCACCGCTCACGTCGACCAAATATTTTTTTCTCAAAAATCGACGCCCTAAGAGTACAGGGAATCTCATGCTTATTCTGTTCGAAAGGGTAAACTCGGTTTTGTAAGCCCTTTTATAAACTTTCACCCGCAAAGCAACCACAAATCGCTTCTCAGTGCTCCCATTTGAACTTTTAATAATTCTCTTTTTGAAAGAGTCAAAAACTATCTTTTTAGAATGGTCTCCTAAAAGGTAGCACTCAAGCAATTCCTTACCATCCTTTTCAATCACTCGGATGTGACTGGCATGCAAGGCGCTTGATTTAGCTCCAGTGTCGACTTTTGCTTTCACATCTTCCTTTCCCAAATCCGGGAAGTGCGCCAATTCATATTTTCCGAGGATAATGTTTCCTTTCATTCTGGTGGCAAAAATAGTTCTTCTGGAAACTCGGAAATACTCGCTGCAATTTTTCGTTTTCTTTGAGAGTATGAATAAGCAAATGCTTGCTGTCTTCCTTGGCTTAATTCTCAGCCTGATTTCATTCCTTGGGCAGGCTCAAGACAAGCCAGATTTAGTTCAATTCAGTGGAGTTGTTGTAAATGGTGAAAACTTGCAGCCGGTTCCGTTCGCAAGCATCATGATCAGCAATACAAATAGAGGAACTGTTACAGATTATTACGGCTACTTTTCCTTCGTCGCACAATTGGGTGATACGATAGAATTCGGATCCGTTGGCTATAAAACAGCCGATTACATCATTCCTGACACCCTGAGTTCTGAGCGATATTCACTCATTCAAGTACTCACCATTGATACCATTATTCTTCCAGAAGCTCGAATCTACCCTTGGCCTTCTCCGGCTCAGTTTAAACAAGCTTTTCTCAACCTCGACATTCCAGCCGACGATTTAGAACGTGCCCGAAAGAATCTGGCGCAAGCCGCAATGAGAGAACGAGTTCAAGAAATGCCCATGGGCCCAGGAGCCAATTTCAAATACCAGCAGAATCTCTATCAATCACAACTTTACTACGCAGGACAAGCTCCACCAATCAGCTTGTTGAATCCAGTGGCCTGGGCTCAATTTATATCGGCCTGGCGAAATGGAGACTTCAAGCGAAATAAAGGGAAAAGGTAGCCAGCCAAAAAACGTGAATGCCCAGTAGTGCAATTGTGCCTTATGTGTATCTTTCACTAAGTCAAAGGGTCAAATCTTAACGAATCTTAAAATGTTTGCTCGTCCAGTCAATTGTCGCGCAAAACACTTTTAAATAGCTTAAGAAAGTCAATATTTGACATAGTAATCCAAATCTATATCCAATGAAGAAGAATCAGTCTAGAATTTTAAAAGGCACCTTGCTTGCCGGTACCTTGGTTGGGGCAGGAGCACTTACAGCTGACGCTACAACTCTTTTTGAGTACACCGACTTAGGTTCTGGTTCTGAAATCAGAGCTGAACTTATCACCAATTCATCTATTGACCTTGTATCTGCCAACGAATTAAAATGTGGCGAGGGTAAATGTGGTGAAGGTAAATGCGGTGAAAGCAAAGGAGACAAAAAAGCCGATGGAGCCAAAACCGACAAAAAAGCTGACATGAAAGCTGGTGAAGGTAAATGCGGTGAAGGCAAATGCGGAGAAAGCAAAGGCGACTCCAAAAAGGCCGATGAGAAAAAAACCGATGAGAAAGCCGGAGAGCACAAATGCGGCGAAGGTAAATGTGGTGAAGAATAATTCCCATACTCATCCATAATCAAACAAAAGAAAGGGCTTCCACCACTAGGTGGACAGCCTTTTTTTATGCAAGAAAATATGTTGGAAGATCAGGTAGGAATAGGTTTTAGAAGAGATTTCGGCGACTCCTTCTTGGAACAAAAGGATCTCAAACCTGCATTCATTGAGGTTGCACCAGAGAACTGGATTAATCTCGGCGGATACTGGAAAAAAGTCTTTGATCGCGTCACTGAGGAATACCCTTTGGTGTGCCACGGTCTGTCCTTATCCATTGGGAGCCCCGATCCGCTTGATTACGATTTCTTGAAGGAGTTGAAAGTCTTCCTAGATCAATACAATGTTTCCATTTATTCTGAACACCTGAGTTATTCAAAGAGTCAGAATGCACACCTCTACGATCTCCTTCCCATTCCCTTTCGAGAAGATGCCGTGAAACACATCGTTGCTCGAATCATAGAAGTGCAAGATTTCTTGGAGCGCCCGCTGGTGATTGAAAACGTGAGTTACTACACTCCAGTTGCAGCCGAAATGAAGGAAGAAGAATTCATCTCTGCCATCGTGCAGGAAAGCGGTTGCAAGCTCCTCTTGGATGTGAACAACGTGTATGTCAATGCATTCAATCACAACTACGATGAGAAGGACTTCATCTCTGCCTTACCGCTAGAATCAGTGGCCTACATGCATATGGCTGGGCATACACAGTTCTCAGACGATTGCATCATCGATACGCATGGAGAGGACATCATAGATCCGGTATTTGACTTGTTCGAATGGACACTTAAAGATTTAAAACCCGTGCCGGTTCTTCTTGAAAGAGACTTCAACATTCCTGAATTAGACAAATTGAATTTGGAAGTGGAGCAATTGCGTGGAATCATCCAAAAAGTTCGGACCAAAACTGTGAGTCATGCTTAAAGAAGATACTCAGAAGCATCAAGAAGATTTGGCCACATACGTCCGAAAGGGGGTATTCGACGACACGCCTCCGGGCATCACTCCAGATCGGGTCTTTCATTACCGTCGTCTGGTCATCAACATCGTTCGAGATGGATTGGCACGAGCCTACCCGCTTACCAAAAACTTACTCCCACCCAAGCAATGGGATAAGTTGGTAAAGAGTTTTTTCGAAGAGCACGATTGTCAGGCGTATCAAGTTTGGCGCATGCCAGGTGAATTCTACGACTATGTTCTAGGGCTTGAACTTGATTTGAAAAGTAAATTTCCCTTCCTGGAAGAATTGATGGAGTTTGAGTGGACGGAAACGGAGCTTTACGTTCATCAAGACGTCGACATCAGCCCATACAAGGACTTAGAACAAGGATGGGATGAGAAGGCACTGATATTCAATCCCTACTTAAGCCTTAAGAGTTTCACTTACCCAGTCCATCGTCAAAATGCCAAGTACATTACTGCCGATAAAAAAGGGCGCTACTTCCTCCTCGTTTATCGCGACGTAGAAGAAGGAAAAGTGCACTTCATGGATGTAAGCGCATTTCATGTCTTTCTCGTGGAAGCATTGTTCGATGGATCAAAAACGCTCATCGAACTTTTACCAGAGGCCGCCAAACTCTTCGGCTTAGACGATTTGACTGTCCTTAAAAATGAGGCGGAGAAGTTTCTAGAAAGTCTCTCCTCAAAAGGGGTTCTTTTAGGCCAGAGTGCCTAACGTACAATCGTCTTCATGCCTTCTTCGCGCAGATAGTAAATCAAGATGTCGCGCACGTCGTTCTTTAGCTTTCCATCAAGGAAGGAACTCTTTTTATTGGACTTCATTTCACCTAAATACTCGAGATTGGCTTCTTTTCCAGAGGCTAGGAATTCAGGCATACAAACTGAGTATTCCTGCTCAAAATCCAAGGCAGTTTTTCCGACATACCAGGTTCCTTCCTGCTTAAAAATATTTGCAGTTTGAAGAAAACCACCGGTACCAATGTTTTTGTAGATGCCGAGATCGAGTGTTTTTTGAAGGTCTTTTCCGCTCATTTTGAGTTCTACAATCGCGCCTCCAAATGGAAGCATATTCAGCACATCCTTTTCCGCGATCGACTTCTCAATGAAATCGTCGTAGCGAATGCTTCCACCATTTAAAATGGCACAATCAGCTTCTGGATAAAGATGTAAGAAGGAGCTTCCTATGACTTGCCCCATTGGAACCATTTTAGATCGCACTGAAGTTTCTCTTACATCCATCCACTCTTCAACAGTTGCTACTGTTTCGTATGGCTTATAGCTCATCTCTTTCAAAGCCTCATTTTCGATGGCCATCCATTTGTCGACCACCTCTTTTACACCTGGATCTTCTGGAATGCTCTCGTCGATAACAATCTTTTCAGAATTCACTACGAGCGTGTCCATCTCGGAATAGTATTTCAGATTGTGAACCCAAATACTTTTTGCGTTGGCGTCTGCCTTTGCAATGACAGTCCCTCCTACCCGCTCGTACATCGAGCTGTGATCGTGACCACCCATAATCAATCGCAATTGAGGCAAACGCTTGGCCATTTCCCGATCGCTTTCAATTTCCAAATGAGAAAGAGCAACAGCAAATTGGCACTTATCAATCATCTGCTCCAAACTCGATTTGGTGGCCAAATACACTTGACTGTAGTTCACATAGTCCTTCTGATTGAAAGGCAAGGTCATTCCAAGGATGCCCATTTGTAAAAAGCCTCCTTGACCATCGGGTTGTTGATGAAACATCCACTGCGGAAGTTCTGCGTCGGCTCCTCCACGTTTCTGCGTAAAATAAGTTGCACCTTGAGGTATCTTGTGAAAGACGTTTGTAGTGGTCCAACGGAATTCACTTTCATTGATCCGAGCCTGTAGATCTTCATAACTCAAATCAAATTCATGATTTCCGAAGGTGGCATAGTTAACTCCTACTGCGTTCAGCACCTCTACCATATGCTTCCCAGCATAGGCATTGCCATCCTCATCTTTCAGCATTCCCAAGACAGAAGGGCTTAAAAAGTCGCCACACATAACTGTGAGTGTAAACGGGTTTTCTTTTACGAGCTTTCGCTGGATGCTCGCAACCCTTGCCAATCCACCCAAATTGTCGTAACGCGATGGGGCGATGTCGTACACATCGTTCATCTGAAGAATGGTAAGCCTAGTAAAAGGACCTTTGGGAG
Source organism: Flavobacteriales bacterium UBA1986 (assembly GCA_002336245.1). Lineage (GTDB taxonomy): Bacteria > Bacteroidota > Bacteroidia > Flavobacteriales_G > Salibacteraceae > UBA4419. The sequence goes on from DDDG01000006.1 coordinate 261,415, forward strand.
AGGGTAAAACAGTCTGCTGTTGCTCCTGCAGCTTTTCTGGGATCTTCTCTGGTTCAGAACAAGCGGAGAAGAATAAAACTAGAACGAGGAATAAATGAAACTTTTTCATGAAGGAATCTCTTCTGATGTGGAAACAAAATAAAGCCAAAAATCGGCTTGGCACCGAGCAGGATAAAAGTCAATGAATTGGCCCGAGAGGAATCGACTCAAATTGGATGAATCGAACGAGCCATATGTTTAACTTTAGCCACACAGAGCATGTCAAGTCCAAGCGTTGCACATACAGAAGTATCCCGATTTAAGGAGAGCAAAACCGAAATAGAATCGGACCTCCTAGCCGTTGAGGAACCCATGGAAATACGCTTGGGTTATGGCAAGGGATCAACAAGGAAACAAAAGACCGTTAGCGTGACCATGCGCACTCCTGGTCACGACTTCGAATTGGCCGTTGGCTTTTTATACACTGAAGGGATCCTTACTTCCCGCGACGAAGTAGATCACATTCGCTACTGTTTCGACGAGGGCGAGCAAGAACAAGAAAACATTGTTCGTGTGGAACTTCGGGAGGACATCGAGCCAAATCTCGACAGTTTGCAACGCAATTTCTACATGAGTTCAAGTTGCGGAGTGTGCGGAAAGGCAAGCATCGAATCCATAGAAACTACGAACAACTGCCCCATACTACCCAAGAACAGCCCTGTGGTTAGCGCCGAATGGATTCAGTCGCTTCCAGATCAGCTCAGGCAAGCACAATTGGTGTTTGAACACACCGGCGGACTTCATGCCGTTGGCTTGTTCAACAGCGATGGCAAATTACTCTACCTGCGAGAAGACGTTGGACGACACAATGCCTTCGACAAAACCATTGGTGCGGCATTCTTGGAAGACCGATTGCCCCTTTTTAATGGCATTGCCTTGGTGTCGGGAAGAGCAAGCTTTGAGTTGGTTCAGAAAGCCGTAATGGGAGGAATTCCAATTATGGCAGCCATTGGGGCCCCGTCTAGCTTAGCAGTGCAGCTGGCCAAGGATTTCAATTTGAGTCTCATAGGGTTTCTAAAATCCAATCGCATGAATCTTTATACCGGAAAACAACGAATTCAATAGTCAGTGAAAAAATTCCACTTCGTTCTCTTTACAATGTTTCTGAGCTCAAGCTCCATTGGTCAAGTTGCCAACGATCAAGTAGTATTCATGGAAGCGGTCATCATTGGTGACGATATCCAAATCAATTGGCCGCAAGAAAATTGGACAGGCAATTACGAAGTTTACCGCCGCACATCCATCGACACTAGCGATTGGGGGCCTATGATTGTAAATCTCGCTGGAAGTGACACTTCCTACCTAGACACATCTGTTATTGTAGGACAAGAATACGAGTATCGCGTTCTGAAGACTCAAACGAGTTCCACCTATGCTTTGGGATATCTGCGTTCAGGAATTCGCAAAGAGGTCGACGATAAAACTATGAACATCGCAATTCTTGTCGACAGTGCTATTGGCTCAGAATTAACGAGCGAAATTGATCGCCTTGTTTATGAACTCATTCACGAAGGATGGAATGCAAAAGTCTATTCCATTCCCCCTGGAATTGATGTCACCGAAGTAAAGGACACCATTTATGAAGCCTACTTCGACTTCGACACCAAGCTGAACACTGTGTTTCTTCTAGGACACATTCCTGTTCCATATTCTGGCGACTATTCCGGTTTGAGCGGAACTCCCCCACCCGACGGGCATGTTGAAGGTTCTGGAAACCATACTGGCGCCTGGCCAGCCGATGTTTATTACGCAGACTTGGATGGAGAATGGACCGACTTCACCGTAAATAGAATTACAGGAAATTCAAGTCGACATCACAACGTACCGAGCGACGGAAAATTCGATCAAACCAGACTTCCAAACGAAGTAGAGCTTGAACTTGGCCGTGTTGATTTGTACGATATGCCGGAGTTTTCCTCGAGTGAAATTGAATTGCTTCGCGCCTATCTCAACCGAAACTCCAACTATAGAAATGGAGTTTTAATTGGAGAGCGAAGAGCCCTTGTAGACAACAATTTCAGCAGCTTGAATTTAGCGAGTACTGGCTGGCATAATTTGGTTTCTTTCTTCGGGCGAGATAAGGTTCAAACTGCCGATTATTTCACGGAATTAAAAAACGGTTCATACTTATGGGCTTATGGATGCGGAGCTGGTTCTTATACTTCTTGCTCTGGCGTTGGTAGAACAAGCGACTTTGCTACAGACTCCCTCAACAACATTTTCAGCATCTTGGCTGGAAGCTATTTTGGTGATTGGGATTCTCGAAACAATTTGCTGCGTGCTCCTCTAGCGAATTCATCGCTTGCATGTTTTTGGGGAGGCATTCCAAAATGGTATGTGCACAACATGGCCTTGGGTGGAACCATCGGATGGGGAGCGAAGGCTTCACAAAACAATACTGGAGACCGATATACAGGAAACTTCAATGGTTCTGCCAATGAAGTGCACATCGCTTTGATGGGCGACCCAAGCTTGCGCCTGTATTACCCAACTGCAGCCAGCAATCTAACAGCAATAAGCGCCAACAATTATGTCGATTTGAATTGGGCAAGCTCGACAGATCCAACCGTCGTTGGATACAATGTGTACAGATACGATTCCGTTCAAGGTGTTCATCTGAGATTGAACGACAGCATCCTCCTTGGGAACGACTTCAAAGACAAAAGCAACCGAAAATCGGGCAATCACTTTTATATGGTTCGTGCACTTCGCATAGAACAAACTGCCAGTGGAAGTTATTACGCGCCCAGTGCCGGGACTTCGGTTGTGGTCAACCACAAGTTCGACGTGAGTACAGGCCTCGAAGAGCAAGCGCTTCGGACAATGGAAATCTTTCCAAATCCCAACAAGGGGCGCTTTCAAATGCGACTTTACAACGAACAATCTGAGACTTTAAAGGCACGCCTAGTTAGCTTGAATGGGCAAATGATTTGGACCGATGAATTCAAATTTGAAGCTGGACCAAACAATCACATCGTGCAACTCCCTGAAACTTCAGAGGGAGTCTACATCCTAAATTTGGAGAGTACTTCAGGCACCATTCGATCTCAACAAAAAATTGTTTTAAGCAAATGAAATTGCGGATTTTAGACAACAGCATCCGCCTTAGGCTATCTAAGTCTGAGGTCGACCTGCTCGATGAGAAGGGAGAACTCTCCGCGGACACTCCCCTTCCATCTTCAAATTTCAAGTACTCTCTAGAATGCGTTGAATCTTCTTTTCAAATACAGCATAGTTCAGAAGGACTCAAAATTCAAGTGCCAAAAGACATTGTAAGCTCATGGGCGAACTCCAATCGGGTGGGCTTTAGACACACATTCGAATTGGAAGATGGAAGCAAAACCAGTCTGCTCGTTGAAAAAGATTTCAAATGCCTCACAGATGCTAGCGAGTCCGACCAGAGCGACTTTTACGAGCATCCGTATGCAAAGACTGCGACAAAAGATGAATAATTTTTGACTTGCCTGTAACTTTATAAAGGCTTGTCCGTCTTACTTCAAAATTGCCCTAGTTGAATACGCGCGAATACAATGATGGAGTGAGTGCCTTTTCCGACGGCTTATATAGGTTCGCCTTAAAGCACTGTTCGGATGATGCATACGCACAAGACCTCGTTCAAGAAGCCTTCGCGCGGGTATGGATTCGTCGGGAGGACATCAGTGCGGAAAAAGTCAAATCCTACCTTTTTTCAACCGTTCACAACCTAATCATTGATGGGGTACGGAAGGTTATTCGCGATGAGGAATACCGCTCCCATCAAATAGACGAAGGCATCTCCACTGCTTAACCAGACCTCAAAGACATTCTAGATAAAGCTTTGTCTAGGCTTCCGGAAATACAAAAAAACGGTCCTTCTGTTGAGGGATTATGAAGGCTACTGTAAATACCCCAATATTTAGG
>DDDG01000004.1:0-95234 GCA_002336245.1 Flavobacteriales bacterium UBA1986
GACGACGGACAATTGATGCTTGAAATAGACTACAAACGAGGCGATGAAAGAAAGTTGAATGGAAAAACCATCAAGCCAAAAAGTTGAGAACTCCCTTCTAGAGATTGATTTTAAGCCAGAGTTCTATTCGTTAGAAAAGGCGGATCGATTCTATCATTTATTGAAGGAAGAATTGAATTGGAAACAAGGTTTCGTTCGCTTGTTTGGAAGGACAATGGAGGAACCCCGTCTAACGTGCTACTACGGAGATGTCGACTACAAATACTCAAGCAAAGTAAACCCCGCCCAAGACATTCATCTCTCTTCTTCTCTAAAGGAAATAGTTAAAGAACTCGAGGAACGAATCGGAATTAAGTTTAATGCGGTTCTTGGAAATTACTATCGCAACGGCCAAGACAGTATGGGTTGGCATTCCGACGATGAATCGGTACATATACCAGGAAGTTTAATTGCCTCTATTTCCTTCGGAGAATCACGAAATATAAAATTTAGAAATAAATCAACTAAGAAGTTGATTTATAAAGTGGAACTCAACTCGGGATCACTTTTAATAATGAAGGGGGATGCTCAAAAGAAGACCGAACACAGCATTCCAAAGCAGAGCAATAAGAAAGGGAGAATAAACTTAACCTTTCGGCAGTTTTCAGGTTGAAAACGTTTTAGTAAAAGCTGCGAAGAAAGAAATATTCGGGATGTAGCTGAGTTAGTTTTGATTCACCACCGGATGATGACGACTACCAACAAACTCAAGAAGCTCGCAGGCCAAACAGCCATTTATGGACTGAGCAGTATTCTCGGTCGTTTTTTGAACTATTTATTGGTTCCTCTTCACACGCTCAGATACACCACCGATCAATATGGAGTCATTACAGAGATGTATGCTTATGTGGCGTTTCTTGTGGTTCTGTTGACTTACGGAATGGAAACCACTTTCTTTCGTTTCCTGAATAAGAAGGGAATTGATGGAGGGAGCGTCTATGCAACTGTTTTATATTCCATTCTCTCTACCAGCGTTTTATTCATTGCAGTTGCGCTGTTCTTCAATCAACCCATCGCGGATTGGTTGCAATATCCCGATCATAGTGAATATGTTGTGTGGTTTGCCATCATCGTCGGACTTGATGCCATCAGCTCCATTCCCTTAGCAAAGCTTCGTTCTCAAAACAGAGCGGTTCGTTTTGCCTCAGTGAACATCGTTAGTATTCTGGTGAATATTGGCCTGAATGTATTGTTCGTTTACTACTGCATAAGTGCATATGCTGCGGGGGAACACAACTGGTTCATCGATAATTTATACAATCCGGAAATTGGTGTTGGTTATGTATTCATTTCCAACCTCATCTCGGGGATTGTGAAGTTCCTTTTGGTGTTGCCCCAAATTCTTGGAGATAAAGCAAAAGCGTCCTACCCACTTCTACGACAAATGCTTTTATACACCTCTCCCCTACTTTTTGCTGGTCTTGCAGGAATTGTGAATGAAACTCTAGATCGAGTCATTTTAAAACGTCTTCTTTTCGAGGAAATAGGAACAACCGCGGCACTGAGCCAGTTGGGAATTTATGGGGCCTGTTATAAAATCAGCATCATCATTAGTCTATTCATTCAAGCCTTTCGGTATGCGGCTGAACCCTTCTTTTTTAGTCAGTCGACGGATAAAGATTCAGGAACAATTTATTCTGTTGTCATGAATCTCTTTGTAGCAGTTTGTGGAATTATTTTCCTCGGGGTGATGTATTACTTAGATGTGTTGAAATACTTCATTCCAAATGAAGCTTATTGGGAAGGTTTGAAGATTGTTCCCATTCTGTTGATGGCGAACATTTGCTTAGGCATCTACTACAACCAATCCATTTGGTACAAACTCTCCGATAAAACCATTATGGGCGCTTACATCGCAGTATTCGGGGCAATAATCACCATTGTATTCAATCTCCTACTCGTTCCCTCCTTGGGTTATTTAGGAAGTGCTTGGACCACCTTAATCTGTTATGGAAGTATGGTACTTGTTTCTTTTTGGCTTGGAAAGAAGTACTATCCAATTCCGTACGACGTGCCGAAAATCGTTCTCAACATTTCAATTTTTCTTGGATTGTGGGTGTTATCCATGGTTCTTGAAACAGGAAACGACTACATTGATTACACCTTAAAAACAAGTCTTTTGATCGCATACATCATCTGGAATGTTTGGAAAGAAGGATTATTAAAACGACTGAATTTTGGAAGTTAAAGTCATCAATAAATCGAAACATGCACTTCCTGAATATGGAACCGAGCATGCGGCAGGATTGGATCTTCGCGCCAACATCGATGAGCTGATTGAATTAAAACCTCTTGAGAGAAGTTTAATACCTACGGGTTTATTCATCCAGTTGGCAGAAGGAACAGAGGCTCAAATTAGACCACGCTCAGGTTTGGCATACAAGCAGGGATTAACCGTGCTCAACAGCCCAGGAACCATAGACGCTGATTATCGAGGAGAAATAAAGGTTTTACTTGTGAATCTCTCGGGAGAAACGCAACGCGTTGAAGATGGAGAGCGCATCGCACAGATGGTGGTGGCGCGCTATGAGCGCATTCAATGGCATAAAACAGACGAGCTAGAAGATTCCACCCGCGGAAAAGGAGGGTTCGGCAGCACCGGGAAAAGGTGATTAAGGTCGGAGAGAAGACCAAAGACTTGTAGGCCTTAATTAGCTTTGGAGCATGTTGACAAGGTGGCTGATTTCATGTGTTTTGGTGCTGAGTTTAAGTTCGTGTTTTCCCGAAGACAAACAAATATCCACAACCAAACCAATAGACCATACTGCTTGGACATTGCTTCTTGAAAAACATGTAGATGCAGAGGGTTTTGTGAATTACAAAGCATTTCAAGCAGACAGCCTGAGCCTGAACGATTATTTAAAACTGCTTTCCAAAAATCACCCAAACGATGCTTTTTGGACGGAGGAAGAGCAGTTGGCTTATTGGATCAACGCTTACAATTCGTTTACCATTCAGATTGTGCTTCGTCACTATCCATTAGAGTCCATACGCGACATTGCAGGAGCCATTCCTTTTGTAAATTCTGTTTGGGATGTTGATTTCATCCGAATTGAAGACCGAGTTTATTCACTCAACAATATTGAACACGGAATCCTGCGATCCCATTTTAAAGAACCGCGAATACACTTCGCCATTAATTGCGCTTCAATGAGTTGTCCTCAATTACGTGGAGAGGCCTACACAGCGAGTAAACTCGAAAAACAGCTAGGGGAGCAGGTGGTGCTTTTCGTGAACGACCGCAGTAAGAATGACTTTCTAGAAGATGAACTTCGACTTTCGAAGATCTTCAGTTGGTTTGGCGGCGATTTCGAGGACGGACAAAGCATTCCAGAATTCCTTCAGAAGTACAGCAATGTTGAGTTCTCTTTAGATGCAGACATTAAGTTCCTCGACTACGATTGGCGTTTGAATTCGCAGGAACTATAAGATTTCACCAAGAACATTTTGCGATTTAGTACCCCGGAACCACTCACACTGAGCGTCGAGGTATTTCAATAAATCATTCACTAAGGAAAGCCGATGTTTTCCATCGATCTCATCCAGCTGTGATTCCTTTAAAAATTGATAGAAGTAGCGCGAGTTTTCACCGGACATGAGAATGTGTGAATCTGAAAGTCGTGTTTGAAATTCACCCTCTATGAGGTTGAAGCATTTGCCATTAATCTCGTCTGGAAGCTGGGGAGATATTCCTAAAGAGAAAAGAAGTTTACAGAAAAGCTGAAGATGGAGGTTTGGGTTGAATTTTTCTTCTTTGAGTTCTGTAATGAGTTGATGTTTACAAGCATCGAACAAGACCGTGTGCTCTTCTTGGTCGTGAAGGATTTCACTAAAAAGCTCGGCTAAAAATTGAAGTATGAAGGCTCGAGGTGGAGAGTCGTAGAGTTGTACAAGCTGCGGATGAACTTGTGGGTCTTTCATGCGAAGAAGACTTCCCTTTCCGTCGTAATGCGTGAACTGAATGAGGTTAAAGGCTTGGAATAAAGCCGCACTTCCCTTCTTCTTTTTTCGAACTCCTTGAATGAAAAAGGCACGTTTTCCATGCGATCGGGTAAAGATGTTTAGAATGAAGCCAGTGTCGCCGTATGCTTTTCGGTTCAGAATGAAGCCCTCGTCGGAATGCAGCATGACTTAGCGAGCCAAGAGAATTTTGGTTTTACCACGAATGGATCCATCCGGACTGGAGGCAAGGACGAGATAGACACCGTTGGCGGCATCCCTCCTATTGTTGTCACGCCCATCCCAAGTAGCCTGACCACCCATGGCGGTAGTTTGGTAAATCAAAGCGCCGGAAGCGTCAACTATACGCACATCAGCACCGTCGCTTAAATTCTTTATAGCAATCAAGCCAGCGTGCTTGGGTTTAACTGGGTTTGGGTAAACGTAGAGGTTTTCCATTTCTGCAAAAGGGCTTGTTGCCTCGCTTTTGTAGGACAACATTCCTTTGTCTGTTCCAATGAACAACTCGCCCGTTGGGTCCATGAGGCCAAGCGAAATGATGCGATCCGAAAAGAGTGGACTGTTGCGCTGGGTGAAGTTGTGAATTTGATCTTTTCCATCTGCGGAAAGGAGGAAAAGGCCTGAGTTTTGGGTTCCAATCCACTTTCTGTTTGCCTCATCAATGACAATCCCCGTAATACTTTCCTGGTCAAACAAAACCTCAGTATAACCCTCTTGTTGAAAGAGAATTTCACTGGCGTCGCCCTGAGTACCACCGTCGAAAACCCTTCGCGGACTGAAGAATACGCGGAGGCCAAGGTTCGTCCCGATCCAGATTTCTCCGTTTTCATCCTCAGCCATAAACTCGACTTCAAGACTTGGAAGGTTTCCTGAAGTCGCGCCTTTTGAGAGAAAGCGGTATTGGTCATCGTCGGTCTCCAAAGGAGTGTTGTTGTAGTCGTATACCAGGATGCCTCGTTTCGGTAGGCTCAACCAAACATGTCCCCAAGAAGTGTGCATGAGTCTACCGCTAAAATCGGAAGAAGAGAACCCCGTGACGGGCATTTGGGCCCATTCACCATCTACTGTTCGCACGTGCAAGGGGGCCAAGGATCGTGAGTTTCCAACCCAAAGGTTGCCGTCGGAGTCAAAATCCAAACCACTGATGGCGACATAAGTTGAGTCGCCAACAATGTTGCGAAGACTCGAATTTCGGTTGTCGAAAGTTTCAAGGAGTTGATCCTCCTTGAAATGAAGTAGACCACCACCATAGGAGGCGACGTAAATATTGTCGCCGTCGAAGGAGGTAACATCGATTAAGTCGTTGACAGTGGCGAGAGCGTTTACAGTAAACACATTCAAGCCAGACCATTTGTTCTCTTCTAGTATGAATACGTGCGGAGCGCTGAAGGTATTGAGCCAGTTGTTCGTTCTACTTCCTGCGGCGACCATTACCCGCTCCCCGATTGAGAAAACACTTTGGCTACTTGCTGTTGCGGGGCTACTAGGAGTTAGGATCTCATTGTTGAAAGGGTCGTTGCTCTTAACCAAACCCTGGTTAAAGTCAGCAACCCACAGCGTATTGTTTACAGCATCCCAAGCGGCGTCTCGGGGGGCGGGGGTTATGTTTGATTGATAATCAAAGACCCTACGGACGTTGTTCCAGTTCTTATCTAGAACCTCGACAGCGGTGCTTTGTGATACAAGAAGCAGGTCTGAATAAACTTTAAAAGATGAGTTCGTTTCGTTGCTTAAAAGGTCGAAGTATTCCCAAGTTGAACCTGATTTTCGATAGACAGTATCAGACTGGAAAGAGAAGCCTTCTGCGTTGATGTAGAGTTCGTTGTTAAAGGAGAAGAGCGCGTTGACATTAAAGTTGATAGAGTTGGAGTCCTTAACCCAAGAGCGAAAGTCGGAAAGGTCGGATGAGATGGGGGCTTGCCAAATTCCTGTGGAGCTCGATGCGTAGATGGTATCTTGAAAAACCATGGATGATTGGAGGTTTTGATACGATTCATTTGGACCTACGAGGATGGTTCCAAGGGCCTCGGTTTTCGTCATGCTGTAAAGCACTAAACCGAATCCAGTGCATATGAAAGCGGTATCACCATAAAAGTGGATGGAGTTGATGCCTTTGTTGGAAATGATGTTAGCGCGAATGATGTCGGCCCGGTTCAGAATCTCATTTCCACTTATGAAATCTAGGTTTCCAGAAGAGTAACCAACGACGAGTGTACCGCTTGCTTCGTGCGCTGAAATACATGAGACGCCCATTTCCGTGAGTCCAGAAATAGTGTTCAAACGTTCAATGCTTTTGTCTTCGTTGTCGTATGCGAACAGCCCCGGACCACTTTGGCAGTAAACCTTCGTCCCAAGGATTTCTAATTGTTGTCCTTGTTTATATGGAAGGTGATCGAAAAAAGTACCGATGGCGTTTCTCTGTGCGAATGAGCTTGATGCGTTGAACAGAAGAAGTAAGAAAATAAATTGTTTCATTGAGGCTGCAAAAGTAGCTAACAGAGAACGGGCTCTTTTATTGTTTATACAGGAATTTGAAAAAGCAAGAAAAGTTACATTTGCCGCCTTGCGCTCGTAGTTCAACTGGATAGAATATCAGATTTCGGCTCTGATGGTTGAGGGTTCGAGTCCTTCCGAGCGCACAAGGTTGATTACCAATGAATTAACCAACACATAACACCAAGAAGCACAGAGGCCCCCAGCGGGCTTTTTGTGTTTTCTGAGGGTTGTATAACCAGAGAGGTGTCTAAAGCCGCGAAATCAGCTTATTTGGACTTGTTTCACGTGAAACTATCGTTTCATGCGGACGAGGAGCACAGAAATGTCTGCCGGACTCACGCCACTTATTCTTGAAGCTTGTCCGAGCGATTCGGGTTGAACCTTCTGAAGTTTCTCTCGTGCTTCACTAGAAAGCGCATTCAATTCAGAATAGGCAAAATTCTTTGGGATGATTACATCTTCTAAACGATGGAGTTTGTCGGCGAGATCTTTTTCACGATCAATGTAACCCTGATACTTTAATCGGATTTCAACAGATTCTTCGATCTGTTGATCTTCGAAATCATTCTCCCCTACCCGCTCAAGATTTGGATGCATTCGACGAACATCTTCGATGTGAAGTTCGGGCCGCGGAATCAAAGTTGCAGCTTTGAGCTTCTGTTTTATAGGAGCAGATTTTTTCTCTAAAAGCACTTCGTTGGCCTTATCTAAATCCACGCTTTGTTCATTCAATTGCTTCAATCGCGAGTTTACTTCTCGATCTTTTTCCTGGAAATCTTGGAAGCGTTTTTCTCCAATAAGCCCGAGTTCAAATGCTCTAGGCGTAAGGCGAACGTCGGCATTGTCTTGACGTAGGAGAATGCGAAACTCAGCCCGAGAAGTGAACATGCGGTACGGCTCCTCCGTGCCTTTGGTGATGAGGTCGTCGATGAGAACACCGATATAAGCTTCGTCTCTGCTGAGTACAAATGGATCCAGCCCGCGGACTTTTTGGTGTGCATTGATGCCGGCCATTAAGCCTTGGCATGCCGCTTCTTCGTAACCAGTGGTGCCGTTGATCTGTCCAGCGAAATACAGATTTTGAATACTCTTGGTTTCAAGACTGTGCTTCAGTTGAATTGGTGGAAAGTAATCGTATTCGATGGCGTAACCAGGACGAAACATCTTGGCCTTTTCGAATCCTTCAATCTTACGAATCGCGTTGGTTTGTACATCCAAAGGCAGGCTTGTAGAAAAGCCGTTGACGTAAATTTCTACCGTATCCCAACCTTCGGGTTCTACGAATATCTGATGGCGGTCTCGTTCCGCGAAACGGTCGATTTTGTCTTCGATGGAAGGGCAGTATCTAGGCCCAGTTCCTCGAATTCGTCCGTTGAACATAGGTGAACGATCGAATCCTTCTTTCAGCAGTTCGTGTACTTCTGGATTGGTGTAGGTGATGTGGCAAGAACGCTGCTCTGGCATTCGTTCTTTTGAGGTGTAAGAAAAGCTTGCGGAGTTTTCGTCGCCCTTTTGCTCTTCCATTTTACTGAAATTTAAACTTCGTCCATCAACCCTTGGCGGGGTTCCTGTTTTCATTCGTCCACTTTCGAAACCTAAATCCACTAGTTGTTCTGTGATTCCAAAACTGGCTTTTTCACCAATTCTTCCACCGCCAAACTGTTGATCACCGATGTGGATGGTGCCATTTAAAAAGGTACCACTGGTGACTACAACAGAAGCGCAATGAATTTCAATTCCCATGGAAGTTTTAACGCCAACAACCTTATCTCCTTTCACGACAAATCCAACAGCCATGTCTTGCCAGAAGTCTAGGTTTTTTGTTTGCTCCAGAATCTTTCTCCATTCTAAGTGGAAGAGCATGCGGTCGTTTTGTGTTCTCGGGCTCCACATTGCGGGTCCTTTGGAGCGGTTGAGCATCCGGAACTGGATGGCTGATTTATCGCTTACGATGCCGGAAAAGCCACCTAGGGCGTCAATTTCACGAACGATTTGGCCTTTTGCGACGCCACCCATGGCTGGGTTGCACGACATCTGCGCAATGCGACTCATGTCCATGGTGATCATCAGGACCTTCGAACCGAGGTTTGCGGCGGCAGCAGCTGCTTCGCATCCTGCGTGGCCGGCACCAATTACTATAAGATCGTACTTAGGAAACATAGGGTTTCACGTGAAACTAAAAAGTCCGCGAAGTTAGGTAATAATCCTCCTTTGAGGTCATGACGGCCTTATCCTCTGGTGTTTTATCTGTATAGCCCATAAGGTGAAGAAGACCATGAATGGTTAGACGACAGACTTCGTCTTGAAGTGCTAGAGCAAGTTGAGAAGCGTTTTCTTGAGCACGTTCGATGCTCAAATAGATTTCACCTTCGATTTCTTTGCCGATGGAAAGAGGGAATGTAATTACATCGGTCAGGGTGTCGTGCTTGAGGTACTCTTGGTTGATTTGAAGCAATTGTTCATCCGACATGCCAATGATGTTCAGCATACTGAGGTCGTATCCTTCTTCTTTCGCGCAGGCAATGAGCCATTCAGACCAGGCGGTCTTATTTTCAAAAGTGTAGGTAGGGAGTTCGTTGAAAAAATTAATGCTGGACATCTTACTTCAGAGAGAAGTGCATGCGCATGATTCTCCCTTCATCTTCAAACTCGAGTTCATCGCTCAAATTGCGGATGATGAAGATGCCGCGGCCAGTTTCTTTTTCCAAGTTTTCAGGGGCCGTTGGGTCGGGAAGGTTGTCGTAATCGAATCCTGAACCTTGGTCAATCACCTCAATGGCAAGCTCGTTTTCATCCAGGTTGACATTAAGGCGAACGAGTTTAGACTGGTCGCTTTTGTTGCCATGGAGAATGGCATTGTTCACTGCTTCGGAAATCGAAACGGATACGTTTCCGTGCAATTCTTCAGATAGATTCTCACGTTCAAAAAGGTCCTCGAAGAAGCGATCAACTTCAAGCAATTGAGTTGGGTCAGAAGGAAATTCCAGTTGTTTTAAAGACGTATGAGGTTCGCTCATTTGTTTAGGTATTCAGAGACCTTCTTCTTGTAGTATGGATTCAACTTAGGGGGAATGGTGCGGTAAAGCTCATTCTCTTTTTCCTTGAGTTTAATATACTCATCAAGGTCGAAAAGGTTTCTTTTTTCGTTCTTTTTTCCCTCGCGGGCTTGTCTTTCTTCTTCAAAATCTCGTTCTCTTTCAGATCTTTCAGACTCCAATAAGCGCGTTAAAATCTCTTCCTGACGCTTGATGGTTTCCAAAGATAGTTGTCTGGTAATCAAATCACGCTCTGTATCCTCCATCATTTTTTCGAGCTTCTGCATTTCTCCTTTTCCTTGACCATCTCGCATGCTCTCTTTTAAGCGTCTCAACTCATTCCGAATGGCTGATTGTTTGGCCGCTAGTTTCGAAAGCTGCTCGCTGTGCTGACCACTGCTTCCAGTGCCGCCTTGACCTGTTTCTCCAGGTTTTTTACCGCCCGGAGTTGGGCCTTTCTTTTCCCCCTCCATTTGCTTTTTCAGAGCTTCCATCTGTTTGTTCAAAGCCTCTTGCATTTTCTTCAAACTTCCAGCCGAAGGACTGCTGCCCGGCTTGCTGCATTTACCGCTACCGAACTGTTTTTGAGCGGATTGCATCTGAGCGTTCTGTATGCTTTCGTCTAAAATGAGCGCCAAATTGTTCATACCCGTCATGGCGAATTGTTGCTCTTTTTGAGCTTCTCGAGACCGGCGATCGGAGAGCAGGGAAATGGCACTTTCGACCCGTTTGTTGATTTCATTCATCTCCTTATTGATGGTGGCTTCAAGTGCCACAACGCGTTTGCTCAAAGCATACAAGGAATCAGCAACTACTTGGGAGTCGTCTTTTAGTTTTTTCTGCTCTTGAGCGAGTTCTACAAAGCGCGGGTCCTTTCCTGAAATCCCATCCAATTGATCGATGATTCCCTCTTGGTCGAAGGAGAGCTGAATGAGGTTCTCCAACAATCTGCGCAAGGCCTCTAAGTCTTCGGCGGCTTGTTCTTCACCCATCTCATTCATCATAGATTGCATCTGATCTTGCATTTCCTGCATCTGCTCAGCCGCGCTCTTCTGACCCTGCTTTCCCTGCTTTTTGTTTCCAGACTTCATGTCCTCCGCGCTCTTCTCCATTTCATCGAGCACTTCTTTCGATTTTTCTTCTGGATTACCCATTTCATTGGGCTTCTCTAAGGCTTCATTTTTCTCCTTTAAGTCTTTCATATCCTCCGCGAACTCTTCAAATTTCTCATTGAGCTCATCTTGCTTATCAGCGTTCTCTTCTTTTTCGTCGCTTAATTTTTCTTGTTCTTTTTTAAGCTCGTCGAGTTTGTCGATGCCATCTTGAAGGGCTTTCTCAAATTCGAATTGCTTGAACAACTCAAGGGTTCGGTCGAGCTCTTTTTCCATCTCCTCGTTGTTCATTTTCATCTCACTCAACTTTTCTTGAACCTGGTCTTTATTGAGTTTCTCCATCATCTTTTCCATTTCCTCAAAGAGTTCTTTCATCTCATCGGTCATCAGGTTTTCAAAGAGATCCTCAATCTTTTTCTGCTTTTCTAACAGGCGCTCGTCTTCCTCAGTAAGTTGGTTGCGCGTCTCATTCAATTGCTTGTTTTGCTTTTGAAGTTTTTCCATGGAGTCTTGCAGGTCTTTTTGCTTTTGCATCAAGTCCTGCAGAGCTTTTTTGTCTTGCCAGTTCAACTCTTTCTTGTCGATTAAGCGCCGCTCCAATTCTTTTATTTCTTTCTGGAATTTTTGTAGATCCTCGATTTTGTCTTTCATCGAAGCCTCCATTTCATCTTTACTGGCGCGTTCTGCTTTTTTGAGTTCATCGAGGCTCGGGGCTTCCAGACGAATTACCGCGCTTTTGCTCGATTTAGAACCATTTACACCGTCATGGTCCCACACGACAAACCACATGCGAATGCTTTGTCCTGCACGAATGTTGTGTTCTTCCAAATTGAAATAATGGTAAACGGGTTGATTTGGCAATTTGCGATTGATGAGGATGCCTTCTTCTTTTAAGAAACCGGGAGAACCGTCGAGCTGAGCGTAGAATTTCAATTGCTGTAAACCGTAATCGTCGCTGATTAAGCCCGAGAAATAGATTTCCTTCAAACTCAGGCTGTCGCCGAGGCGATCCATGCGTATTTCCGGACGACGGTCTTCTACTACATCTAAAGAATAGCTCAGGCGCTTATTAAGCGATTCTTGCGAGTTTTTAAGGTCGATGCGATACTCACCGCTAGAACGAGCAGTGAAATCAAAGTAGGCACGTCCAGACTCAGCATTTTCTTTAAGAAAAACACTGTCGGGAAGGCTCAAGCTCAACCAGTCGATGTTTTCTGTTTGAAGAAGCCAAGAAATTTCGGTTCCTTCAGGAATGGACAGGTTCCCTTGATTTTGGATTTCTTCATCTTCTAGGCCTAAATAAGACGGATAGTTCAATTGAATGCGCATCGACTTCAAGCGTGGATCTGGGAGTACATTCAGGAGGTATTTCTTGGAGGAAAAACGACCAGAACTGAATGAGAACTCAATGTTTTCTCGAGCATTTTTAATCGTGAATAGATAGCTTCCTGGACGCTCAGAACGCATTAAATATTCAGCCTCACCAAAGCGCACAAAAACCTGATCGGGAGCATATTCACCTTCAGTTTTTAACTTGAGAAGAAAGTCTTCATTTTGAACGCATTGCAAATTCTCGACGTCCAACACAAATTGAAATGGCGCCTCAGGAAGGTAGCTTTGGGAATAATCAACGAAGCGCACACCACCATCGAGCAGCAGGCGAGGAGCGGCGGCAAGCATTAAAAAGATCAGAAGGAGTGGAAGTGCGAGGTATTTTACAAAACGCAAGGACTCCGACCATGGAATGGCCTTCGGGAAGGAGTAGTTTCCAAAGTGGCGCACCCGACTTTCCAGACTTGCCTCAATCAAACTGGAGTCTTTTCCCTCGTCGTTCAACTTCGACATCAATTGAAGTGCATTCGTCAATTCGTCGTCAAGAGCCAAACGCGAACCAATCATTTTCGCCGCTTCAGCGCGGGAAAGACCAGCGCGAATGTTCAGGTAGGAAAGTATCGGAGACACAATTTTCTTGTAGGTGATGAAGAGGCCAAAACCCAAGAAGAGGTAAAACAAAAGGGTTTTCCAAGCAACAGGGAGGTAGAAAAAATACTCAATGCTGAAGAGGCTTAGAAGCAAAGCAAGCAAGATTCCACTGGTCCAGAGGGAACCGTTTAGAAGTTGCAGGGAGTAGTACTTTCTTCTGAAAGCATCTACCTGTTCTGTTATGTTATTGAAATCCTTCGCCATCGCGCTTCTACAAGGTTAAAGGTAGCAACTTTCGCAGCCGCATTCGTCCAACATTTTTGGGCATACAATCTTGCGGTCGGTTGGCTAGTCTAAGTTCTATCTTTGCCGCGTTTTTGAGCTACTCGAAAACAACAAAAGTCAACGAATGGAACAAGTACGCGTACGATTTGCACCAAGCCCAACTGGGCCACTGCACATGGGAGGAGTCCGCACCGCCCTATACAATTACCTCTTTGCTAAGAACAACGGAGGAACCTTCATTCTTCGTATTGAAGATACCGATCAGGCAAGGTTTGTTCCCGGAGCGGAGGATTACATAAAACAAGCTTTGCGCTGGTGTGGTTTCGAGCCAGATGAAGGACCCGACAAGCCAGGCGATTGTGGCCCATATCGACAGTCGGAACGAAAAGAAATGTACCGAGCGTATGCCGATCAACTCATTGAGTCGGGGCATGCTTACATCGCATTCGACACTCCCGAAGATTTGGAACAGATGCGCAACAACTTGAAAGCATCGGGTGTGGCCAGTCCGCAATACAACGTGATCAGCCGCGAGAGCATGAAGAACTCATTGACCTTGCCGGCCGATGAAGTACAAGCGCGCGTAGACGCCGGAGATCCTTATGTGATTCGCATTAAAATGCCGCGAAATGAGGAAATCCGATTTGAAGATATGATCCGGGGCTGGGTTGTGGTGAACACCTCCAACCTCGACGACAAAGTGATTTTCAAATCAGACGGAATGCCGACCTATCACTTGGCCAACATTGTCGACGATCATTTGATGCGCATCACGCACGTCATCCGGGGTGAAGAATGGTTGCCTTCGGCGCCGCTTCATGTGAAATTGTACGAATGTTTTGGTTGGGAAATGCCGAAGTTGGCTCATTTGCCGCTCATTCTTCGTCCGGACGGAAAAGGAAAATTGAGCAAGCGCGACGGCGATCGATTGGGTTTTCCTGTTTTCCCATTGGAATGGAAAGATCCAATTTCAGGAGAGATTTCTTCTGGTTATCGTGAAAAAGGCTTTTTCCCAGAAGCCTTTGTGAACATGCTCGCATTTTTGGGTTGGAACCCAGGCGATGAACGCGAACTTTTCCGTTTGGAAGAACTCGTTCAAGAATTTAAGATTGAGCGCGTAGGTAAATCGGGAGCTAAGTTCGACGGCGACAAAGCTCGTTGGTTCAATCAGCAGTATTTGAGAGAACGTGATGCAACATTGCTCTTGACCGATCTCGAGCCTTACCTCAGGGACGATCAACGCGCTCAAGGAGACGACTTTTTGGTGGAGGTGATCGACATGATGAAAGAGCGCTCCTCTTTTGTTCAGGACATTCTTCAAGGAGAATATTTCTTCAGCGCACCAACGGAGTACGATGAGAAAACAAGCCAAAAGAAATGGAAAGAAGGATCTGCCGATTTGATGCAGGGCTGGGTTGAGGAATTGAGGAAGATGGACGACTTCTCTGAGGAGAACATCGACGCTGCTTTTCACACATACATTGAATCGAAAGAAGTTGGACTTGGCCAGTTGTTGCCGATATTCAGACTGCTTGTTACCGGTCAAGGAATGGGTCCATCCATGTTTCGAATCGCGGCATTGTTGGGTCAGGATGAATGTGTTTCGCGCATCGAACTCGGTCTATCAAAACTATCTTGATATGAGTCAAATTATACTTGAAGACATTGAGAGTTATGGAGGGCATGGCTGCTTGCCACAAGAAAAAAACTCCTTGGGTTTGTTTCGCACGAACGTTGTGCTGCACCTGGATTTAGAGGAAAGCGGTTACAGCGATAAGATTTCAGACACGGTTGATTATGTGGCCGCAACACGAGTTGTTTTGGCTGAAATGGCCATCAATTCTCGCACGGTAGAGCACCTAGCATACCGCATTGCAGACGCACTATTGGAGCATTTCGATATGGTCTATGAAGTCGAGTTGGAGGTCTCCAAGGTAAACCCCCCTGTTAAGGGATTGAGTACGTTCAGCATCGCAATTGAGAAAAGCCGCTGATACATTGGCTCTTTGATTACTTTTGCCCACCAACAAAACAGGGTCACGTGGCCGAGTGGCTAGGCAGTGGTCTGCAAAACCATCTACAGCGGTTCGAATCCGCTCGTGACCTCAAAGCCTCTTTCGCAACAGCGAAAGGGGCTTTTTCTTTGCCCGCGGCGCAAGCTTGCTTGCATGCCGCAATGGGCAAAGAAAAAGACCTAGAGCGCAAGGCGCTCAGGCTTTGTGAAGTGAACCCTTTGATCATCCACCGCAACAAAGTGGAGGTGGATAACCCGCCCCCTAAACTCGCCCGAGCTTGCTCGTAGGCGAATGGGCAAAGAAAAAGGCAAGGAGCGCACCGCGCTCAGGTTTTTGATAGGCGAACCCCTTGATGTTCGCGAACAAAGAGAGCGAACAATCCGAAGTGCGTCAATTGATTGGTAAGTACCCGCACGAATCAGGAGATTCGCGCGAACTGCGGATATGTTTTCAAACCTGCTTCAGTTGAAGAAATTCGCGCGAACCCGGTTCAAACCGCCTTCAGTTGAAGAACCAGCCTCGCGGGCGTTGAGCATCAAGTGACGCATAGTGCACCTAACGAACCACAAAGCCGTAGTGCAAATTGAATACTAGTGATGTCCAGCCGAACTAATCTTCTTCGGCATCCACCTCAGCAATGTGCGCTTTGATTTCATCCATGCTCTTTTTGTAGACGGGCCCATAGTACAGCGTCTCGCTGGAAATACCCAAGTACAAAACGTAGAAGCCATTGAACAGAATGCAGAGGAAATAGCTTGTTGTTGAGAGCTTTCCAAAACTCTGACAAAGCTCAATGTAAAGCCTCATCATGAAGAGCGTCCAAACCAGCATGAGAGCACCAGCAACAATGTAAATGGTTCCCATTCCAATCGGTTCGGTGAGCAAGGCATATAGAATCACCAAGGGTGGAAGCATCACAATGAGGCCTTGCCACATCGGTCGTCCCATAATCTTCATAAATTCTAAAACATTCAATACTGGTATCAAACTCCGAGAGCCATTCAAGTCGCACTTCGTGTACAAAGTCCATTGCCCGGCAACGCCAAAAACAGCGAGAATAATTCCGGGAATCAAAAGAGGTTCGTAGAAAAGATATTCTTGAATGAGGGAGAGTATGCCGTTTGGATCCTCAATCATAAGTAGTGTAGTTTAGTTCGTACCTAAGCTAGGGAATCGAACAGAAAATGTCAAGAAGGGACAAAAGAGACTTATGAACTACTCTTGGTCAACGTCTAAAGCGAGTTGTCTGAATATCAGAACCTCAAGAATTGTGTAGGCAAAATAGATGGTCATACTGCCCAGTAAAAAGGCGTTGAGTGAGTCTTTAAAATTGACCCCAACAAGAAGCATGTAGAGCAGGGATGCGAACATTTTAAAGCCCGTAAAACCCATGAAATTTGTAACAAAAGATTGAGGCCTCTTCTTGCTGCTTCTCCCTACCCAGCCTAGCCCTAAGAGAAAAAACAGGATGAATACCACATTGGAAATGCTGAGTAGTAACTGCTCGTCGCGTCCCACCGTAGGTATCGGAATGAGATAGACAAACATCTCAAAAATTACGAAGAGGCTCAAGCCCCAAACATTCCATTTTAAACTCATTGTCGAACGTCGCGAATGAAAACGTACATAGATAAAAGTACGCCGGCCAAACTTAAGATTAAGGTTGCAATTGGTGTTTCAATGGGAATGAAATCGTCCAAGGCACGGCCCGCAAAAACGCCTGCGAGGATGAGTGCGACCATTTTAATGGCCATGGAAGAGTAACGGAGTAGAAAATCAGGCCGTTTTTTCTTGTCGCTCGACGGCTGGCCCACTGTTCATTTCTTTAAGAACGGCACCCATGCTACACGATCCCGTGAACAAAGCACCTGGCTCAATGGCCAATTTACCCGTGTGAATGTCGCATTCAACTTTGGCTGAAGATTGTAGAGAAAGCAATTCTGCAACAATCATTTTTCCTTTTACTTCTCCAGAAATGTTGGAGTGCTGACAGTAGATTTCACCTTCAACTTTACCCGTAGTGCCAATCACTACTTTGCCCTTAGAACGGATGGTTCCTACAAGTGTTCCGTCTAAACGAAGGTCACCGTTGGTCTCAATATCTCCTTGAATGCGGGTATCGTGAGAAATGTGACTTCTCGAGTTGTCTACTTCTTGATTTTTGGCCATGGGTTTCTTTGAATTGAACACAGTTGAACCTTATAGTCGGTGCAAAGGTAGAAAAAGGCTGAGAGTCAGGCGCTAATAGTTGTCGTCAAAGAAGTCTTGGTAGCCTTCCAAGTCCTGTGCTTTATAGAACAATGGGTAGTTGTTGTATGAGATTGCAAAGACGTCGACCATCACTTCTTGCGTCTGTTTCAATTTGGTCTTGTTGCTCTGAAAGCTACTGACATAGCGCAAAGCCTTGTCGGCCGATTTAAATTGTTTCACCGTGAGAAGAAGGTTTTTTTCGCCCAAAAGCAGGTCCTGAACCTTCAAGGCATCTAGGCGGAAATAGGCAGCGTTGAAATTCGCAATTTCTATTTTCAGTCGATCGTTTTTCGCGTCTGTGGGCAAAACAACCAGCACTAAGTGGGTTGATTCTGGCTCATGCTTGTAGTCGACGTCCTCCCTGGGAACTTCGTTTTCTTTGCCATTCAGGTAGGCCAAAATTCGCGACGCCTCTTTTGCTTCTTCGGTTTCGGCATGCGTGCTTTTCACTGAATTTAGCGACAGAATTAAGCTGTCCTTCCCGGTTACATATCCAGTACTAATGGCATAAAGCAAGTCGTATTTAGAGGCCAAGGGGTTGCCCTCAAACTGACCGCGTTGTTTTGGGTAGTCGGCTCGAACCTGACGGTGAAAACCGCGTGAATAGTAGCCGTAGGCCTTGTCGTAAATTTCTTCGAGGGCTTCTTTTTCATCGGCCATTTCCTCAAAATAGTTGGGATTCAAGATGACCTTCGCATAATCGGTTTCAGGATAAAGGGAGAGGATGAGGTTCTTGTACTTGTTCGCCAAAATGCTGTTCTGCTCACCATTGTAAATCCGGTACAACTGATAATAGGTGCTCGCGTGATATTGGGAGCTGTCGTAGCGAGAGAGAAGGCCTTCAAAGCTTTCCTTCGCGTTTTTGGAATCTTTCATGTCCTCCTTATAAACTACACCGAGGTCGTAAAGGGCCTTTTGAATTTTAGCATTCGAGGCTGCCATCGAGGCACTGTCCAATGGAAGGAACTCGAGGTAGCGTTCTGGGTCGTCTTGTGCTGCCGTGCTCACCGTGGTTATGCCACCGTTTGGAGCGTCGAAACTTATGTTGGTTGAACTCTTATCGGAACGCCTCCAGTTGTCTTCGTTCGCTCTTGAGCCCCAAATACGAGAAAACTCACCCTTACCATAGGTGAGAATGTTCGGGTTGTAGAAGTACCATTCCGCCCCTCCTTCTGCAAAGGGATCGGAGGTCATTCCTGCAGGAGCGGCAGCAGCAGCCCGTTCCCGTTGAGCTTGCTTCTCACGTTCAGCCGCTTCTTTGCGTTCCAGCTCTTCTGCTATGTAGTCTTCGATGAAAATGAGTCGATCTTCTTCAGGCAAATTGGCCAAGCGCTGCAAACTGTCTTCGGTTTGAATGGTGAGGATGTTCTTCACGATTTCGCCCAAATTGTCGCGCATGTTCACCACCCGTTCGTAATCTTCGTAAGTGTCGGGCAAGCTGCTCGAGGCACTGTCGTAGTTCAACTGGGCTAAAATGTAATCGGGGTATTCGAAGTAGAGGTCGGCTAGGCGCAGGTACGATTCTCCTTTTTGCAGGTTGTTGTTGACGCTCGCCTCAACCGACATGTTCAAGAAGGTGATGCCTCGGTCGTCGCGGCCTTCTTTAATGAAGACATCAGCCAATCCGTAATAAATCTGATCCAAGTATTCGATGTTTTTATCGTCTTTGGCCATTTTTAGAAGCGTCTCTTTCACATCGGCTCCATTTCCCAATTCAGCGTCATAGGCAAAGGCCCGATTCAATTGGGCGTAGAAAGTGAGTTCGTAGTTGAGGTTGCGTCGCTCTACTTCCTTATAGTTCGCAATGGCTTGCATCGAAGCACCAGTTTCTTGGTACATCTGAGCCAGAATGAACATCCAGCGCGTTTGCTTTTTCTTCTTCTTGCAGAGCAGTACTGCTCGTTCCAAATCACCCACCGCATCGTCGTATTTTCCTTGGATAGCGAAGTAATGTGCTCGCGTCGCATAGAGCTCCATCTTGTGTTCTTCAGGAAAACGTTTTTTAGCTTCCAGCGCATCCAGTAATCGATCCGCCTCGTAATAGTTTTCTTCGGCTATGTAGTTTTTAGCGAACCAAAGCTGACCGTCGTAATAAGTGTTGCTCTGGGGGTAGCGTTTGGTTTGATAGCGAAACACGGTTCGGGCCTCAACATATTCTCGTTTCATGAAATAGGCCTTTCCGATCAGCATGTAGGCATCGTCAATCCATTTGCAGTATTCCACACCGCGGATGTCCATCGAGTGGCGTTGAATCACCTTCGAAGCTTTTTTTATCGCCTTATCCATGTCGGGATAAACCGTTTTTGCACTCGTTTCATTTCCATGAATGAAAATGGGCAGCACCTTCTTGTAGTTCTCCTTGTGTGAGGAAACCAATTTGTACATGCCTTCTTCGTAGCTTTCATTTCCGTTGAAGAAGCCGTTATAGAATGCGTTTACGTTGTGGTAGTTTCGGTTAATCCATGCATTTTTTTTAGTCGAACACGACCAAGTCAGCGCCAGTAGCGGGATTAGTAAGAATGTTATATGCTTCGATTTCAATCGCATAGGGGGCGCAGGGCCATAAAACACTAAAAGCCCAAAATTATTTTAATTCGAAGCCGCTCGAACAGAAATATTGGTTGAAGACAAAGTACGACCTTTGCCGCTGGTTTTATGGCGAAACAAGAATCAAAAGGAAAAGAAAGACTGAAGCGATTACGACACAAGTTTCGCTTGGTGCTCATCAACGACGAGACCTTCAAGGAAGAGTTTTCGATGTTGCTGTCGCCCTTAAACCTCTTTACATGGGGTGGGCTCATCCTCATTGCTTTTGGCACATTGATTCTTTCTGTAGTCGTTTTCACTCCGCTAAAAGAACTCATTCCCGGATACGCCGATCCCGACACACGACGCATGGCGACAGGTGCTGCACTGCAAACCGACAGCTTGAACAGAAAGGTTGCCATGTACGAGCAGTACATAGCCAACTTACAGGCGATTCTTAAAGGAGAGCGACCGGAAGATCACAGCTTCCATGAAGTAGGCGAGATGAACTACGACAGCATCCAATACGCTACTTCCAAAGAAGATTCTGCCTTACGAGAAGAAGTGGAAAACAACGAGGCATACAACATTCTCAACCCGGAAGGAGCTGCCTTGGAAGGCATCATCTTGCAACGAGGTTATTTCTTTCCTCCGGTAAAGGGATTGGTTTCGGCCAGCTTTAATCCAGGTAAAAAGCACTACGGTGTAGACGTCGTTCCATCCTCGAGTGAAGTGGTGAAGGCTGCCTTGGACGGAAAAGTCATTCTTTCTACATGGTCGTATGAAACGGGTAATGTGCTTCAGATTCAGCACAACGATAATCTTGTGACAGTCTATAAACATAATTCAGTTTTACTCAAAGAAGTGGGTGAAGAGGTTGGGGCCGGAGAGGCCGTAGCCATCGTTGGGAATTCGGGTGAACTTACAACCGGCCCACATTTGCATTTCGAAATTTGGCACAAGGGGAATCCGCTGAACCCTGAAGATTACATCGCGTTTTAATGGCAGAAGTTGTTGTGTATACAGATGGTTCCGCCAAGGGGAACCCTGGTCCGGGTGGATATGGAGTTGTGATGATGTACGGAAAACATCGTCTTGAATTGGCGGAAGGTTTTCGGAAAACCACCAACAACAGAATGGAACTTCTGGCCGTGATTGTTGCTCTCGAGCGACTTAAGAAAGAAGGAACCCCGGTAATTGTTTACTCAGATTCGAAGTACGTGGTGGACTCTGTTGATAAAGGCTGGGTGTTTTCTTGGGAGAAAAAGGGCTTTGCAAAAAAGAAGAACGTCGATTTATGGCAGCGCTTCCTGCGAATATACCGTAAGCAAAAAGTGCGTTTTCAGTGGGTAAAAGGACATGCCAATGTTCCTGAAAACGAGCGCTGCGATGAATTGGCTGTTGGCGCCGCGGAGTCTTCCAATTTAAAGATTGACTCAGCCTACGAAGCGG
This sequence comes from Flavobacteriales bacterium UBA1986, assembly GCA_002336245.1. GTDB lineage: Bacteria > Bacteroidota > Bacteroidia > Flavobacteriales_G > Salibacteraceae > UBA4419. The sequence continues at coordinate 21,094 of DDDG01000004.1, forward strand.
CTAATTAGCGGAGCAAGACTTTTATTCTGGAATCACTTTCGTTTTCTCTGGCCCGATCCAAAGCCTCTCTCAGATAAGTCGTCATTTCAGCACCGAGCTTTTTCTTATTCTGGAGGTCATCAATGCCGTCGGAATGTCCTTCCACTTCTGCATCAACATATAAATCGAGTTGCTCACGATACATGGCGTGCATGCCTTTTAAGCCTTCCACGGCCAGCACTTTGTACCACCACTCTTCGGCTTCGCCCAAGTATTTCACGAGGTAATCGGCCCCACGTTTTTGAACTTCGGGCTTTTCACCATTCAGAAGGTATTCCACATAATAGCTCAAGATTTCATAACGCTCGGCAGTTCTCCGACTTTCTAAAACCCGCAGGAAGAAGTTCTCTTCCGAAGGATCTCCGTCCACACTAAAGATGAAAGCCACGGGGGAAAGCTCTTGGATGTATTTAGAATTCATCTTCTTCCCAGCGAGTTCTATGGCCCTATCAAAATCGACTTCCATTATGGCCGTGAGCCCAGCTTCCGCAACCATTAAGGAAGGGTCATATACCGTTCTTTCTAACTTTTCTGCAGACAACTTTTGGGCGTAATAGGCCATGGCCGCCTCGATGCTGTTCGTGCGAACGTCGCTGCTTGCACCATCTATCATAAGGTGCTCGAGCTTGTCCTGAAGATTGTATACATGACAGGTATGTGAGTCGAGCAGCAAGATGATGTTCGCCAGCAATTTCTCGTCTTTCGTTTCTAGAAGTTCTACTACATCCGAGATGGGGGCCCCGGATTCAGTGGCACTGAGAAGTACTCCAGCAGAACCAATCAGGCGAGCGCGATAGCCCGAAGTGTTTTTCAATACAAGGCGGTACTCTTGGTAGCTTTTCGATTCTAAAATGAGACCAGGAATAACCCCCTCCGGATCCAAATGAACGTATTGAACGTTTCCTGCAAGGTCGAATTTGAAGTTCTGCTTGGCTTTCGTAATCCGAATGCGTTTGTAGGTTTTCTTCCCATCATCGGTGAAGATTTCTACACCCAGCGGAATCTCAAAACTGGCCTTTCCTTTTTCCTGAACCTGTTTAACCTCAAGCTCTATATGGCCATCCGCACTGCTCCAATCATACTCTAAAACAGGGTGTCCTTCCGATAAGAAGTAATTTTCAAAAAACCAGTTTAAGTCGAGTCCAGTATACTCCTCCAAGGCAATGCGCAAATCATGTATTTCAACACTCTTGTAGGCGTGTTTGCTGAGGTAGAAATTGAGTCCGCCAAAGAAATTTTCATCTCCTAAAACCCAACGGAGGTAGTGCAGCGTCACTGCTCCTTTGTCGTAGCTGTGGTGGTCGAACATCTGATCTCGACTGTCGTAGCGATAGTGAATCAATGGGTGAACGACCTCATCCGCTTCTTGAAGATAGGATCCTAGGAAGTCTTCTAGGTATGCATCGGCATCGTTTTTCCCGTAAGCCGCTTCTCTCCATAAGTATTCACCATAGGAAGCAAAACCCTCATTTAAAGTTAGGTTCGACCAGCTTTCGCAGGTTACTAAATCGCCAAACCAATGGTGGAAAAGCTCGTGGGCAATGATGTCCTCATTGTCGCCGTCCAAACGCTGACGTTGATCCTGGTACAGAAAGTCGCCCAAGAGAACGGCTCCAGTATTTTCCATGGCACCCGAAACATAATCACGGCCAACAATCTGATCGTACTTCGACCAGGGGTATGGGTAGTTTAGAATTTTACCGAAAGTTTCGATTATCTTCGGGGTTTTACCAAAGATTCCTTTGGCTTGAGAAATCCATTCTTTCTCGACGAGATAGCCAATCGGTAATTCTGAATTCGGTTCCTGGTATCGCTCGAAAGGCCCAACTGCCAACATTACTAGGTAGGGGGCGATGGGTTTTTTCATCGACCAGAAGTCTTTTCGTTTTCCATCTGGCAAACTTTCCTGGAAGTCTAAATCGCCGTTCGACAAACTCGTCAGGGAGCTGTCTAGAAGAATCGCCAAATCGAAGGTCATGCGCTCGTTCGGACGATCGACGGTTGGAAACCAAACAGAGTTCGATTGAGTTTGTCCTTGGGTCCAAGCTTGTTTGGGAATTAATTTGTCCGATTCGTCGGCATTGATGAAGTAAAAACCCTTGTCGTTTTCGATCGCGGCATTCTTCTTATTGTTTGCAAGAGAAGGACGTGAGGTGTAGTTCACCTCTAGTTCGAGCGTATCACCAAAAACTAAACTGCTGTCGAGCAGGACGCTCAAACTGCTGTCGGAGCTTTTGAATTTAACGGCTAGGTCACCAATTTTCACCGAATGAATCAACATGAATTTGGCGTCTAAATCGATGGAGGTGAGTGGAGTGCGATGCACGCCAAGCTTGATTTTAGCCAGTCCCTTTACTTCTTCTTTTTCCCAATCGAGTTCTATATCCAAACTTGTGTGGTATACGTCAACCGTTCTTGTTGGTGAAGCTTTGTAGGAGGGCATTTCAACCTCACCCACCAGAGCTTTAGGCAATTTTGTAGCACTCGAAGGCTTTGAGCTTTTGCAAGAATACAGGCCCAAAAGAATGAAGAGAATGAGGAAGTGTCGGCTCATGCTGGCAAATTAAATCATTCTCCCATGAGTTGCGTATGGCAAATTGGAATTCGTCGGCTAAATGTTACTGCCTAAAAATGGACAGACTATATTTGCCCCATGCTGAAAGTCAGTGGAAAGAAGGTTTATGAATTCGACGGTTCCGAAGAAAAGGTGGACCTAATCAAGCTTGGAGAAGACCAATATCATCTCCTGCTTGACGGAAAATCCTTTTCAGTTGAACTCCTGAAAAGTAATGTTGACACCAAAGACTTTGTACTTAAGGTGAACAACAGAATCTACAAACTAAAGGCTCAAAACGAAATTGATCTCTTGCTCAAAAAGCTTGGGATGGAAAAGGCTCTAGTGGCCGAAGTGAGCGACCTGAAGGCTCCCATGCCGGGCTTGGTATTGAGCATTGAAGTGGAAGAAGGTCAGGAAGTAAAGAAGGGGGATGTCCTCATGATTCTGGAGGCCATGAAGATGGAGAACGCGATCAAAGCTCCAGCAGATCTTGTGATCAAAGAGATCAAATGCAAACAATCTGAGGCCGTCGATAAGGGCCAAGTCTTAATGATATTCGGCAGTTGAGCCTTATTTAGAATTATTCTAAATAACTTTGTCGTCCGCAAACCATTTGAACCTTTAAGTGTTAAACTGATATGATCACCGTTAGCGAATCCGCCAAAGAGGAAGTTTTACGTCTGATAAAGGAAGACAACCTGCCAGCCAACAGCTTTATTCGAGTTGGCGTAAAGGGAGGAGGTTGCTCTGGTCTTAGCTACGAAATGGACTTCGACTTTGAAGCGAAAGAAGAGGACAAAGTATTTGAAGACAAGGGAGTTAAGATTGTTGTCGATAAAAAAAGTTTTTTATACCTCATAGGAACAGAACTGGAATACAGCGGCGGACTCAACGGAAGCGGATTTGTATTTCACAACCCCAATGCATCCCGAACCTGTGGGTGCGGAGAGAGTTTCTCAATCTGATTTATGGCTGCTGATTACACAGAAGAACAACTTGCGGAAGACCTCAAGTCGAAGGAGTACAAATACGGTTTTGTCACCGATATTGAATCCGATAAGGCGCCAATAGGTCTAAACGAAGACATCATTCGTCTCATTTCATTCAAAAAGAATGAGCCAGAATGGATGCTTGATTTCAGGCTCAAGTCCTACCGGTCGTGGTTGGAAATGAAGGAGCCAACCTGGGCTCATGTGCACTACCCCAAAATCGACTTTCAGAACATTTTCTATTACTCTGCGCCAAAACCAAAAAAGAAATTAGAAAGCCTCGATGAGGTGGATCCTGAGCTTCTTGACACCTTCAAGAAATTGGGTATTTCACTGGAAGAGCAAAAGAGACTTACCGGAGTTGCAGTAGATGTCGTGATGGATTCAGTTTCCGTAAAAACGACCTTCACAGCAAAACTTGCAGAGTTGGGCATCATCTTTTGCTCTATGTCCGATGCCATTCAAAAACACCCAGAACTCATTAAGGAGCACCTCGCTTCCGTAGTTCCTGTACACGACAATTATTACGCGGCGCTTAACTCGGCTGTTTTCACCGACGGTTCGTTTTGCTACATTCCAAAAGGAGTGCGCTGTCCGATGGAGTTGAGTACCTACTTCAGAATCAACGAGGCCAATACTGGTCAGTTTGAGCGCACTTTAGTGGTGGCAGAGGAAGGAAGTTATGTCAGTTACCTCGAAGGCTGTACTGCGCCAATTCGTGATGAGAATCAGTTGCATGCTGCCGTTGTTGAATTAAAAGCAGCGAAAGACGCAGAAATCAAGTATTCAACCGTTCAGAACTGGTATCCAGGAGATAAAAACGGGAAAGGTGGGATCTACAACTTCGTTACCAAGCGTGGGCTTTGCGAGGGAAATGGGTCAAAAATTTCCTGGACACAAGTAGAAACAGGTTCGGCCATCACTTGGAAATATCCTTCTTGCATTCTAAAAGGCGACAATTCTGTAGGCGAGTTTTACTCAGTTGCGGTGACCAATCACATGCAACAGGCCGATACAGGAACGAAAATGATGCACATTGGAAAGAACACCAAAAGCACCATCATCTCCAAAGGAATTTCTGCTGGTAAAAGTCAGAACTCATACCGTGGTTTGGTCCGAATTGGAAAAGGAGCTAAAAGCGCCCGAAACTTCTCCCAATGCGATTCGCTCTTATTGGGAGATCAATGCGGAGCCCACACATTTCCATACATCGAAGTAGAAAATCAAACGGCCAAGGTTGAACACGAGGCCACCACATCTAAAATTGGGGAAGATCAAATTTTCTATTGCAATCAGAGAGGAATTGAAACCGAAAAGGCCATCGCTCTCATTGTAAATGGATATGCCAAAGAGGTATTAAATAAGTTGCCAATGGAGTTTGCGGTGGAAGCCCAGAAATTATTGGCCATTAGTTTAGAAGGAAGCGTAGGATAATGTTAGAGATCAAAAATTTAAAAGCCCGTATTGAAGAGAAAGAAATTCTCCGCGGCATCGATTTGAAAATTAACGCGGGTGAAGTGCACGCCATCATGGGACCAAACGGTTCGGGTAAAAGCACTTTGGCTTCTGTTCTTGCGGGAAGAGAAGACTACGAAGTAACCGGCGGAAGTGTGAGCTTCGATGGTAAGGATCTCTTGGATTTAAAGCCCGAAGACCGAGCTCGGGAAGGATTGTTTCTAGCCTTTCAGTATCCGGTGGAAATTCCGGGAGTGAGCAATGTGAACTTCTTGAAAACAGCTGTGAACCAAATTCGTGAGTACAAAGGTCTTGAGCCAATGGCGGCGAAGGAGTTTCTCAAGATGGTTCGAGAGCGCAAAGACTTGGTTGAGATGCCATCCGATTTGGCGCAGCGTTCAGTGAACGAAGGCTTTTCTGGTGGCGAAAAGAAACGCAACGAGATTTTCCAGATGGCCATGCTCGAGCCGAAGCTTTCCATATTGGATGAAACCGACTCTGGCTTGGACATCGATGCTTTGCGTGTTGTGGCTAACGGCGTAAATAAATTGCGCACTCCCCAGAATGCAAGCCTTGTGATTACACACTACCAAAGACTGCTTGATTACATCATTCCAGATTTTGTGCATGTATTGTATCAAGGAAGAATCATCCGCAGTGGTGGCAAAGAGCTCGCTCTAGAATTGGAGGAACGCGGCTACGATTGGATCAAAGAAGGCGCCGAAGCATGAGTCGACTTTTAGAACAAAAGGAAGATTTCTTACGTGAGATTGGCCAAAACCTGAATGGCGCGAACCGCTCTGTGTTTGAAGGCCTAAGATCTTCTGGAGAAGAACAATTGTCGAAGTTACTTCCTCCAAGCACCAAAGAAGAGTACTGGAAATACACCAAACTCACCAAAATCCTCAAAGGAACATACTCCCCGCAACAGCCTGTAATAATGGAGTTTCTCGGTGAATCCGACGAGCAAAATTACATTCGAAATTGGGAGGACATGGAGGCTGAGGAGATTGCATCTCTGCCCAAACTCGGAGTTACAGACCGTAAGGAAGAACATTTTTTTGATGCTTTAAACGCTGCCCGATTCAGCGATGGATTTTGCGTTTATGCTGAAGGAGATGCGGCGCGCTTTGAGGTTTATGAAAACTTCAGAGGACCAGGAAGTGTAAGCCAGAAAAGGAACTTAGTTGTGGTGAAGAAAGGCGCAAGCCTGAAGCTCATTCATCGCCTGAAAGGTGCTGCTCGAGGTGCTTTCGCAAACAACTTGACAGAGGTATATGTAGAGGAAGGAGCTCATTTTGAATACATCATGATTCAAGACGTTCAGGGTCTTAGCCAAATTGGGAGCATTTACGTCGAGCAGAAATCGAACTCTGTGGTTCGTTTTCATACGGCCAGCCTGTCCGGAGATCTCAACAGAAACAACCTCAACATCCGTGTGAATGGAGAGAACTGCGAGAGCTATTTGGATGGCATCAGCCTGGGCGTGAACGCAAACCACATCGACCACCACACCATCGTTGATCACATGCAGCCAAACTGTATGAGTTCCGAGAATTACAAAGGGATTTTCTACGACCAATCGCGCGGTGTTTTCAACGGCAAAGTATTCGTTCGCCAACTCGCTCAAAAAACAAATGCATTTCAATCGAATCAGAATATTCTAATGTCCGACAATTCCAGTGTAGACTCGAAGCCAGAGTTGGAGATCTATGCGGATGACGTGAAATGCAGTCATGGCTCTACAACGGGGCAGTTCGACGAAGAAGCTGTATTCTACTTGCGCTCACGTGGAATTGGTGAGGACTCGGCAAGACAATTACTGGTACAAGCCTTCCTTGCAGAAATTACAGAAGCCATTCAGGATGAAGAAGCGCGCGACGAACTTCTCTCATTGTTGGATTTAAAGATTGGTTCAGAATGAGTGTAAAAACACTGGCTGAAATACGCGCCGATTTTCCCATCCTCGAGCGCAAAGTTCACGGACAAGACTTAGTTTACTTCGACAACGCAGCATCGGCCCAGAAGCCTCGTCAGGTTGTAGACCGAATTTCTCATTACTACCTGCACCAGCATGCCAATGTGCACCGTGGCGTGCATGCCTTAAGCCAAGAAGCTACCGACGCTTTTGAAGCAGCAAGACGAAGAATCGCCGACTTTTTTGGGGCTGCTTCCGATCGGGAAATCATTTTTACCACAGGAACCACCAATGGAATAAACCTCATTGCCAGCTCGCTGGGTAAGATGTTGGAAAAAGGTTCTGAGATTGTCATCACTCAAATGGAACACCATTCGAACATGGTTCCATGGCAAATGATGTGTGAAGACCGCGGAATGGTATTGCGCGTGGTTCCAATCGACGAGCGCGGCCAGATCAACATGGAGGCCTTCCAGAATACGCTCAACTCAAAAACCAGATTGGTTGCAGTGAATCATGTGAGCAACAGTTTGGGGACGATCAATCCGGTGGAGGAAATCATTCGCTTGGCGAAGGGTGTTGGTTCTTTGGTGCTCATTGACGGCGCTCAGTCGGCTCCGCACATGAAGTTGAACTTAAAGGAACTCGGCGCAGATTTTTATGCCGTTTCCGGACACAAGATTTTCGGCCCAACAGGAACGGGCTTTCTATACGGAAAAGAAGAAGTTTTAGGCAATATGCCGCCCTACATGGGTGGAGGTGAGATGATTGACCGTGTTACCATCGAGAAAAGCACCTACCAAGGCTTACCCTTTCGTTTTGAGGCGGGAACACCAAACATGGCGGGCGCCATTGGCATGGCTTCGGCCGTTGATTATATGGAGGAGGTAGGTTTTGATTTCATTCAAAAGCAAGAAGAAGAATTGCTTCAGTACGCCATCAAAGAACTCAATAATTTTGGAGGCATTCGCTTTATTGGCGAAGCCGAAAAGAGAGCCTCTCTCGTGTCTTTTCTTGTTGAGGGGACTCATCCATATGATGTGGGGAGCTTGCTCGACCAGCAAGGTATTGCGGTGCGCACAGGGCATCATTGCACAGAGCCCGTGATGGATTTCTTCGGAATTCCTGGAACCCTGCGTGCATCCTTCGCATTTTACAACACAACGGAAGAGATCGATCGCATGATGGTCGCCCTCGACCGCGCCCGAAAAATGCTCAGCTAAGGCACACCAAATGCTCGACCTCAGCGGAGTAAAGAACATTATTTTCGACCTTGGAGCTGTGGTCCTAAACATCGACTACACGTTAACCATCAAAGCCTTTCAAGACCTGGGTGCCGGAAGTTTTGATGAGGTCTACGGTCAGTTTAAGCAGAGTGGACTCTTCGACGATTTGGAAACGGGCCGAATAGAACCAGAGGTTTTCAGAGATCGGGTTAGAGAGGAGTTTAAACTTGAACTCAGCGACGATCAGATTGATCGAGCATGGAATGCCTTGCTTCTAGATTTACCGAAGGAACGAATCGATTTATTGCGTCGACTCGGCAAAACCTACCGACTTTTCTTGCTTTCAAATACCAATGCGATTCATTACAAACAATATTGTTTGAATCTTATGGAGGAGCACGGAATCCCCAACTTAGATCCACTTTTCGAGAAGGTGTATTTGTCGCATGAAATTCACGCGCGAAAACCCTCAATGGGGGCCTATCAATTTGTTGTAGACGACGCTCTGATTGTTCCTGAAGAAAGTATTTTCATCGACGACATTGAGAAAAACGCACTGGCTGCGGAGCAGCTTGGAATCAGAGGAATTTGGCTTCGTGGAGAACTTCTAGACCTCTTCGAAAAAGCGAAGTAGCCAGCAAGAACGACTACATTAAAACACCCCTCTTCGCTGGGATGGGCTCAGGAATATCCTGCTCACCCAACATTTGTCTTAAGTCTATTTCAATCGTTCTGCAAAGAGAAAGTATTGGGATGTCGTTGCCCAAAACCTAAAAAGGGTTCTCGGAATAATCTCCCATCAATTCCATGCTGATGAAAATCCAGCCAATAAGAGCACTGAAAGGAATGGATATCCACGTGGCGTAAGCGGCATATTCACTGAAAACGGAGGCCATAGAAAAGGGGATGAGAAAGATGAAAATCCCGACAAAAATTAGGCTCATGTTTGCGTACTGACGAGGAAGTGGAAACTTTTTAATGCGCTCGAGCTTTCCTTGGTGACCATAGAAATTTGTGAGCAGGGCCTGCATTTCCATATGCCGGAAATCGTCGATGAGATTGGCTTCGCGAATGTTCCTCAAATCTTTTGTTTGCTCGTCGATGAGGAAGGTCGCTTGGTTTTTGAAGCTTGACATCCGGCTCAATTCAGCTGCATCAAGAAAATCTTCCATCTTGATTTTATCCACGAACTCTTTCACCAGCCCAGTACCGTATTTCTCCATGCGCTTTTCCTTCAAGCTGCCAATGTGCATGCCCAGACTCACGTGTTCCCAACTTGTAGGAATGAGCAGCTGACCCCGCAGCGTATAGAGCCATGCGATGTGTCTGTGAAGGATGCGCGTTCGAACTTTTTGGAGATTCATTTCCGATTCTGGCGTTTCGGTGAAGAGGTTCGAGATGAACCCATTGCACTGACTGGCAATGCTTCGAGAGTCGTTCACAATCGCACCCCAAACTTTTCGCGCCTCCCACATACGGTCGTAAGATTGGTTGTTTTTGAAGCCTACCGTGAATGAAACGGCAATACCAATCACCGACAAAGCCGACCATGGAATGGCCAACCACTCGAAGCCGGTAAAGAAATAGATGGCCGTAGCTAAGGTGCTCCAGAGCGTGAGCCATACCATGTGTAACCAGGTGAAAGCCAATACGTCTTTTAAACTGAAATTCTTTTTGACGAACATCTAAATCAGATTAAGTGGGATTGATTTCTTGGCACAGTTCCAAGAGAATTCCGTTGGCGCTTTTTGGATGAATGAAGGCAATGAGTTTGTTGTCGGCCCCTTTTTTTGGTTCTTCGTTGATGAAGACAAAACCTTCTTTTTTAAGGCGGATGATCTCAGCATATATGTCGTCAACCGCGACGGCCATGTGGTGAATTCCCTCTCGGTTTTTTTCCAAGTACTTGTAGATTGCACTGTTTGGGTCGGTGGCCTCGAGCAACTCCAATTTACTTTCGCCCAATTGAAAGAAGATGGTATTGACCGACTCTGAAGCTACTGCTTCTTCCTTGTAGGCATCCGCGCCTAACAGCTTTCGAAAAACCTCTTTGGCTTTTGCCGCATCTTTCACCGCGATGCCCAAGTGTTCAATTTTAATCATAGGGGTGCTTTAGACAAATATGCACATCTAATCGGCTTTCTTCTTCAAGTATCGCTCGACTCGATCTAAAGCCATTTCAGGAGGAATTTCTTTTTCTCCTTGAAGCGACTTTAGAAGTAGATTAGAGAGGTGAGGAGCCAATAGGCAAGCTTTGCTTCCCATGCCATTCAAAACCGAAAGCTTTGGGTATTTGTGGTGGCTTCCAACAAATGGTCTCCGATCGTAACTCGCCGGACGAATGCCTGCTAGGTGCTCGAGAGGAACAATTTTGTCGGCGTAAAAGCTTTTGGCAGATTCGAGCAAGGCCTTCGCCGCCCCTTCATCTGGGAGAGCTTCAGTTGCTTTATTGTCGTAGGTAGCACCCAGCCAATACAAGCCATCTTCGGAGGGCGCAATGAAGTCTTTCTTATTTACGGCGGCCTTTAGGTCATGACCCAAGCGCAGTTTTAGCAAGTCGCCCTTGGCTGGATGAAAGGGCAAATGAGAAAAAAACGGATTTTTCCGGACGCCCAAACCTTCGCAGAAAATTATGTGCTTTGCTTGAATACTAAGGCCTTTGGTTTTAAAATTTCCATTTTCGGCATCCAATGCTTCGTAATTAAATGCTTCTTGGAAGTAGTGTCCTTCGGTCAAGGAGGTGATGGATTTTGCGATGAAGTTTGCCACATTGAGCTTCGCACAGGAACGCAATTTACCCAAGCCAAATGGCGCCTCAATGGCATCCATTCGGGCAGAGAAATCGAGGACCTCTTTGTAAGGAGGCTCCTCCATTCGCGCTCTCCAACGGTTGTGTTCTTCAGTGCTTTCCAATACTCTATACAGAATGAGTTCCTGAATAAAAGGCTCATCCGTTTCTATGTTTTTATAGAATGAGAGGGCTTCATCGAAGACTTCTTTTCCAGCCCAAGCGAACTTGCTGTCGCGGAAGGCCATAGGGTGAAACAAGCCAACAGCCACTGAAGAGGATTGGTTTTCTTCGGGTAAGTCGAAAATAGCACATGTCAGGCCTTCTTGTTTAGCTCGAAGGTGAAGGTTGGCCCCGGTAATTCCGTGCCCTACAATTAGAAGATCAAGCTCCAGTTCCATGGATTCGGAGTGCTGATTTTATGTATTCGAACAGATCTAAAGGATGTCCGTCTTGGCGTTTTGATGAGCGTTTCCAACCCAAACGAACCACGATGAGGTCTTTGGAAGGAATGCCAACAGCATACTGTCCGTTGATTCCTCTTGAGTAGAAAAAGGGAACCTCATCAAATTCACCCATCCACCATTGGTAACCGTAGCGTCGGTTTGGACTGCCATCTAATTCTAGTGTTGGAGCAGGCAACAGAGACTCATAGGTAAAAGTGGAATCGATCAATTGTTCGTCATTCCATCTTCCTCCGTTCATCATCACACGAATCAAACGGGCTAAATCGCGCGCATTACTGTTGAAACAACAGCTTGCTTTAGCCATTCCACCAGGCCGGTCGTAGGTCCAATATGCATCTCGGGAAGCCCCGATTTTCGACCAGATTTTTTCTTCGAAATAGGCGTTCAAGCTTTTGCCGGTGGCTTTTTCAAGAACCAAGGCGAGAATTTGGGTGTCGCCGCCCTTGTACTCAAAGTATTTCCCTGACTCTTCTTCAACCGAGTGCGAAAGAACCAAACTGCGAAGGTCCTCGCCATAATTGAGTTTTGCAACAAAGCCGAAAGGGTTGAGGTATCCTTCGGAGTATGACATTCCCGAACTCATGGTGATGAGGTGTCGAAGGGTCAAGTTCATATTTGCTTCCGTTTTAAATTCATCAAGATAGTCGCCCACGTAATTATCCAAGCTTCCAATTTCTCCCGATAGAATGGCTGCGCCGATGGCCATGGAAGTGTAACTTTTGGTCATACTGAAGGTGTTCGACCAACTGGTATCACTGAATTCTCCCCAGTACTTTTCAAGGAGAATTGAATCCTGAAAAAGCACCAAAAAGGCGCCGCTCTGATATTGCTCGTGTTGAGCATTTTCCTCCGCAGTCAAATCAATTTTATTGTAGATTGAGGAGAGGGGCCAAGCTTTTGGTGAAGCTGTTTTTACGAGCTCTCCAGGAAAGTCTTTGTATTCAAAAAGAGAGGGTCCAAGTTGTCCTTTGCCTATGGTAAGTCGAAGTGTTTTGTACACATGATTGTTTCCCGTCATGTGAATGAGAAGAGGAATAAGTCCGAGGACAAGAAGAAGGAAGCTTAATTTGCGTTTCAAAACAATTGGACTGAAGTACCGAATGTAGTTTTATTCCAAATTACCTAACGGCAAGTGAAGCCGGAGTAAGTGACAGATGTCATATATATTAGGCTTTAAAAAGATTTTTTTCGTGGCGCAAAAATGATTTCTAGAGAAACAGACAAAAAATGCATCACATCAACATTCCGAAGGATAAGAGAAGAAGTATGGCCGACCTTCATTTCGACCATGTTCAGTGGACAAATTCCCTTCGTTTTTACAAAGAGGAAGTCGGGATTTTTAGAAATCGTTTGGAAGAGGTTGTGTCCAAAAACACAAATTCGGAATTTGCTGCCAAGGCGGAGCATTTTCAAAACAGCTTTATTCTTCAGAACGAACAAATAGACACCTTGAGTCACGACATTAAAATTCATGAAAATGGAATGAGTGCCTTTGCCAAAGAGCAACCCATTGCTGCCGAGCACGGAACCTTTGCCAATCATGAAGGTTTGGAAGAAAGAATGGAAAGCTTCGTAAAACTCTATCAAGAATTGAAAGCAGACTTCAATCGCTTTCTAAGTGAGTGGATGTAAATGGCTGAGGGCAACTTAAAAATCACCCTTGTCGGACTTGGCAATGCAGGCCGAGCTGTCGTAGGAATGCTTCTAGCAACTAGGGGTAGGTTCGACATCAATATTCAAGATCCATCCGAGGCTATAGAAGGAACCATTTTGGATCTTAAACATGCCGCTGGAACAAACGGCAGGAACAGGATTTTTTGGAACGATCGGGAACAGTTTGAATCCTCGGATTTTGTTGTTCACACCGCCGGCGGTCAGATTCACGATGGGGGCGATCGAATGGCCGTGTCGGGGGCGAGCATTGAAATGGCTAGAAAGGTCTTCGAAGGAGTACAATTTCGCTCCGAGCCCTATATTTTAGTGGTGGCAAACCCCATCGACGTAGTTGCCTATTTTGTCCAGAAGTTCACCGGGATATCTCCTGAGAAGATCATAGGAATTGGAACCGCGGCTGACACGGCTCGACTTCAATATAGCATTTCAGAATTTTTAGGATTGGAAATGGATCAAGTGTCAATGATGGCTTTGGGAGAGCATGGGATGCACCTTGTTCCGATTTGGTCACACACAACTGCTGGCGGAAAGAACATTGAGGATTTGATTGATGAAGCGAAGCGGTCGGAACTCAAAGAACAAACGATTCACTCCCCACAGAAGATTAGAACCGCAACATCAGCCTCTGTATTTCCCACAAGCCTTCTTTGCATTCGAATCATTCGTCTCCTCGACATGAAAGAGGAAGGGGTATTGCCCCTGAGCACAAGTCTAAATTCCGAGAACCAAATGCTGTTTGAAACAGAGGCAATTTATATGAGTGTTCCGGTAAAAATTAGTGGAGGCAGCCTTGAGCAAGTCAAGGGTTTTAAGTATTCGGCAGACGAAATTGCTGGTTTAAAAAACTCTGCCGATATCATTCGACACAGCATTCAACTCTATAGTAGGTATTATAAGGCTGATTAAAGTCATTTTTTGAATTGACGTCAATCATTCCTTTGCCTTGAGACATTGTGAACTTTTGAGGTTCACGTTAATTTCCAAGGATACCCTGCTATGAAAAAACTACTTGTCCCGATAGACTATTCGAAAATTTCCAAATGTGCGGCTGAAGTGGCGGCACAAATGGCTAGAGAATCGGGTGGGGAGGTTTTTCTTTTAAACGTAGTAGACTTTCCTATTCACGACCCCAATTGGACAAAGGAAGCAAGCCAGGATGTGCCCAAAGGCTTAGCTCTTGGAAAAGTGATTCAGGAGCGCATGGACAAATTCGAGAAGTTCGATTTTCTTGAAGGTGTGAAAGTGCATGGAATCCTCAGAGAGGAGGATAATGTTTACGAAACAATTGCTGAGGTAGTAAAGGAAATTGAGGCCGACATCATTGTTATGGGGACCCACAGCAGGTCAAAAATGAACCGCTTTCTCATAGGCTCAAACACAGATCGTGTCATACGAATTACTGATGTCCCTGTTCTCAGTGTGAAGCGACGTCATGAGCATTTCATCGTTAAGAACATAGCATTTGCTTCCAATTTTTACGGAGAATCCTATTCGGTCTTTAAGGCAATTAAGTCTATTGTAGACCTCTACAAGGCAAAAATTCATTTCGTTAAAGTGATTACCCCTGGGCATTTTGAAACGACGCTTGAAAGCCGCAAGCTTATGGAAGATTTCGCGAAAAACTTCAAGCTTACGGACTCCAGCATCAACATCTACAACGACACCAAAGTTGAGTATGGAATAAACCGATTTGCAAAGGAAATTGAGGCAGATGTCATTTCCATGGAAACCCATGGAGGAAGCAGCATAGTGCAACTTGTGACTGGAAGTATATTGGGTGATGTTTTGGAAGGAGCCCAATTGCCAGTCTTAACCATTCGAATAGACGAGCCGGAAGTATCGGCCAAAGGAATATTCCCCGAAATGAGATAAGCGATAGTTATGAAACCCAAATTGATTTTAAAGTATTTTCTGTTTATTTAGGCCTTTGTAGGCCCAATTCAAATGGCAGTTAATAGTGTTGATTCTCTTGGAATGTGGCACTTATTGTGGTTTGTTGTTTCTTTGGTGATGATTGGATACGCTAGCTCCATTTCAGTCAATAAGAACTAATTAATAAAATGGGCTTGAAAAGAATCATACTCCCCACAGACTTTTCCAAGAATGCGCGCAATGCGATTAAGTACGCCATCGATGTTTTTAAAGATCAGGAAGCGGAATACTTTCTACTGAATATTTACAGAGAGCCGCACGCAACTTCTTCTTCATTAGTGTCTATTGTAGACATACTTCAAAAGAGCAGCGAAGAATCCTTGGTTCGAGAGGAAAAGAAAATTCGCGACTTGTTTCCAAGTATGAACTTGAACATGGAAACTGTTTCAGCATACGGTGATACTACCCTTCAGATCAATAAATTGGCTCAAGAAAAAGAAGTCGATTACATCATCATGGGTACAAAAGGTGCCTCAGGATTAAAGGAGGTCATCCTCGGCAGTGTCACCGCAGACGTAATTCAAGGAGTTAAAGTACCGCTCATAGCCGTGCCGGATAGATGTGCTTTCACTGGATTTGAGCGCATTGGCTTCGCCGCCGATCTTAAGGAAATTCGATCGAAAGAAAATTTAAACCCAATGCTCGATTTGGCTGAAGCATTTGGAAGCACCATTGAGATTATTACTGTTCAGCGTGAAGTTGAACAGCCTTCAGAAGAAGAAGCAATGGTTGGTTATGACATTCACGAGATGCTTCGAGGAATTCAGCACAAATTTGTTCGAAGAGAGAGCAATGAGGTCATCAAAGGAATTGAAGGTTACATGAGCGAGACCAATCCTGATCTTATGGTCTTGATACCTCGCAAAACGAGTTTGTGGGATCGCCTCTTCAAAATCTCAGTTACCAAAAAGGTTGCTCTTCACGCCGACACTCCACTGCTGATACTTCAGGACTAAAGGGATCCGGCTTTTATTTCATCAACCACCGACGGATCCAGTAGGGTAGAAGTATCTCCTAAATTGCTCGGATCCCCTTCCGCAATTTTTCGAAGGATACGACGCATAATTTTTCCACTTCGTGTTTTTGGAAGGCCAGAAACAAACTGAATTTTATCGGGCTTTGCAATGGGGCCAATGCGTTGAGAGACCATATTGATGAGCTCAGCTCGAAGTGAGTCAGTTGTACTATTATTGGGTTTCTCGCCATTGTAGAGCATCACAAAAGCATGAATTCCTTGTCCCTTAATGTCGTGAGGGTAACCTACAACGGCCGTTTCGCAAACCTTCGGGTGTTGATCGAGGGCATCTTCAATTTCTGCCGTACCGAGGTTGTGGCCAGAAACGATGAGAACATCATCAACCCGCCCAGTGATTCGATAGTTTCCTTCAGCATCTCGTTTGCAGCCGTCGCCGGTAAAGTATTTTCCTGGAAAAGCGGTGTAATAGGTATCCTTAAAGCGTTGATGATTGCCATATATAGTTCTCGCCATAGAAGGCCAGGGGAATTTGATGCACAAGCGTCCTTCGGCCTCACCCTGAAGTTCATTTCCCTCTTCGTCAACTACAGAAGGCTGAATGCCAGGAAGGGGTTTGGTGGCGAAGGTTGGTTTCAAATCGGTGCAATGTGGAATTGGGGAAATCAGAATACCCCCAGTTTCAGTCTGCCACCAAGTATCGACAATGGGGCAATTTTTCTTGCCAACTTTTTCGTTGTACCAATGCCAAGCCTCCTCGTTGATGGGCTCACCAACGGTGCCTAAAACCTTCAAGGACGATAGGTCGTGCTTCTCAACATAATGGTCTCCGCAGCTCTCTAGCGCGCGAATTGCTGTAGGGGCAGTGTAGAATTGACTCACCTTGTGTTTATCGACAACCTCCCAGAAGCGGTCGGAGTCGGGCCATGTAGGCACGCCTTCGAACATCACACTAGTCGCCCCGCTGAGCAAGGGGCCGTAAACAATGTAAGAGTGACCAGTAACCCAGCCAATGTCGGCGGTGCACCAGTAAACGTCTTCCTCCTCCACTTGAAATACGTTTTGGAAGGTGTAGGCCGTGTAAACCATGTAGCCAGCGGTGCTGTGCACAATGCCTTTTGGCTTTCCCGTTGAGCCGGAAGTATACAGAATGAACAGCGGATCTTCACTATCCATTTCTTCCGCAGCACAATCTATTGCCTGCCCCGCCAATACGTCGTGGAGCCAGAAGTCTCTGCCAGGAGTCATGGAGGCGCCGTCTGATGTTCGCTCCAAAACCAGAACGTTCTCCACAGAGACACAGCCTTTAAGGGCTTCGTCTACGATGCTCTTTAGGTCGAGGGTTTTTGCCCCACGGTAACTGCCGTCGGCGGTAATCACCATTTTACACTGAGCATCTTCAATACGGTCGGCCAATGACTTTGCCGAGAAGCCAGCGAATACTACCGAATGAGGGGCGCCGATGCGAGCACAAGCCAAAACGGCAATGGCCAGCTCTGGAACCATGGGCATGTACAAACAAACATTGTCGCCCTTCTTTATTCCTTTCGATTTAAGGGCATTTGCCATACGACAAACCTCTCCACGGAGCTGATGATAGGTGAAGCTGCGCGAGGCTTCTGTGGGGTCGTTAGGCTCCCAAATCAGGGCTGTTTTGTTGCCGCGCTTCTCAATGTGTCGATCGAGGCAATTTTCAGTGATGTTGAGTTTTCCATTTAGAAACCATTTGATTTCGGGTTTGCTCAAGTCGTACTCAAGAACTTGGTCCCAAGGTTTTTTCCAACTGAAACTTGAGGCTATTTCGGCCCAAAAGTCCTCCGGAGACTCAACACTTTTTTGATACGTTTTTTCGTAGTCCTCTTTACTTCTAATTCGAAAGTCCATAGCTCAGTACTTGTACAGAGCAAGTATAACGAAAGCGCAAGGAATTTTTAGAAGAGAGATAGGCACATGCCAATGGAGAGCGGGTAAAGTTCAGTCCCCTGCCCTTCGTGAAAGAGTGGCGTAAACTGGTAGGCGCCATAAATCGAGAACTTACCATAACCAACCCGAAAGGTTGCTGTTCCTCGAACTCGTGCCGTATTCGGGAATCGTGTTGAGGTAAAACGATAAGCTTGGTCGTCGACTAAAAGCTGACGGGCATTGATTTTAAAGCCAACTTTCGCGCCGATGGAAATTTTCCAAGGATGCCCTCTTTCGTCGGGCTTACTTCTATAGCGAAGCTCTGCTGGAATTTCAAGATAGTTTAGGTTGAAAGCCGATCGTTTGTAGGTACTGTCGAAAGGAATAACATTGAAGAGGTGGAAGTTCGTTTCATTGGAATCAACCCACTCAACCTGTGCATTGCTGTAAATCCGCATATGACTGATGCCAAGACCAATTCCAACACTCATGGGGCTTCTGGGTAAAAAGTGATCGTACATCAGGGCTATATCGTAGCCATGAGAAAAGAATTTCTGATCAAACAAGCCCTTAGATCCGAGCAGAAAACTCGAGTTCAAATTGATCATCATCATATCCAAGCGTTCGCGGTCGTCTTCTTGAGAAAAAACCTCGGATGTTGGAAGAGCAGAAAGAAATAGAGCCAGTGCGGAGAGGGTAAGAACTTTCCAATGAAGCTTGCGTAAAATAAGTTTTGCCATGAGCGAGCGCAAAAATAGCCGAATTTTAATGCCTTAAAGGCAACCAGATTAAGTTCGGGACGTCTTTAACGTAGAAACCGCTCCATATTATGAAAAGGAATCTGTTTTTCTTCATCCCCCTTCTCTTCAGCATCCTCCTTTCAACCATTGTTAGCGGCCAAAAAGACTCGCTATTCGACTATCG
Organism: Flavobacteriales bacterium UBA1986; assembly: GCA_002336245.1. Taxonomy (GTDB): domain Bacteria; phylum Bacteroidota; class Bacteroidia; order Flavobacteriales_G; family Salibacteraceae; genus UBA4419. Next base: position 39,938 of record DDDG01000004.1, read on the forward strand.
ATATTACGATTCCCTCACAGTTCTTGACCACAATGGCGACAGCTTGAAACAAGCCTGGGCCGGCGGAATTAATTTGGCTCAGTTTGGACGGATTGACGTGGATCGAGATGGGAGAAAAGACCTTGTGGAGTTCGATCGCGACGGACGAAATTTTAAGGTGTTCCTAAACAAGGCGATTGGAAGATATGTAGATTACAAACATGCCCCAGAATACTCGGCTCGCTTTCCTGAAGGAATACAGCACTTCGCCTATTTCAAAGACTACAACAACGACGGCAAGGTCGATATTTGGGCCCGCCACCCCTTCGGCCTGAGAATTTTTAAGAACGTGAGCGACAGCGTTCTTCGCTTTGAACCTCTGTGCAATTTCAGGGATTTTGTTGGAAATCCAGTTTGTTATGTAACCGCTCAGTTTCCGGATGGCAGCGGGGGAGTAAACTACTTCAATGTAGAAATTCCTGCAGAAGACAAGCCCGCCATTGAAGACATCAATTTCGACGGAAAGTTGGACTTACTCACATTTGGAAATGAGTTTTCCTTGGCTGCAAACACCATCAATTACTACAAGAACATTTCGACCGTCCCAGACAGTTTGGTGTTTAAAAACATCACAGCGTGTTGGGGCCTTTTTTATGAAAACGACACATCCAACGGAATCACCACCAATTTTTATTGTCCAGATTCGGGAGGTACCGACCGCATTTCCAGGCCAGATGTCATTAAAAGAGGAGCGGCAAGGCATACGGGTTCCACCATCACCGCTTTTGATATTGGTGGGGACCTCACAATGGACTTAGCCGTTGGGGATATTGCCTATTCGAAAATGATTTTACTCAACAATACAGGTGACTCAAGCAAGGCCCGCATCAGTTCTTTCGACACGCTGTTTCCAAGCAATACCAAAGCGGTAGACTTAGGAATTTTCCCAGCCGCCTATTATGTGGATGTAGACAACGACAACGAGCGCGATTTGCTTGTTACCCCGGGCGCACTGCAGGAGTCCATGGACCGCGACAATGTGTGGTACTACGACAACACCAATCTCGATGAAAACCCAAGTTTCAACTACATTAAGAAGGACTTTTTAGTGGGGGAGATGATTGATGTTGGCACCATGGCTTTCCCTGCTTTTGTAGATGTGAACGGCGACTCATTGGTCGATATGATCGTTGGAAACGATGCTTTCATGAAAAGCAACAAAGACTACTACGGGCGCATTGCCTATTTCCAAAACATCGGGACCTACAACGACTCTGTTCGCCTCCCGGCTTTTCGCTTGGTCGACAGCAATTATTTAAACCTAGAGGCCTTGCAGTTGCGTTCCATTCAACTGGAGTTTGGGGACATGGATGCAGATTCCGATTTGGACCTTCTGATTGGATTGCAAGATGGTAGCCTAAGGTATTACGAGAACATAGCGACCAACCTGGGCGATTCAATAATTCTTCAAGCTTCTCCGGGCTGGGACAGCATTGTGAGCACTACCGCTTTTGCCTCACCAGAGCTTTTTGACGCAGACGCAGACGGTGATTTGGATCTCATTATTGGTGAGCAGCACGGAACAATGGATATGTACCTCAACCAAGGGGATTCTTCGCAGCCGCTTTTTTCGTCTTCTTTCAAGCTGCAAAACTTTGGCGGTGTAGAGCGAAAGGATGTTTTTGGAAATGGCTTCTTGGTGCCTGAAATCATTAAGATCGATTCCATGGGTAAGTTGGCAGGAAGGTATGATGCAGGAGAAGCGCACCTTTTCCTTGGAAGTATTTTCGGACAAGTTGAGGTTTACGACAGCCTCGATGGCAATATGTTTGGAAACTTTCGGAAGATCGACTCCATTCCTCATTCTCGATATCGAATTGCCCCTTCAATCACAGATGTGTACGGTGATAGCTTACCCGATTTGTTCCTTGGAGAACAAGCAGGAGGCATCACCAGCATGCTTCGTGGAAAAGGCATTCTACTTCCACCACTACCACCTCCGGATACAACAGACACAACCGATACCACAGACACGACAGATACAACTGGAATTGGCTACCACGAGTGGATTATGCGAAACGTGAACATCTTTCCCAACCCGGCGCACGAGCGTTTTCAAGTGCTGAGCGCTGGGGCGGCATTGAAAGGGGTTCATCTCTACGACCTTCAAGGTCGACTCATCAAACAATGGGCTTTCCGAGAAGAGGAAAACATTCGGAAGGCAGACTTGCGTTTGCCAGAGGTTCAAGGAAATGAATTGATCGTGCGCGTGTTTGGTTTCGGCGAGCTCGACAAGTCGATAATTTTAATTGTAGACTGAGCATATTGAACCGATTCCACCACAGCTTTCTGGTTTTTTTCTGGCTTAGCATTCCAGTACTTCTGAACGCCCAATTTGTTGAGAAGTACGGTCGATACGACTCCATTCCTCTTGTGAACTTTATTGGAGATACGCTCCAAAACCCTTGGGTTGGTGGCTTCAATTCGGTTCAGTTTTCGGAAATGGAATTGAACCATGATGGAATCATGGATTTACTGGTTTTTGACCGGGATGGGAATATTTTGAGAACCTTCCTGAACGATGGAAGTCAACTTGGCAACCCGTACCACTACGCCCCAGAATACGAGCAGTTTTTCTCTCCTGATTTCTACGGTTTTGTTCAGACCTACGATTACAACGCCGATGGTAAAATGGATCTTTTCACGGCGCACCCCTTTGGAATTGCAGTGTTTGTAAATGAAAGTGATTCCGTTTTGCGTTTTCGGGAAAGAGATGATTTTCTTGACATCGACAGCAATGAAGTCTATTATCTCACAACCGAGTATCAGGCGTCGTTCGGGACAACTCGGTCCAACGTATACACTTATGTTGACGATGTTCCTGCGCTTGCCGACTTTAATGGCGACGGTTATATGGACATTGTATCCTTTGGTGTTTTTGGAAACTTTGCAGAGTATTATGAGAACCGAGGAGTAGGTGCAAAGGACTTAGACCTGATTTTAAAAACCCAATGTTGGGGAGTATTTTCCGAAGGCGGAACGGACAACAACATTGTAATGAATTCCTTCTGTGCAGATTCTGGAGGGACGGACCGCATGAGTTTGAATTCTATGGATCCAGTTCGAGGAGCGGCAAGACACATTGGTTCTGCTTTGATGGCCATTGATCTCGACCAAGACCAAGATTTGGATTTATTGCTCAGCGATGTTTCGTTTGGCAATACGAAAGCATTGTACAATGGTGGCGACAACAAGAAAGCGGTCATTACTTCCTTTGAGACGAACTATCCTACGGGCGGAACCCCCATTGATTTACCGATATTCCCAGGGAGCTATTACCTTGACCTCGACAACGACGGAGTGAAAGATTTGGTCTCAAGTCCAAACAATGTGGGAGCTTCCGACGATTTTGAAAACGTATGGTTCTACAAAAACAAGGGTCAAAACGACCTTCCCGACTTTGAATTCAAGCAAAAAGATTTTCTAAGCGACGAGGTCGTCGATTTAGGAACCATGGCCTCTCCCGTTTTCATCGACATCGATGGCGACAGTCTTTTGGACCTTGTGTGCGGAAATTACGGAGAGTTTCAAAGCTTCAGTGAATACCAATCGCGCTTGGTATACTTCAAGAATACCGGAGTGTACACAGACAGTTCAGCCTTCCCTTCTTTTCAATTGGCCGACGATGATTTCATGGGTTTTGGTCAGGATCCTAGAAATCAGGGATTGATTCCAGCCTTTGGAGATTTGGATGCAGACGGAGATCTCGATATGGTGCTAGGAGAGGTTTTTGGAAATGCGGTGTACTATGAAAATCAAGCTTCTTCACCTACCGATTCCGCCGTCTTTGTGAGAAAGCAGGTTTCTTGGGACAGCACCTTATTTCTTGGCTACAATCCCTCTTTAACCATCTACGATGTGGACCGTGATGGAGACCTCGATTTGATCTCGGGTGGTCGGTACGGAAGGATTTATTTCTTCGAGAATACCGGAAATGCAAGCCAGGCAAGTTTCTCTGAGAGCAACAAGAATGAAGACTTTGGAAATGTTGAAATCGTAAACCTCATCGGGGAAGGCTTCACGAGTCCGAGTTTTGCTTTAATGGACGACAGCTTAAAGTACAATACAAGCGCGAATGGAGCTTCTCTCAAGATGTTTGTTGGAAGCTACAACGGCACCATATACGTTTACGGAAACATTGATGGGAATTTGGCGGGAACCTTCACAGGCCTTGACACCTTAAAAGTGAATGCGAAGAACTTGCGCTTGAGCGTAGCAGATCTTTCGAAAGACGGAAAGCCCGACATCGTATATGGTGAGAACAGCGGAGGTATGAGTTTCATTCTACAAGACAGAGGCTTTAAACTTCCCGCTCCAAACAGTCGTGTTGAGGTCTTGGAAGAAGAAACTGAATTCACTTTGTTCCCAAACCCAACCAACGACCACTGTTTCATTCGAGCTTCTGTTGGAATAGATCAAATTGAACTGATGGATGTTCAGGGAAGGCTTCATGCCAAAAGATCCTTTGTACAGCTTGAAGACGGCTTAATTCGCTTCGACGTATCTGACCTACCAGAAGGAATACATTTAGTCAGAATCCAAACTGCCGAGGAGGTAATATTGAAGAAATTCTTCAAACTACCGTCCAATGGAACACAAGCTTACTGACACGAATATTCTGTTTCTCGACATTGAAACAGTTCCCCAAAAACAGGATTTTAATGAGCTCGATTCGGCTGAAAAGGCTCTGTGGCTTAAAAAGGCCAAGTCAATCAATCGAGACGACCTTCCCGATTCCGAGTTCTATAAACGTGCGGGCATCTATGCTGAATTTGGAAAGATCATTTGCATCAGCATTGCTCGAATCGTACGTGAATATGGATCGGCCTACATCGCTGTAGAGAGTTTCTCATCACACAACGAACGACGCTTGCTCAAGGATTTCTGTGCGTTTCTGAGTGAGATATCTCGTCCGAATTTGCGTTTATGTGCGCACAATGGGAAAGAATTCGACTTCCCATACATTGCTCGTCGGTGTTTAATCCGAGGTCTAGCACTTCCTGAAATTTTGAATACACAAGGAAAGAAACCTTGGGAGGTTCAGCATTTGGACACCATGGAGATGTGGAAGTTCGGAGATTGGAAGGCATACACGAGTCTTGACTTGCTTGCACACGTCTTTGATTTAAGAAACCCAAAGGCTGAGATATCGGGTTCGGATGTTTGTGACTTGTACTGGAAAGAAAATGACTTAGACCGTATTGTACGTTATTGCGAGGGAGATGTACTCAGCCTGCTTCAAGTCTATTTAAGAATGACCGGGGCTGAGACAATCGCATTCAACGAATCCAATCAATACGAAGGCGCCGCTTAAAAACCTTGTAAAGAAAGAGGTTGAGGAGGATGAGTGACATTCCATAAAACACGTCCTCAACCGGAATCGTACCTAGACGGACTCCTATGATTTCAGCACTCGAATACCAAACGACCTCACCTTCGATGAAACTCCCGGTGAGTATGCCGTTCACGATGAAGAAGCCAATGAGAATCACGGCAAACATTCGCCAAAAACCTTTGAGAATTTTTGGCCTTGCGAGCGCGATTAGGATGAGTACAAGTCCGTTGATGAGCTGGCTGTAAAAGGTGTAGGCTTGGTCGGAAAACTGGAAAGCCACGGCGAGGTTGATTAAGCCCAGGGCTATGGCCAAGGTTTTATTAATCCTTTCAGGAAGGTCTTTCTTGAAGAAGTATTCAAACACTTCATAAACAAACATGCTCGAATAGGGGATCACCAAAAAGAAGAGGCATTCTTCAATGGGGAGGTTGGAAATATAGAGTCCGCTCAAGTAGGTTGGGTTGAAGCCCCAAACACCCATTTCAGTGAACTTGATGTCCCAGAGGATGAATGCCAACCCAATGATGGCAACCGCTGGAAAGAATGCTTTCCATTTTTTATAGAAAGCGATGCGCGGTTCAAAACTTCGAACGAATGGAACGAGAACCGTGAAAATGATGAGGGAGAGATAGAGCCACTTTTCCATTATACCGCGCTCTGTTTGCGTCGTGATTGCTCTCGTTTGAAAAATTCCATTGGAACCCAAAGCATGCCGAAGCAGCTCGCACCCTCTTTAATTCGAACGCGGTGATGTGTTTGGTGCGCTCTAATGATTGCCTTGAAGTAGGGGTGACGAATGTTTTGGAACAAGTCGAAGCGCTTATGAATGAGCACGTCGTGAACCAGGAAATAACAAGTTCCGTATGCTAAAATGCCAAGACCGTAAAAAAGCTTCCAGTCGTTGCCGTGCATCATTCCATACATGATGAATAGCCAGCTTGGAATGGCGAAAATCAGAAAGAAAGAATCGTTTTTCTCGAAAAATCCGGGTTCTTTCTGATGGTGATCTTTGTGTAAATACCAGAGCAGCCCATGCATCACATACTTATGTGTGAACCAAGCAGCAAACTCCATGATGAAAAAGGAGGCGAGGAAAACAGTTATGGCGACAATTGGATTCATGCTAGAGTAAAGTTCAAGCCAAAGAAGAACAAAACGAAGAAGATAAACAGAGGAAGCGCCATTTTGTTGATGGGCACTTCGCGTTGACACGGGGCCAGAATTAGCTGAAAGACAAAAGAAGCGATGAACCAAACGAGGTAGTTCTGCGCTGGCGCTGAGCCTTCTGTCCATTTCCAATACCCCAAGGATTCGCTTAAAGGTTCGATTAAAAAGTCGAGGAAGACCATCAGCGCACTTGCCGCTAGCAGGAGCACGAAACGATTGTAACGAGGGTAAAAGGCCTTCACGATGTGCTGGCTTGCATACACCAACATCACCCATAGAAGACCAATGACAAAGGGAACTTCCAAGCCTTTCGTGCCCAACATATCCATGTAATCGTAGGAGCCAAAAATCACTCGGCTTTGAATACCCGCGACCTCCAAGCCAAAGCTTAAGACGAAAATGAGAATCAAAGCGATTGCCTGTTTTGCATCCCATTTTTGGTGGAACCAAAAGAGAACCAAGGCCGAAATGATGAGGTGGACAGCACTCAAGCTCAGGAATAGCTCCGACTTGCTACTGTTGATTCCAATGAAACCAACGAGGTGCAAGATGAGCAGAATTCCAAACGCTATTTTACTTGCCTTTGATGATAACATCACTTGTGATTTTAGCTGAGAGCAAACAGAGTGGAATTCCACCACCCGGATGCACACTTCCACCGCAAAAATAGAGTCCTTTCACTTTTGAGCTGAAATTGGGGTGACGAAGGAAGGCTGCCGACCAGTGGTTTGATGACTGTCCGTAGATGCTTCCTTTATAGGAAGCTGTTCTGGACTCGATGAGCAGTGGATCTAGCACGTCCTCTTCAACGATGTGTGCTTTCACATCTACACCCAAACTTTTTTCAATTCGGCGAAGGATTTGTGTTCGACATTCTTGAATCAGATGTGCCCAATCCTGATCTTCATTGTAAGGCGCATTCACCATTACGAACCAATTCTCGCATCCTTCTGGCGCGTCGCTTTTGGCTTCTTTGGCGGTGATGTTGACGTAGACCGTTGGTTCGTCGGGCAATACCTTTTTCTCAAAAATTTGGGTGAATTCTTTCTTGTAATCTGAACTGAAGAAGATGTTGTGCACTCCAAGTTCCGAGAAGCTTCGGTTGATTCCCCAATAGAAGATGAGGGCAGAGGAGGAGGGTTCTACCCGTTCTAATTTTTTGGGAAGTTTTTGTTTGAGGAGCTTTGAATAAGTTGAGCGCACATCGGCATTTGAAACTACTAAATCACAGGGATGCATTTCACCTTTTACCTGAACCCCAATCACTTTTGACTGCTCGGTTATAATTTCTTCGACGGGAGCGTTGAGGTGGAAACGCACTCCAAGTGACTTTGCTTTTTCAACGAGGCTGAGCGTAATTTGGTGCATTCCACCTTTCGGGAAGAAGGCGCCAATACCATGCTCCAAATGTGGAATCACACCCATTACAGCCGGCGTTTGGTATGGGTTTGAACCGTTGTAGGTCGCGAAGCGATTGAAATACTGTTCGGCCTTCGCGTTGTGAAAGCGGAGTCGGTTGTTTTCAGCCAACGGCCGCTTTAATTTGGCGATTGGGAATTGCGCCAGAACTTTGAAAATTTTGGGATTTAAATAGGTGCTTGCCAGCTGCAGACTTTTTTCTAGAAAGAAGGGACTGGTAAGTTCATACAGTTTCTTGGAGCTTTTTAATTCGTCGACGACATCGGAGGCTTTTGCGCCCGTTGCTTCACAAAAAGATTCAATGAATTTCTCTTGATCAGCCCAAGCCTGAAAGTTGGTTCCGTCCGAATAAAAGTAATGGCAAAGTCGGTCGAGTTTGGAGTATTCGAAACGGAGCTTTTCTTGATTTTTCTCGCCTAAGGCCAATAATTCGACGACGTATTGGGGCATGGTGAATAAAGAAGGTCCTGCATCGAAGCGATACGCACCTAGTTGAATGCTTGTAAGTTTGCCTCCAGGGTAAGAATTCGTCTCGAAGATATCCACCTCAAAGCCTTGATGGGCAAGGCGGATGGCGCTTCCCAAACCTGCAACTCCAGAACCGACAACGGCAACTTTCATACTCACTGAACCTCAGTGTTTGAAATTAGTTCAAAAGCATCTCTATCGCGAATAAGAAGAGTATTTTCGCGGCAAATTTCGAAGATGAATTATTTCGACCTCAAACAAATAGGAACAGTGACGATGGTTTTGTTCGCTGTGATTGACATTATTGGCTCCATTCCGCTCATCATAGATTTGCGAACAAAGGTTGGTCACATTCAATCGGGAAAGGCAAGTATTGTTGCCGGAACCATTATGATGGTTTTCCTTTTTGTAGGTGAATCCATTCTTCACGTCATCGGAATTGATGTCTCGAGTTTTGCGATTGCGGGCTCCTTCATCATCTTCTTCTTGTCGTTGGAGCTCATACTCGGAATTCGCTTGTATCGCGACGATATGCCAGCGACGGCATCCATCATGCCTTTAGCTTTTCCTCTCATTGCAGGTGCAGGAACGCTAACAACCATTCTTTCCATGCGTGCGGAATACGATGTTCAGAACATCATTGTGGGCATTGCCTTGAATATGATCTTCGTCTATGCGGTCCTCAAAGCTTCCGCGCGAATTGAGCGCTTTTTGGGTCCGTCGGGAATTGCGGTAATCCGCAAGGTGTTTGGTGTGATCTTATTGTCGATCGCCATCAAACTATTCAAGACTAATTTGGGATTGTAACTAGAGCGTCGTAAGACGCTTCTTCAAACCTTCTTTGTAGGTTCTGCTGATGGGAATGCGCAAGTCATCGATGTGCACCACATTCTTCTCAATGCGTTCAATCTTGCGAAGATTGATGATGAACGACTTGTGCACGCGCATGAAGATGTCGCTCGGCAATTTTGCATCAAAAGCTTTCATGGTGCTGAGCACCGTGTACTTCTTGTCGTTTGTGATCAAACGAACGTAATCCCCTAGAGCCTCTACGAAGTTGAGTTCGTTCAAATTGATCTTTACCATCTTCGAATCGCATTTTACGAAGAAGTCCATACCACCGGTATTTTCACCTTCGAACACATCGTGGATGCGACGTGCTTTTTCAGCAGCTTTTAGAAAGCGTTCGTAATTGACAGGCTTGGTGACATAATCAGTCACATCATACTCGAAGGCCTCAACCGCGTAGTCCGTTTTAGAGGTGACAAATATGATTTGGGGAACATCAGGGAAACTCTGAATGAATTCCAGTCCAGACATCTCGGGCATTTCGATGTCGAGAAATATGAGATCCACTTTTTTGCTTGAAATGGCTACTCGAGCGTCCATGGCATTTGAGTATTGCCCAACCAGCTCTAAAAAAGCTGTTTCATTCACACACTTCTCGAGGACTGCCCTCGACATTCGATCGTCGTCAACAATAATGCAATTCACCTCTTAACTGGTTTTATTAAGCAAGCCATAAAAATAGGAATATCTCGACAGTAAATTACATCCTAACGTTTAGTGGGTTATTCTCAGTAGTTTGCCGATTCAAGAGCGACGGAAACGTAACGAAAAATAGCTTTGCAGCTATTCTGCGTTTTTTAAAAAAGAGTATCGAATGAATATGAGAAAAATAGGCTTGATTTTGATGGCCGTTTGTTTTGCACAAGGTGTAAATGCACAAGGAGAGGCTAAGCCAGATAGTTCTGCGGTAGAAGATACTGTGAAAGGACCATGGACGAAAGGAGGGGTCGGGTCGATCAACTTCAACCAAGTCTCATTGAACAACTGGGCCGCCGGGGGTAACAGCTCCATTTCTGGAGCCGGATTATTGAACGCTTTTGCCAATTACGAAAAGGAAAAAGTTAGCTGGGACAACAACATTGTTCTTGCCTATGGATTGATCCGTCAAGAGAAGCAACCAGTCATCAAAAGCGACGACCGTATTGAGATAGTGTCGAAAGCAGGGAAAACGGCGAATAAAAAATGGTCGTATACCGGCCTTTTTAGCTTTCGAACTCAATTTGCCCCAGGTTTTGACGATCCGGTTTCGCCTACACGCGCCACCATATCAGACTTTCTTTCGCCGGCCTATATGCAGCTCGCTTTGGGTATGGAGTACAAGCCGAACAAGAAGTTGAGCGCCTTCATTTCTCCGCTTGCCAATAAGACGACCATTGTAACCAACCAGACTTTGGCGAATGCCGGTGCTTTTGGCGTTGAGGCCGCTGAATACGATGCGCTGGGGAATCTTGTAACTGAAGGATTGAATGCTCGATACGAAGTTGGGGGTTACCTGAAATTCATGTATCAAGACGACATCATGAAGAACGTCACTTTCCAAACGAAGGTTGATTTGTTCTCGAACTATTTAAACAACCCCGAGAACATCGATGTGAACTGGGAAGCCCTCTTGGCCTTTAAAGTGAACAAGTTCATTACGGCGAGCATCGCCACACACCTCATCTACGACGATGATATTCTCATTGGAGTAGACACCAACGACGACGGCATTGTCGATGGAATGGGAAAAAGAACCCAGTTTAAAGAGGTTTTGTCTATTGGCTTTTCCTACAAATTTTAATAGAACTTGACCAAGTCTCTCCTCATATCATTGTTGTTTAGTCTTCTTCTTGGAGACCTTTTTTCGCAGCGCGTTTTTCGCTCTGTTGGAAATGGCAACTGGGATGACGCCTCTACATGGGACGCCTCTGCGGGAACAGGGGGGATTGAAGGAATTACTTTTCCGAGCCCCACGGACAGTGTCTACATAGAGGCTGGAGACACCGTTCTTCTTGACCTCACCAATGTCGGAAACAATTATGAGTTTGGAGGTTTTCTGTGATTCCGAAATTTCTGGATCCGAATTGCACGCCATAGAATTGAACCTTCCTGCGGGTTCTTACCACGTAGAGCTGACTCATCCGGGAGGCAGACAATCGGAACGGCTCATCATCACCAACTAATCAAACATCGGCTGTTAAAAAGTCGCGGAAGCTCTCTTCTAAAGGCCCTCAATATTGTCAACCTTTGACCTTATGCTCAAAGCAGTTACAATAAACAGGCTACTCGCATTTCTATTGATCGCCTCATTCACTTCTTGCGTTCCCGCGAGAAAAGTAGAGGAGATGCAATCGAAGATGGATAAGCTCAGCGAAGAGAACTCATTGTTCTCCACCAACAACCAAGACCTTGAAGCCGAGGTGAAGGAACTCAATGTTCAAATTGAGGATTTCACGAAAAAGCTCACAGCTCTTCAAACGGATACCACAACCATGGGAACTTCCTTGCGGAAGATGATTGCCCAGTACGATAAGTTGAATCGCATCAACGACGAGCTATTGTCGAAGCAACGCCAGAGCATGGAAACCAGCGAAGCGGAGAATCGCAAGCTGATGAGAGAGCTTCTTCAAGCACAAGAAGATCTTCAGCGCAAGGAAGACATGCTTCGTCAGTTGGAGCGCGACTTGAATGCCAAACAAGCGGAACTTGAGGCGAAGGATGCCGATTTGAAGGAACGCGAGAAACGTGTTCTTGAACTTCAGCGCATCATCGACGAAAAGGATAAAGCGGTTGCAGACTTGAAAGCAAAAATCCAGGAAGCCCTTCTAGGCTTTAAAGACAAAGGTCTTACCATAGAGACAAAGAATGGTCGCATACAAGTTTCTATGGAGGCCAAGCTGCTCTTTCCTTCAGGAAGCACGAGCATAAATAAGGAAGGTAAGGGCGCGTTGATTGACCTGGCCAAAGTGTTGGAAACCCAAGAAAACTTAACCATCCTGGTTGAAGGTCACACCGACACCGATGAATTTCGCGGACGTGGAGAGCTGAAAGACAACTGGGATTTGAGCGTGGTTCGTGCAACAGCTGTTGTGAAAATCATGATGGAGAATTCCAAGATTGACCCCAGCACGCTTACTGCCGCTGGTCGGGGTGAGCACGTGCCTGTTGACCCAGCTGGAACACCAGAGGCGAAAGCTAAAAACAGACGAATCGAAATCATTTTGACACCGAATTTGGATCAGCTTTTTGAGATCCTCAACAATTAATCCCTGAATATCCTCTTTATTAGTAGTTGTTAGATAGGGCGCCGTTAGGCGCCCGCTTTTTGTTATATACATATTCGCCTGAGGGCCGAAGGGAGCTCTATCTTTGGAGCATGACCAGGCATTGGAATGTCCTAGAAAAAGCGAAGCCCGAAGAGATTCAAGATCTGCAGCACAAGATTGGCGTAGAAGAGCCCATTGCTCAAATTCTGTGGCAACGGGGCATTCGCAGCATGGAGGATGGCCGTTCCTTTTTTAAGTCCGGACTTCAAGATCTGCACGATCCATTTCTCATGAAAGGCATGGACAAGGCAGTTGAACGACTTCAACAAGCGCTTGAAGAAGGACAAAAGGTTTTGGTTTACGGCGATTACGACGTCGATGGCACTACGGCAGTGTCGAGTTTCTATCACTTTCTTAGTTCGTTTTACGATGAGGTCGACTACTACATTCCCGATCGCTACCAAGAAGGTTATGGCGTTTCCTTTCAGAGCATTGCTTTTGCAGCCGAGCAAAAGGTTCAACTCATCATTAGCCTAGATTGTGGAATTAAGGCCACCGAGCAAGTGGCACGGGCGAAGTCCAAAGGCATCGATTTCATCATCTGCGATCACCACCTTCCAGGCAAAGAGCTGCCCCCAGCCGTCGCCATCTTAGACCCAAAGCAGAATGACTGTCCTTACCCATTCAAAGAGCTAACAGGCGCTGGAATTGGCTTCAAATTGATGATTGCCATGAAGGCGCGCATGCCATTCATTGAAACCGATCCTTTCGATTACCTCGACCTCGTTGCCATTAGCACGTGTTGTGATATTGTGCCTCTAATTGGTGAGAATCGAATTCTTGTAAAGTACGGTTTGCTGGCACTGAATCGACAAGCACGTCCGGGTTTGGCGGCCTTGCTGAATCGCGCAGGGAAAAAGGAGAAACTTTTTGTGAGCGATTTGGTTTTTGCCATCGGCCCCAGAATCAATGCAGCAGGAAGGATTGGTCACGCTTCTGAAGCAGCTCGCTTGCTTCTTGAAACGGACGAAAAGAAATTGGAAGAGCTCTCTTTGGCAATCGAAGAGAAGAATCAAGAGCGACGAGATTTGGATAAGGAAACGACCGAAGAAGCATTGAAGATTCTGCGTTCCGAAAAGAATTTTGCAGAGAACAAAAGCACCTTGGTGTTCAGTGAAAACTGGCACAAAGGAGTAGTTGGAATTGTTGCTTCTCGATTGATTGAGCAAGTGTATCGCCCAACGATTGTACTCACCAAAAGCAATGGCCTCTGGACTGGATCAGCACGCTCAGTAAGAGGCTTTGATGTGCATGAAGCCATCGACGATTGCGCTACAGACCTAGAGCAATTTGGTGGACATAAGTACGCTGCCGGCATGAGTTTGAAGGAAGAAAAGCTCGAAAGTTTCAAGAAACACTTTGAAGAATCGGTTTCGAAACGAATTACAGAAGAAAAGTTAACACCGAAACTAAATGTTGATCTTGAGCTGCAGCTATCCGATCTAACTAATGAGCTCTACAAATGGTTGAAAGCTCTCCGACCTTTCGGTCCGTCGAACTTAAGTCCTCAGTTTATGACTAGAAATTTGGTCGATGCGGGAGGAACTCGGCACGTTGGAGACGGGACTCACCTAAAGTTGGAAGTGAAGTCCAAATCCCAGGACCCAAATCCCATAACCATCAATGGAATTGCATTTGGTTTTGGAGAATGGCAAGAAAAGCTGAAGTCTGGAGTGGAATTCGACCTCGTTTACGCTCTCGAAATGAACGAGTGGAAAGGCAGGAAAAGTCTCCAGTTGATGGTGAAGGATATAAAGCTCTCAAGCGCTCATACTTAGCCTTCTCTAAGACTGCGAAGCGATTATCTTTGCCCGCCTATAATACAGAGGATGTCACAAGAATTATCGGAACAAGAAGTAATACGCAGAGAAGCCTTAGAGCAGCTGCGCGCATTGGGAATTGAGCCTTATCCAGCAGATCTCTTTGAAGTGAATGTCAAATCCACGGAGATAAAGGAAGGCTTTAAGTCGGAAGGAGATTTTCAGGAAGTGAGCATTGCCGGTCGATTGATGGGGAAGCGCATCATGGGAAAAGCCTCCTTTGCCGAACTCATGGATCCTCATGGGCGGATTCAGATCTACGTGAACCGCGACGAAATTTGCCCTTCGGAAGACAAGACCATGTACAACGATGTCTTCAAGAAACTCCTCGACATCGGAGATTTCATCGGCATCAAAGGCCATGTTTTCAAAACTCAAGTAGGGGAAATCAGCATCCATGTGAAGGAATTGAAAGTGCTTTCCAAGTCCTTGCGTCCGCTCCCAATCGTGAAAACCGATGCAGATGGCGGAATACACGATGCCTTTGTGGATCCAGAGATGCGCTATCGTCAGCGCTACGTCGACCTCATCGTGAACGATCATGTGAAGGAGACTTTCCTGAAACGCAGCAAGGTCATCAGCACCCTGCGGGAGTTCTTCAACTCAAAAGAATATTTAGAAGTTGAAACACCCATTCTTCAGCCGATTCCAGGAGGAGCGGCAGCGCGGCCGTTCATCACCCACCACAACGCACTCGACATTCCCTTGTACTTGCGCATCGCCAATGAGCTTTACTTGAAGCGATTGATCGTTGGAGGATTTGAAGGCGTGTATGAGTTCGCCAAAGACTTCAGAAACGAGGGAATGGACCGCACGCACAATCCGGAGTTCACGGTGATGGAAATCTATGTAGCCTACAAAGACTACAACTGGATGATGGACTTCACCGAGGAGATGTTCCGCAAGGTCGCCATGGCCATTCACGGAACTTTGAGCTTTGAATTCAACGGCAAAACCATCGACTTCAGCAAACCTTTTGATCGTGTGAGCATGTACGAAGCGATTTTGGAACACACTGGAGTCGACATTTCGGGCATGGATGAAGACGCGCTCAGAAAGCAATGTCAGGAATGGCACATTGCTGTAGACAACAGCATGGGTCGTGGAAAGATGATCGATGCGATTTTCGGAGAGAAGTGTGAAGCGCATTATGTGCAGCCGACCTTCATCAAAGACTATCCGATTGAAATGTCGCCTTTGAGCAAACGGCACCGCGACAATCCAGAATTGACCGAACGCTTTGAATTGTTCATCAATGGAACTGAGTTCGCAAACGCCTACAGTGAGTTGAACGACCCCATCGATCAGATGGAACGCTTTCAAGAACAACTGAAGTTGGGCGAACGCGGCGACGACGAAGCCATGTTCATCGACAAAGACTTTGTGCGTTCCTTGGAGTACGGAATGCCGCCCACCTCAGGATTGGGTGTTGGCATCGACCGCCTTGTGATGCTTATGACCAACAATACATCCATCCAAGAAGTGCTTTTCTTTCCTCAGATGAGACCTGAAAAGGAGCAAAAAGCTGCAAGCGACAAGCCTCAAGTAGCTTCGTCGGCCGAAGCCGCTGGCGAAGGACGGGAGTTGAGTGAGAATGAGAAGTTGGTTCTAAAGAACTTGGAAGGTGCTGAAAAATTGGATCTAAACCAATTGAAAGAATCCGTTGGCCTCAGCAACAAACAATGGGACAAAAGCCTTAAGGGTTTGCGGGAGAAAGAGCTCATCAAGATCTCGAAGACAGAGGAAGGATTGTTTATCGAGAGAGTCTAGCTGTAAGCCTCTAGCTACAAGTTTCAAGTTTGGTTCAGAAGCTATTTGTAGCTCGAGGCTTGCAGCTAGGATAGGTTGTCACGGATTAGCCATCTGATCTGCTTCGAAAGCAAGCTTTGAATTTATCAGCTGGTCTTTGCTCGTTCTTAGGTGATTTTAGTCATTTTCCGTCTCTGTTCAAAGGTCTACACTTTGCAAAATCATTCCACATGGAAACGCTTGGAGAAGGAAAATCAAAAAAGAATAACTCTGGCTGCTTCAAACTAGTGATTTTAGGGATTGGGTTTCTCCTTTTATGTAGTCCACTTAATCCATTCTTAGAGTTTCATCAGATCGGAGAGGAGGACTACCTGACCAACTCGTCTTGGCTTGTAATGACAGTTTTGGTTTTTGCGTATGGCTGGCTCGCGATCATGTGGTTAAGAGATTGAGGGAAACTACAACAGAGATATGGTAGTTTTTGGCTTTTCACAAAATGTGAGATATTATCAATATAAATGATAGGACCAAAGAAAGAGGCATTAGCCATTGTACTCGATAAGCCAATATATTGGTCAGGATAAGGTATAACACCCACCCCACAATCAGCACAAGTATTGAACTCCACCAAGTATTATAGATGAAGTTTAAGGCTCCCCCGGATAAAACAATAATAAATCCAATGATTGGAGAAAGTGGGGAAGTAAAAATCGCACCGGTTCTCCACCTTTCAAATCGTCGCGCAAAGTATGCCTGACTTTCATCATCATCAAAAGAGAAACCGTTGTCTAAGCCACTATTAGTTTCAAGTTCAATTTTACTTTCAGCCATGATCTTGTATAAGGCTAGAATGAAGCCGGACATGCTAAAGGAGGAGCAAAGGGCGAAGAAAAGAAGGTTGTTCATGTCATTCTGGGATTTGTTCCACATCCACTGTACTTTTTGTGAATTTGGATAAGTCCTCGGTAAAAAACGTCCTTTAAAATGCCCATCCGTAAATCTTGTATTTAGTATATAAACGTACAAAAAACCACTTTGAAGTGAGGCCCCTAGTATTATTGACCCGATCAGATTGAGTAGGATATTTGGTAACCAAAAACGCCTGTTCATATGTCTTCTTCAAATCTGAATACTCTTTTATTTTCCCTCCCTCGTCGTTAATCCTGAGCAGCTTCCAAGTAATAATTGTAGTGACTCCGCCAACGACTACACAAAGAGGAACTATGAGAAATTCAGATTCAAAGGATTCAAAAATCCACTTGATCAAGTACAACCCAAGACAAAAGCTGACCAAGCACATTATTTGCATAATCCAATAGGAATAACGTATAAATTTTTCTCGATTTGAGTGATCGTCTCGATATTCTATCATTATACCGTATGGGTGATCCTTGTACCGTTCTAATAAATCTAGATACAGGTCTTTTTCAGCCATTCCAATAGAATGATCTTTAGTTGATCACTACTTTCTCTACCATTTTGTCTCCGCCATCGATGACGCTTACAAAGTAGATTCCAGACTGAAGAGCAGAAACATCGATCGATGCTTCAGAATTCATAGTTCCAGAGTAGCTCACAGAACCTAAAATGTTGATTACTTCAACCTGAACATCGCTGTTTGAGTTGTAGTCAAGATTCAAAATTCTTGCTGCCTGATCCATAGTTACACTAAGTGTGTTCTCATCGTTCAATTCAACCGTTCCAACAGCATTGATCGTGCAATGGTCAAGAAGAGTTCTCAAAGAAGCATTCACCTCAGAGCTTGTTGCTGGGAAAGCATCCGCTTGGTGCATTGACTTCCAAGATCCGTCCTGACAAATCACGATGAAGTGAGGAAGACCATAAGAGGTAGGTCCAGTTGGGTTTCTGTAAGGAGAAGAACTCATGAAAGCTGTATTGTAAGAACCGTAAGCTTTCATGTCGAACATTGGGTTATTGGCACCAAACTCAGTTCTAAAGTCAGCGATTGACTTAGTGGCATGAGTAGAGGTATTCACATCCAATGAAACGATTTCCAATTGGTCTGAACCGTCAGGTCCGAGCTCTTGATAAATATCGTCGAGTTCAGGAGTTGAGTACTGGCAGTAGAAGCAAGTCGTGAAGAAGTAGTCTAAAAGGACAACTTTTCCAGCGTCTAATTCGTCTTGTAGATTGATTTCCACGCTTCCGCTTTCTGCATAGGAAGTCATGGTAAAATCGGCGGCTGTACCAGCTGCTCCTTCGTCTTTGAAGAAGTTCTGCGCTTCCGCAATTTGAGAACCAGCGATTAAAGCGCCGGCAAGAAATAAATGTTTGATCATAATTTTAGCTTGAAGTTTTCGAACGAATATACTTCGATATTTTAAAACGTATCCCTCACTTTTTTAGGGATTTATGTCAAAAGCATGGGTGTTGCGATTTCAAGTACTTTTACTGAATGAAGTACATTACCTTGAGTCTTGCACTCCTAACCTTCAGTGGTTTGGACCTAAAATCTCAGTCCTTTGAATTCCTCGACGATTCAAACAACCCAATTGGAAGCGAATATTTATTCGTTGACAATGGCTCTAACTTGAGCCTCACCAAAGTGCATGTGCGAAATTCCGCAAGCTCAGCCAAGGCCTTCAAACTAACTGCTCACCACCTCGAAAACCCAACGAACGTCGATCTTCAAATTTGCTTTGCAGGTGGCTGTTTTGTGATCGCGGGGAACACCGATTCAACTGCTCCTTATACACCAGGCCCTTCACAAAGCGTTGATGGTGCTCAGATATTCGATGATTTAAAAATTGGTCCATTTTCGGGAGCTTGGAACATGAACGACTCCGCAACTTGGCACATTCTGATGTTCGATGAAGCAGATTCAACGGACTTCACAGAGGTGGTACTTAAATGGAAAGCGGGAGAGGGCAGCACGCAAACAAGCCTTGAATTCGTTCAGTCAAGCCAGTCGCTTCGCGTATTTCCAAACCCAAGCACAGATCAATTGGTATTCGAGGGTTTCCCGCAGGATGCCGTCATCGAGCTTTTTGATCTAGAAGGAAAACTCGTTCTTCAAGAGAGCATGCAAACCATCATTGAAGTTGATTTTCTTCCGCGAGGAACTTACATTTCAAGAGTACGCTCGAGAGAGGCTGTTCTGTTTGAGGACAAGATTATTCTGAAATAACAGCAACAACCCGCTATTTCATTCATGACCTATTCTTGGCTAGAAGGCGAAGGCTCTACACTCATTTACATCGGCGATCCAATGTGCAGTTGGTGCTACGGATTTGCCCCTGAAATCAGTGAAATCAAATAAGCCTACCCGCAATACGATTTCAAAGTAATACTCGGTGGTTTGAGGCCAGGTGGAACCGAAACCAATAAAGACTTGGGAAGCTTTCTAGATCACCACTGGAAGGAAGTTGAGAAAAGAACCTGGCAAAAGTTCAACTACGACATTCTGAAAGACGATTCACTGGTGTACGACACAGAGCCATCCTCACGGGCGGTGGTCGTTGCCCGCAAGATGAAACCGGAAATTGAGCTCCACTTCTTTAAAGCAGTTCAATTGGCTTTCTACTTTGAAGGAAAGGATATGAGAGATGTAGAGAGCTTTGTGGAGATCGCCAAAAAGTTCGACCTCGACGAATCCCAATACCGGGAACTCTTCGAATCGGAGGAAATCAAGTACGAGACGAAGACTGATTATCAACTCTCGAGCGAAATGGGCATCAAGGGTTTTCCGTCCATGGTGTTTAAGCATGCGGGTCAATTCTTCTTGATTTCAAATGGTTATCGAGAAGCCAAAGACTTAAAGGAGACGATTGAGTCGATACTCAAAGGGGAATAAGGGCCATGAGCTCTCAGATGATGACTTTCCTTAATCTAGGTAACCAAGTCAAAAGCAATAGCTAATTTTCGGAGACAATCACAATCACCAAAAAACTCTCATTACATGAAAAGCCACTTTAAACTGACGGCAACCGCCTTCGTTCTTTTTGCTCTGCTCTTTAGCTCATGCAAAAAAGAAGATCCTTCCGTAACAGCCGAAGACCAAACATTTACACTAGAAGAAAACCCAACTCAAGGCCAAGTGATTGGTGAAATTCAGGCCTCCTTTGATAACGTCAATAACAAGGGCTTTTCCTTCTCACCTGAGCACGAAGGCCTCGCAGAACACGTAACAATAAACCGAACGTCGGGGCACCTCACGGTTTCGAACCCAGCTTACTTCGACTACGAACAAGTTACAAGCGCAAGCGCTCAAGTCAAAATTTCAGGTTTCAACGACAAGGATGTTGAAGAAACTACAACCATTACGATCACCATCAACATCACAGACGTTGAAGATGGAGGAGGCTGAGCCACCACCACCACCCACTAAAACCGTTCAACAACGCCTGAACGAAGGAGAAACTCCATTGGCCATTTTCACAGACGACAACAGCTTCTTGGATTCACTCTACGGAAAGACCTATGAAGGTGGACTGATTGCTTATCTCAACACTTCAACTGGAGCTGGCTTTGTGGTTGCTCCAAGCGACCTCAGCACTACCTACAAATGGGATCACAATCCACCTGCTGGAGGCTTTACTCAAACGAACGATACCTTATCGGCGATTGGCAGCGGAGCTGCAAATACAAGTGGAATAGTTGACAGCCTTGGAGCTGGTGCAAATGCGGCCTCTGCCTGCACCGATTTGAGTCAAGGCGGAAAAACCGACTGGTATTTGCCTTCAACAGATGAGCTTACTGAAGCTTGGAGAAATTTGCACAAAGAGGGTCTTGGAAGCTTTCCTTAGGCTATTACTGGACATCTACTGAAGTCGGCGCGAACCAAGCAATTCGCAGTGATTTTGCCCAAGCAGGAGCTATTTTGAGTACCGGCGAATTCAAAGACATTCTAAACAACGTGCGCGCATTCCGCTCCTTCTAGATGAAAGGCATTAGTGAAAAAATTGCGACTAGATCGAAAGGCTTTGCATTTCGTGCGTGCTTGAACATTTGAAGTACAGCTGGGTTCTAACTACTCAATTGAGTTTGGTATGCTGAGAGAAGCCTTCAACAAGCCATTTCCGACCGCTCAATTGGAGAGGAGCGCATCTTCGGTTTTATGCGTGTTTGGAATGATGTTGAACCCTATTTTAGTACCATGAATCGCTGGCTCATACTTCTAGTAGCATTTACATGTATTTCCTGCGCGCGCGAATCTTGCGACGATGGAAAACTCAATCAAGACGAAATTCGCATCGATTGCGGTGGAGCAAGTTGCGACCTTTGTCCTACCTGCTTTGATGGCATTCAAAACCAAGATGAACTGGACACGGATTGCGGCGGTGTTTGCAATGCTTGTCCTCCCATTTGGGTTGAGGTCAGTAGCGGGGTCAACGTCTCTCTGAACTCAATTGCCTTTGAAAACGAATCAGATGGTTTCATCGTTGGCGATCAAGGAACTTTATTGGCATCGAGCGATGGGGGAAAAACTTGGACGAAACGAGCTCTCAGCACAACCGCTGACCTCAACGCCATTCAGTTTGCGGGCAACAACAACGTGTACTTGGTTGGGGATCGCGTCCTAATGGAATCTACCGACGGAGGAACATCGTGGAGTGAGATCAGTCTTCCGCTGCAGCAGAACTGGAAAACCTTGTGGTTTTTCGGGGATGAAAAAGGATTAATTGCCGGCTCTGACATGACGGTCTTGAGAACTACAGATGGCGGTGATTCTTGGTTGGATCGCAGTCCGAACAGCAATAGTAGAAACGACATCGTTTCCGCCCACTTCACTACTTCCAATTCGGGATACCTCGTTGGGAATGGGAGCATTTACCTCACTTCGAGTGGGGGAGGTTTTTGGGTTGAAACCTTTGCCTTTGATGTAGGCAATTCGAGAATCGTTTTTGATGAAGTAACAGACGTGTACTTCGCAAATGAGAACCGTGGCTTCTTGTGTACCAGCGTAGGCATTCTTGTTTCAGAAAGCAGCATTTGGCTCGATAAAAACATTCCAGTGCGCAACGGCTTCATCGATATGAATGGAAGTGCAGGTCTTTATGCAGGATTGAGGCAGTCGGGAAATGAAGGGGTGATCTACTTCAGTTCCGACAATGGCATCATTTGGAAGGAGGAAAACTTCCCTTCAGCTGTGCAAGGTGTGACTGATGTTGAGCAAGTTGACGAGGTCACTGGCCTGATTGTCAACGATGAAGGGCGTATTTTTCTGCGCCAAAACCCATTCTAGGGCATTCACCTACTTTTGCCTTTCGCTAAAAGCAGAAAGCACAGGTGTTCGAAGATTCAAAAATTGGAGTTATAGGAGGGGGAAGTTGGGCTACGGCCATTGCTAAAATCCTCACGCAAAACGTCGACCACATATACTGGTGGATGCGCAATCACGACTCTGCTACCTATTTCAGGAAGTTCCAGAGAAACCCAAAGTACCTTCCATCCATTCGCTTTGATAAGGAGAAGATTACCGTCTCAACAGACCTTGAGAAAGTGATCAATAAGTGCGACGTTCTCTTTATGGTTCATCCATCAGCTTTTCTGTACGACATCTTTGAAGGTGTTCAGATGGATAACATGGACAAGAAGATGATCATCTCCGCCATCAAAGGAATTGTTCCTGAATACAATGCGATTCCTGCGCGTTTCTTTCACAAGAGTTTTGGAATTCCTTATGAGAACATCGCCGTCATCGGTGGTCCTTGTCATGCAGAAGAGGTTGCCATGGAAAAGCTCTCCTACCTCACAGTTGCTTGTCAAGATGAAGAGAAGGGTGCCGCCATCGCAAATCTGCTGAATTCGAGGTTCATTAAAACTGATACCACCACCGACATTTTTGGGGTGGAGCTGGGAGCGGTGCTCAAGAATATTTATGCCATTACCGCTGGTATTTATCACGGCTTGGGCTACGGGGATAATTTTCAGGCTTTGCTAATTTCAAATGCCATTCAGGAAATGGATCGTTTTGTTGCGGCCGTTTCACAAGTTGTTCGCGACACCAAACACTCGGGCTACTTGGGCGACTTGCTCGTTACTGCCTATTCTCCTTTTTCCAGAAACAGAACTTTCGGGAGTATGATCGGAAAGGGTTTTTCTGTGCGAACTGCCCAGTTCGAAATGAACATGGTTGCCGAAGGTTATTATGCGGCGAAGAGCATCGTTGAAATCAATAAGAAGTTCGGAGTCGAGATTCCAATTGTGGAAGCCACTTACCGAATCTTGTACGAAAAGATTTCACCCGTAATTGAGATGAACCTTCTCACGGAAAAGCTGCGTTAATTATTTGATGAGCTTCGAAATGGCTCTGAATTCATCGGTTCCAGAAACCTTACAGAGCTCCAGAAGAATTGATTCGACGCTTGCGAGAATCACACCTTCCTTTTCCATGCGACGCAAAGCAAGCTCCTTGTCCTCCAAATTTCGGCTAGAAACAGCATCCACTACAACAACTGCTTGATGTCCGGCAGCTTGCAAATCGATGGCGGTTTGTAAAACGCACACGTGAGTTTCAATGCCGCAAAGGATGACGTTCTTGCGATAGTGTTCTTCCATCTCGAGCACAAAATCAGCCTCTCCACAACAAGAGAAGCTCATTTTCTCAATCCGTTTGGAATTTCCTAAAACCTGTTGAATGTCTGGAAGAGTTTCTCCGAGTCCTTTGACGTATTGCTCAGTTGCAACGGTCTTCACACCAAGAGTTTTCATTCCTTCGATGAGGGTCAAGCTCTTTTGAAGCAGTTTTTCGTTTTCTGCAATGTGGGGGAAGAGTCGGGCTTGCACATCCACGACAACAAAAAGGGAGTCACTGCGATCAATTCTCATATTCGAATCTTTGGAACGAAGTTAAAGCCAAATATTCGAGTCTGAAAATGATTTAGCTCGGTTCTACCCAATCTCCGTGTTCCTTGATGAGCTCAATGAGTGAGTCAACGGCATCTGAAGCAGGTATGGCGCGGCGAACAACTTCTTTCTCTTTGTAGAGAGAAATTTTCCCAACCCCAGTTCCAACATAGCCATAATCTGCATCAGCCATTTCACCTGGCCCATTCACAATGCAACCCATGATTCCAATTTTCACTCCTTTGAGGTGATTGGTGCGCTCACGAATTTTCGCAGTGGTTTCTTGAAGGTCGAAGAGTGTCCGCCCACAAGAAGGGCAAGAGATGTACTCGGTTTTGGAGATGCGCGTACGCGTTGCTTGAAGAATGCCAAAGGCCAATCGATTGATGTGCACATCGGCACCACAATTTTCTGCTGCGATGAAAACACCGTCGCCCATTCCATCTATGAGAAGGGCGCCCATATCTGTGGAGGCATATAGCTGAATTTGATCTTCCGTTAAGTTGGCGTAGGCCTTTCCAATGATGACCGGAGTAGTCAATCCTGCTTCCATGAGTTTCACGAAGAGAGCGCGCTGCTCTGCCATGCCGTGCGGGTTGTATGTGTCGATCAAAAGAACAGCCGAAGCGTCTTTTTTAAGCTTAGCCATTAAAGTCTTGTCGAGATCGCCAATGCAGCAATACACGAAATTCAAATCCTTCGACTGCGTCCCACCCTCTAAATACTCGGAAGCCTTGAGAAATGGATAATGACGTTCCTTATTCTGCCCATCGCCCAACCAGCTCTTGTAGTCTTGAACAATACCGAGAGTTCCCGGAATCTGAAAGTCGACGGTATTGGAGCCAACGAATACATAATCGCAGGCCATTTCAGTCAGGTTCCATTTGTCGAGCGGAACCGAATATTGGTAACCCAATGGGAATAAATTGGCGGCTTTGATTTCCTTCTTCAAAGAGAAATCGGCCATGACAACGGGAACTTTTTTATCGCCAATATTTAGCACCTCATGACTTTCTCTTCTTGAATGCTCAAAAGGGTTGAAGGGCGATTCCCCAAAGTCCTCGATGGGCTCTGTTGTTCGGTCGGAGTAGCGTTCAACCAATGCTCGGCAAACAGGTATTTCGTATTCAGGCTCTTCAGTCAATGAAACACGAACAGTGTCGCCCAAGCCGTCCTCTAGAAGGGTTCCAATCCCAACAGCAGATTTAATTCTTCCGTCTTCACCGTCACCCGCTTCAGTAACCCCAAGGTGGAGTGGGTAATTCATACCTGCCGCCATCATTCGGTTGACCAAAAGGCGATATGCTTGAACCATGACTTGCGTGTTGCTTGCCTTCATGCTCAGGACGATGTCGTGAAAAGATTCGTCCTCACAAATGCGCAAGAACTCCAAAGCAGATTCCACCATACCCAGCGGTGAATCTCCATACCGACTCATAATTCTGTCGGAAAGCGAGCCGTGGTTGGTGCCAATACGCATAGCAGTGCCCTCCTCTTTGCAAATCTGAATGAGTGGAGTAAAACGTTTGCGAATTCGATCCAACTCCGCTTCGTAGGAAGCGTCCGTGTAATCGATGGTCTGGAATTTTTTCTTGTCGGCGTAATTTCCTGGATTCACTCGAACCTTGCCTACGATGTGCGCGGCAATTTCAGCGGCATTGGGAGTGAAGTGAATGTCAGCACAAATGGGTTGGTCGTATCCTCGTGCGCGCAACTCTTTTTGAATGTTGGCCAAGTTCTCAGCCTCTCGTTTGCTCGGTGCTGTAATGCGCACAATTTCACAACCCGCTTCAATCATTCGAATCGATTGCTCTACAGTAGCCATGGTGTCCATGGTGTCGGTAGTGGTCATTGATTGAAGGCGAATGGGGGCTGAGCCGCCGATAATGACACCTCCTACAGAGACTTCACGAGTTTTAAATCGCTTGTATTCTGTAAGAGATTCACTGTATGTGTTGTTGGTGATTGAGTGAATGTCCATGATGTACAAAAGTAGTTCGACCTACAAGCAGCATAACCTGAAACAAGAGAAAATGTTTGAATCTTGCTCATTTAATCCACGCGAATTCCAATATTTGGGCGTGGAAGAAGAAAAAGGCAAGCCCGAAGAAATCGATCATGAGAAGAAAGAGATAAAAGAGAGTTCCAAAAACTTTCTGCGGGTCGTTCTGCGTTACTTCCGAAAGTCCTCTGACATCCGTTCCGGAACCGACGAGGAAGCTACTGTAACCGGCATTGTCCGCGACATCGAATTTCGGGGTCCGAACTTGTGGATTCTAGCGCTCTCGATTCTGATTGCCTCCATCGGACTCAATACAAACAGCACTGCCATCATCATTGGCGCCATGTTAATCTCCCCCTTGATGGGACCAATTTTGGGAGTGGGCCTTTCTATTGGAATCAATGATTTCACGCTTCTCAAGAAATCGGGCAGAAACCTCTTCAATGCAGTGAGTATTTCCATTGTGGCATCGACGCTCTATTTTGTGATCAGCCCCTTGGATACGGCTCAAAGTGAGTTGCTGGCACGCACAAACCCGACCCTGCTCGATGTGCTCATTGCCACCTTTGGAGGTTTTGCAGGAATCATCGCAGGTTCAAGAAGAGAGAAGAGCAATGTTGTTCCTGGAGTTGCCATTGCGACGGCTTTAATGCCACCCTTGTGCACAGCAGGCTATGGTTTAGCCACATTTCAATGGGAATTCTTTTTTGGTGCTTTATACCTCTTTTTCATAAATGCGGTATTCATTGGCCTATCTACCTACATCATGGTGCGCTACCTGGGCTTCAAGAAAAAATCTTTCGTCGATCCAGTGCGCGAACGAAAGGTGCGCATGTCCATCGCTGTTTTCGTTGTAATCACCATTGTTCCAAGCATATACATCGGCTACAATGTAGTTCGCCAATCGCTGTTCGAAGCGCGTTCGAACGCCTTCATTTCAGAGAATATGGTTTTTGACAATGTGGAGGTCATCAACACCAAGTTCATTTACGATTCAGACCCACCACGCGTGGAAATGACTTGCATCGGTGAGATTCTTACAGAAAACCAAATCGAAGAATTGAAAAGGAAACTACCTGTGTACAAGTTGGGAGGCGCTCTTTTGAAAGTTCATCAATCGGTGGATGCCACCTCGCGCATTGCAGAAAAGTTGAACCGCGATTTGCGCATTGGTATCATTGAAGATCTGTACACCAAAAATGAAGCGAACCTTCAGAGCAAGGAAGACCAAATCAAGATGTTGGAAGCTGAAATTCTGCGACTGAAGAAGAGAGACTATCCGGTAGAACAACTGAACGAAGAGGCGCGTGCACTCTATCCAGAATTGGATGAGTTTACCTTAACAAGCATCGTTAAAATCCACGACGGGATCAAGGATACCGTTCCTTTGGCTCTCATTCATTGGGCTGACGGCAAGGAAATGGAAGCAGACAAAATCAAGGCCTGGTTGGCGATCCGTTTGAAAGACCAGAAGCTCGAAGTTCTGAGCTATTGATTCCCGCTTCGAATACGATTCAAGATTCGTTTACCTCTCGGACTTTTTAGAATTCCATTGGCCATCACCGTTAGGAGAATCAGAAATGCTCCGGCGTAAAAACCCATGCTCATGTATTCGTCGTCACCGAAAAAAACAAGGGCAAGTAGGATGGCATAAATTGGCTCCATATTGATGCTGATGCTTACCGTGAAAGGGCTCAAACTCTTCATCACTTCCACGCTGATTACAAAAGCAAAGGCAGTACAAACAATTCCTAAAATGAGCAGGTAAATCCAGTCAAGGCTTGAAGGCAACTCGATAAAGGAACTGCCCTCCGTCCAATAGAGATAAATGCTGATTCCAATAACACCACCAAGCATTTCGAATAGGGTGATTTGCTTGGCTTTGCCCGTCCGTATGAAAAGGCCGTTTATGGTTCCAAAGATGGCCGCAGCGAAGGCTGCAATCAAACTGTAGATGATTCCCAAGCGATACTCAGTTTCAAAATTGAAGATCATAAAGAGGCCAGCAATCACAAGCAAACCGAAAAAGACTTCGGTGAAGTCCACGCGCCTTCGAAAGAAAAGAGGTTCAATGAGTGAGACGAAGAGGGAGGTTGAGGCAATGCATGCAAGGGTTACGGAAACCGTGCTGACGTGCAAAGCTTCAAAGAAAAAAGCCCAATGGAGAGCGATGATAAAGCCCACAAGAATGTATTGAATGGCCTGTTTTAGGTTTGGTAGCTTGGTCTTTTTTTGAATGAGAAGAAATGCGCCAAGGCTGCAAAAGGCAATGAGCATTCGGAAAAACACAATGGCGCCCGAAGACAATTCAATCAGCTTCCCTAGGATTCCAGTAAAACCCCAAATCAGGACAATGAAGTGAATGAGGAGTTGGTTGCGATACCGCTCAATGAAGGAGCTCATTCTTCGTCTTTCTCTCCAACGTTTGAAACCCCTGCCGAAACAATGAATTTCATGTAGTCGGACGCCTTAACATCAACTGGCCGAACATTGGCTCTTGGAACGATGAATAAATTTCCCGACCAAGCATATGAGTGGGGAAGGTATACCGCTACTTTATCGTCGCCAATACCAAGTTGCGCTAAGTTTTCCGCGGTAATAAAGCCGGGCTTCTCAAGGTCATATTCCTGACTCAAACGCACCATCACAGGTTGATTGAAGGTTTTCTTTTTCCCAACAAAGGCACCCATGAGGTCGCTTACTGCATTGTAAACCGTTTTAATCAGCGGCGCTCGATCTAGTAGTTTTTGTAAGTATGTATATACGGGTTTAGCAAAAATCGTGTTCCCAAGCAGGCCCAACAAGGTGAGACCTAAAAGAAGGGCCAACAATCCCAATCCGGGTACATCAAATGGGATGAGGCCGTCCACAAAGATGAAAAGTGAAAAGATGATGTAGACGGTGACAAAGACAGGAGTGATGAAAAGAAGTCCTTGAAAGAAATAGCCAGCAATTTTTCGGAGAATCGAACGGTCCTCATTCATGGGAATACATTTTCGCAAAGCTACGTCAGGCCTTTGAGCAGCTTTTCCAGAAACCAAATTTTATTGCACATAATCAGATGAATTCCTGATGAATGTTAGTTTTCTGAGGATGGCAGCCTCATACTTTCGTATTAAGAAATAGAAAATGAAAGAAATTCTCATATTAGGAGCTGGTACAGCTGGAACAACAATGGCGAACCATCTGCATAAAGTTCTGCCATCTGGTTGGCAGATTACCATAGTCGACCAGGAGAAGAACCACTATTATCAGCCAGGTTGGTTGTTCGTACCCTTCGACATTTACAAGCCTTCCCAAACTAAAAAGAAAGGAATCAATTTCATTCCAAAGGATGTACGTTACATCCAATCCGAAATCGATCGCATCGACAAGGATAAGAATGAAGTGAGTTTAATGAATGACGGTCAAGTTTTGAAATACGACCTCCTCATCATTGGTACAGGAACGCACATTGTGCCGGAAGAAATTGAAGGTATGTTGGGAGATCATTGGCACAAAGACGTCTTCGACTTTTACACCTACGACGGAGCAAAGAATCTTCGTCAGAAGTTGAAAAGCTGGAAGGGCGGTAAACTGGTCGTTCACATCTGTGAAATGCCCATTAAATGCCCGGTAGCACCTTTGGAATTCGCCTTCTTGTCCGACAGCTTTTTCAAGAACAAGCACATGCGGGATCAGGTGGAAATCACCTTTGTGACGCCTATGAGCGGAGCCTTCACTAAGCCAAAAGCAACGCATGAACTTGGGCACCTTCTCGAGGAAAAGAACATTCGAATGGTGACAGATTTTGCCATCGAGAAAGTTGATGCCGAGAGCAAGAAAATCATTGATTACGGAGGAACTGAAGTGGAGTACGACTTATTGGTCACGGTTCCAACCAATATGGGTTCCGATTGCATTGAACGCTCTGGCTTTGGAGACGAGCTCAACTTCGTTCCGACGAATAAAAACACTCTGCAAACGAAAGTAAAAGAGAACATTTTCGCTTTGGGTGATGCCACGAACATTCCTGCGTCAAAAGCGGGTTCAGTAGTTCATTTTGAAGCAGAGATTCTCACAGAAAACATTCTTCGTTACATTAAGGGCGAAGCCTTGAAGGAAGAATATGACGGGCATGCCAACTGCTTTGTGGAAACAGGTGGTGGCAAAGCACTGCTCATCGATTTTAATTACACCCACGAACCAACAACAGGTACGTTTCCAATACCCCACGTTGGTCCATTGAGACTCTTAAAGGAGAGCAGAATGAATCATATGGGTAAATTAGCCTTCCGTTGGATTTATTGGAATATGATGATCAAAGGACGCCACATTCCATTCATCTCTCCCGTTATGAATGAAGAGGGTCACGACATAGATCCAGCATTGGCAAAAACTAAGCACAACGAAACGGCAGAAGTCGAATAAATCAAATTTAAAATGAGCAACGAACGCACAATAGCAGGTCATAACGTCCAAGTAAACGACGAAGGATTCATGACCGATATCAATCAATGGAATCAAGAGGTTGCTTCTGCCTTGGCGGAAGAAGAAGGAGTTGAAATGACCGACCGACATTGGGAAGTTGTGAACTTCATTCAAGATCAGTATAAAAAAGAGGTTGCACTCAGCATCCGTAAAATGGGTAAAAGCGGAGTGGTCGACATCAAGGAATTCTATAGCCTCTTTCCAAATGGCCCGCTTAAAAAGGCCAGCAAGATTTCAGGAATTCCGAAACCACAAAGTTGCATTTAACAATATAGAATCATGAGCGAAGCAGCACAAGAAAGCGCAACTACAGAAGTTGTAGACGAGAAAAGAATTAAGAAGATGTGTTTGATCCTTTCTAAGGCAACACTCGACAATGTATACGCCTATTTCATTCTCGCCAATGGCGCACGAATGGAAGGCATTGAAGCAGAAATATTCTTCACATTTTTCGGTTTAGAAGCCATTACAGCTAAGAAACTAGACGACCTTCATGTGGCTACAGTGGGTAATCCAGCCATGCACCTTCCAACAATGTTGGGTGGCTTGCCAGGGATGGAAAACTTTGCTACTAGCATGATGAAGAAGGAAATGGAGAAGTTGGACATTCCTCCGGTAGGAGAATTCCTCGATATTTTAAAGGCTTCTGGTGTAAACCTTTGGGCTTGCAAATTGGCGATGGAGATGTTCCACCTCAAGGAGGAGGCTCTCTACTCAGATATTGATGGAGTGCTTACCGTAGGAAGCTTCTATGAGCGCGCTAAAGGCGAAGGCACGCATCTGCTGTTCATCTAATTTGGATCCTAGTTCTGGGAGCATAGAGCATAGTATAAAAGGGGATTGCTCGGTGGCGAGGTCTAGCCTTTAGAGCCCGACAGCCTGAAGTCACCCTGAGCCTGTCGAAGGGTAACGAAGGCTAGGCGCTTGTGGTGAAAGCGCTGCGGTTACTTTTTCGTGAAGTAGACTTGATCTTTCTTAGGCAAACTCGCAACCATGAGGTCGTAGGAATCTTTGATCCATTCGCGACGTAAGTCATCTGAGAACTCACCTTCAACGTCCACACTGTTCCAGAGCTTCTTGTTCATGTGCCAGCCAGGACGAACGCCTTGATAGCGTTCGCGCAAATCGATGGCTTTTTCAGGATCGCATTTGAGATTGATGAAGTCGAAGACATCGATGCTGCCCAAGGCAAACATCCTTGGCTTGCCACCAGGAGCCCCAACCTTGTACACCAAGGTATTGGGACCAACGGGAGTCTCCTCGGTCACTCCTTTAAAACTGAGGCAGTAGTCCCGAAATTCTTCGATGTTCATCTCCGCTAATTTAATGCAAGCCAGAAAACCTAGGAGGATTTTAAAAGCCGTATTCCGGATTATCGGGTGAGAAATCTAACTCAGTGAGCTCGGCGTCTTTTCGAATGTACTCGTAACTGTAGGATTCGTAGACGCCCTTCTCGTCGTGAATTTCTTGGTAATAGGGAATGAGTTGTTGCTTGTGAATGAACATCACGATTTTTCTTCCGTAGGCTGAGGGGAGCTTAATCACCTGCCCTTCTCGGACATCTTTGAAGTCGTCTACATCTGGATTTTTATCGACGATCATATAGTCGTTCAGGAACATACGTTCAGCAATTCGGTCGATGCGCTCTCCTTTTTGAACAGTGTAGTCGACGAAGCGAAAGTCGAAGACATCAATCATGAGAACATGGCAATCTTGTCCATTGTAAACAGTATCACCTAGGTATTTAAAATAGCGATCGTAATTTTTTCCCGCGGTGCGTTGCGACCATTCCATCATTCCCGCGACGTAGTGAAAACCAGCCGTTTTGATGTTGTGGTGCCGATCTTTTCGCATGATCCAACCGTCGGGGTTGAGCTTTAAGTTGAAGTAAGGGAAGCCATTGGGGGTAATGAGAACATCTCCGTCTCTTTTGCCTTCGTCGTACAGAATCTCGGGGCCTTTTTCTTCAGTTACAATCTTCATATAAATGCGGAAAGGAACGTTTTGAGCCTTCACTTCAGCAACAGATCGCAGATATTCCCCATCGACCAATTCTTTGCTCTCTACCTTGAACTCATAGGTGTTCATGTTCTGAATTCCGACAATCATTTCCTCCAGAATAAGGCGGCAAGGGTTTACCGGAACGTACTGAAACGAGCTGGCAAATACCAAACAGAAAAGGAGTAAGATGCGCATCGCGGCAAAAGTAATCGAATGCAATTCCAAAGCCACTATTGTCCACGACGAGAAAATTACCTTTGCCGTATGCGTTTTTCGGCCATCATACCTGCTCGATTTGATTCCACTCGATTTCCGGGAAAGCCCTTGGTGGACCTTGAAGGAAAATCAATGATTCAACGTGTGTATGAAGGCACGCTGAACTCCGGACTCTTTCAAGAAGTGATTGTTGCTACTGACGATGAGCGCATTCATGAGCACGTTCTTTCGTTCGGAGGAAAGGTGCAGATGACGTCCACCACATGCCCGAATGGTACATTCAGATGTTGGGAAGCGAGCAAACACTTGCAAAAGAAGGTGGATGTTGTGGTGAATGTTCAAGGCGACGAGCCGCTGATTCACAAAGATCATTTAGAAGCCCTATGCGCCATGTTCATCGATGGCTCTGTAGAGATTGCGTCCATCATGCGTAAGTCGCTTTCGGAGGAGGATTACCTCAATTCGAACCGCGTTAAGGTTGTTTGTGGCAGAGGAGGGAAGGCCCTTTACTTTTCGCGAAGCGCAATTCCATACTTTAAAAATGGTTTTGAGTATTGCCACCTGCACTTGGGTACCTATGCATATCGAATGGATGTGTTGGAGGCACTCACTAGAACTTCTTCCGGAAAACTCGACATTGCAGAATCCTTAGAGCAACTTGCCTGGATTGAATCAGGTTTTGGCATTCACCTCGCTGAAGTGGAAGGTGAAAGCATTGGAGTTGATCAGCCCGAAGATGCAGAACGGGTGCGTACACTTATCCGCAATTCGTCGGCATCTTGAAGGATTTTTGAAGGCCGTCTATTGCAATTGAATTCCTATCTTCGAACTTGACTTCATGAAGGCTCTTTCGACCTACATATCAACCCTTTTATTCGATCACGACTGTGTCATCATTCCGGGATTTGGAGGGATTGTGGGAAATAGAAAACCGGCTTGGTTCAATGAAGTGAACCAACGATTCTATCCCGCTTACAAAGAATTGGGCTTCAACCAGAACCTCAAAAACAACGACGGCTTACTTGCAAACCAAATCGCTCAAGAGGAGGAACTCGATTTTAATGCAGCACTAGAGTTCATATCGACAGAGGTCTCAAAGATTCAATCGGAATTGGCGAGGTCTAAGAAGTTTGAGCTCGAAGAGGTGGGCAACTTCAAACGCGATGCAGATTCCAACTTGCGCTTCGAACAAGATCTTTCCTTCAATTACTTAAAAGCCTCATATGGTCTAGAGCCTGTTCAAGTTGTTGGTTTAAAAATCAATTCAACTCGAGAAAAAGTCGCCAGTGCGAGTCCATCTGTCGCTGTGCATGCTAAGAGACCCATCCGAAGAGCTATTGTTGGAGCCTATGCTTTGGCTGCAATTCCATTGGCAGGATATCTTTTTTGGCTGGGAACGAGCACACCGCTTTTGCGCCAAAGTCAAGACTTTGCGCTTTCAGATCTCAATCCTTTTGGAGAGAAACTTTGCCCCACCTATGAAATGAGAAGGGGAGAAGTGAATGTGGCAAGCTGGCCTGAGTCGGAAGGAAATATTTTAGAACGTCTTAATCTAGGGGATCAAGGAGTTGTTGGTATTTCTTTTAGAGAGGAAAAAGTATCTGATGGCCTCGACGCCATCTACGTTCGATTGGGAGCTTCGGCTGCGCCAGACAAAACTGAAGTGGCGGTAAATCGCATTCCTAGCATGCCAAGCAGCACAGGGAGCTACCACATCATTGCCGGCTGTTTCAGCATTCAATCCAATGCCCAAGGTTTGGTGGATGCTCTTGAACGTCAAGGTTACAATGCTCGGGTATTGGATCAGAGAAAAGGACTGTGGCGCGTTTCCATGCAATCTTACGCCTCAAAACGGCAAGCCAAAGCAGCCTTGTCTGAGGTTCGATCCAGCCAAAATGAAGGCGCTTGGTTGGTTAAGAAGTAGAATTCCTCCCATTACTAGAAACAAAAAACCCGCTCTATTTCTAAAGCGGGTCCTTCGTTTTCATTTTATAGTAAGATCTTACAAGTAGTGCTTCAGGAAGTTGCTGTTTGCTTTCTTCCTTAAGTTTCTCAGTGCTTTTTCACGAATCTGACGAATTCGTTCTCGGGTCAAGCCAAGAGAATTGGCAATTTCTTCTAGAGTCATTGGAGTTTGTCCGTTCAAGCCGTAGCTCAATCGAATCACATCGGCTTCACGCTTCTTCAGGCTCACAAGCACACGCTCAATGTCGCGACACAGAGACTCCCGCATCATCTCGTCCGATGGGTTTTTGCTATCGCTGTTGCTCAATACATGGAGCAATGAATTCTCTTCTCCATCTACCAATGGTGCGTCCATACTCACCTGCTTCTGAGAGTAGGTGAACAAGTCACTCACGCTGTCGGAATTGGTTTCGAGTAGAACCGAAATCTCTTCGTTTGACGGTGGACGTTCAAATTTTTGCTCGAGCTTACTGTAGGCCTGAGATACTTTTTGAATCGCGCTCACCTTGTTTAGTGGAAGACGAACGACGCGAGAGTTTTCCGCAATGGCTTGCATGATGCTCTGACGAATCCACCATACCGCATAGGAGATGAACTTAAAACCTTTTGTTTCATCAAAACGCTTCGCCGCTGTAATCAACCCGATGTTTCCTTCAGCAATCAAATCTTCAAGGGTTAAACCATGCCCTTGATACTGCTTCGCTACAGAGATTACAAAACGTAAGTTGGCGTTTACAAGTTTGTTTAGGGCCAGTTGATCGCCCTGCTTAATTCGAACGGCAAGAGAGACTTCCATCTCTGCATTAATCATTTCTTCTTTGGAAACGTCGCTCAGATATTTGTCAATCGACTTGCTGTCTCGATTGGTAAGCTGTTTGGTAATTTTAAGCTGCCTCATGAAATGTAGTTCGTTGTTTGGGGGTTGTTAAATCTAAAAAAAATT
This sequence comes from Flavobacteriales bacterium UBA1986, assembly GCA_002336245.1. GTDB lineage: Bacteria > Bacteroidota > Bacteroidia > Flavobacteriales_G > Salibacteraceae > UBA4419. The sequence goes on from DDDG01000004.1 coordinate 75,495, forward strand.
TAAAAGCAACCATTTTAAGAGAAAAACTCTTAAAAAATCCCAAAAGGAAGCTGATGCTAAGAGGCTTATGCCTGTGAGTTCAATTCAATGAGTGTGATTTCCGGCATAATTCCCACCCTTCCTGGGAAGCCGATGTATCCAAAACCGCGATTTACGTGGATATATTGCTCAGATTCACGGTACAATCCGGCCCATCTTGGGTAGCGATATTTTACTGGGCTCCACTTGAAATTACCGATTTCCACACCGAATTGCATACCATGGGTATGACCAGAAAGGGTTAAATCGATGTCGGTATCGCGCACTTGTGAGTCCCAATGTGAAGGGTCGTGTGAGAGCAATAATTTGAAACTCTCGGGATTTACTCCCTGCAAAGCCTTCGGCAAATCACCTTTTTTGTGGAAGCCGCCTTCCCCCCAATTTTCGACCCCGATGAGATCGAATTCTTCGCCGTCTTTCTGAATTTTCAAGGACTCATTCAGCATTAATCGAAATCCCATATCGCGGTTGGCTTGCTTAACACCTTCAAAATTTGCAGTCTTTTCTTCCTCCGAATCGTATTGCCCATAATCGCCGTAGTCGTGGTTTCCTAATATGCTGTACTTGCCTATTTTGGCCTCCAGCTTTGAAAAAATGTCGATCCAACCATCGGTTTCTTTGGCGTAGTTGTTCACCAAATCACCCGTGAAAAAGATGAGGTCTGGCTTCAATTGATTGATGCTTGCAATGGCCGCCTCCACAGGCTTATGATTGGAGAAAAAGCTTCCAATGTGAATGTCGGAAATCTGAACGATTCTAAGCCCATCAAAAGCTTTGGGAAGTTTTTTGAAACTCAACTTATGCTCGAGCACTTTGAAGTTAAAACGCCCTTGTATCATCCCGTAAAGAATTCCAGTAAAAGGAATGGCCGCCAAGGCCAAGCCTGTCTGTGAGATGAATTTCATCCGAGAGATTCCGGTTCCTTCCAAACCATTCAAGGTGGGAGATATTTTGTAAACCATCCAATTTCCTGCACGAATGAGGTCTTCCGCCAAATGAAAAACCGAGAACACCAGCTTGGGAGCGAAAAAGAGGATCATAAATCCAAAGAAGCCATAGAAGTAAACGTAGTTTTTTGGATCAGAGAAGGAACGCGAACCTAGAATCATGAACAAAACACCAACATAGGTGACGACACTCAAGGTCCAATACGCATAAGGCAACCATTTCTGCCAGTTGAGGAAGTCGCTTCCAGACCCAATGTGTTTGAGTCCTTTATAAACGTAGAAATCGATGAGAAGGAAAATGATGAGGGTGATCGAAAAAACGATGGCTACTTGTGGTCGCATTTGGCAATGATTGCTGCGTGTAAATTGGTTTACTTTTGAGCGAAGGCTTTAAAGACCATAAACCCTCTGTTGTTTGTATTGTTCAATCAAGAGACGCTCGAAAGTGAAGTAAATTTTGGAAGAAAATAATTTTTTAGAAAGTCCGGCAAGGAATCCTGAAGAACGGGACGATGCGGTGCTCATCGGTCTAATTCAACGAGGCCAAACGGATGAAGAAGTTGACGATTATTTAAAAGAGCTCGAATTTTTGGCTTTAACTGCGGGCTTTCGAACCAAGAAAGTCTTCATTCAGCGCCTCGACGTTCCTCATGTAAAGACCTTCGTGGGTTCAGGTAAACTTCAAGAAATCATTGAATATCTAGAAGAGCACAAGATTAAGTACGCTATTTTCGACGACGACCTCTCGCCTTCGCAGCTTCGGAACCTTGAAAAATCGATGAAGGTTCAAATCTTTGATCGATCATTGCTCATTCTCGACATCTTCCAGCAAAGAGCTCAAACCGCACAGGCTAAAACTCAAGTACAGCTGGCGAAATACGAATACCTCTTGCCAAGACTCACGCGCATGTGGACTCACCTCGAACGTCAAAGAGGTGGCACAGGAACTAGAGGAGGTGCAGGAGAGAAAGAGATTGAAACGGATAGAAGGATCATTCGAAGTCAGATTTCGGTGCTTAAAGAGCGCCTTAAGAAGATCGACAAGCAGATGATGACTCAACGCAAGAACCGTGGTCGATTGATTCGCGTCTCCTTGGTGGGTTATACGAATGCGGGAAAGTCGACCCTCATGAATTTGCTGTCGAAATCGAAAGTTTTAGCGGAGGATAAGCTTTTCGCTACACTCGACACTACGGTCAGAAAAGTGGTGCTGGGCAACCTTCCATTTTTGCTTTCCGACACGGTTGGATTTATTCGCAAGCTGCCTCACTCACTGGTAGAATCTTTCAAGTCTACTTTGGATGAAGCGCGAGAATCGGATATTCTGTTGCATGTAGTGGACGTGAGTCATCCCAATTTTGAAGAACACATTAAGGTGGTTCAAAGGACCTTGCATGAAATTGGAGCTGGAGACATTCCGGTGATTATGGTCTTCAACAAAACCGATTTATATCGCCTCGAGGACGATGAGTTCGACCTCACGGGCGAAGTTCAAGCGCGTACTTCATTGACGGCTTTGAGAAAAGCTTGGACCAAGGAAGGGCACAAGGTTCTTTTCGTATCTGCCAAGAAGAAGTCGAAAATCGATGAAATGAGGAACCTCTTATACGATGAGGTAAAAGCAATTCACCTCACGCGTTATCCCTACGACAAGCTGCTTTACTAGTGACGAACCTGGAGGCGCTGCGTTTCCTTAGTTTCTGCGGAGCGCAATTCAATCAGGTAAATTCCAGCTGGAAGTTTCTCGACGCTTAAGGAACGATCGGCTCCATTCTGACGCAAGATTTCAGATCCCAAAAGGTCGTAAACCACAATCTCTTCTAGCGCTTTTTCGCCTTGAATGTTCACAAGGTGCTGTGCGGGGTTTGGAACCAAGCTGAAACGCTCTCTGTTTGCACACTCGTTCAATCCTACACGTGAACCCAATTCGATGCTGGCATTGGCAGTACAGTTGTTGGCGTCAGTTACCGTTACTAAATAGGTTCCACCTGCAAGTGTGTTGATGTCTTGGGTGATTTCTCCATTGTCCCAATTGTAAGAATAGGGAGGAGTTCCGCCGGTTACCGTCAAATCGATTTCGCCGTCGTTGCCCAAATTGCTTTCAAGAACGATCACAGAACTTACACCAATGGTGTCTGGGTCCACGAGCACGATTGAATCGAGGTCGGTCGATCCATTGACCATATCGGTCACAGTATAGTGGTAGACTCCCGCACATAGATTAGATACAGATTGAGAAATGCTACCTCCCGCATTCGAATCCCAAGCATAACTTCGATTTCCAGAGCCACCAACGGCCGAAATGGAGGCCGAGCCATTGCAATCGCCACTGCACTTCGGGTCTTGTGCACTGGTGACAATTGAGATGACCTGGGCGCTTGCTTTAAAGGTGGCTGATAGCAGATTTCCTTGCCCGTCAGCATCAGCTTCCATCAAGTAGTAACCCTCATTGTTGCCTATCCATCGATAAGTCCATGTAGTGTCCCTGATGACCAAATTAGGATTGGCAGACCAACCCGTAATGATGTTTCTGAACCAGATTTCTTGAATGGTGGTATCTATGGTCAATTGACGCAAACAGCTGAAGTTTCCGGAAGGAAGAGTGATGGAACCGTAGGCATCGAAGTTGGCACTGGTGATTTGCGTGAGTCTCAATCTCGCTGAGTCGATGACGATCAAGTTTGTATCGATTGTTGTATCGATTACGGTTGTCAAATTGAAGCCGTCTCCAAATGTTGAGGGGAAATCAAATAATTTCAATTCTGGGTCAAACTTCGCCGGAAAGAGATCTCCTGTGCCAAGGGCGTCGACGGTAACGCCGGGAACCGTCAATGAATCGTTGTTAATCTTCAAGAAAAATTCGCCTGCGCCACCTATGAGCGCCAAATTGGCTGTTGGGAAAAAAGATCCAAAGTTTGTGGTGTTTGGGTTTACGAAATTGATGGTGTCGACATTGTTGATGTCGAGGGAAGAGTAGTCCCATGAAGTATTCCCAGTGCTTCCTGCATCTAATCCAGCAGTATTGTTGTCGTTCAAGATGTAGAACACATCCCCAACGCTTGGAAAGTCCGTACGTGTAATCGAAATCTGACTGCTCGCAAAGAGTGGAACGAAAATCAGGCTCAGTAAGTAGATGGCTTTTTTCATGGATGAAGGTTATTTCAGCAAAAGTAAGCTGAAAGAATTCACAAAGCTTCGAACATCTTAAAGCGACGCGAAAATTCGATGATGTACTTTTGTCCTATGAAATCAATGCGCCAAGAGAAGATTGAAAAAATGCTCTCAAAAGATTTGGGAGAAATATTGCAGGGAATGAATCACGGTTTGTTGCCCGGTGTGATGATTACGCTTACCCGCGTTGATGTGAGTCCAGACCTAGGTTATGCCAAAGTCTATGTGAGTTTATTTCCGAGCGAAGACCGCCAGAAAGACCTTGAAAACCTGAAGAAACATGTTGGCGAAGTCCGCTTTCAACTTGGCAAGCGAGTAAAAAATCAATTGCGCATTGTTCCTGAATTGTTCTTTTACCTCGACGATTCTTTCGATCGAGCGGAGCGCATTGACCAACTTCTCAAGAAGTAATCTTGCGCGTACCACTCTTCATTTCCAAACGCTATCTCTTTTCTAAAAAGAGCCACAATGCCATCAACATCATTACGGCCATTGCAGTAAGTGGCATTGCTGTTGGCTCCATGGCTCTAATCATCGTTCTGAGTGGCTTCAATGGTCTTGAGCGCCTAGTAGAGGGAATGTACAGCAGCTTCGACCCAGAGATACGGGTGAGCCCTGCTCAAGGGAAAACCTTCGAACTCGATTCCGTCCGACTCCTTCAACTTGAAGAGATGGCTGAACTGAATGAGGTTGCTTTTGTGTTGGAGGAAACCGGTTTGCTCAAATACAAGGACAAGCAAGTGTTTGGTAGAATCAAAGGAGTGAGTGAAAACTTCATTGAAATGAGTGGTCTAGACAGCGCTCTTTACGATGGACAAATGAATTTAAAAAGTGAGGGCTATCCAATGGCAATCTTGGGATACGGAATTGCCGACAAATTGGGAATTTTTGTTCAGCATGTATTTGAACCTCTGGTTGTTTTTGCCGCAAAAAGAACAGCCAAAATTCGGGTGAATCCTGACGAAGCTTTCCGCAGTTCAGCCATAGGCATCTCTTCCATTTTCACCATCAACCCCGAGTTTGATTATAAGTATGCCATTGTTCCGCTTGATTTCGCTCAAGAGATTTTCGACCATAAAGGCTCCATCAGTGCACTTGAAATAAGCACAGTCGGGAACTCAAACTTAGACGAAGTCAAGAAGCGCGTTCAAGAGGTTATGGGCACAGATTTTATTGTAGAGACGCGCTATGAAATCAATGAAATCATCTATAAGACCAACAAGTCTGAGAAGTGGATTACCTACCTGATCTTGACTTTCATTTTAATCATCGCGACCTTCAATGTCATCGGCTCACTAACGATTCTCATTTTAGATAAAAGAGGAGACATCAATGTCCTTAGGTCAATGGGAGCCGATAAGAAGTTGATTCGTAGGATTTTCCTTTCTGAAGGATTTTTAATCTCTGCTCTGGGCGGCGCCATTGGACTGACCATTGGCTTTACGCTAACTCTGCTGCAACAAGAGGTGGGACTCATCCGATTGGGAGTGGCCTCGGTGACGGAGTTTTATCCGGTAGCCTTGGAATTGGGCGATTTTCTCGCTGTGATGGCCACGGTATTGGTTTTGGGTTTCATTGCGGCTTACTTGCCTGTGCGCTTTGTTTTGAGAAAGCTTTAACTAGCTCTTCAGAACAAACTTCCGAATGCTCTCTTCGCATTTTTCCCGCTCCTCAATGTGACTCATATGTCCAGATTCTTCCAGTACAAGGGCTTCAATTTTTTCAGAAAGTTGCACTTGACTTGCATAGGAATCAAAGGGAATTACCGGATCTTTTTTACCAATGATGAAGAGAATCGGGTAGGGGGGGAACTTGAGTAGGATCTCTCTATTTGGTCGAAGTCGCATACCTTCAATGGCAGCCAAGATTCCTTGTTTGGGGGTTTTCAATGCTAGGCGCTTTACTTCATTCAACTCGGTTCTGAAGGCGATTCTATTCTTGAATCGAAAGAGTCCGGGAATGGCCAAACGAATGAAGCTCTTGTGGTTTTGTTTCACTAATTCTTTCGCTCGAAGGCGGTCTTTTTTCTTTTGTGGATTGTCGTTTTTTGCGGTGCTGTTCATCAGGCAAATGCCGCTTACCAAATCGGGAAAAAGGTCTGCAAAGGCCAGTGCTACATAACCACCCATGGAGTGGCCGAAAAGGATCACCTTTCGTTTTCCTAGATGAGTCATAAGTGCGTCGCAGCATTCCGCGAACTCCTCCATCCGATGCACATAAGCAAGAGAATCAGACTGCCCATGTCCGGGCAAATCAATGCAAATGGGATCGATGGATTTTGGAAGGTTTTTGGCGATGGAATCCCACATTTCTAGGGATTCTAAAAATCCATGCAAAAAGAGCACAGCCTTCCCTTTACCCCGGTGCCTGAATCGTATAGAACTTCCCTTAAAGTCAAAAAAGGATTCTGTCATTGAGCTCAGCGACTCATCAATCCCTCAATCTCTTCCACTTCGATGGGAATGCTCGCCATCAGATCCAAGGGTTTGTCATTGGTTACGAGCAAGTCGTTTTCAATACGAATTCCCAAACTTTCTTCTTGAATGTAGATTCCTGGTTCGCAAGTGAATACATTTCCTTCTTGGATTGGCTCAACCCAGCTTCCAACATCGTGGGTATCGATGCCGAGATAATGAGAGGTGCCGTGCATGAAGTACTTTTTGTAGGCTGGCCAATCGGGGTTTTGATTTTTGATGTCAGTTTTATCGATGAGCTTTAATCCCAACAACTCGCTTTCCATCAACTTACCTACTTCTACATGGTATTCCTTCAATTTGGTTCCTGGCCGAAGCAATTGGATGGACTCACGTTGCACACGCAACACAGCGTTGTACACCTCTTTTTGTCGTTTAGAAAACTTTCCATTCACGGGAACACAACGAGTTAAATCCGCATCGTAATTGGCATATTCTGCCCCTATGTCCATGAGGATGATGTCACCGTCTTTGCATTCTTGGTTGTTCTCGATGTAGTGAAGGACGCAAGCGTTGAACCCCGATGCAATGATCGGAGTATAGGCGAAGCCACTGGCGCGATTTCGAATGAACTCATGAATCACCTCGGCTTCAATTTCATATTCCATGATGCCCGGTTTGATGATGTCGAGAACTCGTCTGAATCCTTTTTCGGTGATGTTGCAGGCTGTTTGTAGAAGTTCGATTTCTTCTTGCTCTTTAACTGCGCGTAGGTCATGCATGATGGGGTTCACCCGCTCATAGCGATGCAGTGGATATTCAGTCTTGCACCAATTTAGGAAGCGAGCATCTCGAGTTTCTACTTCCACTTTCGCACGAAGGTGTTCGTTGGTGTTTAAATAAACGCGGTCGGCTTCCGACATCAGTGTTTTGAAGATGGTTTCAAATTGCTCCAACCAATACACCGTGCGTATGCCTGAAGTTTCAAAGGCTGTTTCTTTTGATAGCTTTTCACCTTCCCATATGGCAATCGTTTCAGAAGTTTCTTTCAGAAATAGAATCTCCCGGTGTTTATCATTAGATGCTTCAGGAAACAGCACCAAAATGCTCTCCTCCTGGTCGACGCCACTGAGATAAAAGATATCGGCGTGCTGCTTAAAGGCCAAAGTTCCATCCCCACCCGTTGGAAAAATATCGTTTGAATTGAAGACAGCCAGACTCTTCTTCTTGAGCTTTTTATTGAACTTTTTGCGGTTCTTTTCGAAGAGAGTCTTTGAGATCGGGAGGTATTTCATACTGAAGTAGGTTTTGTCGGCAAGGCCGTTGAGCCGCCTTGCATCTTTCAAATAAAATCCTTTTTCCCTTTGGTAGGCCATTCCAATCGGATTCTAGTTCCAATCGTTTAAGGAAAAGCAAGCTTAAATGAGCGCAGTTCAGCTTCTGTAAATCAGTTCTTTGGAGTCATTCGAACAAAAGGCCTTGCTCGCTAGTTTTTTGAGTAGTTTGGAAAGGCGGGAAAACAATTGTTTATCTCGGCTCTCCGACTAAATTTGCCTTAGTCAAAAAGCTAAAGACATGAGTTCTCAAGGTCTTATTAAATCCTCCATCGGTCGAAAACTTTGGATGGCACTTACGGGCTTATTTTTAGTCCTTTTTCTTGTTGTGCACCTCGCCGGTAACCTCCAGCTGATTTATGGAACGCAGGAGGGTTTCAATGAATACTCTCAATTCATGACAACCTTCCCCCTCATCAAGATCACCAGTTACTTGCTGTATGCGAGCATCTTGTTGCATGCAGTGGATGGTTTTATGTTGGCTCGTTCTAACCGAGCGGCGCGCCCAGTGCGGTACGCGATGAACAAGCCGGGTGAGAACTCCTCTTGGGCCTCAAGAAGCATGGCGCTTCTAGGAACAATCACTTTGGTGTTCCTCATCATTCACATGAAGTCCTTCTGGTATGTAATGCACTTCGGAAACATTCCAATGGATGCCAATGGAATGAAAGATTTGTACAGCATTACCATTGCTGCTTTTGAGAACCCACTTTATTCACTTCTCTACGTAATCTGTATGATTGCACTTGGCTTTCATTTATCTCATGGAATCCAATCGGCTTTCCAAACTTTGGGCTTAAATCATCCTGGTTACACTCCGGGCATTAAAAAATTCGGAAGCATTTTCGCATGGCTCATGAGCGGCTTGTTCGCCTTGATTCCCATCTGGATTTACCTGACATAAAACGAATAGGATGGCAGTATTAGATTCTAAAACTCCAGCAGGTCCAATCGATAAGAAATGGACCCAACATAAGAACGACATCAATGTAGTGAACCCTGCCAACAAGCGTTTGATAGACGTGATTGTTGTAGGAACTGGTTTGGCAGGAGCTTCAGCAGCCGCTACTTTAGCAGAATTGGGCTACAAAGTGAAGGCTTTCTGTTATCAAGATTCACCCCGACGCGCGCACTCAATTGCAGCACAAGGTGGAATCAACGCAGCCAAAAACTACCAAGGAGACAACGATTCGACCTATCGACTTTTTTACGATACGGTGAAAGGAGGCGACTATCGCTCACGTGAATCAAATGTTTATCGCCTGGCTGAGGTTTCAGCAAACATCATCGATCAGTGCGTTGCTCAAGGAGTTCCATTCGCCAGAGAATATGGTGGATTGCTCGACAACAGATCTTTTGGTGGTGTATTGGTTTCAAGAACCTTCTACGCCAAAGGCCAAACAGGGCAACAACTTTTGCTTGGAGCTTACTCTGCAATGAACCGCCAGATTGGCATGGGACGAATTGAACAATTCAATCGTCACGAAATGCTGGATGTTGTTGTGGTCGACGGAAAGGCGCGCGGCATCATCGCGAGAGATTTGGTGTCGGGTAAGATTGAACGTCATGGAGCGCATGCAGTATTGATTTGTTCTGGTGGTTACGGAAACGTATTCTTCCTTTCTACCAATGCGATGGGATCGAACGTTACGGCGGCATGGAAAATTCACAAACGCGGAGCTTACTTCGCCAACCCGTGTTACACTCAGATTCACCCGACTTGCATTCCACGTTCCGGTGAGCATCAATCCAAATTGACCTTGATGTCGGAATCGCTTCGAAACGACGGTCGCATTTGGGTTCCAGCTAAAAAGGAAGATGCGGAAGCGATTCGAACAGGTAAATTGAAACCAACGGACCTAAAAGAAGAAGACCGCGATTACTACTTGGAGCGCAGATATCCTTCTTTCGGAAACCTAGTACCACGTGATGTTGCTTCTCGAGCTGCCAAAGAGCGTTGCGATGCTGGCTTTGGAGTAAACAAGACAGGCGAGGCAGTTTACCTCGACTTCGATGCGGCCATTACGCGTTACGGCCATGAAAAGGCTTTGGTAGATGGGATTCACGATGCTTCTGAACAAAAAATTCGGGAGCTTGGTGAAGCGGTCATTGAATCGAAGTATGGGAATTTGTTCCAGATGTACGAGAAGATTGTTGACCAGAACCCTTACAAAACGCCGATGATGATTTACCCAGCAGTTCACTACACGATGGGTGGCGTATGGGTGGATTACAATTTAATGACAACCATTCCGGGATGTTATGCTTTGGGTGAAGCAAACTTTAGTGATCATGGCGCAAACCGCTTAGGAGCCTCTGCTCTTATGCAAGGATTGGCCGATGGTTATTTCGTGATTCCTTACACCATTGGTGATTACTTGGGCGATGAAATCCGCACAGGTCCCATTCCAACAGATTCACCTGAATTTGATGCAGCCGAAAAAGAGGTCACCGGCCAATTGAACAAACTGCTCGGAATTCAAGGAAAGCATTCGGTAGATCATTTCCACAAGCGTCTTGGAAAAGTGATGTGGGATAAGGTTGGGATGGCTCGAAATGCAAAAGGCCTCAATGAAGCAATTGAAGAAATCAAACAAATTCGAAAAGAGTTTTGGGAAGATGTTCGCATTCCTGGAAGTTCAAATGAGTTGAATCCTGAATTAGAGAAAGCAGGCCGTGTAGCCGATTTCTTGGAATTGGGTGAGTTGTTTGCGCGAGATGCACTCGAACGCAATGAATCTTGTGGTGGACACTTCCGCGAGGAATCCCAAACAGAGGAAGGGGAAGCCCTGCGCGACGACAAGAACTTCTCTTACGTTGCTGCCTGGGAGTACACAGGAGAACCTTCAAAAGCCATACTGCACAAAGAAGAGCTCGAATTCAAGGACATCGAATTGAAACAAAGAAGTTACAAGTAAAGCAGAGCAAGATGGATTTAAACCTAAAAGTATGGCGTCAAAAGAACGCCACAGAAAAAGGAGCTTTGAAAGATTACGCCATCAAAGAAGTATCGCCAGATTCTTCTTTTTTGGAAATGCTCGATTTATTGAACGATCAACTCATTGAATCGGGTGAAGATCCCGTTGCATTCGATCACGATTGTAGAGAAGGAATTTGCGGTTCTTGCTCCTTGTATGTAAACGGAGAAGCTCACGGGCCAAGCCGTGCAATTACGACTTGCCAGCTGCACATGCGTTCGTTTAAAGACGGCGATACGATTTACATTGAGCCATTCAGAGCCAAGGCATTTCCAGTGATCAAAGATTTGGTTGTTGATCGCTCGTCCTTCGATCGAATTCAACAAGCCGGTGGGTTCATTTCAGTAAATACTTCAGGAAACACTCAGGATGCGAATGCGCTTCCAATTCCAAAGGCCGATGCAGATAAAGCATTTGATGCCGCTACTTGTATAGGCTGTGGAGCCTGTGTAGCGACCTGCAAGAACGCCTCTGCGATGTTGTTTGTTTCCGCAAAAGTTTCTCAATTCTCCTTACTTCCGCAAGGTAAAGTGGAGGCGAAAAGCAGAGCCTTGAACATGGTTCATCAAATGGATTTGGAAGGCTTTGGAAACTGTACCAATACCGGCGCTTGTGAAGTTGAATGCCCAAAGGGGATTTCACTCGAAAACATCGCTCGTTTGAACCGAGAGTTTTTAGGTGCCACGATAACAGAAGGCTAAAAGAAGCTTTTACTTTCTGAATTGTTGCCGTAGAGCTTTCTTCTATATTCGTCTTAATGGAAGATTTTCAGGGGAACCTTCATTCCAAATTACCCAGAGCCAATACCACCATTTTCACTGTGATGAGCGCTCTCTCTGCGGAGAATCAGGCCATCAATCTTTCGCAAGGTTTTCCTGATTTTGGAATCGATCCTGAGCTCGGAGAGATTCTACGTCGCAAGGTAGCGGAAGGAAGAAACCAGTATGCTCCCATGCAAGGACTTCTTGAACTGAGGGAGGCACTCTCAAGAAAAATTATGATTACCAGTGGGATGGAGGTCGACCCCGTCGACGAAATAAACATCACCGCAGGAGCAACTCAGGGGATTTACGCTGCTATTACAGCCTTAATTTCCGAAGGCGATGAAGTGGTGGTTTTTGCACCTGCATACGATTGCTACACTCCGGCCATTGAACTGAATGGGGGAAAGGCCATTCAAATTGAACTCCGCTATCCAGACTATCAAATTCCGTGGACCGAAGTTAAAAAGGTGGTGAACCATCATACGAGGATGATCATCATCAACTCGCCCCACAATCCAACCGGCATGGTGATGTCTGCCGATGACCTGAAACAATTGGAGAACATCACTAAAGGCAGCGATATTATTGTTTTGAGTGATGAAGTTTATGAGCACATCATTTTTGATGGTCAAGAGCACCAAAGCGTTTTGAAATATCCAGAGCTGGCATCAAGGAGTGTGGCCGTTTTCTCCTTTGGGAAAACCTTCCATTGCACTGGTTGGAAGATGGGTTATGTAGTGGCTCCCAAGCGACTGATGAAGGAGTTCAGAAAAGTGCATCAGTACGAAGTATTTGCCTGCAACCATCCTATGCAGGCTGCATTGGCAGAGTACCTAGCTTACGAGCAGCGCTATTTGGCATTGCCTCACTTTTATCAGCAGAAAAGAGATTTCTTTCAAGCTCGAATGGAGGAGAGTCGGTTTGAAGCAGTTCCCAGTCATGGAACGTATTTTCAGCTGTATCGCTACACTAAAATTTCAAGAAAACACGATTTGGAATTCGCGAAATGGTTGACGACAGAACACGGCGTTTCGGCCATACCTATTTCAGTTTTTTACAACAACAATGTTCAAGAATACGTGGTGCGATTTTGCTTTGCCAAGCAGGAAGCCACTCTTGAATTGGCAGCTCAAGCGCTATGTCGAATTTGAAGGTTTCTCTGATTCAAAGCATCATTCACTGGGAAGATCGCGCTGCCAATCTCGAACATTTCTCTCAACGTTTGGATGAAATTGAAGGGAGCGATCTTATCGTATTACCCGAAACTTTTTCCACTGGTTTTAGCATGAAGTCAACAGAGTTGGCAGAGAGTGGTATTGGTGAGAGCTTGCAGTGGATGAAGCAAAAAGCCAAAGAAAAAAACGCCGCCATCGTTGCCAGCTTTCTAGCCGAAGAAGGAGGGCGCTATTACAACAGACTTCATTTTGTAGAGCCTTCAGGCAAGATTCAGATTTACAACAAACGGCACCTTTTCACCATGGCAGAGGAGCATCTGCATTATACGGCTGGAGAAGAAGTACTGAATATAAATTACAAAGGCTGGCGCATTCGGCCATTGGTGTGTTACGATTTGCGCTTTCCCGTTTGGAGTAGAAATAGGGCAGACTACGACCTGTTGATTTACATCGCCAACTGGCCTAAACCCCGCCGGAATGCTTGGGACATTTTACTCAAGGCACGCGCCATTGAGAACTACTCTTACTGCATTGGTGTAAATAGAGTTGGTTCTGATGGTACAGGTAAAGAGTACAGTGGTGGAAGCGTAGTAATTGACGCAAAAGGTCATGAGTTGCTACAACTGAAAGACAATGAAGAAGGGTCGGGCTCTGCTACATTGAGCTTAGAAGATCTTGAGGCTTATCGGGCAAAGTTTCCCGTGCATCAGGATGCCGACAATTTCGACCTTCGAATTACTTGAGGATCCATTCCTGGACCAAGTCAAAACCCTTTTTCAATTCTAGACTTTCGTTGAAATAATAGACGCTTTCTGGCTGAAGGCCCTCCAAGTAGTTTCCGGTATCCCAGAAGCCATTTTTGTTGGCATCAATCACAAGTCTCGCCTTAAAATTACCCGCTTTGAGTTGGTTGAATTTCACAGAGCCATTTTGAACTGAAGCCTGTTTTAGGAAACGTCCTTTTTCATCAAGTAATTCAACCCATACATTGGCTTTATTTAGTTTGAATTCAATGGACAATAGTTCGGCTGGGTCTAGGACTGAAATGGAGTAGGACAAGGTATCTCGAACGAAGCAATTTTCTCCTGAATTGGTGTCAGGTAAAATCTTCAGTGAGTAGCTTCCTGCCTCGGAAAACAGGCCGTTCAAGGATTGTTCAAAGTTGTTGGCGAACGTGGATCGATACTCGAGCGTGTCGTCCTCGCCAATTCTCAAAAACGAGAAACTCGCTAATTCACTGAGAGGACAGTTTGATGTCATTTTCAATTCATTGCCAAGAACATATTCTTTTGGGATGCTCAGTTTGAATTCAGCTGATGCTTCTCGTTTGAATTCAACCGTATCTGAATATTTACCTTCATTGAGGATGATGTTTAGGCTGTCGAGTTTTGGTAGAGGCATCCAGTAAATCAGGCTGTCTTGACTTCTATTTTCTCGAATTTTACTGAGGCTTAAATCCCCTTCCAGCGATGTGAGCTTTAAATCGCGACTTGCCCTATGCATCGCGAGTGTTAGGACTTCTCCTTGAAGCTTTGAATTTTCCAAATATTGCAGAGCTCGATCTTCTGTGAATGCGCGCAGTTTCAAGGAATCATTGCCAGTATGGACGCGATTTTCTAGGAAAGCAATTTTTTCTTCAGGAAGGTCGTAGTTGAAGTTTTTATTGTCGTCTTTGAGGGCAAAGACTTTGTAATCACCTTCGCGTAGAAAGTTGAGTTGGAATGCACCTGATTCAAAGGCGCGAGTGAGGTAATACGGTTTGTTTGCCAATGGAAGGGAGTCTTGATTCCCCTCGTAAAGAAACACCCAGAACTCCCCTTCTAGAACTTCGTCGTAGGCGGCTTGAATGCTGCCTGAAATTTTCCCTGAATCTAAGAATGAACCTGTTGAGAAAACCCAAACGTTGCTGTCGAGGGGATTTTGTTCGCTTAGGTCGACGACTGATTTCCCGAAGTTTAGCGTGTATGTGGTATTTGGAAGTAGGCCTTCCTCAAAGATTACCTCCAATCGTTTCCCGGTAATTTTTATTTGTGGCTTTTTCTCGGTGCTGGGGGTAACAATGAGTTCGTTGGATATTCCTTTATCTGAAATGAATTCGTCAAATTCAAGTCGCACCCGATCGCCTTTAAAATCAACTGACTGGTTTTGAGGTGAGGCAAATTCTACTTTTGGCCCTTCAACGTCTTTGGGGCCACCGGAAGGGCTGCCCACTTGAGCACATGAAATGCAGAGTAGAGGTAAAATGAAGAGGAGTAGGGCTGAGCGCATTACCAGTTTTGGTGCAATTTTAATACCTCAAGCAACTCAGTTAAGTAGGCTTCGTCGCTTTGGTCGAAAGAATTCAATTCGTTGCTGTCGATGTCGAGGACCAAAATGAGTTCATTGTTTGAGTTGAGAAGTGGGAGCACAATTTCCGATTTTGATTCGGCGCTGCAGGCAATGTGCCCGGGAAATTCGTCCACATTCGGAACAATGATTGATTTTTTTGACTCAGCAGCAGTTCCGCATACCCCTTTTCCAAATTGAATTCGAGTGCAAGCTACAGGTCCTTGAAATGGCCCCAAGACAAGTTCAGCACCTTCGACTAAATAGAATCCAACCCAGAAGAAATTCATGCTCTGTTTCAGTGCTGCCGAGATGTTCGAGAGGTTCGCCACGACATTCTTCTCTCCCATAAGCAAGGCTTTCAACTGAGGAATGAGCTGTTCATAGCGCTCTGCTTTGGAATGCTTCGCGTGGACCTTAATTTCTTCCATCTGGCAAATATAATTTCAATAAGACCCAAAACACAGATGGGGCCTGAATTAGCGATGAAAAAGAAAGCCATAAAAATGCTATTTTAGCAGGCTATCAAAAAATATCGCACTAAAGAGGCAACCATTTGTGTTTTGTGCGTCTTTGAATTGACAGAGAATATTTTGTGAATTGAAAATTATGAAAATGAAGAACCTGTTTAAGACGATAACAGTTGTAGCTGCCCTGCTCATCTCTTCCTATACCGCTAGTGCTTCGCACGTTGCCGGATCCGATTTAACGTATAGATGTTTGGGTGGTGATACTTTCGAGTTCACTCTGAATGTGTTCCGTGATTGCGCGGGGATCGGTTATGGGAACACGACAGTTCCATTAGTAGCTACAAGTACTTGTGGAGGTAGTTTGAACATTACCTTAACAAAATATACCGGGCCACTTGTGAACTCGGGCGGTGACACTTTAACGGTGAACGGCCGTGGAGGTTACGAGGTGAGTCAGCTGTGTGCCTCTGCACTTCTCACTTCTCGATGTAAGCCTGGGGGTTCTTCTTATCCGGGGATGGAACAGTATGTCTTCCGAGGCACTGCAGTAGTCCGTCCACGTTGTAATACTTGGACATTCTCAAGAAATATTGTTTGTTGTCGAAACACGAACAACAACATGACATCTTCAGCTTCGGCTGCAGTTGCCACACTCAATTCAATAACGGATTCTTGCAACAGCTCGCCTCGATTTGCAGCTCAGCCAATTCCTTACGTATGTGCTGGTAGAACGATTGTTTACAACTTCGGTGTTACCGAGGATGATGGCGATAGTTTGGTGTTTGCACTAGACTGCGGTTTCACTACGCTAAACAATGTGAATATTTTCAGATCTCCACATTCATGTACTTCGCCAATTCCGGGTATTACAATCAACTCTGCCAACGGTAAGGTTGTATTTACTCCTACAGTAACTGGTAACTGGGTGTTGGTTGTAAAAGTTTGTGAGTACGACCGCAATACAGGAGCACTTAAGGCTTGTGTTTACCGCGATATTCTTGTGGTTGTTCAAGTGTGTAACAACACACCTCCTCCACCGAACAGAACGGGGAGCTATACAGGTCCTACTCCCGGAACCATTTACAACTTCTCAGGAACAGGTCAAAAAATTGACTCAAACTCAATCGAAGTATGTATTGGTGAGAACTTCACATTCGACGTGTTCTTCTACGATACCGATAGCATCGACTCTTTGAGCTTGAAATCTAACATCCAAGGAATTCTTCCTGGTGCAACTTTCACATGGACACATCCACCATCAGGTAGAACGGATTCGGCCATTGCAACCATAAGTTGGACGGCCACGCCTACGGCAGGATATTATTACCCCTTCTTTATTGAAGCCACTGATAATGCTTGTCCGATACCGGCACTGTTCTATGCAACCTTCGACATAACCATTGTCGAGAGTACCTATGCGGGGCCCGACTTAACGATTTGTCAAACCTCCCAAACAGCTAATTTTGGGGCCGTTGGGGGCAGTCTGTTCACATGGACTGCCATACCTGGTGGTTCGGGGATTACAGTTCCTACCAACTTCTCTTGCGACACTTGTCGCAATGTGGTAGCCTCTCCTAACATCACAACAACTTATGTTGTTACATCGAATTTGAGCGGAACTTGTAAGAACAAGGATACCATCACAGTGCGTGTTGTGCCAGATTACACTTTAACTGTAACTCCGGACGATACTATCTGTAACATCGACACGGTTCCACTTTCTGCTTTGACTTCAGATCCTTCACAGAACTATACATATAAGTGGAGTCAGAAAAAATTCCTCGACTTTGACACTGTCTCCAATCCGAACATTCGTGGCTTGAATTTGACCAGGACGTTCTCGGTGACAGTAGCGAGCGACTCGGGATGTGTTAAGGAAGAAGACATTAAGATCACCGTTGCAGATCCTTTCCCACCAAACATCCGTGCCTTAGCAAGCGATACCTTAATTTGTTTGGATGACACCGTTGACTTTAATGTGAGTTTGGGAACGATTCCAGTGAACAATTGTGGTCTTGCTCAATATCCTTGTCAAGGGTTCCCTACGAATGTTCAGGTAGTAAATGGAACAACTCGTTCCAGTGCTTCCGGACTTCCCTCTACGCCAAACCCATACTCAAACGTCTACACCAGTGTACATCAGCAGTATTTGTACCGAGCCGCCGATTTGAGAGCCGCTGGTATGACTGCAGGACGAATTTCTGCAATGGATTTCTTCGTAGTGTCTTATTTGGGTAACCCCTTCTTTAACAACTACACCATCAAGATGTCTTGTACGAACATCAAGCAATTGACGAGCAATTGGGAGTCGAATTTGATTGAAGTATACAGCTCAAAAACACATACCGTGACTACGGGTTGGAATACGCACACCTTTGATAATGCCTACAATTGGGACGGAATCTCCAACCTCATTGTTGACGTTTGTTATGACAATTCATCTTCATCTCCAATTCGAAGTCAGAATGCGGTCATTAACTATCAAGGAACCAGCTATGCTGCAACTTCAAGTGGTGTAAACTTCAGCCAAAATGCTTGCTCAGGTCAAGCGCAGTACTTCACCTCACCTTACAATGCACTTCCGAACACCAGATTTGCGATTTGTAAAGGTGTAGACCCAGGAGGATATAACTTCTCATGGGGTTCTTCTCCTGGAAGCAACTCAGGTTTCTTTACGAGCACCAATATTTCCAATCCTTCGGCAGCTGTAAACCTTACTACTGACCCTACTTATTTCTTATACATAAGCGATACTTTGGGTGTGTGCTACGATACAGTGGCTTTGGATATAAACGTTGTGAGCCGTTATAAAGTAAAGCCGGTTCCTGCGCTTCCAGTTTGTGTGAAAGACGGATTTCAAATCTTGAAAAGCCCGACACCATTTACGATCCTACCCCGTCCGGGTGGAGGTTACTGGTCAGGACCGGGTATTGTGAACGATTCTCTTGGATTCTTTGACCCTGCATCGGCGGGAAAGGGAACCCATTGGATTACCTACGAAGTAAAAGGGGACGCCTGTGCGGCAATCGACAGTACTCAGTACAATGTGGTTGGTTTGCCAGACGTATTGTTCTCCGAAGGTCCTTATTGTGAGAATGATTCTACGAATCAGTTGGATACTAACTCGATTCACTTGCGTGCTTTCTTCTCATCTACAATCCCTGGGGTTGTAGATACCAACACAAACAATTTCGACGCAACGAGTCCAAACATCAATGCGCCTGACTCTGTTCCCGTTACTTACCATGCCTTTAATGGTTGCTGGCACGATACTACCATCTATGTTCAGGTGGTGCGTCAGTTCGATGCAACGATCAGGAAATTCGGACCTTATTGTTCGAATGACCTTGATGTTAATGTCTTTGCTGCTGATTCAGGTGGTATTTGGGCTGGTCCTGGTATTGTTGATCCGAAAGGAATCTTCTCTCCAACGACTGCAGGTCCTGGTATTCACACAATACGTGTAGACAGCTTTGCTTTCTGTGGAAACAGCGGAACAAAAGACATTACCGTTGTTCAGATTCCAGAACCAGAAATTTTGGATCCAGGTCCATTCTGTAACGATGGAACGGATAAATGGATTCAGCCTGCTGAGATATTCGCCAGTAGCTTCAATCCTGGTGGTCGATGGGGAGCTCCTACAACACCTCCTTGGATGCCGTTTACAACTCAAGCTTTGTTTGTGCCTTCGGCTGTTGTGGCCAACGGTTATGGAGCTTATCCACTTACTTATACTGAGTTCGATACCATCGCTCCAGGAAAAGTATGTGCTGGTACTGATACCATAGATGTGGTGTTTGCGACTTCACCCGATGCACCTGAAGCTACAGGACCATTTGAGTTCTGTTCTGGTGTGGTTGTGGACAACATCTTCGCTTCTGCTACAGGTGACAACACCTTATACTGGTTCGATAACGAAGATTCTACAGAGCTTTCGGCTTCGATTGCTACGGGTGATCTACTTGCTCTTGGTCAGGTAACTGAAAAAGGAGCTTACTGGATTCGCAACGTGGATACAGCAGGTTGTGTATCTGCACCTACAACCATTCAGTACTTTGTTTCGGAGAACCCAATTGCAGACTTTGAAGTTGATCCGTTCAATCAAGAAGACTTACAGCTTCCC
>DDDG01000004.1:95342-95954 GCA_002336245.1 Flavobacteriales bacterium UBA1986
ACATCGTAGCCTTATATGTTGAGACCGGCAAAGGATGTTGGGATACTTCATGGGTTACCTTCTACATCGATCCGATCATCGACTTCCAGATTCCAAACGTATTTACTCCACCGGCTAAAGGTGGTGTAGGTGACGGAATCAACGACACCTTCCTCGAAACCGATAAGATACAAGGTATTTCAGAATTGGAAGGGTGGATTTACAACCGATGGGGTCGTAAAGTTCACGAACTGTCACTAGGCAGCCCAGTATGGGATGGTGGTGATCAGGAAGATGGAGTCTACTTCTACGTAATTCGCATCAAAACATTGGGTGCGGGTGAAGAAGAACAAGAGTTCAAGGGGAACGTTACCTTGATCAGACAATCCAAATAAGCTAGGGTTTAAGAGTTGGGAAGGATTCTGTCCTTCCCACACTTTAACCAGAGGTATTCATTAACCGAAAAGCTGAGAGAAATGATAAGCATTCAAATTACATCGCACTTTAAAAGACTTGCTCTTCTTGCGGTGTTCGTGTGTTTGGGTTTTTCAGGAATTCAAAAGGCGCAAGCATCCCACATGGCAGGTGGTGAGATTACCTATACCTGCATTGGGCAAGATTCGTTTTTGATTA
>DDDG01000020.1 GCA_002336245.1 Flavobacteriales bacterium UBA1986
CAGATTTTGCTGACGATTTACATATTGTACGTAGACGATGAAGAAAGCAATCTCATCGCTCTTAAGGCGACTTTCCGTCGCGACTACGAAGTTTTTACGGCTACTTCTGGACAAGAAGCACTCGATCTCTTAAAGAATCAAGTGGTCAATGTGATCATAAGTGACCAGAGGATGCCCGGAATGAATGGCGTAGAATTCTTCCAAAAAGCAAAGGAAATTCTACCAGGTCCCATTCGAATTCTTCTCACCGGATATGCTGACATCAATGCTGTCATCGACGCCATCAACAAAGGAGAAGTTTATCGCTATGTTCAGAAACCTTGGGATGAAGACGATTTACGCTTCATTCTCAACAGTGATTTTGAACTCTTCGACTTACGTTCTCGCAATGGTGAACTCACCGATAAACTCAAAAAAGTCAACAAACAACTTGAGTTTTTACTTCGTCAGAATCTTATTTCTTGACTAAAGCCTTAGCGCCTCTTTCACCTTCTGCTTTGTGAGGGCGTAGTCCACCACTTCTTTCATCTCATTTACAAAGACGAAGTTCAGTCCTTTCAGGTAGTTCTCTTCAATCTCTTTGAGGTCCTTCTCATTTGCCTTGCTCATTACGATCTCAGAAATATTTGCGCGTTTTGCCGCCAATATCTTTTCCTTGATTCCTCCTACTGGAAGCACTTTTCCTCGAAGCGTTACTTCACCAGTCATAGCCAACTTCGACTTCACCTTTCTTTGGGTGAACAAGGAAGCTAATGAAGTGAGCATGGTTACTCCAGCTGAAGGTCCATCTTTTGGAGTTGCCCCTTCTGGAACGTGAATGTGAATGTTGTACTTCTCAAAAAGCTCAGGCTTGAGTCCGAAGTGATCTGCATGAGATTTGAGATATTCCAGTGCCAATACAGCAGACTCTTTCATTACATCGCCCAAAGATCCGGTTAAAGTCAACCTACCTTTTCCTGGAGATAGAGAAGACTCAATGTATAAAATGTCACCGCCGACTGGGGTCCAGGCCAATCCAGTTACCACACCAGCAACCTCATTGCCTTCGTATTTATCCTTTTCATGGCCTGCTCCGAGAAACTCGGAAATCTGTTCCAATGAAATCTTGGATTCGTACTCCTCTTCCATCACTGTTTTGAGAGCGATTTTGCGCACAATCTTGGCCACGGCCTTCTCAAGACCTCGAACACCCGCTTCTCGCGTATAGGACTCGATGACAAACTCAAGGATTTTCTTTGAGAGAACAACGGATCTTTTTTTCAGACCGTGCTCCAAAATTTGCTTCGGAAGTAGATGTTTGCGTGCAATCTCAATCTTCTCCTCTACTGTATAGCCTGGGATATTGATGATTTCCATACGATCGCGCAAGGCAGGATGAATGTTCCCCAAATCATTAGCTGTTGCCACAAAAAGAACCTTCGATAAGTCGTAGTCTAATTCAACAAAGTTGTCGTAGAAAGCCTCGTTTTGCTCTGGGTCCAACACTTCCAATAAGGCTGATGATGGATCTCCTTGAAAGCTAGCTCCTACCTTGTCGATCTCGTCGAGAATGAATACCGGATTGGAGGTTTCAGCTCGCTTTAGGCTTTGTATGATTCTCCCTGGCATCGCTCCGATGTAAGTCTTACGGTGTCCACGGATTTCAGCTTCATCCCTGAGGCCTCCCAAGCTAGCGCGAACGTATTTCCGACCTAGAGCCTCAGCCACACTTTTGCCTAAAGATGTTTTACCAACACCGGGAGGGCCCGCCAAGCATAAAATTGGAGACTTCATATCTCCTTTCAATTTCAAGACAGCCAAATGCTCTAAGATTCGCTCTTTGACCTTCTTCAAGCCAAAGTGATCGCGGTCTAAAACAGCTTGTGCTTTCTTCAAATCGAAATCGTCCTTGGTGTATTCGTTCCATGGAAGCTCAACCAGAACCTCTAGGTAATTCAGCTGAACGTTGTATTCCATTCCCGCCGGGTTCATTCGTTGAAGTTTCGCCAACTCCTTGTTGAAGTAATCCTTGGTCTTGGTATTCCACTTCTTAGCTTTCGCTTTCACGCGCAGCTCTTCAACCTCTTGGTCTTGCGGGTCACCACCCAATTCTTCTTGGATGGTTTTCATTTGCTGATGCAGGAAGTATTCTCGCTGCTGCTTGTCCAAGTCGGTTTTCACCTTCGATTGGATGTCGTTCTTAACCTCGAGCATTTGCAACTCTTTGGTCATGTTCAGCAAGACGATGTTTGCCCTTTCAGTGATTTGCTGCGCTTCAAGAATCTCCTGTTTCTGCTTCAAATCCACGTTTAAATTCGAGGAAATGAAGTTGATAAGAAAAATAGGGCTATCAATATTCTTTACAGCCACACTGGCTTCCGACGGAATTTCAGGCGATGCATGAATGATTTTTGTCGCCATTTCCTTAATCGATTCTATAAGCGCACTGAAGCGATCATCGCTCACTCCCTTTTCATCCACAAGACTTTTAATCTTGGCCGTCATAAATGGCTCTTCGCTCACGACTTCTTCAATCTCGAATCTACGTTTGCCTTGAATGATGATGGTGATGGTTCCATCAGGCATCTTCAACAACTTGAGAATGCGAGCAACGGTTCCAACCTTATTGAGTTCATCCGGATTTGGATCTTCATTGGCTTGATCGATCTGTGAAACTGCTCCAAGAAGACGCTTTCCAGCGTAGGCATCCTTCACGAGTTTCAAAGACTTGTCCCGGCCCACTGTAATGGGCAAAACAACTCCAGGAAAAAGAACTGTATTTCTTAAAGGAAGAATCGGCAATACTTCCGGGTATTCTTCGAGGTTCATCAACTCCTCATCTTCTTCACTCATCAATGGAATGAAGTCGGCGCCCTCTTCAACGAGTTCTACCAATTTGTTTGAATCTAAATATTTCATGGTCATCTTGTCAGGCTGTGCTTGGTTCGTGAACCTGAAAGAGGCATTTCAAGTACCATACCATGAGCGTATGCGGAAGAATTGTCTGAATTAGGCTTGACGATATGGCTGGTCGTGGTGAAATATCCATGACATAATCGCTTGATCGACCTCTGTAAGTTCAATAGAACGTCGCGCCATTACTCTCGAGGCAGTTTCAATCGCCTTGTCGAGTTTATACTCTTGCCCTTCCATTCCCCAAGAAAAGGAAGGAACGAACTTATTTGGAAACCCGGATCCGAATATATTGGAACACACCCCGATGACAGTACCTGTGTTCAACATGCTGTTTATGGAGGTTTTTGAGTGATCGCCCATAATGAGTCCACAGAATTGTTGTCCTGACTCGATGTAGTCCTCCACATCATAAGACCACAGCCGAACATCGGAATAGTTGTTCTTTAGATTGGATACATTACTATCTGCTCCAAAGTTGCACCACTCCCCGATTACGGAATTTCCAACAAAACCATCGTGCCCTTTATTGGAATAGCCGAAGAAAATGCTGTTGCTGACTTCACCTCCAATTTTCGAATGCGGACCAATGGTGGTAGGACCATAAATTTTGGCTCCCATTTTAACCTCAGAAGATTCCCCTAAAGCGAACGGCCCACGAATGATGGAGCCTTCCATCACCTCCGCATCCTTACCGATGTATATAGGGCCGGTCTCAGCGTTGAGAATACTGGCGGTCACCTTTGCGCCTTCTTCAATGTAGATTCTCGAGCCGATTAGGGTATTGCTCTCGGAAACGACTTGTGGACTTTCTCCCAGAAGTTTAAAATCCCATTCAAGAGCCTGGCCATTGTTTAAGAAGATGTCCCAAGCGTGTTTGATGTAGAGGTAATCGGACTGGACTTCTTTTAGATGAAGACCTTCTTTCGTACTTAGAGTATCAGCCCGATATGCTAGAACATCACCAGCGCCGCTGCTTAAGGCTTCATTGACTTTGAGCTCCGAAACTTCTTGAAAGAATTCCGGCGAAGGGATCATGCTCGCATCAACGAAAAATTGATCTTCAGAAATATTGAGAGGGAATTTCTCGCGCAAATAATCGGCTGTGTGATTGCTGCAATGGAAACCATGTCGCTCCCATTTTTCTTGAATGGTGTGGATTCCAATACGGATGTGAGAAAGTGGGCGCGTAAATGCTAGAGGCAGCATTCGCTCGCGAGATCGTTCAAAGAAGACAATCGCTTTGGTCACCTAATAAAAGTATAGAATAAAAAAAGCCCCGCTTGTGCGAGGCTGTCTTTTTAGCTTTCTTCTTGACGTTCTTTGACTCCTTCTTTGATAAACTTCTTGTAACGGTTGCGGAACTTGTCCACACGACCAGCTGTATCTACAAACTGCATCTTACCGGTAAAGAAAGGATGAGACTTATAAGAAATCTCAAGTTTTACTAGAGGGTACTCATTTCCGTCCTCGTGTGTTACTGTTTCCTCTGAATGAGCTGTTGACTTGCTCAGGAATGTGTAACCGTTGGACATATCCTTGAAAACGACCAATCGGTAATCTTCGGGGTGAATGTCTTTTTTCATGCTTGTTCTAATTGGGCTGCAAATGTAGCCATTAATCATTCAAAAAACATTCTTGAGTCCCTGAAATTTTTCTCTTGCTTCTTCGTTCTCCGTACCTTCGTCCGCCGCATGAAACAGCTTCTAATATTTGCCCTCATTTATGTGTCCTTCAGCTCATGTCGGAAAAATTCTTTCTACGAAGGAGGGGACGCCAAGCTTGAGTTTTCGACCGACACCGTTTTCTTCGATACCGTATTCACCAGTCTAGGTTCTTCTACAGAACGCCTCGTGATTTTCAATCCTTACTCAGAAAATCTTGTGATTCAAGAACTTCGATTGGCCAAAGGAAAAGACTCCAAGTTTCGTTTGAACGTGGATGGCATTGCAGGAAAATCTCATGAGGGTATAGAAATTCCAGCCAACGACAGCATTTTCGTTTTTGTAGAAGTCACGATCGACCCAAATCGTTCAGATGCTCCCTTGGTTGAATCGGATTCCATTTTACTTCAGACGAATGGAAACCTCCAAGATGTTGATTTGGTCGCTTGGGGTCAAGATGCTTACTACTATCGCCCTACTACGCTCATTCCAGGGCTTCCGGTGTTTTCTCGTCTAAGTAGTTACACAGAGCCTCCTTACTTCTTTGGAGACACTGTGGAATGGTTCAACGACAAACCTCACGTCATTTATGGATACCTGTTAGTGGACACCACCTTCACACTTAAGATACATGCGGGCACGCAAGTGCATTTCTATAATAATTCAGGCCTGTGGGTTGGCCCAGGATCAGCCTTGAGCGTACGAGGGGAAAAAGAGAATGAAGTTGTATTTCAAGGATCCCGGCTAGAGGACTATTTCCAAGATCGCCCTGGACAATGGGATCGCATTTGGATCAACGAAGGAGGTCGCTCTGTGATTCAGCACGCCATCATTAAAAATGGTTTCGTAGGACTTCAATGTGAGGCTTGGCCTTTCAATGAGCCTTTGGTTTATGCGGAAAACCCTGTGGTCATTCAGAACACAGTCATTCAAAACATGGTTGGTATAGGCCTTTTGGCTAGAGACCATAAAATTGAAGCTGAGAACTTAGTGATTTACGACTGTGGTACACACAGTCTAGCTGTAAACGGCGGCGGAACATACGACTTCATCCATTGCACCTTCGCCAATTATTGGTCAGGAAACCGCTCTGAGCCGATGGTTCTTGTAAACAACTACTTCACGAACTACCTTGGTGTGGAAACTACCAGAGATTTGAGTCATCTGTACTTTGGAAACAGCATCATCTTCGGAAGCAAGGAGGAAGAACTGAAAATTGATGAAGACGAATCAGGAATATTCGATTTGACTTTCGACCATTGCATTTTGAGAACCAAACAAGATACCAGCGATTTGGCTAACTACGAGAGTGTAATCTTCAATCCGAGCTCCAGTTTCGGGGTGAATCCAGTGTTCACTAGTACCTTCGACGACGACTATAGCCTCTACGCGGAGAGCGCAGCTGTAGATTCGGGAAAAGTGAACATCAATAAATTAAACGAGGATATCCTTGGGACAATGCGCGATGCCATTCCAGACATTGGCGCCTACGAATACAAACCTTAGTGAATTCGATCGAAGCGATCGTTTGAGTGTCTTTCCTTGAGGCCTCTCTTATACCCACCTTTATAACTCAAGAATATTTCTGGACCACCCAAGGCTTTGTTTTGGTCGGTTAAAGAAGACAGCGTAATGTCGTAAGTCACGGAAATTGTATAACCACCCAGATTAACACCCATCATTGGATAGAAGGAATCTTTCCAACGATAGAACACCCCAGTTTCAAAGGTCACTTCCTTCGTCTTACCTAGAATTTTTCCTGCTTCACTCAATAGGAAGTCGAACTCTGCACCAAATACAGCCGTCACTAAATCGCCCTGACGCATGTAAAAGAGTTTTGGAGAAACTGCTACGCGGTCTTTATGTGAGTGATACTCAGCTTGCCATGTGAAGATGTACTTACGCAGTAATTTCTCACCGCCATAGAACCCCACTTCTGGGCGATTGAGATGTCCCAAAGCCAATCCCGCGTGCATTTGCCATGCTTGATGATCGGAATAGAAATAATGCAGACCTCCAGTCATATCGAGGTAATCTACACTCGCTGCAGCTGAAGAAGACTCAAAGGTTGGCAAGCCCTGATCGAAATCTGTAATGTTCCACTGTCTGCCCCAATTTAAATTTGAGTAGTCAATGGTGCGCTGTCCATAACCTACCGCAAAACCAGCAGAGATGAAATGACTTTCGGTGGCGTCGAATGACTTTCCATAGTTCAAGCTTAAGTTTCCTTTGAGCGTTTTAAAGGCGGAATTGCCCGCTTCATCTTGGTAGACATTCAAGCCAACACCAAATAAATCATTTCCTGTAAGATCACTAAGAAGAGGAAGGTCGATGGAGGCTGCGGTGGTCACGTAAGGGTCACTCAAGCTTCCCCATTGGATTCTGTGCGTGGCTGACATTCTGAAATTTCCGTAGAAGATTCCAGCAGTTGCAGGATTGTACTGTAAAGGCGCATTCCAGAACTGAGACAGGTGAATGTCCTGCTGGGCCAATAGCACGGTTGGTGCGCATAGAGCTAGTACGAGCAGTATCTTTCTCATCTCACAAGAGTTACGTTGCCTACCATTTCTCTAAAGGTGCCGTCTAGTAAAGTCACCTTCACAACGTATACAAATACGCCTGGGTTTAAATCACTCTCCTCTTTTGTTCCGTCCCAGCCCTTTTCAATTGCTTCTTCTACGCTCTCAGTTTCGTAAACTTTACCTCCATAGCGATCGAAAATGCTGAAGTTAATTTTGGCGATTCCATTGCCATGAACCCGAAGTCGGTCGTTATAACCATCGGAATTTGGACTGAAGATATCTGCTACACCAACGTAAAACTCATTGATGACATTAACGTAAAGGGAATCGAAGCTTCGACAGCCGTAACCGTTTTCATTTAGGAGATAGAACCAGCGATCTCCATGTGTGCGGATCTCAGTCTCTTTCTTTGTCCAGTCGTAAATGAGCACATAGCTTGTGTCTCGAGGTAAAACGTTTTCTCCTGACTCGTACCTAAAGATGTCGTTGCCGTTGCCGTCCTTGCCATCTTTATAACCCCAGTAGAAAAGATCTCCTGTTCCTTCACCTCGTACAAAAATGTCATTCCCTTTATAGGTCTCGTAAACAGTTGAATCGAGAATTTTAACAGTGGGTGGACCGCCAACTGTTATAAAGTTGTCCTCGTTTTTTACCTCTACTCCAAATTGATTTGAAACAACCAAGCGAACTGTGTAACGCCCTTCCTTGCTGTAGCAAACTGTGTGTTGGTTCCTGTTGAATACCAAGTTATTTAAGTCATAAATACTCGTGTCCAATCGCGTGGTGTCAATCCCAAAGAAGAACCACTCAAAGGTGTTTACACGGTCGATGTCGCCACTGTCGGTGTCGTACTTGATCGTTACACAGGTGTTGATGCAAATGCTATCGTTGGCGTCGTTTGTTTTAAATACGGGAATTGGCAATACGCAATCTTGAACTTCGATGTAGTTCTGAATCGTTTTGGAATCGGAGCCACCTATGTTGCGTACAATTAAAGTCACCTCATACCGACCGGGTGTTGAGTACTGAATGTTTTCGGGATTTTGAAGCGTACTGTTGGCTGAATCAGATCCTGGGAAGAACCACAACCACTCGCCTGGGAAGTCTGTACTCAAATCCGTGAAGCTCACGGTATCACCAGCGCAAATGACTCGTCTGCTGACCTTGAAGTTGGCAGCGGGTGGTGTATTGCAATCGTTTACAGTAATGTAGGCAACTTTCAAAGTTGAATCCTCACCGACTGAATTAGTAGTCTTTAGCTTAACATCGTACGTACCAGAAGTCTGGTAGCAAATGTTTGTTGGGTTTTGTCGAGTAGAGCTCGCACTGTCGGCTCCAGAGAATGTCCACTCCCATGAAGTAGGAAAGAACATCGTTAAATCTGTAAAATTCACACAGCTTCCTTCGCAAATGGAAATCGGACTGGCTGAAAAATCAACTACTGGAATCGAGCTTGGCGTTCCTATCACTGAAAGTTCATCGACTGAAAAGCTTGGTGGGTTTCCACTATAAGGATTCTCAAATCGGAAGGCAAAGCGTAAATCGTTCTGGTTGTCAAAAGCTGGGTTGTAAAGTGAATCTACCGTCCATGCCCCTACGTTGGTGTAGTTTTTTACAGGAATCCAAGCTGTACCGCCATTGGTACTATAGTATAATTGTCCAGAAGTCCCAGCAGGACCATCCGCCATATTAAGGAAGTGAAACTTAAAGTAGACAGAAATGTAATTGGCCGTACTGATGCCCGAAGCCATCTTGGTAAAGTACTTTTCGTTTAATGTGGGAGTCGAAAGAAATGAGTAATGAGCATTTTGCGGTTGACCTCCTACCCTAGCAGCTGCACTTGAAATGTGCATATAAGTACTTGTAGGACCTCCATTGAAGCTAGCCGGTTGTGTTGGAGTGTTTGGAACGATGATCGGAATTGTCGGTCCGTTGTATTCATTGTTGATGACCCACTCATTTTCCCCAGCATTGGTAGAGTTGCTGTCGGTGGTGTTCAAACTCCATGTTGGGCTTATCGTTCCTTCAAAATCTTCCGACCATATCAGCTGCTGAGCTATTGCAGAGCTTGAGATGAGGGCCGTTAAAAGTAGAAAAAGAAGTTGTTTCATGTCCCGAAATCGTATGTCCGACGGGGCTCAAATGTACTGAAATTCTCAGTTCTTAACATCTCTTCACCTTTCAGTATAAACATTGAGTAATTCATAACTCTTCGGCAGTATGTATTCTTCGCAAAAAGTCCATGGTGTCTACTTGATCCGCAAAATCATCGATGCGCGGTTGTTGTGCCGAGCCAAAGGCAAGGCTCTTATTGGAAAGAAGGCATTGCACTTCTTCCATCGGAATTTCTGGTTCCGTGGTGTAGAATTCGTAATGCAAGACGCCAACCGGACTGCTCATATTCTTGTCTTCTTTCAAGATTAAAAAGCCATTGTCGTAAAAAAGCTCCTTATTTAGAAGGTAAATTGTTCGGTGGTAGTGGTAGTTGTTGTAATACTTCACAGAGTTGGCATAATGCTGATATTCCATGGCTGCTTTGTAAATGCGATTTAGGTCAAATCCTTTGGGTACATAGATCTTACTCACATTGCGACAACCAAGTCCGAAGTATTGAAAGATGTCGTGACTTAAAGACTTAAGCTCCTCATCTGTCGTCTCTTCAGAAATTACAGCAACTCCATGACGGTTCTTTCGGATGATGTGGGGGAACTTACCAAAGTAATGTTCGAAGTATCGGGCGCTGTTGTTGCTTCCTGTGGAGATGTAAGCATCTGCCCCTTTCAATTGACCGTCCTTGTATTCAATTTGTTTCTTGAATTCTGCATCGATGGCGCAGAGCGCATCGAGTAAGAAATGAATCAGCACAGAATCCGAGGATGAACATTTAACCCAAGCTCGGTGTCCCGAAAGCAGCACGCACATCAAGTCGTGGAATCCGACGGCAGGAATGTTTCCTGCGAGAATGAGCCCAATGGTTTTACTCGACTCCTTCTCTACTCTGTACTTTTCTGCAAAAGGACGCAGACTGTCTGGCTCGAGCCAGGAACATATTTCTTGCAGAGCCGTTTGCACACTAAGTTCCACAAACCAAGCGTTCTCCTGCTCTGCTTGAGCGTACAACTTAGACCTTTCCTCTCCCTTCAGGTCGGAGGTTAGAAATTCTTGAAGCTCACGACCCAATTGTTCGAAAGCGAATAGTCTGTGTTCAAAGCTTGGCATAAAAGGCGGCAAAGATAGAAGGACATCACTACTTTTGGTTCAAGATTTGAATGCATTCTTTATGCTCCGAAGCTCATTACTCTTCTTCATCTGTTTCTGTTGTACTCTTTCCGTATCAGCTCAATTCGATTTGATGGAAGTTCAATTGGAACTCAAGACGATGCGTGAGAAGATTATGAAGAGCCGCGACGACGCCGAAAAGATGGAGATGAATCGGAACTTCGGACTTCAGATTCTAGAAATAGCAGAAGACCCGTCCACCTTTTTCTCCAAGCTCGATTCCATTCCAAAAATCGGAGTCATCTATTCGCCCGACAAAGACTTAAAAATCATCAACTGGAATTTGGCACTGGAAAATCAGAGCTTCATGTATTACGCGGTGCTCATCCAAAAACATAAATCGAAGATTAAGGTGACTCAGTTGCAAGACAAATCCACGAACATAAAGAAGCCACTTGAGGCTGAACTAAATGCCCAATCGTGGTTTGGCTCCCTTTATTACGACATCCTTCCTTTCAAACACCAAGGCTCGAAACACTATTTATTGCTTGGCTGGGATGGCGAAGACGCTTTTTCAAACAAAAAGATCATTGACGTGCTGCACTTCGAAGATGGATTGGCCCGATTTGGAGCCCTTGTTTTTGATGAGCCTTATGCCAAGCGCCAGAGGGTCATCTTCCAGTATTCGGCAAAATCGGTGATGTCTTTGGCCTACAACGAAAAACTTAAGATGGTTGTCTTTGACCATTTGAGTCCAATGCAAGATAACCTCGAGGGAATGCATGAATTTTATGTTCCTGACATGAGCTACGATGGTCTTAGATATAAAGGTGGACTTTGGAGATTGGAAGAAGATGTTGACGTTCGCTCAAATCGAAGCATGAAGAATTACACTGCCCCACCTCAAATAGGCCGATAAAAGTCATTTTGTTCGTTGGCAAAATGTCGCACCTTCGCAGGGAAATTTTGACAACAGAAACATGAGTAAAATCCACAACTTTTCTGCAGGTCCCTGCATCCTTCCCCAAGAGGTTTTTCAAGAAGCCTCAGAAGCCGTTTTAAACTTCAACAATTCATGTTTATCTATTCTGGAAATGTCGCATCGCTCGGCCGCTTTTGTCGATGTGATGGAAGAAGCTCGTTCGCTCGTTAAGGAAGTACTTAACGTACCGAGTGGATACGAGGTGCTTTTCCTTCAAGGCGGTGCTAGCACTGGTTTCCTCATCGCTGCATACAATTACCTTAGCCTCAGTGGAGTTGGTAAATATGTAAACACTGGGGCCTGGTCGGGAAAAGCATTGAAAGAAGCAAAGCGCTTGGGCGGTATGGAAGTTATAGCAAGTTCTGAAGACCAAAACTTCAGCTACATTCCAGATTACGAAAATCCATCTGATGGAGATTACTTACATCTCACTTCCAACAACACCATTTTCGGCACGCAATTCCAAGAAATCAAAGGAGCGAACATTCCGCTCATTTGCGATATGAGCTCCGATATTTTCAGCAAAGAAGTAAATGTTGGTCAATACGACCTTATATACGCAGGAGCCCAAAAGAACCTCGGTCCGGCTGGAGCAACGGTATACATTGTAAAGACTGATTCTCTCGGTAAATCGGGCCGCGACATTCCGGCCATGCTCGATTTGAATGTGCACATCTCGAAAGACAGCATGTTCAATACTCCTCCTGTATTCTCTATTTATGTTTCCATGCTCACATTGAGATGGATGAAGAAAAACGGCGGGATGAATTGGATTGCAGACCGTAATCAACGGAAGTCGGATTTGCTCTACAACGAAGTGGAACGCAATCCTCTGTTCAAAGGAACCGCGCGTAAGCAAGACCGCAGTAAAATGAATCCAACCTTCGTTCTGAACGACGAATCACATACAGAAGCATTCAACAAACTTTGGAACGACGCCAACATCAGTGGCATTAAAGGTCACCGTTCGGTTGGCGGTTACAGAGCATCGATGTACAATGCAATGGATGTAGACAGTGTGCAGGTGTTGGTTGATTGCATGAAAGAACTTGAAAACAAAGCATAGATGAAAGTATTAGCAAACGACGGAATCGCTCCAGCTGGTAAAGCAAAACTTGAAGCAGCTGGTCATACCGTAATTACCGATAAAGTGAACCAAGAAGATTTGGTTGCTTATATGAATGCCGAAAACATAGATGTTCTCCTCGTGCGAAGTGCTACCACTGCCCGAAAAGAACTCATCGACGCATGCCCAAATCTGAAAATGATTGGTAGAGGTGGCGTTGGGATGGACAACATCGACGTTCAGTACGGTCGCGACAAAGGATTGCAGGTCTTCAACACCCCAGGCGCCTCCAGTCAGGCTGTAGCTGAATTGGTGATTGCCCACCTCTTCGGGCTTTCACGTTCATTGAACCAAGCAAACAGAAGCATGCCCGACGAAGGGAAAACTGAGTTCTCAACACTCAAAAAGGCTTATGCTAAAGGGCAAGAACTTAGAGGTAAAACAATTGGAATCATTGGATTTGGACGCATAGGTCAATTTACAGCTCGCTATGCGCTTGGGCTAGGGATGAAGGTGGTTGCACACGACATGAGCGACTTTACCGCTGAGATTCCAATTGAGATCAATGGTACTGTGGTGCATTGGGAAAAAGTGAGCACTTGTTCTTTAGATGAGCTTTTTCAGAAAGCTGATATCATATCCTTGAATGTCCCTAAGCAGGCAGATGGAAGTGCTGTTATTGGAAAGGCTGAAATTGAGAAGATGAAAGATGGCGTAATTCTCATCAACACTTCTCGAGGTGGCACCATTGAAGAGGGCGAACTGATTGCTGCCATCGAAAATGGCAAAGTAAGAGCCGCAGCTTTGGACGTATTTGAAAACGAACCAAGTCCAAGGGAAGACCTTCTTAAAATGGATGCACTTTCCTTGAGTCCGCACATTGGTGCAGCTACTTTAGAAGCTCAAAGCCGCATCGGTGAAGAGCTCGCCGATTTCATCATTGAGCATTCCGAGAAGTCTCTAGCTTGAGCCGACCGATTGTCTTTTTTGGAACCCCGGAATTTGCTGCCAACAGCCTAAGAGCTCTGACTAAAGTTTCGGAGGTATGTGCCGTGGTAACTGCTCCAGATAAACCTGCCGGGCGAGGTCATAAACTTCAAGCCAGTTCCGTAAAGCAATGTGCAGAAGAATTGGGCATTCCTGTTCTTCAACCCACGAATTTAAAGTCGACTGAATTTCAAGAAGAACTGAAAGCCTATGGCGCGCAACTTTTTGTTGTGGTTGCTTTCAGAATGTTGCCTAAGTCTGTATGGGCCATGCCGAAGCTGGGAACAATAAACCTACACGCTTCCCTTCTCCCCGACTACCGTGGAGCTGCTCCCATTCAATGGGCCGTAATGAACGGAGATAAAAGCAGTGGTGTAACGACCTTCTTCATTCAAGAAAAAATCGATACTGGTGCCATATTACTCCAGCGGGAAGTGACCATCGCCGATGAGGACACTGCGGGAGTGTTGCAAGACAATTTGATGCGCGAAGGGGCTGATGTTTTGAGTGAAACTGTTGTAGGTCTATTCGAAAATAAACTAAGCTCTACGGAGCAAGATCGAATCGACTTGGGTCGTCCGCTGAAAGAAGCCCCAAAGATTTATAAGGATACTTGTAAAATCAATTGGAGTCGTTCGGCGAAGGACTTGCACAATCAGATTCGAGGCCTTTCACCCTATCCCGCAGCCTTTGGAATTCTTGAAGAAGGTGAAGAAATAAGCCAGATTAAGATCTATAAGAGTGCTCTAGGACCTAAAATTGACGGTAAAGTGGGTCAAATTGAGGCCACCAAAGAAGAAATAGTTGTGAACACTGGCAGTGGTTCTCTGCGGGTTTTAGAGCTGCAAAAGGCTGGAAAACGACGTATGGATGCGAAATCCTTTCTGGCCGGCCACCCAAATTTAAGCCAATGCAGATTCGTTTAATTGCCTGTCTTTTGATTCTGTTTCCAATTCTCGGAAAGTCGCAAGAAGTAATTTCGACACACGAGCATAAGCCTTCCGAAACGAAAAATATTGTCGTCGAAAAAATCTCGAATTCAGAGGATGCTACGGTCTATCTCATTTGGGTGCTCGACACCGTAAAACCCCACTACCACGCGGAACACACCGAAACCATCTACCTCCAGGAGGGGGAGATAAAGTTCTACGTAAATGAAGACGTTCATAGAATGAAAGCAGGTGACTTTTTCCTGATTCCTAGGAGGGCCGTACATTCCGTGAAGGTCACCTCTGAAGGGGGCGCAAAAGTGATCTCAACTCAGTGTCCGGAGTTCCTTGGAAAGGACAGAATCTTTGTGGAAGAAGAGCAAAAGCGCTGAAAGCCTTATAGGCAAAGCGGGAGAGTCAAGTTTATTAACATTTGGCCACAGTTTTCAACATTTGCATCCAAAAAGCCCTACAAGCCTTGTGTGCTCTAAGTTTTCCAATACATTTGGAATCGAAATTCAATTTCTAACCAAAAAACGAATTATAATGAACAAAGCCGAATTGATCGAAGCTATGGCTTCAGACGCAGGTATTTCTAAAGCAGATGCTAAAAGAGCATTGGACGCTTTCATCAGCACTACTTCAGGAGCTCTTAAAAAAGGTGACCGTGTAGCACTAGTTGGATTTGGGTCTTTTTCTATCTCTAATAGATCAGCACGTACAGGACGTAACCCACAAACTGGAAAAGAAATTCAAATTGCAGCTAAGAACGTTGTTAAGTTCAAAGCAGGCGCTGAGCTTTCTGGTAGCGTAAACTAATCATCGTACATTTAAACGATGGAAAATGGCCCCGCATCGACGGGGCTATTTTTTTGGCATCCGTTATATTTGAATCAAATTGCAATAGCACATGGGAAAAGGAGATCGTAAATCGACGAAGGGAAAACGCTTTAGAAGTTCATTCGGCGTTACAAGAAAAAAAACTAAACGCAATCTATCCGTAGCTGAGATCGCTGCGTTGCCAAAGAAAAAAGCTGCCGCAAAAAAGCCGACAGCCGCTAAAGCTGCCTCCGCTAAAAAAGCTGCAGCCAAAAAAGAAACTGCTCCTAAGAAAGAGGCAACAGCTAAGAAAGAGACTGCAACAAAAAAGGCCGCTCCAAAAAAGAAGGCTGCCGCAAAGACTGAAAAGGCTCCTAAAGCTGAGTAGCCATTAAGGGCAGTTTAGTTCAGACTCATTATTAGGGACTCAAACGGTTCACCTTCCACACATCATTTTCGGAGGTGAATAAGAAGCGGTCGTGCAAACGGCCAGGTCGACCTTGCCAAAACTCAAATGAAGTTGGCTTTACTACGTAACCTCCCCAGTTTTCTGGGCGAGGAACGGGCTGTCCGTCGAATTTATTCTCGAACTCTTCCATTCGAAGTATGAGCTCTTCCCTATTCGCGATGACGCTGCTTTGATTGGAGGCCCATGCGCCGAGTTGACTCAGGCGAGGTCGTTCAGAGAAGTATTGATCTGATACTTCGGCGGGTACTTTTTCAGCAATGCCTTTCACTTTTACTTGGCGTTCAAGTTCCGACCAGTGGAAATTCATGGCCACTCTATTCTCCTGCTCGATTGCCTTTCCTTTCTGACTTTCATAATTTGTGTAGAAGACCAATCCCTCCTCAAGAATGTCTCTTAGGTAAACAACGCGCGTTGCCACCTGTCCGTCGAGCACCGTAGCTACAACAACCGCACTGGGCTCTTGCACGTTCTCTGAAACGGCATCTTCATACCATTGTTTGAAGAGCTTCAACGGCTCTAAGAGGAGGTCATTTTCCTGCAGTTCTCCTCGGTTAAAATCCCAGCGTTCGATCTTCATGTAGAAACAAAGATATTCGGACTGAGCATAGCACAGATTTCGTTTTATTTGAATGTGCTCTCACCCACTCCACTTGCCGAACGACTGCGACCCAAGAAACTCGACGACATCATCGGTCAGGCCCACCTATTGGGTGAGCAAGGTGCACTTCGCAAATCGATTCGTTCGGGGCTCATTCCCTCCATAATATTTTGGGGACCACCCGGTGTAGGCAAAACTACCATCGCTCGTTTGCTGGCCGAAGCCTTAAAACGACCTTTTCATCAACTGAGCGCCATCAACTCTGGAGTAAAAGACATTCGAGAGCTGATTTCGAATGCAAAACGTGGCGGTCTGTTTGGACAGAACAATCCGATTGTTTTCATCGATGAGATTCACCGCTTCAGTAAGAGTCAGCAAGATTCTTTGTTGGGCGCTGTTGAGGACGGAACCATTACACTTATAGGAGCCACCACCGAGAATCCATCTTTTGAAGTGATTCCCGCCCTGCTCTCTCGTTCTCAGGTGTATGTGCTCAATTCTTTTGGTCAAGAAGAACTGAAGATGCTGCTGGAACGCGCTTATGCTGAAGATTCTTGGGTGAAAGAACAAGGCGTCGAGTTGGAAGACCCAAACATTCTTTATCGCCTTTCGGGTGGCGATGGACGGAAATTGTTGAATACGCTGGAATTGCTGCTGAGCAATGCCGAAGGCAAATCGCGCCTGAGTACGGAAGAAGTTCAAGAAATCGTGCAGCAGAACCTTTCGGTGTACGATAAGTCGGGAGAGATGCACTACGACCTCATTTCTGCCTTCATTAAATCTGTGCGAGGAAGCGACCCCGATGCTTCCATGTATTATTTGTGTAGGATGACCGCTTCTGGAGAAGACCCGAAGTTCATTGCAAGGCGCTTGTTCATTCTAGCTTCTGAAGACATTGGCTTGGCCAACCCCACGGCTCTAGCCTTGGCCGCTTCTTGTTTTGATGCAGTTCAAGCCTTGGGATATCCAGAATGTGAAATTCCATTGGCTGAGTGCACCATCTATTTGGCCAGTTCACCAAAAAGCAATTCGGCCTACTTGGCCTTGAAAAAGGCTCAAGCTCTTGTAAAGGAATATCCGAATGAAGCCGTTCCTCTTTTCTTGCGAAATGCACCTACCAAGTTGATGAAGGAATTGGGTTACGGAGCCGATTATAAATACCCACACGACTATCCGGGAGCCTTCGTGAAGCAGAATTACCTCCCCGATTCTCTCAAAAACCAGGTGTTTTACAAGCCAAAAGACTTGGGCAGAGAAAAAGCTTTGAAGGAGTACCTCGAGCGTTTGAAAGAGTAGATGTTTTCATAGTCTGTTGAGCTGATGTTGATTACAAAGATTTCCTTCGTTTAGAGCAAGATGTATTGACTCAAAATGAAAGCTGTTTTCCCTCCGTTTAGATAAAAATGACAACTAAAACGCGCATCGTTTTGTTTCTCAATACAATCGCACTATAATTGTTTCGCAAAGAAAATTGCAAGTGAGAGCAATTCAGCTTATCATTGAGTCTTCTACGCCGAGTATGTATTTGTACTCTTTCAGGCGAAAATTGAGTGCTTAACAGCACAGAAGCCGCAGTTTTTATTCGGCAGGTTAAATAGAGATTATGGAGTTCGTAAAGAATATGTTCAGTCAAGAAGTTGATTTTCTATTGGTAGATGATCGCGCTGATAACACCCAGAAGAACCTGGAAAAAGACCAGGATTTGGACGTGACTATGGTCGTGCTCAGCGCAAGCCGTTCGACCAACAAGGCTGGCTTGATGACTGAAGCATTTGACCAATTCGATTTTCCTGACGCTCTATTAAACGACTGGGACAAATTGTACAACAGTCTTCTTGAAGTCTTTGAAAATGTGGAAACCAAAGAGTTCTTATTGGTAATTCCAAGGGCAGACAAGATGTTGATTGAAGAGCCCGACGAAGAGGTTGGCATCTTCTTGGAAATTCTTGCCGACACTGCAGATGGAGCTCGCACAGCACCTAACGACATCAATTTTAAAATCGCCATGCTCATCGCCGACCCTAAAAACACACGCATGGGAGATATGCTCGAAGAAAATGAGATTCCTTTCGAGTTTGTCGAAGCCGACTAGAGCCTCTGTATCAATTTGATCTTCTGAGATTTCTGTTTTCAAAACGCATTGTTGCGCTCCTCGTTTTGGTCGTAAATCGAGATTTAGCGCCCTGAGTTGAATAGATTCCATTTCGCTTTGTTGCACATAGCTGATTCAGCTATAACTTAGCTTAGCTGTTGGCGGGCATGAACGCTTGAATTATTTTTCTCGAAGAACAAATAGCAAAAAAATGAATTTCACCATTAAGCTTAAGAAAGTAAGGACCATCGAGAAGTTGGAAGCTTATTGGACAAAGGAAGACCACATCAATTTGCTTGAGTTGTTTGAATTTTCGGATGCCTCGAGCGTGGCTGAAGAAGAGTTGTTCGACATGCTGTCGATGGCTATTGTAGGCCGTCAGGACATCAACCTTATCTTCTAAGCGAATTCGGGAAGTTGCTGCATTCCTCTACACCTTCTTCGCCCAGCGGTTGTCTAGTCTTTTGAAAGCCCACGAATACACTTATTCGTCGCACCAACCACCGGCGTTTTAGTTTGGTCGGGTGAAGAAGTTCAAAATCGTATTGCGCTCGAACTTGGATGTTCAACCCGCCATTTTGGAAGTTCGGTTTCCATTCGAACGAAGCATCGTTTTGCAGTTGAAGGAAATGCGAGGAAGATGGAATCCGCAGAAATCCTGTTGGGAGTTTCCCAACGAGCGTTCCATTCTGCATGAAATATGGGATCGGTTCCGAGGGCAGATTTGGATAGACCAACAGCAAGTTCGTTTCCCTGCTGTTCCAATGCCAAAAGGCGTTGGTGAGAAGGTGAAGCTTCGCCGCAGCATTGGTCGCGACCTACCTGAGGGAGGGGAAGAGAAAATTACCCGCTACCATTTGCGATTGCATTCACGGCGCTATAGTGAGAGCACTTGTGAAACCTACACGAGTATGATTTTGGGGGTGAGTGCTTGGTTGAGGTGCATGCCCGATGAGATGAGTCAGAATGACTTAGAGCGCTACCAGACCAATTACTTAAAGAAGAACAACTATTCCTTGAGTTATCACCGGCAATTTATAGGAGCCTTGAAGTTGTATTTGGAATTGTTTGAGAATCCAGAAATCCACCCCGACGAACTTGTTCGTCCGAAGAAGGTGAAGAAGCTACCCGTTGTATTGTCGCTTCAGGAAGTACGAAACATTATGGAGTGCACCGCGAATTTAAAGCACCGCAGTTTATTGGCTTTGATGTATGGCGCAGGCTTGCGTGTGAGCGAAGCGTGCAATTTAACCACCACTGATTTAGATTTTGATCGCAGTCAGATTCACATAAGGATGTCGAAGAACAACAAGTTTCGTTACCTACCCTTCTCCCCTGCTTTGAAGGTTATGATGCGCAATTATTTGGATCGGTATTACCCAAATCATTTTGTATTCGAAGGTCGAGAGGGCAATCATTACTCCCCGACCAGTGTTCGTCAGTTTTTAGCCCGATCGGTAAAGCAAGCTCGCGTTGAAAAGTACGTGACACCTCACACCTTTCGACATTCCTATGCCACTCACCTTTTGGAAGCCGGCATCAATTTGCGCATTGTTCAGGAGTTGTTGGGACATTCGAAGCCCGAGACCACGATGATTTATACGCACGTAAGTCAGAAGCTCAAACTGAGCGTCTCCAGTTCTTTCGATAAGCTTTTGAGCTCGGAGTCGGAACCCGACCGAAACGAGCTCCCAGGCCCCTCAAACTTCCTTATCCCATGAGAATACGAGCATTATTGCTACTTTAGGGCATCCTATAACCAGTTAGGTGCAATTAGAAAAATGAAAAAACCAGCAGAGAAAATATTACTAAATGAAATTTTAAAACTGAAAGACCTTGACAACGTTAAGGTCAGGTTCAATCTGATGTTTGCTGGTAATTGGAATCCAATCGAATTATTTAAAAACGCAGACTTTGAGACTATTCTCGCTGGACACTATTGGAATTACAGCAAAAACAAATCTTATAAAAATGGTCAAATAACCATAGGATTCATAAGACTAAATGAAAAAGATTCTTGGCTATTGTTTCACATCGGTAGAATCACAAAGGACTTAAATAAATTCAATGGAGTGGGTTATGAATTTGAGACACTTACTGAATATGAAAAATACTTTGGACGGTTAATTATAAAGTTCAAGAATAAATCTCAAACTATGATTCGCCTAGCTAACTCGGTTATGGATGATTGTGAGATACAACAAATTTTACCTGACACTTTTGACAATGATATTTTCCCAGGCTATGACAGGGTAAATATCAGTTGGAACGAATTATCGAGGGTTATTACAAAGGAAAGTTGGAAAACGGCACTTCAGAATCAGAAGGGTGTTTATTTGATTTCTGACGCTTCTAACGGTAAAAAGTATGTTGGCTCAGCATATGGAGAGAATATGATACTCGGCAGATGGAAAGCATATATAAAAAATGGCAACGGTGGCAATGTTGAATTAAAGAAGTTAGATTTTGATCACATCAAGAATAATTTCAGATATTCGATTTTAGACATCTTCAAGTCAACAGTAGATGATGAAACTATTATTTTAAGAGAAAATTGGTGGAAAGAAGTTTTACAAACAAGAGAGTTCGGATATAATAAAAATTAAAAAAGCACCTAACACTGTATATAGCAAATAGGGCGTTTGGTGGTTTTCGAAAGTTCAGTGGTTATTTGAAACACCGCCAAATCGTTGATTTGGCTTTTAAAATGAATAAGATAAAAACAAAATACAACGATTTGGCTCAGTGCAAACTTGAAAGTATATCGCTTTCTTGTGCCCTACTTGCCATATACTAACCGTTACCAGCAAGCCCACATAATTCATCTGAGAAAGATGGCTTCCACTACTCCACATTGCTAATCTCAGAACTCCACTATTTTATTTGCTCGTTCAAAGCTGGTTTCATATTTCCCAGTTTGTGATCTCCAGCATTTGTTTATTCCCAGGCCTAAGCGATGTATTTAGGATAAGGTTTCTATAACCTGTGTAGCTTGATCTCTAGTGTTCTAATTCTGGTAATCAGCGAGCAATTTTTACATAGGCCAGCAGGTAACAACGGCCATACGCCATTGCCTTTGTAGATACCCCATTTAATAGGAC
>DDDG01000016.1 GCA_002336245.1 Flavobacteriales bacterium UBA1986
CACTACTCGATAGTGTTGGAGCAATTTGTGATACTGTTTTCTTCGAAGTAGCTACAGGAACTTACGAAGGAATGACCATTCCTTATATGGTTGGTTCTTCAGCGCAAGCTCCAGTTGTTATTCGCAGCATGGTTGGTGATGCCGATTCGGTTACCATCAATCAAGTGTCGGGTGGAAATGGTGCCATTAACTTAGACAACTCTGGAAACGTAATCATCGAAAATGTGACTCTCGCTGGAAGCGGCGCAGGCCATGCATTGAATATGATGGGTGACGGGGACAATGTTTGGGTGAGCAACTCTAAGCTTCGCTCTACAGGGTCAAACACATCTTCGAACTCAGCTGTAGTTTATCTTTCAGGTGAGCGCGACAATATTTCCATCACAGATTCTCGAATAGGCGGTGGATCATATGGATTGTACATTGTTGGTAACAGCACTAATTCTCCTGCAAGCAACCTTGTTTTTGAGAATCTTGAAATCGTCAATGCCTATTATATGGGGACATACCTCAACAATGTTGAAGGCTTGGAATTCAACGAAAACGAGATTAGCTCAAACTCATCCTATACGAATGGCTATGGTTTGTACCATAACAATGTAAATGGTAGAATCAACGTGAAAAACAACAGCTTGAATTCAAGCAGCGATTGGCCACGTTACGGGATGTACAACACAGGTGTTTCTGGAACTTCGAATTTCCCAGCTCTGTTCGAGAACAACATCGTGAAGATTGGATACTCCACTTACACCAATTCCGTGTATGCTTTCTATGCAACAAACTCAAACTTTGTGAATTTGAATCACAACACGATTGTAACAGAAGGAAACAACTCCGGTGCAAGTGCAACTTACTTTGCTGGTGGTGGTGGAAACCAATTGACGAACAACATCTTCGCCAATATGGGTAGTGGTTATGGTCTGTACATTAGCGGAACGTTCACCATTACGAATTCAAATCACAATGACATCTACGCTGCAGGTAACAACCTAGGTTACTTCAATGCTGCCATCAGCAGCTTCAGTGGATGGCAATCAACTTCTGGACTAGACCAGAATTCTGTGAGCGATGATCCAGGTTTTTACTCGAGCTCAGACTTTAGAGTTTGTTCTGACAGCCTTGACGGCCGAGGTACACCAACTGGTTTGATGTATGACTTTGAAGGTGAGATGAGAAGTGCATCTACTCCAGATATTGGAGCCGATGAATTCACTGCTCCGGCAAACTTCAGATTGCCAGCCGATACGACTATCTGTAAAGGAGATGTCTTGAACCTTAGCGCTAGCTTAAACTCTGGTACGTTTGCAATCTGGAACAACTTCCAGCCTAGCAACAACTTCAGTGTTTCTACTCCTGGTGTGTACAAGGCGTTTGTAGCCAACACATGTGGACAGTCCATTGACTCCATTGAAGTTTCATGGGCAGATCCAGTTGAATTGGTGAATGACACGCACCTATGTGCTGGAGCTTCATTTACTGCAAATGCAGGAATTGCAGCTGCAAATGGAACAGGTGCTACTTACATGTGGTCTACTGGTTCTACCGCTCAAACACTAAACATTGCTAGTAGAGGAATCTACGCAGTAGAAGTTACCGACAACATCGGATGTGTTTCTGTTGATACAATAGCAGTGACTCAGTCTAGAGGAGTTTCTCTTCCAGCCGATACTTCATTCTGTGATGGCAAGACATATGTTGTCAACGCAAATGTTGGAGCTGGTAATTACTTCTGGAGCCCAACAGGACAAACTGGTCCAGTAATCTTTGTAAACCAATCTGGTACTTACCGAGTGAACTATACCGACAATAAGTTCTGTACAAGCATTGATGAAATCGTAGTAGATGTGGTTCTTGACCCAGTTGCTGATTTCACCTACTTCCAGAAATACTACTCTGTAAGTTTCACTGACCTTTCGAGCGACGCTAGCACGTACATGTGGACCTTTGGTGACGGCGATACTTCATACGCTTCTAACCCAGCTCACATCTACGCTTCAGCTGGAACTTACACTGTTACACAATACATTATGAATTCTTGTGGAACAGACGTGATGACACAAAAAATCACGATTTCTAACCTAACTGGATCTGAAGAATTGGCAGAGCTTAACGGCATTAGCTTATTCCCTAATCCAAACAGCGGAATGTTCGACCTTGCCATCAACGGTATTGATGACCAAGTACTGAATATTAAAGTTGTGGCACTTGATGGCAAAGTTGTCTTTAATACTGAGGTTCAAAACTCAGGTGTCACCGAATTGAATATTGATCTTGGCAGTGTAGCCACCGGAGTGTACTTAGTACGCGTTCAAGGTGACACTTACAACGCTGTAGAGAAAGTTACCATCAAGTAATTATACGAAACACCAAATTTCAGTAAGATGAGAATAATAGCTACATTTTTTATCGCCGCCTTTGCTCTGCTCGCGACGAATGCTAACGCTCAATATTGCACTCCCGGCGGATTAAGTTCTACATGGGATGGGATTAGCAATGTGACCGTTTCCAATGCTGCCCTAGGATTCGCAAATCCAACAGGCATCCAGGCTGCCTATACCGATTACTCTAGTTCACACACGGCCTACATTGTGAAGAACCAGAATTTCAACATCACGATTACCAGCAACTGGTATGGTGATGCTTGGATTGATTGGAATGGCGATGGCGATTTCACCGATTCTGGAGAAGATATCTACCCAGGTACTTTCTACTCAGGGTCTGGTAGTTCAACCAG
Source organism: Flavobacteriales bacterium UBA1986 (assembly GCA_002336245.1). Taxonomy (GTDB): domain Bacteria; phylum Bacteroidota; class Bacteroidia; order Flavobacteriales_G; family Salibacteraceae; genus UBA4419. The sequence continues at coordinate 2,735 of DDDG01000016.1, forward strand.
AACCCTCACTGTTACACCTCCGGGATCAGCAACTCCCGGTATGAAGCGTCTCAGAATTGGAACTGGATATTCTAGATATTTCAACTATTGTGGTGCAACTTCCAGCAATTGGGGTGGTGAGTACGAAGACTACGGGATTTTTGTCGTAGACTATCAGAATTCAGCTTCTCTTACGGAAATCAATTCGCCGTCACAAATTGTATGTAGTACTATACAAGATGTAGATGTGAGTTTCCAAAACTTTGGAACCAAGAATCTCACCTCATTAAAACTCGGAGGAGAGGTCATCACCTACACAACTGGAAGCAGAACTGTTTTACCGTTTACTTCTAATTGGACGGGTAATTTGGCGCCATTTGCATCAGTTTCTGCTCCAGTAAACGCCTATACCATGGGCTTCACGAGTGGTTTTGCCATTGGTGATACGGTAACGGTATGGTGTTATGAGCCAAACGGTGTAACTGATACTTTAGCCTTTGATGATACAATGCGTGTTGTCATTGGAACTGGTATGAGCGGAACCTACACCATTGGTGATACTACTGGTGGTGCCAATGATTTCCCGAGCTTCTCTGATGCTGTGAATTTCATAGATAGTATTGGTGCTGTTTGTGACACAACATACTTCCTTGTAGACGATACTTTGAATGAAGTTGGGCAAATTGCAATGAGTCCTCTTACCAATATGAGTTGGACTGCTCCAGTCATCTTCAAGACGAAAGATGGTGGCTCTGGACAAGCAAAGATATCGTACGCTGCAACTGGATCTGGTAACAACTACGTAGTTCAGATGAACAACGATGCCTCCTATTACATCTTTGACAACATTCATATTCATGCAACGTCAAACAGTACTTGGGGCTCCGCAGTGTACTTTAAATCAAATGCGAACTACAATACGTTTGTGAATTGCCATTTAGAAGGACATGATTTTGGGATATATGGAACTACGACAACCTATAGTGCTGTTGTATCTGACTACGGCCCACCAAACTACGGTGAAACTTTCGTAGGCAACAGATTCTATAACAACATTATAGAAGGTGGTTCTTACGGGATTCAATTCCGTGGCCAGGGAAGTTCAGATCTTGAGTTTGTTGGCAACGAATTTCTTGACCAATACTACATGGGTATGTACTTGAATTATCCTGTTTCTCCTGAAATCGTGGGTAATACTTTGAAATCAGCCTCTCCCTACACGAATGGTTATGGATTCTACATCTACTATGGTTCTGATGGATTTGTTTTCAATGAAAACACTATTCACCCAGATGCATTTCAGTGGCCTCGTTACGGTTCATACCTTTACAGATGTAGCGCAAAAGCCAACAACCGCAGCGAGATTAAAAACAATTGCATCAGTGTTGGTCAACCTTGGTCTTCAAGTACTCAGATCATGTACGGTATTTACGCTTACGATTGTTCTTTCATGAACGTAGCGAACAACGCAATTGCAATGAAAGGCAATAGCTTTGATTCATACCCGCTATACATAAACCAAGGTGGTGCGAACAATGTCGTAAACAACATCCTAGGAAACTACGGAGCCGGTGCTGCTGTAAACTATGTTGGCAACTCATCAGTTCTTAAGTCTGACAACAACAGCTTGTACTCGACTGGAGCATTGCTTGGATATTACAATGGCTTTGGATATACCAGCCTTGCTCTTTGGCAAAATAAAGCTGGTTATGATGCAAACTCAGTTGGCAGTAACCCTGCTCTGTACGACTTAGGAAACACTACAGGACTTGTAGACTGTCATGCATGTAACTCATCTCTCGATGGAACAGCCGATGCCAACTACGCTCCGATGTACGACATAGACGGCGAGATGAGATCATCTACTCCAGACATCGGGCCAGATGAATTCGTAGGACTTGGGAACATCAACTTGGGCGACGACATCGTGTTCTGCCCTGGAGATTCAGTTTCTCTTGAAACACCTGTTGGAACAGTAGGGACTCCAATTTGGAGCACTGGTGATACTGCAGCTTCAATTACGGCATCAATGCCAGGTACATATTCGTTGATTTTACGCAACTCTTGTGGACTTATCGTTGATACAGTTGATTTGAGCAACCCAATGGTAAGCGACCTATCTACTCCAGATACTCTTATCTGTAAAGGAGATGACATCGACGTAGATGTGAATTTAACTGGTGCTACTTATGCATGGAACACTGGAGAAACTACACAAACTATCAACATCGACGATGAAGGAACATACTCTGTAGTTGTTACTGACAAATGGGGATGTGTTACAGGTGACTCACTCACAGTTACACGCTCTGAAGACGCTGCGCTAAACATCAGCGGATCAGATACCACTCTTTGTTCAGGTCAATTCCTTTCTCTTGAAGCAGGTGTTGCTCCTCGTACTGGTGTTACTTACACTTGGACTGGGCTGCGCGACGGATCTACTCCTTCTACAAACAACTTGTTGGTTGGATGGAACGTAGCTGATTCACTAGAGATTATGGTAGATGACAACGGATGTGTTTCTTACGACGTTCTTTACATCGACAACCCACCAACACCAGAAGCTGGTTTCTCAGCTGATACCATTGGTTGGACTGTAGTATTGACTGCAGACACGGTACACCCACGATTTACCTATCACTGGGATCTTGGAGACGGTAACACTTCTAGTCAGCCTAGCTTGACTCACGTATATCGCAACAACGGTATCTACAACGTAGTACTTACTGTAACTTCAGATTGTGGTGTTGACGAATCTCAAATCACTGTTGAAACCATCCAAATTGGTGTTGGAGAAGATGACTTGAACAACAACGTTCGCATCTATCCGAACCCATCGAATGGTGAATTCAACATCTCTCTTGGGGACCTATCAGGTGAGTTCCAAGTAGAAGTTCAAGACGCTAACGGTAAGATCGTTTACGTATCACAAGTTGATGGCAACGAAGACAGCATCAACCTTAGTGATGTAGCCAGCGGAGTTTACTTCGTAAGAGTTACCATGAACGATAAAGTGAGCGTTCAAAAATTGAACATACACTAAGAGATAAACAACTCTAAATAGGAAAGCCTTCCATCTATGATGGAGGGCTTTTTTATTGGAATAAAATGAAGTAAAATTTACTGCTAGAGAAAACTTTTAGCTGTAGCAATGGCTTGGTCTAGGCCACTTGGATTGTTCCCGCCAGCAGTGGCAAAGAACGCCTGCCCTCCACCCTTTCCACCAATGTGGGTGGATAGTTCATTCAGGATCGTTCTGGCATCCCAACGTGGGTCAGCAGCAATCAGTTCCTTTGATATAAACACGCTCAACACGACCTTATCACCCTCCGAAGTGCCAAGCACTGCAAATAGATCTTTGTGCTTCTTCATAAGATCAAAGCCGACTGTACGCAGCTCCTTTCCATTCACGTCCAATTTCTTGAACAAGTACGAAAAGCCATTTCCAGCTGAAATTTCTTTCTCCAAGGCACCTCCTTGAAAGGATGCAAGCTGAGATTTTAGAGTTTCCATCTCTTTTTCTTGCGTTTTAAGCTTCTGTTGCAAATCGGAAACAGACTTCAAGGGATCTTTTGTCTTCAACTGAAGGCGAAGATTTCTGCTCAGTTCAAATTCATCCTGAATCTTTTTCCTGGCTTTGGTTCCCGTAATAGCCTCAATTCTCCGAACACCTGAAGAGATGGCGCTTTCACTTAGAATAAAGAAGTTTCCGATCAAACCAGTATTGGCAACATGCGTACCTCCACACAGCTCTACAGAATCGCCGAACTCAATGACTCTTACTTGATTGCCATATTTCTCTCCAAAAAGGGACATGGCCCCACGGGCTTTCGCTTCTTCAATAGCCACCGAGCGTTCCTCGTGAAGTTCGATTGCTGAATCAATTTCAGCTTGAACCATCGCCTCTATTTTCCTAAGATCCTTTTCGTTGATCTTTTCAAAATGAGAGAAGTCAAACCTTAGGTGATTGGGGTGAACCAAACTTCCCTTCTGAGAAACGTGCTTGCCCAATACTGTTCTTAAGGCATGATGCAACAAGTGAGTGGCAGAGTGATTGTTTTCCGTATCCTTTCGTTTGTTCTCATTCACTTCTAGACGGCCAACAGAATTGAAATTCTCTGGTAAGTCAGTACTTAGGTGAATGATGGCCTCGTTTTCCTTTTGCGTATTGAAAATGACCACATCTTGATCGTCGATTTTCCAAATTCCTTGGTCTCCTACTTGACCTCCACCTTCAGGATAGAATGGAGTACGGTTGAACTGTAGGTGATAAATCTTTTTGCCTTTAGACTCTACTTCTCGGTAGCGAATGAGCGAAGCTTCGGCTGTCAATTCATCGTAGCCAACAAATTCCGTTTCTTGCGCTACATTCACTTCTATCCAATCGCCTTTGACTTCTTGAGCAGAAGATCGGCTTCGTTCCTTTTGTTTTTTAAGCTCAGCATTAAAACTCGCTTCATCGAGATCGATGGAACGCTCGCTCGACATCAAACGGGTTAAATCGAATGGGAATCCGAAGGTATCGTACAGTTCAAAGGCCTGCTTACCCGTTATGCCACCCGTTTCCAAAATGTAATCTTCGAAGCGTTGTATGCCCTTTGCCAGAGTATTCAGGAAAGACTCTTCTTCCTCTTTTATAACCCGTCCTATTAAATCTGCTTCCTTTTTAAGTTCAGGATAAGCTTCGCCCATTTCTATTGCCAAGGCTGGAATAAGCGCATAAATACACGCCTGCTTCACTCCGAGACTGCTATAGGCATAACGAATGGCTCTTCTAAGAATGCGTCGTATCACATAGCCCGGACCCGTATTACTGGGCAATTGTCCTTCAGCAATACTAAAGGCTACTGCGCGGAGATGATCTACGATCACTCTAAAGGCAATGTCTTTCGATTCATTATTTCCGTACTTCTGCCCGCTCTCTGTTTCAAGAGCAGCAATGATGTTCTGAAATAAGTCGATGTCGTAATTGGACCTCTTATGCTGAAGCGCTCGAGACAATCGCTCAAGGCCCATCCCTGTATCCACATGAAAGGCTGGCAAATCGTTCAATGAGCCATCGGACTTACGATTGAACTGAATGAAGACCAAATTCCAGATTTCAATAAGCTCTGGGTGGTCCATATTCACTAAGTCTGCTCCATTTTGTTTTTTTCGATCACTTTCTGGGCGCAAATCAATGTGCAATTCAGAGCACGGGCCGCAAGGGCCCATTTCACCCATTTCCCAGAAGTTATCCTTCTTGCCAAAGAAGAGCACGCGATCTTTTGGAAGATACTTCTCCCAAATTTCTTTTGCCTCAGTATCTGCTTTAGTTCCGTCTTTCTCGTCGCCTTCGAATACTGTTGCATATATGCGGGAAGAATCGAGGCCATAAACCTCTGTGAGGAGTTCCCAGGCGTATTGAATTGCTTCTTTCTTGAAGTAGTCTCCAAAAGACCAATTTCCAAGCATTTCAAACATCGTGTGGTGATATGTATCAACTCCTACCTCTTCAAGATCGTTGTGTTTTCCTGAAACGCGCAAGCATTTTTGCGAATTCGCAACACGAGGATTTTCGGCTTGTTTCTGCCCAATGAAGATGTCCTTGAACTGGTTCATTCCGGCATTGGTGAACATTAAGCTTGGGTCGCCTTTAATGACCATAGGGGCCGAGTCGACGAGGCTGTGATTTTTCGACTTGAAATATTCGTAAAACTGACTACGAATCTCGTTCGTTGACCACTCTTTGGAACTCATAAAAAAGGCTAATGATGATTGGACGTTCTTGAAGCAAAATGCAAAGTTAGCTGAATATGCTAATTTTGCGGCGAATTCAAGTGGCGCCGATTTAAGCGCCAGCCCCACATATGGCAGGCTCCAAATACAAGTATAACCTCAAGACGCTCTCCTACGAGCGGATCGAACCTACCTTTAAAGGACGGTCCTTGCAAATCCTCAGCTTTGTTTCGACAGGAGGTGTGTTTGCTGTATTCTTCATAATCCTCACCTACATGTTCTTCGATTCTCCAAAAGAGAAGATTCTGAAGCGTGAAAACGAGCAACTCCGATTGCAATTTGAGTTGGTGAACAAGAAGATGAATGAGATTTCGGCTGTTATGGATGATATTCAATCTCGCGACAACAACATCTATCGTGTCATTTTTGAGGCGGAACCCATTCCAGAAAATGTTCGCAAAGCGGGTTTTGGAGGAATTAATCGTTATAAGCACCTTGAAGGAAACGACAACTCAGAGCTCTTGATTAAAACCCAAAAGTCACTGGATCAGTTGAAGAAACAGCTCTACATTCAATCAAAGAGTTTCGATGAAGTTTTTGGCCTCGCTAAAGACAAAGAAAAAATGCTGGCAAGCATACCCAGCATTCAGCCGGTATCTAATATGGATCTTAAGAAAGCTGCCGGTGGATATGGCATGCGCATGCACCCAATTTTAAAGATTCCAAAGTTTCATTACGGAATGGACTTTACGGCGAATGTGGGTACGGAAGTCTATACAACTGGAGATGGCGTTGTAAAGGAGGTGGAAGGATCTCAACGAGGTTACGGAAACAAGATCATCATCGATCATGGTTTTGGCTACCAAACTTTATACGCTCACCTCAGTGCGTTTAATGTGAGAGAAGGACAAAAAGTAAAGCGCGGAGACGTCATCGCTCAAGTAGGTAACACTGGATTTTCAAGTGGACCTCACCTGCATTATGAAGTTCTCAAAAACGACAAGAAAGTAAATCCAATCAATTTCTATTTTAACGACCTTAGTCCGGAGGAGTACGATCGTTTGATTGAAATCTCTTCCACCGCCTCACAAAGTTTCGATTGATGCCTTATAAAGCCAAACAAGTACAAAAGCTCTACTACTCTATTGGAGAGGTTTCAGAAATGTTTGGTGTGAATGCATCTCTAATTCGTTTCTGGGAAAAGGAGTTTGACATCATAAAGCCTAAGAAGAATACCAAGGGCAATCGCCAGTACACTCAGCAAAATGTGGCGAACATCAAACTCATTTACCATCTCGTAAAAGAGCGCGGGTTCACCCTTGAAGGTGCTAAAAGAAAGATTAAGGAAAACAAGGACGACAGTGTGAACCAAATGGAATTGGTCGACTCACTAAAGCGCGTTAAATCCTTCTTGGAAGAATTGAAGAGCAGCCTCTAAAGGCGCTTCGAGTCAAGTAAATAATTCTGAACGTAGTCTGTTACGCCTTCCTCTAAGCTGTGCTTTGGAAGTGGCGCACCAATCTTCTCCATCTTCTTCATATCTGCTTCAGTAAAGTACTGATAGGTATCCCGTATGTCTTCTGGAGTAGGAATAAACTCAATCTTCACCTCTTTATTTAAAGCTGTAAATACGGCGGTCACGAGATCTTTAAAGCTTCTCGCCTTTCCACTTCCCAAATTGTACAAGCCAGAATTGTGGCGATGGTGCAGCAAGAAATACAAGATCTCCATCAAGTCTTTCACGTAGACAAAATCACGCATTTGCTCACCGTCGGCAATGTCCTCTTTGTGGGAAGCAAACAATTTCATGCCGCCTGTTTCTTTAATCTGATTGAAGGCATGGAACACCACAGACGCCATACGTCCCTTGTGGTATTCGTTGGGCCCATAGACATTAAAGAACTTCAGTCCTGCCCAGAAAAACGGTTTCTTTTCCTGCGCCAATGCCCAGATGTCAAAGTCGTTTTTAGACCTTCCGTAGGGATTCAAAGGTTTTAAATTGCGTGGAAGTTCTTCGGAATCTAGATAACCCAGCTCTCCACCTCCATAGGCTGCCGCCGAGGATGCGTAAACCAAGGGCAAGCCATATTCGCAGCAGGCATTCCACATGTTCTTGCTGTAGTTGAGATTGAGCTCATCGAATAAAGCTTCGTCTTGCTCAGTGGTGTCTGTTCTGGCTCCTAGATGGAATATGAATTGAACCTGAGCTTCATTTTCGGCCAACCAATCGAAAAATACGCTTCGATCCACCAGGGCAGAATACTTTTTAGTGCTGTAATTCTGAATCTTGTCTTCCCGACTGAAGTCGTCGACTAGGACGAGATCATTGAAATTTTCGTCGTTCAATTTCTGAATGAAACAAGAAGATATAAAGCCTGCGGCCCCCGTGATTACAATCATTTTATTTGAATTACAGCAAAGTAAACAAAACTCCCCTTGTCTTATCTTTGCCGCCCATTTGGACAAGGAATATGGTTTACATCACACGCCGAGAACGATTTAATGCAGCACACAAATTGTGGCATCCCGACTGGTCGACCGAAAAGAACCACGAGGTATTTGGAAAGTGTGCGAATGAGAATTGGCACGGGCACAATTACGAATTGTTTGTAACCATTAAAGGAGAACCCGATCCTGATACTGGATTTGTGCTTGATTTGAAATACATGAGCGACGTCATTCGAGAAGAGGTCGTTGAAAAGCTAGATCACAAAAATTTAAATCTCGATGTTCCCTTCATGAAAGGCTTGATGAGTTCTACGGAAAATCTGGCCATTCAAGTTTGGAATATCTTGGAAAAGACATTAAACGATGGTCGCGCGATATTGCATTGCGTGAAAATCGTTGAAACGGAAAACAACTTTGTTGAATACTTTGGAAAATAAGCAATTATGAAAGCATACGTATTCCCCGGTCAGGGCAGTCAGTTCGTTGGAATGGGAAAAGAACTCTACGACAGCTCACCAAGAGCAAAAGAGTTGTTCGAACGGGCCAATGAAATCCTCGGTTTTAAAATCACCAAGGTGATGTTCGAAGGAACAGACGAAGAATTGAAGCAAACCAATGTTACTCAGCCCGCGGTCTTCCTCCACTCAACAATTCTTGCCGACAGCATTGCAGACTTCAAGGCAGATATGGTTGCTGGACACAGTTTAGGAGAATTCTCTGCTTTAGTTGCGAACAGAACCTTAAGCTTTGAGGACGGGCTCACGCTCGTTTCCAAACGCGCTTTTGCGATGCAAAAAGCTTGCGAAGCCGAGCGATCTACCATGGCGGCTGTGCTCTCTTTGGAGGACCAAGTTGTAGAAGATATTTGTGCTCAGATAGATGGGATTGTTGTTGCAGCAAATTACAACTGCCCAGGCCAATTGGTGATCTCTGGAGCCTACGCGGCTGTAGAAGAAGCCTGTGCTAAGATGACGGAAGCAGGTGCTCGAAGAGCGCTCATCCTTCCTGTTGGTGGCGCATTCCATTCTCCTTTGATGGAGCCTGCCCGCGAAGAATTGCAAGCTGCCATCGAAGCGACTACCTTTTCCAATCCAAACTGCCCAGTCTATCAAAACGTTGTAGCCTCGGCCGTGACGAGTCCCGAAGAAATTCAAGCCAACCTCATCGCTCAACTAACGGCACCGGTTCGTTGGACTCAATCGGTGCAACAAATGATTGCCGATGGCGCTAGCAGCTTCACTGAAATTGGCCCCGGAAAAGTCTTGCAAGGTCTTGTCAAGAAAATCGATCGGGAAATGATCACCGAAGGAATGTCCTAATCTCATTTTTATCTTCCACCTTTAAGGGAATTTTGTCATAATTGATATAAGTGTACATTTGAAACTATGCCCATACTAAATGCGCAAACGAGGTGTGTTGTAAGAATGGATCGTTTGGGAATGTCAGCACGGTCCTACGCTCGAATTCTCAAAGTAGCTCGTACGATAGCTGACTTGGAGGGTTCTGAAGCAGTTTTGTCAAAACATTTGGCCGAAGCCATTCAGTTTCGCAGCTTGGATCGTACGCTCAATTAAAGAGTACGCCTTCTACAAATTGCTTCTCTGTCTTTCATGTCGTAAAAGGCTAATTTTGCCTCAAATCACCAACATGAAATTCCTTAAACTCTTCACAATTTGCTTGGCTCTATTGCTTGGCTCTTTCGAATCTTTCTCATTTGTTCAAGTGAGTACTGTTACGGTCAGTACTTCAAGCCCGAACGACTGTTCATCAACATCCATTACAGCTTCAGGCACCCTTGGTGCAACCAACTATATTTACGACGGCACCAATGTGAGCATCTCTGGATCTACCATTACTGTCGATGTCAAGTACATCTCTGGATTTATTGTTCTTCCGGCCATCACACCATTTAGTCAAACAGTAAGCCTAGGCACACTCAGTGCTGGCACTTATACTTTGATCGTTAGAGGGCTCCTAAGCGGAACAGTTTCAAGCACCCTCACTGTAAGCCCTTCACTTTCAGTTGGTTCTTGCTGTGGCATCAATGCTGGTTTCACTTCAAACGCGACCACCTTTTGCATCGGCGATACCGTAAAACTCACCGACACAAGTTCTGCCTCGGCAACTTCGTTCTATTGGTATGAAAACGGAAGCCTGCTCGATTCCAGTCAAAACCTCTCTTATGTTGCGAGCGCGGCTGGCAGCTACGACATTAAACTTATGGTGTTGGACACCTGTGGAAGCGACACGGCTGTTCAATCAATTCAAGTTCTTGAAAACCCCGACTTTGGTCCAGATACAAGCATTTGCATCAACAGCACTCTGCGCCTTGAAGTGAGCTCTGCTTGGGATTCCATCTCTTGGACTGGCGACGCATTTACCAATTTTATAAGTGTCAGCAGCCCTGGAACATACGAGGTAAGGGTTATAGGCGAAACTGGTTGCGTTCGAACAGACAGCATTCACGTAAGCATGCTTGGCACTCCGCTGGATCTTGGTCCCGATGTGGTATACTGTCCAGACGATACTGCGCATTTAGATGCAGGCATTGGATGGAGAACTGCAATTTGGTCGAATGGATTTTCAGGTCCACAGCAAGATGTTTATTTCCCAGCAACCTTCTACGTGACTGCCGTTGACTCCAATTTTTGTTCTTTCAAGGACACCATAACTGTCTCAGCCTCTGTTTTCAACTTAAACGTTCAAGGGCCCGACAGCATTTGCTTCGGTGATACAGCTCAAATATCTGTGAGTGGAAATTGGCTCAATACCCAGTGGTCGAATGGCGATACAGGAAGCGTAGTCTTGCTTCAAAATTCAGGAAATTATTCCGTGAGTTCGATGAGCATCGACAGCTGCGTTCAGAACATCACCTTCGATTTGGTGGTGATCGACTATCCAATTACATCGTTTGTTGATACCTCGATTTGTGAAGGTGATTCTTTCTTAGTAGATGTGACTCAATCCAATTCAAGTTATTTGTGGAACGACCTTTCGACCAATCCTCAACGGAGCTTCTCAGCCAATGGAATCTATTCTGTTAAGATTACAAAAGCGTCCCTCTGCAGCATTCGCGATTCATTCAATCTCTCAGTATACACTTATCCCGTCGTTGATTTGGGTGCCGATGATACCTTGTGCATCGGCGACAGCGTTTTCCTTGATTCAGGAAATCCATTTGCTGTGAATGAATGGCATGATGGTTCGGGCAATTATAGCTTCATTGCTAAAACCAGCGGTGTATACTACGTGAACGTGAGTCACTTTAATCTCTGCTCAACTTCCGACACCATAGTTCTAAGTTTCATCGATTGCGACTCCAAGGGCTCAACAGGCTTGATTGATTTAGCCTTTGAAGGCTCAGTCAAGATTTACCCCAATCCGAGCCCTGACATTTTGAGTGTGGAAATTCATTCATCTAATGACCGTGCTGCGAAATTGATTGTTTCGGACCTTCAAGGGCGGCAAATAATGTTCGGTGAAATTGTAGATGTGAATCTTGCTACTCAGCTCGATGTATCCGGCCTACAGTCGGGCATGTATTTCTTGAGCGTGGAGATGGAAGACCAAATAGAGACGCTACCATTCTATAAAAAATAATACTGTCCTGGGCTTAATCTGACCCCGTTAAGCAGTTGGTTTATAGACATCTTCCTCTTTGCCTACGCGAGAGCTGAGGCTGGTTCTCTCAAGAATTTTCAGGCGCTTTCTTGTTTTCATGAAATGAGAAATATACTTATCGAATTCTTAAAAGCCCCTATTCATGAAATCAATCCTACAATGGATATTGCTATGCCTAAGCATGGCTTTGTTCAGCCCGCACGTTCAAGCACAAGCATTCAAGGTTGTGCCTCAAGATTTGGATCCTTCTAAAGCAGATGCCACGTTCGATCCAGTCGATAAAATTCTGTACGAGTGTGATTTCAAAGAGTTAAAAGATCAGTCTGGTCCCTACCCTCAATTGACGCATTACGGCAAACGATGGGTTCGCCCTTTGGGGACTTTGCAGGGGATCGACGTTTCTTTTGCCATGTTCCAAAATTCTAGTGCTCAGGCAAGCGGATCCACTCAACAGCGATTTGACATCTGGATTTTCGTAGAGAATAAAACGGGCAAGACCATTTACTACGAAAGGGATAAACCTGTTGCCATTGTGAAATTCCCAGGAGAACAATTCTCTTGGTTGGGAGGTGATGGTGAGTACCATTTGAACACCGGTAACAAATGCTTCTTCTACCACGACATGCTGGATGAAGAAAATGGAAAATATGCTTTGAAACCCGGCAAGACATAAGTATCCAAGTGGTACATGTATCGAGATGGAGGTGGCTTAATCGCATCCGCATTGCTTAGAAAATTTCGCCCGCATTGGTTTGCCACTTTACTTCCTCCTGGGCAAACAGCGAACAGCACAAAAGACAAGGTCATTCATACCCTTGATCCAGCAGGCTCACTGGCAAGTGCTACAAATGAAGATTTCTTTGGGCAGAACATGAAGAAAGTAGAGCTTTCAGCCGACTACCCTCTTCTCACTCCCCACAATAAAAAGCTCATCCCTAAAAATGGAAGCTTTAAAAAAGACGTTGATTGGACCATTCTTGGAAATTTAGGCGGATTGGAAGTTTCGATCAAAACTCTAAGTGCTGAATTGGTCGATGAGGGATACATCAAGTACAATATTACTGGACGTGTAAAAAATGTGACGAGCCATAATGTGAGCTTTACCGGTGGGACTCAATGGTTCATGGAATTTGAATTCCCAAACGCCAAGACTTTGGCTATGAGCGGGGATGATTCTCCTGAGTTCAAAGCAAATCGCGTTAAAGAAGGGACGGTGAAAACAGGGGGAGTGATTTACATTCATAGGCTGACGCCCGGTGAAGTGATTGAAGAAACGAAATCAGTCCGAGTCTTCACAGTTTCGGGAGAAGTATTTGTAAAGAATGGCAATTACACATTCAATAAACTGATTCGCACAGATTTGATTCCTTATCAAATTGAATTTCAAACCGACTATGAAAGTCGAAATCCTGAGCCCATTGGGTATACAGGTTCAGACCCGAATTCGGCAATTGTACATGCCATCCTGCTAAAAGGTGGTCTAGGAAAAGTGACTGTTGGATACAACGAATTCAAATCTGAAAAGCTCCCGTATGGACAAGGCTACAAAATGGTCGTTAAGAATCCCAGCGCGACTACCAAGGTGCGAATTGGGCCGCTTCATCCTGCCTTCGACCGACCTTCCACAACAGAATCAAAATTGGAGGCGGGAAAAGAGTATTTCTATATCTATGGGGCTTCCTCGAGATCCAGTCCTCTTGCTGTCACGAAAGAGGAAGCCAATTTTTTCATGAACATGAATAGTTGGATGAAAAGCAATCAGTACACGGAAGTGACCTTCTAGGCCTTTGGATCTACGTTCTGTTGCCAGTCCTTCTCGTATTTCACGAACAAGTGTATCCAAATGGCGCGTGCAAGTCGGAATAGCACTGGCGTCAATGCCACCATTGAGACTACTGTGGTAATGATGAAAACGTGGATTGAAAAGTCTGGATAGAGAACAGTGAACGCCACTAACATTGCAACAAACCAGGCGACGCCAAGACCGTAGCTGACGTACATGGCTCCGTAGTAAAAACCCGGTTCCAACTGAAAGCGCTGACCGCAGTGTTCGCATTCTTTTGGCATTTCAAACACTTTCCATCCGCTATACGGATTCTTGTGAATGAACAGATTTCCTTCATGGCATCTTGGACATTTGTGCCGAAGAACGCTGTACAACATTTGATCTTTCCAAGCCATTTTACCACTCTTTGATTTCTGCAAAATCGTTCAGGTGATCCCAATACTTAGGATACGACTTCTTGACCACCTCAGCATTCAGTATTTTCGAATTCCCCGTTAGGGGTATGCAAGCTGCCAAAGCCATCGCGATGCGGTGATCTCCAAAACTATCGAAGACAAAGTTCTCCTTTTCTGTGGGTTCAGACCTGCGCAATCTCACCTCATCCGAGCCATCATACTCAAGAGTACATCCCAACAAATGCATTTGTTCGGCGATGGTTTTAATGCGGTCGCTTTCTTTCAATCTGAGATGGGCAATGCCTTTAAATCGGGCTGATTTCCTTAGGGCGCCAAAAGTGCACATCAATGCGGGGCCGAGGTCAGGGCAAGAACTTAGGTCGAAACTCAAGGGTTCGTGCTCATCATGAGATGGCACTTTCCGTATAAGGATTCCAGCCTGGGAAACCACCGTCTCCACTCCTAGGTTCTTGTAAAACTCCAGGAGAACCTCGTCCCCTTGCAAGCCATTCGTATGAAGTTGAGGGAAAAAGATGCTTCCACTTTTACGGAGTGCCATAAACTGATACCAATAACTGGCAGAGGACCAATCGCGCTCAAGAGCGTTCATCGAATGCTGGTATGGCTGTTCCTTTACTCGAATGCTGGTTCCGGCAACCTCCACCTCAGCACCTGCAGCAGTCATCAGGTTGATGGTTTGCTCCACATATGACCATGACACTTGCGTCCCAATCAATTGAATTTCCAATCCCCCTTCGAGGTATGGCGCTATTTGCAAAAGAGCGCTGATGGGCTGAGAACTTTCGCTGCTGTCCATTTCAATACTTCCACCCGACTCAACTCCTGACTTAATTCTAATTGGCGCAAATCCTTCTTCTTCCAAACACTCGATTTCCGCGCCCAAATCTCGCAAGGCCTTTACGAGGGAAGTCATTGGTCGTTGACGAAGTCGAGGCGATCCATCCAATGTGCACTGGTCGCCACGCAAGGCTTTATAAGCCAGGAAAAACCGGAATGGTGTGCCGGCATTGTCAAAGTGATACTGGTCTTGAACCGCGTCGATGGCGCGTTCGAATAGAGAAACATCATCCGCCTGACCACTGGTGTCAAGTCTTGTGTTTATTCCCTGAAGAGCATTGATGAAGGAGGAACGAATCCAAATGCTTTTGGAAAAAGGCAAGTCAATCTCGAGGTGATCTGCCACTTGAGGACGAAGGTTTAACTCGAGGTTCAATTTACTTTTCTTCAAGGTATCGGGCAAAGCTTTGCTCAATCTCCTGCATACTAAGCTCAACATCGAATTGTACAAGGGCGAAATCTTTCAGTAAACTAAACCTCATGCTGCCCGATTTATTCTTCTTGTCTTGACCTAAATATTTCAACAATGCTTTTAGGTCTTTGGACGTCAGATCCATCTTTGGAAAAAACTTCCTTATCCCGGCTCGAATTTCAGCTGCTAAATTGGGGTTCAAGCCAACTTTAGCCTCGGCCGCAAAACTTTCAATCACAAGTCCTTCTGCAACACAATCACCATGTCGGATTTGCTTGCCCTTCTCCAAGAACCATGCTTCGATCGCGTGTCCGAAGTTGTGACCCAAGTTGAGTTTTTTGCGGTCAGCCTTTTCGAAAGGATCAAGTGCGCAAATTTTTTCTTTGATTAAAACGGAGGTACGTATGTCCTCCAAACTAAGCTTGTTGTATGACTTCTGCAGGAGGTGATCCCAATGTTTACGGTCTGCAATTAAGGCGTGTTTGAGCATTTCGGCAAAGCCAGAAATTTTTTCATTGCTCGGAAGGCTTTCTAAGAAAACAGGCGAAATGAAGACCTGTTCCGCTTGCGCGAATCGCCCTATTTGGTTCTTCGAGTAGCCAAGGTTCACCCCCGTCTTCCCGCCTACTGCAGCGTCAACCATGCCGAGTAAAGTGGTTGGAATGTTTACAAATTGAATTCCCCTTTTGTATATGCTCGCCACGAATCCTCCCAAGTCGGTAACCACTCCGCCACCCAAGTTGAGAAGTAAAGTGTTGCGGTCGTAGTTCTGTTCGAGCAAATTTTCACAAACGCCCTCAGCGATTTCGAGCGATTTGCTCTCTGCCCCTTTAGGGACAACGATCAACTCAGCATTGGTAATTTGATCGTCGTCTAAGGAATCCAATATTGGCAAACAGGCTTCAGCTGTATTGTCATCAGCCAGAATGGCGAGTCTTTTTCCATTCAAGTTCTGCCTTAACCAGGCGGAAATTTCGTCTAAGTTATCCTCGCCTAAAAACTGAAATCTATTCTGGGCATTCACAATCGTCGATGTGTTTAGTTGAGCGCAATTCAATCATGCGGATCGTTGTGTCTTGAATGCTGAACACCGCCTTTACAGCAAAACCATCGTCTGCTAGGTAGTTCACCACATATTCTTTAATTTCTTGCCTTGGCTTGCTCGATTCAAAATCTACGTCTCCGTCTTTAAAGAGAGCTTCAATGTCGGAAGGGAAAAGCTGTTCACAATCCATCTGACACTGATAGTCAGAGATGGGGTTTAAACCCGACGAAA
Organism: Flavobacteriales bacterium UBA1986; assembly: GCA_002336245.1. Taxonomy (GTDB): domain Bacteria; phylum Bacteroidota; class Bacteroidia; order Flavobacteriales_G; family Salibacteraceae; genus UBA4419. The sequence goes on from DDDG01000016.1 coordinate 19,228, forward strand.
TCTCATTCAGAACCCGTTGTCCGGGAAACCAAAAACTTAAATCGCGATCGCGATTGTTGAAGAGCAGTATGTAAACAACTACACATCCAAGAAGTACTCCAACGAGAAATGCACGCCAACGTTTCCAACTCATTCTGCGAAGTTAGCTGAATCAAAAAGCAGCCATCAGCAAATCGAGATCTTTGCTCTTCAAATTAAAAGAATCGGCTAAGACCTTATTTGTCAGTGTGCCATTGTACAAATATGTTCCGTTCCGAACGCCTGAATAGGCCCTCAGTACGTTTTCAAAATTTCCGTGTTCTCCGAAGTTTAATAATATGGGAACAAAGATGTTGCTCAGAGCTCTTGAAGCTGTCTTAGAAACTCTCGATGCGATGTTCGGAACACCATAGTGAATCACATCGTATTTTGTGATTGTAGGCGATTTGTGGTTGGTGACTTCAGACGTTTCGAAACATCCGCCTTGATCGATGGATACATCCACAATCACAGCACCTGCCTTCATGTTCTCAACCATCATCTCGGTCACAATGCATGGAGTGCGTCCTGATCGCGCTCGAACGGCTCCAATGGCTACATCGGCTTGTGCGAGAGCATTTGAAAGAACTTGTGGCTGAATGGTACATGTCTTAAGTCGAACACCAATATCATTTTGCAGTCTGCTCAATTTGTAGGTCGAACTGTCGAACACCATCACTGAGGCACCAAGGCCCAAGGCTGCGCGCGTTGCGTATTCGCCTACTGCTCCGGCTCCAATGATGACAACTTCGGTAGGGGTAACTCCTGAGATGCCGCCCAGCATAGACTTACGTCCTTCTTTGTGATTTCCAAGCAGTTCAGCGGCAACTAAGATTGAAGTGGTTCCTGCAATTTCGCCCATGGCACGAACCAAAGGATAGATTCCATCTTCGTCTTTGTAATAGTCCCAGGCAATGGCTGTTATCTTTTTCTCCATCAGCTTTTCGAGGTATTCTCGATTTAAAGTGGAAAGTTGCAGTGCCGAAACCAAATACTGACCTCGGTCCATCATTGCGATTTCCTCTTGCGAAGGAGGAGCTACTTTGAGAATAAGCGTGGCCTTATAAACATCTTCAACAGTGTAGGTAATCCTAGCACCAGCTTCTGAAAATTCGGTGTCGGAAAAGTTGGCTCCTTCTCCAGCTTTGGTTTCCATAACAACTTCATGACCATTGCTGGTAAGCACTCGAACAGCATCTGGGGTGAGAGCTACCCGGTTCTCTTGAAAAGAAGCCTCCCTCGGAATTCCGATGTACATCCTCTTTTCGTCTTCTGAAATTGCCTGCAGTTGCTCTTTTGGGACGTAGGCGGCGCTTCTTGAAAGCGACCGAAGGGCATCGTCTTGAGGTTCATCCATATCTCAAAAATACGACCTTTTGACGGCAATAAAAAGCCCTCAAATAAGAGGCTCAATCCTCATTGAGATGTATGATTCGAAGCTCATTTTCCACGGAAATATGAATTCGATCAACTTCATCTGGAATCAATGAAGAAATCTTTTCTGGCCATTCTAAAAAGCACTTTTGACCAGAATCGAAATACTCTTCAACTCCAAATCCAAGTGCTTCATCTTCCGACAACAATCGATAAAAATCGAAGTGATAGCAACGTTTTTGATGTGGCAGTTCGTACTCATTTACAAGTCCAAATGTCGGGCTGCTCACTTTATCTAGGCTTCCCAAAGCCGCCACCAAAGCCTTAATCAGACTGGTTTTACCGGCGCCCATTTCTCCAATGAAGAGAACGACATCCTGTTTTATTCCAGCCAAAATCTGTGGAGCAATCTTCTTAAGATCTTCCACGCTTTGAGCTTCAAACTTCATCAACGGGAATTATAAATAGCACAAGGGACAAGCATTTCTTCCAAAGAAATACCTCCATGTTGAAAGGTGTTCTTGTAATACTGCGCGAAGTGATTGTAATTGTTTGGGTAGACAAAGAAATAATCCTCTTTAGCAAAAATGTAACGTGTACTCACGTTCGGTTTGGGCAAATAAAGTTGATCTGGTTTTGGATAATCCAGCACTTGCTTGGCTTCGAATTGAAGGTTTTTACCTTGCTTGTAGCGAAGATTCGAATTCACAGAGCGATCGCCCACAACCTTTGAGGCCTCCTTCACTTTGATGCTTCCATGATCGGAAACAATGGCCAATCGTCCACCCCGTTCAGCAATTCGTTTGATTGCTTCATAGAGCGGCGAGTGTTCAAACCAGCTTTGAGTTAAGGAGCGAAAAGCGGCTTCGTCGTCGGCCAACTCTTTAATGATGTCCATGTCCGTCTTTGCGTGACTGAGGGTGTCTACGAAGCTGTATTGAATCACATTCAAGTCGGCTTGCATCATATTGTTGACTTGATCAACCAACTTTTTCCCTTCTTCGACTTTATTGATGCGAAGGCAATTGAATTTAAAATCGTAGCCCGCCATTTCCACCAATTCGCTCAAGAAATCTTCCGGCGGCACATACTTTTCTTCCTCCTCTTGGAACCACAGTTTACCAAACTTATTCTCCATCTCGGTCGGCAGTAAGCCAGAGAAAATGGCGTTCCTTGAAAAGGAAGTTGCGGTAGGTAAAATACTCATGTAAATCTCCTCTTCCGCAGGACGGAAGTGTTGGGAAACAAGGGGTTCGATTGCCCTCCACTGATCGTAGCGCAAATTCTCTATCAGCACCACAAAAAGGGCCTCGCCCCTGCCAACTTCTGGAAAAATCAAATCTTCCATCAAAGTGTGCGACATCACGGGGCCATCTCCATTGTAGAGCCAATTCACATAATTCTTCTCGATGAAATCGGCAAAAGCCTTATTGGCCTCAGTTTTTTGAGTGCCAAGAATTTCGAACATTCCTTGATCGTTCAATTTTTCCAAGCGCAGCTCCCAACTTACTAAGTCGCGATACAATTGCGTCCAATCCTGGAAATTTTCGGCTCTATGAATTTGATTGCTCAATTCCATAAACTCCTTTTGGTAGGCCATACTTGTGCTTTGACTCACCAGTCTGCTCGTGTCAAGATTCTTTTTTAGGGCTAGAAGAATTTGATTTGGGTTCACCGGCTTGATCAAATAATCGCTGATCATGGAACCAATGGCCTCTTCCATAATCGACTCTTCTTCACTTTTTGTAATCATCACAACCGGTAGGGAAGGATGATTTTTCTTAATCCGCGAAAGTGTCTCTAAGCCAGTGATGCCGGGCATATTCTCGTCGAGAAAAACGATGTCGACCTGGCTGTGATCCAGCACTTCGATGGCCTCATCGCCTGAGGTTGCCGTAATTACTTGATAGCCTTTTGATTCTAGAAATAGTACGTGGGTGTTGAGCAGTTCTATCTCATCATCAGCCCAAAGTATGATCGCTTGTTCGCTCATGAGCAAAGCCTTGTTACTTTTGATCTTAAATAGTGGAATTCTTGCAGCCTAATAGCAAAAGTGTCAAAAAGAAAATCATCAACGATCCGGTCTACGGTTTTATTTCGTTGGAGAACAAGCTCATATTTCAAATTGTCGAACACCCCCATTTTCAGAGGCTTCGGAGGATTTCACAACTTGGCCTCACTTACCTAGTCTACCCAGGGGCAAACCATACACGCTTTCAGCATGCATTGGGTGCATATCATTTGATGGGCCGCGCTGTTGCAGAACTAAAATCAAAGTCGGTAGAAATTTCTGATGAGGAAGCCATAGCCGTGCGCATTGCCATTCTCCTGCACGATCTGGGTCATGGTCCTTTTTCCCATGCGCTTGAGAATTCTTTGGTGGAAGGCCTGAACCACGAAGAGATTGGTCTCCTTTTAATGGAGGAAATGAATAAAGAATTTGATGGAGCGCTTGACTTGGCAATCTCCATTTTTAAAGACGAATACTCGAAACGCTTCTTACATCAGCTGGTCTCGAGTCAGTTGGATATGGATCGACTAGACTACTTGAAAAGAGATAGTTTTTTCACCGGAGTTTCAGAAGGGGTTATTGGTTCAGATCGAATTATCTCGATGTTGAACGTTGTGAACGATAAGTTGGTAGTTGAAGAAAAAGGGATTTACTCGGTTGAAAAATTCATTGTAGCCAGAAGGCTCATGTATTGGCAAGTGTACATGCATAAGGCCGTGTTGTCGGCCGAATTTATGTTGCTGAAAGCCTTGCAACGTGCACGTGAATTATCGCGGGCTGGTCTTAATGTTGATGCGAACCCCAGCTTAGGTAGGCTGCTCAGAGGCGACATTCATAGTGTTGATGATCCCGACGCCTTTCTTCGAGACTTTGTAAATCTCGACGACAACGACGTACTCGCAGCCGTAAAAGCCTGGACTGAACACAAGGACCCTGTGTTGAGTGGGATTTGTAAGCGTCTGGTGGAGCGACGACTGAACAAAGTAATTGTTCAGAGTGAAGCTTTTTCGCGTGAAATTATTGATGGTTATCTGGAGCGAGCTCAGGAATATTTTGGGATTGATGAAGCCGATTCGAATTATCTCGTCTTTGCAGAATCGATGAGCAATCTTGCCTACACTCCGGAAAGCGAACAAATTGACATTCTGAAAAAATCTGGAGAGGTGATTGAAATATCGAAAGTCGCTGAGCTGCTCTCATTTTCGAGTCTTGCGGGCAAAGTTGAAAAGCACTTTCTCTCCATCCCCTACGAACTAAGAGATTGAGGGCTTCTTAGCCTTCTTAATAAAAATGAGAGCCCAAGGCCCGCAAGCCCCTTAGAATCTTTACTTTTGAGCGTTTTTTCGGGTATTTATCACATGGAATTTACTGCCAAGCAGATTGCGGAACTGACGCAAGGTCAGATTGAGGGAGATTCGGAGATCAGGGTCAGTACGCCTGCAAAGATCGAAGAGGCTGGCCCTGGCGATTTAGCATTTCTCGACAACGAAAAATACATTCCCTTCCTCTACAATACCCGTGCTTCCATCGTCATCATCAACGATTCATTTCAAGCCGAGGAAGCCATACCAAAAGACACTACCCTAATCAGGGTACCTCAAGCACGAATGGCTTTCGCACAATTGCTGGAAGCCTATGCCTCGATGAAACCAAAGCGTGCTGGAATCAGTCCCCATGCCTATGTATCCGATCAAGCAGAAATTGCTGAAGACGTTTATATTGGAGAAGGAGCCATTGTAGGAGCTGGAAGTAAAATTGGAAAAGCTTGTGCCATTTACCCAGGAGTGATCATTGGAAATAATGTGCGCATGGGTGAATCGAACACACTTTACGCTGGTGTTAAAATGTACGACGACTGTAAAGTTGGCTCTCATTGCACAATTCATTCAGGTGCTGTAATAGGCAGTGACGGCTTTGGCTTTCAACCAAGCAGTGCCAATGAGTATAAAAAGGTGGTCCATCTCGGAAATGTAATTCTAGAAGATCACGTTGAAATTGGAGCAAATAGCACCATTGATCGTGGCACCCTTGGTTCAACCATCATTCGAAAAGGAGTTAAGCTCGACAACCTAATTCAGGTTGCTCACAATGTTGATATAGGTGAGAATACTGTGATTGCTGCCCAAAGCGGTATTGCTGGATCAACAACCATTGGAAAGAACTGTATGATTGGTGGACAAGTGGGAATCATTGGTCACCTCAAAATAGCCGACGGGACTATAATTGCAGCCCAATCTGGAATTGGTCAAGACATTAAAGAAGAGAACAGCATAATGCAAGGTTCTCCAGCATTCGGAATTGGAGACTACAAGCGCTCCTACGTACTTTTCCGAAGTCTACCTAAAATTAAAGTAGAGCTGAACGAGCTCAGAAAACAACTCAAGTCTAGAGATGAGTGACAAGCAAAAGACCTTAAAGACTAGCTTTTCGATTAAAGGAGTTGGACTTCATACTGGAAGTCCGGTAGAAATCACTGTGCATCCAGCCGATGAAAACCACGGCTTTGCATTCCGGAGAATCGATATGGACGGCAGTCCTGTAATCCCTGCCCGCTTGGAAAATGTTTTTTCGACCCAAAGAGGAACTAGCCTGAAGGTGGGTGTCGCAGAAGTGCATACAACGGAGCATTTGTTGGCCGCCCTGTTCGGCTTAAAAATCGACAATGCACTCATCGACCTCACGGGGCCCGAAATTCCAATCATGGATGGGAGCTCCAAGTATTTCGTTGAAGCCATTGAAAAGGTCGGAATTGTTGACCAAGACGCCGACAAGGATTATCTCATTCTTGGCGACAACATCAAATTCGAAAACACGGAGAAAAATGTAGAAATGTTGGCTGTCCCAGACCAGGAGTTCCGCATCACTGTGATGGTGGATTACCATTCACCTCTGCTTGGAACGCAACACGCCTCCATGTACAACCTCGGTGAATACAAAGAACAAATTAGTCGGTGCCGAACGTTCGTCTTTCTGAGAGAGTTGCTCAACCTAGTAAACGCCGGACTCATTAAAGGAGGCGATGTCGACAATGCAATTGTGATGTGCGACACCGATTTGGCGGAAAGCGAAAAAGACATTCTATCCTCTACATTCAATCGCGACAAATCCGAATTGGAAACTGTTGGAATTGGAATTCTCAACAATGTCAAACTGCAGTTTGAAAATGAGCCAGCTCGTCACAAGTTGCTTGATATTATTGGAGACCTTGCATTGATTGGAAGACCGATTAAGGGTCACATTCTTGCTGCTCGTCCAGGTCATCAGACCAACGTAGAATTCGGGAAAATCCTTCGAGATTCGATCGTTAAAGCTCAAAAAGAGAAGGCGTACGACCCGACTCGTCCGGCAATTATTGACACTAAGCAAATCACAAATCTGCTTCCGCACCGCTATCCGTTTTTATTGATCGATAAGGTGATTGAATTGGGAGACAATCATGTAGTTGGTGTTAAGAATGTCACTCGAAACGAAGAGTTTTTCAACGGTCACTTCCCCGATGAGCCCGTAATGCCAGGAGTGTTAATCGTTGAAGCCTTGGCTCAAACTGGAGGAATTCTGGTATTAAGCTCAGTTGAACAACCTGAACTCTACAGTACGTACTTTGCGAAAATCGACAAAGTGAAGTTTAAGCGCATGGTCGTTCCTGGTGATTCATTGATTTTAAAAATGGAGCTCATCGCTCCCATCCGAAGAGGAATGTGTGTGATGAAAGCGACTGCTTTCGTCGGTAACCAAATCGCTTGTGAAGGAGAACTTATGGCCCAAATTGTGAAGAATCGCGGATGAGCGAACTCGCGTACATACACCCAGACGCTAAAATTGGGAAAGGCACTAAGATTGACCCTTTCGTCACGATAGAAGGCGACGTCGAAATCGGAGAGAATTGCTGGATCGGCTCGAACTCAGTAATATTCAATGGCGCCCGCATTGGGAACAATGTTCAAATATTTCCTGGGGTTATTGTATCCGCCATTCCGCAAGATTTAAAATTTGACGGTGAGTATACATTGACTCATGTTGGTGACAATACAACGCTTCGTGAGTACGTAACCATAAATCGCGGCACAGCAGATCAGATGGAAACGCGCATTGGCAAGCATTGCCTCATCATGACCTATGTGCATGTTGCGCACGACTGCCTCATCGGCGATCACTGCATTATTGCCAACAGCGTCGCCCTAGCAGGTCATTCGATAATCGAAGATCATTGTGTTCTGGAAGGCCTTGTTGCAGTTCAACAGTTCATTCGCATCGGAAAGTATTCTTTCATTGCAGGAACCTCAAAGGTCCGCAAGAATGTTCCTCCATTTGTGAAGGCAGCACGCGAGCCACTTTCCTACGTTGGAATAAACGCCATAGGAATGCGTCGCCGAGGTATTTCCGACGAAGTAATTACCCGCATTGAAGATATTTATCGTGTCATCTACGTCCAGAATCAGAACACTTCCAAAGCCATTGGACTTGTAGAAAAAGAACTTCCCAACAGCCCTGAGAAGGACTACATCTTAGATTTCATTCGAGATTCTAAAAAGGGAATCATGCGCGGAAACCTATAAGCTGCGATGAGAGTTGAGGCCAGAGATCTTGGAAAGAAGTTTGGCAAAACTTGGTTGTTTCGTCATTTAGACTTCAACTTCGAAGCCCCAAATAAATACGCCATAATTGGGCCCAATGCTTCAGGAAAAAGTTCTTTACTTCGACTCATTGCTGGTTTTTCTGAAGCTACTGAGGGAAGTATAACTCACTTAAATCAGGGCACTCCGGTCGATGACCTGCAGTGGTTCCGTCATCTGAGCATCGCCTCTCCCTACTTGGAGTTGGAACTTCTTTTCAGTCTTCGCGAATACTTGGAATTGCACGGCAAGCTCAAAGCCTTTCGAGAATCAAAAAGCGTTGAAACGCTCGCTCAAGAATTTGGTCTAGAATCGTCTCTCGACAAAGAACTCGGCGATTTTTCTTCAGGAATGATGCAACGACTCCGCATTGGTTTAGCTATGGCTTCCGACACCGACTTAGTGCTTCTTGATGAACCATTGAGCAACCTTGACGAAAGCGCAGTAAAATGGTATGAAGACTACGTCCAAGAGCAGATGGGAAAAAGACTTATCATTGTTTTTAGCAATGCTAAAACAGAGGAATACTCCTTCTGCAATGAGCATTTACATATTGAAGAATTAAAAGCTAGCTAGTTATGGCAACTACCGCAGATTTCAGAAATGGTTTGTGCATCGAATACAACCACGATCTTTTCACAATTACCGAGTTCCAGCACGTAAAGCCCGGTAAAGGGCCTGCTTTTGTTCGTACAAAACTGAAGAGCTTAACCACCGGAAGAGTTTTAGACAACACCTTCTCTGCCGGAGTTAAAGTAATCGAAGTACGCATTGAGCGCCGCAAATATCAGTTCTTGTATAAGGACGATTCAGGCTACCATTTTATGGATGCGAATACCTTCGAGCAGACATACATCGACGAGAAATTGATCGACAATCCGAGCTTTCTTAAAGAGGGAGAACATGTTGAAATCCTCGTGAAAGCCGATACGGAAACACCTTTGATTTGTGAATTGCCGCCGTTTGTAGAGTTCGATATTGCCTATACTGAGCCAGGTGTGAAAGGTGACACGGCTACCAACACTTACAAAGCTGCAACAACAGGTACGGGCATTGAAATTAAAGTGCCTTTGTTCATCAATCAAGGAGATCGAGTTAAAGTTGATACCCGAACTGGACAATATTCCGAGCGCGTTAAATTATGAGATTTCCAAAAGGGCATAGTTTAAAAGAAATAGCAGAACTGCTGTCCATTGAATTCAGAGGGAATCCAGACTTAAACTTGACTGGACTCAATGAAATTCATGTTGTGGAAGAGGGAGACATCGTTTTCTCCGACCATCCTAAATATTATCAAAAAGCGATCGATTCCAATGCCAGTTGCGTACTTCTAGATCAGGAAGTCGAATTCCCAGAGGGAAAAGGCATTCTTCTATCAAGCCAGCCCTTTGACGATTTTATTCGTTTGATCCGGCATTTTAAGAACTTCCATCACGACATCGGTCACATTGGAGAAGACACCAAGGTGCACTCAAGTGCAATCATATACGGCGGCGTTCATTTGGGGAACAATGTGCACATTGATGAAGGGGTTGTTCTACATCCCAATGTTGTCATCTACGATGATGTGATTATTGGAAAGGATACCATTGTTCACGCCAACACCGTAATCGGAAGCCACGCCTTTTACTATCAAAAGAAAGAAGGCAAATACCAACAATTTCCAAGCTGTGGTCGTGTAGTTATTGGCTCTGGGGTCGAAATTGGAGCTTCTTGCACCATTGACAAGGGCGTTACTTCCGACACCAAAATTGGGGACGGAACCAAGCTAGATAACCAAGTCCATGTTGGTCACGACACTGTGATTGGCAAAAATTGTTTGGTTGCCGCCCAGGTGGGCATCGCAGGTTGTGTGGTTATGGAAGATGAAGTGACTTTATGGGGGCAAGTTGGGCTCGCATCGGGGATTACCATGGGCAAGGGCTCTGTTATGTACGCGCAGGCTGGAACGAGCAAAAGTGTAGAAGCAGGGAAAGTGTACTTTGGGAGTCCGGCGGGAGAGTTTCGAGAAAAATTTCGAGAACTCAATGCAATAAAAGCCTTGCCTGAAGCCCTTCGAAAGCTGGCTCAAAAGGATTGACCTCAAACTATGGAGCGCAATCAGCTCAAACAAAAACTCTCTGAGAGTAAAACCCTTCTGCGGAAGCTTCTGACGGTTACAAAGGCCAACAACAACCGCAAATCGGGGGAACTTTTTTCTCTGCTCGACAAAATCCTTTTTGAAGACCTCCACATCGAACGCTACCTATTCATTCGAAAAGAAAGTGGCATCTGGATAAAAGCTTTATCGCGTCAGTTAAAAGAAGAGGAAATCCAAAAGGAATACCACAAATTCTTACATCAATACGACGATTTTAAGGTGCTCAATGAAGCCGACGATGAACATTTAGTGGACTTTGACTACATCATCCCCGTCTTTCATAAAGAAGAGCCCCTAGCCTATTTGCTGCTCTCTGACGTAAAGGAAGAGCGCACCATCAGCCCCGTAGTTCGAAACCTCAATTTTCTTCAAACGGTTACCAATGTGATTGTAGTAGCTATTGAGAACAAACGCCTGTTCAACGAAGCAATTCTGCGTGAACGAGAAGATCAAGAATTGGAGCTTGCCGGAAACATCATTCAGCAATTGCTCCCAAAGGCCTTTCCCGAAAACGCACATTTCAAAGCCTCCGCTTTTTACGAGTCTCATATGAAAGTTGGTGGCGACTATTACGACATTGTAAAAACGGACGATCAGTCTTATACGTTCTTGATGGCCGACATTTCAGGGAAAGGCATGGCAGCCGCTCTCATCATGTCGAACTTTCAAGCTTACTTCAAGTTGGCTGTAGAAATCGGACTTGGACTCTCGGACTTGGTTCATCTGCTGAATCAAAAGGTCTACGAGAACACTCGAGGCGAGATGTTCATTACAGCAATTTTCGCTCGTTATAAAACGGATACGCATGAGTTGGAATACATCAACACGGCACATCCTTCGGGAATATTGGTTCAGAACGAAAGCTCCCTATTCCTTGAAAGTCAAGGTCGAGCTTTAGGTGTGGAGCCAAACCTTCGTCTTAATGCACAGGTGGTTTCCGTCCAAAAAAACGCCCGATTGATACTCTTTACTGATGGACTTACCGAAGTTTACAACCTCGAGCAAGAAGGTTTCGATGAGGAGAAAATCAATGAGCTGCTTCGTGAGAGTGGAGATGTAGAAATTGAAAAGTTGAATCGGAGGTTGATTGAAAAGGCACTTGACTTTGCCGCCCGATTAGGGATGGAAGACGATCTCGCCCTACTGTCGATTGAGTTCCTCTGAGGGTTTACTGTGGTAAACCTCAATGGCGACAAGTATGGCCGCAAAACCCCAAAACGGCACGGAAGCTTTATCCGTGTCTAAGAAGTTGTTCAATACCCCGTGAATCAAATAGGTGGTTAACCCCATAATTACAGCCATTACCGTCAGTCGCATCCGACCAGGTTCAAGGGCTTGATAGAGTCGGATCCCCTTGTAATAAATGAAGAAGATGATGACCAAAAAAGTCAGCAAGCCAAGTACCCCGGCCTCGGCAAGCGGTCCAAAGTACTCTGAGTGAGCATTCCCTCCATCGCCAAAATTTGTTGAGATGATGGTGAGCTGACTGCTGTGCTGGTAAGGCGCATATAGGAACGAATAGGTTCCTGGGCCATGTCCAAAAATTGGACGTTCCATCCACATTTTCAAGGCAGAATTCCATCGATTCAAACGTTCCAAATTGGATGCGTCGGTTGCCACATTCGAAATAGATTCTACGTGTTCAGAAAGGTTGTTCGAAGAATCTTGTTTATTCTTTTCTAGTTTCTGTATGATTTGAGTTTGAAAATTCAAGAGGATGAACAAGCCAACTCCAGCCATAGCAAAAATCGCCCAAAGCTTCACCCGGTATTTGATGAAGTAGAACACTGCGATTGCACCTATAATGCTCACCCAGGCAGCCCTGGTATAGGAAAGGATTACTCCTGCGAGCAGGATGACAAAGAAAAAGCCCGATATGATTTTCGTATTAAGGCTGAAACGGGGATTATAGAAAAAGCTGAACACCACAGGAATGAACATCGCAATGATGGCCCCGTAGGAAGTGTGATCTTTAAAAAAGGGCTGCATAACCCAATGTGCAGGTTTCTCAGCAAATCCTCTAAGACCATGATTGATGATGGTGTAGACAACAACCCCCGAAAGCGACACAATGAAGAGCCAGAAAAAACGCTCAATGTTCCGGTCGTCTTTAAAAAGAAGCACCGCCATAAAATAGAAGGTTGTCACAAACCAAAGGCGACTCACCAAAAACTTGATGCTCACAACAGGCAATTCACTAGGGAAAATCGTTAAAAACAACCAAAACAGATTGAGTAGAATGGCGAAACTCAAAGGATGTTTGAGCACATCCATAGGATAACGCTTGTCGTAGAACACCTTCACAAGAAATACAAGCATTGCTCCCGCCATGAGAGGCTCCGTGGGTAGATGAACGCCAAGGTTAAACTCTAAGGCTTCTAAGCCAACAGAGAGCGGGGTGCAAAAAACAATGAAGAGAAGAATGATGTCGAGGCGAAAAAGGGCCAATCCAATTACTAGAAGTCCAAGGGGAAGCAAATTCAGCCAATACACCTCGTGAAAAGTGAGCAGCATGTTGGCTAGGACAAATATCCCAACAACCAGATAAAGAATTCGGTATTTAAGGCTGAGGCTCACCCCGTTCAGGCTACGTTCTGCTCCTGGAGTTTTCGGTAATTCTCAATCACGATGATGGCCAAAACAGCAAAGAGAAAGGCCGAGAAGGTCGAGATTACCACAACCAACCATCGGATTGGGTAGGCTTTCTTTTCTGAGGCCCAGGCTTGGTTCACGATGAATTTGTGTGGGACATCTTCGGTTGCATCCACTTTGGTTTCTTCGAATTTTGATCGAAGAAGGATCAAACGCTCTCTTTCGTACTCGGAGTTGTCGGTAAGGGCGATGAATGCCGAACCGTACTTGGCCAAGGTATCGAGCTTTTGCTCAAGTTTTGTAGCCGCTTGAGCATTCCCGGAGGCGATTGCCTTGTAATACTCTCCCGAGATCATTTCAATTTGCTTCTCGTACTCATGAACTCCTTGCTTTCTCATGAAGGTGAGCGAATCGTCGACGGCCTTCATGTGATCGCGCATCTTAGTGTATTCCGATTCAATGACCTTCAATGCTTCAGCAGCGCGATCTTTTTGCATTCGGTTTTTCACAACATCCACAAGGCGAGCAATTTCGTTTGCAATGTCTGCTGCCATTTGAGGGTCGGTATCCAAAACATCGATTCGAATCGATTGATATTCAGTCCGCTTGAATTTCACTTTGCTCTCCCACTCCTTTATTAAGCTCGTCAACTTATACTGGTCGTCGAGGTCGATTTCATAATGTGCCATGAGATCGAATTTCTCAATCACTCGATCGCGGATGAAGTCAGAGTAAAGGATTTGAAGCATTTGCTCCGCCTGTTCTTCTTCACCAAAAGCAACAATGTCGTTTTTACCTGTCACGTCTTCCGTCATTACCGCCTTGGATATCGAGGCAGTGTTCGCAGGGAAAAAGATGACCGTCGACAAGAATTGTTCGGGTACAATGAAAGAAACCACTGCAGAAATTAGCGCTGCAGAAAGGGAGACTATTACAAGAGGCTTTCTCCATTTCAAAAGGAAAACCAGCAAGTTGGAGGAGTCAAACTCCGACTGATTGGATGTATTCATGAATCCAGAATTTAGGGCGCAAAACTATTGATTAATCGGCGTATTCAGAGCCTTGGGCAAGGGATAACTTTGCTGTCCCACTATTATTGCTGACCCTATGAATTAAAAGGCTCAACCTTTCGCTAAGGAATACTTGCTGTAGGCCGCGGAAAAGTCATACTTTTGCCGCAAATAAAAAAACATGAAAAAATTTCTAACTGCAATTGCTTTAGTTGGAATTCTGGGCCTCGCAGCTTGTACTTCTGAAAATCAAAAAATCGTAGACCAACTAGAAGGTACTTGGAAGGTTACTCAAGTAACTGTAAATGGCATTCCATTGGATGAGTCTACATACGAGAACGACCAATACACTTTCGAAAGTTGCTCTGCGAGCGCTGATGATTGTACTGGTTCATACCGATACGAAGACCCTACGAAAGGAACTACGACCTCTAGCTTCAGCTACAGCGTTGAAGACGACGGAACTAAGCTTAAGATGAGTCTTTTTTCTGGAACTGCTGACATCATTGAAAGCAGTGATAGTCGCTTTATTTGGAGTGAAACCGATTCATTCGGTGACGTAACTGAGACTACGATTGAGAAAGTTTAATTTTTCATTCATTGACAAGGAAAAGGGAAAGTTGCGGCTTTCCCTTTTTTGTTTCTTGTCGGCAGTGATTTTATCTGCTTGTACTTCAAAACCCGAAGCAGGTGTCATTAGCGAAGTCGAGAAACCGACGTTCATCCCCGATTCCTTGAGGTACAACACGGAGATTTGGGATAAGGAAAAGATTCGATCTGAAATGAAGAATGGTGACATCGTTCTCAAGCGCGGAGACGGTTCCATCAGCCGAATAGTCGTTTCAGTTCTTGCAGAAGAACAACCTCTATCACATTGTGCTATTGTCATTAAAAAAGAAGGAGCTGAATTCCTTCTTCATTCCCTTTCAAGTACCGTTTCTGATTTAGATGGTGTTCAAAGTATTCCTTTGGATTCCTTCATACGCGACACGCGTCCTTTCAGCTTTCACCTTCTTCGACATAAAGACTCAGCCATAGCCGATAGGGCCTCCGACATTGCCTTGTACTACTTAGAGCAAAAGATTCCATTCGACCTCGACTATGTTCTTACCGATGATACCGCAGCCTTTTACTGCACTGAATTTGTTTACAAAACCTATCTAGAAGCCAGTGGCAAAGAAATCTTCCAATTGTCTCAAGTTCAAATGGGGGAAATTCTTGGCTTCAACGCCATACTTGAAGACGATGATTTTGAGCTCCTAAATCGTCGCGCAGCAGAGGTGACGACTGAATAGTCCTTCAAAAAACTACCTTAGTTAAAGTGAAGATTGTAGTGAATATGCGTTTGCTCATTCCTGGAAAACTCGAAGGGATTGGTTGGTTCTCGTACGAATGCATGCTGCGCATTACCCTAGCTCATCCAGAAGTGCAGTTCATCTTCGTTTACGACCGAGCAATTCCGAAGGAGTTCAACTTCCCTTCCAACGTCAAACACCACAGAATTCTACTTCCTGCAAGAAGACCCATGCTGTGGCGCATCTGGTTTCAAGGAAGTTTGAAGCGCCTACTGAAAAAATGGAAGCCCGACCTCTTTTATTCTCCTGAAGGCATGATGCCTTTGGGCATGAACATAAAAACGCTCACGACCATTCACGATTTAAACTTCGAGCATTTCCCAGAAGACATGCCCGCACGCTACTTAAATTTCTATCGCGAGTTCTTTCCTAAATACGCAGAACAGGCGACTCGCATTACGACAGTCTCAATGGCTTCACGAAACGACTTGGTAAACCACTACCGCGTCGACCCAAACAAAATTGATGTCGTATACAATGGCGTTGGGGACGATTTTTTTCCCTTGAATGAAACAGAAAAGGAAGCGGTTCGCACCGAGCTCACAGAAGCTAAGGCTTACTTTGTTTATGTAGGCTCTTTTCATCGGAGAAAAAACATAAAACGTATGCTCTTAGCCTACGAAAGCTATCGAGAGAGAGGTGGTAAAGCCTCCTTCGTTTTGGTTGGAGAACCTATGTGGAGCACAGGAGAGTTGGAGGGGATCGTTGCCAAAATGAAATACCGCAATGACCTGATCCTCACAGGACGGAAATCACAGAAAGACTTGACCAAAATAGTAGCCGCAGCGCAAGCCCTGATTTTTGTTTCCTACTTTGAAGGATTTGGAATTCCCATCATTGAAGGCATGAAGGCAGGGGTTCCTGTATTGACTTCTGATGTGAGTTGCATGCCGGAAATTTCGGGTGGAGCCGCCTTGCTCGTGAACCCCTTGAACGAAAAGCTCATTGCCGATGGGATGTTGAAATTGGAGGATCAAGAGCTTCGCATTGATCTTATCAATAAAGGACTTTTTAGAGCTCGTGAGTTTTCATGGAGCAAGACAGCGGAAGGAATTTGGGACAGTATGTTGCGCACCATAGATGCTTGAGTTAGCACTACATCACGATTTGCTTGAAGCTGGGACCGACGAAGCTGGACGTGGGTGTTTGGCGGGGCCCGTGTTTGCTGCCGCAGTAATCTTACCTCCCGATTTTACCAATACAATACTGAACGATTCCAAAAAGCTTTCGGAAAAAAAACGCGAGGCTTTGCGTTCTGTAATTGAGAGAGAAGCTCTACACTACGCGGTTGCTCAAGTATCGCCTCAACGCATCGATGAAATCAATATTCTAAACGCCTCCATTGAGGCCATGCACTTATCACTTGATCAACTTCCGGAAAAAGAGTTTGTGTTGGTTGATGGAAATCGATTCAAGCCCTATCACAACCTACCGCATAAGTGCATTGTAAAAGGGGACGGGAAATACATGAACATCGCCGCCGCGAGTATTCTCGCCAAGACTTATCGCGATGAATTTATGCTCAATGCAGCTCTTTCGTATCCTGAATATCAGTGGGAAAGAAATAAAGGATATCCTACTGCGAAGCACATCGAAGCCTTAAGGGCATTTGGCTCTACTCCACTCCATCGGAAATCTTTCAAGCTTAAGTCAGACCAACTCGGCCTCTTTTAAGCAATGGCTGTTGACAATAAGCCTCGGAATCCTAGCAATACTCAATTATTTTAAGGAATATTGTCACTGGTGAGAAGAATCTTTTTCATACTCGTACTTGGACTCATTCTAGCAGGTGTGGCTTTCACGCTTTTTAAGCTGGAACGCAGAGAGGGCTTGTCGCGGTCTGTATACGAAGCCGTCGACAAAGAGAGTGTTGTCATTCTAGATTTTAAAAATCCAAAGTCCTTCTTTCAGACCCTCGAGGAAAACAACCTCATTTACGACGAGTTTAAAAGCCTTGGAAGTCTTGGTGAAATGCAATCCTTTCAAAAGGCGCTCGACACCTTGGTTTCCGACAATGGGGCCATTCAATTGCTTGGGTCTACACGATTGATTTGTTCGGCAAAACTCACGCAAGACTCGCTCAATTGGAGCTTTTACCTTCCCATACTTCCAGCCTTTTCCGAATCGGAAGTTGTAAACTACCTCCTGGATCTAAATCCAGAAGTAAGTGCCGACGAACTCTTCTTTCAACTTGCCACTTTACCTAAACTTTATATTGGTATTCGTGATAGAATACTGATTGTATCCAAGCGCAAAGAAGACATAGATTCGGCTTTGAAGAACATAGAAGAAAGCCTTGGCTTGGGCAACGACCTTAACTTTAAAAGGGTCTTTGACTCCTCAGGAAAAAACAAGAGCCTCATCCTCTTCCTCCAACCAAAGCTTGCTCTTTCTTACATCGAGAAATCCTTCAATCTCAATTCTGAAGCATTATCTCCTTTCGGCGACTGGTTGGAACTTGACCTCATCCTAAAACCAAATTCCATTCAGCTCGACGGTTTAAGTCAACACGAAGAGGCTTTGAGTGGGACAGCGTCACACAACATCAAGGATTATTTTGGAGGGATTCCAAAAAGGATAACTCAGTTATCATCCAGCTCTGTCAACTACAATATGGATAGTATAGGAATGAATCTTTTGGACAGCATGGAGTTCAATTATCATGTAAAGTGGTTGGCAGAATTAAAATCTCAAACCAAAAACTTCTTGGCCAATTTTAAATTCTATCCAGCAAAAGATGGTCCTTCTGAGACTGTTTTTGTGTTGAAGGTAAATGATGAGGATGCCTTTAAGTCCTTCATGAATTCACACGAGGAACTCGATTCAACTCTCTTTGACGAGGGCTTCAGTACTTACACTAAGCATCGACTCCTCTGGGCTAAGGTGTTGAACTTAGACAGCATCCACCCACTGCTCATGTATCGAAAAAACTACTTGTACTTTGTTCGGAACGAGGCGATTGGAATGAAAATAACCCAGCATTTACAGAGTAAAAAAGTGCTTTCCAAGGATGATTATTTCGTCCGCTTCTCCGAAAATATGATGTCGCAAGCTAAGAGGACGAACTTTTGGGCACCCTTTAGAATGCGTGATTTCGAAGTGGAGAACAACTCCTCTCCCACGAAGGATATCATTGCGGAATATCAGTCTTCGATACAAAAACTGGAGGGGATTAGTTGGCAGTTTGGAGTGGAAGGAACTAAGACTCAATTTCATCACCTCTTCCTCAAGTACAACCCAAGCATTGAGGAGGAACGCAATACGCTTTGGGAATTTGAGATGAAACAGCGATTGGCGATGAAACCACAAGTTTTCATCAATCATTATTCTGGGGCCAAAGAAATATTGGTGCAAGACAGTTCGAAGACACTTTACCTCATCAACAACAAGGGAAAACTCCTTTGGAAAAGAAGTTTACCAGACTTCATTCTAGGAGAGATTCACATGGTCGACAAGTTCAAAAACAAGAAATTTCAAATCCTCTTCAATACCAACAAAGAGCTCTACCTCCTTGATCGTAAGGGACGCAATGTAGATGAGTTCCCGATAAAACACTTAGCGGGTTATTCAGCCCCACTCCAAACCTTAGACTATGATGATAATAAGAACTACAGAATTTTAATCCCAGGAAATGACAGTAGCCTTTTGAATTACACCCTCGATGGAAAGCTTTTGAAAGGCTGGGCCTACAAAAAGGATGATTACACCATTGACGCACAAATTCAGTATACCCAAATCAGGTCGAAAGACTACATCGTTTGTCACACCTCTAAAGGTGAATTCATCGCCTTGAATCGAAAAGGTGAAGTGCGTCTGAAGTTCAGTCAAGGCAATATGATAGGTACAGAAGGCAGCTGGACCATCGAAAAAGGAAGCGACTTAAAAAAGAGTTTTATTCTCGCTTTAGACAGCAGTGGGATAATTTGGAAAGTTCAATTCCAGGGCCCGAACAGCAAACTCGGACAAATACCAATTGGCAGTCTTATAAGCATTGGGAATATGGATAAGGACAAATACCTCGAGGTGTTTTTCGCTGATAGCCTTGGTATGGGCTTCATAGATCAGGACGGCAGTAAAGAGACGATCCTTCTGAGCAGTAAGTCGTGCAAAGCGCTTGACGCTACTCTACTCAATTCATATGCTTCAATTCTAAAAAGCAAGGGAGAGTTGTTACTTCTTCAAAATGGAAGGCTCATTGAGTCCGAATCGACGCTTGCTTCGAATCAATTGCCGCTGCTAATGGATTTGAATGAAGACGATCAACTTGAGTTCATCCTCGGCTTAGGGAACCAACTCTATTGCTTCCCGCATCCAAATTAGTGACTGAAAGCCTTGGATTCTAAAGGATACTTCCTCTATTTGCATAAAGCCAAATAGTGAAGAAAGCACTGCTCTTTTTTGGAGTTCTTCTCTTCGGACTCACATCGTTTTCACAGGGAGAACTTACCCTGTACAACATGCGGTCGCTTCCGCAGGTGGTGACCCAAAACCCTGCTTTTACTCCTTACTCTCGGTTTCACTTTAGCTTGCCTATAGTCAGTGGCGTTGCTGTTGGCTTTGCCAATAACACGGTGAGCTTCGATCGACTTCTTGACGTTGAGAGCATTTTAACAACGGAGCTTGAAGAGAATGCAGATCTGTTCAATGGACTGTACGATGATCTCGACCCAGACCAGAATTTCGCCGCTGCTGACATGCAGGTCGACCTTTTGCGTTTTGGCTTTAAAATAGGCTGGAATTATTTTGGATTTGCAGCAACCGAGAAAATTTCGGCCTTTGCTACTTTTCCAAAAAGCATTTTTGAACTCATAGATCCAAGCTTCAGTTTGACCAATGGCTTCGCACCCATCAGTGTGTCAAACGCTTCTTTAAGTCTTACCCACTACCGAGAATACAGCTTCACCTACAGTCGGAAAGTACTCGAAGTACTCACCGTAGGCGCTTCTGCGAAATACCTCTACGGCATGGAGAACATCGACGTTCAAAACGTAAGCCTTGAGGTGAGTTCAGTAAACAGTGGAGGTCTTATACCAGACCTGCAGATGAACGGATCTGCGCAAGTAAACTCCTCTTTGGGCTTGTTGCCTCAGCTCAATGGCGATACTGCTGATTTTGACCTTGGACGATACGGCGCTGGCTTTGCCAACTCCGGCCTTGGCTTCGATTTTGGTGCTCGCTTGGAGGTTCTTGATCGCTTCACCATCTCAGCGAGTGTGCTGGATTTAGGCTCCATCAATTGGAAAGAGAACCCGAATAATTTTGATTCTGAAATCAATGTTGCTTTTAGTCAAGAGGAGCTTGCCAAAGACAGCGGTAGTACGGACGGCTTTTTTCTCACACTTCTAGATACGACGGTTGGCGCGGTAGAAAACGGCATCACTAAAGAGGCCTATAATCAAGCCCTTACGCCGAAACTTAATCTAGGCTTTGGCGTTTCGCTCACAGACCGCATCGACTTAAACGTACTGAGTTACACTGTTCTTTCAGAAATCCCGAGAAGCTATATCATGTTAGGAACGAACATTCGAATTCGAAATTCAGTAAACCTTCTCTTGAACTACAGCGCATCAAATGTTTCCGTTGAGAGCGTTGGCTTCGGACTATCATTCAATTTGGGAGCACTCCAACTCTATGCGATCACCGACGACCTAGTATCCATTGCAACCTTTGGGAACAACCTTAACGGTCGAATCGGAATTAATTTCACTTTCAGCAATGACTTTGAAGACTAGACTCAAGCGAGCCAATTATTTTCTGACGCTCTTGCTCTTCGTTGGCATGAGTACGCTGCAGGCCCAAGAAGCGAAAGACTCAACTGCTGTGTCAGACAGTTCTGCCGAAACGGGGCAAGTAGAGACTTCGATTTCAACTCAAGCTGCTCCTTTGAGTAAGGACGAACTGAAGGCTCAAAAAAAAGAGGCTAAATACATTGAGAAGTGGCTCAAGCACATGGAACGTGCTGACCTGTATTACCAAAAGGGTTACTACAAAACTGGGAGTCGAATTTTACGATTTCAAGAAAAGAAACTTTCAAAGAGAGACACCGTTCCCTCTAGAATTCTAGGAATCACTCAGGTTTCTTACGCAAAATTGCTGAGCGCAAAAGGAAAAATAATGGATGGTCAAGCCATGCTTTTGAAGGGGCTTGGAACGATAGATTCTAGTAACAACTATCCAGAGTTTCAGAACTACGCTCTCATTCAGGCGAGCGAAGCCTATTTGGAATTTGGTAATTCATACAGAGCAGACCAATTGGCGATGCTTGCAGAAAATGGAATTTTAAATGAGGTAGAGAACACTGACATTATTTTTCTCGGGGATAGCCTGACAGAATTGCCCTTTGATGTTTCAGATTTTGCAGAAAAACTCCAAACT
This sequence comes from Flavobacteriales bacterium UBA1986, assembly GCA_002336245.1. Taxonomy (GTDB): domain Bacteria; phylum Bacteroidota; class Bacteroidia; order Flavobacteriales_G; family Salibacteraceae; genus UBA4419. Next base: position 40,716 of record DDDG01000016.1, read on the forward strand.
CAATTGGAAAATCTCTCACAGACTGAATTCTTGAAAGACCATTTGTACGAAGCCGAACTCGCCAGTATAGAGTCGCGATTTAATATGGGATACTACTCAAGTCTTCAAAAACGGGTAAACCATTTGGCCGAAATGAGCAGCCTTTATTACGAAGGAAATAAAAAAGAACTCAAGAGGAAAGATCGCAAAGCATGGGAAGGCCGTGCTGCAGCATTGTTGGTATTGAAAGGTGATATGCTCCGTAAAAAGGGAGATTACCAAAAGGCGCAATTGGTCTACATCGACAACTTTAAGAAGATCAAAACTTTGGTTGGAAAAAGGCACGAGTTCATGATTCGCAATCAGCTTGGTCACGCCCTCTCCATCCGGGGGGGCAATGCGAGTTCAAAAGAAGCCGACAGCTACTTAAAGTATGCCTGGAAAAAAGCCAAGAGAAGCAACGACATTTCAAAAGGCAGTCAGTTGTACTACAACATCTTCGAAGAGAAACTAGCACTGTACAAGGATGAGGGCAGGAATAAGAAATACAAGAAGACGAGTGGAACGTATAAGTCAACAGTTCTGATTAAACACCAGCGCAAGAATCCCCACTTCATCCGTCAACAGATTCTAGACAACAATCAAACAGTGTTTTTCGAGAGCAATCCTAAAAAGGCTGAGAGAAAATCGAAAAGAATCTTAAAAAGAAGCGAAGGAATCTTCCCTGAAACTTCCACAAAACTTTTGCCCTATCACCAGCAAATGTTTGACATCTATGTTCGTCAGAATAGGTTCGACGAAGCCAAAAAAGTATTGTCGGAAATTGAATCCATCAGTGCAGGTAATTTCGGCCAAGAATCTCCGCGTTATCACATGCACAAGCTAGACCAAGCGAGTTATTTGGTCACTTTCATGAACGATTTCGAGGCAGCCGAAAAAATTTACGACTCCAGCTTTCAAGTGGTTGTATCCCCCGAACTTCATGCGTACCACAGTGCATACTCTGGTTATTTGAATAAGTTGGGTGAGCTTTATGAAAAAACAGATCGTTTCGATTTGGCCATTGATGTTCTTTCTAAAGCAAAACAAGTAGCAGAAGAGAAATACGGCTTATCAAGTACGCAGTATGGAACTTCCTTAGAGAGATTGGCGGGGGTTTACATCCAAAAAGGTGCTTACGATCAGGCTGAAAAACTGTTGGAAGCCTCAGTAGAAATCATTAAAAAAGAAGAGGGGCGGAAATCGGTTTCCTATGTGACTTCCATTAAAAGTTTGGGTGAGCTGTACCTCATCAACGGGAAGTATAAGGAGTCTCAGGCGCTGATTGAAGAGTCGGTAAAACTCTCCAAGAAGTTAAGCGATGAGGCCGTAGACGTCCCTGAGCTTGGAAGTATGGAAGAAATGGTGAACCTCTATATAACTACCGGGCAATTCGACGATGCCGAAAAGATGTTGACCCGTTCGTTGAAGCAAAAAGAAGAAAAGTTCGGCGCAGGGCATTATCAATTGATCAGTCCGTACAGTCAGTTCGCAGAGCTCTACCTGATCAAAGGTGATTTCATTAAGGCTGAATCGAACGCCAACAAGGCAAGAGACATTGCCTTGGAAACTCGTAGCGATACCTCACTGAAATACATTGATGCGCTTTCACTTTTGGGCAACATTCATAAGGAAATGGGGCGAGAAGATGATGCGCTCGCGAATTATGAAAAAGCTTTGGCAGGGAATAGGAAGATTTTTGGCGATAATCACATCAATGTCGCCAACTCGCTCATTGAAGTTGCAGACTTGGAGTTGAGTATGAAAAAAAATCCAAGCGGAATTCTACCGAACATTAAAGAAGCCCAAAACATTTACAAGAGCAAACTCGGGGAAAACCATCCCGATTATGCCCGAAGCTTGGAATTTGAGGCAGTGACTTTCATTCAACAAGAAAGATTGGATGAAGCCATTGGCCTGCTTGTCGTTGCCCAAGGGATTTACGGAGAAAAATTCGGGAATAAAAGTTTGGAATACAACAACAACCAAGTATTCCTGGGTGACTTGTATTACTTCAAGAAGGACTACAAAGAGGCACGTGATAAGTACGAATCGGCTCTAACAGTGTTCAAGAGTGTATTCTCCAAGTATCACCCAAGCTATGTTGGAGCCGAGGGTAAACTTGCACGAACCTACTACGCCAATAAGGAATATTCTAAATCCATGGAAGTTCTGGACAACACAACGGAAAAGTACCTCGAGTACATTGAGACCTATTTTCCTTCACTAAGCGATAAAGAGAAAAACCTTTATTGGGCATCCATTAAGGGAGACTTCGAATTGTACAATTCCTTGGCAATAAGCTACGGTTCTGATAAGCCGCAGGTTCTTGGAAAGATGTACAACAACAAACTGGCAACGAAGGCCATACTTCTAAACTCGAGCATAAAAGTTCGTCAGAACATTATGAATTCAGGCGATCTGGAGCTCATAGATATGTACGAGCGTTGGGTAGGAAAGAAGGAACTGCTTACACGTTCTATTGCCATGTCGAACGAAGAGGTTCAGCAGAAAGGCATCAATAGAGAGCAACTACAACGTGACATCAACATCCTGGAAAAATCGCTCAGCTCAAGCTCGGAAGCCTTTGCTGAAAACAAAACTGAGCTGTACAATTGGCAAGATGTTAAGAAGCATTTGGGGGAAAACGAATATGCCATGGAAATTGTGCGCTTCAATTATTTCGACACCGACTTTACTGATTCAGTAATCTATGCAGCATTGGTTGTTGGGCCGAAAACAACAAAAGCCCCTGATCTGGTCATTCTAGACAATGGAACCCTTTTGGAAGGCAAGTATTTCAAGCGTTTCCGAAATTCAATCAAATACAAAATTGAAGATCTAAAAACCTACGAGCATTATTGGGCCAAATTCGATAAAATCTTCAATTCTGGTTCCACTGTATTCGTATCAGCAGACGGAATCTTTAACCAGGTTAATTTCGAAACCATTAAGGATCGAAATGGCACCTACTTGATCGATAAATACAACCTCGTTTATGTTAGTAATACCAAAGACATTGTAATCTATAGAGATAAGGTCGAGGAAGAAGGAAAACCTGAATACTTGGTAAGCACGGCCATGTTGATTGGAAATCCTTCTTTTAGTTCAGGCAATTCAACTGGCAAACTAAACAAAGCAAATACGGTTAGTTCATTTGACCCACTCCCAGGGGCCGAAAAAGAAGTAAATCTACTCGGAGACATTCTAGATGCGAACAAATGGTCGAAGGAATCATACATTGGAGCTGAAGCTACTGAAACAAGGGTAAAAAACATGAAGAGTCCAAGAGTCTTTCACGTTGCCACCCACGGTTTCTTTGTAAAAGATTCTGAAGTAGAACAAACAGATTTGGGTGCAAACAAGGTTGTAGACAATCCACTCTTGAAGTCCGGGCTACTCTTCACTGGTGCGGCGGAGCTTTTAACAGATAACAACGTATACAACTTCAATAAAAAAGATGGTATCCTAACAGCTTATGAAGCGATGAACTTGAATTTGGATCACACAGAGCTTGTCGTTTTGAGTGCTTGTGAAACTGGATTGGGTGAAGTTAAATCTGGAGAAGGAGTTTACGGTTTGCAGCGTTCATTCCTTGTAGCAGGTGCCCAGAATGTGATCATGACCCTCTTTAAAGTGGACGATCTAGTCACCCAGGAACTCATCACTTCCTTCTATACAGAATGGCTGGCCACTGGAAACAAGCGAGCTGCTTTTCTGAAAGCAAAGAAGCAGGTGAAAGACAAGTATGAAGAACCCATTTATTGGGGATCCTTCGTGATGATTGGTATGGATTAAGTTCCCTTTAGAAATCGAACAACATCGCTACCTTTGCGTTCACTAGAAACATGACTTATTTGTCGTGTTCAACATCATCAAGCAAATTATCTAACAACTAAAAAGAGAGTTTATTTATGTCTTCAATTGTAGGAAAAAAGGCTCCCCATTTCAGCGCAAAAGCAGTCGTTAATGGCGGAGAAATGGTGGATGGGTTTTCACTAGATCAATACCTCGGTAAAAACTACGTGGTATTTTTCTTTTACCCAAAAGACTTCACATTCGTATGCCCAACCGAGCTTCATGCATTTCAATCCCGTCTTCAAGATTTTAAAGATCGTGGTGCAGAAGTCGTTGCATGCTCAACAGATACAGAAGAATCGCATTGGGGTTGGTTGCAAATGAGTAAAGCCACTGGCGGTATTCAAGGCATCACTTATCCAATCGTCGCCGATACAGCGAAAACCATCAGCATGAACTACGGTGTTTTGGCTGGTGATTACGATTATAACGACGACGGTGAAATGATTGCAGACGGACCTATGATCGCCTACCGTGGCCTTTTCATCATGGACAAGGCAGGCATGGTTCATCACGCCACCATCAACAACTTCCCACTGGGACGTAATGTTGACGAAGCCTTGAGAACTCTTGATGCACTTCAGCACTTTGAAGAGAACGGAGAAGTTTGTCCGGCGAACTGGAATAAAGGAGACGAAGCGATGGCAGAAAACCACGACGGAGTTGCCTCTTACCTCTCCTCGCACTAAGCGAAACTAAAGCCCAAAGAAAAAGCCCATCCGACATAGTCGTATGGGCTTTTTTCATTTAAGGTCTTTTTGGATTACTCTTCCATCTTACCAGAACCAATACGATTCAAGTAATCTTTGTAAGAATCCGTGAAGTCTTTTACGTCTGGCTCTTTGTTGGCAGCTTTAAGGAACTTTTCCGTGCTGTTTAGATAGAAACCATTGCTTTCAAGATAGGCTCCTGAAACCATGTTCTGAAGAGCACTCTCGCTATCTCCAGCCATTCCTGTAACAGTTCCTCTCTCATCAACTGAAGGAATCTTCAAAATGATGGACTCGCCGCTTTCGATGGAATCACCCTTCTTCACTACAGTAAGTTTGTACACCTCATCTGGGTTTAACTTAAGTGCAGCGAAATCAATAACGTGAGAGTTGTCTGCTGTTTCAATACCGTAAATCTCTTCATCGAAGAAGTTGCTTACTGATACGCGAACCTCTGCAACACCTTCTTTAGCCAACCAGTTGATTTTTGTTGGCATCAAAAGAATTTTAGAAGAAGGGGCAGAAAGCACATCAACTTTTATGTTGGCAACACTTCGCCCTACAGAACCCGTAATGCTCATGTTGTTCGCATGTCCGTCCTTTTTAGTGATGTCACTGAAGATGTACTCCATATACTTCTGAGCAAGTCCAGAGTTGTCTGCAACGAACTTTCCCGATAGATCAGAAACGTTGTAGATTCCTTTAGCTCGTAACTCAATAGTTTTTCCAGAGCTGGAGGCCAAGCCAAGGTAGGCATCGTCTCCAAGAATAATTTTGTCTTTCGATTGAAGTTTCATTCCCGTCATTAGGGGAGTGAACTTATTGGGAGTGATCGATTGTTCTACGGCGTTTTCACCCTTTACTGCTAGTACCTTGTAAGATACAGTTTGTGCTGTGAGGGTATAGAAGCTGAAAGCAAAGGCTCCAAGTAATATCAGCTTTTTCATTTTTATGTGGTCTTTGGTTTGACTTTCTTTTATAAATCTAAATTAGCAATTAAATGCAGAGTAAGGAGCTGACATTCATCACCTAGCATTTAAGTGGTGGGGGATTTGCTGAATTTTAACGAATAAGTACCTTGCACCACCAAGTGAGACTCAATGATAAAGAGATTTAAAGACGCCTTCTGGGGCACTGTTCTCATCTTCGTGATAGTGCTTTGTGTAAAGGCCTTGCCAAACATCGACGCCATCGACCCTATCGCCGATGCCCTTCGGGACTACAATGAAACCGACATCGTATTTTCCAAAATGTTCGATGAGCAACCAATCGACACGAATATTACGATTGTGAACTTTGCTCAAGTAGACCGAGCAACCATAGGCCGGATGCTCGAGATCATTGGCAAACACAAGCCTGCTGTAGTCGGAATTGATGCCTTCTTCCGCTCTGAAAAAGGTCCGATGCAGGATTTCCCCTTGATGATGGGGATGTCTAAAGTTGAAAACCTTGTCCTTGTTAGTGAACTCGATTCGCCCGACACCAAAACTGGGCACTTCAATCGAGTGAATAAGTCAAATCCAATGTTTCTCGATTATGCAAGTACGGGCTTTGCAAATGTTGTGACTGGGGAAAATGAACATGAGGGAGGTTTTAGAACTGTTCGGGAATTCATCCCTCGAAAAACAGTCCGCGATTCATTAGAATTAAATTTCACGGCAAAAATTGTTTCCTATTTTGATAGTTCTGCTCTGAAGGTCCTTCTTGCGAGAGACAAGGAGGAAGAGGTGATTAAATGGAGAGGTCCGTATTCTAAATTCTTCACACTTGGAGTCGACAATGTTTTGAATGAACAATTCGACCCCTCCATCATAGAAGGCAAAATTGTGCTCTTTGGGTACATCGGTGAATACGTAGGAGATGATGAATCGCACATCGATAAATTCTACACTCCATTGAATGAACGCATGGCCGGAAGAGCGTATCCCGACATGTATGGAATTACAGTACACGCCAATGTGATCTCGATGATTCTCAATCGAAGTTACATCGACCGGCTTCCAGAGTGGGCAAACTTTTTAATGTACGCCTTTGTCACATTCTTAAACGTACTTCTATTCTTATACATCGCGGAGAAAAGGAGAACTTGGTATGACGTAATCACCAAACCTTTTCAGATTGTGGAATTGGTGCTCTTCTTAGCAATACCGGTTTGGGTTCTTTACTATTGGAACTTCCAAGTCGACATTTCTAACATCCTAATTGCGGTAGCATTTGCTGGTGACATCACAGAGCTGTATGCAAGTACGATCAGAGGTTTTGCAGTGAAGCAAATCGGAAAAGCAAAGTCACTTATCCAAAAATAAGCGTTGATATCTACCGAAAGCACGTGATTTGCAAGAAGAAAACGACCTATTTTTGTTTCGAATGAGCAAAGCCCTGAAGATTACAACCTTCTGCTCGGTATTCCTACTCCTCCTATTTTCTTGCGAGAAGTTTGATAGCCTGAAAGAGAACTGGCGCCCCAGTCTTGCGGTGCCATTGCTGTACACAACAGTAGATGTCTATGATATTTTGGCGAAGGCAAATCGAAATGATTTGGTGATCATCAACGAAAACACCGGTCTGCTCGCCTTGAGTTATAAAGGTGTTTTAGTGTCTTCCTCACCATCCGACATCGTTCAGCTGCCAAACCAGAGTGGAACCTTTGTAGTGAATTCCCCACTTCCTCTTATGCCAATTTCTGGGAGCATTTCTCAATCCGTCTCCCAAACCCAAACCTTATTACCCTCTGGAATCGTCGAGCTGTCAAAAATCATTTTTCGCAGTGGTAAGCTGATTTACAGCCTCGGTTCGTCCTTCGGTGGGTCGGGAAGTGTTGACTTTAGCATTGTTTCTCTCTCCAAAGACGGAAGTGTTTTTCAACGAACAATAAATCTGAACACCTTAGATACCTTGGACCTTGCTGGATTTGAATTGGATCTCTCAAAAACCTCACTTGGCTTCAACGAGTTTTTAATGAACATCACTGCTACCATCACTGGAAGTGCTGGTGATCCAATACCGAGCCCGATGGCTACTTTCAGCATTGACCTAAAAGACCTTGACTATGAAGAAGTCTACGGTGACTTTAAGACTCAAACGGTTACAGCAGACGAGGACTCCATTCTCATCAAGCTGTTTGGCAAGTTGAAGGATGTAGGGCAGATTTCCTTTGAAGGCCCAAGCATTCACTTATATGCTACCAACAGTTTTGGTTTTCCGGTGAGGATATCATTCGATGATTTGTACACCTACAACACCATTTCAGGCGACACCTTTAAATTGGGCATTGACCCAAATTCAAGCACCTTCGACATCGACTACCCTCCTGCTTCAAGGATTGGAGATTCGACGCTTTCCTCAATAACTTTCAATCGGAGCAACAGTACAGTTGAGGAAATCGTGAGCCCTACACCAAAGTGGTTGATTAGCAAAGTGACCGGTATTATGAATGCCGATGGCGTGCCCGCCGAGAATCATTTACATCGGGATGCCAAGCTTCAAATTGAAACTGAATTGGAGCTTCCACTATCGGGAAAAGTTTTTAACTATGGTTTTCGAGATACCTCTGAGTACAGCTTCTCGGAATCGATTGACGAAATTGACTCCATCTTGGTTCGCGCCAACATCATCAACGGTTTCCCCATCGACGCTCAAGTTCAGGTCTACCTCACAGATGAGAACTACAAAATCACCGATTCCATATTTCCAGGCATAAACGAAAACCTCATTGCCTCGGGTAAAATCAATTCAAAAGGACGTGTGTCAGAACCTGCCAAGAAAGTAACCGATGTGAAAATTCAAAAAGATCGTGTTCCAAACATCACAAACGCTTCCTACCTCATCACTGATATGAGATTTCAGACCTCTCAAAAAGGAGATGTGTCCGTCAAAATTTTTGATGACTATGAGATTAGCCTAAAGATTGGATTAAAAGTAGATGGCAAAGTACCTCTAGGAGACAGTGAAGGCAACTAGGTTCATCATACTGTTCATCGCCCTTTTTCCAATCGCCTTGAATGCGCAGTTGGAGCACACCTTGTACGGCTTTAAAACTGTCCCACAACTGGTAAAGCTCAATCCGGCAATGATGCCTTTGAGTAAGGTGAACGTAACTCTATTTCCTGCTCTTTCTTCCGTAGCCTTTGGCGCCAATACCAGTGGGTTAACCGTCAATCAACTGGCGGCAGAAGACATTTCTGTATTTGAGGACGCCCTTTCAAAAATGAAAGACAGGAATTTCCTCACCGTTAAAAATGAAATCGAATTGCTTCATTTGGGTTTAAAGCTTGGTGATAATTACGTCAGTGGCTCGGTTACAAGTCATACCCGATTTGGCCTTGCTTACCCAGGAGACCTTGCACGTCTGATTTGGGAAGGAAACGGTAAGAGCTTTTTGGGTGACCGCGCCAACATGGACAACCTCACCATCAATACTGGTTCATACTTGGAATATGGTGTCGGTATAGCTCGAACGGTAGGCAAATCTTTGAACATCGGAGCTCGAGTAAAGTACCTGTCTGGACTGTTTAATGTGCACACTCGAGAATCGCAATTGGGACTTTACACAGACTCTCTTTCATTTGACCTGGTTCTGGATGGTGCCTTTGACCTGCGGACTTCCGGCTTGCCGAACCTAAACGATACAGCAGAGTTTTCTCTAAATCCACAAGAACTTCTTTTTTCCAACAACAATGGGCTTGGGCTTGACGTGGGAATAAGCTATGAAGGAAAAGGTGGCTTTAATGTGTCTGGTTCCATCATCAACATAGGAAGAATTACGTGGAAGAACAACGTGAACACCTATCAAAACCCTGACATTTCTTTCGAATTTAGTGGCGTTCCCATCAACGACATCCTCGGCGGGGGTAACGACTCATCAAGCACATCTTCCTTCCAAGTTTTACAAGACAGCCTTTCGTCTATATTCAGTGTTGGTCAGAGTAAAAACCCTTACAGTACCAGCTTACCCACACAAGGATTTCTCAGCTTTTCGCAGTCTCTTTTTGACCGTGTTGAAGTTGGCGTGCTGGGAACTGCCATCATTCAAGATAAAGCCATACGCATGGGTGTGCGAGCTAACGGATCAATTTTCATTGGGAAGTGGCTCGGGTTCACCATGAACTACGGTATTTATGGCGGCTCGTGGGTAAACGTTGGCGCCGGACTAAGCTTGGCCGCGGGGCCAGTTCAGTTCTATGTTCTATCCGATAATGTGCTTGGTTTTATCCAACCCTTCGACAGTAAAAATGCACATGCCCGTTTCGGTTTCAACCTTACGATTGGCAAAAACTACAGCAAGGCTCGCCTTAAGGTGAAAGCCTAGGCTAAGGTTGCATTTTGAGGCTTTGACCTTTTTCCAAACTTGCCCCCTTTTCTAGGCCATTATACTTCAAGAGCTTCTTCAGCTTGATGGCCTCCTGCTGACTGATGCTCCAAGGCGTATCGCCCTCTTTAACAGTGTAGGTCTTTAAAACACTCTTTCTGCGTTTGGGCTGTAGGTATATGATTTCGCCTTTCTCAAACTCATGATCGCGCTGAACGTCGTTGTAAGCTTTCACTTGCCACAGTCCGATGTTGAGTTGATGAGCCAATACAGCGGCCGACACATGGTGGGGCGATAAAATGTAGCGCACCCGGTTTGGACTGAGTCTTTCCCGAACCACAACTTCGTTTGCTCGGGGAAGACCCGCTGTGGCTTTCTTAGGTTCTTTAATTTCTTGAACAATCTCAGGCTCTTGTGTTTCTGCCTCCTCATCCCTGATGATTTTCTTCTGAAATTTAGGATCGTCGTATTGATGCAGTTCGTTGTCCTCTATAATTTTGATGAGCAGATCTGGATATTTAGGATCGGTAGCATAACCCGCTTTCTTGAGTCCTCTCGCCCAAGATTTATAGTCGGTCGATTTGAATTCGTACAAGAATTGATATCTGTTTGATTGCAAGAATTTTGAGTGGTCACGAAAAGATTCCCAAGCACTAGAATAGACTCGAAAACATTCATTCTTGGCGTCGTCGTCTTTATAAATGCGCTTGCCCTCCCAGTTCGAATGACATTTAATCCCGAAGTGATTGTTTGCTTTGGTTGCGAGCATGCTGTTGCCATTGTTGCTTTCCAATAAGCCTTGAGCTAGTGTGATGCTCGCTGGGATTCCGTACAACTTCATCTCTGATATTGCCACTTCCTGAAAACGATCGATGTACTCAGCCCGAGTATAGTCAGCGGAATAAGAGAGCTGAGAACAGCAGAATAATAGGAAATAGAAAGAAATGCGCATCAAACGAATTTACGGCCAGCCATGCAGGGGACTTGTATCCGCGCGTTCATTTGTAAACAGGATTGTGTTAGTCGAAACGACTCTCGAATGAAGCGTTTCCCTGCAGCCCCCCCGTGTGAATCAGAAGAAGTTTACTTCCCTGAGGTATTCCTCCTTTGCGCAGCATTTCAAACATTCCAAACACCATTTTAGCAGTGTAGATGTAATCGAGCTGAATCCCTGCAGCCTGCTTGAAATTTCTTGTAAAATCCACCAAGTCTTGGGTGACTTTCGCGAAGCCTCCAAAATGAAAATCGTTCAAAACCGACCAGGGATTGACCTGCGCCAAATTGTACTTCGAGAGCATCTGTTCAATCTCCTTTTCCATAAAGCCTCCTTTCAAAGAACTCACCCCAACAATCTCGGCTCTTTTGGGCCCTGAAATCAAGCCACTCAATGTTGTTCCACTTCCGATTGGGCAGAAGACCAAATCGAAGTGTTCTTCAACTTCAGAGAGAATTTCCTGGCAACCACGAATGCCTTCTACGTTTGAACCACCTTCTGGAATGAAATGCAAATCGCCGTAGATTTCGATCAGATTTGCCGGCAAACCATTCGATCGAATGTGTCGATACTCATCTCGTGAAATGAAGTGCGGTTTCATTCCCTTCGAACGACAAAAATCTAAACTGGGATTCGATGCTTCTTCTCCCCGAACTATTGCCAACAAAGGAATGTCCCGCTGCCAGCAGGCCTCTGCCGACGCGACCAAGTGATTTGAATAAGCACCTCCAAGAGTGATGATTCCAGATTTTCCTGAAGAACTGAAAGCTTCGAAATTATACTTGAGCTTCCGCCACTTATTGCCAGAAACTACTAGGTGAATGAGGTCGTCGCGCTTGATGAAAACCTCGATGTTCTTGGATGAAAAAAGCGGGTGCTGAACCTTCTCCAGTGGACTCGGCAGCTTAAAAGAAGCTTGCTTGGAAATCAACTAAAATTTAAGATGAAGTAGGACTTCTTTCCTCTTTGAAGCAAGAGGTATTGACCGTTGAGCAAATCTGAATCAGTGCAGGTGTGATTATCCCCAATCTTCGTCTTATTGATGCTTAGGGAATTCTCTTTCAGGGCACGCCGAAGTTCCGAATTGCTTGGCAAAAACCCGCTTTGCACAAATAGAGCCTCTAAACCTTCGGTCAAAAGCTCTTTCGAAACGCTCGACTGTGGAACGCCATCGAACACTTCGAGAAATTGCTCAGAATCCAAGGCTCTCAGGTCTTCGGCCGTGCTCTTACCAAACAAAATATTTGAAGCCTGCTTGGCGCGAGCGAGATCTTCTTCAGAGTGCACACGAATGGTCATCTCCTCTGCAAGTGCATTTTGCAAACTGCGGGTGTGCGGAGCTTCCGCATGCTGCTTTTCAATGTCTTCAATTTCTGAATGTTCTCTCAGCGAGAAAAAGCGAATGCACTTTTGGGCATCCTCATCGGCAATGTTGAGCCAGTACTGGTAGAACTTATAGGGTGAAGTTCTTTTGGCATCTAACCAAACATTTCCACCTTCCGACTTACCGAATTTGGAACCGTCGGACTTGGTAAGCAATTGAGCTGTGAGCGCGTGCGCCTCCTTCCCCGTCATTCGGCGAATGAGTTCCGTTCCAGTCGTAATGTTGCCCCACTGATCGCTGCCCCCCATTTGTAGCAGGCAATTGTTGTTTTGGAAGAGATGGTAAAAGTCGTAACCCTGAACCAGCTGGTATGAGAACTCCGTGAAGGAAATCCCTTGTTCCAACCTGCTTTTCACAGAATCTTTGGCCATCATATAATTGACCGAAATGTGCTTTCCAACATCGCGAATGAAGTCGAGGAAGTTCATGTCTTTGAACCAGTCGTAGTTGTTCACCAACTCCGCTTTGTTTTCGCCATTTTCAAAATCAAGAAAACGCTCCAGTTGCGCCTTCTGGCAGTTTAGGTTGTGTTGTATTTCCTGGTAGGACAGAAGTTTTCTCTCCGCTTTTTTTCCAGAAGGGTCACCCACTCTACCTGTTGCTCCGCCAACCAATACGATGGGCTTGTGTCCGGCTTTTTGAAGAAGAGTGAGCAACATGATTGGCACCATGTTCCCAATGTGAAGGCTGTCGGCTGTTGGGTCGAAACCAATGTATGCCGAGGTCATTTCCTTTTGCAATTGATCTTCGGTTCCAGGAGTGGTGTCCTGCAACATGTTTCTCCACTTCAGTTCTTCTACAAGGTTCACGGCATTCAATTTAAGGCGCCAAAGATAACTTTCGGCGTAGGAAATGTTGGCTCAAATTCAGGCATAAAAAAAGGGCCTTCCTCCGAAGGCCCTCTCAAGTGATGATAATCTGTTGCCTAGCTAGGTGGCAGCATTACCTTATCGACAACGTGAACAACACCATTCGATGCTGGCACGGTACCTAAAATTTTGGCTTCTCCGACAAACACATCCTCACCTTCCCTTCGAACATCGAGGTAATATCCCGTCGCCATAAACAACTTCATTCCATCCTTCAAGGCTTTTCCCGTTACGGTTCCTGGTGAAGCATGACCTGTAATGATCTTGGCCAATTTGGCGGGATTCGTCTTGAATAAACCAAGTCCTTTTTTCCTTTACTTCTGGGTTGCAAGACCAAAGAACTAGTCCGATTAAGATTGGGGCGGTGTTTTTAATGATTTTCATGAGTGCGAATTATTCACCGAAGCTAGAGTCTCGATGTCAAAAAACTCATGACGTCATTCATCAGGAATCATGACTTTTATCACACACAACCGAAGAAACGTACGCACTAAGACCTGCATCGATTTACCCTCCTATCGTGCGTAAGTACGTAAAAAATAATATTTCGTGGAATCCACCATGAATGGCCCTTTCATCGTAATACTGCGCTCATAAAAATTTAACAATTTTGAAAAAAATTATCTACCTTGCGAAACTCTTTTGGGATGACTGCGTAAAGGTGATCACCGTCGATATGGAGAACACCCTAGCCAACATGAAAACTGCACTTGCCTCCTTTCTATCCCTTTTTCTTTGGGCTTCTTTGTCTGCCGCAGAGACTGAGTCCAAAGAGATTCGAATTTCTGAAGGCCTATCTGGTTCTGTCGTTTCAGTGATGGCTCAGCCTCCAAAAGGAGCTGGCGTAGCGGTTTCCCCGGCTCACATTCATCTTTCTGTTGCTCCGGGTGAGAGTAAAAGCACGAAGGTCACCATCAACAACGACACTGATAGACCGTATGACTTCAGCATAAACTTGCAGGACTTCAATATGGATTTAAACGGAAAATCGGAGTTCGTTCCACGTGGGACAGGCTCCAATGGACTGTCGAGATATATGTCAGTAACACCAAGTTTTGTTGAATTGGCGGCTGGAGAGAAAAAAGACGTGACAGTTACCATCCGCATTCCTAAAGACGATCCTGCAGCGAACAGAGCTAATTGGGCAATCATCATGATTGAACAGGCAGTAGAACGTGGAAAATTAGACCAAGGTGGGGCGGGCAATCAAATGTCTTTTGGGATTTACCCTTCTTTCGCTTTTGGAGTCTACATCTATCAAAACCCTCCGAACGCAACGATCAATGCCGTGGAAATCATGGATTTCAAAATTGTTAGTCGTCCTGACAAAAACTTCATCCAACTCGATGTAGAGAACCGAGGGGATGGAATCTCGTCTTGCCAAACTCGCGTTGAATTGGTCAACACAAAAACAGGTGAAAGCACCAAGCTTCCTCTGAAAAACTTTACAATTGTCCCTGGCCTTCGTCGGGAATTTAAGTTCATTCTTCCTCCCGATTTACCGGAAGCAGTCTACAACGCCATTGGTGTGGTAGATTATGGAAGTACTGAGGAAATCTTAACGGCGGAACTGGAATTTGAATATTGATATACTCTTTAGCGAAATTTTCTACCTCTTGACGGAAATCAATAAATGTACTTTACCCTAAACTAAAACCAAATACTAAATTTGTTGCCAATTGTTTACCTAACTAACACTCTCATGAAAAAAATAGTAGCCTCAAGCCTTTTTATTGCTCTTCTTTCAGCTGGCAGCGTTCAAGCACAGTTGATTGACGAAAAGGATGTAACCATCACGATGGACCTTCAACCAATTCTTCAATTGGATATGACAACTCCATCACAACTAGACTTCACATTTGATGACATCGACGATTACTACGCTGGTATCACTAGATATGCTGCAACGATTTTGAAAGTTAGCTCAACTGTTAGCTGGGATTTGTATGCTGTAGGTCGTTCTAATGGAACCAATGGTCCTGAATTTTGGGATCAAGTCATCACTTACAGTGGTGGTGGTGCTACAGGTGCCATTGATGATCTTCCACTTTCATTGGTAGAACTTCGTCAGAGCCAAGCAAACGCTGGAGCTGGTGCAGCTGCTGGTACTTTTGCCGATTACAACACCGCATTTCGCGCGGTTGGATCAGAAGATGGTGCAAACTCTTTGTATGTAAATGGTGGTACCAATACACCTCCTACCACGAACGACAAGTACATCGGTGGTCACGCCGGAGTTTCTGGAGTTGTTGGTGATGACTTCCTTCCTGGAGGTTCATACCTAACGTCGACTGGAACTACCTCCAACTACTACTACGCGATCGACTATCGCATTCTTCCTGGTTTGCCAGCAATTTTCCCGAATGCATTTGACGCCGACGCAGGTACAGCAGAGGATTTAGTATCTGCTTCGTTGCTTGCTGGAGCTTATGCTCAGCCAGGTGTTTACACCATGTACGTTCAGTACATCATCCTTGAGGACCAATAGGAATCCTCAGCCAAAAAACTAACAGAGGGGGCCCAAAAGCCCCCTTTTGTTGCTTATGAGCACTGCACGCTCGAACTTGACTAATTTTGGTTTGAACCACTAGAGAAAGGCTTTCCAACATGCGCCTTCACTTGCTCTTCTTCTTGTTCCTGCTGCCCCTGTTTGGTAAGGCTCAGATTCATTGTGGCCTAGTTGCCTTTGAACCTTCCGACCCAGTGCAATTGAACTTAAAATTCGACTCCTTTCAGGAATACGAAGCGGGCGTTACAATTTATGGTGTGGCTAATTTGCGCATTCGAGTTGATGATCAAGCACCTGCAGACCCATTGTGTCGTTGGTTTTTAAACATGGAAATTGGGAACAACCCAGGAGCTGGAACTGCTTCGACAGATTGGGAAACACTTAGTCAGTATGGAGTTGGCCCCGCCGACCCTCCCACTCTCGACATTTTGGAAGTACGCGTTACAAACCAATGTGCCACATCCCCAATCAACGGTGTATTTGCAAGCTATTTTGCCGATCATGGTGACATTCAAGACATCATCGCCGACCTGCTTCCAAGGATAAACGCTGGAGCTTGCGCTACGAATGTAAACGGACCTGGAAATTACCTCTCCAACTACAATGAGTTTACTTTTCGGGTAGACGTACGTGTGCGACCAAACCTCGACTTCAAACCTGGAGTATACCAATGCAATTTGAAATTTCACCTTCAAGAGCAGAACTAACCCGAATTGGCACGGATTCAATCCATACAAGCTCTTCTTTGCATCTTACTCACACTATTCCTTGGGCTTCCATTCTCTAAAGCCCAGATTGCTGAACCAGATTCACTTTCAAGCGATAGCATCATAAGCTTTGACCCAGTAGAAGCCCTCGATACAAATGTTGCTTCCAATGAAACCATCCTTCCTGAGCAAGATGAAGTAGAACCAGCAAAAGCCCCAGACAAGTACAGCATTCGTTTTTCTGAAAAAGACCTCATTGCAGAAAAAGGACAATTGGTTGGGACAAACGTCTTCATCAAGAACAACAGCGCTGAAGCAGGCTCTTTTAGCCTTGATTTTGCCCTTCCCAACGGCTGGAAAATTTTTGGCGGACAAGCAATCTATGCCTTTGAAGCGGGCGAAGAAAAGCTACTTCCTGTTCGTCTAATGCCCACAAACCTCATTGGAAACACCAAATTCGTCATCAACGTTCTTGTATTCGATGAACTCGGAAATCAAGTCACCGGCGACTTCTTCTATGTAGGAAGTAAAAAAGTTGTGGAATGGGATATGGCTGTTGGACCGTCAAATACCATTTACTTAAAAAACGGCGAAAGTGAATCGGGTTTTGATTTGAACATATTGAATCTCGGGAATTTTAA
The DNA here is from genome assembly GCA_002336245.1 of Flavobacteriales bacterium UBA1986. Classification (GTDB taxonomy): domain Bacteria; phylum Bacteroidota; class Bacteroidia; order Flavobacteriales_G; family Salibacteraceae; genus UBA4419. The sequence goes on from DDDG01000016.1 coordinate 57,714, forward strand.
ACAAGACTTGGTGCTGAGTGTAAAAGGCATTCGGTCGGGCCTGTTGCTTAAGAATGAAGATGGAAAAATCATCGACAACCCACGCTACTCTCTCAGCCTTGACCCTCTGAGCGATACGACCTTCAAGTACCTCGTTGAAACTACCCAAGAAATTCGAAACTTTCGAGCCATTTCATTGCAAGAGCACAAACCAGAAGTGAACGACGAAGAGAAGAGCTACACCCTATTCGTGAACTCAGCCGAAGCAAAAAAATCGTCAGACTATCTAAAGCAAAAAGGTCAACGAATCAGCTTCAAACGACTGGCAAACGACAAAAAAGTTAAGCAATATTCCGGGCCGATCATCCCCCTCATTGTTGATGCCAACTTCCAAAATGTACTCAACCGAAATACCTTTTTGAACTTAATGATGAGGGGCTTTCAAACCTTTAAAGACGGATCGAATTTGGTGTACTTCAACCAACTTACTTTCGGACAAAACGAATTCAGTCAGAGGTTTCTGCAGAACGGAACTTATTATGGCGGCTATTTCAACAAGGACTTCACTGTTGAGATCGGTAATGTTTCTGGAGGGAACATTGGACTTCCTTCTGCTGGACTTGGCGCAAAAGCTACTGCTCGGGTTTACAAAGATCATTGGGTAGGCTCCTATTGGCTCCGTCGCAATCAACTCTTTCAATCAAACGACGTCACAAACTTTGGTGGGCTCTACCAATATCGCGGAACAGGAACTTTGCGTGGTTCTGCAGGTTGGGGCCGTGCCATCGACAACACCAGAAACCGTCAGGCCACCGTATTTAATGGTCGACTAGGTGTGCGTCTAGCGCAGAGCCATTCCTTATCAATTTTAGGCGCCTACAGCGATCGACGTTCCATCAACAACTCTACCGATACGCTTGCCCGCTCTGGACTGCTTCTTGGCGCTGGTTACAGCGGGCGATTCTTGGACAAGAAGTTGGTCACCAACATTTCGGCGCGATACCAACAACCAACTTTTGGTTTAGCCGACAATGAACGCACCATCGTAAATACTCGTCTCCAGTACTTTTTACGTTCAAAATCAAGCCTGTACATCAACTCCACCTTCAACGAAAATAGGTACCCAAACCGCTCTACCACGACAGGCCCTGCAGGTGATTTCTTGAACATGATCTTTTTCAATACTGCTGGATACAATAGGGTGACTCGCTATGGTACGGTTCAAAACTATGCCTATTACAACATAAACAGCATTATTGGTAAGCGTGTCATTTCACCAGGAGTTGGAGTCCGCTATTCTAATTACCTCTTCGATAAGAACATACTATACGCTGTTAACGTGCAAGGAGGGTACGACAAGGCCTTGTTCATACCCGAACTCCCGTGGTACTTTCGAATGAACTTCAATGCCTTGTTGAGGGTTCGTACTTTCTCCCTAGTCTCGGGTTATTTCTATGGGCCAAATTCACCAGCGGCGGTTGAAAGCATGGTTGCGACAGGCGTGAACCCAATCTTCTTGAGAACATCTCTTAATCACCAATACCTTTTTAAGAACACACATTTCGCATTGGTCAGCAACATCAATCACACCTTCCAGAACAACCTCAACTCTCACCGAATTGGAACATTCCCTGAACTCTTCTACTTCACCAACGATGGCTGGAGATTCAGTTTGGGAATGAACTACTCCCTTTCCACCAGAAAAATAGAAGGCGGCCTTCCACTCTTCGGAGATCAGGTAGACGAGTTGGCTGGAGAGCGCCTCACAAACACAAGCTCGCAAGTAAATGTGAGCGTTCGTAAGGAATTTGGCATTCGCATTCCATTCGTAGACAAAAGCAACTTTACCCAAGATTTCATTGCTTTTTATGACTTGGATGGTGACGGAAAAAAATCGAAGAGTGAGCCCCCATTAGAGAACATTTTGATTCGCTTAGGTGATTGTGAAGTCTTGACCAATCAAGATGGTAAAAGTTTGATGGAATACGTTCCTAGTGGTTATCATCAGCTGGTTGCGTTCAGTTTAGAAAAACTTGAAGGCTGGTTCCCAAACATTGAGGATTCACTGCTCATATTTAAAGACCAAGTTCAGAACATTCCTTTCGTGAAGGGAGTGAAAGTATATGGTAAGGTTGTGGTTGATCGAGAGCAAATAAGAACCGACATCGATAAGAAACTCGATTTGGGCCGCATTAAAATTGCTGCCATTTGCGATCAGACGGAGATCTCAACCCTCACAGACTTCGATGGGGATTTCGAATTCTATCTCCCAAATGGAATGTACACTTTATCGATGGACGAAGGGATTCTGGGAGATCGATACAGCCTAGTACGAAACAATTTCCCGATGGAACTGGAGAATGGAACAGAAGGTCTGTTCTTCACCTTCAACATCGTGGAGCGTAAACGAGAAGTAGTCACCAAACAGTTTGGCGCTAAGAAAGTGAGTCGTCCGAATGGAAGCATCCCTGAAAAAGCCGCACCGCCTAAAATTCCTCGCATCACTCCTCCTCCTTCCACTGATCCCAATCCAGATGAAGTTGATCCGAATGGAATGCCTTTTAAAATAGAACGCCCTGATGGTCCCATAGATCAGTCTATAGATGGCGGCACTGACCAAGGCGATGTACAGCCTCAAAACTTCCCACCAAGGACCATTTCGGATCCAGACAACGCTCCGAACATTCAACCCCTCATCGATGCGCCCATCGTCGATCCAACAAAGTTGAGGTACATCATCGACCTTGGGACTTTTACCGAATCGGTTCCAACAGGAATGCTCAACCTCATCATTGACTTGGGTTATTCAAACGAGGTAGACGCTGGACAAAACCAACTTCAATTCCTTTCTTCGAAATTCGAAAATCAAACCGAGGCTCAAGCCGTTTCACAACGAGCACTTGCTCTAGGACTCACAGACCCTCGTCCTCAAATCATTGGAGAATACGATGGCCGACGTTTGAGCTCCGAACAAGTGCAAGAACTCAGTTTGAAAATTGCACAACAGGACCCAGAGGCCAGACCGTCGTCGCCGATTCAGTGGTAGAGTGCAAAATTCGAGTGTCATTCTAAAACACTCACGAACTATATTCGCGACCAATTCGAAGCCATGCGATTTCTATTCCTACTTGTTCTTCTACCCTTTACATCCTTCGCCCAAGATTCTGTAAGACTTCAAGAAGTCATCGTTTCAGACAACCGAATTGAAACACCATTGTCTCAAGCGAGCAGAAACATCGAAGTCATCTCACAAATGGAAATCAAGGAGATGCCGGTGCAGTCGGTGAATGAATTGCTCCAGTACGTGGCAGGTGTCGACCTTCGTCAAAGAGGTCCTTGGGGAGCGCAAGCCGACCTTTCAATTCGAGGCGGGAATTTCGATCAAGTTTTACTTCTACTCAACGGTGTGCAAATGAGCGATCCGCAAACAGGTCATCATGTGCTCAACCTCGGAATTGATTTGGATGCCATCCAACAAATTGAAATCATCAAAGGCCCTGCTGCCAGTCGGTATGGCTTGAACAGTTTCAGCGGTGCCATCAACATCATCACCAAAACAAAGGATGAAAACTCTGGAAAATTTGGCGCGACCTTAGGCCGAGGCGAAAATTCCAAACTGCCAGGCTCGTACTTCGCTGGCAATGAAATTCGCGGCGGCCTGAACTTAAAAATCAAATCGAGTCGACATCTTCTCAGCGGAACCACTTTACAATCGAGCGGATACCGAGCCAATACCGATCTCAATAAAACGACCCTTTTCCACCAAAGCAGTTTTACAAGTAAGTTGGGAGATTTTGACATCAACAGCTCCTACATCAACAACAAATTCGGTGCTTCAGGATTCTATGCCTTCCCCATCGATTCAACGAGTGAAGAAGAGGTGGAAACCTATTTCGCTTCCATACGTCACAATATAAAATTGAAGTCTCTTCGACTTAAATCGAATGTGTATTTCCGCCAGAATTACGATACCTACACTCTCTTTCGCGATGCGCCACAAATATTCCAAAACCAACATCGTACAGATGTTGCAGGTGCTGAAATTCACGGAGCGGTCACTTACAAAACTGGAATCTTAGGTCTTGGGGTTTCCTACCGAAACGAACACATCGAAAGTTCGAATTTGGGTACTTGGACGCGCGATAATTTGGGTGCATTCCTTGAGAATCGCCTTTACCTTTTCGAGGACCAATTGATCTTGAACGCCGGCCTTTACCTCAACAATACCAGCGACTATGGCTTCCAAGCTTTGCCCTCGGTTGATTTCAACTACTCTTTGACTTCCGAATTAAGCGCCTTTGGTTCTTTTGGCCAATCATTCCGAATCCCAACTTTTACCGACCTCTACTATGTTGGGCCAACGAATGTTGGAAACGCCGAATTGAAACCCGAAAAGGCCGATATGTATGAGCTCGGCTTGAAAATGAATCGCGGCAAACACCAGTTTTTGGTGAGTGGGTTCTACAAGCAAGCCAGCGACCTCATCGACTGGGTGCGCAGCACTGAACTCGAGCCTTGGCAGCCACAGAATTATGCCTCAGTGGCAACCACTGGCTTTGAAGTGAACTACAACAGTAGAGCCTACTACAGCATCACAAAATGGCTCGAAGTCAATCCTTCGCGCATTGGCTATACTTGGCTCGACATGAAAGACATTTCAGGAGACGCTGTGCTCTCTCGCTATTCTTTGAACAACTTAAACCATCAGGTGGTTGGTCAAACTGGGCTGCGCTTATGGAAGAAATTCTCCGTGAGTCTTTCCGGTCGTTTCATCGATCGTGAAGCCTATACCGACTACACACTTGTTGATCTCCGATTGCAGTATTCTGTGAAGTCTGTGTCGACCTTTATTGACGTCACCAACCTGGGCAACACAGCCTACATTGAATCGAGCAATGCGCTTATGCCTGGAAGATGGTTCCGTATGGGCTTTGATGTGAAGCTGAAGTAGGACTTGTTAGGCTGCGTTCAAATCTAATTTTCCAATCTGATCAAGCTCTTTGCGCTTCAGTGATTTCTCCTCTTCAAGGTCATAATCATCCTGTAAACCCAACCAAAATTTTGCAGAATTCCCGAAATATCGACTGAGTCTCAGCGCAGTATCGGCAGTGATTCTTCTGTTTCCCTTCACAATTTCACTAACTCTCGTTTGTGGAATCCCGAGGTCTTTTGAAAGTCGATAGGCTGAAATCTGAAAAGGAACAAGAAACTCCTCTTTGAGAATTTCACCTGGATGTATGTTGTCTAATTCTTTCATGACTAATGATAATCTGTTATTTGCACTTCCAAAGCATTGCCTTGTTTCCATTTGAATATGATTCTCCATTGCTCGTTGATTCTAATGGAATGGAATTCTTTCAAATTTCCAGAAAGCTTTTCTAGGCGATTTGCAGGTGGAATTCGAAGGTCTTCAATGTCAACAGAATTGTTGATCATTCTGAGCTTGCGTCTTCCAATCTTCTGAGTTTCCAAAGAAAGCTTCCTCGATCTTTCTCCTTCCCATACTTTTTCGGTTTCCTTCGACCCAAAAGACATAATCATACTAACGCCTTACAATACTAACGTAAAAAGTAAGTAAATAGTTTGAACTCGCAGCTTATTAATTACAAAGAATGAAAGCGAGCTAGCATGGGATTAAGGAAACATCCTCGATTTCCGCTCATGATTGGGAGTCTCATAGGAGACGATGATTGCACCTTCATATTGAATGAAAATTCGATTTCCGATTCTCTCGAATTTGATGGATTGACCCATTAGATTGAATACTTCGATTTTGGTAAACCTTTCCTCAAGTTCATATTCATGCCGGCTGATACGAATGATTTCATTCGATGGTGATGATCTGATTTGGCGATTGCCAACGACAAGATATTCTGGAATTCCATTTACGCAATCGACCTCTTGGTACAGGTTGCTCGTATAACACGAATCTAGATTTCCATTGATAACCTTGTTTATACAAGTTAGAGCCATTTCATGTTGTTGCTCTATCTCATGAATTATGGGCCCTGTTGAAAATACCAGATGCCTTGGGTAGTAAATAATGTTAGATCCGCCGTACTTATGAGTTTGATAGGGCCCTCCATATAAAGCGTAAACCCAAAATATGTCGTTTTCACAAGTATTGATGAATGGGCCGGGATCATTCGAATAAATCCTCAGGGGAATCCACTTTCTTCCAACTGAACTAAATCGATTCTTCACCATCAAGGTGTCGGTCAATTTAGGAATCCTAGGAAAGGAATACTTCTTAGATGAATCATCAGCAAAGACCCAAAAAATAGAGTCTCCGTCACTCCTGATTCCACAATAATAATCCGAGTCGTTGACATTGATGTCGTATGAGTGATTCTTGTATAACTTATTGTATTCTAACCCGCCTATAAGGGTATCCCCAAATTTTTTGAAATGAATGATGTCATACTTGACTACTTCATAATCCCATGCTGAACCGTAAGGTCCACCTTAAACATCTCTCACTTCCAGATCCAAAACTGAATATACCGTTGAATCTTGGGCATACGAAGCTTGATTGGAAATAAAAAGCAAGAGCGAGCTAATTAATATCACCCTCACATTGTGCCCATTTCTCCATTTCATCTACACGATATTAAAGACAAGCAAGTGAGATTCCTAAGATTCGTGGGGAAAACTTGTGATTCGTAAGTCGAATATTCCTTAGAGGAATAATTTTCTGCGCTTTTTGAACACTTCCCAGATATTTTGGAAGTAGTATGCCCCAGATGTTCGCGCTACTAGCTCGGATATGTCATCCGTGCGGGTTGAAAATAAATAATCCCTCTTTATAAAATGCCCGTCTTCGTCCTTCGTTAATCCTTCGACAAGCTCAGGACATCACTCAGGATTTCGGCGATTGAATGCAAAGGAATTTCAAAAGGGACATAGGCTATAAACAAAAAAGCTCGCCTACACTCCAAGATAAATCTTTGAGTTTCGGCGAGCGAAGGTGGAGATAAGCGGAGTCGAACCGCTGACCTTTTGACTGCCAGTCAAACGCTCTAGCCAACTGAGCTATACCCCCAACAGAGCGCAAATGTAAAAATTTTGTGGTCCGACTACCTTTGTTCCATGCTCACACAAAAAGAATGCGAAATCATTGAAGCCAAACTGTTTGCAGCGAGGGAACAACAGCACAGAATTCTAGATCAAGGTGCTATTGGAGGCGGCGACATCAACGAGACTCACAAACTCATCACATCTTCTGGCCAATTCTTTCTGAAGAAAAACTCAGCTTCTAAATTTCCGGGGATGTTCGAAGCGGAAGACAAAGGCCTAGGCTTGCTTCACCAACATTCCAGTTGCACTGTTCCAAGAGTAGTTCAGCGTTTTGAGCAGAACGATGTTTCCTACCTCCTCATGGACTTCTTGGAAGTTGGAAATGCCAAAGCGGATTTCTGGGAAGTCTTCGGACAAAAACTCGCTCAGATGCACAAGCAAAGTCAAGCGGGCTTCGGCTTGGATCACAACAATTTTATCGGATCTCTACTTCAGTTCAACAACAGTCGCTCAAGCTGGGAAGCTTTCTTCATTGAAATGCGCCTAGAACCTATGATTAGAATGGCGGTGGATAAGGGCCTCATCCCAAAGATGGACTTGCCAATCTTCGACAAGCTCTTTAGCCTTCTACGCGATTTCTTTCCCCGAGAAGCTCCAGCCTTCTTGCACGGAGATCTATGGAATGGCAACTTCTCAATTGGGACAGATGGCTACGCCTGCCTGTTTGATCCAGCTGTGTATTTTGGGCATCGAGAGATGGACCTTGGAATGAGCAAGCTCTTTGGTGGATTCAAGTCGGAATTCTACATGAGTTACCACAACAGTTACCCCTTGGAGGCCGGTTGGGAAAAACGGATCGAAATTGCGAACCTCTACCCGCTTCTCGTTCACCTCAACTTGTTCGGCGGCAGCTACTATGCTCAGGTTAAAGAGAACATCAAAAGGTTCATCTAGTAGGTGAACTCCAGGTTCTCCGCCCAGTCGTTGACTTTGATTAGAACCTTGCCCTTGTAGGCCGGGTTCTTCAATTCTTTCAACTCAAAGTTCCTGCTGTATTCTGTCTTATTCGGACAATCGGACTTACCAGCATAAGCGAGTTTCAATCTGGCAATGGCGGGTTTGGATTTTTTCACTCGATAATCCCAATGCATGGAAATCCCATCTGCATCGCAAGCACCTTGAACGGTGAAACGCAGTTTCAAACAATCGTCTTGAATTTCTGCCGACTTAATTTTCACCAAATCAATCTTCGCTTCTATAAACTCTTGCTGGTCTAGGCGCAAGCCCAAACATTGGTCAACCACGTCTTTATTGACCTTGCAAGAATTCAAGAACAAAATGCAGCTCAGTGAAAGAAGGCTCAGTACAATCCTCATCTCACCATCAGTTTTTGCGTTTGATTCCCAGCTACTACGAAGTACATTCCCGGAATTAAATTGAGCTGAATTTGTCTCTCTAATGTTGTATTCAAAATGCCTCGTCCGAGCAAATCATACACTTGAATTTCTTGTTTGCCCTGAAGTTGGTTCTCCACTGTGACTATTCCATTGCTTGGATTGGGGTACATCTTGAAGGCGCGCACATCTTCTTCTTGGATGGAAACGATGGGTTCTTCCAAACAAGGCCAATCGATGCCGTCGATTTCTCCATATTCGGAAGCTGTAGGGTCAAGCCATGGTTTTAACTGCCGACTGGAATCCGTTGAAATTTGGTCCCAACTGTAGGACATCTTACCGTAAAAATCCGGCTCGTTTGGTCCGGTGCCACCTCCCACAGAACAAGCCGAAGCTCCGCCCGACAATGTTCCCACTAGGTGACCGCTTGAGTTGAAGAGTGGTGATCCTGAAGAACCGATTTCTGTAACTCCATGGCCGTTGGCTGTGCCTGACCAGAGAGTTCTCCAATGCGTATCGCTCACACTCCCGCCGAAGGAGGAAGTTGTAGGTATGCTTGTGTAGCTGCTGATTTTTTTAATGTCGCCATCTGGATGATGAATGCCAACACCCGAATCGCTCACCACATCTCCTCGATCCCAACCGGCAAAATGTGGATTGTAGAACTGAGGTACTTCTTGAGTGAGTTTGAGCAGAAGGAAATCTGAATCTGTATTTCCAAATCCACCACCCGAGGCGATTTTGGAGCAGCCTGTTAAAGTTTTTTGGTCAAGAACTCCTTCGGAGCCAGGATTGCTGCAATCTGGAGATTCGTAGAGGAAGTAAAAAACCCACTGCTCGTAATCGCCAGGGGTAATTCCATCTGCACAATGCTCTGCGCTATAAATATAACCGGCGCAATCTTGATTGGTGTTGTTGACCAGAACTCCACTGCACCAAAAAGCCGAACCTCCAACTTTAGCAGAAATGCGCACCACCGAACGAATCTCATCATCCCACTGATCTCCCTCAGCGCAGCGCGCATTCACTTGACAAGTGTCGGAAGTCCCAAAATCGCGTTTGGCTTTTGGCGGAAAGGGATCGCGATATGCGTAGCCATACTCTTCCACCACCACGCGATCGATTGCAGTTTTGCTTACCATCTCGAGAACCATGGTGAGCTTTTCACCTCGAAACAAAGTACTTGCATACGGACCGCCATCGGGGTTGTCTTTCGAACAGATGATCTGAACTTTCCCTTCATCGTTCTGCAAGCGCAAGATGCTTCCTTCGCTCAGATCGAGCTTCGAGAAATAGAGTTGAATTCCTTTGGCATTGAGCGCTTCGAAGGAAGCTTTGTAGCTCACAACATCCTTCGAATTCTCAAGAACTCCATCTCGCACTAAGTCATAGTCTAGTGGCGCTACCGCGGCGTAGTTGGCTGGGTTTTCTTGAACCTGAAGTAGGTGCCTCGGGGACTCCAGCATTTGCACTTGAGCAAATAGATTCGCAGTAAGCAGCACGGCCAAAACACACAAATAGACTTCTTTCACGATCCCCTTACTTCACGTATATTCGTCGGATAAAATTACGGAAATCGAAGCCAAGTCTACCTTACATGAGCACTTCAGATAAAATAAACTCTTCAAAGGCACCAGAACCCGTCGGACTTTACCCGCACGCTCGCAAAGTGGGCAACCTACTTTTTCTATCGGGTGTAGGGCCTCGCGAACGAGGAACGAAAATAATTCCTGGTGTAGAACAGGATGAACAAGGGAATGTAATTTCCTACGACATCGAGACTCAATGCCGCTCCGTATTCAACAATGTGCGTACAATTTTGGAGGCATCCGGTTCTTCATGGGACCAGCTTATAGATGTGACCGTCTTCCTCACCAACATGAAAGACGACTTCAAAACCTACAACGCTGTCTACGCCGAATTTTTCGCCGACAATCAACCATGCCGAACTACGGTTGAGATTCTCTCTCTTCCAACACCCATTGGGATTGAGTTGAAGTGTATTGCGACGGTTGACTCATAGAGCCTTTTACCAGCCGCAGCAAACACTTTGAAGGCGGTATGAAGATCCTCAAGAAGGCCTAGACAGGCATTTCTCAAATAAAACTTCGTTAGAAACAGCTGGCCTCTAGCTGCCAACTTTTACTGAAGCGGCACTTCTTTTATTGTAAAGCCATAGGCCGAAGATGATTCCAATTGTCAGGAATTGGGCCAGCATACTTTCAAACGTTGGATAGATGCCTACAAGAGTCATCCTAAAATTCCATGGCAAAGAAGAAACACCTACCAATCCACTTTCCTGCAAGGCATGAATGCCTTTTCCAGCCAGAATAACAGATAGGACTACAATGATAGATGATGAATACAAAAAGACCTTTCTGAGGTTTACTTTTTCAAACATTCGGAGAAGGGCAAAGGATAAAGTGGCAACTATTGCCCCTGCAATCAAAACCCCCAACCAAATTCCACGATTGTCGGTGCTGGAATCAACAGAAATGGAGGAAAGAAATATAACGGACTCGAATGCTTCTCGAAATACAACGATGAAGGAAAAAAGGGCTAAGCCCAGCATGTTGTTGCCATTCACCAATGAGGAAATGCGCACCTCCACAAATTTTCGCCATTTTCCAATCTCCGTTTTACTGTGCAGCCAAAAGCCCATAAATACTAGGACGGCAGACGCAAACAAAGTGAGTGAGCCCTCCATTAATTCTCTGGAGCTCGTATCCCACTGCATTAAAAGGTCCATGAAAAAGAACCCGCTCGCTCCTACCAGTAAAGCTAAAATCCATCCGGCATGAATCCAAATCACGGCCTTCTTGGCCTCCATAGATTTCAAGATCGCGATGATGGAAATGATGATTAGAAAGGCTTCAAGTCCCTCTCGAACCAAAATTGACGCTGAAATAAAGGTGGTAAATAGCAAGCCCTTCTCTTGCTCATCCAGAAGCTCAACTGCTGGCCCCAGTGCTATCAATGCCTCATCAACTTTCAATTGAACCACTGCAACATCTTCCTTCCTTTTAATGCTCGTTCTAACAGCCATGAATGATTTTTCAAGATTCCCAACAATCTTTGCATCACTTGCTGCAAGTCGTTTTTCTATCGGCTCGATCCCTTCCAAATAGGCATTCAATGCATTGGATAAAGCTGCTTCATGATCGCCTTTTTCATAGGACTCCAAACTCAGTATTAACAATTCCTTCGCCCGGCTTAAAGAGTTCATTTTGCGAACTGTCTTATAAGATCGAACACTCTTTAGAGCACTATTTTCCATGCCATACTTTTCAATGAGCTCACGGTTCGATAATGTTGAAGCATCACCCAGAGAAACAATTCCCTCCGAAGGATCTCCAACTTCCAATTCTTCGGAATATGGCAGTGACAGGAGATAAAAAGAAAGGGCCCAAACTTCTTTTTCACTCAGTTGCGTAAAAGGCATCATGGAAGTTCCTGGAATTCCCAATTGAATGGTATTGTAGGCCTGAAAGGGGGCGATGTTGTTGTGTAATTCGGGCTTAATGAAATTCGAGGGGCTTGGTTCTAAACCAACGGAAGCAGGACCGTCGCCCATGCCTTTCTCACCATGACAAGCAGAGCAATTTGATGAGTACAATTCACTGCCCAATCTTAAGTCGGGCCAATCGCTTGGACTATCTTTCACCAATTTGAGAGCAAGGATTGAACCCTTGATTGATCGGCAAATCTCACCTATGTTTTCACGATCTGCCATTCCATCGATGGAGTCTTTCAAAGCCATGAACTGGCCAGATAAGTCTTCCGAATTGTTGAAAGATGTGTCGCTAAGAATAACTTGGAAATTGTCGTAGGCCAATTGCGAGAATTCCTTCATTTCTAGGAATTCGAATTCATTGATGACCTCACCACTGTCTACCGCATTTACATAATCACGCTGAATGTAATCAAGCATGTTTATGATAATCTGACTGCTCGACTTCTTATCCGAAGCCAACACAGAAATGCTCACAGACAGCGCTAAAATGATGCTGAGCGCTTGACGCCAAAAACTAAAAAATGTGTTCCTCAATGCAAACATGCTATTCACCAATTTTAATCTGAAGTGATGGTGATGTACATAGTAAACGAATCAGCAAGGTTACACAAGATTCGCCGAAATAGTTCCTAAACCCAATACCCAGAATCGGGTATCTTACTACTCTATTTAGGGTAGTCCGGAAGCCCATCTTCAGCCAGTCCTTCAAAAACAATCTGAAATTTAGTTCAGCAAATAGTCCTGCACTTCCCTCAAGGTTAGTATTGAGTTGAAGGGTGTTGCTGTGGTTGAGTGACAAGTGACAAGTTGTTGGTTGGTTCTAAACTATTCTTTTCCTTTTTTCTTTTGGTTTCTTTCCGTATTCAAGATGATGCTTGACAGAATCTTTCGAATGCTCTCAATCTCCTCCATGAGGTATTCTGCATTGGGTAGATGAGGTGAACGATTGCATAAGGTAATCCAGTACTTGACTTCATTGGCCTCTTTTCGGGCAATTTTGAGTTTGTGCAGAAAATCGGCAGTACTGGATCCATATTGAGCTTCATGAATATTTGCGCCGATTGAAGTCCCACTCCGAATGAATTGATTTTTAATCTCTAATTGACCCGATTTTCTAAGCTTGTCGCTCATCTTAATAGCTTGTAAGGCAAATTCAATGGACCTTTCTAGAATTGGGTTCTTATCGTTCATCCTTCAAAAGAAGAAACAGAAAGTTCAAAATGGCGAATGACCTTAGTTGCATATGAAGAATGCTAAAGGGAGGAGTACACCTGAATCCCGTAACCTGTAACTCGTAACCTGTAACCTGTAACTACTCCCACAGTTCACAACTATCAATCTAACTCCCAGCGAGAGAGTAGAAATTCTATTTTTGCGCACCTCTTATACAAGACATGAAATTCACCGAATACAAACAACTCGACCTTCCCCAAATAGGGAAAGACATGCTCGAAACTTGGAGCACCGAAAAAACCTTTGAAAAAAGTGTGGAAGAGCGAGAAGGTGCCAAGCCTTTTGTGTTCTACGAAGGCCCGCCTTCAGCGAATGGATTGCCAGGTATTCACCACGTGATGGCGCGTACCTTGAAGGATCTCTTCTGCCGCTTTCAGACACAAAAAGGGAGACAGGTAAAAAGAAAAGCAGGTTGGGATACGCATGGTTTGCCCGTTGAATTGAGCGTTGAGAAAGAACTCGGAATTACCAAGGTCGACATAGGAACGAAAATCTCTGTTGAAGAATACAACCAGAAATGTCGCGAAGCCGTAATGCGCTATACCGACATCTGGAACGACCTCACGGAGAAAATGGGTTACTGGGTCGACATGGAAAACCCATACGTGACCTACGAATCCAAGTACATGGAATCGGTGTGGCACATCCTCAAAAGCCTACACGAGAAAAATTTGATCTACAAGGGCTATACGATTCAGCCATACTCACCTGCTGCAGGAACAGGCCTCAGTTCACATGAGTTGAACCTTCCAGGAACCTACCGGAATGTGAAGGACACTTCTGCGATTGCTCAATTCGCATTGACCGCTGAAGCAAGGGGGAAATTTCAGGCCAGCTCAGGAGTTCAGTTACATGAGAGCGCTGCCTTCATTGCCTGGACAACCACCCCGTGGACGCTTCCATCGAACACCGCCTTGGCGGTAGGAAACAAGATCGACTACCTCTTAATTGAATCGTACAACCGCTACACTTTCAAGAAAATTCAGGTATTCATCGCCAAAGATTTGGCTTCGAAATACTTCAAGCCGGAGCATGCGGATCTCGACTTCGATGCCTACGAAGCGGGAGCTAAAGCCATTCCGTTTCGAGAACTTTGGAGTGGAAAAGGAAGCGTTTTACTCGGTTTGAATTACGAACAACTGCTCCCTTACGTGCTTCCGATGGATGCGCCTGAGAAAGCCTTTCGGGTAATTGCTGGTGATTTTGTAACCACCGAAGACGGAACTGGAATCGTGCACCTCGCACCCACCTTTGGAGCCGACGATATGCGCGTTGCTCAACAAAACGGAATTCCTCCGATGTTGGTAGCCGACGCAGAAGGAAACCCTGTTCCGCTCGTAGACCTTGAAGGAAAGTTCGTAGAGCAAATGGGCGAATTCGCTGGTCGATACGTGAAGAACGAATATTACGCGGCAGGTGAAGCTCCCGACCGTTCCGTCGACATCGACATCTCCATCAAACTCAAGGAAGAGAACAAAGCTTTCTTGGTAGAAAAATACGAGCACTCCTATCCACATTGTTGGAGAACAGACAAGCCCGTTTTGTATTACCCACTCGATTCTTGGTTCGTGAAAGCAACTGCAGGTCGCGAGCGCATGGTGGAATTGAACAAGACCATCAACTGGAAACCAGCTTCAACTGGAACAGGACGATTTGGAAATTGGTTGGAGAATCTGAACGATTGGAACTTAAGTCGTTCGCGCTATTGGGGAATTCCCTTGCCAATTTGGACGAGCGAAGAAGGAACGGCCCTTAAATTCATCGGTTCTGTTGAGGAATTAAAATCCGAGTGTCAAAAAGCGGTCGACGCCGGTGTGATGGATAAAAATCCTCTAGCTCATTTTGAAGTTGGAAATATGTCCGACGAAAACTACCAAGGCATCGATCTTCACCGCCACATTGTGGATGAAATTCGATTGGTAGGTGAAAATGGAGAAGTCTTAACGCGCGAATCTGACCTCATCGATGTTTGGTTCGATTCAGGCTCTATGCCTTACGCCCAATGGCACTATCCTTTCGAAAACAAAGAGGCTTTTGAGGAAAGTTTCCCAGCCGACTACATCGCCGAAGGAGTAGATCAAACGCGTGGATGGTTCTATACACTTCACGCCATCGCGAGCTTAACTCAAGATTCTGTAGCCTACAAAAACGTGGTTTCGAATGGCTTGGTTCTAGACAAAAACGGACAGAAAATGTCCAAACGTTTGGGCAATGCCGTGGATCCCTTTACCACCATCGAAACATATGGCCCAGATGCCACACGCTGGTATTTGATGACCAATGCCCAGCCTTGGGAGAACCTAAAATTCGACTTGGAGGGCATCGTTGAAGTTCAACGTAAATTCTTCCGGGCCCTACACAACACTTACGCCTTCTTCGCTTTGTATGCAAATGTGGATGGCTTCAAGTATTCTGAAGAGAGCATCGACCTAAAAGACCGAGCTGAGATTGACCGCTGGGTTATTTCGAAGCTGAACTCGTTGATCCGAAATGTTGATCAAGCACTGAGCGAATACGAACCAACGAAGGCTGGTCGCTTCATTCAAGATTTTGTGGTGAACGACCTCAGCAATTGGTACGTACGACTTTGTCGCAAAAGATTTTGGCGTGGTGATTACGGTCCGGATAAGATTGCTGCCTACCAAACGCTCTACGAATGTCTGTTCGCAGTTTCAAAACTGGCAGCACCAATCGCTCCATTTTACAGCGACCGCCTATACCGCGATTTGAATACGGTTGTTGAAACCGACCAAGCCATATCCGTTCATTTGGCACTTTTTCCGGAAGTAAACAAGGCTCACATCGATCTTGATCTAGAAGTCCGGATGGACCTTGCTCAACGATTCAGTTCGATGGTTCTCGGTTTGCGGAAAAAGCAAAACATTCGCGTTCGTCAGCCATTGCAGAAGATCATGATTCCGGTGTTGTCATCGGAGATGCAAACGCGCTTGGAACAAGTGGAAGACTTGATTTTGAATGAAATCAATGTGAAGGAGTTGCAGTATTTGGGTGAGGACTCCGACGTTCTCGTAAAACAAATCAAGCCCAACTTTAAAGCGTTGGGACCAAAGTATGGCCAGTATATGAAACAAATTGCGGCGGCCATTTCCAAGCTCGAGTCTTCCGACATCTTGATCTTCGAACGAACGGGAAACTTTACGATTGAAGTTGATGGAAAAGAGTTCGACTTGAGCTTAGAAGAAGTTGAAATTTCCTCTCAAGATATTCCTGGATGGTTGGTGACGAATGATGCCGAATTAACTGTCGCTTTGGACATAGAGATCAGTGAAGAATTGCACGGTGAAGGCCTTGCTCGAGAATTGGTCAACCGTATCCAAAACCTTAGGAAAGACAAGGGTTTCGAGGTTACAGACCGCATCAAAATACAGGTCGAAAGCGGTGATTTTCTACTGCAATCCATCGAAAGGAATTTGGGTTATATTTGCGCCGAAACCTTAGCAGACTCGGTAGATTCAGCCGATTTGAACCACACTTCGAAAGGACTTTCTGTAGAA
This sequence comes from Flavobacteriales bacterium UBA1986, assembly GCA_002336245.1. GTDB lineage: Bacteria > Bacteroidota > Bacteroidia > Flavobacteriales_G > Salibacteraceae > UBA4419. The sequence goes on from DDDG01000016.1 coordinate 74,366, forward strand.
CTAGAAGAGGGCGTTGAAGCTCAAATTGAAATAGAAAAGGTTTAAAGAATTAAGGCCAAACAAGATGGCAGACGAAAAGACGAGATTTACAGACGCAGAGCTCAAGGAATTTAAAGAGATTATTCTCGGAAAACTTGAAGATGCGAAGAACGATTACGATTTGCTTAAGAGCAGCATGTCGGGCTCAGACGATCATGGCACCAACGACACTTCACCAACCTTTAAGTTGATGGAAGATGGTTCGGATGTTTTGAGTCGGGAAGAAACAGCTCAACTGGCCGTACGTCAGCAGAAGTTCATCAAGCACTTAGAGGATGCGCTCATCCGCATTGCGAATAAGTCCTATGGGATTTGTCGGGTAACCGGCAAGCTAATTTCAAAGGAGCGACTGATGATCGTCCCTCATGCAACGCTGAGCATCGAAGCGAAAAGACAACAAATGTAAAGAGAGGGCTTCGGGCCCTTTTTTTGATATGAAGCGTGCACTGCTCATCATATTGTCTGTTTTAGTTGCCGACCAAGGGCTTAAGATATGGGTGAAAACTCATATGTACTTAGGCCAAGAAATCCGCTTCTTCGATTGGTTCATTATTCATTTCACCGAGAACAATGGAATGGCTTTCGGAATGGAGTTCGCTGGCGAATACGGCAAACTTTTCCTGAGCGTCTTTAGAATTTTCGCGGTACTTGGGCTCGCGTACTTTATGTATCGCATGCACAAACAAGGCTCTCCTAAAGGACTCGTTTGGAGTCTTGCTCTCATTCTTGCCGGGGCACTAGGCAACATTCTCGACTCCGCTTTTTACGGCCTCGTTTTCAACGACAGCTATCACCAGATTTCTAGCCTCTTTCCCGCCGAAGGTGGCTATGCTCCCTTCCTATACGGACGTGTGGTAGACATGCTCTACTTCCCCTTGATCAGTGGCTTTTTTCCCGACTGGTTTCCAGTTTGGGGAGGTGAGTACTTTCTATTTTTCCGTCCTGTATTTAATATAGCCGACAGCGCAATCAGTTTTGGTGTTGGCTTCATTGCCATCTTCCAACGCAGTTTTTTCGCCGACCCGAAAAAAGTAGAGGCAGAAAAAGAGGAGGCGGACTCTGAAGTCAAAGCCACTGACTCGAACGAATCTTAGATCGCTCGATTTGAGTAGCTACAGCGAAATAAGCATTGTAATTCCAGCCTTCAACGAAGGCATTAACATTGCCAAAGCAATTGAAGCCATTCGAACCTTCGAAGCTGCTCACGAGCCCTTCAAAGAAATCATCGTCGTAAACGACGGTTCGAAAGATCACACCAAATCCATTGTTCTGGAATGCGAAGGTGTCTTGCTTCTCGACAAGCAGCAGAATGAAGGAAAAGGTGCCGCGGTGCGCGACGGAATGCTCCGAGCCAAAGGCGATTGGGTATTGTTTCTAGATGCAGACATGTCGACGCCAATCGAAGAAATCGATAAGTTGATCCCGCAAACAGAGGAGCACGACATCATCATCGGTTCACGCAACTTACCCGATTCTTACAAGGTTTCCGACCAACCGCTTTATCGTCGTTGGATGGGAAAGAGTTTCGCCTATTTGGTCCGTTGGATTTCTGGTTTGAGTTTTCGAGATACCCAATGTGGTTTCAAAATGATGAATCGCAAAAGCCTTGAGTCCATTTTTCCAGAGATGAAAGTGTTGGGTTGGGCCTTCGACGTTGAGATTCTCCTACTTGCTCAGAAGAAAGATTTCGCAGTTGCAGAGGTTCCAATAGTATGGATTGACCGCACTTTCAGCTCTAAAGTCCAACCGATTAAAACAAGCTGGGAAATGCTCCTCGACCTCATTAAAATGAGAATGCGTTCTTAGTCAATATTCTTCGTCTGTTTTCGTTCTTTTGTGTCCATGCGCAGCACTGCCCTACTTCAGCGCTTAATTGCCCTCGCGGGAGCCTTTGTGATTCCAGTTTTCTATTACTGGCCTCTCTTTATAGCGCCTGGAAGTTTTCTCTTTTCCACCTCTGGAGACGGGCTTAAAAACTACTTCTCCTTCCTTTACCAAGAACGTTGGGGCGATTCGTTCGTTCATTTCCATGGAATGAACTATCCCTTCGGAGAGCTCCACCTCTTCACCGACGGGCAACCTGCCATGCTTCAATTGTACCGATGGCTTCAAATGATATTCCCAGAGCTCGACCCGATTGCTTTCATGAACGGAACCATGCTTTGGTCGATTCCCATCTCCTACTTCTTCCTCTTTCTAATCTTTCGGAAGTTTAAGCTCGACATTTTGGTTGCTGCGCTGGGTGCTCTTTGCCTCACCTTTTTAGCTCCTCAAGTTTTCCGATTCAATGGGCATTTTGGCCTGGCCTATTTCTGTGCGATTCCAATGATTTGGTATTTCATTTTGCAAATGCGCTCGAAGCTCAAATGGCTGTGGGCACTATTCAGCCTAGTCAGCATCCTCTTCTTCTTTTTTGTTCACCCCTACTTGGGTTTAATCCTATCCATCTTCGTTTTGTTCGAAGGAATGGCCTATGCACTCTTTCAAAAGAAAGGCCGCGTGAGATCGCTTATTCTTGCCGGATTGGTTTCCTTGACTCCAGTCGTACTGTTTTTCTTGTTCACCTCTTCCTTCGACCATCACCCCAACCGAACACCAGATCCTTACGGGATTTTCACCTACCACGCCAAACCCAATACCGTATTTCTGCCCAACCATGCGCCACTAAAACCTTTGGTTGAAAAGGCCGTCACCATTGTAAATCAGACATGGGAAGGCTGGGCTTACATCGGCTTGGGCGGGCTGATTTTTTGTGTGTTCGGTCTCATTCGCATCTTTCGACGGATGCGAAAAAAACGGACTTGGAAACCTCTAAATCCCAGTTTACCAAAAAATCTTCGCTCTGCTTTTTGGGCCAGCGTAGTGCTTCTTCTTTTTTCGATGGCCATTCCACTCGAATGGGGTTTAGATTTCATGCTGGACTTATTGCCTCCATTGAAACAGTTTAGATCCTTGGGCCGCTTTGCATGGATCTTCTATTATGTGATTGGCGTGTATGCCTTCTATATCCTAAGTCTGATCTGGCGTTTACTAATCATACGAAACAAGTCCATCTTAGCATACTCTCTCCTCATTGCCTTCGGAGTTCTCTACTTCTGGGAAGGTTCCGTGTATCACAGAGAACAAGGTGTGGCGATGAACAATGACGTGGCACTTTTAGACAGTTATGACTTCAAGGAAATTGATGCCGCCGATTATCAGGCCGTGATTCCAATGCCCTTTTTTCATCATGGTTCAGAAAATTTTGAGTTGGCTGGAAGCGATGCCAGCAGGAAGCTCGCCTTTCTCTTTTCCATGAAAACTTCCATCCCCATTCTAGGCGGATCGATGGCGCGCACTTCGGTTCCAGAAAGCAAAAAGATTATCCAACTCTATGGGCCCAACCATTTTCCAAAAGAGATTAAAAAAGACCTATCCGACTCCCGCCCTTTCCTATTGTTGTTCAGTCTAGAGAGTTTGCCCAAAGAAGAAATGCCTTGGATTCAAAAATCTTCCTTGATCGCAAAAACGGACGACTATGAATTGAGAGAAATTAGGACTTCGAGCTTTTTGAAAGAAGAAAAAACTCCCTTTGCAGCCGACTCCTCCTTTGTAAAATGGAAGGATAAAAAAGTCTTTGCTAACGGTCCATTTTACTTCTTTGATTACGATACACTCAAGTCAGAACAGAGTCAATTCGGGGCAAGCGCCTTTTCTGGAAAAATTAAAAATTATGTAAGACCGATTGTTTTGAAGAGAGCTGAGTTCGAAGGTTGGAAAGACATCCGTTTCAGCATGTGGATGTTCAATGCTGGCTTTAGCAGAACTCAGCAAGAAGTCTTAGCAGAAGGAATTGACGCCGAAGGAGGTACGCAGCGAATTGCAGGAGGGAGCGTAATGAGGTCAAGAAACATTTGGGGCGATTGGTCTTTTGTGGAAATCGAAGGCGAAATCAAGCCCGAATACGAAGAAGTTCGCTTAGTTACAAAGGGAAGTCGATGGAGCCGATTGAATTATTATTTAGACAATCTTCTTGTGAGGCCTACCAATGTGTCTGTGCAAATGCAAGGATTTGAAACAGAGGATGGCGATGAAATTGGCATGAAAGACGGCTACTTTTTTCAGATGAAAAATGTGGCCTGGCCTATCCCAGATTCATCTCTGGTATCTCCCCTTCCACAATAAGTTTTCCGGCGGTTGCCGCAACAATTTCCTCCACGCTCACACCCGGTGCTCGTTCAAGTAATTTGAAACCTCCTTCAGGAAGAATGTCGAGAACGGCCATATTGGTGACCACCTTTTTCACGCAGTTTACTCCCGTGAGAGGCAAGCTGCATTTTGGCAAAACTTTGCTTTCTCCAGCTCTATTGGTGTGCATCATCGCAACAATGATGTTGTCAGCAGAAGCCACAAGATCCATCGCTCCACCCATTCCTTTCACCATCTTACCAGGAATTTTCCAGTTGGCGATGTCGCCAGTTTCGGAAACTTCCATGGCTCCTAGAATGGTGAGCTGCACGTGCTGACCTCGAATCATGGCGAATGAAGTCGCTGAGTCGAAGAGCACTGCTCCTTTTTCGAGGGTTACGGTTTGCTTTCCAGCATTGATCATATCGGCATCCTCTTCTCCTTCGAAAGGAAATGGGCCCATTCCTAAAATTCCATTCTCAGATTGAAATTCAACATCGATGCCTTCAGGAATGAAGTTGGCAACCAATGTTGGAATGCCAATACCCAAGTTCACATACTGTCCGTGCTCAACTTCTTGAGCAATTCTTTGAGCGATTCCGTTCTTATCTAACATGCCTTCGCAATAATGGGTTCCTAATTTTTTGATCTTACTGTACGCTGCTCAATTCTCTTTTCGAAGGAAGCACCTTGGAAAATTCGCTGAACAAAAATTCCTGGGGTGTGAACGAAATTTGGATCCAGCTCTCCCAGTGGCACGAGTTCTTCAACCTCAGCAACGGTGATTTTCCCAGCCATGGCCATGGGCGGATTGAAGTTTCGCGCTGTTCCTTTAAAGACAAGGTTTCCAGAAGAATCGCCTTTCCATGCTTTCACGAAAGCAAAATCAGCGGTAAGCGCTGCTTCAAGAATGTGCGGCTTTCCATTAAACATCCGCACTTCCTTTCCCTCACCTACCTCAGTTCCATAACCTGCAGGCGTGAAGAAAGCAGGTATTCCTGCGCCGCCAGCAAGGCAGCGTTCAGCCAATGATCCTTGTGGAATCAAATCCACCTCAAGTTCTCCGCTGAGCATTTGACGCTCAAACTCATCGTTCTCTCCTACATAGGAAGAGATCATTTTTTTTATCTGTCGAGTTTGCAGAAGCAAGCCCAAACCGAAATCATCGACCCCAGCATTGTTGGAAATGCAGGTGAGATTCTTGATTCCTCGCTTTCTCAATTCGGCGATGCAGTTTTCAGGAATTCCACACAAGCCAAATCCGCCAAGCATGAAAGTCATATCGTCGTGAACTCCCTCAAGTGCTTCTTCCACACCCGAGACTAGTTTATTCATTGCCATAACTATTGATTGAATTCGTCGTCTCGAAAGTTAGAAATTGTTTCAGTGTATTTGGAGCAATCCAATTCAACACCCAACTGTCCCTCTGGAGCTTCAAAGTCTTCCTTAGAGATTTTCAAACTTTCATCTTTATAAACGTCCTTCATATAATAAGCCCAAACGGGCAAAGCCATGTTTGCTCCCTGCCCATAATAGGTAGTTCTAAAATGCACACCGCGGTCTTCAGCGCCAACCCAAACTCCAGTAACTAGGTCGGGTGTAATTCCAATGAACCAACCGTCAGAGTTGTTCTGAGTCGTTCCAGTTTTTCCAGCAACGGGTGTATAAATTCCTTGGTATGGACGTTCGTCGCTCATTTGACTTCGAAGTCGCATTCCTGAACCGGTTTTTTTGCCTTCAGGGCCACCTCTTACAGCATCTACCACTCCTTTAAGCATGTCAATCATGGTGTAAGCTAGTTGTTCCGACATAGCTTCACGTGTTTCCGGAACGATTTCAAGAATCACGTTTCCATCCTTGTCTTCAATCCTAGAAATGAAAATTGGTTCTGTCCAAACTCCTTTATTCGCGAAGGTGGAATAGGCACCAACCATTTCGTAGACCGAGACGTCGGCAATTCCCAAACACAATGCGGGAACCGGTGCTATCTTGCTTTCAATGCCCAATCGCTTCGCAAAGTTGATGACTGCTTGTGGGCTAAACTGTTTGAATAACCAGGCAGTGATGGTATTCATAGAATTTGCCAAGCCATACTTGAGGGTCACATCGTAGCCGTATTCTCCATCGGAATTTTGAGGCGTCCAATCTTTTAAAAGTCCATATTCTCCCTTATAAAACGTGTACTTAATGTTTGGCACTTTCTTGCAAGGAGACATTCCCTCTTGCATGGCAAGTCCATAAACAAAAGGTTTAAAGGTTGAACCTACTTGACGTTTTCCCTGCTGAACATGATCGTAGGCAAAGTGCTTGTAGTCGATGCCGCCAACCCAAGCTTTTATGAATCCTGTATGCGGGTCCATGCTCATCATTCCAGTTTGCAGAATGCTCTTTTGATATTTGATAAAATCCACAAAAGACAAAACCGTATCGATGTCGCCGGCCCAACTGAAGACCGTCATCTTCTCTGGCTTGTAGAATTGTGGCAAGATGCTGTCGGGTTCCGGAACAAGTTCTTCGTGGTGACAGTCGGATGCTCGGCACACGAACAAACTGCTGTCATTTCGTTCAATTTGACTCACAAAATCTCCTCGACGACCGCAATTCGCGCATTCTTTACCTGTAAGCACAGCGTATTTAGATGTCCGGCGAATGGCCGATTGAATGATGCTTTCGACCTCATGATCCCGCATGGTGTTGTGGAAAGGTGGGTTTTTGTTCCGCTTGATGTCTCTCCAAAAATCTTTTTGCAGGTTTTTTAAATGCGTGCTCACCGCCTTCTCTGCATATCGCTGAAGCCGACTGTCGATGGTGGTGTAGACCTTCAAACCATCTCGATAGATATCGTAACCAGAGCCATCTGGCTTTCTCAAAATGTACTGGTCGGTATTTGGATCCTTTTCGTTGAACATCTTCCCCAATTGACGACGCATAATTTCCCGGAAGTGAGGAGCCATTCCCTCCGCATGACCAACAGATTGAAATTTAAGATCGATGGGCTGTGCACGCAGTGAATCACAAACTTCCTCCGAAATTTGTTCGTTTCGCAGCATTTGACCCAAGACCACATTGCGTCGCATGAGGGCGTTTTCAGGCTTCCTCAATGGGTCGTATAATACGGGGTTTTTCGCCATTCCAACCAGTGTGGCCGATTCAAGAATACTCAAGCTATCGGCTGTTGTATTGAAGTAAATCTGAGAGGCTGATTTGATGCCGACTGCAGTATGGATGAAGTCGAAGCGATTCAGATACATCGCGATGATTTCCTGCTTTGTATAGTGGCGTTCAAGCCGCACCGCAATTACCCATTCCTTGAATTTTTGCAGGACTCTCTGAAGCTTTCCCTGAGGGCGATCGTGGAAGAGCATCTTGGCCAATTGTTGAGTGATGGTACTTCCTCCTCCCTTGCTGGTAGTTCCCATGAGAACACCAGCGATAACCCTTGGCAAGGCCCAAAAGTCAATTCCTGTGTGTCCGTAGTAACGTTCATCTTCGGTAGAGACCAATGCGATGCTCACCCACGGGCTTATGTCTTCGTAGTTGATGCTCGAGCGGTTCTCTCGGTAGTACTTTCCAAGAAGTTGTTGGTCGGCAGTGTACACTTCACTCGCCAAATTGCTCACCGGACTCGCAAGTTCTTCAAAAGTGGGTAGCGGTCCAAATACATCGCTGGATACAAGAAGGAAAAGCCCAGTAATTCCTACGATGGGGCTCAAAAGAAAAACCCAAAGCCACAGCAGTCGTTTAAACAATGAAGGTTCCTTCTTCTCCATGCCGCTAATTTAATGGATTGAAGAAGCTTGGCCTTCAGAGCCTTTTTCTTTTTCCAAGATTATAATGTCATTAACTTCATAAACCGGCACAAAGGGGCAAGCATCCGAATAAAGCCATCGATGAAAAGTTGCATATTCTTGAGCCTGATCCTTTCCACTTATTTCAAAGTCTAAATCTCTAAATCTCGTGCCTTCCTTTTTCCAGGAACGAGCTCCACTCAACTTCTTATTTATCACCAATATATCGGGGTCGAAGTTGATTACATCTTGAGGCAACATCCCGAACACATGCCATGAATTTGGGAACTTGTCTTTGGGAACGTAGCTGTAGTAATCTGAAATGATGCGAACATCTGGTGGGTATTCTTTCGCTAGCCACAAGCCCGCCTGTATTCTTGAATTCGATTCGGGGTTCTGACGAAATTCCATTGCTCTCATGGCAGTCAAAGACATAAAAATCAATCCGATCATTGCATAGATGAACGTCAATCTTCTTGGAAACGCTTGAAGGACAGCCTGCTTAATTTCTAAAAAATGAAAAGAAGCGAAAATCAGGAGTGGAAAAAGGTGAAACATATACCTCGGTCGACGCATCTGAAAAGCAATCATAAGGTAGACGAAACCAGTAACAAAGACCGCAAGCATTAACCAGGGAAGCAAGTCCCTTTCCAGAAAACCTTTCGACTTCCAATGAAAAAATGCAAGCAGCAAACCCGCGATCAAAAGCGAACTCAATATGTAGCTCGTCTGCGTTTGAATGACGGAAAACCAAAGCAGGGGATTGGAAGATTCTGTTTGATGATTTCCGCGACGCACAAAAGTCGTCTGCTCATTTAAATCTGCTTGAACAGCTTCGAGGTTTGAAAAAAAGCTTGGATTGAAAACAAACCACGCGAGAAAGAATACTGCCAGAATCCCAAAGGTTCCGAAGAGCAATTTCTGACTGCTCAATTTACCAGCTCGGAACCAAAAGAACAAGGCCAAATAGGACAGCGGAAGAAGAAAAATTCCGGAATACTTGGTTCCAAAAGCAAGACCTAAGAAAAGTGCTGAGAGCAAGATCCCTTTCAGGTTCGACCAGCGCGTTAGAGCATAAATTCCGGCAAGAGTAAATGCTTGCTGTAAGGTGTCGGGATGCACGAACTGAGCGTATTCATAAAACTTGGGCATAAAACAAATGGCGGCCGCGGCAAGCAAACTCATTCTATTAGACCACTTCAAGTTTTTTCCAATTCCAAAAGAAAGTAGAAAGCAAAGAAACCAGGAGAACAAGGAAACAAAGCGAAGGCATACCGCCAAAAAACCCTCATTAGTAGTTTCAAAACCAACAATCCCCAGAGCCTTCACCATAAGATGAGTTAGGCTGAAGTAACTGTAACCGTAATAGTAAAAACCTCGAGGGTCGAAATCCTTATTCTGGACATTCTGAAGCAATTGCCAAGTCCCAGAACCTTCGTCTAAATTGAAGGTTTGAAGCATTTCAATATCCTCAGCACCAGAATCCAAGGTGTTTATTGCGCCCGACAGTAGACTCACCAGAAGAATGATAACTCCGCTTATGAAAAGAAACTCAAACCAAGATTTTTTCATTTCCCGCTGCGTTCAACGCGAAGGCCTACGTCGTGAATTCCTTCCAACTTCTCTTTGCGCATTCCCTGCTCAAACTCGAAGTGAAACGAACCGCTTTCTGGAAAGCGAAATTTATATCGGTACATAACCTCCAGCTCTTTGATGTCGCCGAGCCCTTTTCCATTCCATCGCCCTTGTGGATTTGCCAACGGAATGTTGAGTGTATCTCTGTTCAAGGATCCGTCTGGGGCTTGACGTGAAACAAAGACGAATAAATTTTGAAACGGATAAGTCCCCGAATTTCTAAGCAAGAAAATGAGATTGTAGTCTTGCAAGTGATCATCGATTTGTACATCAAAACTCTTCAAATCTTCTTGACTCCAAACCGAGGCGTCGACCGCTTCAAATTGCTCAAAAATACGACGCGAATCGCACGACGATAACAATACAACACTCAGTATAAGTATCTTATATATTCTTTTCAACCCCTTCAAGTTCCGTTTCTTTCTGTTTGACTTCCTCTTGACTGAAGGCGAAAGTCTCGATGGATTCGATCTCCTTTCCTGCTGCAATCAATTCTTGAATTTCATTCAGCTCATCCAAAGTCAACGGGATGGAGCCAATGTTGATGGATTCGTAAGCAAACCAAACAAGGCGCTTGAAGATGTCCATCTTAATGACTCTCGCTTTTCCCTTTTTGGTCTCAAGCACCATTCGCTCATTCGGAAATTCTTTCAAAGCATCCAAATAACCGTCGAGCTCGAAGTTCAAACAGCACTTCAGCTTACCACATTGTCCTGCCAACTTGGTCGGGTTCATGGCCAATTGTTGGCTGCGTGCAGCCGTAGTACTTACTGTTCGAAAATCCGTTAACCAAGTACTGCAGCACAATTCCCTACCGCAAGATCCAAGTCCACCGGCACGACCCGCCTCTTGGCGAGCGCCTATTTGTTTCATTTCGATGCGGATCTTGAATTGGGCAGCAAATGCTCGAATCAAATCGCGGAAATCAACTCTACCTTCGGAGATGTAATAGTAGATGGCTTTTGTGTTGTCGCCTTGGAACTCAACATCTGAGATCTTCATGTCGAGATTCATTTCCCGCGCCGTTTTACGCGCAAACACAATGGCCTCCTTCTCTCTCTTAATCGCAGTTTGCCAAAGGTCCAAATCTTTTTGATTCGCCTTACCCAACACCGACAATACTTCGTGCCTCTGTTCCTTTTCCTTTCTCTCGTGCTTCCTTGCAGCCATGAGACCGGTAAGGCTGATCATGCCGAGGTCGTATCCAAATTTTGACTCCACTACTACCATGTCTCCACTGTGCAGACGAATCTTGCTGTCATTACGAAAGAAGGCTTTGCGTGTTTTCTTGAATTTAACCTCTACAAATTCTGAGTGCAAGGAGGCAGACATGGGAATATCGGCCAACCAATCGCTGGAAGACAAGCTTCCGCAGTTGCACCGCTCTGAAGCGGATTTGCCCGAACTTGGTTTTGATAATGCACAGCCTTTACAAGACATTCCTTTGTTCTTAGTGCTAATTTACTCGAGTATAAGCATCAGACCTTCTGACCCAATTTCAGGAGTTTGATGACTTGAATGCTCAAATCTAAAAACAAGATTTTGGCATTCGCATTCCGCTCAATATGTCCGATTGACGTATCGAATTCTTTTTGAAAATAGAGGCAATTGTTGTGATTGATGTAAGGGGCGAATTTTTGTAAAAAACTTTGCTCTTGCTGACTTTCATGCATGGCAGTCTTATAATTGAAGGCCAAACACTCCCGCACCATATTCATCGAATATTGAAGAAACTGTTTCTGAGATTCTCGGCCAATTCCAGCCATCTCATCCGTCCATTTCAAAAGATCCGGTAATTTTTTCTGGAAACACAAACGCATCCAATCCTTAAAGGCATTGGCGTAGAGCTTGTGATCTCCCTCATTCAGAAAATTCAAGACTTTCAAATAATTGCCTTCTCCAATCATGCACAGATCAGCAGTCTGATCAGCATTCAAGCCATGTTTTTTCGACAAATAAGCCGAAAGGGCATCTGAAGAAATTGGAGGAATGTTCAGGACTTGAGTTCTCGAGAGGATGGTAGGTAAAATGCCTTCCGTTGAATTCGCCGTCATCAAGAAAATCGTTCCCTCAGGCGGTTCTTCCAATATTTTCAAGAGCTTGTTCGATGCCGATGCATTCATTCGATCGATTTGCCACACCAACACAACCTTGTAGTTGGCCTCCATGGCTTTCAAGCTTAAAAAACGAACGATTTCCTCGCTCTCCCGAACAGTAATGCTCGCCTGCTTATTACCAATCCCCAATTCGTTTACCCAGTCTTGCCCAGAAAAATAGACTTGCTCTAAAAGTATTTTTCTCCATTCTTCAAGAAAGAATCCGCTCACCGGGTCCTTCTTCACCTTGGCGTTGGTATTTACTGGAAAGCTAAAGTGCATGTCGGGATGAATCCACTTACTCACTTTCAACTGAGATGCTTCGGATGTAGCACCCAATAATTGTTGTGCAAACCAGAGCGCCAATTGTAGGCCACCTCGTCCTTCTTCTCCGCCGAAAAGCATGGCGTGGTGCACTCTTCCGTCCTCTTTCGATTTGAGAAGATGAGCCTTAATTTTCTCCTGTCCTATGACTTCGACGCTCTCCAAAATTCAGATGTGGATTTATCCAAAAGTAATCAGACAGAGACAGCCCGAATAATTTATTTTAGCCGCAAATATTTGAGCATGAGTCTTCCAATTGAAGAAATTGATTTCCAGGGTAAAAAGGCCCTCATCCGAGTTGATTTTAATGTCCCTCTCGACGAAAATTTTTATGTCACGGACGAAACTCGAATCCGCGCGAGTCTCGCGACCATCAAATATATTCTTCAAAAAGGTGGGGCCGTTGTGCTGATGTCGCATTTGGGTCGTCCGAAGGGTGGACCTGAGGATAAGTTTTCTTTAAAGCACTTGATTCCTAAGCTCTGTGAATTGCTCAATCAGCCCGTGGCATTCTCGCCAAATTGCATTGGAGCCATTGTGGAAAAAACCGTTGAAGACCTTTCAGCTGGAGAAGTTTTGCTCCTTGAAAATTTACGGTTTCACAAAGAAGAAACAGCGGGTGATTTAGCCTTTGCTGAAGCACTGTCTAAAAATGGCGACATCTACATCAACGACGCTTTTGGAACGGCTCATCGTGCGCATGCTTCTACTGCCATAATCGCTCAATTCTTCGAAGAAAAAACTTTTGGCTTTCTCATTGAACGAGAACTAGCTAGCGTTCAACGTGTGCTCGACCAAGTTGCACGTCCTTATACTGCAATTGTAGGTGGGGCCAAGGTTTCAAGCAAAATTGACATCGTTCGAAACCTCTTACAAAAAGTAGATCGCATTGTGATTGGCGGCGGTATGGCCTTCACCTTCATCAAAGCTCAGGGTGGATCTATTGGAACCTCCTTGGTAGAAGACGAACAATTGGAAACGGCACTTACAATCTTGCGTGAGGCGAAAGAAAAAGGGGTTCAAATCATTCTGCCTACTGATAGCAAGATCGCCGACGCTTTCGACAACAATGCCAACACTCAGATTTGCAAGATCAATGAAATCCCTGAAGGATGGATGGGCTTAGACATTGGCCCTGAAAGCATGGAGTGCATGCGCGAGAGCCTTCTAAGTTCAAACACCATTTTGTGGAATGGGCCCATGGGCGTTTTCGAAATGTCGAATTTCTCTGAAGGAACAGAGCGGGTTGGTCGGGCCGTTGCCGAAGCAACCGAAGCTGGAGCTTTCTCCTTGGTTGGTGGCGGCGACTCCGTTGCTGCAGTGAATCAATTTGGCTTGAGCGAACACGTCAGCTACGTTTCTACCGCTGGAGGTGCACTCTTGGAGTTTTTGGAAGGAAAAAAACTTCCGGGAATTGCTGCGATTCGACCTTAATCAGTCGGTCCATTTTTTTGCGAAAACTTCGTTTTGAAGCACCTCTTCATCGAAGATGTCTGAGCCGGCCCTCAACATCCACTCACCCGCTTCACCCATATTTTCGAATAGGACTGAATCGTCGAGATTTGCTTGCGAGATGAGTTCAATGTCTTTATTAAACCTCATGAAAACCGCGATGAGCATGGATAGAATTAGAAAAACTTTGAGCACACCAAAGGTCAATCCGGCGAATTTATTGATGAACGAAAGGGCCACAATGTCCACGAGTTTTTCGAGCACTTTCCCCAGAAGATAAACAGCAATCACAACAACGAGAAAAGTAATAATGAAAGAAAGAATGGGCATGTGCTCGCTTTCAATGTTCATGTACTTGCCCAAAAAAACGGAGGTGATTTCAGAAAAGTGAATCCCAGCATATATGCCCAATGCCAAAGCCGCTAAGCCGGCAAGTTCAATGATCAAGCCTCTTCGGAAGCCCTTGAATGCGCCAAAGGCTATGGGAACCAATATGAGAATGTCGAGGTAATTCATTTGCTCAAATTTAAATTCGTGCAAAGGAAGTTCTGTGACATGGAGGAAGTAGTTATCCTCAATTCGGATTGGATAAGCTCTACTTTTGCTCCATGTCGAAAGAAGTAGAAGATAAATACCGAGAGGTACTTGATAAACTAGGCCCTGTTTTCGGAGATGGAATGGAGCTGATGGATGTGCTCTTTTTAGTTGGTATTCGCGAATCGGGTAAGGCGCCAACCAAAATGAGCAAACAAGAAAAAGAAGATGCCATGCATCTTGGAACCTGCACGATTCTGGAGCAATATGGATACTACAAAAGCTTGGGCGAGGATGAAGAGGGTTGGCCTCAATTCGAGCATCTAAAGGATCTGCCCCCGATGAATGAACAAGAACAAGAAGCGCTTCTTAAGAAGGGTGTAGCTGATTATTTCGAGAAGGTCTGAAGAAGACTTTCTTAGGGACAAAGGAGTAAAACAACACTCTCTTGAACCTTATCGAATTCAACGAGCGTAACAAAACCTTCGGCGCAAAGAGTATCCCCTAGACATATGGTTCCAATGTTTGGAAAGATGCCCGTGTCGCGACAAACCACCATTTCTTTGGTTGCAAGAATTTTAAGAACTGCAGGATTTTCGAAGGAGTGCAAGGTGCGACCTGCAGCATCCGTCAATTGAGTGTCCTGCACAATGCAAGGCGCCTTGTTTGGTTGATCGACACAATAGAGTGTTACAGTAGCTCCTTCAACCGGATCGCCCAGGCTGTCAATCACAAATATTTCTGCTTCTGTCGGTTTCTCTTCACCGCATGAGGTAAAGCCGAATGCTCCTAAAGAGAAGATTAAGGCGACGAGACTTAAATTGGCAAAAAGAGTTTTCATAGGCGCTTGGATGCGGACAAATATAATGAAAGAGTTGCCTTCTGTATACAAGGCCTAAACGAAGTCTGTGGAAGGATGGATTGCTATTTTTGGGCATGCGAATAAAACACAGCTTAATCCTTCTTGTGGTTTTAGGCCTTTTGAGCCTAAATACCTTCGGACAAAAAAAGAAAAAAGACAAGCTCGGAAAAGAGTCTTTGGTGCTGATCCAAACCGACTTTGGCGACATAAAAATCAAGCTCTACAATCAAACGCCCATTCATCGCGACAACTTTCTGAAGCTTGTTGAAGAAGGCCTATACGACAGCACATTGTTCCATAGGGTTATTCCTCAGTTTATGATTCAGGGTGGCGATCCAGATTCAAAAGGAGCAAAAGAAGGAACCAAATTGGGCGATGGAGGTATGGGCTACACATTAGAAGCTGAGTTCGTTGACAGTCTGATTCATAAAAGAGGCGCATTAGCTGCTGCGCGTATGCCGGACAACGTCAATCCCGAAAAACGTTCGTCTTCGAGCCAGTTTTACATCGTGCAAGGCCGAAAATTTTCGGAAGCCAACCTAAGTGGAATGGCTCAAAAGCAGAACTACAACATGAAAGGCCAGCTGATGAATGAGTTTTTCAATAGACCTGAGAACAAAGCATATTTAAGTCGACTTCAGACTTGTCAAAAGGAAAAAGATGATTCCGCCATGCAGCTTCTTATGCAAGAAATAGAACCTCTTGTAGACCGTGAGTTTGAGCCTAAGCAAATTAAATTCCACCCAAGAGCAATTGAGGCCTACACGACAGTTGGCGGAGCCCCACACCTCGATGGAGGCTACACCGTTTTCGGTGAAGTGGTGGAAGGAATGGATGTAGTAGATGCCATTTCAGCCCAAAGTTGCGATCGAAACAACCGGCCTTTGAAAGATGTGTCGATGAAAGTAAAAGCTGTAAAGCGCTGATGTAAGTTAGTTTATAGCTTTGCAATTGATAGAGAGAAGAGATGAGTTTGATTGAAAAAATTGAAGGTTTATTGAGTGAAGTGAAGGACTTCAAAGCCAAGGCTCCTGAAGAAGTTGAATCCTTTCGCATTCGAATCTTAGGTAGCAAAGGAGAACTCAAGAAACTCTTTGGAGAGTTCAAAAACGTTCCTTCTGAAGCCCGAAAGGAATTTGGGGAGAAGCTCAATGAGCTCAAAACAAAAGCTCAAGACAAAATAAACGAGCTGAAATCAAGCTCAGATTCTGCAGGTCAATCCGACGATTTCATCGACTTAACAAGACCGAGTCAGAGTGCCGCCTTGGGTTCTCGGCATCCAATTTCCGTTGTTCGAAATCGCATTCTCGACATCTTCAACCGGATTGGATACACCATAGCCGAGGGGCCCGAAATTGAAGACGATTGGCACAACTTTTCGGCCTTAAACTTCACAGAAGAACATCCTGCTCGAGATATGCAGGACACCTTTTTCATTGGGCCAGATGCCCTTTTGCGCACCCACACCTCGTCTGTACAAGTTCGAGTGATGGAGTCCCAAGAACCTCCCATTAGGGTCATTTGTCCAGGACGCGTTTTTAGAAACGAAGCGATTTCCGCTCGTGCACATTGCATCTTTCATCAAATTGAGGGCTTGTACATCGACAAAGGAGTTTCGTTCGCGGATATGAAACAAAACCTTTTGCACTTCGCCCGTGAATTGTTTGGCGAGGATGTAAAGATTCGCCTGCGCCCGTCCTATTTTCCTTTTACCGAACCCAGTGCAGAAATGGACATCTATTGGGGTTTAGAATCTGAAGCAGATTACAGAATTACCAAGGGAACAGGCTGGTTGGAGATTATGGGTTGTGGTATGATTGACCCCAACGTTTTGAAGAATTCGAACATCGACCCAGAGCAGTATTCTGGGTTTGCTTTTGGAATGGGAATCGAGCGAATAGCCATGCTCCTGTTCCAAGTGAAAAACCTAAGATTGTATTTCGAGAACGACTTGCGTTTTCTTAATCAGTTCAAAGCAGCCTTATAATTGAAGAATTTCGATTCACACAAGTTTTCAAGAAGATGGAATTTGTTTGTGGATTTGTATTTCTTTGCAGTCTAATTTAAAACTAACACCGACATGTCAGACGTTCAATCAAAAGTAGTGTCAATCATTGTTGACAAACTTGGAGTGGATGAAAGCGAAGTGACTCTTGAGTCAAGCTTCACAAATGATCTTGGAGCCGACTCTTTAGATACAGTTGAGCTCATCATGGAATTCGAAAAAGAATTCAACATCGCCATCCCAGACGATCATGCTGAAAATATCGCAACCGTTGGTGATGCGGTAAAATACATCGGAGAGCACCAAGGGTAATTTGTCCCTTTTAATCTCATGGAGTTAAGACGGGTAGTAGTTACCGGCATTGGATCCCTAACACCAGTTGGGAATTCTAAGGATGAATACTGGAATGCAATAACTTCCGGTACGAGTGGCGCTGCTCCTATTACCCGATTTGATGCCTCTGTATTTAAAACCAAGTTTGCCTGTGAGGTAAAGAACTGGAACGCAGCCGATCATTTCGACCGCAAATCTGAAAGGAAACACGATCTCTTTTCCATGTTTGCTGTTGTAGCTGCTCGTGAGTGTATGACTGATTCGGGTTTAGATACCGAACAGACAAACCTCGATCGAGCAGGTGTGATTTGGGGCTCCGGAATAGGTGGTATTGGCACGTTTCAAGAACAGGTTAGAGAATATGTTCTTGGTGATGGCACTCCACGTTTCAACCCCTTCTTTATTCCAAAGATGATTGCGGACATCGCATCCGGACACATTTCGATGGAGTACGGATTTAGAGGTCCAAATTTTTCGACGGTATCAGCCTGCGCTTCTTCAACGAATGCAATGATTGATGCCTTCAATTATATCCGCCTAGGAAAGGCGGACGTAATGATTGCTGGTGGTTCCGAAGCTGCGATTATTGAATCTGGAATTGGAGGATTTAACGCACTTCACGCTCTTTCCACCCGCAACGACTCACCAGAAACTGCTTCTCGGCCCTTCGACAAAGATCGCGACGGATTTGTGTTGGGAGAAGGTGCGGGAGCAATGATGCTCGAAGACTTGGAACACGCTCAAAAACGTGGTGCCAAGATTTATGCTGAAATTGTAGGAGGAGGAATGTCTGCAGATGCCCACCACATTACTGCTCCACATCCAGAAGGACTGGGCGCTTTAAATGTGATGCGGATGGCTCTTGAAGATGCACACATGAATGCCGATGAGATAGACTACATCAACGTTCACGGAACCTCTACACCTCTTGGAGATATTGCAGAAGTTAAAGCAATTCAAAAGGTGTTTGGCGAACATGCCTTCAAACTCAACATCAGCTCTACAAAATCAATGACTGGCCACCTTCTCGGTGCAGCTGGCGCCATTGAGGCTATTGCCTGTGTTCTTTCCATAGAAAATGGAGTTGTTCCACCTACCATCAACCACTTTACGGACGACGAAGGTTTGGATCTTAAACTCAATTTTACTTTCAATCAAGCACAAGAGCGCAAAGTGAATGCTGCTTTGAGCAACACTTTTGGATTCGGAGGCCACAACGCCTCAGTCATCTTCCGTCGCTTCGAATAGCGCAGTGTTTTTAATCCTTAACCGTTTCTTTAGACCTCCTTGGCTCGATTCCAAAGAGGGAGACTTGTATGATTTCTTCAAAAAGAAGTTTGGAATTCGGATTGGGACAATCGAACTATACAAAGAAGCCTTCAGACATAAATCCTTCAGCAGCCCTACTAATTTGGGTAATAATGAAAGACTTGAGTTTTTAGGCGATGCCATTCTAAGCTCGTGTGTTTCTGTGATTCTCTACACTAAGTACCCAGAAAAAACTGAAGGCGAACTGACCAAACTCCGTTCAAGAATCGTTAACCGCAAACACCTCAACCAAATTGCCAAAGAACTCGGTCTAATCAAGTTCATCAAACACGATGAGCGCTTTAACATCGGCCAAACTTCTGTAGCCGGAAATACTCTTGAAGCCGTGCTTGGTGCGATCTACCTAGATCACGGTTATGAAAAAACTGAAACGATCATCCAGGAAGTAATCTTGCACAACTATTCCGACCTAAAGAAGCTGGAAAAAACCGACGAAAACTTCAAAAGCATATTACTGGAATGGAGTCAATCAAAGGGCGTTAGCCTGAGCTTCGACACAAAGTTGAAGGAGAATTCCAAAAAACTCTTTAGCTCTAGGGTAATGATTGATAATGGAGAGCAAGGCTTCGGCGAGGGTAGGTCGAAAAAAGAGGCTGAGCAAAATGCTGCAAAAGAAGCCTTGAGCCTAATTAACAAAGAGGCCAAACCAAGCTAAAAAGCATGCTTCATCAATGCTGGCTTTCCCTACTTTTGCCGACCCATGAGCAAATCGATTCTCCAATTTGAACCCGAGTATGATTTTGGCATCATCGCCATTTCAAGTCATCAAAAGGACTATCGCTTGTGCTGGTTTTTGAATCGGGATCTTAAAATTCAAATGGAACGGGGTAAAGATTTAGAACTCATTCAAAACAATGAGAGCGCCTACTTTTCATGCTTTCACTTCAGCGATGAAGTCATCGATGTTCACTACAGCTTGATTGAAAACTTTTCGGGAAGTACTTTGTTTCTCTCTGAAGTCAAGCAAGCCGATTTCTTCTTTAAAATCAGTGGCGAAACCAACGATCAGCTCGAGTCGACCTTATTGAGTCAAATAAAAAATTGTGAGGTAGTTCAAACAGCATTTAAGCTGGAACCTGAACAACTCAAATACGCATCAAAATTTCTCTACGAATGAGTAAGTTAATTAACAAAACAAAAATCGTTGCTACCCTAGGGCCTGCATCAAGCGACAAGGAAACGCTGCTTGAAATGGCACGAAACGGAATGAATGTCTGCCGTTTGAATCTATCGCACGGAAAGCACGAAGATTTGGAAAAAGTCATTCACACTATACGTGAAATCAATTTAGAAAACAACTCCCACATCTCCATTCTTGCCGACCTTCAAGGTCCGAAAATTAGAACGGGCGAGGTCCAAGGAGGAAGTGTTCAACTGGCATCCGGCTCGAAAATTAAGTTTGTCGTTAAAAAACAACTGACCAATTCGGAAACGATTTTCATCAATTACAAGAACTTTCTCAACGACGTTCAAAAAGGAGAACGGGTCCTCATCGACGATGGAAAATTGGTCCTTGAAATTCTCGATGTTGACGATACTTTTGCTGAAGCCATGGTTCTATTTGGCGGGCCACTCTCTTCCAGAAAAGGAGTAAACCTTCCGAATACCAAGCTCAGCATTCCGAGCCTGACTCCAAAAGATTTGATCGATCTAGAATTTGCGCTGAAGATGGATGTGCGCTGGATTGGTTTGTCTTTCGTTCGTACAGCAAATGATGTTCTTCACCTAAAAGAACTCATACACGAGGCTGGCAAGGACAGCAAGGTCATAGCGAAAATCGAAAAGCCCGAAGCTGTTGCCGATATGGATGCCATCATCGATGCTACAGACGGAATTATGGTTGCTCGGGGTGACCTTGGCGTTGAAATCCCAATGCAAGACGTTCCATTGATTCAAAAGGCCCTGGTTAAAAAGGCACGTAAAAAATTCAAACCCGTCATCATCGCCACACAGATGATGGAGAGTATGATTACCAACATTAGCCCAACCAGAGCCGAGGTCAACGACGTTGCCAACGCAGTTATGGACGGTGCTGACGCTGTAATGCTCAGCGGAGAGACTTCTGTAGGAGATCACCCGATTGAAGTCATTCGCGCCATGTATAAGATTGTGACAAGAACTGAGGAGTACAAAGGGATCTACTTCAAAGACATTAAGGTGCGTCACAGTGAAGAGCGCTTCGTTTCTGATGCAATTTGTAAGTCGGCAGTTGAATTGGCGCAAAACTCTGAGGCAAAAGGAATCGTGACCATGACATTCTCGGGTTACACGACGTTTCGTGTTGCCTCTTACCGTCCGAACTGCCTCATCTTCGTCTTCACTTCCAACCAAAAAATTCTCGACATGCTGAGCCTAGTTTGGGGAGTGCGAGGATTTTACTACAACAAGTTTGTGAGTACCGACCATACTATTGAAGACGTTCGGAAGAGTTTAAAAAAATCTGGCTATGTAGTCGATGGGGATTATGTAATTCACGTTGCCAGCATGCCCATTTCAGATAAGGGAAGTTCCAATATGTTGAAGCTTAGTTTGGTTCACTAGAGGACGATTTCGCGAACTTCTTTAATCATATCTTTGTTTAGAATCAATCCAAATAAGATTTAGAATGTACCCAGCAGAAATAGTAGCCCCCATGGCTCAAGAGCTTACCCAAGTTGGTTTTGAAGAGCTCAATACTCCAGATAAAGTGGACAGCGCATTAAACGCTTCCGAAGGAACCGTGCTATTGATGGTGAATTCAGTTTGTGGATGTGCTGCAGGAAGTGCTCGTCCAGCCGTAAGAGCCTCCTTAGACAACGAGAAGAAACCAGGTCGATTGACTACAGTATTTGCTGGTTTCGACCTCGAAGCCACAGAACAGGCGCGCAAGCATTTGTTGCCTTATCCTCCATCATCACCAGCAGTAGCTCTTTTTAAAGATGGCCGTTTGGTTCACATGATTGAGCGTCATCACATCGAAGGAAATCCGGCAAACGTAATTGCGGAAAACCTCAAAGCAGCTTTCGACGAGTACTGCTAGAGTTTTCTAAAGACCATTAAAGGGCGTAGAGCGAATTTAATGGGACTTCATATAATTTTACCGAATCGAGATATGCGCGCGACGAAAGGTGCCTTACTTTCGTGCATTCATTACACTCAGAAGAATTGAAATCGTTTCCACTCAAATTTTTGATTTGTCTCATCTTAGGCTTTTCGCTAAACTTTTCAGCGCAAAGTCAATGCGGCTCTTGTGTTCTAAACACCTGCCCTTCAAATGAAGGAGACCTTGCAAATAGCGGAACGTTCTGCACAAGCGGAACTTGCAATGTTTCTACTGGCGGTAATAACTCAGCAACCTTGAACGGAAAGGTGATCTGGTGCAGCGGAATCTTAAACCTCACTGGATCTCCTGGAGATATTTTCGTGAACGACACCATATTAATCCTTGGTGGAACCATATAAATACAAGACAACGACGACGGCGCCTTTGATATCAATTCAGGTGCTTATGTATTCATAGCAAATGGCGCAACCCTTTCGGTAGATGATGAGATTGATGTCAATTCTGGCGGCACCCTTATCATCGAGGGGGATTTAACTACCGACAGCGATATCTTCATTGATGACGGGTCTTCTGTCACAATCAACTCAACCGGCCATATGTCAACAACAGGGATCGACGATGACATCGTTGTAGACGGAAACTTAACAGTAATCGGTGGAGAGATTGACGCCTTCACCATGACCGTGAGCAGCACGGGCACACTCAATAGCAATGGAGGTAATTTCGACTTAGACGAAGACCTCATCATTGATGGTACTTGGACAGACACCAACTCTGTCGTCATTGTAGGGAACGATCTTCAAATCAATGGCACTGCTACCTCAACGGGAACATCGTTTACCGTTGCAGATGACTTTGAAGTTGATGGTAATTTCACCTCTTCTGGAATCACTTTGAATGTAACTGATGACATAAATGTAGATGGAACATGGGTAGATATAAACAGCACAATTGACTCCGACAATGATTTTAACGTGAATGGAAGCTTCACATCAACGGGTTCTAACATTGACTTTGCAGATGACATGGTCGTCAGCGGAGGTGCAAGTGTTAATCTAACTAATGTAAACCTCGATGTAGCCGGAGATATTGACATCGCTGGATCTTTAACTACTACGGGCGGTACAATAGATGCCAATCAAATTACTTCCTCTGGAACGGTCACAACTTCAAGTGTTATTACGCTTGTTGACGATCTAGAAGTAAATGGTGGAACCTTCAACTTACAAGGCCCAGGAACCTTGGATGTAGGTGACGACCTGAAAGTTTATAATGGCGGGACTTTCAATCAGTTTCAAGGCTCAGGCGTGAACGTCACAAACAATGTTGTTAATTCCGACAATGGAGGCGGAGGCGGCAACACGACGGGCACCTTCAATATTTGCGATACACTTACAGTTGGAGGAAATCTTACCATTGCAAATACAACACCCAACAGTAGCTTGTGTGGATGCGGTACCGGTGTGCTGGACATTAAAGGAACTTTCAGTC
This sequence comes from Flavobacteriales bacterium UBA1986, assembly GCA_002336245.1. Taxonomy (GTDB): domain Bacteria; phylum Bacteroidota; class Bacteroidia; order Flavobacteriales_G; family Salibacteraceae; genus UBA4419. The sequence goes on from DDDG01000016.1 coordinate 97,464, forward strand.
ATCCTGAAACACCCCAATGCGATTTCTTTGGCTGTGCTGGAGGTGGAGTTCCATGTACACATTCCGTTTTACCTGTTACATGGTTGGGATTTTCCCACGCGCTAAATGGTGATGATGTTCAGCTCTTCTGGTCTACCGCCTCGGAGAAAAACAACCTTGGATTTGATGTACAGAGGGCAACTAATGACCTAGAATTTCAGTCTCTCGGTTTTGTTGATGGCCATGGTAATTCCAACCAACTTAGGCAGTATGAGTTTCACGATGAAAATCTTAAACCCGGAACCTACTTCTACAGACTAGTACAAACGGATATTGATCAAAAGCGCGATCATTCCGAGATTTTGGCTGTTGAAATAGGAGGCCCTGCAGCTGACTACGTCATCTACCCAAATCCTAGCAAGGACGTCTTCCACTTGAACTTTCCTGGGGAAGAACTAAACGAAATAAGAATCCAAGACCTCATGGGTAGAACTGTGAATGTTGAAGTAAGCCGAGACGCCGCAGGTATTTATACTTTGCACACAGGCTCCCTTGGGCATGGACTTTACTTCGTAGAGCTGAACTCTGCCAGCGGAGTTTCTCGCACTCAATTGATCAAGGAATAAACACCCATTCGAACTCAGTTGATTGGTGCTCATTGGGATTTGATTTCCACCCCTTTCAATAAGTCCTTACCTTCGCGGCTGATTATTCATTTAAAGATTAGGCAGGTATGTCTCAAGCAACAAAAGGAAGTACAGTAAAGGTTCATTACACAGGAACTTTAACCGACAACACAGTATTTGACAGCTCACGCGAGCGCGAACCAATCGAATTCACGGTTGGTGCAGGCCAAATGATCAAAGGATTCGACGCAGCCGTCGATGGAATGAGCATTGGAGACGCGAAAAAAGTAACCATCCCAGCCGATGAGGCTTATGGTCCACGCGTAGATGAAGCCGTTTTCCCAGTGCCGAAAAAAGACCTTCCAGAAGGAATGGAGCCAGAGGTAGGAATGCAACTAGAAGCGAGACAAGAAGACGGACGCAGTCAGGTGTTGGTTGTTCTTGAAGTGAAAGAAGAAGAGGTTATCCTCGACGGAAACCATCCACTTGCTGGAAAAGACTTGGTCTTCGACATCGAATTGGTTGAAGTAAAGTAAGTCGTGATTTAAAGAATGTTGAAGCCCTGCACAGAAATGTGTGGGGTTTTTTTGTGCCTTACTGCTCTAGACCAATTTCCTAGAAATCAAAAAGCCTCCCACCAGAAGGTGAAAGGCTTTTAGTACCCGGGGCGGGAA
>DDDG01000013.1 GCA_002336245.1 Flavobacteriales bacterium UBA1986
CCTATTAAATGGGGTATCTACATACAACTACGATGAAATCGGCGAGATGACCAACTTGTCTTCATCGCAAGTAAAGGTTTACATCTTTCGTGCAAGAAAAAGCATGAAGCAATACATCGGAAAACTCGATTTGGTACTGTGAAGCGACCTGAGAACATAGAAGCCCTTTTGGTAGATTACATTGAGGGAACCCTGAATTCCGATGACTTCTTGTTGGTTGAAGCATGGTTGAAAGAACACCCAGAGGATGCTGAAGTACTTGGCGATTGGGATTCTCTTAGTCTCATGAAGGATGAAAAAGAGATTGAGGGAAGCACTGCCACAATTCCCGAGAACTTTGATTGGAATGAGCTGATGCTCAAAGAACTTGAAGGGGAAAATTCGAAAGAAGACAAAGAACTCCTCTTGTCCTCGATGCAAAGCAACTCAAGTTTGAAGAAGGAGTTTAAACTCTTTGAACTTACGAAGCTCAAGGCCGATCATTCCGTTCAATATCCAAAGAAATCAGAGCTGCTAAAGAGCACTCCAATATTCCAACTGAAGCCACAAAGCTGGAGTCGCGTTGCTGCTGCAGCAGTCTTCGTAGGAGTGATTGGCAGTTACATGATCTTCAATCAAGACGACTTAGAGGACTCAAGACGTTACTTGGCTCGATCAGAATCTTCCACAGTTGTGGTGGCTCCAAAAATTCAGATGAGCTCATTGGCATCCTTAACTGAGAAAAAGGCTTCAGAAAGCGTAGAACCTGAAGTCTTTCCAGAAAAAGAAATAAAGCCATTGCCCTTTACCATTGAGCCTAGAACTCAACGAGCAGGAATTAGAGAGGATCTGTTCTTTGCCTCGCTTGAATTGAGAAAGCCCACAATTTCTACTTCAATGGAGGTCGACGAGCGAAACTTGCTTCACCGTGACTTTGAACCTTATTCCTTCGCCTGGATCGAATTCGAGGAACCAGAAGAAGAGAGCTTTTTGGCCGGCGCCTTTAATGCCGTCAAGGATCGAGTGCTAGGAGGCGAAGATAAATTGATGCCCAGTCGCAATGACTTGAAAAGCTTCGCCGAAACTGGCTTGGCAAAATCAAAGCGCTTCACACTAGATTTTGAAGACGGAAAGCTAGTTGCAATGGGGCTTCCCAAACTTTCTTGGGAAAACAGATAAGCCTCTGTAACTTTTTAAGGACCTCGGCGTCTCACTAGAAACAAACACCACCAATTATGAAAACGATCATCACATCAATTATTATCCTGAGCAGCTTCGGAAGCTTTGCGATAAACTACGGAGATTTTCTAAGTGCAAAAGAACAAGGAAAAGCTGATTTGTTCCTAGGCGAACAAGAATCAGAAGAGCCTGAGTTAGAATCCTTGATTGCTCAGTATAGATTCCTTGCATTCTCAAACCCAATGACCAAAAATTCAACTGGGCCTGACACCAATAAAATTAGAATCAACAATACCTTGATTCTGATCATTGATGAAGAAGGAAAAGATGAGGACTCCGATAGTTTAATTGTGGATATCAAGAAAGACACATCTAAAACTGAAGAAAAGAAAGACTATAGCTTCAATAATTGGGGCGGTATGTACTTAGGAGTGAATATGCTCCTCAACGACCAGATGTCAATCGCCCCAGTTAAGGGTTACGAGTACCTTGAATTGAAGCCAGCGAGCTCAATCCATTTCCAGGTAAACGCATTCCAGAAAGACTTTAAAATTGCTGGAGAATACCTCAAATTAGTTACTGGTCTTGGAATCGATTACCGACAGTTTTCTTTCGAACAGGATTTCACCTTACTTCCGGGAACTGATTCCGTACTTGCAGCTCCTGCTGGCGTGAATTTTAAGCGCAACAAGCTCACCACATGGAGCGTTCGCGGCCCGCTTCTTTTAGGTTTCAATCTTGGAAAGAAGAAGAATACTCTTCACATGACGGCAGGTGTCATCGGCGAATACAGAATGGGCATGAACCTCAATCAAAAGTTCGAGCTGAATGATGAGAAACACAAAATTGATTACAAAAACCCCTACAATGTAAATCGCTGGAATGCGAGCGCAGTAGCTGGAATAGGAATTGGAGATGTCTACTTATACGGTGAATACCAATTGACAAGCTTCTTCGAAAAAGATTTAGCCCCTGCAGTGCAACCTGTAACCCTTGGGCTTCGTATAATCAACTTTTAGATGCTGTTTTTGGTTTAGGATTTTACCCCTGTTCGACTCTTGTCGGCAGGGGTTTTTTGTTAGTAAACCTTCTGCATCAAAATTTCAAACGAAATGGTTTCGCTTGGAGGAACCACCACTACTCCACCCAAAGCAGTACTTCCCTTTTCTCCGTAGGCAATTTCCGGAGGCATAATGAAGCGGGCTCGCTCACCTTCTTTCATCAAAGTGAGCGCTTCACTGAAACCGGGGATCAGTCCTTTATCTCCAACTGTGAATTTCACGGATTTCTCCACCTTCTCGAATACTTTGCCTGTCGAGAGGCGACCAATGAACCAAATTTTCACCTTATCTCCGTCCTTGGGCGAAGCTCCATCTCCATCCAACAAACGGATGTAGGTAAGTCCAGATTCTGTGGTTGTTTTCTTACCGTCTTGGGCAAAAGTTAAACCCGACAGAAGAAGTACAATTGAGAGCATTAGCAGTCGTTTCATGGATTAGTTTTTTGAAGGAATGTTCTGAAGGATTTCCAAGAGGTATTTCCAAAATTTCTGAACCGTTTCAATGTTCACCATCTCGTCAGGTGAATGTGGGTTTCTTATGGTAGGCCCAAAAGCAATCATATCCAAATTCGGGTGCGTGTTTCCAATAATCCCACACTCCAAGCCGGCATGTATCGCCATCACCTCAGGAATCTTATTGTACAACTTTTTATAGATGCCTTGTGCGACTTTTAAAATGTCAGATTTCGGGTTTGGTGCCCAGCCAGGGTATGAACCAGCATGCTCAACAGACAAATCAGTCGCTCCAAAAGCCGACTCAATCATTCTTGCCAATTCATTTTTAGAATTGTCTACCGAACTTCTTGTGAGCATCTGAACCAACACACTTCCATCTTCAATTAAAACCCTAGAAAGATTGGTTGACGTCTCCACGAGGTTTTCAATGTCGTTGCTCCATTTATACACCCCATTTGGAGCCGCATAAATTGAGTTCAAAAGATTCTTTTGAATTTCCAAGGGAAGAACTGAGTTCAAGTCTGAGCTCGCTTTAAGTTCAATGACAAAGTTTGGATCGGTTACGGCTAAATCGTTTTTCTTTTCCGCCTCAAATGCTTTTACAAAAGCTTCAAATTCAGCGGCTTTTGCACTTGGAACACACACATCCAAAAAGGCTTCGCGTGGAATGGCATTGCGCAAACTTCCTCCATCGAAGCGCATCAAACGCAAGCCAAAATCGCGGCTCGCTCTCCACAGCAAATGCGTACTTACCTTATTTGAGTTTCCGCGTTGAAGATGAATCTCAACTCCTGAATGACCACCTTTCATCCCTTTCAGCGTGATGTGATACTTTTTATAATCCGTAGGAACCTCTTCCTTCTGGTAGGATCCTTTGATGTTGGTATCGATTCCTCCAGCACATCCAATACAAAGCTCGCCTTCATCTTCATAGTCCATGTTGAGCAGTATGTCTCCTTTACACCAGTTTTGTTGAAGGGCGAAAGCTCCGGTCATTCCTGTTTCTTCATCAACCGTGAAGAGGGCTTCAATAGGCCCGTGAGGGATGTCTGTTGAGCTGAGGATGCTCATTGCTGCAGCTACTCCCATTCCATTGTCGGATCCGAGCGTGGTGCCTTTCGCTTTTACCCACTCACCATCCACATAAGATTCGATGCCTTGGGTTTCAAAATCAAAAACAGTGTCAGAATTCTTTTGATGAACCATATCGAGGTGCGACTGAAGCACAACTCCCATTTTACCTTCCATCTCGCTAGTGGCAGGTTTGCGAATCAACACATTGCCTATTGAATCAACCTCAGTTTCAAAACCTAAAGTCTCGCCAAAGGATCGCATGAAAGCCGTGACACGTTCTTCCTTCTTCGACGGTCGTGGTACTGCATTCAAGTCTTCAAAATGATTCCACAATACTTTGGGTTCTAATCCTCTTACATCTGCACTCATTCTGTTGAAATTTTTTGGTTCTTTCAGTCAAACTTTGTCCCGAAAATAGCCATTTTAGTCCACGAACTTGATGGCAAACTAGCCGACACAATGGAAGAGACTGAAGCACGTTCATTCTCAGAACTTCCATGTTAAAGAGCTTTGCTTCGAGTGAACACAGACCAATGAACGACCACCTTCCATACAACGACTTTTTTGAGAAGCTCAGTTTCGAAAATGAGGAATTGGACAAAGGCCGCATCCTGCTCTCTGAGCCTTGGTTGCCGGATCCAAACTTCAGTCGTTCCGTCATTCTACTTACCGGTCAAAGTGAAGATGGTTGCGTTGGATTCACCTTGAACAAACCGAGCGAGCTCATGCTCTCGGATGTTGTGGAATACAGTTTTGGGGAGCAATTTCCTATTTACCACGGCGGACCCGTAGAAGGCGACAGCCTCTTCTTTCTTCATTCTCTTGGACAGGAGTTGAAAGGTGCTGTACAGGTATTCGATAAGCTCTATTGGGGCGGAGACTTCGATCAACTTCAGTTTATGATGAAGAATGGTCTTGTTGCTCAATCGGATGTGAAGTTCTTTATGGGTTATGCAGGTTGGGCCGGAGGCCAGTTGGAATACGAATTGGAAGAACGCTCTTGGCTGGTGAAGAAATTGAATCGTCTCAATCCGCTTTCTCCTCTCAATCGGGAGAGTTGGGTCGATGTTCTAGGGAGCTACGGAAAGAAGTACGAACTCTTGGCAAGCTTTCCTGAGAACCCATCACTGAATTGACTTCTTCAATTCTTCACTGACACGTTTGGCGACGCTGTTGTAATAACGACGATCTTCATAAGAACCAATCCAGCGAACTCCGCCAATGGCGTTGGTTAAAAACACCTCATCGCAATCGTAGAGTTCGCGAGCTTCCAAGGGTCGGGATTCTATTTCCATGTTCAAATCGTGAACGATTTTCGCAACTCGCTCACGCATCGTTCCTGCCAGGCAGGCCTCCGACAAGGATGGAGTAAAAACCTTATTCCCTTTCACTAAAAAAACATTGGCACTCAAGGATTCACACAATCTGCCAGCTGTGTTGAGAATAAAAAGCTCATCTACCCCAGAGTCGCGTGCTTCAATCGAGGCCATCACAAAGCCCAGAGCATTGCTGGTCTTAAAATTCGCCCAAGGATCAAAGGATTTGCGATAAACCGTGCAAATGCCTGAAGATAGGCCCTGTTCGTTGATCTTGTATGGCTCAGAATCCAGACTTTTCATTTGAACAATCATTGAACTATCGTCGGACTCTGGCTTGTAATAACCTTTGCTGTTTCTATAAACTGAAAGCCGAACTTTTGCCGTTTCCATTTCATTGGCTTCCACCAACTCCTGAAACAGATTCTGAAAACGTTCCAACTGAAGGTATGGGTTTGACCTCATCTTCAAAGCGTCCATTCCAAAGTGCAGACGCTCGAGGTGCTGCTCGAAATGGATCGACTTCTTCTTATACAAAAGCATGCTCTCAAAGAGACCATCGCCGTAGTTGAAGGCCCTGTTGTCCACGTTCAAGCGAGGATTGTCGCCCGAAACTATTTCGCCATTTAAGATGATGTAACTCATGCCGGAATTTTAGCTAGAAGATACTCAATATCGACGTTCTTCTCAATCAAGAAGCCAGTCATACCCAGTTTTTCAGCTGGAATAATGTCACGTTCTTTGTCCCCAATCATAAATGATTTTTGTGGGTCAATGTTGTGCTTGTAGAGAATTCGTTCGAACATCAAACTATCAGGTTTTCTGCTGATCGATTCTCCGACGGTATCGTGATGAGGCGAGTACATCACTTCAACGAATTCAATACCTGCCTCGCGACAAAGACTGACCATATGATTAAGGGTTGAGTTCACATCTTCGTGCGTATAGATTCCCTTTGCAATTCCTCCTTGATTCGTGATTACCGCAAGCAGGTAACCTCGGTCTCGAAGTTCTTGAAGGTTCTCGAGAATCCTCGGACATAGAATAAAATTCTCCGGCTTCCAAACATAGTCGCCAAGCTCCATATTCACGACTCCATCGCGGTCTAAAAAAACGGCTCGATTCAAGATCCTAGAATTTGTTCGAAAAAGTAGACAACGATTTTAGGCTGAACAAGGATGGTGAAAAGCAGACCGAAGATCGCTCCCCAATAATGCGCGTCGTGAGCCACTCTGTCTTGGCTCTTCTTATCCATATAGATTTCATAAGCAAGGTACAATGGACCAAAGATAAAAGCTGGAATTCCGATTGGAATGAAGAAGAGATAGATCTTCGACATCGGCTCAAAAAGTATGGCGGAGAAAAGTACCGCTGAAACAGCACCCGATGCACCAACTGCATTGTAGGCCGGATTGTCTTTGTGTCGAAATAAGGAAGGTAAGCTCGCAACCACAACTCCTCCTGCGTAGAGCATTAGAAAATAATAGTTGCCTTGCATACCAAACATGCCCGTGAAATATGCCTCCACAATTCTTCCAAAACTCCAAAGAACAATCATGTTCACCAGAAGATGCATGAAGTCTGCATGGATTAAAGCATGACTAAAAAGTCGGTGCCATTGCTTGCGGTGATAGGTCAAGTAGGCATTGAACTCCATTTTCGCGAACAGGTCGTGGTTATTGAACGAGAGGAATGACACGACAGCGGTCAGTAAAATCAGAAGTGTGTTTAAACTCATATATGCGCTTCTTCGAGACACGAATATCGCATTTCAATTGACGGAGAGTATTACTTTTAGAACCAAGAATGAACAAGAACATTTCATCTTCCCTAGCAGCCACTTCTCAGCACGAAGCTGAGCTTCAAATCGTAGCGGCGAAAGGAAGCATACTAGTCGATTCGGAAGGCAAAGAATACATCGATTTAATCTCTGGAGTATGCGTCAATAATTTTGGCCATCAGCACCCAGAAATCGTTCGAAGCATCCGAACTCAGGCGGAGAAATTTGCCCATGTGATGGTTTATGGAGAGTATCTGCTGGAGCCAACCGTGCTTGCCGCGAATGAGCTCACTTCCATTCTTCCCGAAAGCCTAAACACATGTTATTTCGTCAACTCTGGCACGGAAGCAAATGAGGCGGCCATTAAGCTCTGTAAGCGTCACACCGGAAGAAATCGAATCATAGCTGTTAGAGGCGCTTACCATGGAAGCACCAATGGCAGCTTGAGCATCAGTGATCACGAGTCACGGAAATCTGCCTTCCGACCTTTATTGCCGGATGTGCACTTTATAGATTGGAACGACGAAAAGGATCTACTAAAGATCGACGAGCAATGCGCTGGAGTCTTCTTGGAAACAATTCAGGGTGATGCGGGAGTGCGCATTCCCGATGCTTCTTGGCTGAAGGCGCTCAGACAAAAATGTTCTGATGTTGGAGCCCTATTGGTCTTCGATGAAATTCAATGTGGAATCGGTCGAACCGGGAAATACTTCGCCTTCGAACATTTCGACCTAAAACCAGATGTTCTGACTTTGGGTAAAGCTCTTGGTGGTGGGATGCCCATCGGCGCTTTGTTGGCATCGAAAGAAATCCTTGACGACTTTCGTCGGGATCCCATCTTGGGCCACATCACAACCTTTGGCGGCAACGCTGTGGTTTGTGCTGCAGCACTTGCAGTGCTTAAATTGCTTCAAAAGCCAGGCTTACTCGAAGGGGTTCAGGAAAAAGGGAAATGGATGAAAGAACAACTCGTTCATCCGAAAATTAAAGGTGTACGGGCAATTGGAATGATGCTCGCCGTGGACCTCGAACGCGAAGCCGATGTTGACCACTTGATTCAATCCTGCATGAAAAACGGAATTAGTCTTTTCCGTTTTCTTTCAAGACCTCAATCGTTCCGAATTGCACCTGCACTAAACATCGATGAGGAACTCCTTGCAGAGGCTTTCGCAAAACTTAAAGCAGCCTTGGACGAGCTAAAATGAAGAAGGCCCTGTCGACGACAAGACCTTCTTTCTAACCAAAAAACGAATGATGAGACAGCACTTGCCACGCCTTTCATTCGAGGTGCAAATGTACTAAGTCCTTTGAATTTCAGGTAATTAAACTTCCTCAGCCGGATGTTCGAAGGGAAGTCGGATGAAGAAAATTGTACCCTCTCCAACAGTAGATTCGAAGTCGATGGAACCACCGATCTTGTTCAAACTCTCTTGAACAATGTACAAACCAAGGCCCGAACCATTGCTGTCGGTGTCGGCACGATAGAACATTTTAAAAATTTCTTGATGATGCTCTTTAGCGATTCCTTTTCCGTTGTCTTCGAGACGAATTAAAAGTTGATCAGCTTCACGAGAAACAGAAACCTTTATCAAAGCATTTCGCGTGATAGGCTCTGAATAGCGCACTGAATTCGCGATGAGATTATTGATGATGACCTTCAAGCGAAACACATCTGAACGAAAATTGAGCTCTGGTTCTACTTCGACCTGATAATTGAATTTTTCTGAATTAATCAGGTTGAATGAGCTGCCGACTTCTTGAAGCAATGCATCGAAATCGATCAACTCGCGTGCAACTTCAGTCCGCTGGTTTTTGGAGTGATTCACAACGTCTGAAATGTAGGACTCCATGCGCTGAATGAGCTGTTCTTCCATCTTATAATACTCAGCAAGCTTTTCAGGATCTTGGTTCACCTTCGACAATCTCACAAGGGAATGCAAGGTTGTTAAAGGAGCCCTCATATCGTGCGCAACGCTGTAGACGAAACTGTCCAGCTCTTCATTCAAAATATTCAGCTCCTTGTTCTTTTCCTCCAAGGTGTGTTGTGAATCCATTAAGTCGGAAATATCGGAAATGGTCCACAGTCGATACTTCCTTAAACCCATGGTAAAGTGGGCCAATTTCACATTTCCCCAAAGTTCTTTTCCTGACCCCGTTCTAAGAAGCTCTTGACCAACCCAAACGTCATTTTCGCTCAATTCACGAATCATATCGCTGGTTCCCTCAGTAGATAGATCTCTGAAAAATTGAAAATCACTCTTACCAATGATGTCGGATTTGTCGCAATCAAATATTTGAAGTGACCTCAGGTTACAATCCACAATTAAGTTGGAGTTTAAGTCTTCAAGTAAAATCGCGTAATCGATGTTGTCGTAAATGGCTTCAAGCAGCTTCCTATTGTTGTCCAATTCCGTCATCTGCTGATTGGTCACTTGAAGAAGCTCTTTGGTGTTGTCGCTGCACTTGGTAAGCAGTTGAAGGTTCTTCACATAAAGAAGCCGATACATATAAGCCAGCAGAACAATGACGAAGGTACTGTTGAGAAAAACGAAAGTTTGTTGAATGCCCATGAGCTCAGGCGGAATGATTTCGAGGTCAAAGAGCTGGAAATCGTTGATGACCAATACTATAAATAGCAAAAGCGTCATCCCGACTTGAATAAAAATGATTCGCAATCCTGAATAGGCATTCAGAAAGTAGGACATGAACAATGAAAGAAAGAAGTAGTGTGCATGACTTTCGTAACCCAAGGCGCCAGATGCCAAGAAAATTGCCGCAGCTCCTACTGCGGAATTCAAAAGCGTCGCAACATTTACGTAACCACTGACATTGATGGGATAGATGAACACCTTCAATAGTGCGAGCACGAGCAGCATCCAAAACATTGGGTTAATCCCAGCAAGTCCGTATAAGAAAAGTGCTCCTGCAATGATCAAAAGGAGCGTAATCAAAAGTGTTTGGTTGTTGTAAATCAACCCTCTACGCATCCGGGCAGACATCTCATCGCGAAGACCATTTCTGTAATAGGATATGTAGAGTTTGCTCAGCATAATGTGATCAGTCGATGGCTTCCAAATCCATCAAATTTGCTTCGTTTACCTTTTTGCGCAAGCTTTCCCACTTCTCTAAAATAGGCCCTAATTCTGCAAGGATGGAATCCAACATCTTCTTGGCACCGTCAATTTCTACCTGTGCATTGGAATTTGGCTCGTTCTGTTCGGCGTAGAGATAGTTCATCATTCTCCCCATTCGATTGTTGAGTCGAACGGTCACATGATCATAGCCAGTGAAATCTTTTGGCAGAATCATTTGATCTTCAATCTTTTTCATCCCTTCACTCATAGACTTGATTTCATCGCTAATCTCCTGTTTTAGAATAATATCCAAGTCCATTTCGGCATATTTCACAGCATTGATGCTCTTCATCCCTTCCTGAACTTCTCTCATCTGGTTGAAGGCTTTCTTAGCAATCTGCTTTAAGCTATCCGCCTCTGCCAAGGTCATATGCCAATCATTCCATTCCTTCTCATTGTAGTCAATTCGTGGATCTGGCTTTAGAACAACGCTGTTTGAATCGCTGAAAGCACCATAACTCACCTTAAGGCCGTAGGTACCGGGCTTGGCCATTGCTCCACCAGGAATGTTCTTCTCTTTTGGTTTCTCATGAGCGTACATCCTTTTTCCGTTGATTCTTCTGTCCCAATAAATTCGATTGAAGCCAGTATCTGCAGAAAATTTCTGGGTTCGGATGAGCTTTCCCTTTTCATCGAAGACTTGCAGTTCAATTTTCGACTTTTTGGTCTTCTCTTCTTTTTTCTCTTCTTCTTCATCTTTCGACTCCTCTTCTTTTTCAAGTTCACGAATCCAAAGGCTGAGCATCGCTCCAAAGTTTTTGTTCTGACCTTTAAACTCTGAGTCCCCAGCAAATCGAGGTCCTGACACTGGTTTAATCCCCATGATTTGATAAGCCGTTGGAGGTTTGAAGAGAATCAAATCTTTTGAGAACATCGCTTCACCTTCTCGTGCAAGTTGCCGAAGAGGTTCGAGATCGTCAAGAATGAATGCCGCTCGGCCGAAGGTTCCTAAAACCAAATCTCCTTCTGGGTGGACCTTCATATCCATGGTCGATACCGCTGGTAATCCATTTCTGAACTTCGACCAGGTATACCCTTTGTCGATGGATATCCATAAACCTTGTTCTGTACCGAGGTACAAGAGCTTCGACTCAACGGGATCTTCTTGAATGCTCAGGCAATAACCTTCAAGGTCGCCTTCAGAAACCAAACGGGAAAAAGTTTTACCTCCATTTGAGCTCATATAGAGATACGGTTTCCAGTCGTTTCGACGGTAATTATTGGCCACTACATAAAGAACCTCTCGATTGCTTTTTGAGCTGACGATCTGCGGAATCCAGCTTCCTTTTGGAAGTCCTTTTAATGAGGCTGAATGCTCGGTCCAAGTCTTGCCTCCATCGATGCTGCGATTCAATCTCCCATCGTCGGTTCCAACCCAAAGCACATTGCTGTCGAGGGGATTTTGCTCAATGCAAAGAATGCTGGTAAAGTTCTCTGCACGAGTAGCGTCAATGGTCAGTCCTCCACTCTTTGCCTGCTTCTGCTTAGTACTATCGTTCGTTGTTAAATCCGGAGAAATCACTTTCCAGTCGCGACCTAGGTTGTCGGAGCGATGTACGTATTGAGAGCCAAAAAACAAGGTTGAATCTGAAAAGCTCGATTGGTGGATTGCTGCATTCCAATTGAAACGCAGCTCTTCACCTTCTGGGTGATTTGGTTGAACGAATCGAGTTTTCCCTGTTTCAATGTCGTACCAAGCAACATTCCCTCCCTGCGACATGGCGTAACCGTATCGGTTGTTTCCTGGAAAAGGAACCACATCGAATCCATCACCAAAATACAGTTCATCCCAATGAGAGTTTCGAATTCCTCCACGTTGAAGAACTGAAGACGGACCAACCCATGAGCCGTTGTCTTGCATTCCACCATAAACGTTGTAAGGGAAATCATCGTCGATGTTGATGTGATAAAATTGGCCTAGAGGAAGGTTGGACACAAAGCGCCAGTTTTCACCTCGATCTCTAGAGATGTTCAAGCCGCCGTCGTTCCCGTTAATGAGAAAATTCGGGTCATCGGGATGCACATAAAATGCCTGATGATCGGGGTGAACGTTTGAGTAAGGCAAAACGATTTCGAAAGTTCTACCGGCATCTTCACTCATCGACATGAGTGAATAGAGGTTGTAAATCCTGTTTTCATTTTTTGGATCGACGTAGATCTCCGAGTAATAGAAAGGTCGATTTCCGATGTTCTTTGAGCTCACCTTTTTCCAGTTCGCACCTCCATCATCCGAACGGTACAGACCATTTTCTTTCGCTTCAATCAAGGCATAAACCCTACTTGGCATGGATGGGGCAAAGGCAATTCCAATGCGACCAAGCTCTCCTTTGGGCATTCCATTCTTTTCAGTTCTTCGGCTCCAGTTATCTCCCCCATCGAGGCTCACATACATCCCAGAACCTGCACCACCGGACTCAAAGAACCAAGGTTGACGCAAATACTGCCACATTCCTGCAATGAGTTTGTTTGGATTCGATGGATCAATTACCAAGTCGGCACAACCGGTAGTGTCGTTTACGTAGAGAACCTTTTTCCACGTCGAACCACCATCGCGGCTCCGAAAAACTCCACGTTCGCTGTTTGGGCCCCAAGCTGAACCTGTAGCTGCTACGTATATTGTATTTGGATCTTTTGGGTGAAGGACAATCCGGTGGATGGTCTTTGTCTTTTCCAAGCCCATGAGCTTCCATGTTTTGCCCGCATCTACGCTCTTGTAGATTCCGGCACCACTCGATTGAGAGTTTCGTGGATTTCCCTCTCCCGTTCCAGCCCAAACGATGGAAGGATTCTCCTGATGAATGGCAATGCTTCCAATATTTTGAATGGGCTGATCATCAAAAATTGGAGTCCAGCTAATACCACCGCTGGTAGATTTCCAAACCCCACCCGACGCCGTTCCGATGTAGATCACCTCAGGTTGATTGCGAACAACATCAATGCTGGTTACACGGCCGCTCATACCTGCAGGGCCAATGGATCGAGCTCTATAGTTCTCGACCTGCTTAAAATCGATGACCTGGGCAAAACTTGCAAATGCAAGCATGCTTAAAATACTGCTCAGAATGAACTTCATAGTTTGTGCTTTTCTATCATTTTCTTTACTTCCAACCAAGCGTGCAATCCACCTAGATTCCGATCGTCGATGTATACGTCCGCCTGAATGAGCCTGGGCATGCCCTCCTCGAAAATTTCATCGGCGTCATTGGCGTTGTATGCGTGAAATTCCAATCCGTTTTGCCGACAGTAGCGAATCGCATCCTCTAGGGTTCGCCCGTGACGAAAGGTCCAAAGAATTAATTTATGTCCGTCTGCCTTGAGCTCTTTAACCACCTCAACGGCATGAGGAATCGGCTTTCCGATTTTCGGAAAAGCATGCTCTACGAGGGTTCCATCAAAATCTATCGAAATGATCATGAATTCGGTTTTGAAAGTCGACTGAACAATCTGCTAAAAAAGCCATTCTTCTTACTCCCTTCTATTGACAGTCGCTCCATCTCTTGGATGTCTTGCCAAACTTCACCCCAAGACTTCATGCCTCCAAGGTTTTTATGACTTACGAAAACATCGCAAATGATCTTTCGACTTGCTTCGGAAGGATCGTATTTCTCTTCGGGATAAGAAGCATTTACCGAATAGAACTCAATACCATTTTTAGCACAAAACTCAACGGCTGCCTCCAAATCCTTACCCGATCGTTCGGTCCAAAGAATGAGATTGTGTCGATGTTTTTGAATTTCACGCAGAGTTTCGAAGGCAAATATTTTGGGCCTACCAATTTGAGGGAACTGGTCTTCCACTATTGTTCCATCGAAGTCTACGGCGATGAGCACCTACAGTTTTTTGGCGTTCAGAACCTTCAAATCTGAATCGAGTTCGTAGAGAATCGGAGCTCCGGTTGGGATTTCGCGCTCTAGAATTTCGTCCGGACTTAATTTCTCAAGATGCATGATCAATGCTCTCAAACTATTTCCGTGTGCGGAGATGATAATGGTTTTGCCATCTTTTAATAGAGGGGCGATTTCTTTGTCGAAATATGGAATTACTCTCTCAGCAGTATCTTTTAAGCTTTCACCGTTCGGGGGAGCGATGTCGTAAGAACGTCTCCAGATGTGCACCTGCTCTTCTCCGTACTTCTCGCGGGTTTCATTTTTATCTTTTCCTTGAAGATCTCCGTACATGCGCTCATTGAGCGCCTCATTCTTTACAACCTCTAAATCCGACTGTCCGATTCCTTCGAGAAGAATGTCGAGGGTACGATTTGCTCGTTTGAGAACGGAGGAAAAAGCTCCGTCGAAATGAAGTGCTTTTACTTTCTCCGCAGCCGCCTTGGCTTCTACCACCCCATTGGGCGAAAGGTCAACATCCACCCATCCTGTGAACTTATTGAGAAGATTCCATTCAGATTGTCCGTGACGGATGATAACCAGTTGAGCCATGAGTGTTGTCCTTTTAGTGGGCTGCCAAATTTAATTATTCAAGAACAGGGTTCCCTAGACTTTTGAACATTTCCGGCCCCAATGGATTTATATATTTGAACACATCTTTAACCAACATCAAAATTTATCACGATGGCCTTTGAACTACCAGAACTTTCATACGAACATAACGCATTAGAACCGCACATCGACGAAGCGACAATGCAAATTCATCATGGTAAACACCATGCCGGATACACGAACAATTTAAACAACGCCATTTCTGGAACTGCTTTAGAAGGAAAGAGCATTGAAGACATTCTTGCCGACATCAACAATCAATCGGCAGGAGTACGCAACAATGGCGGAGGATATTACAACCACCGCCTATTCTGGAACGTCATGTCTCCAAGCGGTGGTGGCAACCCGAGCGGTGACCTAGCCGATGCAATCAACTCTGCCTTTGGCTCATTCGAATCCTTTAAAGACGAGTTTAGCAATGCAGCTGCAACACGATTTGGCAGCGGTTGGGCTTGGTTGTGTGTTCATAAAGGAGGTAAAGTAGAAGTTTGCTCAAGTCCTAACCAAGACAATCCACTGATGAATGGTGTAGGTTGTGGTGGTTTTCCAATCCTTGGTTTGGATGTTTGGGAACATGCTTATTACCTCAAGTATCAAAACCGACGTCCTGATTACATCAATGCATTCTTTAATGTGATCAACTGGGAGTACGTTTCTGAGCTTTACGCTAACAACAAATAGTCACTTTTCGAAGACTTCTTTTTCGGTCACTTTTCAATTTTATTCCTGAAGTTGAAAAATGCTTAGTCTCCAATGCAAATGTTTTTACTTTTGCGGCGGAGAGATGGCAGAGTGGTCGATTGCACTGGTCTTGAAAACCAGCGCACCGAGAGGTGCCGGGGGTTCGAATCCCTCTCTCTCCGCCAAAGAATTAAATCCTCGTTGCGATTGCAGCGGGGATTTTTCATTTCCAATCGAACCAAACGCAGTTTGAGTGAAGATTGGAAATGAAAAAGACCAGTTCTGCGAAGCAGAAATGGGATGCCCTTATTCTTTGATCCAGCTTCCCCTCTATGGGATCACGAAGTAATCCTTCATCAAACAAGAGTTAAACGATGAAGCTTGCTTCAAGGAGTTTGCAAATGAAAAAGACCAGTTCTGCGAAGCAGAAATGGGATGCCCTCATTCTTTGATCCAGCCTCCCCTCTATGGGATCACGAAGTAATCCTTCCAAAAAATCAAATTCCAAACGATAATATTCCTTCAAAGAGTCTTGAAAAGAAAAATCCCGACGAACGAAGTGAGTGGAGTGAGTTTCAGTTCTTTGCTCCAGCCCAAGCCTCAAAGATTCCTAAAAAGGAAAAGCTCGCCTTTGCGTTAAATAAAAAAACGAACACTGCAAGCGGGAAATAGACCGATTAGACAAGCTTTGGAACTCAGCGGACAGTATTCCGCGTTTGCCCTGTACCTATGTAGCTTGATGTCAAGGACTTTAACTTTTCATTTTCAATGCTTCCTTTTAATAAGAACCAGCATGCTCCCGCGCTATAAGTCTACCTTTGTAGTCCTAATGAGAACGGCCTTACTGCTTCTTCTACTTATCCCAACAGGCCTGTACGCTCAACGCATTGAAGCTTACTTCAGCTATTGTGCATTCAATAGTCCGGAGTCGGGTCCGTACGTTGAGACGTATCTTACTGTTATGGGCAGAAGTGTCGAATACAAAAAGACACTCGAAGAGCAATACCAGGGCTCCGTAAATGTCACATACACTTTCCGAAAAGGAGATAAAGTAGAAGCAGTAAAAAAGTACAACCTACTCAGTCCACCCATCAGCGACACTCTTGAAAGCTTGGTCAACTTCATGGACCAACAACGCATTTTGATTCCTAATGGGAATTACGAACTGGACATCGAGATTTCGGACGCCAATACAAAAACGAAACCCTACACTTCGATGCAATTGGTGGATTTGGAGTTCGAAGAGGCTGGCATGAGCATTTCCGACATTGAGTTGGTGGAGGATTTTAAGAAATCTGAAAACGCAGGGATGCTCACAAAAAGCGGTTACGACATTGTGCCTTACGTAACGAATTACTTTCCGAAAAACCAGAACGAACTCAAATTTTACGTAGAACTCTACAACAGCAACAAAACCTTTGGTCCCGACGAGCAATACCTTCTGAAGTACTACATCCAGAAATACGAAAACCAAAAGCCACTGAATCATTGTATTGGTTTTTCCAAGCAAAATACTCGAGAGGTTTCAGTCTTGATGAAGGAGTTCAACATTCTTGACTTGCCTTCAGGCAACTACGAACTAGTAGTTGAAGCTCGAAATAAGAAAAATGAACTGGTCAAGCACAAGAAGCTCTTCTTTCAAAGAAGCAATCCAGACATACAAATGAACAGCAGTGAAATTGACCAATTGGAAATCATCAACACCTTTGCCGAAAAAATTCCTTGGGACAGTCTGAACTATTACATTAAGAGTATGGTTCCCGTTTCCGACAAGGTTGAGGAACGATTCATTTTTGGTGAATTGTCAGACATTGAAGATCCCGAAATAAAGCGCAAATTTCTTTACAGCTTTTGGACGAAAAGAGACTTATTGGACGCCGAGCGTTTATGGAATGAGCATAAAGCTAAAGTGGCTTACGTTGAAGCCAAATACTCAACTCATGTAAGAAAAGGCTTTGAATCGGATCGAGGAAGGATCTACCTAAAATATGGGGAACCAAACAGCATCGTAAAACGAGAACGGGACCCAGATGCCTATCCATATGAGATCTGGCAATATTACGTTCTTCCAGTGCGAAGCAATGCCCGCTTTGTGTTCTACAACACCGATTTGATTACCAATGAATATGTGCTGCTTCACTCAAATGTTTTCGGCGAAATCAACGACTATCGTTGGGAAATGAAATTGAATCGACGAAGCAATCAAGGGGAGAACCTTGACCAAGAAGAATTCGACAATTACCACGGTAAATGGTCGCGCGATTTATTTGACAATCCACGCTAATCGGGATTTCGATTAAACTTGCACTACCTAAGGCCGTCCCGTGAGCATTCCAAAAGTCGCCATCGTTTTATTGAGCTACAACAGCTTGGATCTATTGAAGAAATTTCTTCCTGAAATTCAGGCATTCACACCAAGCTCAGCCGACTACCAGATTTACGTCATAGACAACGCCTCTACCGATGGTACTTGGGATTACTTAGAGAATCAGGAAAGGGTTGAGCGCATACGAATAGAGATTAACCGTGGATTCACCAACGGATACGTTGAATCTTTAGCGCAAATACAAGCAGAGTATTACGTTCTCATCAGCTCCGACATTGAAGTGACCGAAAATTGGTGCGAGCCCATCATCAACTACATGGATGCTCATCCAAATGTTGCTGCCTCTGGGCCGAAAATCATGTCCTACGATCGTCGAACCGAATTTGAATATGCTGGGGCAGCCGGAGGCTTCATCGACCATATGGGTTATCCCTTTTGCCGAGGCCGAATGGTGAACGTCGCTGAAATCGATCGAGGTCAGTACGACGACGAAATGGAGGTCTTCTGGGTTTCGGGAGCCTGCATGTTTCTTCGGGCAAAAGATTACCATGCCGTAGGCGGTTTAGACAATAACTTCTACGCTCATATGGAAGAGATTGACCTCAGCTGGAGGTTGAAACTCGTAGGACATGAAGTTCACTGCTATCCGAAGAGCAAGGTATATCACATGGGTGGCTACATCATCAAATATGGGAGCTCGGCTAAGGTTTACCAAAACCATCGAAACAACCTGGTCATGCTGCTCAAAAACCTCCCCTTCCGGAAGCTACTTTGGGTGATTCCTTTGCGGATGTGTCTCGACGTTTTGACTCTCTTAAAGATGTACGCAGATGGTGAATTCAAGGCAAGCACAGGGATTAATCGCGCACACTACCATTTCTTGCTTTACTTTCGAAGATGGTGGAAATCTCGGAAAGATGTTCAATCTCTTAAGCACAATCCCAACCTTAGTGGAATCTATCCAAAAAGTATGGTTTGGAAGTTCTTTGTTCAAGGCAAGAAAGAGTATCATCAGCTCGATTGGTAGCCTATTTTTCTGCCTTGCTCTCTCCGCTCAAAGCACTGGATTTCACATTCACATTTTAGGAATAGCCCAAGATGCTGGCTATCCGCAAGCCGACTGCAGAAAGGAATGTTGCGAGGCCGTTCATTCAGGAACTCAAAAAGGAGCATCCCCTACTTCTATTGCTATTATAGACAAGGATTCGTCGCGCTTTTGGTTGCTGGAAGCAAGCCCTGAAATTCGCGATCAGCTCAGAATGGTGCAGGAGAAATTTCCAAAATGCAGCTTGGCTGGCATCCTCATTACCCACGCCCACATAGGTCATTACTTAGGCTTAGCTCAATTGGGACGAGAAGTGATGGGTGCTAAATCGGTGCCTGTTTATGTCCTTCCAAGAATGAAAAAATTTCTTGAAACCAACGGACCATGGCAACTGCTCGACAGCTTGGGAAACATCGAATTGAGACCACTTGAATTCGGTAATGAGACTCAGCTCTCGAAAGACTTAAAGCTTCGCCCTGTAAAGGTTCCACACAGAGATGAATACTCTGAAACCGCAGCCTTTGACATCAGTTCTAAGAAAAGTCGCATGCTCTTTGTTCCCGATATTGATTCTTGGGACAAGTGGGATTTAAAAATTGAAGACATTCTTACTCTTTTTAAGTATGCCTTCCTCGACGCCACTTTCTTCAGCGACAATGAACTTTCTGGGAGACCAATGGCTGAAATTCCTCATCCAAGAGTCACACAAAGTATGGATCGCCTTCATGGATTAAGCAAAAAAGAAAAAGGCATTGTTCACTTCATTCATATGAATCATACCAATCCGATTCTTAGAAATTCTCCAGAACGACAAGCAGTGCTCGATGTTGGCTTCAACATCTCCTCAGAAAATACAGTACTCCCCTTTCCATGAGACGAACACAGCTTGTTTTATGCCTCTTCTCCATCTTAACCTCCGCCTGCAACAAAGGAGAAGATCGGAGCTTTTCTAGCTGGTATGAAGCCCGTTATGAAAAGAGCGCTTGCTTGGAATCTCTTCCAGAAGCACGGACATTCACCACCTTTTCAGACAGCCTTCTTGTGGACAGCATTTACCGCTCAATGATGGGGCCCTACGAACGCAAGAATTTTGAAATTGAATCTTCTGATTCTTTGATTTGGATTGTAGGTTACGAGGTGGAGGTGCTTGGCTCGGATTCGGCTTCAGCACAGTTTCTTTGTCATTCGAACTTGAATTTACAGGAAGCCAAGAAGCTACCTTGGAGCAGCAACTTTGAGAGCTACAACTCACGCGTTTTCACGCTTTCTCAAGGAATTGACTCAGTGCGCTTCCCAATAGGTTTTGGCATTCCACTTCCAGGCACACAAGTGTTCGAACTCGTCTCGCAGGTTTTAAACGACAACATCCGCCCCGTAAATGCCCAAGTTCAGCATCGAATCAAATTGCACTACTACAATGAATCTGATTTGGAATGTGCACTGCGACCTCTTGACCAACAAGCGATTTTCATTTTCAAACAATACGAAGGACCTCAAGGGCTTTTCGGACAAGAGGCGAACAAAGTAGATCGATTGCGGCAACCTTCCTGCGGATTCGAGGAAGTCATTATAGCCGACAGCAGCGCGCCCTTCAATCAGTTCCACGATCCGCAAGGGAGACGATTTACGGGACATTGGAAAGTGTTTCCTGGAGAAGAGCGCATTAAAATGGACATCACCCAATTGCTGAAACCCAAAGACGAGGTCTTCATTCATTTCATTTTGTGTCATGTTCATCCCTTCTGTGAGGAATTGATTCTGCGCGATGAAACGGAAGGTCGTGAATTGTATCGTTCCAACATTCAGTCTTACGCAGAGGGAATTGGCTTGATTCAGGTTCCATTCTACTCCAGCAGAGAAGGCCTTGAGCTGAAAGAAGGACACCTCTATTCATTTGAGAGTTACTACAACAACAGAAGTTCCGACACCCTTTCGGCCATGTCGGTGATGTACACCTACACTTCAGTTCACTGATGTTAATTTCTTTCGCATTCTTCTCTTGAAGAATTACATTTGGGCATGATTTCCAACTTTTTTCAAACTCGAAAACCAAAGCGCTTCGAAATGCAGACTCGGTACTACGATGCCGATAAAGAAGCCTTTCAAAAACGTGTTGAAATGTCGAAGTGGGAAGCTGACAATCCGGAACATCCTGCGGTTCATTTTAGAAAGCATTGGGAGAAAAGAGGTCGACAAAGAGCCAATCAAGGATCGAATAAGCGAATTATTATGATTGCAGGTGTACTCTTTGCCTTGGCGTATTCCATCTATCGCTTTCTTTGAATCAACATTTGAGATTCAAAGCACTTGGCTGAAATTATTCAAGTTTTACCCGATTCTGTTGCCAACCAGATTGCCGCTGGTGAAGTCATACAGCGTCCTGCCTCAGTTTTGAAGGAATTGATGGAGAACTCCATCGACAGTGGGGCAAGTCGCATTGAAATTCACATCAAAGAAGCCGGGAAAAACCTCATCCAGGTCATAGACAATGGCTCGGGAATGTCGGAAATTGATCTTCGCTTAGCCATCGAACGTCATGCAACCAGCAAAATTCGCAAAGCCGAAGATCTCTTTGAAATCCGTAGCATGGGCTTTCGGGGTGAGGCACTTCCCTCCATCGTATCTGTAAGTCAGACGGAAATTAAATCTAAGACTGCACAACAAGAAACAGGTGTATTGCTCTCTGTAGAGGGCAGTGTTGTAAGTAAACAAGAGGCTGTTGTATGCAAAGACGGCACAAGCATTCGAGTTAAAAATCTCTTCTACAACATACCCGCTAGACGCAAATTTCTGAAGTCGAATCAAGTGGAATTCAAGCACATTCTAGAGCAGTTTCAGCGCTCTGCAATGGCCTTTCCTGAAATTCACTTTGAATTGATACAGGACGGAAAAACATATTTACAATTACCAGCGAGCAATCGAAAGCAACGCATCATCGGAATCATGGGCAAGCGCTTCAATGAAGCCCTCGTAAACCTCAAGGAAGAAACTGAAATTGCCAACATTCACGGATTTCTAGGCAAACCTGAAATTGCGAAAAAAGGTCGCGGCGAACAGTACCTCTTTGTCAACGATCGCTTCATCAAAAGTCCGTATTTGCATCACGCCATCGTGGGAGCCTATCAAGATCTCATACCGCAAGGCACCAATCCGTCCTACTTCATTTTCTTCGAGGTAGAACCCGACAGCATCGACATCAACATTCATCCGACAAAAACTGAAATCAAGTTTGCTGACGAACACGCCATCTATGCCATACTAAAGTCGGTAGCGCGAAGGTCTTTGGGAGCAAACAACATCAGTCCAAGCTTAGATTTTGACCGGATTCCTTCTTTGGACATTCCTATGAACCGGACCCCTCCACAAGCCGCACCGGAAATTGAGGTAAATAAGAGTTACGACCCTTTTTCTTCTCCTAGGGAAACTCCGAAAAGGCAAAACAGCTTAGACTTTGAGCTTCCGCCTATGCTCCAACAAGTGCCTATGGAAGTCCCAGATAGCAAACAAACTGAAATAGCAATCGAAGCTTTTGGTGGGTCGAAATTTTTCCAAATTGGATACAAATACCTTGTTTCTAAAGTAAAGTCGGGCTTAATGCTCGTCAACATCTACAGAGCCTTTGAGCGCATTTTGTACGAGCAAAATGTGCACGCTTTGGCGAACGAAAAGAATCTTTCCCAAAAACAAATGTTCCCCGAACTGGTTGAATTGAATGCAGTCGAATACGAACAAGCCATTGAAATGAAAGATCAACTTTCGCTGCTTGGCTTCGATTACGAAAGCATGGGAAGTCACACAATATCCATCAATGGTATTCCGACATTAGCAGAGCAATCTGAAGCGACGCAATTGTTCCACAATTTGCTTTCTGAATTTAGAGAAACGGAACAAAAGGAACAATTGGGGAAATTGGATCGCTTGGCTAAAAGTGTTGCGCGTGCGGAAGCAAGCGGATTCCGAAGGGAATTGAAACATGAAGAAATGGAGGACCTCATCGATCGATTGTTTGCCTGCGAGCAGCCAAACTACACTCCGACTGGGAAGACGATTATGAGCATAATGAACTTGGATGAATTGGATCAGCGTTTTTAGAGCATGCAAATAAGAGCTGGCGGATTTTCGGTATTGCCTCCGGTGGTGAAAAACCTCATCATCATCAATGCCTTGATGTTTTTGTCAACCATCGCATTGCAGCGCACAGGCATCGACCTCACCGACCTCTTAGGCCTGCACTATTTCGGCTCAGAGGCCTTCAGACCTCATCAGATCATCACGTACATGTTCATGCATGGAAGCTTTGGGCACCTCTTCTTCAATATGTTCGCCGTGTGGATGTTTGGCTCTGCCATTGAAAATCTTTGGGGCCCCAAACGATTCCTCCTTTATTACATTCTCACTGGAATTGGCGCGGCCATTCTTCACTATCTCATCGTTTGGTACAATATGGCTCCCGACATTGCATGGATGGAAGGTTTCATTGCCAACCCGAGTGTTGAATACGCCGAGGCCATGTTCAATGAGTTCCGATTCAGTAGCGGAATTTTACAGAATTACGGCTTGGAAAGCGGTTATGCCAATTTCGTTGAAGCGGTGAACAGCATGCAAAATGCTACCGCCGATTCCAAAAGCGCAAACGTGGCTTCCAACTTTATGGCCAGCTACCTAGAAGCATATAAAAGCGCTCCCAATGTAGTAGGCGCTTCAGGCTCCCTCTTTGGCTTGCTGTTGGCCTTCGGAATGATGTTTCCAAACCAACACATCTTCTTACTCTTCTTTCCCTTTCCCATCAAAGCAAAGTACTTCGTGTTGGGCTATGGCTTAATAGAACTCTTTTCAGGAATACAGAACAGTCAAGGCGATAATGTCGCCCACTTTGCACACTTAGGAGGCATGTTATTCGGTTATTTACTCATTCGACTTTGGAAGAGTAAAAAAGTATTCTAATGGCATCAATACTAGAAGACCTAAAAGGAACATTTCGAGATTCATCCAAGCTGTTGGAACAGATTGTTGTGATTACGGCCGGCGTGTTTGTCATCAACAACATCTTTTTAAACCTAGTTGGTTTCAGACTAGAACCTTGGTTTGCTCTTCATGGCTCTTTTCTGGAAGCACTTATTTTCCCTTGGTCTTTCGTGAGCTATATGTTCTTGCATGCGAGCTTCTTTCACATCCTATTCAATATGCTCTGGCTCTATTGGATTGGAAAACTCATCGTTGAATATCTAGGCATTCGAAAGTTCGCCACCATCTATTTCATGGGTGGAATGCTTGGGGGACTCGCTTACGTTCTAGCCTTCAACATTTTTGAATTTATGGGCATTCCAATGGGCGGTCGATTGATTGGCGCATCCGCTGGAGTGATGTCGGTGGTGGTGGCTGCTGGAGTTTTGCTTCCCGACTACGAAATCCGCCTCTTTCTTTTCGGCAATGTAAAACTAAAGTACATCGCACTTGCGTCCTTCGTCCTGACAACACTTCTTGATTTTTCTGTAAACACAGGAGGGAAACTTGCTCATGCCGGAGGTGCATTGTTCGGTTTTATGTACATCCGTCAGCTCAGAAGTGGAACCGACATGTCCATCAACTTCTTCAAATTCATCGACTTACTGAAAAGTCCTTTCAAGAAGAAACCCAATATGCGGGTAGTACGCGATGAACCTAAAAAAAGATCTGTACCCAGCAGCTCTAAGAAGTCAGCAATTAGTTCTGAA
This sequence comes from Flavobacteriales bacterium UBA1986, assembly GCA_002336245.1. GTDB lineage: Bacteria > Bacteroidota > Bacteroidia > Flavobacteriales_G > Salibacteraceae > UBA4419. The sequence goes on from DDDG01000013.1 coordinate 24,241, forward strand.
GAGAAACAGCGAAAAACAGATCTCATTCTCGATAAGATTTCAAAATCAGGCTACGACAGCCTCACCGCAGAAGAAAAGGATTTCCTTTTCCACATAAGCGATCGGGACTAATTTCCCTTTTGCTGGAAGTGTGTTCTAGGGCCTTCAAATCATTAAATTTGCCGCCGTGATTCCGAACAAACGAGCAGCTTACCACACCCTGGGATGCAAACTAAACTTTGCTGAGACCTCTACCCTTGCTCGGGATTTGGAAGAGTCTGGTTACGCAAGAGTCGGCTTCGACGAGCGTGCAGATGTCTATGTCATCAATACATGTTCCGTCACTGAGCAAGCAAACAGAAAATGTAGGAATGCTGTTGGACGCGCTTTACGGAGAAACCCGGAAGCAAAGGTGGTGGTCGTAGGTTGTTATGCTCAGCTGAAACCTGATGAGATTACCAAGATTCCAGGAGTTGATCTGGTTCTTGGTGCCAGCGAAAAATTCAAACTCGCCGAACACCTAGAAAATATTGAGAAGAATGGCTCGGCGACCGCAATGGTTGAGCGAATTTCAAAAGCAAAAGATTTCTTCCCCTCCTATTCCATGGGAGATCGTACTCGCAGTTTCCTGAAAATTCAAGATGGCTGCGACTATTTCTGTGCGTTCTGTACCATTCCTCTCGCGAGAGGTAAAAGTCGGAATGCAACTGTTTCTGAAACACTGGAAAAAGCACGCGAAGTTGTGGCTCAAGGAGCGAAAGAGATTGTGCTTACAGGGGTGAACATCGGAGACTTCGGACAAGGAAAAGGGGGGAGTTTTTTTGATTTGGTAAAAGCTTTGGATGAAATCGAAGGCATTGAGCGCATTCGAATTTCCTCGATTGAGCCGAATTTGCTTTCAGACGACATCATTGAATTCGTGAGTAAGAGCAAGCGTTTCATGCCTCACTTTCATATTCCACTCCAGTCGGGCTCCGATGAGCTTCTCCATTCCATGAAGCGCAAATACGATCAAGCCCTGTATACCTCAAGGGTGAAAAAGATTAAATCTAGCATGCCCAATGCTTGCATCGGAGTTGATGTGATTGTTGGCTTTCCTGGTGAGAACAATGAAAAATTTGAAGAGACTTTTGAGTATCTCAAGGAGCTGGACGTAAGCTACCTACATGTATTCACCTACTCTGAACGCCCCAACACAGCCGCCCTGCAGCTCGAAGGAGTTGTGCCCATGGAAAAACGTTCAGAACGCAGCAAAAGACTTCGAATCTTATCTCGCAAGAAAAAAGAACACTTCTACCGCCAATTTGAGGGCCAAGAAGTAGAAGTTCTATTTGAAGACTCAGAAAACGAAGGAATGATTCAAGGTTATTCTGAAAACTACTTGAGGGTAGAACTTCCCTTCGACGCTAAGCTTGCCAATCAAAGCATTAAGCTCAAACTTGCCGAACTCAATTCCGATCTCGTCTACTCATCACTTTATTCCCCAAGCTTTGAAAGCATCCATTGATTTAGACGAACTCTTTCCTAAGGCAGAAAAAATCGTTCGGAGGGTTGGGAAGAAAATTCGTAAAATCCATAAGAGCTCGGAATCAATAAAAATTGACCAAAAACAATTTCACGATTATGTGACGGAGGTAGATCGTCAATCGGAACAAGAACTCATTCGTGAACTCGGCTTACTTCTACCCGAAAGTGGTTTTCTTGCCGAAGAGAGTGCGACGAAACATTCAAGAAAAGGTTTTTATTGGGTGATTGACCCACTCGACGGAACGACCAACTTCATTCACCGACTTCCCGTTTATGCTGTCTCTGTGGCGCTTTGTTACAACGAAGACTACGTGATGTCTTTTGTTTTTGAATGTCACTCGAAAGAGATGTTCACAGCATATAAGGGAGTGGCAATGTTGAACGGGGAGAAAATCCGTGTGAGTTCGGTAAGAACCTTCGACCCCGCCCTTTTGGCCACTGGTTTTCCATTTCGGGAATTTGATATGCTGGATCCTTATGTTCAGGTGCTCAAACAGCTCATGCAGAAAACTTCTGGCTTGAGAAGAATGGGAAGTGCTGCCGTTGACCTCGCCTACGTAGCTTGCGGACGTTTTGACGCCTATTTCGAATACAACCTGAATCCATGGGATGTTGCCGCGGGCTTGCACATCGTTCGCTGTGCAGGTGGAATTGTAAGCGATTTTCATGGATCCGAGGAATGGTCGGATGGATCTCAAATACTGGCGTCCAATCCATATCTTTACAAGGACCTATTGATGGGCTTACATGAAGCTTTCGAGACCAAATAGACTTTTACTCCTTTTTCTGTTTTCGCTGATTTCGATTGCGGCGCAAGACAGTGTAAAAAGTTTCGACCCCAAGACGAAGTACGAAATCTATTACTTCGAAATTCGAGATGAAATCGGGCCGCCATCCTGGCGCAAAACCCAGATGGCCATCGACGAAGCCATTGCCCGCAATGCCGATCTCATCGTTCTGCGTCTCAATACATACGGTGGATTGGTGGATGCTGCGGACTCCATTCGAAGCAAAATTCTAAACAGTCCGATTCCCGTATTCGTTGTTATTGAAAACAACGCTGCTTCGGCGGGAGCACTCATTTCGCTGGCCTGCGACAGCATATTCATGTTGCCCGGTTCGACCATAGGAGCAGCAACTGTAGTGAATCAAGAAGGACAGGCAGTTCCCGACAAATACCAATCGTATATGCGGAAAAAAATGCGCGCCACTGCAGAGCAAAACGGCCGCAACCCCGACATCGCGGAAGCCATGGTAGACCCCGACAAAGTGGTAGAAGGCATCAGTCCGGAAGGAAAAGTACTTACCCTAACATCTCTTGAAGCAGTGAAGGTTGGAATTTGCGACAAACAAGTGGAGAGCTTAAGTGAAGCACTCGAGTATTCTGGCTTGAGCCTATTCAACATCACCAAACAACGCATCTCGACCCTCGATAAGGTAATTGGCTTTCTGATCAACCCAGCAGTTAGTGGAATTCTCATCATTCTAATCTTCGGCGGAATCTACTTCGAGCTCCAAAGTCCGGGCATCGGATTTCCGATTCTCGCCGCCATTATTGCCGCTAGTCTTTACTTCGCTCCTCTCTATCTGGAAGGCCTTGCCGAGAACTGGGAGATTCTCGTTTTCGTTTTTGGTGTGTTGTTGATTGCCTTGGAGATATTTGTGATTCCAGGCTTTGGCATTGCTGGGATCACAGGTATAATTCTACTCTTTGGTGGGCTAATTCTAAGCATGGTCAACAACATAGGTTTCAATTTTGAGCCCATCAATACCGAAGCCCTCTCTACCTCCATCTTGGTTGTATTGGTGTCGGCTGTATTTGGAATTGGAGGATCCATCGCGCTCGCCATGCGCCTTCTAAAGACCAACATGTTCAGCAGGATTGCACTGAACGCAGTACAGAAAAAATCGGAGGGTTTTGTCGGGACTTCCCAACTTGAGCAGAAGTTGATCGGAAAAACGGGAACTGCGCTAACAGTCCTTCGTCCTTCAGGAAAAGTTACGATTGACAACGAAAACTATGATGCCACTTCAGCAGTAGGTTTCATCGAAAAAGATACACCCGTAATCGTTGAAAAATATGAGGCTGCACAGCTTTTTGTTCGCCCTTGCTAAAAAATTAGGTCTGCTGACTACCGTTCATATTTCAAGATTCAATCGACCTGAAATTTATTTACTTTCGGAACCACGAACCATGTAATTGTTCATTCTTAATTTAAACTATGAAAAACACTCTTACTCTTGCATCACTGCTACTCATCGCTGCTGCCAGTAGTGCGCAGCACACCATCGACCAGAACAATGGCGTTCTTGATCTTGGTGAAAGCATCATCTACAACACGGCCGACCCGGCCACTTTCGCTTCATTGAAGGGAAGTTCGGGAGTCGACAGAACGTGGGACTTCAGCTCTCTTGTTAGCACTGGAACCATCACAGTTGAAGCTGTTGACTCTGCAGGCACGCCGGAAAATGCTCGAGGTGTCCCCTTCGCAGAAGACGTAGCTTTGAGAGACATCGATCGTTGGATCATGTGGGAAGATTTTGCGCACTGTTACAGAAACAGCTCGAACGGTTTAATCTATGTTGGACGTTACAACGATGTTGGTGGATCTCTAGGTCCTTGGGCAATTGTTGCATCGCATCAATACGACAATGCTGACTGCATAGGTTGTGAAGTTGAAATGTTCGACTATCCAGCAACTTTCGGAGATAAAGTATCTTCTTCACTCAGATACACATGGTCGGATCAGACCGGAGCTGTGTTTTACTATGATGGAGATGTGGATGTTGAAATCGACGCTCACGGAACTTTGACTATGCCTGGTGGACTCGTTTTAGAGGATGTTATGCGCATTGAAATCAAAGAAAACTGGGACGAGATGAGCAACTTTGGCGGAATGGGTACCAAACTCGACGATGTTGATCACCTTACTTATGAGTATCGTGTGAAAGACAATAAGTCTCCGCTCATTCGTCATGAGTACTGGACAGGTGGAGCTTTTCATACTACCAACGGAGATCGCAACAAGTTTTACTTCATGGACGCTTCAAGCGGAAGTCTAGGAAGCAACACAATCTTTGCGAACTTGGAAAGTGTAAAACTCTTCCCGAACCCAAGCCACAACCAAACACATATTGCCTACAACTTGACCAAACCCTCAACTGTAGAAATCAATGTTTTGGACATCAGCGGTAAAAGAGTTGATGTTGTTTTCAACGGCGAGCAAGAAGCTGAAGGTTACAACCTTCCTTATCGCCTCGACAACCTAGACCAAGGAAGTTACTTGGTTGAAGTCATCATCGACGGTGAAAGAACTACCCGAAAACTCATGGTGAGATAATCACGATGATAATTCATCAAAACCTCCTCGACTTTGTTGAGGGGGTTTTTTTATGCCTATAAATTGATGGAGAGGCCGTCGTAAGCGAGGTAAACACCTTCCGGTAGCTCTACCTCCACTTCTTGATGAAAGCCTAAGAGGTGTGATATGTGCGTGAAGTAAGTTCTTTTCGCTCCAATCTTCTGTGCCATCTCAATGGCCTGTTGCAAGTTAAAATGCGAAATGTGATCTTCCTTTCTCAGGGCGTTTAACACAAGTACCTCTGTCCCATTCAAAAGTTCCAGTGTCTCGTCGGGAATGTGATTGGCATCTGTGATGTAACTGAATCCACCTGTTCTGAAACCTAGAACCGGCAGCTTGTAGTGCAATACCGGCAAAGGGGTGAATCTCACTCCCGCGGCTTCAAATGAATCCTTTTCAATGTTGTGCATGTTCACCTCGGGCACTCCAGGATAACGGAAATCCTGAAACATATAGTCGAAACTCTTTCGAATTGAGGCCTTCACACGCTCATCGCAGTAAACATCCAAAGCACCTTGATTGAAGTAAAACGGACGTATGTCGTCGAATCCAGCAATGTGATCTTTGTGCTCGTGCGTAAACAGAATCCCATCGAGCTTTGTGGTTTTGGAACGCAGCATTTGCTGCCGAAAATCGGGTCCAGTATCTATGACAAAAGTCTTAGTTCCATCCTCGATCAGAACCGATGAGCGCAAGCGCTTGTCTTTGGGGTCATCGCTCAAACAGACCGGATGATCGCTACCAATTACTGGCACTCCCTGGGAGGTGCCCGTACCGAGGAACTCGACCCGCACTAGTTGAAATAAATTTCCTTGAGTTTGGAAACCGCGTAATCGACTTCCTCCTTAGTGTTGTACTTAGAAAACGAAAAACGAATTGCCGGGCGATTTGGATTGGAACCAATACCATTCAGCACATGAGAGCCCTTATCGCTCCCCGAGCTGCACGCACTTCCACCGGAACAGGCAATGCCCATTAGATCGAGACTGAAGAGAAGTATCTCAGACTTTTCACTAGGCGGGAGAGAAACATTGAGCACCGTATAAAGGGATTCACCTTTGGCATCTCCGTTAAAATCAACTCCAGGGATGTTCGCTTCGAGTTGCTCAATCATGTAGGTCTTCAAGCCTTGAATGTGGTCATGATGACTGTCAACTTCTGTTAGAGCTTCTTCCAGCGCCTTTGCAAGTCCTACAATTCCGTAAACGTTCTCTGTTCCTCCTCTGCGATTGCGTTCTTGAGAACCTCCGAAAATCATCGGGTTGAGGGAGAGCTTCTGGTTGATGTATAGAAAACCAACTCCTTTTGGGCCGTGCAATTTGTGAGCTGAACAGGTCAAAAAGTCGAGGTCCAATTCCTTCAAATTGAAATCATAATGTCCCATGGTTTGAACAGTATCCGAATGGAAAAGCGCATCGTACTTTCTGCACAAAGCGCTGACTTCTTTCAATGAAATGAGCGTTCCAACCTCATTGTTCGCGTGCATGAGCGAGACCAAAGTCTTCTCATTACCTTGGAGAAGTTCTTCTAGGTGATTCATATCAACACCACCCAGCGAGTCGAGTTGCACGAAACTTACGTGAATCCCCTTCTTCGCCATTTCTTCTGCCGTGTGAAGAACCGCGTGATGTTCGATTTTGGAGGTGATGATGTGAGTAACGCCGAGGTCTTGAACACTGCATCGAATGGCCATATTGTCGGCTTCCGTCCCTCCAGAAGTGAAACAAATTTCGCTTGGCTCGCTGTGAATGAGGGAAGCTACTTTTCTTCGAGCAATTTCAATTTTTGATCTGACTTGGCGACCAAATGAATGCGTAGATGAAGGGTTCCCAAATTGATCCTTTAAAATTGGGATCATCTCTTGAAGAACCTCATCCGAAAGAGGGGTCGTTGCGGCATTGTCGAAATAAACTTTCATGATGCTAGCTCTTGAATTTCGTTCACAAATCGCTCGGCTAAAGCTTGAGCGTTTTCTTCTGAATCGCTTTCTGTGTATACCCGAACGATGGGTTCAGTGTTGGATTTTCTCAAATGTACCCATTCCCTTTCAAAGTGAATTTTCAGTCCATCAATCTCATTAAGCTTCTCAGCAGAGTATCGTTCTTTTACCTTTTTTAGGATGCCGTCAACATCCATTCCAGGACTCAAACTCACCTTGTTTTTTGCCATGAAATAATTTGGATAACTCGCACGCAATTCTGAACAGCTTTTTCCTTCGATGGCCAGATGACTTAAAAAGAGGGCCACCCCAACGAGCGCATCACGTCCGTAGTGCAAGGCTGGATAAATAACGCCTCCATTTCCTTCGCCACCGATGTTCGCTCCAATCTCTTTCATTTTGGCAACTACATTCACTTCACCAACTGCGGATGCCTGATAATCCTGATCGAATTGTTTAGCCACATCGGCAAGCGCTCTTGTTGAAGAAAGGTTCGACACCACTGCGCTTGGGTTGTTTCGGAGTACATAGTCAGCCACCGCTACGAGCGTATATTCTTCGCCAAACATCTCGCCTTCATTGGTAATGAATGCCAATCGGTCCACATCAGGATCTACCACCACTGCCAAGTCGTACTGTTCTTCGCGCATCACTTTCATGATGTCTTTAAGGTTTTCTGCAAGTGGTTCTGGGTTGTGTGGAAACTGCCCGCTCGGCTCGCAATAAAGCTCGCGAACCTCTTCAACACCCAATGCTTTTAACATGGCTGGAATCGCGATGCCACCAACTGAGTTTACACCATCAACCGCCACCTTAAATCCACGCTTCTTAATCGCCTCCACATTCACCAATGGAAGCTTCAAAATTTCTTCAATGTGAAAGGCCAGCGAATCAATGGGCTCCAGTTCTTTCCCAAGATCCTCAACTTGAGCAAAATCAAAATCCAAAGACTCTACCAATTCCAAGAGTTGTTTTCCTCGATCCGCGGAAATGAACTCGCCGCTCTCATCAAGCAGCTTAAGGGCGTTCCAATTCACTGGGTTATGACTTGCCGTAAGAATAATTCCTCCTTGTGCTTTTACTTTTGGAACCACCATTTCAACTGCTGGTGTGGTCGCCAAACCAAGGTCCATCACATGGATTCCCAGTCCAATGAGACTTTGCTTTACAAGCGAGCTAATCATATCACCTGAAGGCCGTGCATCTCTTCCAATCACAACTGTAACAGAAGACTTGTGTCCCAATTTCAGCATTTGCCCGTAAGCAGAGGCGAATTTCACGACGTCGATGGGACTCAGATTTTCTCCTGCCTTCCCGCCAATGGTACCGCGGATTCCGGAGATCGATTTGATTAGTGTCATAGGATTAAGGGGAATATAAGCTTGTACGAAACGGCTGCAAAGATATGTCGATGCGCGAGAATTGTAAAGCCCTAAATGAGCGACGAATCGATAAAAAATTCACAATTCACAACTGATAATTATTCGGATTTAGCCTGAAAAGTGGCCTCGCTATTTTCCTACATTTGTGATAGTAGCCAGCCAATGGATTCGAATTCAGATCTGTTTCCCGAAGACTTTTTTCACAACAAGCTTGTAGAGCGTTTTGAAGAAATGCTGCGTTCCGGTGACAGCCGCTACTTTGATGCAGACGAGTTTGAGGATATTTTTGAATATTACCTGATTCTTCGAAAGCACGAACGAGCCCACAAAGTCATCGACACAGCCAAAAGTCAACACCCCTATTCCACGGCCTTAAAAATTCGTGAAGCTGAGTTGTACATGGCCCAAAACGATTTTAAAAAGGCAAATACCCTTCTCGGACGAATTGAAGGTGAGGCTTCTGGATTACCTGAGTATTTTGTCACGAAAGCACAAATCTTAAATCGTCAAAAGCTCCACCACAAATCGATCTATTACCTCAAGAAAGCCTTAGAACTTGCTGGCAATGACAATGGCGACATTCTCATTCAACTGGCTTATCAGTACTGCAAGACCAAGGAGGTTAAAAAAGTAAAGCAAACCCTTAAAAAGTTTGTCCAAACTGCTGAATACCATGAAGATGCACTCTTTGAAGTGACGAATTTTTTTGAGTTCAACGAGCTTAAAAATGAAGGCGTAGAATTCCTCCAGAACTACATTGATGAGGATCCATACTCCAGCATGGCTTGGTACAATTTGGGCAATCTTCAGAGCAGCAGAAACGAATTTGAAAAAGCAATTGAAGCCTACGATTATGCTTTGATTTGTAATGAAGAATTTTCCTCAGCCTACTTCAATAAGGCCAATACCTTGGCAAGACTGGAGCGCTACGACGAAGCAATTGAAGTGTACAAAAGCACTTTGGACTTTGAAGAAGCTTCTGCCCTAACTTACTATTACATTGGTGAGTGTTACGAGCAATCTGAAAACTTTCAGAACGCTTATACCTACTACTACAAAGCAGTGAAAAGTGATAAGAATTTCGCGGATGCTTGGTTGGGTATTGGAATTTCTTTAGACAATATGAACCGCCTCACGGAGGGCGTTCATTACATTAAAAAGGCTTTAAGCCTTGAGCCAGAAAATTCAGATTTTTGGTATGTTCTTGCAGAAATAGAACGAAAATTAGGCTTCGTAGAAGAAGCGCGCTATGCATTTGAGAAGGTCCTTGAGTTGGATGAGTTTAACACCGAAGTGTATTTAGACTTTTCCGCCATGTACTATCAGCATGAGCTTTGGAGTGAAGCCTTAGAGGTAATTAAAAGAGGTATTAAAAATCACCCAGAAGAATACGAGATGAGTTATCGATTGACGGCTTATCTCTATGGCTTGAAAAGGCGCGGTGAAGCTGAACAAATTCTTAGAGCAGTATTATCCTTGGCACCTGCCGGGATTGACGATATGTTCGAATACATGCCCGAAATGAAATCAGACGATTACATTCGCGAGCTTATTGACACCTATACGGAGGACAGAGAGTGAATTACGATTTAGACCACATTCCAGAACGCACAGTTAAACCTCGAAAGTCGGGGATTAATATGATTATGGACAAAGGCCTGAGCATGGCCGAGACCGAAAATATGGTGGCCCGTTCGGAGCATTTAATCGATTATGTGAAGTTCGGATTTGGAACTTCATACGCCACAATCAACCTTGAGGAAAAGCTTGCTTTTTACAAGGAGAACAACATTCGAACTTATTTTGGCGGAACCCTCTTCGAGGCCTTTTTCGTGCGCGGTCAGTACGAAGACTACAAACGACTTCTCGACAAATTCGACATGCCGGTAGTCGAAGTTTCAGATGGTTCTTGTGAAATTCCTGAAGACAAGAAGTGCGAGATGATTGCCGACATGGCGAAGGATCGCATTGTACTCTCGGAAGTTGGCTCGAAAGAGGAAGGAATATTCATTTCCCCAGCTACATGGATTAACATGATGAACAACGAACTTTCTGCTGGAAGTGAATTGGTCATCGCCGAAGCTAGAGAGAGCGGAAACGTTGGCATATACAGACCAAATGGCTCGGCTCACACTCTTTTAATCAACAAGATTTTATCTAATGTTCCAGGAGAGCGAATTCTTTGGGAAGCGCCCATCAAATCACAACAGGTTTGGTTCATCAAACTCTTAGGAGCCAATGTGAATTTGGGCAACATCGGGCCTCATGATGTAATTCCTTTAGAGACCCTGCGCCTTGGGCTCCGAGGAGACACATTCTTCGAATTTCTCCCAGAAGATATTGTTAACGAGTTTAAGCCTTGACATGAAAGAGATTTCACCAAAGGAGCTCGAGCAAATGCGAGCAACAAATGAAGATTTCCAACTAATTGACATTCGAGAAGCTTACGAGACCGAAAGTGTTCAGATTGGCGGACAAGTCATCCCAATGGATCAAGTATTGGAGCGCTCAAGTGAATTGAGAAAAGATTGTAAGGTGATCTTTTTGTGTAGAACGGGAAAACGAGCCGCGGCCGTCATCGACGCTCTCGAACGTACGCAAGGAATGGAAAACCTTTACCGCCTCACTGGTGGTATTTTCGGATACATAGACTCGGTAGAACCCGCACTTCCCAAATACTAATTTGGCTTCCTACAAACGATACTTAGGATTGGGTTTACGCGGAATGGCTATGGGCGCTGCCGACGTGGTTCCGGGCGTTTCTGGTGGAACCATCGCACTCATTACAGGGATCTATCAAGAACTCATTGAATCCATTCAATCGATCGATCACAATGCGGTCAAAACCCTATTTAAAAAGGGGCCCTTGGCGGCATGGAATCAAATCAATGGCTCATTTTTACTCAGTGTTTTAACGGGAATCGCGATTAGTGTTCTCTCATTGGTGAAGTTGATTCATTTCTTCCTGGAAAATTATCCGGTTCTGATTTGGGCCTTTTTCTTCGGCCTCATCCTAGCATCCGCTTTTGTGGTTGGAAAGCAAGTGAAACTATGGAGCACTGGCCCCATCGTGAGTATAATAATTGGCGCTGGTATTGCCCTTTGGATTAGCCTAAGCACGCCAGCTGAAACTCCAAACGACCTCTGGTTCATTTTTCTTTCCGGAAGCATCGCCATTTGCGCAATGATTCTTCCCGGCATTTCTGGAAGCTTCATTCTTCTTCTGCTTAGGAAGTATGAATACATCACAGGAGCCATTGGCGAACTTGATTTTAAAGTCATTCTAACCTTTGGTGCTGGGGCCATCCTTGGACTTACCGCCTTCTCTCACTTTCTTGGATGGCTTTTCAAGAAATTTCACGACATCACCATCGCCGTATTGACTGGCTTTATGATTGGCTCACTGAACGTAGTGTGGCCTTGGAAAGAAGTGGTTGAAACTCGAGTGAATAGCGCTGGAGATATCGTCCCTCTTTTGTACGAAAGTGTTTTCCCAAACAACTTTTCAGGAAACGCTAATTTGTTTGCTGCCTGCAGCTTGGCAACAATCGGAATAATATTCATTGTATTGCTGGAACGTTTTGGCAATAAAGAACTCAAGCAGTCATGAGAGATAACATCCGAGTTTTTGGTTTAATAGGATTTCCATTAGGTCACTCTTTTTCAAAACGATACTTCGAAGAGAAGTTTACAAAAGAGGAAATAGAAGACGCAGAATACAGAAACTTCGCATTGGCGCAAATTGAAGATGTGCAGCGAGTTCTTGACACTCCAGGCATTCGTGGCTTTAACATCACCGTTCCTTACAAAGAATCCATTCTTCCATTTGTCGACGAACTCAGCGAAATGGCAGAAGCCATTGGGGCTGTGAATTGCGTCCGCGTTTCAAACGGAAAAACTTTTGGCTTCAATACCGATGTATACGGTTTCAAAAAAGCTTTTGAAAATATGATTAAGCGCCCCTGCTTGATCATTGGAACTGGTGGAGGGTCAAAAGCAGTTCAAATGGCTTTGAGTAAAATTGGTCTGGAGTATAAGTCAGTTTCAAGAGAACAGGGCCGTGGAGATCTCGTTTACGACGACATTGACGAAGCGCTTTTAGAAAAATACCCAGTATTAATCAATTGTACACCTCTTGGAATGTCACCAGACATTCTTACCTACCCACCTCTCCCCTACAATCTTCTGGGCGAAAACAACCTTGCCATCGATTTGATTTACAATCCTGAGGAAACTAAATTTCTTAGCCTATGCTCGGAGCGGGAATGCAAGACACAAAATGGCATGAAGATGCTCGGCTTTCAAGCTGAAAAAAGTTGGGAGATTTGGAATGAAGAATGAGCTGGCAGAGTTACAAGAAAGGATTCCGTTCCTATCTAAAACTCGAACGCTCACTTGCCGATAATTCCATTCAGGCATACCTTTCAGATGTATCTCATCTCGAAGAATACCTTGAAAGTCAAGGTCTTTCACAGAAGCCTGAAAAGATTAAAAAAGCCGACCTAGAAAGCTATGTTCGCTGGCTGTTCGACCTTGGCGTTTCTCCGCGAACACAAGCACGCATGATTTCAGGTTTAAAAGCCTTTTACAAATACCTTCTTCTGGAAGACCTAATTCAGGACGACCCAAGTGGACAGATTGAAGGACCCAAAACCGGACGAAAACTTCCAGTCGTATTGAGCATAGAAGAAATCAATGCGATAATTGCATGCATCGATCTTTCCAAAGCTTCCGGTGAGCGAGATCGGGCTTTGATCGAAACACTTTATGGCTGTGGCTTGCGGGTTAGTGAACTTACGAACCTCAAATTGAGTGAACTCTATTTGAACGATGGTTACTTGCGTGTTACTGGAAAAGGAAACAAAGAACGCCTCGTTCCGATTGGAAAAACCGCGGTGAAGTTCATCAACATCTACCGCGACGAAGTAAGAAATCATCTAAAGATTAAAGCAGGCTTCGAAGATTACCTCTTTCTCAATTTATCTGGAGCTCAGTTGAGCCGCATCAGTGTATTTAACATCGTGAAGAAACTCTGCCTAAAAGCAGGAATCCAGAAGGTCGTTAGCCCTCATACATTCCGTCATTCCTTTGCAACGCATCTAGTTGAAGGCGGAGCAGACTTGCGCGCGGTTCAAGATATGCTTGGTCATGAATCCATCACAACCACCGAAATTTACACGCATTTAGACCGCGACTATTTGCGTCAAACCATCGAACAATTTCATCCACGCTCATAGTGTCGTCTAGCTCGCATATTCCACCTAGAATTTGAGTAAATTTGCCGCCGTTTACAGCATTCAAGAATGAAAGAAGAATTAGATAAAATAGACCTCTCGGGATTGGACATTGACCAAATCGGAGACGATCATATGTTTTCGTCCATCGAAACACCCATGCGCAAAGATGCCTTTGCCCTCAGCGACGATGAAAAGATTGCTCGCATTGAAACTAGCTTTCGTGAAATCATGGAAACCCTGGGCTTGGACCTCAACGATGACAGTTTGAGTGGCACTCCAAAGCGTGTTGCTAAAATGTATGTGAAAGAATTGTTCAGTGGATTAAAGCCCGAGAACAAACCGGACGCACGCGTTTTCGACAACAAATACCAATACGGGCAAATGTTGGTAGAGAAGAACATTCGTGTTCAATCGAATTGCGAGCACCACTTCCTTCCCATACTCGGAATTGCCCACGTCGCGTACATCTCAAGCGGCAAGGTGATCGGACTTTCCAAAATCAACCGCATAGTGGAGTACTTCGGAAAGAGGCCGCAAGTTCAGGAAAGACTTACCCTTCAAATTGCCGAAGAGTTAAAACGCGTATTGAATTCAGAAGATGTAGCCGTACTCATCGATACTCGCCATCTGTGCGTTGCGATGAGAGGTGTTCAAGACTCTTCTTCAAGTACAGTTACTACTGAGTATTCCGGGAAGTTCAAGGACAAAAATGTAAGAGATGAATTTCTGCGCTATGCCTATGCTGGTGACCCACAGAACCGCTTTTAATGGAGAATTTTGAGCGATTTCCTCTTACGATTTACAATTCTTTAAGTCGTAAAAAAGAGGCATTTACCCCCATCAACACACCCTTTGTTGGACTTTACGTTTGCGGCCCCACCGTATACAGTGAGGTTCACATTGGCAACATGCGATCCTTCATCACATTTGATGTTCTTTTTCGCTACCTAAGTCATCTGGGCTATAAAGTTCGCTACGTCCGAAATCTAACCGACGTTGGACATATGCTTGACGATGACGGAGAAGATCGAGTATTGAAGCGCGCCCGACTTGAGAAGTTAGAACCAATGGAAGTCGTTCAGAAATACAGCAACTACTTCCACGACGTTTGCAAGCAATTCAATTTACTTCCGCCCAGCATTGAACCAACGGCAACTGCGCACATCATTGAGCAGATTCAAATGGCTCAAAAAATTCTGGATCAAGGAATGGCATACGTCTCAAATGGATCTGTGTACTTTGATGTAGAAGCCTTTGATAAAAAGCATGGCTACGGCGCACTTTCTGGAAGAAAAATCGACGAGCTACAGAGCAATTCTAGAAAATTAGATGGACAAGATGAAAAACGCTCTCCTCTAGATTTCGCCTTATGGAAGAATGCGGGCCCTGAGCACATTATGAGATGGCCAAGTCCGTGGGGAGAAGGCTTTCCCGGATGGCACTTGGAATGCTCCGTAATGAGCACCAAATATTTGGGTGAAACCTTTGATATCCACGGAGGGGGAATGGATTTAAAATTTCCCCACCACGAATGTGAAGTGGCACAAAATGTTGCCAGTTCGGGTGAGGCGCCAGTAAGATATTGGATGCATGCGAATATGCTAACGATGAATGGAACCAAGATGAGTAAGTCTTTGGGAAATGCCATCTCAATCGAAGAACTCATCAATGGCGGAAAATTCAGTCGTGCGTTTAGTGAAATGAGCATTCGATTCTTCTTACTACAGGCCCATTACTCTTCAACAGTAGACATTTCTGAAAGCGCCATTGAAGCTGCTGAGAAAGGCTTTGAGCGTCTTCAACAAGCTTGGAAGGCATTGATCAATATGGAACGCTCTTCAGGAGAGGCTAATATGGAACTTGATGCTGCGACCAAAAAGCTTCTAGATCAAGTTTATGTCGAATTGAGCAATGACCTCAACACGCCAAAAGCAATTGCCGTTCTCTTCGATTTGGCTAATACGGTTAACTCCATTAAGAACCAGCAAATTCCTGGAAGTTCATTGACCGAAGAAACCCTGAGTCGATTGAAGCTGGAGTTTCCTAAAATTCTAGAAGACATTTTAGGACTAAAGCTATCCTCAGAAGCTAAAAGCGATCATCTCGATGGAGTTCTTGAACTCATGTTACGAATGAGAAATCAAGCGCGCGCCGATCGGAACTTTGCCTTAGCTGATCAAATTCGAGATCAATTGAAAGATGCTGGAGTTGAGCTAAAAGATGGGAAGAATGGTACCGAATACGAACTCAACTGACATTAGACTTAAATGATCCTATCCGGTAAAGAAATTGAGAGAAATCTCGGAAAAGAAATTTTCATCGAGCCGTTCAACCCAAGTCAACTGAATCCCAACAGTTACAATCTGCGCTTGCACGATGAGCTTATGGTATATGAAGAGGAATATTTGGATATGAAAAGGCCGAATAAAACCTCACCACTTCGCTTACCGAAGGAGGGAATGATTCTCGAAACGGGTAAGTTGTACCTCGGACGTACCATTGAGCATACCAGAACCGAATCTTTTGTCCCTATGTTGGAAGGAAGATCCAGTGTAGGGCGATTGGGCTTGTTTGTGCATGTTACCGCAGGATTTGGGGACGTAGGCTTTTCTGGCTATTGGACCTTAGAAATGTTTTGCGTTCAACCAATCAAAATTTATCCTGGAACCGAAATCTGTCAAATATTCTATCACTCGATAGAGGGCGATTACGAAAAATATGCTGGTGGTAAATATCAGGATAACCAAGGCATTCAAGCAAGTTTAATGTACAAGGATTTTGGCAAATAGTCTTCTTAGGAAAGTTCTTACAGCCCCTTTTATTGCATTAGTACGCATTTATCAATTTGGAATTAGCCCTTTTCTAGGGGCGAACTGTAGGTACCACCCAACTTGTTCCCAGTATTCTGTAGAAGCCTTAAGGGAGCATGGGGTTCTTAAAGGTCTCTGGCTGTCGATAAAGAGGATTTTAAGCTGCCATCCTTGGGGTGGCTCTGGCTACGACCCAGTTCCTCCGAAAAAGTCTTAGTGACGTCTGTGCTCTTTTCGAATGGTTGATTCTCGCTGGAACTCAACTTCAGATATGCTGCGCTCATCCTTGAAGAAGAATTTCCCTCCCCATCGATGCTCCAGTTTTTTGTAGATGTGTCCGTGACCTTCACGAACTACAATGCGGCGTGTTTCAATCTTCTTACCATCATCATGTATCTCCTCGGTGATCCCCATTGGAAATTCTTCCGAAATGTGCAGATGATAGTCGTCGTGTTCGTGGTCGAACTCTTTAAAGCCAGTAAATTCATCAAGCACATATTTTGGTTTCTTAGGCTCCTTTTTCACCTCAGGCTTGGGCTCTGGCTTAGGTTCTGCTTTCGGCTCTGGCTTCGGCTTAGGTTCTGGTTTCGGCTCTGGCTTAGGTTCTGCTTTCGGCTCTGGCTTAGGTTCTGGCTTAGGTTTTGGTTTCGGCTCTGGTTTCGCTGCAATCTCTGCCGCTGCTTTGATTTCCTTTTCCTCCTGCGCTTTGCGCTCCTCGTCCGCTTTCTTTTCGGCTTCTTGAGCGGCGGCTTTCTCCGTAGCGGCGGCTTCTTCTTGAGCTTTGCGTTCTTCAGCTGCCTTTTTCTCTTCCGCTTCTTGTTTCGCTTTAGCTTCTTTGGCAGCGGCAAGTTCTGCCTTGGCCTTTTCCCTTTCAGCCTCAGAAGAGGCCTTTTCTAGCGCAAGAGCTTTTTGCTTTTCCTCTTCTTCGAGAGCTTTTGCAGCTTCTTCAGCTTTCTTCTTCTCTTTCTCTCGAGCCTCTGCTTCAGCTTTTCGCTTCTCTTCTTCCTCAACTCTTTTCTTGGCAGCAGCTTCTTCCTCAGCTTTTTTCTTTGCCTTCTCTTCTGCCTCTTTCTTTGCCGCTTCTTCCTCTACCTTCTTTTTCGCTTCCTCTTCAGCTTTTTTCTTTGCCTCTTCCTCTTCGGCTATTTTCTTCGCTTCGGCCTCTGCCTTTGCTTTGGCCTCCTCTTCAGCTTTTTCCTTCGCTTCTTCTTCAGCCTTTTTCTTTTCCTCTTCTGCCTCTGCCTTTGCTTTCGCCTCTGCTTCGACCTTTGCTTTGGCTTCCTCTGCTGCTTTTTTCTCTGCTTCCTCTGCTGCCTTCTTTTTCGCCTCTTCTGCCTCTTCTTTAGCTTTAGCTTCTGCCTCCGCTTTTTCTTTCGCTTCTTCTTTAGCTTTCTCCTCAGCCTCTTCTTTCGCAGCTGCTGCCGCTGAAGCTGCCGCCGCCGCTCTAACCTTTTCTTCTTCCTTCTCTAACTCCTTTTGCCTTTTCTCCTGCTTCTTCTCTAGTTCTTCAATCTTTTTAAGTTTTCCCAAGGCGTATTCGGAATCTGAAGCGAATTCTCTTTTCTTGAAATCAAAAAAGACCTTTCCTATCGGTTCGTCCAGATCTGAATAGTCAACTCCATCCAATCGCTTGAATAGACTTACCTCCCATTTATCGAACTTCTGCTTGGTCTGAACCAGCTCTCGTTCAACACCCTTTGCTTTTACTTCAATCATCTTGGTTACATAACCACTTTTAGAAAAGTGAATCACATAATCTTGTCCGTATGGAAGGTGAAAGGAGAATGCACCACTGGCAGCTGATTCCGACAAATATTGTTTACCACCACTATAAACAGTGACACTTGCACCGCGAAGCTTACTTAAACCTTCTTTAACAGTACCATAGACCTCAATATCTTCTGGTTGAGCGAAGACGAATATTGGTGCAAAAACCAAGAGAAAAAATACCGAAAATTTTGAAATTGTAGAGGCCATATTTATACGTGGCTGCGAAATTAATACTTTGACTTTGCACAAGACAAGAATGAGGCCAAAGACTTCTTGAATCGATGATTAACCTATACGTATGAGAAGTCTTTCTTGTTCGTGATTTTCTGATGAGATGCAATAAAGCTCGCCGATCAGTTTTTCGCCTTCATTCCAGATTTGTACCGGCGATAGTCTTCTTCCACATCTACATCATACAATTCATCTAATAGGCCAACGCTAAGCCCAAGAGTTTTGGCCTTCTTCATTGTTTGTTCTAGCACCCTTGAAGTACTCCAAGGAATTTCTTGAAACAGTTCAGGAATTGCTTTTGACATACCTATAAGATAGTATCCGCCATCTTCACAAGGACCAAGAACTAAGTCGCACTCATTTAAAGTTTCGAAAGCCTCTCGCAACAAGACTGAATTAATCCCAGGGCAATCTGTACCTATGAGTACCGTAGGCCTTTTACCTTTTTCGCCGAAACTCAAAAACGAATGCAGCATCCTTTCGCCAAGGTTGCCACAAACTTGGGTGGAAGTCGTGTACCCCGCTCGTTTAAGTTTGGAGTGCTCAGAAAAACTCAAATTTTTAGCGACGTCCAAATCGTCGCAGACATCTAGCGTAGTATCAAGTAATTCTCGATATACCTCTAGTGCTCGCTTATCACCTATGGCCTTTGCAAGGCGACTTTTAACCTTGCCAATTTTCGGTTCTCTTAGAAAGACTATAAGTTGCTTGTGCTCAGACATCAATGTATAGTAGCTAGTTTCCTATTTTTAGGTGCTGCAAAATCTGGGGATAATTGGTAGTTTTGCAGCCCTAAAAAGATTGAGATGGCTAAGGTAGAAGTATTGTTACCTAAAATGGGCGAGAGTGTCGCTGAAGCAACCATTACGAGCTGGTTGAAAAATGTAGGAGACACAGTTGACGCTGAAGAATCAATTGTTGAGATAGCAACAGACAAAGTTGACTCTGAAGTTCCTGCCCCATCAGAAGGAACAATTTTAGAACTTCTAATAGAAGAAGGTGAAGTAGCAACTGTTGGGCAAGTTATTGCCATAATCGGGACAAATGGAGAAACCGAGGCAAGTGCCTCTGCAGAGCCTAAAGCAGTTGATGCCAGCAAAGTCGAAATTGAAGTAAGCACAAGGCCTACAACTCAAAGCGACGATGAAAAATCTATCGTTTTCAGTTCTTCCGATCGCTTCTATTCACCCCTGGTGAAAAGCATCGCTCAAAAGGAGAGCATTCCTCAAAAAGAATTGGATGGGATTTCAGGTTCTGGCAAAAATGGACGGGTCACAAAAAAAGACATCCTCGAACACGTTGAATCACGGGGAAGCGCACCTTCTCCAACGCAGACCTCTGCTCCAACTGCTTCAGCATCCAAGAAAAGCGACGCTCCTGCTCAGCAAGTAAGCGCTCCTTCCCTCCCGGTTGGACCAGACGACGAAATAATTGAAATGGACCGTATGCGAAAGCTCATCGCTGGTCATATGGTAAACTCAAAACATACTTCGCCTCACGTCACTTCATTTGTAGAAGTTGATATAACCAATATTGTTGAATGGAGAAACCGAGTTAAAGACGATTTCCAAAAACGCGAAGGGCAAAAAATCACGTTCACTCCTATTTTCATTGAGGCCATTGTCAAGGCCATTAAGGATTTCCCAATGATCAACATTTCTGTAGATGGGGATAAGATCATTCGTCATAAGAACATTAATATAGGTATGGCCGCGGCCCTTCCAAGCGGAAACCTCATTGTTCCTGTGATAAAGAATGCTGATATGCTCAATCTTGTTGGCATCACTAAAATGGTAAACGATTTAGCATTCAGAGCGCGAAACAATCAACTTAAGCCAGATGAAATTTCTGGAGGTACCTACACCATCACAAATGTTGGTTCGTTTGGAAACCTTTTAGGCACTCCGATTATCAACCAACCTCAAGTCGCAATTATGGCTGTTGGCGCGATCGTCAAGAAGCCCGCTGTCATTGAAACAGAGCACGGAGACTTGATTGGAATTCGCCATAAAATGTTCCTCTCTCACTCCTATGACCACCGGGTCGTTGATGGAGCACTTGGAGGTATGTTCGTTCGAAAAGTTGCAGACTACTTAGAAGGCTTTAATAATCAACAATCCATATAGGAATACTTATCCGCGAAGCTTTAGAGGATTCAGTATTTTATTTTGTATCATTGTTACTATTGTCAAACGAGCTGTTGATGCCCCCTGTGTCTCTGCGTTATTTCCTCCGGGCCATTCTTGGTGTTATCATTCTGATAGTGTCTTTTACGGCGCAAAGTCAGGAGTACCAATCCAAGTATGAGCGGGACCTTCACACCCAAGCCTTTCAGTATTTGGAACTGAAGGAATTTGAGTACTTCGGTGTAGAGAATCCGGTTAGTCCGAACACGACTGAAGAAACACGACAATACAATCGTCGAGTTGAAATCCTTGTGGAAGACGAGTCCTCCACTGGAGGCCAATAATCCAAAATTCAAAACCTAAAACTCTCAATCCGAGAGTTTTTCTTTTTATTCGAAGATGAATTTGAACCTGCAACGTCCCATGGCCTTCATCGATTTAGAAACTACTGGCATTAATGTCAGCAGTGACAGAATCGTGGAAATTTCCATTTTAAAAATCATGGAAGATGGTCAGCGTCATGTCAAAACACGTCGCGTCAACCCAGGAATTCCAATACCTGCAGAAACATCAGCAATTCATGGGATTTACGATGATGATGTTAAAGACGAACCTACATTTCAACAAATCGCGAAATCACTTTACATTTTCATCGACGGCTGTGATTTAGGTGGCTTCAACTCCAATCGATTCGACATCCCCTTGTTGGAAGAAGAATTCCTTCGAGCGGATATTCACTTCGATTCTAGAGAACGCATGTGCGTCGATGTTCAGAATATATTTCACAAGATGGAGCAACGAACGCTTGTCGCGGCTTATAAATTTTACTGCGATAAAGACCTTGAGGGAGCTCATTCCGCCGAAGTTGACATCACGGCTACTTATGAAGTGTTAGAGGCTCAAATCGCACGATATGAGGAATTGCAGGGAGATGTTCAGTTTCTACATGATTTTTCTAAGCGAAACAATGCCCTTGACGGTATGAATCGCATATACGAGGACGATGATGGTAAAGCTTGCTTCAACTTTGGTAAGCATAAAGGAAAAGCCGTTTTGGATGTTTTTGCCAAAGACCCCTCCTACTACGCTTGGATGATGAAAGGTGATTTCGCCTTGAGCACAAAGCGCGTCTTGTCTGAAATTTGGGAACAGTTTAAGTCGTAGATGAAAATCATTTGCATCGGTCGCAATTATAGTTTGCACGCGAAGGAGCTTGGAAACGAAATTCCGAAGGAGCCTATTTTCTTTTTGAAACCGGACAGCGCTCTGCTCCTCAAGAACAAAACATTTTTTATTCCCGATTTCAGCAACGATGTTCATCATGAGCTGGAACTCGTGATTCGCATCAACAGACTGGGAAAACACATTCCCGCAGAATTTGCTCCACGCTACTATTCTGAGGTGAGTTTAGGAATTGACTTTACCGCCCGAGATTTGCAGCAAGAATGCAAAGAGAAGGGACTTCCGTGGGAAAAAGCTAAGGCATTCGACGGCTCCGCCCCTCTCGCTGAATGGAGAAAACTCGAGGCTTTAGGCGGATTCGAAAATTTAGAATACAAATTGCTTGTCAATGGAAAAGAACGTCAAAGTGGCAAGCCTTCTGAAATGCTATTTCATGTGAACGATCTGATAGCCCATGTTTCAAAGTACATGACGCTGAAAATAGGAGATCTCATTTACACTGGAACTCCAGCTGGTGTTTCACGTGTGGTTGAAGGAGATCAGCTCGAAGCCTTCCTCAATGGTGAAAAACTCATTGACATGCGGGTAAAATAGGAATGGATATTGTACGTATTTTACTCCAAACGATGCGAGCACTTCTCTTTCTTCTCAGTTTAATCATGGCTACCCCCTCACTTGCTCAACCCGGTAATCAAGTGGACGCTAAGGGATTAAAGCAAGGCGCTTGGAAAGACCGATATGAAAACGGCAACCTCCGATATTCGGGACAATTCAACGACGATAAGCCAGTAGGCACTTTCACTTATTACGATGAGGAAAGAGTAAAAACCAAGGAAGTTATATTTTCCAATGACACGGCCTACGCTACCTTTTTTCACACAACCAAAGTTGTAATGGCGAAGGGAATCTACATTGACAAAGAAAAAGTAGGAGAATGGTTGTACTTCGATGAAGAAGGCGATCTCTCACACAAAGAATTTTTCGTCGCGAACAAAATTGATGGCAAGGTTATTACCTTCTATAAAAATGGAAGCATCGCCAGAGAACAAGAGTTTAAAGCGGGCGTTAAACACGGAACCTGTAAAGACTATTTCAAAGGTGGTAAACCAAAATTTGAGGGTCACTATCTCGACGGTAATTTAGATGGAAAGGTTACGCACTATCACCCAAATGGTTTGGAATGGCAGCGCGGAAAATACGTTGCCAGTGTTCAGGACGGAAAGTGGCTCTATTTTGACGAAAACGGAGTCTTACAGTACATCGAAACTTATAAATTGGGTGATCTCATCGAAACTAAAAAAATACCCGAAAAAGAGTAGTTCATTGCTGCTCAACGCAAGCCTTGCGGTCATGCTTTTTCTTTTCTCGTGCGCGAAAGACCCAATTCCAGAACCCCTTGATTTCGCATACGACCTCTACCCTATTTCTGTTGGGGATTATAGAACCTACGAAGTAGATTCCATTGTATTCAACGATTTCACCGGAGATATAGACAGCTTCAAGTATCAGGTACAAGAATTCATCGCTGAAGAGTATAAAGATTTAGAAAACCGGACAAGCTTCAAATTCCATCGTTTGTTCCGGCAAAACAGTTCTGAAAATTGGGCAATCGGCGATGTTTGGAGCATTACGCCAACAAGTCAGCGACTGGAAACACGCGAAGAAAACATCCCTTACATCAAATTGATTTTTCCAATCGAATATCAATCGAACTGGGATGGAAATGCACTCAACACTTTCGAGGACGAAATTTTCGAAGTGAAGACTTTCGACAGCACCGCAACCATCCTGAATGAACAACGTAAATTATCCCGCGTTGAACACTACAATAGAGTTAACTTAATCGAACGACAATCGAAACAGGAAATCTTCGCACGTGGAATTGGCCCCATCTACTATCAGCAAGAATACGTCTTCAGAAAAACTGATGGAATCAATTTTGAAAACGACGTTGATAGCGGATTCACCCGCGTGGCGCACATCATCGACTACTTTGTCCAGTAGGCTGTCGGCATATATAAGCCTAGTTCTCCTTCTATTGCCTGCGTTTTCAAACGCCCAATATTATTGGGTACAGTTCCAGGACAAAAACAATTCTCCGTACTCTGTTGACAGGCCATCTGAGTTTCTCTCCCTCAAGTCTATTGGACGACGAGCGCGTCAAGGAATCGCCGTGAACGCGACCGATTTTCCTGTAAACCCCGAGTACAGAGCTCAGATTCTGAACCAAGACAATGTAAAGCTTCATCACGCCTCCAAGTGGTTGAACGGGCTGGCAGTTGAAAGCTCCGACAGCAACAGCATAAAAGCCATCATTGACCTTCCTTTCGTGCGGGAAGTAAAGGCTCTATACATTCCCTTGGATGGGAAGAAACTCCAAACACTTCAGTCAAACAAATTCGAGGACGATGAGTTGACGGTTCCATTTCAATACGGACTTGCTCAAGGGCAAATCGAAATGTTCAATTTGCAGGCACTTCACTCAAAAGGTTTGTATGGAGAAGGAATTTGGATTGGAGTCTTCGATTCAGGATTTAATCTAGTCGATACCATCGACCATTTTGATCATTTGTACAAAGAAGAACGTCTCGTCAGTCAGCACGACCTCGTAGACAAGGACGATTCAGACTTGGGCATTCACAACCACGGCAGATTGGTTTTAAGCTGTATGGCAGCTTTTTCACAGGGTAAAATCATCGGAAGCGCACCAAAATCGATGTACAGTCTTTTCCGGACAGAAGATGCGGCTTCCGAGCGTTTGATAGAGGAAATCAATTGGGTAGCTGCCGCTGAGATGGCCGACAGCATGGGAATCGACATCTTCAATACTTCGCTTGGCTATACGCGATTTTCGAACGATACTGGAGGAGTGGATGAGCTCACCAGTTGGACTTGGGACGATTTAGATGGGAATACTTCGTACATCACACGCGGTGCGGATATGGCCGCTCAAAAAGGCATCCTCGTGGTGAATTCTGCAGGAAACAGTGGAAGTAATTCTTGGAAGTACATTGGTATGCCTGCCGATGGCGATAGTGTTTTGGCCATTGGTGCTACCGACAGTTCGAGATGGCGTTCGGGCTTTTCCTCCTTTGGACGCGGATCAGACGCACGAGTAAAGCCCAATGTGATGGCTCAAGGGAGTTACGTGTACGTCTCCGGATTGGATTCGAACGGAAACAGCATGGTTGGATTCAATTTCGGAACCTCCTTCTCCTCTCCCCTTACAGCAGGCGCTGCAGCCTGCTTGTGGCAAGCGAACCCAGATCTAACAGCCTGGGAATTGAAAAGCATTATTGAAGAGAGCTCTACTCAATTCAACTATCCCGACACCATTCACGGCTATGGAATTCCAGATTTCGGAAAGGCTTACGAATTGGCCACGCAGCAAGAGGAATTCTCAAGCAAGCTCTTTCCCAATCCTTCCGATGGAATTGTGCACCTTAAGTATTTCTTGCCAGAAAATGGAGACCTAGAACTAGAAATCTTCGACATTTCAGGTAAGAAAACTGAATCCAAAAAGTTCTTCGGTTACAAGGGGAAAAACATCCAAAGCTTCGATTTTTCCAATTTGAGCTCAGGCCTGTATCTGTTAAAATTAAAGAATGTATTCTTCCAGGAAGTTCTGCGCTTAGAACTTCTTCCCAAAGAATAGCGAATCCCGTTGCCAGCAGCTTCCAAAGTGTACTTTTGTCGGCTCTATGGGAAAGCGTAAAAAAATCGAGATTACGGAATTGCACGCTGAAGACATCTCTTCAGACGGACGTGCAGTGGGTCGCAACGAAGGCCGAGCAGTATTTGTAAAGGACATGGTTCCTGGCGACAATGCTCGGGTTCGGGTATTTCGTAAAAGGAAATCGTACCTAGAAGCCGAGCTTCTTGAATTGAATGAAGCCTCGCCCAATCGGATAGAAGCCAAATGCGAACACTTCGCCCATTGCGGTGGATGCAAATGGCAGAACTTCGAATACTCAAAGTTGGTCGAACTTAAGGACCGTCATGTGCGCACTGGCTTTCAAAAACTCGCTCATTGGGAACCAGAAGTCTACGAAGACATCATACCAGCTGCTACCCACTACCGCTATCGAAACAAGCTTGAATTCACCTTCTCGAACAGAAGATGGTTGAGTCCGGAAGAAATCGAATCTGGTGAAGATTTCGAACACAGAAATGCCGTTGGATTCCATGTTGCAGGGATGTTCGACAAAGTGATCGACGTGCACAAGTGCCTGCTTCAAGGCGATGAGGAAAACGCCATTCGAAACGGCCTCAGAGACTTTGCACTAGAGCATAAGTTGAGCTTCTACGACATCCGTGAAAACAACGGAGTGATGCGCAATCTGATTATTCGAAACAACAGCTCTCGCGACCTTCTCGTCATTATGGTATTTGGTTCAGAAAATCAAAAAGACATCGATCAAGTGATGAACTACTTGAAAGACTCTTTTGAGATTCACTCGCTGAACTACATCGTAAACCTCAAGCAAAACGACAGCGTTTCGGATCAAGAAGTGATTTACTTCTCGGGTGAAACTCACCTCATTGAAGATTTGCTCGGAATGAAGTTTAGAATTCAACCAAAATCGTTCTTCCAAACAAACCAAGAACAGACTTCGAAACTCTATCAAGTTGGACTCGATTATGCCGACTTTAAAGAAGATGATATTCTCTACGATCTCTATTGCGGAACGGGAACCATCGGACTTACAGCTGCCAAGAAAGTGAAAAAGCTTATTGGCGTTGAATACGTTGAAGATGCAGTTGAAGATGCGGCAGAGAATGCCAAATTGAATGGCGTAACGAATGCCGAGTTTTACGCAGGAGATTTGAAGGACATTCTGAACGAAGAATTTGTTGAAAAACACGGCAAGCCCAGTGTGATCATGATTGACCCACCTCGCGCTGGAATGCACAAGGATGTAGTAGAACAAGTTCGCTTGATTGGTGCAGATCGAATTGTATACATTTCGTGCAATCCGAGTACACAAGCCCGCGACATTGAACTATTGAAAAATGACTACAATTTTCTGAAGTCCAGAGCTGTAGACATGTTCCCGCAGACAAGTCACATTGAAAACGTTGTATTGCTCAAGAAAAAATGAAGCACGATCAAGACTATTGGGACAGGCGATGGTTGGACCAGCAAACGGGTTGGGACATAGGTTATCCGGCAACTCCTTTTGTGGAATACGCCAAACAACTCCACGAAAAGAACATTAAAATTTTAATTCCCGGTTGCGGGAATGCATACGAAGCACAGCACCTTCACGAAGAGGGATTCAACAATGTGTGGGTAATTGACATTTCGCCTTTGGCGCTTGAATCATTCAAGAAACGTGTTCCAAGCTTTCCTGAGAGTCACCTTATTGAAGGAGACTTCTTTGCCTTGAAGGAGCAGTTTGACCTCATCCTCGAACAAACTTTTTTCTGTGCTCTTCACCCATCACAGCGCGAAGCCTACTGCGAGCATATGTTAAGTCTTTTGAGTGAAGGTGGAAAACTCGTTGGTGTCTTGTTCAATGATCCACTCTTTACGGACCACCCTCCCTATGGAGGCTCATTGGAAGAATACAAGGAATTCTTTCCGAAGTATTTCAAGTTAAACGTGCTCGAGGAGTGCAAGAACTCCATTGCGCCAAGAGCTGGACGAGAAGTTTTTATCAACTTTGAAGCGAAGTAGATATGTCAAACCGCACCCGCATATTGGATGAAGTTCAGGTTCAGAAGAAGATCGACCGCATGGCCCACGAGATTCTGGAGAACTGCCATGGCGAAAAGAAGATCATTCTTCTAGGAATTGCGCGGAGAGGCTATTCCTTGGCCGAACTGATGTTTAAAAAACTTCAATCCATCTCGAGCTTTGAGGTAGTATTGGTAGAATTGAAATTGGGCGAAAAACTAGAAGACGCCATCTACAAAGGAGCCGATCCATCCGACTTTAAAGGCCATATACTCGTACTCATCGACGATGTATTGAATTCTGGAACTTCCCTCATGAAAGCCGCTGCTGGCCTAATGACACTGAGCCCAGCGCGATTGCTTACAGTTGTTCTAGTAGATCGTCATCACCGACTCTTCCCAATTCGTGTCGACATCGTGGGCCTTACTCTTTCAACAACTATGAAAGAGCACATCGAAGTAGAATTCGGACAAAAACCCCGAGTCTACTTATGGTAGCGCTGTATTTCAGGAAGCAGGTCAATCCAAATGTCTTCCTTGAGTTCCTCGGCATTTACGAACACATCTGCTTTCAAATAAGTGCTTTCGCGTGCGGCGAACAACTGGCTTACAGCAGCCCGGATCTGATCCTGTGACAAAGCCCTTAATAACGGGCGGTTTGCCGAATCCAGACTCAATCGAATGATCAATTGTTCCAGTGAAACCTTGAGGTAGAGGCTGAGGCTTTTCTTTTTGATTAAATCGAAGCTCGAAGGATGGAAAGGAGTTCCTCCCCCCAAAGCAATGACCGCTTCAGAATCGGATTCAAGTACTTTCTTGAGGTATTTTTCTTCCAGTTCTCGAAAGTGTTTTTCTCCTTGCGTTTCGAATATTTCTCCAATACTGAGCATTTCCTGCTCTTCGATGTATTGATCCAGGTCGATGAACGGACGCTTCAATAGTTTCGCTAACGACCTACCTAATAAGCTCTTACCCGAGCCCATAAAGCCCATAAGGCAAATTTTTGATTGTGATTTTAACTCCATAATGAGCTTCAAATCTAGTCATCTACAAATTCGTTCGCAAAGCTTGACTTATATCAAACATGCAGCTATATTTGCAGCCTCAAAAAAATAAGGAGATCTGATAGCTCAGCTGGTAGAGCATCTCCCTTTTAAGGAGAGGGTCCAGGGTTCGAGCCCCTGTCAGATCACATAAGTACAGAAGCTTGCCATTTGGCAGGCTTTTGTGCTTTTAGGCAGTCGCTGGGGCGAGCAGAGCCCCTGCAAGCCCGAACTCAATTCGTTGAGGGCGGGTCAGATCACATAAGTACAGAAGCTTGCCATTTGGCAGGCTTTTGTGCTTTTAGGCAGTCGCTGGGGCGAGCAGAGCCCCTGCAAGCCCGCCTTAATTTGATTCTTGAATTCGAATCCTTTTAACCCGTCCTTCGACAGGCTCAGGAACTCGGAGCTAGTAAATAGGCTTATGCTCTAAAAGGTCATTTGAAAAGAGAATGGTAGAAAATAGCGAAGTTGAACACAAGAGGATTTGGGATTTGAGATTTGGGCAAGAGATTTGGTTTCCAAGGATTCAATATGCAGAATCACCCCGAGCCTATCGAAGGGAGCCGATAAGCAATCATTCATCGCCATCTTCAATTTTAACAACTCACCCTTCGTTAAACTCAGGATGTCGTTCATGTTTCGTTGAAGAAGAACGAGGGGAGCGACTGCTCAATAGTGTCAGTGGATTCACGACCTTTGCCTTGTGCGATCACGATTTACACTACTTCTATTCGTCCTGTTCTTCACTGCTTGCCGCGACGGAGAACTTGAACTCGAGCCCAAGCCGGAAGTTTATCTGCGTGCAGCTGACCTCTCTTCCCTTCCTGAAATTCGTCAAGAAGGAACATTGTTCTACGATGAATCAGGCCAGGTAGAAGATGCGCTTCGAATTCTGAAGGAGGCTGGGATGAACTGCGTGCGTTTGCGTTTGTGGGTGAATCCAATCAATGGACATTCCTCCTTAGACGCAGTGGAGAACTTCGTTGCCGAAATAAGAAGTCAGGAGCTAGGACTTTGGCTGAGCGTACATTATTCCGACACTTGGGCAGACCCTGGCAATCAGAGCAAACCTCTGGATTGGGAGAATCATTCCTTTTCGCAACTCCGCACGGCGGTGCGAAACTACACAGCTGAAGTTCTCGAAAGATTGGACCCAGATTACATTCAAATTGGCAATGAGATCAACAATGGCTTCCTCTTCCCCGAAGGACATCGATACGTAAACCCCGATCAATTTACTTCCTTGCTCGCCGTAGCAACCACTGAGGTTCGCAAGTACTCGGACAAAACTCAAATCATACTTCACCATGCCGGCATTGAAGGTGCTGCTGAGTTCTTTTCAGACTTGAATCAACTCGACTACGACATTGCTGGCATCTCCTACTACCCGATTTGGCATGGGAAAGATTTGCAAAGACTGGAAGCTAAACTAGATGCTTTGAGATTGAGTACGGGAAAGAATGTTGTGATTGCTGAAACTGCCTATCCTTTCACTTTAGACTGGAACGATTGGACCAACAACATTGTCGGCCTAGAGGAGCAGCTCATCTTACCCGACTATTCAGCTACCGAAACTGGGCAATCGGATTTCATGAACGAAATCGAACACATATGTCGTCAATCTGGAGGCATTGGCTGGTCTTATTGGGGAGCTGAACTGATCGCTTTTCGCGGTGACACAGCTTCCAACGGCTCGGCGTGGGAAAACCAAGCTCTCTTCGATTTTGAGCAGAAAGCACTTCCCGTTCTAGGCGTATTTAGGGCAAATAAGCCATAAACTAAAGCGTGCAGAAAGGAAGTATAAAGCATACGGATTTGAAGTATCCTTGCGCAAACGAATCAAAATGAAATTCCTCCTACTTATCAGCTCTTTTCTACTCATCGGGTTGAGCAGCCAATCTCAGTGGACTGCGTATACAACAAGCAGTTCCGACCTTCCTGATAATTCAGTTCAGGACATTGCCATTGACAGTTCAAACGTTCTTTGGGTTGCTACTCAACAAGGTTTGGGGAAATTCGACAGCACCAACTGGACCGTATACGTGGATACCAACTCAGGAATTCCTGAACTCTCTTACAATACCTGTTACTCTGTTTTTGTCGACAAAGACGAATTTGTCTGGCTCGGAATGGACGATGGTTATTTGGTGAAATTCGATCAAGACACAACTTGGACAGACTACAGCACTGAAGGTTTCGGTGAAGTCTATGCCATCAATCAAGATGCAGACGGAGAAATTTGGGTCGGACATTCCTTCGGATTGAAAAGTTTCGATGGAACTACTTGGACGGATCACAACCCGGGCATTCATTCCGATTTTGTGGAAGTGATTGAATTTGATCAGTACAAAAATGTGTGGTGTGGAACCAAAGACGGTTTGGCCAAACGCGACAGCAATGGAGTTTGGACTTCCTATGATCGCAACAATTCAGGAATTACGAGCAACGATTGGGTTGAAGCCTTACACCGAGGCTTGGACGACAGCCTTTGGGTTGGAACGCGCGGAGGTGCTTGTCACTTCGACACCGATACAACATGGAGAATCTATACTTCCAGCAATTCAGGTTTGTGGGAAGATGAAATTCGAGGATTGGATGTAGCCGCCGACAGCACTGTTTGGGCTGCGAACGATGGAGCTTCCATCGCTAAGTTCAAGGCTGGCGTTTGGACCAAAATCAACCTTCCGTTCAACTTCTCCTTCGCCGATGAAATTCTCATCGACCACAATGGTGTGAAATGGGTGGCTACTCAAAGTGGTTTGGCCAAATATGAAGATGGCGGAGCCGGACCAATGTTGTTTCTTCCGACGGTTATTTCGAACGGACTTCCAGAATTCACGAGTGAAAGCCTGAAGTTTTATCCGAATCCAAGTACTGGAAACATATCAATTCAAAACGAGAATTCCATGACGATAAAAGTCATTGACGGACGTGGACGTCTGCTTTTTTCAAGCGAAGTCGGGGCGTTTGCAGAATTGAATCTAGACCTCAAGCCGGGGCTTTATCACATCGAAGCTATAGACGCTGATGGCTCTTTCTTCCAATCAAAATTGGTGATTCAGTAGCGACCAAGTATTTTCAATCTCTACCTTTAGGGACAGAAAATCATTCGTTTTGACTAAGATTGCTTTCAAACGGGTTCTCTCGATCACATTTGCTCTTGCGCTATTAGGCATGCTCTCTTCTTGCAACTCAAGCAGTGATGTAGTGAGCAGCTCCTTCATTCAACAAAGGAAATACACCAAAGGGCATCACCTCAATTTTGGTGGCTCAAAGCAAAAAGAAAAATCATTCAATCATGCCGCCAATCTGGCTCGCAAAAGTACAAGACCATCTGCGAGCTTAGAGGCCAAGTTCGATGACAAGGTTTCCAATTTTATTGAGACGATTGAAGAGGAAAAACAGTCAAAAGTTCTGTCGGCTTATATGAAGCTTAAGAACCAAAGCGACTCTACGGATAGCGAATGCAGCACTATTATTCTCCGGAATGGGGAAAAAATATTTGCGAACGTTCTAGAAATCGGTCCCGACAAAATCAAATATAGACGCTGCTCATTGCCCGATGGACCAGACTTCGTTCTTATGAAGAATGCAATTGAACGCATTGTTTTCAAGAATGGTGAAGTGGAAAAGATTAACAATGAGCCAATACGTCGGGAAGCTGAAGAACCTGAATACAGTCGAAGTCCGAGCCCAGAGAAAACTCAAATTCCCGTAAATGAACCCCGTGCTATCCCTGCTTTTTTATTTGGACTACTCGGAGTATTGATATTTCCGCTTTTCGGAATAGCCGGACTTGCCCTTGGCAACTCCAGTTTAAAAAGTATTAAGGAAGAACCCAAGCGTTGGAAAGGGAAAGCCTTTGCTCAGGCAGGTATGATTCTCGGAGGGGTGGCCTTGGTGTTGATGCTCATTGCCCTGATCATTGCGATCTTATTCATCGTCTTTTGGATTAACCTAATTTGAGACCCATCTAATTAAGTATTATCATTTGCGCAATGGACAAATCGTACTTCGGGCCTTCTTCACTTTACCTATAGAACCAGAATGATATCGATAGCTCGGATAGTTTTAATATGCACACTTATTTGTTTGACGATTATAGGGAATTCATGCGGCAGCAAAGAGCATGTGGTTTCCCATTCTTTGATTCAGAAGCGCAAATACACCAAAGGACATCACTTCAATTTTAGAAGCTCCGTCAACAAAAGCAAAGCCTTTGCGCATGCGACCAAGCTAAAACTTGATGAGGACAACAAGTCGCCCAGCTCAACAAACAGCCTTTCACTTCCCCTTGCAGATCTTCCGTCAACGGAAGTTCAAGAAGGCGAAAATTCGTCATTGAATTGGCTTGTTCCAAATGAACAAGCTGACTCAACCAACAATGGCTGTGGCACCATTCAACTTCTGAATGGGAAAAAAATCTCAGTGAAAATTCTTGAGGTTTCCCCCGATGAAGTGAAATATCGCCGCTGCTCGATGCAGGATGGACCTGATTTCATTTTGAAGAAGAATGTCATAGACCGTATCATTTATGCCAATGGTGAAGAAGATGTAATGAACGACATTCCCTATGTGCGCTCCAACGAGACTGCAGAACAGATAAGCCCTGAATACAGCTCTCCTTTACCAGTAAATGAAGAGGAACAAATTACCGAAGGTCTTTCGCTGGCCTCTATGATTGTTGGGATTTTTGCCTTATTGACTTTTCCGTTCTTAGTTGTTGGAATCACAAGCCTGATTCTGTCGATCTCAGGAATGTCTAAAATTAAGGGCAATCCTAAAAAATGGAAAGGGAAGGAGTTTGCCACCGTAGGCTTGATTCTAGGAATCATTAGCCTCGTTTTGGCTTTTTTCTATTGGGGATTTGTCCTCATTTTCTTAACTGGACTTTAGTCCAAGTCAATCCATTCGCTTTAGAATTTGTTTCATGAAAGAGTTTCTCTTCCTATTTTCTGGCTTTTTAATGCTTGAGTTGAGCGCACAGGTAAAGCAAGTTGACCCCAACATCTACGTCCGGCGTGGCTACAAACTCGACATCGTTCTCGACGACCAAAAGGCCGCCCGCTTCATGGAGTTCGACGACAAGGGGCGGCTCTTCTTATCCATTCCAACCAAAGGGCTCATCAAAAGCTGCACAGATGCAGATGGAGATGGCTATTATGAAACAGTGGTGACTTACGTAGAAGGTCATCCGCGTTTGCAAGCCATGTTTTGATTGCACTATTATGCGCTGCCCGAAGATAATTAATAGCTTGAAGGCAGCTTGCGAATGGCGCTTCTCTGCAATTGAACGGCAAACATGAATTCATATTTGTCGGCAGAACGTCAATAGTTTCTTTAAAAGTCGCGCAAACTCCGTTGCAATAACACAACGTCGATGGCAAAATGCGCGCTCATCGCAAAGAGCATTCCCCATTCCTCATAAAGCACTCCCATGATTCCGATCACTAATGTCATGTACATTCCGTAGGCTGTGATTTTTAAATCCTTTGGATTGAGATAACCGTGAATTGCAACAAAGATCAAGGCCGTCAACCATGGGTTCAGATAGAATTGCATCGCTCCACGAAACAGAATCTCTTCTCCCACTCCGGCACAAATTGAAATGAAGATGATGTCGAAAAAGCGCAGGCGCATGCCTTGAATCATCTGGCTGTAAAACAAGCGCGTCTGTCGCAGTTTTGGATGACGTAAGATGAGCCAACCGATTCCCGCTGCTATTGAGCCGTAAGCCAAGCCCAAAGCAACTTGAAGAGCTGGCTCCAAACCATGTTGGAATAGCTCCTTTGGATTGAGGTTAGAAACAAAGTAGAGGACCAGAAATCCTAGGGCACTGAACCCTACTAGAGTCAACCAACCAAGACCTAAAAAAACGCTTCGTTTCAAGCCCCAAAGATGCAGGATAAATTCAGTAGTTTTGGTTCAAATCGGAGCACTGATTCAACAATTGCAAGGACTATGATAGATAACGGTGGTGTAGTATACGAAGTGAGCGAGGGCGTTGGTTTTATTGAATTTTGGCATCCGAAAAGCAATTCTCTGCCAGGAGCTGTATTGGCGTCACTGGCTTCAACCATAGAAGAGGCGGGTAAGGATTCTCGAAGCTCCGTTCTAGTGCTAAAAAGTCGTGGTGAAAAAGCCTTTTGTGCTGGTGCATCTTTCGACGAACTCATCAGTATTGAAGACTTCGAGGTTGGAAAAGAATTTTTCATGGGCTTTGCTCGTGTCATCAACGCCGCAAGAAAATGTCCAAAACTCATCATAGGTCGTGTTCATGGAAAGGCTGTTGGCGGTGGCGTTGGAATGGCAGCTGCCGTTGATTACTGCATGGCCACACAACATGCTTCTGTGAAGCTGAGTGAGCTTGCAGTAGGCATTGGTCCTTTCGTTGTTGGGCCAGCAGTTGAACGTAAAATTGGAAATTCCGCCATGTCGGAATTGGCCATCAATGCCACCGAATGGCGCTACGCCGAATGGGCAAAAGCAAAAGGTTTGTACACGGAAGTTTTTGAAGATGTTGATCAAATGGATGCCGCCATCAAAACTCTTTGCGCTCAGTTGAAAGCAAGCAACCCTGAAGCCATGTCGATGCTCAAGTCGATTTTTTGGGAAGGAACTGAGCACTGGGATGAACTGCTCAGTGAACGCGCTGCCATGAGCGGGAAATTGGTCCTCTCGGACTTTACTCGAAATGCCATTTCCAAATTCAAAGGAAAATAAGCTCAGAATTCTTTCTGGACCTCTGAAAGAATCTGCTCAATAGCAGTCTTCATTGTGCCGTGGCTGTAATCGCCATTGATGACAATCATGAAGGAAGGCTCTTTGGCGCTCTCACATTTTAGGTAGCCCGAATAGGCGCGAACTCCAGTGTAAGAACCACTCTTGGCCCACATCAGTCCGTTCAAAGAAGAGAAGGAGTTTTGAATGCTTCCCGAAACACCTGCCAAAGGCAAACTCTTCTTAAAGCTCTCCTCAGCATTCATGAGCTCCAGAAAACTCGTCATAGTAAATGGAGTCATTCTGTTTCCCCTACTCAATCCACTGCCATCCAAAATGATGGCCGTATCCTGAACTTCAAATTCGGTCAGCTTATTCTGCATCCACTTCCTAGCAGCCGGATAATCTGGTGTTGCATTTTTCTTAGCTAAATGCAGGAAGAGGTTTTCAGCAAAGAGGTTCACGCTCTTCATATTGGTCCAGCGAACAATTTCCGACAGTGCAGCTCCCTCAAAACTTTTAAACTCTCGCGATTCTGCCTTCTCACCCCACAAACCACTGAGTTCAGCTACTCTTTTTGTTTGTGCTGCTTGAGTAAAACGAATTCCTGCCAAAGCTAATTCACGCTGAAACTCTGTTGCCAAGTGGAAAGCTGGATCTGGAAGACTGCCTTTTACCAAGAATGAAAATCTATCCTCAGGAATGCTCCCTGTGAGCTTTCGCTGATAAACATAAGGCCCGCCGTAGATGTAGCAATTGTCGGAATTGCTCTTGGCAGCGAGTACCTCACCAAAGATTTTGATGTAGTCGATCTTTGGCCAGAAGCTGTCGATGTCTGCTGGACTTCCCTCTTTACCCGTTTTAAAATAGATCTCGAAGAGATTGTCGTAGACATTCAAGCCTGCGCTTCCCGCGCCAAAGTAATTCCCAACATCATTTTCTTCCCAACTGTCGGGAACGTAGTTGTAGTCAAAATAAGAGGCATCGCAAAGCACTGCTCCCTCTACCCTTTTCACTCCGATCTTTTGAACTTCCTGAATCCATGTTTTAAGGAATCCTCTGTTGTCAAAATACTTTGAACCTGTGGTTGGGTCACCTCCACCAATTACGATGATGTTCCCGTAAAGCACCGAATCGCGAATGCTTCCTGAATACTGAAGAGAGGTTTTAAATCTGTGATTGGCTCCAAATTCTTGAAGAGCCAAACCTGTGGTGATCAGCTTTAAGTTGCTGGCGGGTGCGAAGGACTTGCGCTCGTTTATTCCAAAATTCGCTTCTCCCGAACGCACACTAAGACCAAAATCTTTCTCAGAAATTCCGTTCTTCTTCAGAATTTTGGAAATCTTCTCGACGTCTTGCGAAATGCCCTGAAGGAGCAATAGTGTGAAGAAAAGGCTGAGTAGGTGTTTCAATAGATTCTAATTCGGTAGTTCGACAATTCCAATTCCGACTTATTTGGGTTGAAGATAAAGAACTCAATCTCTTCAGTTCCTTTCGGCCAACTCAAATAAATCTCATTTTTTCCTGAAGCCTCAATACCATAATCAAGATCGTACCGCCATTTATTCTCCCCCGACTTCATAGAGAGACTCAAGTCTGCTTGAATCTTAGACTTTAAGTCGAATTCTAAGAAGGCATGCATACTCTTCCCTCCTGTTAATATACTGCGAACAAAGGCGAACTCTTCACCGCTCACTGCAACACTATCCTCTCTTTCTTCCGACTTCATTTCACCATCAATTCCCAAGAACTGCTCCGTAGTATTTGTGGAATTTGATTTCACGTAGAGTGACAACAACCCATTGTCGGCAACGCGCGTCAATCTTGCAGCAATGCTCGGACAAACCTCTAGAACTTCTTCTTGGAGGTACCGATTCTGAATGAGCGCGTAGTCGTAGTACAGGTTTAGGACACTGTCGAGATTTGTGCTATCGGTATCCACCAAAGCATGCCCTTTTCGGCCTGTTAAGAGGTGTGGAATGTTGGTTGTGTATGAGTTGGGGATGAGTAAGACCTCGTCGGCCTTTACATTCTCATGGTCTAAGAATTCCTCCGCCCCTTGAAAATCGCGGTAGCTCATCTCAACCTTGTTCCATAAACCGGATGCATCCCGTTTAGCTTCAACCTCTTTTGCTTGGAGTACCCAAAACAGGATTGAGATGCCCGTAAGAATGCCAAACCATTTGTGCATGTTCTTGTGCTTTTCACGAAAGACAGGATAAAAGCCAATTGCAAGTAAAATGAGGAACGGGTAAAAGGCATCGATGAAATAGTAATCGTGGTTCTCGAACTGCTTCACCATTACAATAGTGTAAGCAAATCCAGCTAAGAAACTGAATGGCACTAAGTACTGAAACAAGGGCTGCCTTGCTACAGGTTTCTTCGATTGCCACATGCTTGTGGTGAACATCAATAAGAGCCAAATCACTTGTATTCTCGACATCCAATGACCGCTCCAATTGGCAAAACTGCGCTTGATGATTTCCACAAATTCCTCCAAATCTGCCGCCTGCATTCCAGTTGAAAGAAATGCGCTCCCATATTCTGCAGCGAGCACCCTGTCGTGCCAATACACCAGCAGGGATAATCCAACAGCTATAATTGCGGGAAAGAGCTCTATCCATTGAGTTGATTCCAACTTCTTGAATTTTATAAAAATGAGCGAAGCAAGCACCGCAGCAACAGGCAGGAAGAAGGTCCAGCGATTGCAAATGGCGAGAAAAAAGAGCGCAGCGGAAAGTAAGTGGGACGCTCCAATCTTCTTCTTCGATTGAGATGCGACGGTAAAAAGCACTCCGCCAAAAAAGAGGCTTAAAGAAGGTACGCTTGTTAGAATGCCATCGGCGTAATAAATGAGCGTTGGTGAGAAAGCAAAAAGCGAAAGAACCGCAAGTCGTCCGATCTCCTCAATCTTAATCAGCTTCGTAAGCCTTTCCAGGAAATACAGAGCCATTCCAAAAAACAGCATGTGGATGAGCTGAAGAATTCCCAAACTCTTTCCGAAAAATTTCATGAATACAGCAGAGATGTACTCTGCGATTGGGATTCCCGCTGGCGTCACCCCTTCTTTGGTTCCCAAATCGTATGTGCAGGGCTTGAGGAGGTTTAGATTGTTGTCAACAAAACAGTAAGCCAAGGCGATGCGATCCGACTGAGTCCAGGCGTGAATGTTGGTTGGAAATTGATTCCATTTCGCCCAGAAGAATAGGATGGCCGAGACCAAAAAGACTAGGATGCTGGCGCGATAAGGAAGGGCGAATATTCTCACAGCTCAAAGAAAAAAATACTGAGGAATTTCAGCAGTTTTTTATAGGCCAATAATGAATTTGCGAAGAAAAGTACTTAGAGCTTAATCTCCGGAAACAATTGCGCATAGTTCTTCTCGACCTATTCTATGCTGGTGATCTCAATCCAATAGATCTGATTTAGACCAGCTTTTTTCCATACCTCGGTATAAAAATCTCCCGGGCTGTAAAGCTCAATGCGGAATCCTCCATAAAAACGATAGCCCAAGAGCGCGTCGGAATCTTTCAAGAATTCCCAGCGTTCCTGCAATTTCAATTTCTTGAACTCCTTCGAGGTCAAAACACGAATTTGACAAGAATGATGATCAAGCAGACGAGGAACATCATCATCGAAATGCGGTTCATGCCGTGCATCATCTTGAGATTTACGTTCTTGTTGTCCGACTTTTTGAATAAAGTCAGCGGGTTGATGTAGTAAAGTAGTCTGCCGAAGAATGATTTACCTGAATCCATAGTTCCAAAATTACCAAGAAAACAGATGGATTGCTTTTATGTTTAGAAAGCACTATTTTTCTTGAAAATCCAAACTTGTTTAATCTTCGGCATTTCATAGAAATTTTTGCAGACCCTTCCATTGTCTTTATGGCACTCTCCAGCGACGATGGAATTCAAGGTTGGTGGTCTTTGGACGTGAAAATACCTAAGACCCAAGATGGCCAGATCTACGTCAACTTTAGTGAGCAATACAAGAATGTTTTGAAAATTGAACACGCTGAGAAGCATGAAGTATCTTGGCTTGTGGAAGAAGGCGACCCTGAATGGGTTGGAACTCGCATTCGCTTCAAAATCGAAGCATCAGATTCGATGGTCACACTTCGTTTTTCTCACGAAAACTGGCAAGAGGAAACCGACTTTTATACTGCTTGCAACCTCCAATGGGCTCACTACCTTCTAAGTTTGAAAAACTATTGTGAAGTTGGAAAAGGCAAACCTTATGGGCGAAAAACTTCTTCTTAACTTTTGCATGCATTGCTCAGCAATCATTTAAATCAATAATTATGGCCTATTCAGAAAGACGTGTTCGCATTCAAAATACGGCTGTTCGAAGTGGCATCAGTTTCGGTACAGCCTTAGCCATTGCCATCAGCTGGTCTCTCCACAAATCCATACTTTGGGCCATCATTCATGGAATCCTCGGTTGGTTGTACGTCCTTTATTATTTCTTCACTAGATGAATCAAGAATTTACCCTCGACCGCATTTTTAGATTCCTTCTCACCACCGGAATTCTCATTGGCCTCTTCATTCTGCTGAAAAGTCTGAGCGCAGTTCTACTGCCTTTTTTCGTCGCACTCCTACTCGCCTACCTGCTCAATCCCCTTGTCGGACTTTATCAGAAGCTGGTGAAGTTTCGCGGACTTGCCATTGGATTGGTCGTACTTAGCTTGATTGGAGCGGGCGTAGCTCTGTGGTTCATCTTGGTTCCAGCCCTCACTGAAGAATCAAAGTTGCTCACACAATACCTCAGCGTTCAATCGGCGAACATTCAAAGCAGTGACTTCGACATTAACCAAATGGAGAGTTGGGTTCTTCAATACGTCGATCAAGAAGAGCTGAAAGCTGCTCTAAGCACTGAGAACATAGGCAATGCCGCCAAAGAGTTGCTTCCTGGAATATGGAGATCCATAGGGAACATCTTTTCGTGGCTCTTGGGATTGCTCGGACTCGTGAGCATACTGCTCTACTTCTTTTTCATCCTTTCCAGCTACGAAACCATTGCGGGCTCCTGGCAAGATTACATTCCACCCAAGTACAAAGAGCGTGTTTTGATGGTTGCCACTGATTTGGAGCAAGGAATGAGAGCCTATTTCATCCAACAGTCTAAAATTGTTTTGATCGTTGGGATTCTATTTGCCATTGGCTTTAAAATCATCGGGCTACCCATGGCCATTTCGTTGGGCCTCTTCGTTGGACTCTTAAACTACATTCCCTACATGCAGCTTTTCGGATTCCTTCCAGCCACCTTAGCAGCGGCTCTTTTGAGCCTGCATTCTGGCAACGACTTTTGGATGACCATGCTTTGGGTGACCATCACCTTTTCAGTCATTCAGCTGATTCAAGAAGTTGTTTTGGTTCCGAAAATCATGGGCGACATGACGGGCATGAACCCAGCCATCATATTGCTTTCGCTCTCGGTATGGGGTTCTCTTTTGGGAATCACGGGAGTGATCATTGCGCTGCCGGTTACTACATTGATTATCTCTTATTACCAACGCTTCATCGTAAACAATAACAATCAAGATATCCCTTCATAAAAATGGCAAAACTGATACTATACACGGCCATCAGTCTAGACGGTTACATAGCGACACAAGATGGCGGAATCGACTGGCTGAATGACGACCAGACAGGAGAAGAGGATTATGGCTATCAAGAGTTTCTCGACGGAATTGGCAGCTGTATTTTAGGACGTTCTACATACAATCAGCTTATGTCCTGGGGTGAATAGCCTTATCCAGATAAGCAAAGCTACGTGCTTACATCAAGCCCTTCAAGCTTTAGTTCTGATGTGGCCGTCGCTTTAAAAGAGCCAATACTTTCACATTGCGCTCAGTTAAAAGAGCAGAGCAAAGAAGACATTTGGTTGATTGGTGGTGGAAAGGCGAATGCTCTATTTTTAGATGCAGGCCTCATCGATGAATTCATTTTCACCTACATTCCAAAAACCTTGGGTAAAGGCATTAGAATTTTTGAGGGGGATGCTTCCCTGAACTCTTACTCTTTGGTTGAGCATAAGTTCTACCCAAACGGCGTTTTTCAAATTCGCTTTGTACTAAAGAACTAATTGCCCTCATTCATGTTTGTGACTTCCAGTGCACTTGCAGCGATGGAAATCTTCGGCTCCTTGCGGATTTCTTCCAACAATCTTGAATAGATCAGATCTTTGGTCGTTCTGCGTTTTTTGTAGTCGACAATGTAGCGAAGTGTAA
Organism: Flavobacteriales bacterium UBA1986; assembly: GCA_002336245.1. Classification (GTDB taxonomy): domain Bacteria; phylum Bacteroidota; class Bacteroidia; order Flavobacteriales_G; family Salibacteraceae; genus UBA4419. The sequence continues at coordinate 65,462 of DDDG01000013.1, forward strand.
AGGTGATCCACTCTTCATTAAATTCAAGTGTTACCATAGGCTGAACCTGCGCTTCTTCGATCCGAAATTTGTTGGTCATACGGTCCCAGTGCTTTGTACTTTCTGAGGCGAAGTCTCCACAAATTTCTTCCAATACTCTTTTAAAAACCTCCCTTGCCTTATTGTGATCGCTCTCGGCGCGAATAGGGACTTCCAATTCATCCCAGAGGAATGGGTACTCTGCTGAATAATTCTTAATCTTTTCCTTGTACACGAAGCTGTTTGCCATGGTCACTATACTTCCATTGTACAGATCGCCATTTACCCAATCGCCCAGTTCCATGATGGTTGTATTCATTACACCAATATCAATGATGTCGCCTTTCACCTCACCAATTTTCACTCTTTGGCCAACCCCTAAAGATCCGGTGATCACGATGTTGAGCCAACCCGCGATGCTGATGATTACTTCTTGAAGGGCGAATGCAATACCTGCTCCCACAACCCCAAGTGCCACTCCTAAATTGCCAAGCTTATCGCTAAAAACAAACAAGACTACGGCCAATAAGAAAAAAGAAGATGTAAAGTTTACCGCCTTGCGCGCACGGTACTTGTTGTCGGTGTTCTGAATTCCCTTGTTCAGAAGGCGAATGACGTAGTACCTCAACAGAGCAACCACAAGGAGACCTGCAACAATCCAAACCAAGCGTTCGATCAGAGCATTGTCGAGTAAGTTGCTTAAATCTTTCAAGGCATTCTAGAGTTCATTTCTTGCTATAAGATATGAAGAAGATCTATGAGATGAGGACCTACGAAATGTTGGTAAAGACTGCCTGAACATCTTCGTCCTCTTCCAATCGGTCGAGCATTTTCTCAATGTCTTCAATTTCTTCTTCGGAATAATCAACTGGTGATGTTGCAATGCGCTCCAAACCAGCCTTTTCAGTCTCTATTCCTGCAGCTTCAATTGCGCTGGATAGAGTCCCGAAATCGGTGTAATCAGCATAAGCGTATACGGTACCATCGTTTTCCTCAATCTCTTCCAATCCAGAATCAATCCACTCCAATTCGAAGTTCTCCAAATCCATCTCCTCCGTTTTCGCAAATTCAAAAACGGCCTTTCGGTTGAACATAAATTCAAGAGACCCTGTAGGGACCATGGCTCCACCAACTTTGGTGAAGTAATGACGTACGTTGGCCACAGTTCGTGTTGGGTTGTCGGTGGCACATTCAACCACCACCAAAACACCATGCGGGCCTTTTCCTTCGTATGTAATCTCAGTGTAATCTGCGGCGTCCTTCCCTTCTGCTCGTTTAATGGCTGAAGAGATGTTGTCCTTGGGCATGTTTTGCGCCTTGGCATTTTGAATCGCGGTGCGCAAGCTTGGGTTCATGTCTGGGTCAGAACCACCCTCTTTCGCCGCCATGGTGATCGCCTTAGCGAGTTTTGGAAACACGCGTGACATCTTATCCCAACGTTTCTCTTTTGCTGCTCTTCGGTATTCAAATGCTCTTCCCATAATCTCGCTTCAATTCCTAAGCTACGAAAATAACCAGCTTAATGGAACGAGGGCCTCGAGCGCACTGCTTATCGTTAGATTTATATTGTGAAAGAAGTTTTTGCTGTAGAAGGAATGACCTGTGCCGCCTGTGCATAAAACGGTTGAAAAACAAGTTTTCAAGTCACCTAGTGTAAGCAGCAAAACCTACTCTGGGCCTTTGTGTACAACCTACTTGGAATTCCGCTTGCTGCAGGCTTGCTATACTTTTTGAGTGGTTCCATGCTCAACCCAATGTATGCGGGCGCAGCCATGGCCCTCTCATCGGTTTCTGTGGTTTTGAATTCAACTCGGATACGCTCCTTCAAGTGGCCCAAAAATTAGCGGGTACAAGAATCGACCAAAGACCAATTATGCTGACATTAGCAGCTTACAAATCAAGACCATAAAGCTTGGATTTTAAACTCGAATCAGAATACAAACCAACTGGCGATCAACCCTCGGCAATCAAACAATTGGTTGAAGGAATTGATGAAGGAGAGCGTTATCAAACACTTTTAGGAGCTACGGGCTCAGGAAAAACCTTCAGTATTGCCAACGTCATCCAGCAAGTTCAGAAGCCGACCTTAATTCTCAGTCACAACAAAACTTTAGCCGCTCAGCTTTACGGAGAGTTTAAACAGTTCTTTCCCGAGAACTCCGTAGAGTACTTTGTTTCTTATTACGACTACTACCAACCGGAAGCTTACCTACCGGTCTCTGACACCTACATCGAAAAGGACCTCAGCATCAATGATGAGATTGATAAATTGAGACTTTCTGCTACCTCCGCACTGCTTTCAGGTAGACGCGATGTGATTGTAGTTTCTTCCGTTTCCTGCATCTACGGTATGGGAAACCCGAGCGAATTTGGCGAACAAGTCATTGAGGTTCATGAAGGACAAAAAATTACACGAGACAGCTTATTGCGCGCCTTCGTAGGAGGTTTGTATTCTAGAGTACCCCATGAACTCGCTCGTGGTACTTTCCGCGTGAAGGGAGATACCGTTGACATCTATCTCGCTTATGCCGATCACGCCTATCGCATTTCCTTTTGGGGAGACGAAATTGAATCGATTGAATATTTAGACCCTTGGAACAACCGCACATCTGATCGTTTCGAAAAAATCAAGATCTATCCTGCAAACATCTTCGTCACGACCAAAGACACACTAAATCGTTCGATTAAAGAAATTCAAGACGATCTCATTAAACAAGTCGACTACTTCGAAGACTTGGGTAAAAACTTTGAGGCCAAACGCTTGAATGAGCGCACCAACTACGACTTGGAAATGATGCGTGAGCTTGGTTATTGCTCAGGAATTGAAAACTATTCGCGCTACTTCGACCAACGTGAGGCAGGTACCCGCCCCTTTTGTTTAATCGACTACTTCCCGAAAGACTATATGATGGTCATCGACGAGTCGCACGTCACCATTCCACAAATACGCGCCATGTATGGTGGGGACAGAGCACGTAAAGTAAACTTGGTGGAATATGGATTTCGTCTTCCAGCAGCCATGGACAATCGACCTCTAAAATTCGAGGAATTTGAGGATATCCAAAAGCAAGTGATCTATGTGAGCGCGACCCCTGCAAATTATGAATTGCAGCTTAGTGGCGGAGTCGTAGCAGAGCAAGTCATCCGGCCTACTGGACTGTTAGATCCAATCATTGAAGTTCGGCCTTGCATCAATCAAGTAGACGATCTTCTTGAAGAAGTGGCGAAGCGTGTTGACGCCGACGAACGTGTTTTGGTGACAACCTTAACCAAACGAATGGCCGAAGAGCTCACTAAGTACATGGATAAGCTGGGCTTCCGATGCCGCTACATTCACTCAGATGTTGACACTTTGGAACGGGTGGAAATCTTGAGAGACTTACGACTGGGAGTCTTCGATATTCTTATAGGCATCAACCTACTCCGCGAAGGATTGGACTTACCGGAAGTTTCTTTAGTGGCGATTATGGATGCCGACAAGGAAGGATTCCTAAGATCGACTGTGAGTTTGACACAAACGGTTGGACGAGCGGCACGTCACCTAGAAGGCAAAGCCATTCTCTACGCCGATCGAATTACTGATTCGATGCGGGCCACCATGGACGAGACAACTCGACGTAGAGAGAAGCAGTTGAAATACAACGAGGATCACGGAGTGGTTCCTCAGGCCTTGACGGTGTCGAAGGAGAGAATCATGCGTCAGACTTCCGTAGCAGGAACCGAGAAAAAAGCCAAAGATTACGCACGCGACAATCCGACCAAAGAAGCGGCCGATGCTAACCGCCCGTATATGACACAAGAACAAGTGCGGGATGCGATTTCTGTAATCAAGAAATCGATGGAAGTTGCTGCCAAAGAACTCGACTTCGTGGAAGCCGCAAAACTTCGGGATGAGATGTTTGAGTTGGAAAAGCTCTTAAAGCGTCGCTAACTACTTAGCGGAAAAGGCTTCTGAAAAAGCATCTTGGAACATCGTTGCTGCTTGCATTGAATTTGCATCAAACTCATTGGTGTGCGATTGATACAAGCTGTCCATATTGAGTTGATTGAAAACATAATCTAGATCAATTAAAAGCTCGAGTTCCTTCTTTTGACCATCGGCAATGGCGAAGTCTACATCGATTGCATTGACATCGCGATACAAGATTTGTAACCCTGTGTGAAAGAAGAAAGGTCGTTCGGCAATGCCATCACCATCGTAGTCGTAGCGCCCATCAATCTCAACAAACTTGCGCTTGGTAGCCCAAACCCAGAATAGATCCTCAACACTCAATGGGTGGCCTTCTTCATAGTCGGCAGGAAGGACAGAATTTAAAACCTCTGGAACACCCAAATCAAAATCCAACTGATCATAATTTCCCGCAGGCACATCCAGACGCAGCTCATTGCTGAAGCCAAGGTCGAATTTTGCGGAGTCCATTTCAATCAACTCAACATCCGATAAGCTCAGCTTGCTTCCTCCGGTTTCTCTTAAGCTGATGTCGGCGAGGTAAAAACGAAGTCGGGTGATGACCGTCTTGTTCATATTCTCAGGAGAGAATTCCTGATTGACAATCACCGATTCACCGCCTGCTTCCATTTCAGTCTTCAGCAAGAGATAGGTTTGGAGCTCGCCATATTCGCAAGAACCATCGTATTTGGTAGCTTCAGCATCGTAATTGAGTGCCAAGGGATCCATGCAACCCTTAATTCCGCAGCCTTCAAAAAGTGTTGCAGATGACAGGATGAGAGCGCTTATAAATAGACCTTTTAACTTCATATCTCAAATATAAGTCAGAGACATACGTAAAACTGTGAGTTAGAACACACTTGAGCAAGCGCTGTTAAAGTTGTGTTAAGCAGCAAAGATTCACACTGGTCTCGCATGAGTTTTGAAGACAGCTATATTTGTAGAACTAGATTAAAACCATGATTAGAAATATTTTCACAGCACTCCTACTCCTCGCTTTTTCTATCAATGTATCTGCCCAGGGATACAAATACAAGTTCAAGGTTGATGGCGTTTCAGATACGGTCATCTACCTCGCCAAGTATTACGGCAAGAAACAATACTATGAGGATACGGCTAAAGTAGACTCCAAAGGAAACTTCGTTTTTGAAGGAAAGGAAATGCTACCTGGAGGAATCTACCTCATGGTCATGCCAGACAAAGCGAGCTACTTTGAATTTTTAGTCTCTGGTGATGAAAAGGAATTTGAGATCAGCAATAAGTTGGGGAATTTTCTAGAGACTTCAGAGGTTAAAGGTTCACCAGAAAACGAGGCTTTTTATGAGTATCAGCGCTTCATCTCCGACAAGGGAATGACCGCAGAAAAAGTCAACAACAAGAAGAAAGCTGAAGAAGAGGCTGAAAACACAAAGGAGGTTGAGAAGCTTCAAGCAGAATTGAATGCCATCAACGAAGAAGTGAAAAGCTTCAAAAAAGAATTCATGGCCAAGTACCCCAACAAGCTCATTACAAAAATCATCCTCGCCTCAGACGATCCAGTAATTCCTGAAGACCTGAAGCCGATCGGCGAAGAATCGATGGACCAAGCCAAGTTGCGCTTCTACAAGTCTGAGTATTTAAAGAATATGGATTTCGCTGACGACCGACTCTTGCGCTCTCCAATTTTCCATCGTAAGCTCGACTATTATATGACAAAGCTCGTCGTTCAAATTCCCGACAGCATCATCAAGGAAGCTGATCAATTGGTTGCACGCACAGAAGGCAACAAAGAGACCTTCAAGTATGTGGTGCATTACATCACCAACTCTTATGAGAAATCTAAGATTATGGGAATGGATGCGATTTTCGTTCACATGGCCGAGAAGTACTACATGACTGGAAAGGCACACTGGATGGACAGCACCAAAACTGCGAAGGTTGCAGAACGAGCAATAGCCATGAAGCCTTTATTGATGGGAAACATTGCTCCAAACATCATTCTGCCCGACACGAGCGGAGAAACAGGAGAATGGATCAACCTTCACAAGCTTCCTGCAAAATTTACCATCCTATATTTCTGGGATTCCGGATGTGGCCATTGCAAGAAGGCTACACCTAAACTTCGTGAATGGTACAACACTCTCGACAAAAGCCGAGGCATTGAAGTCTTCGCGGTTGGAACGGAACTGGAGAATGGAGCTTGGAAGAAATTCATTCAAGAAAAGCAGTTGAATTGGCTCAATGTTTCAGACACTCCTGAAATCAATAAAAATGCCGCCAATTACATCAGTCGCACAACATTGGCGAGTTTGAACTTTAGAAACACCTACGACATCTACTCTACTCCTGTTGTGTATGTTCTAGACCACAACAAAGAAATCATTGCCAAGAAATTGGGTGTTGAGCAAATCGGTGATTTCCTAGATCGCTACGAAAAAGAAGCAGCGAAGATGGCCGCCGAGCAAAACCAATAGAACGCTTTAAAAGATCTTAAAGGGCTAATATTTCAGAACGAAGTGTTGCCCCTTTTCCATTCCCTCTTGAAAGGAAAGGATTCCCATTCTGTATAAATCAATCGAATAAGTGAGCTGCGGATGCTCCTTCAACTGATTCCAGGCTGAAGCCATTCCCTTAGACCAATAGATGTCGTCTAAAACAATAACACCGCCTGCGTTTAGCTTAGGTACTAAAGCCTGTGCATAACGAATGGTCGCGGCCTCCTCGTGGTGACCATCTAAGAAAATCAAATCCCATGTCTCGTCTTTCAATTCAATAAGTGCCTCATCGAAGCGAAGGTTCATGACCTTAACCTGATTCAAGCCGATTCCTTTCAAGTTTTCTTTAGCTCTTTTTGCAGTCGCGGGATCTCCTTCCACGCTTACGACCTTAGCCGCTGAATCTGCCAATGCAAGAGCGGCAGTGCCCAATCCCAAGGAAGTTCCGAACTCAAGAATGTTCTTTGCTTGGTAGAACCAGGCTATGCGATGTAAAAGACGATTGTATTTTTCTGTGGTCCCCGAAACCTTTGCAATGGATGCAATGGCTCGCTTTGAGTCAAGCTTCTTGGATCCAGCGCCAAAATCCTGCACCTCGATGAAGCCTTTATCTTGAAGTTGTCGATTGCGCAATCGCTCCAATTTTCGGTAGGCATAAAAGGCATGCTCGTTTTGGAGTACGCGCTCTACGAAGTCGTAAATGAGTGGAGAATGTGTTCCGTGAAGACCCTTGGCCTTCATGCGGTAGTTGAGGTAAGAAATGAACTGGAACCACATGGGGTTGCCAGCTCTTTACTCTTCCATGAATTTGTCCATAACCGCAGCGCTTACACCAGTGAAGCTAAAGCCACCGTCGTGGAAAAGGTTCTGCATCGTAACTTTCCTAGTAAAGTCGGAGAACATCATGATTGTGTAATTGGCGCATTCTTCTGCAGTAGCATTCCCTAAGGGAGACATCTTATCTGCATAGGCCAAGAATGAATCGAAGCCTTTCACACCACTTCCAGCAGTTGTTACTGTTGGAGACTGAGAGATTGTATTGACGCGAACTTTTTTCTTCACGCCGTAGTGATATCCAAAAGAACGTCCGATGTTCTCCAAGAGAGCCTTGGCATCAGCCATGTCGTTGTAATCTGGGAACACGCGTTGAGCGGCGATGTAGGTCAAGCCAACTACACTTCCCCATTCCTTCAAGGCATCCAATCTCATCGCAGTTGCGAGTGTCTTGTGCAATGACATGGCGCTCACGTCCATTGTCTTGTGGTAGAAGTCGTAGTTTAAGTCGGTGTAATGCTTGCCTTTACGAACGTTTGGCGACATTCCAATGCTGTGAAGCACGAAATCCAATGGACCTCCGAGTTCTTCCATAGACTTTTCGAAGAGGTTCGTTAAATCTTCTTCCGAGGTAGCATCCGCTGGGATTACAATGGAGCCACAAGCTTCGGCCAATTCATTAATCTTTCCCATTCGCATGGCGATGGGTGCATTCGTAAGGGTGAATTTCGCTCCTTGAGCATGTGCTTGTTCAGCAACTTTCCAGGCAATCGACTGGGGGTCGAGTGCGCCAAATATGATTCCTTTCTTACCTTCTAACAATCCGTGAGCCATGGCTATTCATTTGAACTTTAGGCTCAAAAGTAGGCTTTTTTCCTAGGGAATTCTAGTTCGATAAGAGCTCGCGAGCATTGCCCAAAGCAGCTTGGGAAGGATCAACTCCGCTCAGCATTTGAGCGATTTCTACAATGCGCTCATCTGTGCTCAACATCCTGACTTTGGTTCTCAGAGATCCATCAACCTCATGCTTCGAGACGTGCAAATGATGACTCGCTTTTCCAGCTATTTGAGGCAAATGTGTGATGCTCATGATTTGACAATCGGCGCTCATCTCGGCCATCAACTGACCAACTTTCAGAGCGACATCTCCCGAAACTCCCGTATCAATTTCGTCAAAGACGATGGAAGGCATGCGATGAACTTCAGCGAGAACTCTTCTTAAGGCCAGTAAAAGACGAGAGCGTTCTCCTCCAGAAGCAACCTTCGAAATGGATCTCAATTGATTGTTTCTGTTAGCATCGAAGAGAATCTGTACTCGATCGAAACCGCTTTCATTGAGTTCATCCAAATACTGGAGGTCGAACTTCAGCGCACTCTGCTCCATCTTGAGTTTCTCGAGTTCAGAGAGCAATCGCTTTTCAAGGGATGGAATCGCTTTTGTTCGAAGCTTGCGCAGTTCCGCTGCTTTCTTTTCTAAGGATTGATGCACTTCCTCTATTTCAGCCCGCAAGGCTTGAAGATCCTCTTCGACCTCAGCGTTGTTCAAGAGGTTCTGCTCGAGCTCCAACTGACGAAGCATCAATTCTTCCACCGATTGCAGTGAGTGCTTAAAGAGAAGGCTATTGATTTGATTCATCGAATCTCGCATCTGTTGAAGCTCGCTCGGATTGAACTCAACATTCTCCGCAAGACTCGCGCTCTCAAGACCTATATCCTTCAGTTCAATTTGACTTTCCTTCAATCGTTTAATGAGTTCATCTAAGGACGGGCTCATACCTTCAACCGAACGCGCTCGTTCCAACAAACTCGTTAGTTTATCGGAGAGTCCACCTTCATAAAATTCTTCAGAAAAAGAGTGCAAAACGGCCTTGATCTCTTCAGAGTTCTCCATGAGTTGAATACGCTCTTCCCAACCTTCTTCACTTGCACGCTTTAAGGGAATGGCTTCCAACTCATCAAACTGAAATTGCCAGTAATCTCTATTTTTCCTAAGCTCTGCAATTTGAGCTTCTCGCTCATTTAAATTTTGAGTCAAGGTTTTCCACTTCGTGTACTCTGTCGCGTATTCTTCCCGTAAGGTCTTAGCGCCTGCAAAGGAATCGAGGAGCAGGAGTTGATAAGCAGAATCGTTGAGGCTCAGGTTCTCATTCTGACTGTGAACATCGACCAGATTTTCAGCCAAAGCTCTTAAAGTCTGCACAGAGACAGGCGTATCGTTGATGAATGCTCTTGAGCGTCCACCCGGACTAATTTCACGTCGGATGATGCAATCCTGAAAAAAGTCGAGTTCATGTTGAGCGAAAAAGGATTCCAAAGGATAATCCTCGATTTTAAACGCACCCTCAACAATGCACTTCTTCTCATCGTTCAGCAATTGTTTGCTGTCGGCGCGCTCCCCAAGCAGAAGAGAAAGAGCTCCGAGCAGAATGGACTTACCCGCACCCGTCTCTCCTGTTATTGCCGTGAAGCCAGGTTCAAAGTCGAGTTTCAACTCTTCGATGAGTGCGTAGTTCCGAACGTAAATTTGATGGAGCATTAGCCAAACTTACTGATTCCGAATGAACCTAATTGTTCTTTAAAATTTCGTTGTATTTCGTTGCGTTCGCCGGATCCAAACTGGTCAGCAAATCAACGGCCTTTCGTTTCTCAGCTTCATCCGATTTCTCAAAAATCTTGACGATCTCGGTGTACTTCGCGTTGAAGAAGATTCTCAAATTGATGCTGTTGGGTCGGTTCTGAAAAACTGGTCTAAGCTGTTCCAAGGCACTTAGAATAGCCTTTCGAGCTTCGTCGGGGCTGCTTTCCATCTTGTCAAGGCCCAAACGATGGTATTCGTAAAGACAGTTTCTAAAACCTTCTGTTCGTGCATTTCGATGGTTTTCAACGATCCAGTAACGATTCTTCTCCCCTTTTGAATCCGAATCCCAACCGGGGTAATCGCTGCCTTGAGCATTGTTCACTAGGGTTTGCGCTTTTTGAAGAAAGACATCGCCCCCTTTTTTCTTGAAAGAGTCGTAATCGTAAGCCATTACCATATAAACGTAATAGGCCAAGACTGAAGTAAGGTTTGAGAGAAATTGAGTTTCCGAAAACTCTAAGTTGGCGAACTGAGAAAAGTTGAACACCACGTCGTTGTCCATGAAGGAAATCATGGGCGTTGTGTATGAGGTACCAAAAACAGGGCGTCTTGACTGAATCTGCAAGGAGGCCTCCCAAGTCTCATTGCCAATCCTGTTCTCAAGATTCAGAAGGAGGTTGAACTCGATTTGCTCGAAATCTTTAAATTGGTCGCCTGACCACTTCTTTGAATTAATGAATTCAGTGATTGACTGTTCCATTGTCTGAACCAAAGACTGATCGACGCTGGAAATCTGTTGGGCATTGACCTCAACATCACATCTTACCTCTTGAGAAAAGCTCAAAAGATTCACACAGAGAAAGCAAATGAGGCTAAAAGAGTGTTTCAACATAATTGAGAATGTCCTGAGCAACTTCAGACTTTTGCTTTAACCCAAATGATTTGGATTTATTGTTTCTGTCGTAGATCGTGATTTGATTCGTATCGTAGCCAAAGCCAGTTCCTTTTTCAGAGGGCAAGTTTAAAACGATTGCATCCAAGTTCTTTCGCTCCAGCTTCGACTTTGCATTTTCTTCAGCATTGTTGGTCTCGAGGGCAAAACCAATCAGAATCTGACCTTCTTGTTTATTCTCGCCCAAGAATTTGAGGATGTCGTCGGTCTGTTGCAAGTCAATCTTCAACTCAGCACTAGCCTTTTTAATCTTTTGATCCGCTTGTTCGCTCGGGCGATAGTCGGCTACTGCCGCAGACATCACAATGACCTTGGCATTCTTTGAATACAGCTCAACCGCCGCTTTCATTTCAGCCGCGCTTTCCACACGCACAACTTCCTTTAAGCCTTCGGGTGGATCGATGGCTACCGGACCGCTTACCAAGGTAACCAAGGCTCCACGGTTTGCACAAGCTTGTGCAATGGCGTATCCCATTTTCCCACTCGATCTATTTCCGATGAAGCGCACTGGATCGATGGCTTCATAAGTTGGACCTGCTGTTATTAAAACCTCCATGCCGATCCAAGCGCTCTTCACTTCGAAATACTCTTTGAGCTGCGCTGCGATGCGCTCGGGTTCTGCCATCCTACTTTTTCCTTCCAAACCGCTGGCGAGTTCTCCCGCCTCAGGCTCAAACAGAATGTGTCCCATCTGAATCAGTTTCTGAATATTCCCTTGAACTCCTGCGTGTTCAATCATATCACGGTCCATCGCTGGAGCAAATCCAACCGAACATTTTGCTGACAAGTAGGTGGCAAGAAGAAGGTTGTCGCAAATCCCTTGAGCCATTTTGGCTACGGTATTGGCGGAGGCTGGAGCGATGAGAAGGAAGTCGGCCCAAAGACCAAGTTCAACGTGATTGTTCCAAGTTCCTGCATCGGAATCTTGCACGAACTCCCATTCAACGGGATTCTTTGAAAGTGTGGCCAGAGTGAGTGGGGTAACAAAGTCTTTGGAACTTGGCGTCATTACAACGCGCACTTCTGCACCCTCTTTTATGAGCGCACGAACAAGTACTGCAGATTTGTAGGCGGCAATGCTACCGGTGACACCGAGCAATATTTTTTTGCCGCGAAACATGCGGGAATTTATTTAATCTCGTCCTCGGCTTCAGGAGTACGGTGGTAGATTTCATCTTCTGCAAGTTCTTCCATAGCCATGGCTACCGGCTTTGGCATTCTTTCGTAGAATTTTGAAATCTCAATTTGCTCTCTGTTTTCGAAAATTTCTTCCAGCGTATCCGTTGCTGAAGCGAATTCGGCCAATTTCGAAGTGAGCTCCTCTTTGAGGTCTTGTTGGATTTGATTTGATCTTTTTGAAAGAATGACTAGGGTTTCGTAAACGTTCCCTATTCCATCTGCCATATCAAGAAGATCTCGAGTCTCTGTGCTGCTAGCCGCTTGGCTCTTTTTGTAGTCCATTCTTATTTCTTAGTGTACACTCTTGCCAATTCCGCTTGCGTCGACCGATACATGTCTTCGGCTTTCCTTAAAAGCGAACTGTTTGGTAATGAGTCTGCAAATTTAACATAAGCTTTCATTGTATCCTTCAGTCGCTCCTCCTTTTTTGAGTCAACGGAATTCAGGGCAAGTTTGTAATGAGCTTTCAGGCTGTTGAAAAGGATTTCTTCCTTGTAATCGGTATCAGGGAAATCCACCAGCGTATTCTCGAAAGTAACGATCGCAGCCTTGTACTTGGCCGTCTTTAGAAAAAGTTGTGCAAGATCGAAAGACTTCTTCTCAAGCTTTATTCGCAACTCATCCAACAAGGTATTGCACGAGTCTACCAAATTGGAATTGGGATAGAGGTTCATGAACAAGTTCAGCTCATCGATCGCTTGAAAGGTCGCGCTTTGGTCTAAAGAGGACCTAGGTGAGATCACATAACTGCAATAAGCGGCCATAAAAGCACACTCTTCTACCTTATCGGAGTTTGGGAAAGTCTTGGTGAAATTGTCGAAGCGGTAATTGGCCATAATCAAGTCGCCCAAGTTGTATTCGCAGTAGGCATACTTGTAATACACATCTGCTGCACGACCAGTTCCTCGGTAGGCACTGATTAGTTCTTCGTAAATCGGAAGTGCCTTGTAGTAGTTGCCCTTCTCGAAGTATTCATTTGCCTTAGTCAGCTTAAGGTTCAAGTCACGGGACTTAAGCACACGCTGGTACTCTGAGCAAGAACCCAAGAGCATTAAGCTGAGGCAAATAAGGATTAGGACTTTTATCTTCAAAACGAGTGCGAAGATAACTTTATCATAGGCGGAAAATTGTCCTTAGTGGAAACAATTGTTCCAATGAAGAAAGTTCAATCTGGATGCGCTTGAACCATCCTATTCAAACTCCTACCAAGCACCTATCGATGCACCTAAAAGAAGGACGAAAATGAGGAGAAGAATAACGAGGAGTAGAATCAACAATCCAACAACCACACCTACAATAGCCATCCATTGCCACTTCTCTGACTTCAGACCTAAGAAACCAAATATCAAGGCGGCAAGCCAACCCAAAAATCCGATGAAGGGAATAACCGTACCCACAATTGCTAAAAGTGCACCGATGAAAGCTACGAGAGCGAATATATCTTCCGTACTCATGTCGTCTGCTGGCGCAAGATTCGGCTGATTTTCAATTTGGTCGATGGAGGCCATGAAGTCTTCCTTGGACATTGCTTTGATCTCTTTCGACAACTTCTTCAGTTGCTTAAGGGTTTGGATTTTTTGAGCTAGACCACCATTCTTTGGTGCTTTGTACTCAACCGACTTCTTGTCTTTTGGTGCTTTTTGAACCTCGATGTTCACTTCCTGCAGCTCTTGAGCCTGCGCAAAAACATCAGTTTCTTGAGCTAGGCTTTCAGCAGAGATGCGCGCCGCTGGTTTTACCTTGTTTGATTTCAGGTTCACATGAAATCCCTTGCGGTATTTTCTTTTACTCAGAAATGAGTTGGAAACCACATCATTCGAAGTCGAACACGAACTAAATAGAATTGCAGTAGTTATAGCTAGGGCAAGGAGTTTTAAGAAGACGCGCATTTCTTGAGATGTATTGAGCTTATTGATGTCCAATATATGTCAAATAAACAAGTATTACAAGTAGTCTACTTTTTCACATTTGCTCGTTTACTATTCTATTATCTGTGAGGCTTCAGCGTATTAATTAGATTAATTTTGCTTCAACTAAAAACACAAGGACTGTGGATATTTTCGATAAGATTAAGAAGAACCGTGGAGCTCTCGGGCAACACGCTGAATACTCGCATGGTTATTTCATGTTTCCAAAGCTCGAAGGAGACATCAGCAATAAAATGATGTTTCGTGGCAAGGAAGTCCTTGTCTGGTCGGTGAACAACTACCTCGGCATGGCCAATCATCCAGAAGTGCGTAAGGCAGATGCCGATGCCGCAGCGAAGTATGGCCTCTCTCAACCAATGGGAGCACGAATGATGTCTGGAAACAGCAACCTTCATGAAAAGCTAGAAGAAGAATTATCCTCCTTCGTCAGTAAAGAGGATACCATCTTGGTCAATTTTGGTTACCAAGGAATGGCATCGGCCATCGACGCATTGGTCGATCGTAAGGATGTTATTGTATACGATTCAGAATCCCACGCTTGTATTCTCGACGGAGTTCGCATGCATCAGGGAAAACGATTTGTTTATGCTCACAACGAGATTGACAAATTGGAAATCATGCTTCAAAGAGCTACCAAGATTATCGGTGAAACAGACGGTGGGATTTTGGTCATCACCGAAGGTGTTTTCGGTATGGGAGGCGATACTGGAAAACTTCCTGAAATCGTTGCCTTGAAAAAGAAATACGACTTCCGTTTGTTCGTAGACGATGCACACGGCATTGGAACTATGGGTGAAACTGGAGCCGGCACAGGTGAGCATTACGGTGTTCAAGACGACATTGACATTTACTTTGGAACTTTCGCGAAAGCTTTTGCATCCATTGGTGGCTTCATCTCTTCTACCGAAAACGTAGTTGACTACTTGCGCTACAACATGCGCTCACAGATTTTTGCTAAGTCTCTTCCAATGCCTTTGGTTGTTGGAAACCTCAAACGTTTGGAGCTTTTCCGCAACGACACTTCTTTCAAAGATGACCTCTGGAAAATCGCAGACGCTCTGCAAGCTGGCTTGAAAGCTGAAGGATTTAACCTTGGTGAAACAGACTCTCAGGTTACTCCGGTAATTCTTCGCGGTGGACCATTTGAAGCAGCTAATGTGGTAACCGATCTTCGTGAGAATTACGCCATCTTCTGCTCACTGGTAACTTACCCAGTCGTTCCAAAAGATGTGATTCTACTGAGACTCATTCCTACAGCGGTACATACCTTAGAAGATGTTGATTACACTGTTGGTGTCTTCAAGAAAATTAAGGCGAAACTAGAAAGAGGAGAGTACGATAAGGAGAAGGTTGTCTTCGCCTAATCAGCGCACCTTCTTGTAGGCAAAATCCTTAACCTGTATTAGGTGCATGCCTTGGTTCTCGTAGCCATTGTTGAAATCGAAACTTCGGAAATCGTATTTAATTACAAGTCCTGTGGACTGAATTTGATCGAGATTCTCAAGCAAGTTCGATTCTTCAAAACGAGCTAGGCTAAGGAAAAGCTCATAACCTAGAAATCCATAGCGACTGGCATCTGTCCCGTACTGTTCTCGGTAACGCTTCAGAAAGACCTTTACGTTTTCCGCATCATAGTCTACAAAATAGGCCGTGGCAAAATGCGCATTTAAGGCATTCAAATAAGCCAAGTCGAGGTTGTCGTACTCCATCCACTTACCTGGAGCAAAGATTCGGACATTATAATTCTCAGTAAGCAGATAAAGCTTGTTAACTAGGTTAGAGATGTAAGACAAATCTGTGCTTGGTATGAAAATGTAATTCATCATACTGTCCAGGCGCGGCGCAAGAAGAGCTGTATCCACTTCATACATCGTCAATAGAGCAGTAGAGTCAAAGGCCATCGAAGTATCCATAGCATTTGTAAAAACGTTAACCAAATTGGCATCGCTGTATTTGCCACTATTGATGATCACACAGTTAACGTAATCCTTCTTCACTTCATAGTAATCGCGTAGATATCGAACCTCAGACGCAACGGAGGGCACTAGCTTTATTACAACTGGATTGTCGAGGAGAATTTTATTGGACTGAGGAACCGGCGACACAATTGGAATACCATAGCGCTTTGCAATTGGAGACACTTTCAAAAAGTTGGATCGGTACAATGGCCCAACAATGATGTCGGTCTCCGCAAACGACATGCTGTTGAGTTGCTGGTCAAATGAAGCCGATTTCGTATCGTACACCTGCAACACAACCTTCTTTCCTAAACCTCGAACCGAATCGAGGGCGAGACGAACACCTTCATAAAACTCAAAAGCAACCTTCGATCTTGGGTAAAGCTCGTTCCTATAGATCAAACCCTCCTCCTCTTTTACTGCATATGAGGTGTCGTTGTTGTCTAAAAAGAACGGCAGAAAAAGCGTAATCCTGATTTCACTCGAATCACGAATGCGGCGTTCTACGACAAGGCTGTCGTCGGACTTTGGGAATTTCAATCGAGCATAATCGGGGCGCAATTTTGGAATGCGAATGAGCTGACCAACTTGCAAGCCCTTCACCAGTCCGGCATTTACAAACTTGATGGAATCGATGTTCACATTGAACTGCTTCGCCAAACTATAAAGGGTTTGCTTTGGCTCTACCGTGTGATGAATCAAACTATCGCTCTTGGCAGGAAGAAATACAGTTTCCACTTGCTGAACCTTCACCTCTACTTCTCTTTTCTTGATGGTCGTAATCCTTAGGACTTGACCTGGCTTTATGCCTTCGGCAATTTCTGGATTGTCCTTGAGCAATTGCTCTTGACCAATGTTGTACTGCCTAGAAATTCCGTAGAGGGTTTCTTTGGCAGAAACCGTGTGGAGAATGAACGAACCGTCGATTTCCAAATCGTTTTTAACCGTCTTTTTAATGTCGGCCTTCTTGAAAGGAATTAGCAGCTCCTGCCCGATTCCAACTCCTTCTTTGGCTCCAGGATTTGCCTTGAAAATTTCCTCGAGCTCAACATTATAAAGCCTCGAAATACCATAGACTGTATTTCCCTGTTCAAGCGTATGAACGAAATACTTCTTCCCTGCAAATTCCCGAATTTCGGAACTGACCTTTCCTTCTTGGGAAAATCCCAAATGGAAAATCGAAACTAAACATATGGTGAGGAGAATCCTCATCATTCCCATTCAATGGTTGCGGGCGGCTTAGAACTAATGTCGTACACGACCCGATTGACGCCTTTCACCTGATTGATGATTTGGTTGGAAACCTTGGCTAAAAACTCATACGGTAGATGACACCAATCTGCCGTCATACCATCTGTTGAAGTTACAGCTCTTAAAGCAACTGCATTTTCATAAGTACGTTCATCGCCCATAACTCCTACCGATTGCACCGGAAGTAGAATAGAACCTGCCTGCCAAACCTCGTCGTACAATCCCTCGTCTTTCAAACCCTTAATCCAAATATGATCGACCTCTTGCAAAGTCTGTACCTTCTCTGGAGTGATGTCGCCAAGAATGCGAATGGCTAGACCTGGACCCGGAAATGGGTGCCGTCCTAGAATTTCAGGAGGCATGTGAAGTTCTGCTCCTACCCTTCGCACTTCATCTTTGAAAAGCGCTTTGAGCGGTTCTACCAATTCCAATTTCATGAAATCGGGAAGACCACCTACGTTGTGGTGTGACTTAATGGTGGCCGAAGGTCCTTTCACCGACTTAGACTCAATCACATCGGGATAAATGGTGCCCTGACCAAGGAAATCAACCCCTTGAATCCGGTGAGACTCCTCATCGAATACCTCAATAAACACCCGACCAATGACCTTTCGTTTCGCTTCAGGATCCGATATGTCTTTCAATTCCGAATAGAAGCGTTCTGAAGAATCGACTCCTTTTACGTTTAAATTGAGCTCTTTGTATTGATCCAAAACTTGCTCGTATTCGTGTTTCCGTAGCAAGCCATTGTTGACGAAAATGCAATGAAGACGTTCACCAATGGCTCTTTGCAGAAGAACCGCGGCTACTGAGCTATCAACCCCACCTGAGAGTCCGAGAACAACTTTACCATCTCCAATCTGTTGTTGCAACTGCTCAACAGTTTCTTCGATGAAGTGTGCAGGCGTCCAAGACTGACTGCAGCCACAAATATTGACCACAAAATTCCGAAGCAAATGCAATCCGTCTGTCGAGTGATAAACTTCAGGGTGGAATTGAATTCCGTAAGTCTGCTCACCTTCTACTTCATAGCCGGCATTCTCAATATTATTTGAGCTGCAGATGTTCTTAAAATTAGAAGGGAGAGTTAAGATTGTATCTCCATGCGACATCCACACTTGAGAGCCAGAATCGATGCCATGGACAAGAGCAGAGGAAGAATCGATGTCGCTTAAGTTGGCGCGGCCGTATTCACGATGTGCAGAACGAGCAACTTCACCACCAGAGGTTTTTGCCAGAATTTGG
Source organism: Flavobacteriales bacterium UBA1986 (assembly GCA_002336245.1). Classification (GTDB taxonomy): domain Bacteria; phylum Bacteroidota; class Bacteroidia; order Flavobacteriales_G; family Salibacteraceae; genus UBA4419. The sequence continues at coordinate 83,768 of DDDG01000013.1, forward strand.
GCTCCATAACAAATTCCTAAAAGAGGAAATGCACCTCGAATCTTGGAGATGTCGGGATTTGGATGATCCGGGTCGTTGACAGAAAAAGGACTCCCAGAGAGAATCACTCCTTTACAATTGTCGCTTGGCTCAGGATAGTCGTTGTAGGGATGAATTTCGCAATAGACGTTAAGTTCACGTACACGCCTCGCAATCAGTTGTGTGAACTGAGAACCGAAGTCAAGAATGAGAATGTATTCTTCCATACACAAAAGTAGTATCCTTCAAGTCACAGCAAAATACTTGAAATTGGGCTTTTCATAAGTTTTGAACAGCTCAATGATTTTTCAAGAAGCACTATGAACTTTGGTCTTTCAAAATCAAGACATTGAAAGCAAAAGGGTCGAAATTATCTATGAGTTTCGGGATTATCCCCGCTCCCAACGCAAGCCTAAGGTAGGCGAAACTCTGAATGCGTTCTTGCAAAACCTTTTTAGGATAAACCTCTCTGTAGATGGCCTCGAGTTTTTGAATCCGAATTTCTTCCTTCTTCTTCATTCTCCTCTTAAACTTCGATTCCATGTGCTCCAGCACCTTTTCCATCTTTCGAACATGTGCTTCCGAATAGGCGTGCATACTCTCTTCAAATTGTGAGAAACGCTGTTTGAGCACAACCGACAATTGACCGAATTTTTCTTTTTCTGCAAGAAAGCCGTCGTAGGATTCGTTGCTCTCCAGGATTTTTTCGAGATGCACCTCTACACCCTTAAAGAGTTGAACAGGGTCAATCTCCAATTGCTTCATCTTTCTTAAAACATTCTCGCCGAGAGCTAGACCAGAATTTCTAGGGAATAGAGCTGGAAAAGGAACTTGAAAATGATCAAAAACTGCTTTCAATTGAAACCAATAAGACAGCTCTCCTCCGCCACCCAGATAAGCTACATTGGGTAAAATCACTTCCTGATAGAGCGGTCTTAAAAGAGCATTTGGGGAGAATGATTGAGGATTTTCTTCCAATTTCTTCAACAATTCTTCTTCGGTCCAAGTTTGATCTGCATCGACCAATCCGTAATCCTCTCCTCGTTTCTCAATTCTGTAGCGCCCATCATCCGTCAAGAAAAAGAGATTGATTTCGCGAGGAAACACTTGGGCTTTGTATCCCAATCCTTTAAGTACAGCACTCTTTTCATTCACCAAAGGCTCCGCAACCTGAGCAAGAAGCTCTTGCTTCATGTATGGAACGAAATGAGCTTTTAAGACTTTAGAATCTGCATCCAGACACAATAAATCTTGTCCTTCAAAAATGGCATGAACCAACTTCAAGGTAGCCTCCGAAAGATTTTTCGACTTGAGGTAAGTGGATTCAAAAAGACCCAAAAGACGGTCGGAATCAGGGCGATTTCCAAGGGCTTTGCGCAGGTCGTTCTGAACTTGTTCAATTCCCTCGAAGCTCATTCGTCCACAAGCTCCAGCTCCTTCCCTTTTCCATTCAATTCGATCTTCACCCAAATAAAAATGGTTGATCTCCTCAAAGTCGTGGTCTTCCGTGGCCATCCAAAAAATCGGAAGGACTGGGGTCTCAATGACGTCTAATTCCTGCGCCAGCTTGATTAAGCCGGCAATCTTGTATACGAAATATGCGGGTCCTCCAAACAAGCCCAATTGATGGCCTGAAGTCACGGTTCGTGAATTTGGATTGAGCAGCTTTTCAATCAGCTTCGCCCTATTGTCGGTGAGGAGATCCGCAGTCTTGTATTGCTCTGTAAGTACCTCTACTAAATCCTCGCGAATTTCTTGCGCAAGCCCTCGACCAGGAAGCTGTTTAAGTAGATTGGATTTTGAAGGGTAAACCGAGTATAATTCAGAAAGGCGCTCATCTTTTGCGATGTAGGCCGACATAAGTGGATTCCAGTGCCGACTGTCTTCAAGGGCAATGAGCTCTGCTTTCAAATCAATTCCGCCTTTAGATCGTACATGTCGGCCTCAAGAATTCTCACTTCAGCAAAATCGCCGACTCTAAGATAATTCTCCTCAATGGGAATCAAAACTTCATTGTCGACTTCAGGAGAATCGAACTCGGTTCTTCCAATGAAATAATCGCCTTCTGCACGATCGATGATTACCTTAAGCTGCTTACCTATCAATTCCGTATTCTTAGCCAAACTGATGTTCGATTGCAATTCCATGATGGCATCGGTCCGCTCTTGCTTCACCTCAGCCAGAACATCATCGTTCAATTGATATGCAGTCGTATCCTCTTCGTGGCTGTAATTGAAGACACCTAGCCGCTCAAAGCGCTGCTCTTCAACCCACTTCAACATCGTCTGAAAATCTTCTTCCGACTCTCCCGGAAAACCCGAAATCAAAGTAGTTCGAATGGCGATTCCTGGAACAGTTTCCCGAATCTTAACAAGCAATTCATTCGTTTTCTTCTGAGTGATTCCTCGACGCATAGACTTCAGCATTTGATCTGAAGCATGCTGCAACGGAATGTCGAGATAGTTGCAAATCTTCGGTTCCTCTGCCATCACCTGAAGCGCATCCATAGGGAATCCTGCTGGAAATGCATAGTGCAAGCGAATCCATTCAATACCGTCGACTTGCACTAGAGCGCGAAGGAGATCCGCAAGTCGGCGCTTCTTATAAATATCAAGTCCGTAATAAGTAAGGTCCTGGGCAATCAGAATCAATTCCTTCACCCCTTGAGCGGCGAGTTTCTGAGCTCGCTCAACCAAATCTTCAATAGGAGTTGACCCATGCTTTCCACGCATCAAAGGGATGGCACAAAAAGCACAAGGGCGATCGCATCCTTCAGAAATTTTAAAGTAGGCGTAATGAGCAGGTGTACTTAGAAGACGCTCACCCAAAAGTTCCTTTTTATAATCTGCCTTCAATGCCTTTAGAAGGCGGGGCAGGTCTCGGGTTCCAAAAAAAGAATCGACCTCTGGAATTTCTTTACGTAAATCGCCGCCATAGCGTTCGCTCAAACAACCAGTTACATAGAGTTTATCGATCAAGCCATTTTCCTTTGCCTGAGCAAAATTCATGATGGTGTCGATGGACTCTTGCTTTGCTTCATCAATGAATCCGCAGGTGTTAATAATGGCAACATCGAAGTTGTCTTCGTTCGAGTCGTGGGCAACTTCGAAGTTGTTCGCTTTCAATTGTCCCATTAGGACTTCAGAGTCGTAGAGGTTCTTGGAGCAACCCAAAGTAACCACGTTGACTTTATATGGTTTGGTAGTCTTAGTTCTCAAATCGTCGATAAAACAGTACCTTTCACCGAAGGCGTGAAACTATTTCATGCCTTTCAGAGTAGGTAAGACAAAGGTATTTTAATTAGCACCTATATACGGAAAATCGAATATGGAAACTATAAAACTAAACCCCGCAGGAAAAGCAATATATGGCGTACCAGAAGTGTCGACGAAAGGTCTCCGAAAATATGGAATGGCATTGCTCACCATAGCTGGTGCCGACGATGAAGTATCCGAACCCGAAATGAATTGCTTTATGAATGTATGGGCCCACAATGTTGGGGCATCCAATGACCTGATTCGCGATTGGAGTAAATTCGACTACCGCAGTGCTAATCTCAATGAAATTCTCGACGAGATTGGATCAGATTTCCCTCTTAGAAGCAGTGCTACCCTCATCTACGACGGCGTGCATATGTCCTTGGCCGATGATGAATACGCTCTAGAAGAACGTGATGCAGTCATGAAAACAGCGGCCTTCTTGAACATTGATAAGTTCACCGTTCGGAACATTGAAGGATTGATCGAATTGGAAAGAGCCGGTTCTAAAATCCGGCATTCCATTTTTAAGCAAGACGCAAACTAAATCAGTCTTGATCTTTGAAGAGTGAGTCTACAAACTCACTTCTGTTGAAGGCTTGAAGATCATTGATTTGCTCTCCAACACCGATGTACTTTACAGGAATCTTTAATTGATCTGAGATTCCAATCACAACGCCTCCTTTTGCTGTTCCGTCTAATTTCGTGAGCGCCATTGCGGTCACTTCGGTAACTTTAGTGAATTGCTTAGCCTGCTCCATCGCGTTCTGACCAGTGGAAGCGTCCAGCACCAAAAGAACTTCGTGCGGTGCATTTGGAATAACCTTCTGCATCACATTCCTAATCTTCTCGAGCTCATTCATCAAGTTCACCTTATTGTGAAGGCGTCCGGCAGTATCGATGATGACGACATCCGTCCCTTTCGCTTTGGATGAAGCTAAGGTATCGAAGGCAACAGATGCGGGATCGGCGCCCATGCCTTGAGTTACGATGGGCACACCTACCCGTTCAGACCATATTTTCAGTTGATCGACTGCAGCAGCTCTAAAGGTATCGGAGGCGCCAAGAACAACAGACTTCCCAGCTTGCTTGAATTGGTGGGCCAATTTTCCAATGGTGGTTGTTTTTCCAACTCCGTTTACCCCCACCACCATAATCACATATGGATCTGGAGAGTCAGGAATGTTAAAACCGCCGTCTTCTGTATTTGATTCTTCGAGCAGCGCAACAATCTCTTCCCGTAGAACTTTATTCAATTCAGAAGTAGATGTGTATTTATCTTTTGAAACACGCTGCTCTATTCGTTCGATGATTCGGAGAGTTGTATCCACTCCAACATCGGATGTGATGAGAATCTCCTCCAGCTCATCCAGCACCTCATCGTCGACCTTACTCTTTCCTACAAGAGCGCGCGAAATTTTACTAAAAACACTCTGACGAGACTTTTCCAAACCTTGGTCAAGTCGTTCTTTCTTCTCTTTTGAAAACAATCCGAAGAAGGCCATTTTGAATTAGTGATGTAATTATTGATGCAAAAAAAAGCTCTCCTTGGTGTATGGAAAGCTTTGTTTTTATTTAAGTGTCTTGTGATTACTTGGACAAAGCGTCTTTCACTTTATCCTTAGCAACAATTTCTTCTTTGAAGCTGTAAGCTCCAGTTTTTGGGGATTTTACCGCTTTGATAATTTTAGTGAAGTCTTTTCCTCCACCTTTCCCAAGTCCAGCTACTGTCTTTTTTGCCATGGCTTAATGCTTACTTGATCTCTTTATGGATCGTGTATTTTTTCAGAATCGGATTGTACTTCTTAAGCTCCATCCTATCTGGTGAATTTTTTCTGTTCTTCGTTGTGATGTAACGAGAAGTCCCTGGCATGCCTGTTTCTTTGTGTTCAGTGCACTCCATGATAACTTGTACTCTATTGCCTCTTCTAGCCATTTGTCAGTTGCTTATCCTTTGTAAAATCCTTTTTCCTTGGCCACCTTCAAACAAGCTGCAATACCCAACTTATTGATGTTGCGAAGTCCTGATGCAGAAACCTTTAAGGTCACCCATCGATCTTCCTCAGGAATGAAGAATTTCTTGGTTTGAAGGTTCGGGTAAAACTTCCTTCTTGTTCTATTCAATGCGTGTGAAACATTGTTCCCTGAAATGGGTCTTTTACCGGTTATTTCACAAATTTTGGCCATGTCCTCTTATTTGGGGCGGCAAATATATGGATAAATTATGTTTATTCAGCTTACTTTAATAGCTGTTTCCGAAGCATATTTAGAACGGCGTTGCTGGTGCGATAAATATTGGCTGTTCTTTGATTTCCAAAGTCAAATTTCCGAGATTTCAAAAACCCTCCAGGTCCCGCCATTCCTGCCCAAACAGTGCCAACTGGCTTCTCAGAAGTTCCACCACCAGGCCCTGCTATTCCAGAAACAGAAACCGCATAATCTGTCTTCATAATGTCCTTCACCTGCACTGCCATTTGCTCAACAACTTCTCGACTCACCGCTCCATGCTCCTCAAGAACCTCCTTTTCGACCTTCAAAACGCCTGTTTTCACTTCGTTGTCGTATGAGACAACTGAACCCTTAAAGAACTCAGACGAACCGGCAAATGAAGTTAGTCTATGCGCGATGAATCCACCCGTACAGCTTTCAGCTGTTGAGAGAGTCATCGAACGTTCCCTGAATAATTCTCCCACAGCTTCAGCCAAGTCTGTTTCTTCTTCACCGAAAATTATGTTTGGAATGAGTTGGTAGAGCTTTTCAACCTCTTCCTCTAAGTTCTTGTCTAGAAGATCGCGGTTTGCACCCCGCGAACTCAAACGCAATCGAACTCGGCCTGAAGAAGGTAAGTAGGCTAGTTTTATATTCTTCTGAATCAATAGATCTTCCCACGCACCAATGATTCCCATAATTTCACTCTCCCCCATACCAACTGTTAGTATGGTTCTATGAAGGTTGAATTGAAGATCAAAATGATCTTTTAGCCGAGGAAGAACTTCCTCCTCCATGAGACCTTTCATCTCAATAGGAACACCCGGTAAAGAGATGACTACTTTTCCCTCCTTGGTTTCGAACCACATCCCAGGAGCGGTTCCATTACTGTTCATCAATACCGTACAATTCTCGGGCACAGACGACTGACTGTAGCTCACTTCAGGAACTTCCTTCCCATATCGTGCAAAAATCTCCTTAACCCGAGCTCTTACTTCAGGGACTTGTTTGAAGCCAACTCCGAAATAATTTGCCAAGGTGGTTTTGGTGATATCGTCCTTAGTTGGACCCAAGCCTCCTGTGAGTATCACGCAATCCGATGATTCCAATGCCAAGTCCAAATTCAAGCGAATGTCGTCGGCTTCGTCCGAAATGGATAACATCCTCCGAACTTCAAAACCTAGTTCATCCAACTTACCGGCTATAAACTGAGAATTGGTGTCGGTGATTTGCCCAATTAAGATTTCATCCCCAATCGTAACTATTTGTGCGCGCATCTTGCAAATGAACCAAATTTCAAGACAAAAAATACAGAGATGAATTGAGCGAATTGGCTACTTTTGGAACCTTATCAAGTACGTGATACAAGCTAAACCCATTCTCTTTTCAATCCTTGTGGCATTCACCATTTTCTCAGCAAAGGATTTGAACGCTCAACTTTTTGAGAAAGGCTTAGAATCTTACCATGAGCGGGATTATAAGAAGGCTAAAAAACAATTGTCATCTGCCTTTTGGAAAGACCAGAATTACGCCTCTGCCTATTACTTAGGCGAAATTCACAGAAAGCATTTCGAATTTGAAAAAGCTCTAGAATGGCACCGCATTGCCATGGAGCATAAAGCCCAATTGACCTTTTGGGGATACTGCCTTTCCCTAATGCAAGAAGACCGAATTGAGGACGCCAAACGCTTTGCAAAACAAAAGCTTCTTCTCAACCCCAACGACAAGGATCTTCCCAACATCATCACAGCTTGCGAGAGGCTTGAGAGAAAGGTGGCAAGTGAGGACAGCGTTACCATCCTCGACCCTCATCATGCAAATCGCTACTTTCATCACAAGAGCTTCAAGGAACATTCTAACAACGAAATCTACCACCTCCAGAAACCCAAATACACCTTCAGCAGTATATATCACGAAGAGATGTATTCGATCATCTTACGCCAAGAACCAAAACACTACGACGCAGTTGGAACCTTAAAGGGTTACGGAACAAAATTGAAGGGGAGCCCAATGTCCTACTACATTTTAGAGGACGGAGCCGATGTGAGCTACTTGGTGTAAGCCAACTTCCTGAAAGAGCATTCTCACGACAATCATTACAACGGGGTAGAAAACTACTATGTCGAAGTAACCGATGGAGAAATTAGCAACATCGAGGGTTCAAAAATTTTCAAAAACGATCGCCCAATTAAATATCCCAGCATCTCGCCGGATGGTAAAATCATGATTTTCTCCACCAATAAACTGCGAGACAGTTATGGCGGATACGACTTGTATAAATCTGTATACCACTTCCCCAATTGGAGTAATCCTGAAAACCTTGGACCCAAAGTGAATACGGCGGGTGATGAAATTCACCCCTTCATCTCGCGGGATGAAAAGTTGTACTTCAGCAGCGATGGATTGGGTGCATATGGCGACCAAGATGTATTCGTCACGAGCTTAAATGGCTACAAGAATAATGAAGCTCGACCTTTGGAAGCGACCGTGAATAGCAGATTCGACGATTTTGCGTACCTCATCAACAGTCAAAGTGGATTGGGAATGTTCCTCTCCAATAAGGCTCAAAAAACTCATCCCGAAGAGTTCTTTTTTCAGAAAATATATTCGGATTGCGGTGCAGAGCAGATTTTCGATAGTCTACCAAAAGAAGTTTCGTGCAACGACAATCGTTATTGCGTAAAATTGGACGTGCTCGGCATGGCCGACCTGGGTGACGTGAAGCTTAACTAAGAATGGGATATGGGAGATTCTACACTATTGAAAGGACCTCAGAAAAAGTATTGTTACCAAGACGCCGGCCTTTACAAGGGAAGTGTTCGATTTAAGAGCATGGCCAAAAAAGGCGATTTGATAGAGCAAAGCTTTCCACTCGAATTTGATCTTCGAAATCGCGGGGAACTCATCGTTAAGATTTCGAACTACCGCATGTCGACCATCCTATCCGCAAGAAACTCTGTATGCAATGGCTGTGAAGAGGTGAATTACTATTGGAAACGACAGATTTAAATGCGGCCCTTTGGTCGAGCTATTCAACCCAAGTCGGAATACTCCATATAAAGTGGTGATGGAATTCACCAAAGGAGGAAAGAAACAACGCGTAGTCTGCGAAGGCAGTCTCTAAAGAATTTCTTTAATCTGCAAGAGATTGTTTATCTCATGTGTTGCCTTGAAATAAGAATCCTTCCCATTTACATTTAGGAACACTTGATCAATTCCTACCCCATGCGCTCCTTTAATGTCGGTCTCCAAATTATCACCAATCATTATGCTGCTGCTCTCTTTGGTTCCAGTAATGCTCAGGGCATGATGAAAAATATCGGGATGCGGCTTCTTGACTCCAACATCTTCTGAAACAATGAGTTCTTCAAACCATCGATCGAGTTTTGCCTCTTTCACTTTAATGGTCTGGATTTCCCTAAAGCCATTGGTGATTAAATGCAGTCGATAAGACTTCGCCTTGAGATAGTCCAAGAGCTCTTCAGCACCATCCATCAACTTAGTCTTATACGGGCTGTGAGCTAGGTAGTATTCGCAAAAATCTAGTGCAGTTTGCGGGTCTTTGTATCCGAATTGACGCAGACTTCGTTCAAAGCGAATGACACGGAGCTTTTCCTTTTCAATTCTCCCCTTTCGATACTCTTCCCAATAATGTTCGTTGATGCGTTCATAGACCATCACAAAACGATCTACGTTTTTTATATTCAGTTTCAAGGCCACAATTGCCTCTCGAACAGCTTCTCTGGAATTGAATTCAAAATCCCAAATGGTGTGATCTAAATCAAAAAAGATGTGTTCGTAGGACTTCAAACCAAGAATGGTTTGATGCTCAAGGAGAAGGCCGTTAGGAGTAAGGCCCACGCTAAAACTGAAATACTGAGGTAAACGAGCGTATCCTTTCTATGTCTAAAATAGCGCGCTGCCAATAAAGCGGAAAGGGGTATTGAAATCACACCTAAAACAAGGCACAGTCCAGTTAGCCCGTAATTTTTAACCAATCGAACGATGAGCTTATTCTTTTTCGTGAACACTTTTTTTGGTTTCTTCTTTCGAGCTTGAAGTCGGTTGAAGTACTCAAAAATGGAAGAACCTAGAAAGTAAAACACCCAAATTCCAACAACTCCACCAGCTGTTGCAATGGCAAGCGTTTCCCAAAAACCATAGCCTGATGCTACAAGTGCGCTGGGGGCAAAGAGGAACTTTCCGATGCTGAAAAGCATCCAGCCCATTACTTTAAGTATTTCAATCACCGCCTAATTTTTCTCCATAGGCCAAGTCTCCAGCATCGCCCAGCCCTGGAACGATGTAGAACTTTTCATTTAGATGATCGTCCAAATCCGCCAACCAAATGGTGGTGTTCTCTGGAACGTTTTCAGAAACGAATTGTAAACCTGGCACACTACCAATAACGCCAACAATGTGGACGTGTTTAGGCTTACCGTATTCTTTTAACAAATTCAAACAATCGACCATCGACTGACCTGTTGCCAACATCGGGTCACAAAGAATTAAGGTCTTTCCATCCAAATTTGGTGAGGCAGCATAATTCAAAACCGTATGAACGCTGCCGTCTGAATCACTTTGGCGATAGGCTGCTAAAAAAGTGTTCTCAGCACGGTCGAACATGCGGAGGAATCCCTGATGAAAAGGAAGGCTTGCCCGCAAAATAGCACCCAACACAATCTGGTCGTCCAATTGAAGGGAATCTTTCACCGCGAGTGGCGTTTGAATACTGGTTGGACTGTAATCGAGACTACGACTGAGCTCATAGGCCATAATTTCCCCGATTCGCTCAATGTTGGCTCGAAAGCGAAGTGGATCGCCCTGAACCTCTACACTTCTGATTTCATTCAGGAAGACATGCAGTATGGATTGATTCTCGGAAAGTATGTGCTGTTTCATCCTATTAAACCTCTACCCATTTTTTTTACCCTTCCATCTTTTTGGAATTGTTCTAGAAGTTTATCGAGAACTCCGTTCACGAAGGATTTGCTGTTTTGAGAACTGAAAGTTTTTGACAATTCAATGTATTCATTGATGGTCACCTTCGTTGGAATTTCATCGAGGAACTCAAACTCGCAAAGCGCCATTTTCATGATGATCATATCGATGAAAGCAATCCGGTCAGTTTCCCAGTTGCGTGCGCGATCACCAATCAACTTCTCATACTCTTCCGAATTGATGATGGTCTTTCGAAACACTTCTTTTATGAATCGAACGTCGTCTTTTGGGTCTCTATAAATTTCTGAAAGGAAATTGTGATGCGGTTTGGTCTTTTCCTGAATGGAACCCAAAGTTTTCGCCATTGAAATGTGGGCGATTTCTAGGTCTACAGTCCAATAGATGCTCTCTTCTTCGAGCATTTGAGAGCCGAATTCAGCCTCTTGGATGAAGTCTTCATAGATCGTAAGGATGAATTTCTTGTCTTCCTCAAAATTCGACTCCTTCTGATGCATGTATTTACCAAAGACTTCGCTTGCTTTTATTTGCTTCCACAGCTTACGAATGGACTCAAACTCGGCTTTCCAATGAATCTTTGCTTGTTCGCGCCGTTTTAAGAGTTCGTCGTTGGCATCCAAAATTTGCAGGAACCGATTTTCAACAAAGCGGGTATTCGGATTCAAATCTTCCTCGCTTGGCAATCTCTTTGTCTTCCCTTGCTCAAGATCCTTTTTAGAAACATCCCAAATTTCAAGAAGGAGCTCGAATAGATAGAGATAAAGACGCTCCATCTTGTCGATGTTGCGCAACATCTCTCTTTCGCCTTTTGTGATGTCGTCGTAGCTACCCGAGAAGTAGCCGTAGAGAGCTTGAAGAACTTTTACCCTTAAAAATCGCCTGTTCAGCATTACCAGCTTTGATTGATTTTAGCAACTTCTTGGATGCGCTTTTCAGCAAGCTGAATGGCTGCTACTTGATTGGTTAAACCATTGGCTTCTGCGAAATCAAAAATCCGCATGGTTGTATTGTAAATATCTTCCGCTTGAGCCATTGCAGCTTCTGAACTGTAGCCTTGAATTTCGGAGAAACAGTTGATGAGCCCGCCTGCGTTGATCACAAAGTCGGGTGCGTAATGAATGCCCATTTCTCTCACACGTTCTCCGTGAATTTTCTCGTCTGCTAATTGATTGTTCGCAGCTCCAGCGATCACTCGGCAGCTCAACTTATTGAGCGTCTCGTCGTTTACTGTGGCACCGAGGGCACAAGGTGCGTATATATCCATTGCTTGATCAAAAATTGCCTCGGGCGCAACCACGTTCACATTGTGCTGACCACTTACAAGCTTTATTCTGTCTTCGTAGATATCTGAGATGGTAATCAAGGCACCTTCTTTTGCCAGATAATCGACGAGGTATTGTCCGACGTGTCCAACTCCTTGAACCGTAACGGCTTTTCCTTCCAATGAATCGCTGCCCCAAGCTTTTTTGGCGGCAGCTTTCATCCCCATGTAAACTCCAAAGGCAGTTACTGGACTTGGGTCACCGCTTCCACCTAGGTGCAAAGGTTTTCCTGTAACATGATCAGTTTCCATCGACATGTATTCGATGTCTTTGGTCGTCATTCCCACATCTTCAGCAGTAATGTACTTCCCACTTAGGCTGTCTACGAACCTTCCAAATTTGCGCAGAAGCGCTTCACTTTTTATTTTCCTTGAATCGCCGATGATAACTGCCTTCCCACCACCCAAGTTCAATCCCGAGATGGAGGCTTTATAAGTCATACCGCGCGACAATCGAAGCACATCCTTAAGCGCTTCCATTTCATTTTCGTAGGGCCACATGCGCGTTCCACCCAAGGCCGGGCCTAGAACTGTATTGTGAATCGCGATGATGGCTTTTAGCCCTGTGGCTTTATCTTGGCAAAAAACAACTTGCTCATGGTCGTTGTTAGACATCGGCGCCAAGATTGGGTTTTGGATCTTCTGATCGATCGATTGAACCTCTTGCATTGGTTGGTGGTTTACTCCTTGACTATTCACTACTTTCGCACGCGCTCTGAAGCAGTACAAAAGGAGTACAAAAGTAGCCAAAATTCAAACTGCGAGCTTCGCTGAAAATGAAGTCATTAGCCTATTTAAACAAGTATTTATTCAAGTATAAGTGGCGCTTATTGGCTGGCATCTTATTCGTTGGGATTTCGAATCTATTCGCCATTTTTCCTGTGCAGCTCATTCGGAATGCCTTCGATGTTGTTGGCGACAACATTCCTGTTAGACGAATCCTTTCAGGAACATCCCTACAAGCTCCTCTTCAAGAAGAACTCTCGTGGGTTTTACTCACACTGGCAGGCTTTATTTTGGCGCTGTACTTCATGAAGGGAGTATTCCTCTTCCTAGTGCGTTATACCATCATTGTGGTTTCTCGCTTCATTGAGTACGACCTCAAAAACGAGATTTACCAGAAGTACCAAGAGCTAAATTTGTCCTTCTACAAGAAGAACAACACGGGTGACTTGATGAATCGCATCAGTGAAGATGTGAGCCGTGTCCGCATGTATTTAGGGCCAGCCATCATGTATACCATCAACCTACTGGTTCTATTTGTTTTGGTGATTTCCACGATGTTGAACATCAATGTCGAACTGACACTTTACGTTCTCACACCACTTCCCATTCTGTCTTTGGGAATCTACTTTGTAAGTGCAATCATCAATCGAACCAGCGAACGTGTTCAGAGACAGCTCTCAGTGATGTCGACCTTCGTGCAGGAGACCTTTGCCGGCGTGCGCGTGCTAAAAGCTTTTGGAAAAGCAGATTTAAAACACGAAGCCTTCAAGCTAGAATGTGAACAATATAAAGAGGAGTCGCTGGCATTGGTAAAAGTGAACGCCATCTTTATGCCCATGATGATCTTGCTGATTGGTTTTAGCACCATCATGACAATCTTCATAGGCGGGCGCTTGGCAATTCGTGGAGAAATCAGCATGGGAAACATCGCTGAATTTGTCATCTACGTAAACATGTTGACATGGCCTGTTGCCTCATTGGGCTGGGTAACTTCCCTGGTTCAGCGCGCTGCCGCAAGCCAAGAGCGCATCAACGAGTTCCTCAACTCCCCCATCGAAATTCGCAATGAAAATGAGGAAACGACGGTTGTATCGGGTCACATAGAATTTAAAAATGTAAGCTTCCGATATCCAAATACCAACTTCTATGCGTTGAAGGATCTATCCTTCTCGGTTGAACCTGGTCAGTCGATTGCCATTATGGGGAAAACGGGAAGTGGAAAATCTTCCATCGCCAATTTGATTGCCCGACTTTATGAAGTTGAGGAAGGTCAAATTCTCATCGATGGAAAAGACATCAAGACCTTAAATTTACACGATCTAAGAAAGAGTATTGGTTACGTTCCTCAAGAAGTGTTTCTGTTTTCTGAGAGCATCGAAAACAACATCTCTTTCGGCCTAAGAGAAGGCGAAGCTGATTTTCTTGAAGTTCAAGAAGCCGCCAGAAAAGCACATGTGGATGACAACATTCGCGCATTTCCGAAAGCCTATAAAACTGCGGTTGGAGAGAGAGGAATTGCACTCTCAGGAGGCCAGAAACAGCGCATTTCCATTGCCCGGGCTTTGATCAAAAAGCCGGAAATAATGATTCTTGACGACTCCTTATCGGCCGTTGATACCGAGACCGAAGAAGTTATTGTTGACAACCTAAAAGGGATGATGAAAGAGCGTACCACAATCATCATTTCGCATCGGGTATCCTCGGTGAAGCATTGCGACCACATCCTATACATTGAGGATGGATCCTTGGTTGAACAAGGAAGTCACGAGGAACTTATGAAGCTCGGCGAAGCCTATTCCAGCCTGTACCACAAGCAATTGGTCGAAGAAGAACAAGGTCGAAAGTCCGCTTAAACAAGCAAACGGACCAGCTCATTCACGAATAGATAATTCTCTAAATTTGTTAGGCTTTGGCTCCCGAGGACGAACAAATGGATCGAAAAGAAGAGTCTGGATTTATCCAAAATAAGGTTTTTGAAACCACAGTTCGCGCAGGAAAGCGCACCTACTTTTTCGATGTAAGAAGTACCCGAAACGAAGACTACTACTTAACGATTACTGAGAGCAAGCGCAAGAGTAATCCAGACGGAACGGTCCAATACACCAAGCACAAGATTTTTCTCTACAAAGAAGATTTCGCCAAGTTCAAAGAGGCTTTGAATGAATCTATGGAAAAGGTGATGGAGCTCTTAGATGAAAAAAGCTCGCAGGACACGCGTGAAGATCAAAGTGAATCCAATTAGAGTTCTATTTCAAGAAACCATCCAGTTGAGCTTTAATCAACTGTAAGAGGAAATCATCGGTAATTTGATTGTCTAAATTTAGATACGAATCACAGCGCTGGATATTGACTTTCATTGGATGCACATGCACACCGAGGTAATGCAAAACGTTTGTCAACTGATCCATTCCTCGAAGGTTTCCAAAACTTCCAGATGCCACCCCAATTAAGGCTGCTTTCTTGTTTCCAAAAAGCTTTGGCGGCACAACATCAATAAAAGATTTCAACACTCCGGTGTATCCGCCGTTGTATTCCGGACTGAAAAACAAGAACTCATCTGCAGTCTCTATGTGTTCTTGAATGATCCCATCAAGTTCAGGATTCTCTTCTCCACAAACAGAATTTCTGAACACAAAGTCTCTTGGAAGCTCCTGAAGACTAAGTAATTGACATTCAATACCACGCCGATTTATTTCCGCGAGATAGTGCTTTGCAAACTCTTGAGTCCGATTGCCTGGACGATTACTTCCACTAATGATTGTAAGCATGCCTTTTCAACAAAAATCTGTGCAAAATAAGCGTATAAAAAATAGAGCCTCCCGAAAGTGCCATCTACCTTTCAGATACTTTTGAAACAGTGTGAATCTCGATTTATTGCAATCGGATTCCAGAACAAGCCAAATCTTAGCTTCACATGGGTAAAATCATCAGCATAGCCAACCAAAAAGGAGGCGTAGGAAAAACAACCACAGCGATCAATCTCGCAGCTGCACTTGGAGTTTTAGAGAAATCGGTTTTGGTTGTTGACGCCGACCCTCAGGCAAATGCCACTTCAGGCTTCGGCTTCGACCCGCGAAATGTAAAAACAAGTATATACGAGTGCTTGCTGAGCGAAATAGAACCTGCTGATGTAATTCTTCACACGGAATCTCCAAACGTCGACATCCTACCAGGCCACATCGACCTTGTGGGCGCAGAAATAGAAATGATCAACACACCCAACCGTGAAAAGGTCATGCGCATGGCTTTGCAAAAAGTGAAAGATCAATACGACTTTATCATCATCGACTGCTCTCCTTCATTGGGTCTAGTGACGTTAAATTCTCTTACAGCTTCTGATTCCGTTATGATTCCCGTTCAGTGCGAATACTTCGCCATGGAAGGTTTGGGGAAATTGCTCAACACGATTAAAATAGTTCAGAATTTACTGAATCCTGAGTTGGACATAGAAGGCATGCTGCTCACGATGTACGATCGACGATTGCGTCTTGCGAATCAAGTAGTGGAAGAAGTTAAGATGCATTTTCAGCAAATGGTGTTCAACACCATCATTCACAGAAACACGCGGCTTGGAGAAGCTCCATCTCACGGTGTTTCCATTTTGGTTCACGACGCTACCTCAACTGGCTCAGTGAACTATTTGAACCTCGCCAGAGAGTTGCTTCAGCGAAATAACATGACTCGCTTGAACGAGGAAGATAAGATCATTGAAATCAAAGAATGACTGAGAAGAAGCCAGCCTTAGGTAGAGGATTAAGCGCCCTCCTAGACCCTATTGGGCAGGAGCCAAATTACGATCAACATCAAGTTCCAACTAACGAAATTGGCAGCGTCAACCAAATTTCAGTTTCCTTCATTGAAGAAAATCCTTTTCAGCCAAGAAAACATTTTGAGCGCGACGCACTCATCGAACTTGCTGAATCGATTGCTACTCATGGACTAATTCAACCGGTCACCGTCCGAAAAATGGCGACCAACCATTACCAACTCATTTCGGGTGAACGAAGGTTTCGTGCAGCTCAAGCTGCAGGGCTGACTCAAATTCCAGCTTATGTGCGCGTCGCCGACGATCAAGCCATGTTGGAATTGGCCATTGTTGAGAACATCCAACGGGAAGAACTGGATCCAATAGAAGTTGCCATCGGCTATAAACGACTCATTGAAGAATGTTCACTTACGCAGGAAGAGCTTGCAGGAAAAATGAGTAAGAGTCGGTCGAACGTGACCAACTTTTTAAGACTTCTTAAACTGCCTCCAGCCGTTCAACTTGCACTTCGTGAAAAGAGCATCAGTATGGGGCATGCCCGTGCAATCGTAAGCCTTGAAACTGTTGAAAAGCAGCTCGAGATGTTGAATCAGATACTCAGTGAAAATCTCTCGGTTCGAGATGTTGAAACCAAGGTTAGGGAACGCAGCCGAACCAACAAGAATCCCCAGCCCCCTCTACTCGATTTTGATGAGAAGCTCCTTTTAAGTAAGGCTTCATTGAATGTGAAAAAGAAGATTCAAGTCAAAAAGGGGAAAAAGGGAAGCGGTCGCATCGTTCTAACCTTCGATAATGCAGAAGAATTTCAGACCTATCTACGACTTCTCGCAGGGGAATAGTATTTGGTAGCTTTGCGCCGTGAAGCTCACTACCCTCATATTAATCTTTCTTTCGTCTATCAGCGCTTTTGCCCAGGAGACGGAGAGCTCAGTTGTCGTCAAGAAAGAACGCGCCCCAGCTAAACCCAAACTAGCCTCCGCCCTTTCGGCAATATTACCTGGAGCTGGCCAAGCCTACAATAGGTCATTCTGGAAGATGCCACTGATCTACGCTGGCATTGGAACTGGGATTTACTTCTACAATGAATCTAGAAAAGAATACAAGATTTACAGCGATAGCTATGTTGCACGTTACGGAGACATGTCGGTTGCTGACCCATTGGCCGGTGAAAATTTGAGTGAGAGTTTTTTGCTGAATGAATTGGAAGTATATCGCAAGCAGCAGGAATGGGCAATTATTGGAATGACGGCTGTGTATGTCATTCAAATTGTAGAAGCCGCAGTGGATGCTCATTTATCCAGTTTTGATGTAAGTGAAGATTTGAGCCTACGCATAGGTCCCAGTGCCGTATTTGCTCAAAACAATATTCATCCTGGGATTGGTCTAAGATTACAATTGAAATAAGATGAGAATTGCACTATTGGGCTATGGGAAAATGGGGAAGGTCATTGAAGAATTGGCTTTGGAACGCGGACACGAAATATCACTAAAGACTTCATCAGAAACAGCTATTCAGAGCACTGGAGAACTAAAAGACACAGACCTCGCCATTGAGTTTTCAACTCCTGATGCCGCCCCTGAAAACATCGCATTGTGCTTGGAAGCGGGCATCCCAATTGTAGTTGGCACAACCGGTTGGTACAAACATTTGGAACGAATCGTAGAGCTTTTAAAAGTTGAAGAAGGTCGCTTGTTCACCGCCACCAACTTCAGTCTTGGGGTGAATGTCTTTTTTAAATTGAACGAAAAGCTCGCCCAAATGATGAATGAATTAGATCAGTACGAAGTGGGCATCGAGGAAATTCATCACACAGAAAAATTGGACGCTCCTTCAGGAACGGCAATCACAACCGCGGAAATCATTCTCGACGAACTGAAGCGAAAGAAAAACTGGAAATTGGATGGCAAAGCATCTGATGAACTCAGCATCCAAGCCCTGAGATTACCAAATGTTCCAGGTACTCATACCGTGAGCTATACATCGGAAATTGATTCAATTAGCTTGAAGCACGAAGCTAAAAATCGAAAAGGTTTTGCTCTTGGAGCCTTGCTCGCTGCGGAATGGCTGACCAAGCAAAGCAGTGGTGTGTATGGCATGGAAAACCTACTCAAACTCTAAGCTAAAGATTGTTAAGAACAGACGGCGAAAGCATTATTTTCGTTGCTCCAGCCTAAGTCTACAAAATGGAAATGAAGCTCTTTCTCTACCTGCTGATCGCCGCAGGATATTTCTACACTTTCTATAAACTCTTCCCCCTCGCAGGAAGAAAAGCATGGGAAGGCTTGGTTCCTGGCTACAATTTATGGATCTGGATTAAGGTGATCCAAAAACCCTGGTGGTATTCGATTTTGCTCATTTTCCCTGGAGTAAATGTCATGGTCATCATGATCATGAGCGCCAGTCTGTCGAGTGTATTTGGAAGACGATCCGCTTCCGACTACCTGCAAGCTGCCTTGATTCCCTTCATCTACTTCCCGCGTTTAGCGAACACAAAAAATCTCAGCTACCTAGGTCCAATCGACCGAACTAAGGTGAAAAAGAACGGTACACAGGAATGGCGAGATGCAATTCTATTTGCCATCATAGCAGCAAGCTTAATCAGAACGTATGTCATGGAAGCCTACACCATTCCAACTGCTTCCATGGAAAAAACTATGCTCATTGGAGACTATTTATTCGTCAGCAAAATGGCTTACGGTGCAAAAATCCCCATGACACCTCTTTCGTTTCCTTTTGCGCACCACACGCTTCCCTTTTCAGAAAACGTTGCTTCCTATCTCAAATGGATGGACCTGCCATACATGCGCTTGCCGGGCTACAGTGATGTTGAGAGAAACGATGTTGTGGTTTTCAACTACCCCGAAGGAGACACTGTTTGCGTTGAGCTTCAATCGAACAAGAGTTTTCACCAAATGCGCAGAGAGTTCAGCTATTTCTTCGGAAAAGACAAAGCCGAAATTTACATGCGCACTGGAATTCCTACTGCCGAGCAAAGAACTCGGGCTACCCAATTGCTTGCATCCACACTTGGTAGCTTAGGACTTCCGCGGGATAAAATCAGCAAGGTGATCAATGAAGGATTTGACTTCACCGTTCGCCCAATCGACAAACGAGAGAATTACATCAAACGCTGTGTTGGGATTTCCGGAGATACACTTCAAGTTGATAAAGGAGTTCTCTACATCAATGGAGAAGTAGCAAGCATTCCTGCTGAATTTCAGTACAACTACTACTTGTACACCGAAGAGTTCCTGAATAAGAAGAAGCTTAAAAACGACTTTGGAGTCAGCTACTCCGACCAACGGAAACTCGATGGAGAGCCAGGTTACATCATGCCGATGACTTTCGACAACTACCAAAAGATTAAGGAGTTGCCACAAATTCTCACCAGCGCTCCTACACTGAATAAAGGAGGTTTCGACCCGAGCATGAGAATTTACCCCAACCATCCGAACTTCAATTATACCGAAGACTTTTTTGGACCAATCGTGATTCCAGCTGCTGGGATGAGCATTCCCTTGAACAAGAAAACCATTCCAATTTACAGCCGAGCAATCCGAATCTATGAGGGCAATACTTTGAGTCAAAAAGATGATAAAGTCCTCATCAACGGTGAAGAGCAAAGGGAGTACACCTTCAAGCTCAACTACTACTGGATGATGGGCGACAATCGGCACAACAGTGCTGACTCTAGGTTCTGGGGTTTTGTCCCAGAAGACCATATTGTTGGTGAAGCCTCTTTCATTTGGCTTTCACTCGATCAAGAAGTAGGCTGGTTCGATGGTAAAATTCGATGGAACCGATTTTTCCAATCTGTGAATTGATTTGATCGTGTTTCCAGTCTTTCACTTCGGCCCTGTTGAATACTTCGCTCATCTGAACAGACATGAGAAGGTCGTATTCGACCAACACGAACAGTTCAAGAAACAAAGTTTTCGAAACCGAGCCACCGTGCTTGGCCCCAATGGTTGCTTCAATATGCTGGTGCCAGTGCACCAACGAAATCACAGTGCCATGACTGAGGTTATCATTGCAGAAGAAGAAAAATGGCGAGAGCTTCATCAGAAAACCCTCTCCTCATTTTACAGGAATTCGAGCTACTTCGAATACTACGAGCATCACCTCGACGATTTCTACACCAAGGACTTCAAGAATCTATTTGAACTGAACTTGGAAAGCACTTTGCTCGCCTCGAAACTTCTTGGGATGGAATTCGAATTTGAGCTTTCAAACAGCTACTTCAAAAGTGAAGAAGAATTTGATTTTCGGGAGCACATTCATCCTAAGAAAAAATCTACTGGAACCTTCGAATCTTACCATCAAGTCTTCCAAGACCGACTGCCTTTTCAGGAAAACCTTTCCATTCTCGATCTCATTTTCAATCTCGGCCCAAAAGCCAAAAATTACCTCTCAACAGTTCTTTAGATTGAGCTCGGGAGTTGCAGACACTTCCTTGGCTTGAAATTCCACTTTTCCATTACTTTTACAGAAATGACAAGTCGAAGGGATTTTCTTGAACGTATGAGCCTTGCTTTTGGGGGTGTCGCGATTGGAGGCCCTCTCCTAGCCTTCTCACCAAAAACCAAAAAAAATCTCGAACTACTGATAGCAGAACTTCCGAACGCTGAAGTCCGGAACGAAGATTTTTGGGGATTTGTGAAGCAGGCCTATTCTTCCTCTGGATCGTTGCTCAACCTCAACAACGGAGGCGTTAGTCCGCAACCAAAAGTTGTACAGGAATCTTTCATCGAGTATTACAAACTCTTCAACCAGGCGCCCTCCTATTATATGTGGCGCATTATGACTAAAGAAATTGAAGGTGTTCGTCAGAAGGTAGCCGAATTCTCTGGCGTAAATGCTGATGAAATTGCGTTCAACCGAAATACGACCGAAGGCTTAGATACCATCATTCATGGCTTAAACCTCAGCAAAGGCGACGAAGTAGTCATTGGGAATTTCGACTATCCAAACATGCGCCAAGCATGGAATCAGCGGGTATTGCGCGATGGAATCGACTTGAAGATTGTTCAGCTTCAATTGCCAATGAACGATGAAGATGAGATGGTTCAGGCTTATGTTGGACGCTTTAGCAAAAAGACTAAATATGTTCTACTCACTCATGTAATCAATTGGACAGGTCAAGTGCTTCCTGTAAAACGCATTGCAGAAGAGGCGAACAAAAGAGGAATCTCGGTTATTGTAGATGCAGCTCACAGCTTTGCACATCTCGATTTTAAGGTTTCAGACTTTAATGCCGACTATCTCGGCACGAGCCTGCACAAATGGCTATGCGCTCCTTTTGGCACAGGTATGATCTACGTGCGAAAGGGGAAGATCTCGGAACTCTGGCCAAGTTTCTCGCCACCCGACCCACGGTCGGACGACATTCGGAAATTTGAAAACCTCGGCACACGAAATATTGGCGCTGAACTGAGCATTGGGAAAGCATTAGACTTCCACGAGCTCATCGGATCTCAGAGAAAAGCCGAACGTTTGCTCTATCTCAGGAATTACTGGATACAACAAGCCCAGGACATCGATGGATTTCAATCCTTCAGTCCAAACAACCCGGACTTGTCGTGCGCCCTTGCAACTGTCGACATAAAGGGAGTTGAGAAACTCGGGCAGCAGCTGCAAGCGAAATACAACATTCACACCACCGACATCCATCACGAAGGAGTAGACGGTGTTCGAATTACACCAAACGTGTACACCTCTTTGAAGGACCTCGACCGATTGGTCGCAGCCTTCAGGTCAATTGCATCCAAACGAAGTAAATCCCAAGAATGAAACAAGATCTGGAGTTCAACAAAAATGAGGATAGCGTAAAACTCCTCATCTCTAAACTCGCGCGCAGGAAAAAGGAAATCGAGCTCGGTGGAGGGAAAGCTAAGATTGAAAAGCATAAGGCCAAAGGCAAAATGACCGCCCGTGAGCGCGTTGATTACCTTTTTGATGATGGCAGTCCAAACGTTGAAATAGGAGGCTTTGCCGGCTATGAGCAGTACGAGGATTACGGTGGTTGCCCAGCCGGAGGAGTTGTTGTGAAAATTGGTTACGTCTCAGGAAAGCAATGCATCGTAGTTGCGAATGATGCCACAGTGAAAGCAGGAGCCTGGTTCCCAATCACAGGAAAGAAAAATCTACGGGCTCAAGAAATCAGCATTGAAAACCGCCTTCCCATCATTTACTTAGTTGACAGTGCCGGTGTCTTTCTGCCTATGCAAGATGAAATCTTCCCCGACAAAGAACACTTCGGACGGATTTTTCGGAACAATGCCGTAATGTCCTCAAAAGGAATCACCCAAATTGCGGCTGTAATGGGTTCTTGTGTTGCAGGTGGAGCCTATTTGCCCATAATGTCGGATGAGGCACTCATTGTAGAAAAGACAGGATCTATTTTCCTTGCCGGTTCCTATTTAGTAAAAGCAGCGATTGGCGAAGACATCGATAACGAAACCTTGGGAGGTGCGAGCACGCATTCCGAGATCAGCGGAGTCACTGACTACTTAGCTAAAGACGATCCGGACTGTTTGGACCGAATCAAATTCATCGTCGATAAAATAGGTAGCTACGACAAAGCTGGCTTCGACCGAAAAGAGGCTAAAGCTCCAGCAGAAGACCCAAAAGAAATCTACGGCATCTTACCCGCGGAACGCACCAAACCCTACGACATGAAGGAGATCATCAAACGGATGGTCGACAATTCAGAGTTCGAGGAGTACAAAGAACTGTACGGAAAATCCATCATTACAGCATATGCTCGCATCGAAGGTTGGGCAGTAGGCATTGTAGCAAATCAGCGATTGATGCTCAAGAGTAAGAAAGGAGAAATGCAGTTTGGTGGAGTTATTTACAACGACTCGGCCGACAAAGCAGCTCGCTTCATTATGAACTGTAACCAAAAGAAAATCCCTCTAGTCTTTCTTCAGGACGTTACGGGATTTATGGTTGGCTCAAGATCAGAGCATGCCGGAATCATTAAAGATGGAGCAAAAATGGTGAGCGCTGTATCGAACTCAGTGGTTCCAAAATTTACTGTGATTGTAGGGAACTCATACGGTGCAGGGAATTANNGCCATGTGCGGAAAGGCCTACGACCCACGTCTAATTGTGGGTTGGCCAACAGCCAACGTTGCCGTGATGGGTGGCTCTCAAGCTGCCAAAACACTTCTTCAAATCCAAGTGGCTGCCTTGAAGTCGCGCGGTGAGAAAATTACTCCGGCAAAAGAGAAAGAACTTCTCGACCGAATTACCAAAAGCTACGAGACTCAAACCTCTCCCTACTATGCCGCAAGTCGCTTGTGGTTGGATGAAATCATCGACCCTCTCGAAACACGAAAATGGATTTCGATGGGGATCGAAGCAGCCGACCACGCTCCCATTGAAAAGCCGTTCAATATTGGAGTGCTCCAGACTTAAAGGCAAATTACCTTTAGTGTAGAAGCGATTCTCTTGTGAGTCTGTCTACCTACATTTGAGCTATGCACGCTAGGAGGCTATATTGGATTTGCCAATTGAGTGGATGGTTTTCCTACGCCACGATATCCGTCCTTCTAACTATTAGTTTGGGCAAACCTTTAAACTACATCGCATTCATTGCCATTGGCTCTGTTGTAGTCTTAGGCTTGATTCTCTCTCATCTCTACCGATTCGTAATACTACAGCTAGATTGGTTGCGGTTCAGCATCGCCCAACTGATTCCACGCATGTTGCTCGGTTCGCTTGTCTTCGGTGCCATCCTTGAACTTCTATACGCTGGGGTTGTGCTCTTGGTTTCCGGAGTAAACCCATTCAACAAACTCATATTGGTAGTTCAAGACTACTCTTCTTGGACCCTGCTCTTTCTGCTGTGGAGCGCACTCTACTTCTTCTACCATTTCTTCAAGAATTATAAATCAGAAGAGATCAAGAACCTACAATGGCAAGCACGTGAAAATGAACTGAACCTAAGGCGACTGCGATCGCAGCTCAATCCACATTTTATTTTCAATGCTATGAACAGCATCCGCGCATTGGTCGATGAAGATCCTGCGAAAGCCAAGAAGTCAATCACGCAACTGTCGAACGTACTCCGAAGTAGTTTACTCACCGATAAAAAGCGCCTGATCGACTTGAAAGAAGAGATTAGTCTGGTAAAAGATTACTTGGAGATTGAGCGCGCTCGATACGAAGAACGACTGCGGGTGAAGTGGGCAGTTGAAGAAGCCAGTTTAAGCGGGCAGGTACCTCCAATGTTGCTTCAAACCCTGGTTGAAAACGGCATCAAGCACGGGATTTCCAAGCTTCCTAAAGGCGGTGAAATCGAAATATCATCAAAAGTTCGAGAAGGGCAATTGTTTGTGGAAGTCATCAATACCGGCACCTTAAAGAAAACCACTTCAGATGGCACAGGCTACGGACTCACAAGCACGCGTGAACGCTTAGACATATTATTTGAGGGGAAAGCCAGTTTTCACATCAGTGAGAGCAATGGGCAAGTACACGCTAAAATCACCATACCTAAACTGTAAATCATGATCAAAGCTGTGATAGTTGACGACGAACGATTGGCCAGAAAGGCCCTTCAATCACTCCTAGATGAAATACCAGATCTAGAGATCATTGCGGAATTTGAAAATGCAGACGATGCCTTGAAGGAACTTCCTAACCTCAATCCAGACCTTCTTTTTCTGGACATTCAGATGCCGGGCAAAACGGGCTTCGATTTACTCGCAGAGCTCGATCGGATTCCAGAAGTAATCTTTACAACGGCCTACGATGAATACGCCATCAAAGCTTTTGAGGTCAACGCCCTCGACTATTTGATGAAGCCCATCGAAGAGGAAAGGTTGAAAGCGGCAGTCGAGAAGGTCCGCGAAGGAATCAAAGAACGAAAGTCTTTTAGTCCGAAGGAAACTTTAGACGAAGACGATCAGGTGTTTTTGAAAGATGGAGATAAATGCTGGTTCGTTCACTTGCGCGATGTCTCACATTTCGAGTCTGTTGGGAATTACGTTCGCGTTTACTTCGACGGGAATAAACCACTGATTCTAAAATCCTTAAATACCCTGGATAGCAGACTAAGCGATCGCTCCTTTTTTAGAGCCAACCGAAAACACATCATCAATTTGAAGTGGGTTGCAGAATCGGAACCTTGGTTCAATGGTGGACTGTTGGTTAAGCTTAAAACCGGCGAGAGCATTGAAATTTCACGTCGCCAGGCAGTGAAGTTGAAGGACCTTATGAGTCTTTGAGATGGAGTGAAGGAGTGAAGGAGTGAAAGAGGAAAGAGGAAAGAGTTGAAGAGTCCAAAAGTTTAAGAGTGACAGGTTACGAGTTACGAGTCTCTGAGCACGTCGAAGAGCTGGTGGAATTAGGGATTTTGAGTCTCTGAGCTTCTGCGTTCTACGAAGCTTTAGCGAAAGAGCAGTCAAAGAGCCGGTGGGATAATTACGGCTTGGTAAAGCATAATTGAGCGGTCCAAATCCCAAATCTCTATAGATGGAGTGATAGAGTGAGAGAGTGAGAAAGCTAAAAGAGGGAAAGTTGAAGAGTCAAAAAGCTGAAGAGTTGAAGAGTTGAAAAAGTCAAAGAGCTTAATCCTATTCTTCTCTCTTGCTCAAATCTCCAAAAGCTAATTCTCAACCTTCGACTCGTTCACGAAAGGAGCCATTTCGGGATGCTCTTCAAGCACGGAATCAATCACTTTGCACTGAGGACATTTATGACAGCGATCGAAGGTGTAGGGTGCGCCAATTTCTGGGTATCGGCATGACCATGTTAATGCCAAGAGCTCTTCAGGAAGTGCCTTCATCACCTCATACTTCCGCATTTCTTTGACTGGAAAATCGAAGGAAAAATCCTTTGGACTTCTTTCAGCGGCCAAATAGAATAAGGCCATGATTTTTTCGAGACGTTTGGCAAAGCTTGGGTCATCGAAATCGTCGGCAATTGCTCCCTCAACAAATCGATTGATTTCTGGATGTGCGTGCACGGCAACTGCGGCAACGAAGTTTACCACGTCAGAATCCCAAACGGGTGGCATCATCCCAAGCGAAGAGTAATCGAAACTCAATTTGCGGTAGGCAAAATTGGCGTAGCCATTCTTTTCTAGCCACAACAAGATGGACTCGGTAGCAAATTCTTCACGAATGCTTCGATGTCCGCTGGTGCCGTTGAGCAATTGAATTCGATAGACAAGGAAATTCTGATCGGGATTGTTTTTGAGGGAGAGATACAGAGCAGCCGTGCTGTCAATTCCGCCAGAGAGAGGAACAACTGCATGAAACTTCGTGCTTTTGTAGGGAAGCAAAATCTTCTATCCTCTGCGGACGTAAAGA
Organism: Flavobacteriales bacterium UBA1986; assembly: GCA_002336245.1. Taxonomy (GTDB): domain Bacteria; phylum Bacteroidota; class Bacteroidia; order Flavobacteriales_G; family Salibacteraceae; genus UBA4419. The sequence goes on from DDDG01000013.1 coordinate 110,346, forward strand.
GTAGCGTCGCAATTGCAAGGTGGGTTTCCACAAACAACGCATGAAAACTGTCTCTTCAGGCTGTCCTCAAACCAAGGTTTAGAGACCAAACCCTGCGGCTCGTAATCGTGTGCTTCAAGAAGCATGGATAAACCTCCATTAGAGGCGTTTTCCCAATGCAATGAAAAGGAAGGGATTTTAAAATCTTCAAACCAGCGTTCGCCCTTTTCAACGACTACGCGGCAAAGGCCAAGTCCAGATTGGTCGGGGTGTACAATGGTAATCTTCCGCTGCCCTACTCTCTTCGCGTCTTTCAATTCTTCAGGAATGGCTGCATCGCCTTTCTCGTGAATCGTTAGCAAAGAAATGGCATGAAAGGACCATTCATTCCCAATGTAAATCATTCGCTTGTCTGGGTCAACCAAATAGCTTCTTAACTGGGGCGCTGTTAAATACGAAGCTCCAAAACTCCGTTCCGCCTCGGCTAAAATGCTCCGTTCTATATCGGCATTCCAGTCCTTGAGTGTCATCACTTTCAATGGAGTGATCTGCTCCTCAGCAGCAATTCGAGTATCTTTCGACAAAGTTTCCATCGGTGCGTTGTATCCTTACAATTCTATTCTTTTTTCTGCTAGGCTCAACTTATTGTGAAGAAAGTACTAAAGATTCTTTATTGAAAGATTGGAGCAACTCCGAGCTTTTGGATACAGTTCGTATGAACAGCCTAAAGGATCTCATCTTCGATCACTACTGTTACGAAAACCCCGATTCCGCCATTTCACTCAGCGAAGAACTGGCCCTGAAAGCCAGTGAATCAGCACACATAGAATGGCTTGGACATTCGCACAACTTGCGCGGAATTGCCATGAATGTAAAAGGGGAAATTGCTCAGTCAATGAACCACTATAAGAAGGCGCTGAAGATATATCTGGAAATCGACGACCGAAAATCACAGGCCGCAGTTATGAACAACATGGCCAACATTTTTCAAGACCAAGGCAATCAGGTTCGTGCCTTGGAGTATTACGAAAAGTCCTTAGAAATCGATGAGTCGATAGGAGACAGTTTGGGCATGGCTGTCACACTCATGAACATCGGGATTGTTCATTTGGCTCAAGGGCATGCCGAGAACACTTTGCAGTTCTTACTTCAAGGCTTAAAATCGTGGATGATCAAAAATTGGAGAACATGCGAGGCCCTGTACTAAACAACCTTGCGAGTGTTTACCACAGCATGGGAATGACAGATTCTGCCATCGTTTATTTTGAGCGCAGTTTAAAAATCCGCAGAGACAATGAGGATGCATACGGAACTGCACGTGTCCTAGACAATATGGGCGAAGTACTTCTTTCTGTAGGAGACACCAACGAAGCCCTCAAATCTCATTTGGAGGCGCTTTCTATAAATCAAAGTAAAGGCTATAAAGAGAATCTTCCTGGAAATTATGAGCAGCTCGGAAGGATTCAGTTCTTTCGAAAAAACTACAAACAAGCTCAGCTCTATGGTGACTCTTCTTTGGCTCTAGGAAAGGAAATGGGCAATGTGAATCACATTCGCGATGCGGCCAAATTGCTCAGTGAGGTTTATGACGCTCAGTCAAAATCAAATATTCTCCCAACTGAAATCACTATTGAGAATCTGAAATAAAGAGAAGAAACAATCTTCAAAGCGCTTTAGTACTCTTTGGGATAGTCACCATTTTCATCATTGGCTTGGGATTGAGTCGCACGAACCTTTCTACAGAACTCGCCGAGGGAATGGTGTTCTTAGCCTTTCTGATTCTATTCGAATTCTTGTTGATTTTAACCGACCCTTACTTCGAAGAGTGGAGCGGAGGCGCACCTGCCATTAAGCTTGTCATCAACGGCGGCTTGGCCCTCATCATCCTACCACTCCACCGATTCTTTGAGCGTTTTATGAAAAAGAGACTTCTTAAGAAAAGCTAGAGCAATGAAGCTCAATAAAGAAATTCAAAGGGACATTAGCTCTCGCTTGAACGAAAGTTTGGAGCGCATCGAAACTTGTTTGGATTTAATAAATGAGACCGAACTGTGGTGGGCACCCAACGCGCAGTGCAATTCCATCGGAAACCAAATCCTTCACCTCGAAGGGAATGTTCGGCAATACCTCATCTCTGGTCTTGGTGGAAAGCAAGATGTCCGCAAGCGGAATTTCGAATTTTCCACGAACTCAGGTTTCAGCAAGGAAGAACTTTTGGAAAAGCTGAAAGGAACACTCAGAGACTCGCTCGACATTATAAGTAAGCTGAAGGAAGAACAACTTCTTGATGTGAAGAAAATCCAAGTCTATGAACTCAACGGACTTTCCATTCTGATTCATGTTACGGAACACTTCTCCTATCACACTGGGCAAATAGCGCTGCTTACGAAACTCATCAAAATCCAAGATCTTGGATTTTACGCAGGTTTGGACCTTGCTTAGAAACGCTCAATGGAAGCTTCTTAATTCACGAAAAAATTCTCTAGATTTGAGGAAGTGAGAATATTGATTTCAATTCTTCTTTCTACCATTCTTCTGAGCGGTAATCTTGGACTGAGTTTCACTACGCAATATTGTTTTGGTTTTGCCGTGAAGAGTGTGCTCGTGTTTGGCGACAACATTCCAAACTGTGGAATGGAAGACCCCTACAGTTGCGAAGAATCTGACGAGGAATCCATTCGAAGAAAATCGTGCTGTGAGAATCGGTCGTCCAACTTCTTGCTTGTCGACGACCAACTTCACAGCGAAGAAATCGACTTTCCAAACCTTCAAATTGCTGAACGAGTGCCTGAATCATTCAGCTTACCGAAGCCAGCTACAACTGAAAACTCTAGAATTCTTCTTTTAAACCTAGACCTTCCACCGCCAGACCGGCAATCCTTATTTCAGGTCTACACCATTTGATTCTTTGCCCTCTCGCTCGACAATTTTAATGTGAGCGATTGATGCAATTCAAACCTTTCTGTCTCGACAGATGTTTTCATTAGAATCAAATTATCATGAATAAATTTTACGCAAAACTTCTCTTTACATTTCTCGCAATAGCCATTGTCTCTTGCGACAAGAGCAACAATTCGTTGGACGTACCCATTTACGACGACAGCCCCTACTTACTCAATTTAGGCAGTCTGCCTCCTCCCCCACTTCTCGAGGACAACCCGCTAACCAAAGAAGGAGTGAAGCTTGGTAAAATGCTTTTCCACGACACACGGCTTTCGAAGAATGGCGAACAAGCTTGTGCTTCTTGTCATTTGCAAACCGATGGCTTTTCAGACATCCGTCAATTCAGCATTGGCGTTGAAGGTGAAGAAGGCGGCCGTCAGGCAATGGCCATCTTCAACATGGCTTACCACAAAAACGGATTTTTCTGGGACGGACGTGCTCCACTCTTGAGAGATCAATCCTTGCTACCTATTCAGGATACACTAGAAATGAATGAAACACTGGAAAACGTTGTTTCAAAATTGGAAGCCGACCCAGAATATGTCGATCAGTTTTTCCGAGCCTTTGGAAGTGAGGAAATCAACTCTTTAAAGATGAGCTTGGCCATGGAGCAATTTATGAACACCATCATCTCCAACAATGCCAAATGGGATAAGGTACTTGAAGGTGAAGCCAGTTTCACTGAATCTGAAGAACGAGGACGTGAATTGTTCTTCACTGAGTTTAATCCAGGCACACAAACTGGTGGCGCGGAATGTTTCCACTGCCATGGAGGATTCAACTTCACCAACGACGCCTTTATGAACAATGGTTTAGACACAGAAGCTGAAATGACTGATGAAGGTTATGCCAATGTTACAAAGGACGATGCCGATAAAGGGAAGTTTAAAGTTCCAAGCTTAAGGAACATTGAATTCACGCCTCCTTACATGCACGACGGTCGCTTTGCCACCCTCGAAGAGGTATTGGATCATTACGACCACGGCGTCAAAGACTCTCCAAGTTTAGATATTTTGATGCAATTCAATTTAAATCCAGGCTTGCAAATGAGCAGTCAGGACAAAAAAGATTTGATTGCTTTTATGAAGACACTGAGCGACGAATCACTAAAAACAAACACAGAATACCAAAGCCCGTTTAATTAATAATCTTGTCAAAGTGAAGAGTATCACACACTTGAAAAGTTAACTGCTCTATCTTTGACTACAACTGAAACACTATGAAAACACACATTTCCTTCGCATTTATTCTGAGCATCCTTTTCAGCTTTACTGCTGAAGCCCAGAAAACAGTAGTCCTAAGCATCGATCACCTCTTAGAGGGTGAAGCTTTTAGCTTAAACACAACTAAGTCGTCCAATGTTGCCGATAATTATGAAGTAACTCGATTGGAGTATTACCTCTCAGAATTTAAACTCATGCACGACGGTGGACAACTCATCAACTTACCCGACACATGGTTGTTGGTGAATGCTGCTCAAGGAACAGAGGTTGTTTTGGGTGACTTCATGATCCAGGACCTAGAAGAAATTCAGTTCAGCAATGGAATTGACTCCGACTACAACCACCTCGATCCTGCGCTTTATCCATCTGGACACCCACTTGCACTTGGAAACCCATCTATGCACTGGGGTTGGACTGCAGGCTACCGATTTCTTGCCCTTGAGGGTAATGTAGGACCAAACTTCGCGTACCGCTTTGAGGTTCATGCCCTAGGCGATCGTAATTTTCGCGATATTGCTTTAACTACTACTGGACGCGAGTCTAGCGACACCATCTACATTGAGCTTGAAGCTTCTTGTGAGGCCATCTTCAGAGAGATTGACATTACAAGTGGAGTCATTGCTCACGGTGAACTAGGCGATGCTCAGCAAGCCTTAATCAACATGGAACAGCACGTTTTTAGAGCTATAAACGACCCGAATTCAACGCGCGATTTAGAGCTTTCCGAAAACATCGATGTGATGTATGCAAATCATAAGATTCAATTGTCTCGCACCGATGCGAATACTGAAGTTGAGTTCCGACTGTACAACCTTTTGGGACAAGAAATCGAGTCTGGAGAATTCATGAACAGCAAAACGTTGAACGTAAATCAAAACGGAATATACCTCCTGACTTTCGTTCAGAATAATGAAACAATCAGCACGGCTAAGGTTCTGGTTCACTAGAGTCTCTTTCGTTCTTTTCAGTCTACTTTTTTTCTCTTGTGAGAAGGAAGTACCTAAAAGTGTTGTGGCTAAGGACTCGTCCTATCCTGCACATTTTCCTGAAATAGAATATCCAGACGACAACCAATTTACGGATGCTCGTTATAAGCTGGGCAAGAAACTCTTCTACGACCCGATACTCTCGGAGGGTAATGAGATTTCTTGCTCTTCATGTCATAAGCCGGAGTTGGCATTTGCGCATGATCAAAAGGTTAGTCCGGGCATTGAAGGTCGATTGGGAGATCGAAATTCGCCCAGTTTAGCCAACATCGCTTTTCACCCACGCTTTATGCGAGAAGGTGGTGTTCCTACCCTGGAAATGCAGGCCTTGGTGCCAATTGCCGATCATTTTGAAATGGGCAGCAACATTGTGGTTGCCGCAGAACGAATGGTTCAACTTGAGGAGTATCGTACTTTGAGTCAGCAGGCCTACGAACGCACCCCCGATCCTTATGTGATTATGAGAGCCTTGGCCTGTTTTCAAAGGACGCTCATAAGTGGAAACTCTCCTTACGACGATTTTGCCTATAAGGGAAATCGCTTTGCCTTGGACGCGAGAGAAATCCGTGGCATGAATATCTTCCTCAGCGATAAGACCCAGTGTTCGACTTGTCATTCAGGTGTTCTTTTCAGCAGTTTCGATTACGCCAACACTGGCTTATATGAGAGCTATGATGACGATGGCCGTTACCGACTCACCCTGGAAGAAGGAGACCGCTCTAAGTTTAAAATTCCGAGCCTGAGAAATGTAGGTCTCTCTGCTCCTTATATGCATGATGGCTCTATGAATGCACTCTCGGAAGTGATTGACCACTATGCTTCAGGCGGCGCCAATCATCCCAACAAAAGCGACTTAATCAAAGGTTTTGAAATCTCAGAAATTGAAAAGGTTGACTTGATTGCCTTTCTGCACACTTTGACAGATGACCATTTCATTACCGACGAGCGTCATCGGGAAGAGTAGCTGTCAATAAATTATAATCGAAACCCTTCCTCCCTTCGACAGGCTCAGGACTCAGGGTGTCGCTCAAAGAACTTAACACCTTTGCTTTGGCTCTACTTACAATTAAAACTTCGACAGCCTGAGTTTAACGAAGGCTCGAAGTTCATGCTGCCTATTATCGTAACAAGGAATGAGCTTATTCGCCTTTTAACGTTCGGCCAAGCCTACTTTGACACGTGCAATCAAGCTGGGTTTACATATTAAAATGTTCTGATGAATCTTACTACACTGGACTTACGAATGACTTAGAACGTAGGATAGCAGAACATAGAGAGGCAATAGATCCAAGGTCTTACACTGCACGAAGACTTCCCCTAAAACTTGTTTACGCCACAGAATTTCAAGACATCAACGACGCGCAAGAATTTGAGTGGCAAGTAAAAAAGTGGAATCGCGCAAAAAAGGAGGCGCTTATCGAAGGGGACCTTCGGAAACTTAGAATTCTTTCAAATCACAACAACACGAAGAACTCTTTTTGGGTGAAGTTTAATTCTCAGCTTCTTAAAAATGATAAATAACTAAGGCGGTCGACGCCCTTCGTTAAACTCAGGGTGTCGAATCCGTGTTATGATTTTATAAATCTTAAAATTTCGGCCAGCGACATCCCGAGTTTAACGAGGGGCGAGCACTTGATAACTTCAACCTTTCTTGTCGGCCCTTTCCTTATCCTTCGTCAATACTTCGACAAGCTCAGTATTTCGCTCAGGAGGACTTCAGGGTGTCGAATGGGGGCCAACTCAGGGTGTCGAATCCGGGGCGACTCAATCTTCCGGTTTGTTGATGCCCTTCGTCCCTTCGACAGGCTCAGGACTCAGGGTGTCGTAAAGCGATTGATTATCAATACAAGAGAAGCAATTACCCGCGTGCTTTCTGCTCCAATACAAAGTCCAGTAAAACATTCGCAATCATGGCCTCCACAATGGGAACGGCCCTCGGAACTACGCATGCATCGTGGCGCCCTTTCGCCTCCAACTCAACTTCTTCTCCCGCTTGGTTGAGCGTAGATTGTTTTTGAGCAATGGTGGCTACCGGTTTGAAATGGATGTGAATCAAAATGTCTTCCCCATTGGAAATGCCGCCTTGGATTCCTCCAGATTGGTTCGTAGAGGTCCGCACTTTCCCATCTCGTTTTACAAAGGCATCGTTGTGAGCTGAGCCACGCATCTTACTGGCCTCTACTCCACTTCCGAACTCAACAGCCTTCACTGCATTGATTGAGAACAAGGCTTGAGCGAGTCTCGCATGAAGTTTATCAAAAATGGGCTCTCCCAAACCTACAGGAAGCCCAGTAATTTTAGATGAGATGCGCCCACCCAAACTGTCTCCTTCGTTCTTAACTTCTTGAATGAGCAGAGACATGGCCTCGGCTGCCGCTGCATCTGGACAACGGAGATCGTTCTCATAAACTTTAGAATAGTCTAAGTTCTCTGTTTGACTCAAAATGAGTTCCCCAACACCAGTAACTCCTGCACCAATCCGAACGCCTTCGTTCTTCAAGTATTGACTGGCAATGGCTCCTGCCACAACCCAATTCGCCGTTTCTCTAGCTGAAGCTCTTCCACCACCGCGGTGATCTCGATTGCCGTATTTCTGTTCGTACACATAGTCTGCATGTGAAGGACGATACACATCCTTCATGGCGCTGTAATCTGCACTGCGCTGATCTTTATTCGGAATCCGAAATGCGATGGGACTGCCGGTGCTTCTTCCTTCAAAAATTCCTGACAAGAACTCAACTCGATCCGATTCCTGACGGTCAGTTGTTAATGAAGACTGACCTGGTCTCCTGCGATCTAAGGCTTGCTGAACGGACTCTAAATCAAGTTCAAAGTTCGAAGGAAAACCATCGATGATGCCACCAATTTCTGGTCCGTGAGATTCCCCGTAAGTTGTGAGGCGATAGAGTTTTCCAAGAGTGTTCGACATCTTTAAATTAAAGTTGAAAGGTAAAAGAAGAAAATTCAAGCGTCAACATCCTACTTTAATACTTCAGTGGGAATTCTAGAATTTACCAAGCCAAACCACAGAGGTGGCACCAAAGACAAAATCATGCAACCGGGATAACCCGTTGGCAATTGCGGCGACTCTTCCCAATGATCGAGAAGCTGATATTTTTTATGCGGATCGAAGTGATGATCGCTGTGACGACTCAATTCGAAAAGGAACAACCTGCCCAAAACGTGATTGGAATTCCAAGAATGAACCGGTCGAACATTCTCGTAACGATGTTCATTCACCTTCTTTCTGCTGAGGCCATAGTGTTCCACGTATTCTACTGTTTCCAAGAGAACAATGGCAAAGGCAGCGGCGGCTATGTAGTAAAGCAGTACTTCCCAGCCGAAGAATGCGAAAACACAAAGCACAAGGACCAGCTGACCCAATTGCAAGCGCAACATCTCATTCGAAAGCGAATAAACCGAATTCTTTTTACGCTTGCATTCCCTATTTGAAATCTGCCAAGCTGAGCGGTAACTACCTACAATGACTCGAATCCAATATTGATAAACCGTTTCGTTGTATCGTGCGGTTGCCGAGTCTTCCGGAGTACCCACATTGCGGTGATGCCCTTTGTTGTGATCGATGAAAAACTGGGTGTACTGAGCGGTGGTGAGCAAGGCTTTTGCAAGAAACTGCTCGACTTTACTTCTTCGATGTCCGAGTTCGTGCGCCACATTAATGCCCATTGCTCCCATAATAAGACCCATCCCGAGAATCATTCCCAGTCGCTCGAACCAGAGCAAATCTGAATTCTGCATGCGACTGAGAAAAACAAGTAGGACCCCAACTACGATGAAGGGAACAGAAAAGAGCAAATAGTCGTAGAGTTGATTTTCGGAAGCTCCTTTTTTCTTCTCTTCTGTAAGGTTCTGTGAAGATGCAGGAATGACTAATTCGAAGGAAGGGATTAGCACAAAGGCCAATATCAGTGGAAGGAAAACATACAATCCACCAAAATGCATTCCGATCAACAACAGAATTGGTAAACTAAAAACAAGGCTGTACAATATTGGGCGCATGATCTCCGTCAGAAACAAATGTAATGGGGATTGGTTTATGTCGCAGGACTGTCATTTTATCAATGGAAGTGATATAGGTCGAACAAGACATCTTTCTAATCGTTACTTTTGTGCAATCAAAATCTTAACACATACACGTCTATCATGGCATTAGAATTTACAGATTCAAATTTTGAAGAAATGGCCTTGGCTTCCGATAAGCCAGTAATCGTTGATTTTTGGGCTGAATGGTGTGGACCATGTCGCATGGTAACCCCTATCATAGAAGAATTAGCAGGAGAGTATGATGGTAAAGCTGTCATTGGAAAACTGAACGTTGACCAGAATCCTGAAGTATCAATGAAGTACGGAATCCGAAGCATCCCTACTGTTCTTTACATCAAAGACGGACAAGTAGTCGACAAGCAAGTTGGAGCTACTTCAAAAGCAACTTACGCGGGCAAATTGGACGCTCAGTTGGCTTAAACAAAGAATTAGAATTGCTTAGGGGATTGATAACATCGATCCCCTTTTTTTGTGCCTCTTTTTAAAGAACACACAACAAAAAAGGCATCATTGCGTAACTTCCCGCCATGACAAAAATCCGTAGAGACGAAATAGAATCTTTCGGAAAGCTCGACTTTTTGGCCAGTCAGGCTGTGGAGGGATTTCTCACTGGACTTCACAAGAGCCCATACCATGGCTTTTCTGTTGAGTTTGCCGAACACCGCCAATACAATACCGGCGAATCGAGCAGACACGTTGACTGGAAGTTGTACGGGCGAACCGACAAACTCTTCACTAAACGCTACGAAGAGGAAACGAATTTGCGCTGTCAGATTCTCATCGACCACTCTTCCTCCATGTACTTTCCTGAGGGAAGCGAAAAGCGCTCCAAGATCAACTTCAGCATTCACGCGGCCGCGACTTTGGTGAATCTGCTAAAGCGTCAACGAGATGCTTATGGACTCACGGTCTACTCCGACAAGGTTGAGACTCACCTACCTCCCCGATCTTCTTCAGTGGCTCAAAATGCTGTTTATACTGAGTTGGAGAAACTCCTTCATGAAGAACCAACGAACAGCGTGACCGACACCGTTTCAACTTTACACCAGGTGGCCGAGCGCATTCACAAACGCAGCTTGGTGGTTCTGTTCAGTGACATGCTGGATACCTCTGAGGAAAAAGAAGAACAGGCTTTTCGCGCCTTGCAACATCTGAAGTTCAACAAACATGAAGTCATTCTCTTTCATGTACTCGACCCAAGCTCAGAGGTTGAATTCGACTATTCAAACCGCCCGCACACCTTCGTCGATTTGGAGACTGGGGAAAAAGTAAAACTAAATCCAAAGCAAATTCAAGCAGAATATAAGGAGCGCATGGAAGCCTTCTTAAAGCGCCTCAAAGTGAAGTGCGCTCAATTCAAAATCGACCTCATCGAAGCCGACATCAACAAAGGTTTTGACCAAGTGCTGCTTGCTTACCTCATCAAGAGGTCGCGGATGTATTAAGTAGAGTGTTAGAGTGTTAGAGTGAAAAATAACTGTATTGAGCATTGATAATCGGTAATTCGTATTTTATTATCTGTAACTCGCAACCCGCAACCCGTAACCCGTAACCCGTAATCAACAAAAGGATTTGGGATCTGGGCCGCCGTCGTTGCACTTTGGCGTCCAAGGGCCTGAGATACGGAAATGAGAATTGAGAGTCGAGAATTGAGAGTCGAGAATCGGGAATCGAAACCTACTCAAGTCCCATCATAGCAATCAACATCTTCCGGTGAATCTCAGTGTTTTCGTATATGCCTGAAAATAATTCAGAGCCCGGACCATAGGCTAGAACAGGAACTAAGGTTGATGAGTGACCTCCTGTGGAGAAGCTCGGTACGATGCTGTCGTAATTTCGAGACGATCCATCTTCCGATCGATAGCCAGCCAAAGTGTAGCCACCGGTTTCATGATCTGCTGTGACAACCACTAAGGTGTTCCCATCCTTTTCAGCATAATCCAATGCAGCGCCAACAACTCGATCAAAGTCGAGTACTTCTTCTTTTAAATATTCGCCATTGTTGTCGTGCCCAGCCCAATCAATCTGAGAACCTTCAATCATTAAAAAGGAGCTTTCTCTTGAATCTAAAAAGTCGATGGCTGCAACACTAGCTCGAAGCAAGAAGTTGCCTCGTTGAGGAGCAGATGGCATTCCATCCTTCGCCAATAAATACCCATAACGACTTCCCTCTTCCCAGTTCCTCTTCAACATGGCGGTCGTATCCAAATCGATTCCAGCTTTCTGCATCTCTGCATACAAATCAATGGAATCCCCTCTTTTGAAGACGTAATCTTTTCCCCCACCGGCAAAAAAATCAACTTTCGAACGAATGAGTTGAAGCATAATCTCGTCTGCCAGTTCACGACTTTCCACATGCGAATAATATGCCGCTGGCGTGGCGTGTGTAATGGAGGATGTAGCAACTAGCCCCACCCCAACCTGAGGATTGATCGATTTTAAGAACTCGACAATATTTTCAATGCGGTTGCTGTCGGCATCCAATCCCAAAGCGCCGTTGTAAGTCTTTTTTCCGCAACTAAAGGCCGTTGCACCCGCTGCTGAATCGGTGATTTTTGAAGTGGAAGATGTTTTAATCAATCCGACCACTGGAAAACGCGAAAAATTGGGTTCTTCCTCTCCATAGAAATAAGCCGATGAAAGCTGCGAAACTCCCATTCCATCTCCAATAAGAAAGATGATTTTCTTAGGTTTCTGTAACTGATCATTTGCAATCCCCTCAACTTTGGTTTCAGTCTTACAGGAAGAGAAGGCTAGTAAGGAACAGAGAATGATGAGTCGATTCATTCCGCGGTTTTTAGAGCTTTTCAGGAACCCAGTCGTAGCCGTCGAAGGTGAAGATGTATTTGTGTCCGGTGGCCTTCAGCATCTCCTTCGTCTCATCAAACAGCATTCGCGATTCATTAATGCCATGAGCGTCGGAACTGATGCAAATGTTCAGTTCCTCTTCTAAAATTCGATTCAAGATGAATGGCCCGGGATAGCTTTCCTTCGAGTTCGACTTGTACTGACCGCGGGTGTTCACTTCGATGACGACATCTTCTCGATCGCACAAGTGCAGAACAGAGTCTAAAACCTTTTGAACGTCCTTGTCGGAAGCAAGGATTTCATTGAAGTTGGGAATATTGATCTTCATCTTATCCAAATGTCCGAGTACATCTACGTTGGCATCTTCCAACATATCGGCATTGGCTTGAAAATAAAGAAGCATCAGCTCTTTGTCTTCGAGGTTGTTCTGGTTTCGAATCAATTCAAAATTCTGTCGATCACCAGTCACTTCAAGAAGTTGACCATCGGGCATGAGCAAGAAATGAATGGAGCCAATCATATAATCCAAACCCGGTAGAACCCTCCATCGATCTGGCGTAACTCCACCTTTGATGAAATCGGCTTCAAAGCCGCAATAAACCTTCAAAGATTTATCAAATTTGATCTTTGCATCGACTACTTCTTTGAGGTAATCGCCAATGCCCTCTTCCTTCATCGCCCAAGAAGTCGGGAACGGAAGCGGCGCATGATCGCTGAAGCCAATGGAGTCCATTCCGAGCATTACAGCCTCTTTGCAGAATGCATTTAATTTCCCTTCACCATCGGAATGGTGTGTATGTGTATGTAAATTTTGAAGCACGCACAATCTTAGCCAATTCCAAACGATTACAAGCAGTGGAATCGAAGATTTAAAGAGAAAACAATCTGTCGTGTAAATGGCCAACCTTTTTGACTCTTTGTTGTTCCTTTAGAACCCCATATGCTAGGACACCGTTTTACCGAATATTTCCCCGAAGCCGATCAGCAAACGCCCTATGAGCGTTTGCTCGACATCTTCATGGAACTGCTTACACACACCTCTGGTGATGTTGAAGAAGCCATGGATTGGTTGCGCGAATTGGACAAGGAGCACAATCTCACCACTGAGGACTATAGCTTAGATGATTTTGTAGACGATCTGATCAAAAACGGAATCATTGAAGACCCAGACTCACCTGGAGGAAAAGGTAAAGGTGGCGGACGCAAAATGAGCGCCAAGGCAGAGCAGATGATACGCAAGCGAGCCATGGATCAAATCTTTGGTCGACTTAAAAAGGGTGGAAGTGGACAACACCGAACCAATGAGCTTGGGAAAGGTGAAGACAATTCTTCCGAGCGAAGGGAATACGAATACGGCGATCCCATGGAGCAAATTGCCATGACCGACTCCATTCGTAATGCTCAAATCAATAATGGCCTAGGTGATTTCAAACTGACCGAACGGGATCTAGAGGTTGAGGAGTACGAGTACAAATCGAGCACTGCTACGGTCTTGATGATTGACATCTCCCATTCAATGATTCTTTACGGAGAAGACCGCATCACTCCTGCCAAAAAGGTGGCGATGGCCTTGGCTGAACTGATTCGCATTCGGTATCCAAAAGACAGTTTAGACATTGTTGTTTTTGGAAACGATGCTTGGCCCATTAAAATCAAAGACCTCCCCTACCTTCAAGTTGGACCTTACCACACCAATACAGTTGCAGGCTTGGAATTGGCCATGGACATATTGAGAAGAAAAAAGAAACCCAACAAGCAAATATTTATGATTACCGATGGGAAGCCATCCTGCTTGAAACAAGGCAAAGACTATTACAAAAACTCGGTGGGCTTAGATCCAATTATCGTCAGCAAAACGATCAATCTAGCCCGACAGTGCAGAAAGGTTGGAATTCCCATCACCACTTTCATGATTGCACAAGACCCTTACCTACAAAGATTTATTGAAGATTTCACTGAAGCCAACAAAGGCAAAGCATTCTATTCTGGGCTTCAAGGCTTGGGCAGTTTTGTATTCAGTGATTTTGAAAACAACCGCAAACGAAGAAGATGAAAGAGATAAAAACACTTGGCGAGCTCAAGAAAAGCAAATACACCAGCCGAAGTGTGAAGGACGAGCTTCGCGCAAACCTCATAGTGAAATTACGCTCTGGTGAAAAGGTATTCCCTGGGGTTTTGGGATACGACACTACGGTGATTCCCTCGATTCAGAACGCCATTCTAGCCAAGCACAACATCTCCCTTTTGGGATTGCGTGGTCAAGCAAAAACCAGCATTGCTCGTGCCATGACAGGGCTTCTGGATGAATACATACCCGTCGTAAGTGGGGCGGAATTGAACGACGATCCTTTGAATCCAATTTCAAAGTACGCCAAAGACCTGATTGTTGAAATGGGCGACAAAACACCCATAGAATGGATGCACCGCGACGATCGTTACACCGAAAAACTAGCAACGCCGGATGTTACAGTTGCCGACCTCATCGGTGATTTGGACCCAATCAAAGCAGCCAATTTAAAGCTGAATTATTCCGATGAAAGAGCAATCCATTTTGGACTTGTCCCAAAAGCACATAGAGGATTGTTTGTGATTAATGAACTCCCCGACCTTCAGGCAAGAATTCAAGTGGCCCTATTCAACATTCTTCAAGAAGGCGATATTCAAATACGTGGTTTTAAACTTCGACTTCCTCTAGACATTCAGTTCGTGTTTACTGCGAACCCAGAGGATTACACCAATCGAGGTTCCATCATCACGCCACTTAAAGACCGGATTCAGAGTCAGATTTTAACTCATTATCCTAAATCCCTGGAGATCGCTCGTGAGATTACGGAGCAAGAAGCCAAGCTTTCAGATGATCAGCGAGCGCATGTTGAAGTCGCCCACTTCCTGAAAGATTTGGTTGAAGAAATTGCCTTTGTTGCTAGGGACAGCGAATACATCGATCAAAAATCGGGGGTTTCTGCTCGATTGAGCATTACTGCCTACGAGAACCTTGTGAGCACTGCAGAGCGCAGAGCCATCGTGAATGGTGAGAGCAAGACTCAAGCGCGGGTTGGCGACATCTATGCAGTTGTTCCTGCCATCACAGGTAAAGTAGAATTGGTTTACGAAGGAGAGCAAGAAGGTCCAGACCGAGTTGCAAACCGTTTGCTGGGTGCAGCGATTCGCAAGCAGTTCCCTCAGTACTTCCCCGATCCTGAAATGATCAAAAGAAGAAAGGAAACGAATCCGTACCAAGAAATCATCAATTGGTTTGGCTCGCACGAATTGGACTTAATGAACGGCGACGACGAGGAAACTTTTCGGCTGAAGCTCGACCGAGTTCAAGGTTTAGATGGCTTGGTAGCGAAGTACTTCCCGAGAGCCACTGACGAACAGCGCTACCTACTGAAAGAGTTTGCCCTTCACGGACTGGCTGAGTATTCTATGCTTGGTAAAAATCAACTTGAAGAGGGCTTGGGCTTCTCCGATATCCTCGGAGAAATCTTTTCTTCAGGGGACGATGACTACGACGAATCTCCTAAATACTAAGTCATAGTGGCAGAAGTTATAAACAAGTTATTTTGAAGATTATTTGATGGAAGTCAGTATATGGAGTGAGCACATGCATTACATTTGTTAGCTTAACCAAAAACTGATTTGAAATGAAACTAAAACTACTTGTGGCAGGCCTAGTCCTCACCACCGCTTTCACTAGCTGTTCAAAAGACGAAGTCACAAACCCAAGCGACGATGCTACTTTGAAGACTGCAACTGTAATTGGCAAAATCAAAGCCAATTACGACCTACGAAATGATGATCCGACTCTTACACTTGAAGCTGTTTCTGGTGTAGAAGTTATTGCAACCATGGCTGGAGAGGATCAAGTTTACAATTCAGATCCAAACTACGAATATCCAGCGATTAGCTATACTACAACTACAGATGCGAATGGCGAATTTAGCATCACAGTTGAGCTTCTTGAAAAGGGGACAAAAGTGTTTTTCCAATTTTCCGACGTCTATCTCGACAAGCAAAGAGATGGTGGTGGAACTGATGTTGATGTGGAATTCTCCAAAATTGGTGGAAACCTCAGCGTCGATTTAGTTCCTGGACAAACCGTTATTGAAGAAGTTCTCTTCAACGACTAATCTTTAGATTATGAGAAAGCTATTTATAATCCTGATGTCTATGGGCATCGGAAGCTGGTCCTTCGCACAAGGAGGTTCAGAAGAAAGTATGCTCCCCGAAAGCGGAACCATTGGACTTGGTTACAACGTTGGATCTCTTCTGAGAACGGCGGGTAATCTTTTCTACGGTTCAAGCACAAACAACAACCACTTCGTAAACAACGACAACGCCATTTTTGCCAAGTACTACTTGAGTGAGTCAATGGCTATTCGCGCTCAAGTGCGCATCGGTGTTGGAAGTGGAAACTTCAGTCACTGGGTTGCCCAGGATGGAGGTACCAACCCTTGGGTTCAAGTTGAAGATCAATTTTCACAAAACACTCAAAACCATTCCATCGGATTGGGACTTGAGTTTCGTCGTGGAAGTGAACGTCTTCAAGGTTACTATGGTGGTTCTGCGATTTTTGGCTTTAGCCAAGACAAAGGAGAGTACACATATGGCAACGCTATGAACCGCGCAAACGGGAACCCAACCTACACAAACAACTTTAACAATGGATCTACTACATCTGGTTCTGATCGTGTCACCTCTTATACAAGTGGCAACGGAATGAGCATCGGTGCACGTGGATTCATCGGTTCTGAGTTTTTCCTCAAGAAATATTTGGCCATCGGTGCTGAATTTGGCTGGGGTGCTTATTACAACACGGGCATGACAGGTACAGAAACGCGCGAGCGATTCACCACTGAACTTGAAACATACTCTGTTGAGTTCGAGCGCAACGGCGGACTCACCATAGACACCGACAGTTTTGACGGCGCGGTATTTCTAATTGCTTACTTTTAGACCGCGTACGGTAGTACAGCATTGACGTAAAAACCGTGAGTTCTTCTTGAGCTCGCGGTTTTTTTTTGCTCCATTTTTTAATTTCAAGTGGACTCAAATCTACTTGTTTCAGGAATGAAGAATTAAGTGGACTTTTGCAGGAAGACTAAAGACCCAGATCTTGAGAAAAATTCGAATCAACGGAATTATAATTAAAGCTGGCCAGCAAAGGCTAGTTGAACTATCGGTGCGAAATGATGAAGAGCAAATTTTTCGCTGCTGGTTGCTCAATGGTATGCCCTTGAATCAACCGAGGAGCCTTGAAGGTGGCAATCATGAACTCTTTCTTCAACGCAGCCTCGTCCTCAAGCATACTCATAAGGTCGTCGTCTTGAGCGTAAGTATGATGTGACAAGAAGCCAAGAAGCCAAGAAGCAAGCAACTTAATATCCAGCGCATAAAATCAGTTATTTGGAGCCCCGGCGTCAATCCAGGCCTGTAGTTTTTGAATTGAACAAGCGTCGAGTGGACTGCCGCCCTTCGGCATTGGGGAATAAGACGGCTCTTGCCTCACCGCACCGATGAGCCTGTCTGCTTGAGTGTTCACATAGGAAGATAGATTGGCGTGACCTTCTAAGCTTATTCCAGCTCCGGCTGTTTGCGATTGTGTATTTGAATGACAACCGTAACAGGAATTGCTCAAAAGAGGTTCAATGTCAGTGGCATAGGTCACTGCACTTGCATCACAAGCCCCAACGGGGTAAAGTAAATCTTCTTTGTCGTAATAACATCCTGAAAACAGGATCGCACTCATCGTAAAGAGCACTAAAAACTTCGTAATTTTTTCAATCATTTGGCGAACCTGCTTCAATCCATTTAAGGAGTTTATTGACTTCACAATCTGGCATCCGTCCGGTTGTAGGCATTTGCGCAACTCCATTTTCAGCCAAAATTGAATTCTTCAACAGCCCATTGTCTGAATACACTTTGATGCTCGTATAAGAGCTCAGGTCAACCCCTTTGTTCCCGCTCGGACCGTTGTGGCAGGAAACGCAATTTTTTTCAATGATGGTATTGATGTCAGCCGCAAATTTGAAGGCGCTCGTATCACAACTCGAGCATTCATTGTTCAAAGCTCCTTGGTCGATCCAATCGTAAATTTTTTGCATTTGAGTGGAGGTCAAATCTGGATATCCACTGGGCGGCATTTCACCATCCAGAATCACTTCATAGACTTCAGATTTTTGTGGTTTTCCGCTCACAATGAGATCCTCCTCACCACCAGTGAAGAGAGCATCATAGGAGGATAAGTCGATGTCGTGTTCTCTGGTAGTACTGCTGCGGCATTCAGGCATAGCGCAACTGGAAGAAAAAATTGGCAAGACGTCGTTTGTGAAATAAACAATGTTCGGGTCGCAGGCTTCATCTACGATTAGGGTATCCGAGGGACCAGGGTTTCCATCTGGAATTGTTGGTAGTGGATGTGTGCAAGAAAAAAAGGCAAAGGCTATAGTGACCAATGCAAAACTGAGTGGTATGAACTGCTTTTATTTCATACTCAAAAATACGTAAACCTTCTCCCTAAAAACTGATTAAAGTCAGAATCTCAAACAATGGCGATGATTTTTAGCACGGTCACTTTTGGCCAGAAGGACGGAGCTTTTCACTCCAAGCGAGTGTCAATTTTAAGCGATTGAAACCGAAGGATCGATCGAACCATGCAGTTCTTCGAGCCATGCATTCATCAATCGAACAAAGTCCTCGTTCATCTCCTTTCTACAGCCGCTGAGTTCCACGTACGATTTCTCGTTTTCTGGAAAGGTGTGCAGAGCCAAATGACTTTCAGACAAAAGCCAAAGGCTGGTGTAACCTTGCGGCTCAAAATGATGTTCTACAAAGTTTAAAACGGTATAACCCGACTGTTCCAACATCTTCGACAATCGTTCAACTAGGACAGCTGAATTGGTGATGGGAAGCCATTCCCTATGATTGTATATCTGAGCTTCCTCCATCAGTATAGATCCCAATTCCCTTTCAAATAATAGCGATACAGCACCGGATTTTGAATCGTATTAACTTCGGTATCACTGTATTCATCGAAGTAAATGTCTTTGCCAAAGGAAGTCATTAATGTCATCGCTTCTTGATTGAGCCATTTGGTTTCAACGTCTTCAAAGCTTAAGTTTTTGATCCCTTCTTTTAAGTCCATTTCAGGAAATCCTTTCACTCCAAGAATCCACCCCCACTCGCCTAGAGTCACTACGTGATTGTGCAATCGCACGGTTTGAAATCCAGCAGACTCCATGGTGGTATCGATGCATACATAGGCTTGAGTAGCGAAATAAGGACTGCCTGCTTGAGCGACCAGCACTCCTTTATCTCTGAGGTGCAAACGACAGAGTTCATAAAACTCTCGGGTGTACAATCGGTTTAAGTCTACTGATTTTGGGTCTGGAAGGTCGATGATGATGACGTCGTAATAGCTTTCATCACCTTCTAGAAACTTAAAGCCATCTCGATTGATCACCTCTACCTTTTCATTTCCGAAAGATCCTTCGTTGGCCTTCAACAGAACTGGATGTTCGTTGGCCAATTTGGTCATGGCAGGATCGAGATCTACGAGGCGAATGCTCGCGACTGATTTGTATTTCAAAACCTCCTTGGCAGCTATTCCATCACCACCACCGAGTATGAGAATATTTCTTGGCAACGGAGCCAAATGCATTGCAGGGTGAACCAGCGGTTCATGGTATTTATCCTCATCCACAGTACTGAATTGCTGATTTCCATTTATGTACAGCCAATTCTCCCCTCTCCATTCGGTAATCACTAGGCGCTGATACTGGCTTTGTTCGTAATAAATCACCTTATCTCTATAACGACTTTGCTCACCATATAGAATCACTGGTTCAGCAAAAGCGAGACCCCCTACAATTAGAAAGGCAGTGAGAAGCGTGCTAGGAATTAAAAGCCTTCCCCAATGTTTCAATTCCTTGCGAATGCTGACGAGCAAGACGACGGCAACCAGAAAGTTGATTCCCCCTAAAATGAAAGGCGTATAGGTTAAGCCCAAATACGGCAGACCAACGAATGCGAAAAAGATTCCTCCAATCAAACTACCCCAATAATCCTTTTCCATCACGGAGGCGATGTTGATGCGCAGGCTTTCGAACTCCGTGTTGAGTCGAATGACCAAAGGAATTTCCAGGCCAATGAGAATGCCTATGACGATGCTCAGGGAGTAAATAACGAAACCGATGTAGATGGAGAAGCCGGCAGACAGGTATGTTATGAGGGAAGAAAAGGAAACCAGCACACTTAAAATCAATTCGATGAAGATGAAGACTACGAGAAGGTTCTTCTTGAAAAGCTTACTCAAGCGAGCACCAATTCCCATGGAAAACAACATCACTGAAACGATGAGCGTCCACTGAATCACCGAATCGCCAATGAAGTATGAGGCAAGGGTCGAAAGAATATACTCTGCAACGATGCCCGATAATCCGGTGGCGAAAAGGGATAGTTTTAATATGGGTGACTTCAGACCCAATGGACTAGATAACCCAGGTAATGAGTACCGATCCGCCTACGTAGGCAAAGGCCTCAATTAAAGCAGCTCCAGAATTTGGGTGCTCTTGATTCACGATCTCATCGGTAAGTTTTCTTCCAGGAAGAAGAATTTTATCGCTCAGAACACGCGCAATTGGCAAGAAGATCAAGCCAATGACTACTTCAAAACCTACCTCAGTAAAACTCTCGGTCCAAGAATGAAGATCTCCACTAAGCCCGAAACGAATGAGGTTTGCAATGGCGAGCATCGCTCCAGCAAATCCAATCCCCACCGCAACGTTCTTCTTGGCAATGTGCTCGTGCACATCGTATGGAGTCATGGCGTTGTAGACTTTAGCCACTACAACCATCAGCAACTGACCTACAGCCCAGAATACGATGGCCGAGAGAATCCCGCCGCTGATGTCCATGCTGTGCCCTGTGATGGCTCCTAAAATGATGAGACCTGAACCAATGTAATTGGCAGATTCAATTACTCCAGTTCCAAGGTTTTGATCTTCGATGATTTCTTTGTGCAAGTTGAACTTGCTCAAGACAAGTTTGTCGTTCGTGATACCAGAAAGGTTGAGCAGGAATATCGCCAATAGTCCAAAGATTCCAATGTCCATTAAGTCGACCCATAATCCTTGAGAAGGACCAATGATGGCACTTCCAATGGCCAATAAAACTCCGATGCAATAACCTACATAGGAAACGGAAAAAGCGAGATTGTCCACATGAACCAACTCGTTCTCTACATCCACTTTGGGGTGAAATAAGTTGTACGCAGCCCTTCCAATCCAAAAGAGAATGAAAGCCTCCGCGAGGTAGGCAATACCGTGTACAAGAAGAATCAGGTATTCGTTGTTCATCAATGCGTCCATCTGTCGTTGTCTTGAATGTTATTTACCAGATCCTCCGCTGCGGGATCTTGAAGTAGAACCTGTTCTTGAGCTCGAGCGGCTCTTTTTAGTAGCCGAAGCAGATTGAGAAACTTTGCTTCTCACATTTTGCTTGAAACTGCTTGGCTTGCTGCCCCAACTGGAATTTGTTCTGGCACTAGAACTTCCCGTCCCATAAACACGTCCGCCATTTGCACCACTACCGTAATATGCACTGCGTCCGTAATAACCGCCCGCCATATAAGGTGAATAATGACGGTACATCACTGGGTACATCGCCATCCGGAACATTGAACTCATGAACATGTACTTCCCGTAGAAGGACCAGAAGCTGGTTCCATCGCTCTTCTTCTCCCATTGGCCATACTTGTCATTCCCCACATATTTAGAATACCCAGCCGGACTGGCCACTTTGGTCAGTTTCCCATCAACTTTGGTCACGATGTGCATGCCCATATTATCCACGTTCTCTTGGAAATATACATCGCTCACCTTCAACCAGTCTGTGGTTTTTTCTAGGAGCGTATCGCGGCCATCGCCGGGCTCATAGAGTGTTCTGTACTGATGTTTGTACTCATCTGCAGGCTCGTCGTAGTCCATATCAAACAACTCAATGGAGTAGTCGCTGTACTGCGCATTCTCTTTGATGAGATCGTTGATGGGTTCTTTTACGTAATTGAACTCCTCAGATGATGCTGTGGAACTGCTGTCAGATTTGCTGCACCTACTGATGAAAAAAAGCAAAAATGCCCCAACGATGAGGGCAGGTAAGTACTTATTGATGTCCATTCAATTCAATGTTATGTCGTTCTCGATAAGATGTTCGAAATTCGGTGTTCTTCTTCTACTTTGCCAACAGAAGCTTCAAAAGATTTTTCATCCCACTGTTCAATGGTGAGATTGTATTTCTCGTCTTCGTCGTAATAGTCCCAAGCGATCATTTCAGTCCACTGATCTTCTGGCTGACCCGACTTATGATAGAAGCCTGCGCTTTCCTCGTCAAAGTAAAACTTTATCCCGTCGTATTCAATCTTGTTGGGTGGGTGTCCTTTTTTCTGAACACGCTCGATGAGATCATCCACTACTTTGTGGGCACTCACTTTGTCGCCAATTACCAAGAAAAGTCCGTCGTCCTCTTCTATACTCATATATCGAGCTTCGGTACCGTCGGTGATTCTGTATTCACGCGAAAATTCCTCGTCTCCCCAATCGTAGGTGTAGACTTCAATGATTTCCCATGTGCGCAGGTCGTAATCGAAGATGAAACCCATTTCCAAATCTCGAACTGTGAGATTTACATTGGGCGCCGCCTTCTTCCCGAACTTGTCTTTAATAAATTCAAACATGTGCGTTGGTGTTAACATAAAAAGGCCTCCCATCCTTCGATGCGAGGCCCAATTCAAGCACTTACATGCCCATTTTTTTCTTCAATTCTGCTAGGGAATCGCTTTTGGCTGCTGCATCATCGCCTAATGCATTATCGATTTCTTCATCCAGGCTGCGGCTCTCGTGAGCCATTTCGCCATATGATTCAGCCAAGGCTTCGTCTTGAGCTACTTTTTCTTTCATCTTTTCCAACATACTCACGGTGTTTGTTGAATCGATTTGCGCCAATTGTTTGTTGAGGTTTTTCGTCGCAGAACTAACCTTAACACGGGCCGTAAGAGTTTTGAGCTCATTGTCCCACTTGCTGATGTTCAATCGGATTTTCTTCACGTTCATTTCCAGTTGGGCAACAGACTTCTCGTGCGACTCTAAATCTTTGGCAGACTGGGATGCTTGAGAAACATTTTCTTCTTTTTTCCCCAAAGCTTCTCCAGCCAAACGATCTGCTTCAGCAGCATCGATTCCACCGCTCTGAGCTTTCTGAAGAATCATCACGGCCTTCTTTTCGTAATCTTCTGCCCTATCTCTGGCTTGTTTGATTTCACCGCGGGTTCTTATGCTCATCGCCTTTACCTCGGCCAATGCTTGCATACTTTTCTCAAGGTCCTTCTTAAGATCGCGAATTCCTTGTTCGGTGAGTTTGATTGGATCTTCCAATTTATCAATGGCGCTGTGCGCTTCCGACTCACCTATTTTGAACAATCTCTTTAAAATACTCATGGTTTATGGTTTTATGATTTTGAAAATGATATCAGTTCATCTGTATACTCACTGAGAAGGAGCGTAAGAGAATTGATGGAGCCTTCCAATTCGTTCAAATCGAGGTTTTCGATTTGCAGAGTATCACGGAAGATCAACTTATTCCCACCTTCATCGAGCACAAATGCTCCGTGAATGATGTCGCGATTCTTCTGCAAGAGACTCTTGTAAATTTTAGCGTCCTCAACTTTCAAGTCCATGATAAATTGTTCCATGATCAAAAGAGGTGGAGCACATCCAATGACAAGTTTACTAATGCCCGCAGATTCTTCGCTTATCACCAAGATTCCGTCGCTTTCGTCTTCAATATCAATGGAGTATCCCAATTCCAGGATGTAAGATTTCACTTTTTCAAAGTGTTCGTTCATCGTCTTTTTGATTTAGTTGCTAGGTTCAATATTAATGACGGAAAAATTAGGCTTAAATCGTATGAGCTCTGCATTTTCTTCCAAGTATTTCGCCTCGCTTTTGTATTCATGATTCAAATTATCTGATTCCCTTTTCAGTTCAAGCAGATATAAATTGCTAAATTTGTTAGCACAAATCTAAACAAGATTTTCATTCTTGCTAATTTTTTTAGCAATTATAATTGTTAAATGAACTTAATAGCGAAAAATCTCAAGAAACTGCGCGCACTCAAAGGCATGACTCAAGTTGCCTTTGCCGAACACCTGAGCATCACACGCGCGAGTGTGAGCGCATATGAAGAAGGTCGCGCGAGTCCGAAAAACGACTTGCTAATAAAAATAGCAAATGAATTTAAACTCAGCGTAGAAGACCTGCTGACGAGAGAGCTGACCGTCAACGAATTCTTAGGCTTCTCTCCAAAAGAACAATATGCTTCGAACCAACAAACATTCTCCATTCCCTATCTGCGCTTGGAAGAACGAGAGGCATTTGCCAAGAGCGGCTCTCAAAAAAGCTTCACACAAAACCTTCAAAGTGTATCTCTCCCTTTTCCACCAAAAGGAGCTTCAATGGCCTTCGAGCTAAAAGCCGGAGAAGAATTCAACGGAAGAGGAATTCAAATCAGCCTAGCCAGAAGACTCACACCCAGCAAATGGACCCAAGCCATCAGCAGCAACTGCCTCATTCAACATAAAAGCGATTGGGAATACGGCACCTTGAGTGAGAAGAAATCGAACTACATTCTAGAAAGAGACGGACATAAATTTGAACTACCGAAGAGCGAACTGAAAGAACTCTGGCAAGAACTCGGCAGAATCCAGTTGTACGATTCTCCTCAAAGTCCACAGGGAAAAATGAAAGACATTGAATCCAGACTCAAAGAGATTGAAGCCCTACTTCAAAAAGGCAAACAATAGAATGAGCGAAAAGGCTCGAACAATTTGGGCGTTACTTTTTTCTATATGAATGTCGGGGCAAGCATTCTACTGCCCATTTTTGCAAAAGCGTATAGAGAATGAGCGATTACAAAGACGAAAGCATAGTATTTGATCTCGAACTGGTCAAGAGAAACGGAATTGAGAATTCGAAAGGATTAAAGTTTCTAAGCTTCAAAAAATCATTGAAGCCCAAATTCGGCTTAGTTTGGAGAGACATCATCCTAGGCTACATCGCCTTGGGACTCCTCTCCTACTTCTTGTTTTACGCCCAAAAAAATCTCGCAGATTGGGCAGCCCTATACATCCCCCTCGTCGCTCTAGCCCTAGGTTATTTCATCGCATACCTCAACCTCTTCATGCACGAAGCGAGTCACTTCAACATTCACCCCAATCGAGACACCAACGACCTTCTTGCGAATTGGTTGATCTGTAGCTTGAGCGGTCAGTACATGGCAAATTATCGCATCGTACACTGGAATCACCACAAGCACCTTGGCACAACTAAAGATACAGAGCACAGCTATTTCGAGGCGCTGAATTGGAAGTTTCTCTTTGAGTCAATGTTTGGAATCAAAGCCATAAAAACCATTTTTGGGCGGGAAGCAGAGGAGGAAAACCAGAACCAGAATTTCAATAAAAAGAAGTTCTTTCAATTCTTGCTCATAGGAATCGTCATCAACACGTGCGTCGTGCTCATTCCACTTTACTTCGGCTTTTGGCACTTCAGTCTGGCCTGGGTGATTGCCATGCTCATCACCTTCCCTTTTTTCGGAGCGCTGCGTCAACTTCTAGAACACCGCGACGAATTGGCGAACAATAAAATCGACTTCAGCAAAACCGACCACGGAAGATTGTCTCGCATGTTTCGAGGCCCATTCGCACGAACCATGGGTGGCGCAGGCTTCAATCGACACCTTCTACACCACTGGGAACCGAACGTTTCCTACACTCGATTAAAAGAGTTGGAAGAATACCTGAAAGACACTCAAGTTGGCTGGGTAATCGAAAAGAATTATTCGAGCTATTTTCGGACATTCATCCGCCTCTTTAATTCATAACGATGTCAAAAGAATGTTTGGCCTGCAAAAGCCAAAAGAATGTGCACTGGGGAAAAGCCACCGACCTCGAGTACTACAGTACTGGTGAAGAAGAGTTTGACTTTTACAAATGCTCCAACTGCGGATCCGTTTTCATCGATCCCGTTCCTGAAGACAGACTTTCAATCATCTACCCCGAGAACTATTATTCCTTCAAACCGCACAACGAGAGCTTTGTACAGAAGATTAAAAAGAATCTCGACAAGAAGTTCTTCGGCAAATTACTGAACAAAATCGAAGGCGATAAAATCAGCGTTTTGGACATTGGCGGTGGTTCAGGCTGGCTACTCGATCTCGTGAAAGGAATCGATTCACGTGTTGACTATACCTGCGTGGTCGACTTCGATGAGAAAGCAGAATCTGAAGCCCGGAAAAACGGACACGACTATTTCAATGGTCGGATCGAAGAGTACGAGACCGATAAGAAATACGACTTCATCTTATTGCTCAACCTCATCGAGCATGTGGCTGACCCAAAGGCGGTGATGGCAAAAGTGGGCGACCTGCTCAGTGATCAAGGTTTGGCGGTGATTAAAACCCCCAACGTTGACGCGATGGATGCATACATCTTCAAGGGCAAATATTGGGGCGGTTACCACTGCCCTCGCCACTGGACTTTATTCACACGCGAGAGCTTCGCTTCGATGATTGAAGACTTACCTATTGAAGAGGAGAACTTCTCCTACACGCAGGGAGCTCCGTTCTGGACTTTCACTACTCTTTTCTACTTGAAGAAGTGGGGCTTGATTTCAATCTCAAAGGAACGTCCGGCAGTATACCATCCGCTGAATGGAATTCTCAATGGATTGTGGGCGGGTTTTGACATTCTGCGGAGTCCTTTCGGGAAAACCTCACAGATGTTCATCACTTTGAAGAAGTCTAATTAGACTGCAAAGGCTTGCATTAATTGAGGCCCTGTGTTTATTAAAATATGCGCATAAAAAAAGGAGACAAGAGTCTCCTTTTCTTTGACTTTAAGGCTTATTATGACTTGTCGTCATCACTTGAAAGACTGTCAACGAGTTGCTCACTTTTGTGTTTTAAGTAAGATTTTGCATCTCCGAGGGTCTCAGCCAATTCCGACTCAAGGGTCTGGGTTCGCTCGTTGAGCTTTTCAATGGCCTTTGCGCTTTCTTCCTTCACAGAGCTCACTCCGTCGTTGAATTTCGCCTGAAGCGTTTGTTTCTGTTCTTGAGCTTTAACGCGCAAGTCTTGGATTTCAGACTTGGTCTTGTTTAAAGCATCTTGAGCGGATTCTTTGGAAGAGTCCAAGGCATCGTCAACTTTATTCTCAAGCTGATCAAGTTGGGTATTCAATTCTGCATACATAGATTCCATTTGTTCGATGTTTTTAGGGATTTCTGATTCAAGTTTTTCCGCGGTATTTACCGTTGCGTCGGTCACTTGTTCTACCGTTTCTTCTGGCTCTTGTTCGGTAATTCTACTTACAAGCAGAACACTCATAGTAAAAATGACCAAGGATGCCAGTACGTAGGTTAATCTTTTCAAGAAAAACCTAATCTTTTGTGGGTCACGTTTTGGTCTTTGATTCTTCATTTTAGTTTGCTTTTCGGGTTAAACATTGGTTCCTTAAAGGCTCAATTCCTATTTCTCGAAATATGAGCGCATCATCCAAGCCACTTTCTCGTGGTACTCCAACCGGCTCGTGAGCATATCTGTTGTCACGTAGTCGTGATGCTTTTGCGCCATCCCAATCGCTTTGCGGATGTTCATCACGATGGTCTCGTGTGAGTCCACTAGGTCAACCATCATTTCTTCGTCGGTTAAGTCCGAATTTGGAAGATTGATTGAGGTGTTGTCGTTCAATTCTTTAAGCGTTCCAGGCGCTGTGAATCCGATGGCTCGAATGCGCTCCGCCAGATCGTCAATGGCCTCAAAGAGATTTTTGTACTGAGCTTCAGTCATCATATGAAGATCTCGGAACAATCTCCCCCTGGCATTCCAGTGGTAATTCTGGGTCATCATCATAAGACAATAACTGTCCGATAGTACCTTGCTCAATTGTTCTGAAATATCAAAGCGATGCTTCTCATCAATTCCGATGTTTGGAATCACTCTTTTTCTCTCTTTGGCTTGTACGTCTAGTTTATCTAATTCTACTATGTTCATAATGGTTTGTGATTTATAATTCGACATTAATTAATTGCGTTCATGTCCGCCACCTTTTCCTGAGGCAGCATCGAAGGTTTCATCATTGAAAGACGGTTCTTCATAGAGGTCTTTTTATTCTCTAAATACTCTGCTTTGGCTTCGTTTGAAGCTGGAAAATGAGTAGAGCTGCTGCAAGCAATAAATGCTGTGGCGCTTAGAGAAATGGTCAATAATGAGAGTGTGATTTTCTTCATGTTGCCGGGTATAGTAGAAATACCAGACCAAAGAATAACAGATTGAAGAAACGAGAACTTAGTCGACTGAATTACTACTATTTACAAACTTTTGGCTGAGCACAGAGGGAAATAAGAATTGTNNAATTGTAGGTCTCAATTTTGTTGTAGAGGGTTTTTCGGTCAATTCCGAGTAAGCGAGCGGCTTCCGATTTGTTCGAAGCCGAAAGCTCCAACGCTTTCTCAATGGCTTCGCGTTCGGCACGCGCCACAACGTCCTTTAGCTTCAAGCTGTTTGAATTCGCATCTACTGGGGAGGTTCCAATTCGAAGAGCATTTGCCTTGATCACTCTACCTTCCGTCATAAGGCAAGCTCTTTTCACTACGTTCTTCATCTCCCGTAAATTTCCAGGCCAATCGTAGCTATTTAGGAGGGCCATACTTTCTTTATCAAAGCCTCGCACTTCCTTATCCAATGCCATGTTAGCTTTCTGCAGAAAATGTTTGGCAAACATTTCTATATCCACTCCTCGTTCACTGAGCGATGGAAGTTCGATTTTGAACTCATTCAAGCGGTGATATAAATCTTCCCGAAAAGCTCCTTCTTGAACCATTTGCCACAAATCATCGTTTGTCGCTGCCAAAACACGCACGTTGACCTTCTTGTACTTAGTATCTCCAATGGGTTTGATTTGTTGCTCTTGCAATACCCTCAGTAAGCGAACTTGATTTTGATAAGACAGGTTGCCAATTTCATCCAGGAAAATGGTTCCGCCATCCGCAAGCTCAAAGCTTCCTTTTTTATCGTTTATCGCACCAGTAAAAGATCCCTTCTTGTGACCGAAGAGCTCAGAGCCTGCAAGTTCTTTTGGAATGGCAGCGCAATCCAAGGCTATGAAAGGGCGGCGACCCCGGCGACTCTTATGAAATATTTCTTGCGCAACAAACTCCTTTCCGGTCCCTGTTTCACCTTGAATGATGACGCTCATTTCCGTTGGAGCAACAAGCTTGATGTGTTTTTGAATCAAGAGCGCAGCTGGACTCTGACCGACCACTTCCTTCCTAACTTTTTTCTTCTCATTCTTTCCTTCCAAAAGAGCTTCCTCAACCATCGATAGCAACTCTTCAGGCTGAAAAGGGCGAGTGATGTAGTCAAAGGCCCCAAGTTTGGTGACTTTTACAGCCTCCGAAGTCTGCCAAGAATCAACAATGGCAATGGAACTAATTCTGCCGCCCATCTTCTTGTAGATGTCCAAAAGCTCGTCCTTACCAAGGTTGGAATTTACAATGAGAAGGTCAGATTTCTCGCTTTCAAGATGCTTGTTCAGGCCCCGAATGCTTTTAATTTGATGACATTGAAAATCCTTTCGTCGGAGCAAATGATCGAGCGCCTCGAACGATTTAGTGTTGCTTTCTGCGATGAGAATCTTGCCTTTCATTTCAAGAAATATATCATTTCCAGGGAGTTTTTGTTCGATTTCCAGCTATGACGCCGCAGTTTTGTTCTGGATAGGCCAAAAAAACTGGGAAAGGACGAATTCTGGTCAAGCAGTTTAAACTGATTTCGAGGAGAGATTTACTCAATGTTTTAGGGATGTGCCGCCACCCACACCTCTCCACCTTCAAAGAATTCCTTTTTCCATATTGGCACCGTTTCTTTCAATTGATCGATGCAGTATTCACAAGCTTCAAAGGCCGCTTTTCGATGTGGAGTTGAAACAGCAATAACGACGGGAATCTCGCCAACTTCCAATGTACCAACTCGGTGATGAATGCAGATGTGAATTGTGTTCCAGCGTTTCTCCGCCTCTTCAGCTATCTTCTTCATTTCCTTGACCGCCATGGGAACATAGGACTCAAATTCCAAGTGCGTCACTTTCCGATTTTGAGTTTGCTCGCGCACGGTTCCTGTGAATACAACAAGTCCGCCAGCTGCATCGTCCTCAACGCGCGATCGACAAAACTCTGGATCTAAAGCTGTTTCAAGAATTTGAATGTCGATCATTTAACCTCCGCTTACAGGTGGAATAATGACTACCTCTTCTCCTTCTTTCAAGATGTAGTGGTCGAACTCGTACTCTTCGCCTACAGCAAACCGCAAACTCGCCAATTTCTCAAACTCCGGAAATTTAGATGTCAGGATTTCTTTCATCGTAGAGAGACTGGAACCTTCAGGCAAATCAAAGTCCATCTGACGTCCGTTCAGAATTTCCTTCGCAATGCCGTATGCCGTCAATTGGATTTTCATGTCTGCTTTTCGAGCTGAACATAGCGCTATATTGGCCATGTTAATTCTCTTCAAGTTTAATACAAAGAACTAATTTCAAGCCTTCTATTTTAGGCTGATTCTATCAAAGATGCTTTACGACAATCACGGACGTAAAATTGACTACTTGCGCTTGGCGGTTACAGACCGTTGCAATCTCCGTTGTTTCTACTGCATGCCTCATGAAGGAATTGACTTCGTTCCCCGCAGCGACCTCTTGACCTACGAAGAACTTCTACGCTTGTGTTCGGTGTTTTCCGAGCTTGGAATTCGAAAAATTCGAATCACAGGAGGTGAACCATTTGTGAGAAAAGGCATCGACTCCTTCTTGCGAGAATTATCAAAAACTCCCGGACTTGAAGAATTGAACATCACAACCAATGGAAGCTTCACAGCCAATAAGATAAAGCTGATGGAGGAGATTGGAGTGAAATCGGTGAATCTCAGCCTAGACACTCTGAACAGAGAACGCTTCAAAGAAATCACTCGACGCGACCTATTCGACCAGGTGCACAAAACCTACGAGCTTCTGCTGAAGTCATCCATGAATTTGAAGATCAATATGGTTGTGATGCAAGACCGAAACATTGAGGACATCTACCCGATGATCGAATTGACCAAAGAGAATAAAGTCTCGGTTCGCTTCATTGAGGAAATGCCATTCAACGGCACTGCCGATCAAGGAAACGAGAGTTTCTGGCCGATGAAAAAAATATTGGACCACATTCAATCTGAATACGCAATCAAGAAACTTACTGACCCAACTTCCTCCACTTCATACAACTACCAAGTGGATGGATACCGTGGTAGTTTTGGAATCATCGCTGCCTTCACGCGTTCTTTCTGTGGCTCCTGCAACCGAATTCGACTCACACCTAAAGGAGATCTTCGAACTTGTCTGTATGGCAAAGGCGCACTCAATTTTCGCGACTTATTGCGCGCCGGAGCAAGCAATGAAGACATCAAGAGCACTTTGATTCAAGCTTTAGGAAAACGAGCTAAAGACGGCTTCGAGGCTGAGAAAAATCGTGGAATTCTTAACCCGGCCTCAGAGTCTATGGCCACAATTGGCGGCTAGATGATAGACGTTCAAGAAGCGCTAGAAAAAGTCCTTGCCCAAGCCCGCGATTGCGGAACAGAGAAAGTCTCCCTTCAAGCTTCCTACGGAAGAGTACTTCGCGAACACATTGATGCAGACAGAGATTTCCCGCCTTTCGACCGCGTTACCATGGACGGCATCGCCATCGATTCAAAGTCATTTCAAACAGGCCAGCGGCAATTTAAAATTGAGGGTGTCGCACCTGCTGGCTCTCCGCAAAAGGAACTCCTAAATGCAGAGCATTGCCTCGAGGTAATGACTGGTGCCGTAATGCCTGCGAATGCGGATTGGGTGATTCGTTATGAAGAGCTCGACATTCAAGACGGACTTGCCCGGATTCAATTGGCGGAATTACCAAAGAAGGAGAACGTTCATTACCAAGGGGAAGATTGTAAGGCTGGCAGCCGACTCATCAATCCGGGATTAAAAATCAGCTCAGCAGAAATAGGAATCTTAGCTACCGTTGGAAAAGCTGAAGTTCTAGTGAGCAAAACACCCAAAGTTCTAGTGATTTCGAGCGGGGATGAACTGGTTGGCGTTCATGAAACGCCGGAAGCTCATCAATTGAGGAGAAGCAATGCCGACGTTTTGCAGAGCCTCCTTCAAGACTATCAGGTTTCGCTGCAATCGAAACACCTCAAAGATGAAATCCAAGACATACAAACTCAAGTAAGCGCTGCACTCGAGACCTACGATCTCATTTTACTCAGTGGTGGAGTTTCAAAAGGCAAGTTTGACTTCATTCCAGAAGTCTTGGAGAAATTGGGCGTTGAGAAGAGTTTTCATCGAGTGGCACAGCGTCCTGGCAAACCCTTTTGGTTTGGCGCCCATCCGGATGGCTGTAAGGTCTTTGCTTTTCCAGGAAATCCTGTTTCTACTTTTACCTGTGCTCTCATGTATTTGAGACCATTCTTAGACAAAGGTCTGGAGCTTCAAGAGCAGGCTCAGCTTCATGCGGTTCTTGAGGAAGACATTGAATTTAAGCCGGAGCTTACCCTTTTCGCACAAGTGAAATTGAGTTTTAACTCCGATGGGCGGATCACTGCAAAACCCCTATTGGGAAATGGCTCGGGTGACCTGAGAAGTTTAGCAGAATCTGATGCTTTTATGATTCTCCCATCCTCTTCTTCATGCTTCAAAGCAGGAGAAAGTTATCCCATTTTAAACTTTCGAAAGTTTTATTGAATGCGCGGCTAGCGCGAATCTCCAGATTCGTGCGAGTTCAAAAACTCAACTACTCTTAGTTGCCTAGTCTTTGTTCTTCAAGAGCAAATCCTTCATGTTTGTCGCTGATGAGCCGCAAATACAAGTTTCACAATCCAGAATCCCCCTACTTCGTAAGCTTCGCGGTAGAAAAATGGATTGATGTCTTTACACGACCTGAGTATTGCACTATTCTTCTCCAAAGCTTTCGTTTCTGTCAAAGAGAAAAGGGTCTAGTGATTTGTGCATGGGTAATCATGAGCAATCACGTTCACCTCATCATTCGAAAAAAGACTGATCTACAACTGTGGGAAATCCTGCGTGACTTCAAGAAGTTTACCTCAAGAAATATGATCAAAGCCATATCGACGAACCCGAAAGAGGGAAGAAAGAAATGGTTGTTGGAATTGTTCTGGAATGACAATTTTAACGGATATAGATTTTGGAGAGAGGGCAATCACCCAATTGAGTTGTGGAGCGATTTTGTCATTCAACAAAAGTTAGAATACATTCACATGAATCCCGTTAAGCGAGGCATCGTTCAATACCCGGATGAATTTCTGCACTCTAGTGCGAGAGATTATCAAGGAAGAAAAGGCTTGCTCCATTTGGAATTGATTTGAAAGATACCCGCACGAATCTGGAGATTCGCGCTAGCATTCTGGAGATTCGCGCTAGCATTCTGGAGATTCGCACTAGCATTCTGGAGATTCGCGCTAGCGTTCTGGAGATTCGCGCTAACGTTCTGGAGATTCCCACGAGCGGTTCTACTTAGCGTGAATCTCTGCTTGAAGCTTCTCTAGTTCTTCAGGTGTATTCACATTGCTCAATAGCTGCAGATCTGGAATGTCAATTTCTTGTACATCGCTGTTGATGAGAGCTTTTCTTGGGCAAGAATATCCCAATGATAGAAACTCCAACAGACGTGGATAAGCGCGTGGTTCCCAAATGGTAATCAACGGTTCAGGGAAATCTGTTTCCGGATTGTGAAAGCAGGTCGCCATCTTATGCACGTTCCGCTTCGAGATTAGGTGAGCTAGAAGCTTTTCATCGATCATGGGAACATCCGTAGCTACGGTGAGCCAAGCCGCATTCGGATCGGAACGAAATGCACTGAGGATTCCTCCGTAAGGCCCCAGTCCAGAAAAACTATCGGGTAGAAGCGAATAACTGCTTTCGAAGTCAACTTTTGCTTCCCGAACAGAGATGTAGGTTTCTGAACAGAGTGCATTGAGAACATCGGCCATATGCTCGCGTTGGGGCTTTCCGAAGTATTCGATTCCACCTTTGTCGAATCCCATGCGTGTGCTTTTTCCACCTGCCAGTACAAGACCTTTGATGGGCGCATAATCGCTGGGAAAGCGTTTAGAAATTAAACTTGTAAGAGCATCTTGCTCACCGAGTTTAAAGACGGGAATCGCATTGAACTTCGCCAGTTCTTCTAAATATGAATAGGGCGCTTCACGGTCGCAGAGAACAAAGGCAATGACGTTCGTCA
This sequence comes from Flavobacteriales bacterium UBA1986, assembly GCA_002336245.1. Taxonomy (GTDB): domain Bacteria; phylum Bacteroidota; class Bacteroidia; order Flavobacteriales_G; family Salibacteraceae; genus UBA4419. Next base: position 144,738 of record DDDG01000013.1, read on the forward strand.
AACGATCCATCTTGCGTTTTAATGAATCTTCTTTCTTGGAATGAATGAAGACAATCTGATGTTCAGCTGTGGTATGATTTCCATTCACAAACACCAAATCACAATCGGCAAAGATCGAGCGCTGACTGAAGTCCAATCCCTGTCCTTGAAAATTGAGACTTAAAGAAGATTGCTCGTCGACGAAGCTCGACTTAAAATTGCTGTTGTTCTCTTTCTCGGTATGGCTTGTATCGACGTATGCAATCTGATGAGTCGGCTTGAGCAGAGCTGCAAGAGCCTCTGTTTCCTCCTGAATCAGCGAGCAAGGAGCTCCCAAAAAGGCGACTTCATTTCGGTGGTATTTACCACCTTCAGGCCGAGTGAGCTTGGTGTGTTTTCTATGGTGTGGCATAGTCGCTTTTCCCTCCTCTTTTTTCAAGAAGTTTTGTTTCCACAATTCGAATGTTGTGTGAAAAACCTTTGCACATGTCGTAGATGGTTAAGGCAGCAATGCTGGCACCCGTAAGGGCTTCCATTTCGATGCCCGTCTTCCCTTCCACTGCAGCTGTACATCGAATGCGAACGCTGCGATCTTCGTCGATCTCAATTTCTACATCACATTTGTCCAAGCCCAACGGATGACAAAGTGGAATCAACTCACTGGTCTTTTTAGCCGCCATAATTCCAGCGATGATGGCGGTTTGAAATACGGGGCCTTTCTTCGTGTGAATCTCGTCGTTCTCCAGTCGGTCGAGAATGGCTTCATCGAGCACAACTCGACTTTCCGCAATGGCGATGCGTTTTGTCACTTTCTTCTCACCAACATCTACCATTTGAGGTTCGCCCGAAGGACTCAAATGCGAAAACTTCTTCTCCATTCGATTCTTAATTAACTTGCAAGTTACTACTCAGACTTATGCCCCTGACAGAATTAGAGCAAGAGCGTTACAGCCGTCCTTTAAAACTACCTGGTTTTTCTCTTGAAGTTCAAGAAAAATTGAAATCAGCGCGCGTATTGGTGATTGGAGCTGGTGGTCTTGGCATTCCCGTCCTGCAATACTTGAGCTCAGCAGGTGTGGGTAAATTGGGGATCCTCGACTTCGATCGCATTGAGCTCAGCAATCTTCACCGCCAGATCCTCTACTCGAATGAAGACCTTGGGAAGTACAAATCAGAGGTCGCACTTGAAAAACTAGGGAAGCTAAACCCAGAAGTTGAGCTTGAAGAAATTCGCACTCAGCTAGATCCTGAGAATGCAGAAGAAATCATCTCTCAGTATGATTTGGTGGTCGACGGCAGCGATAACTTCCCGACCCGTTATTTGGTGAATGATGTATGTGTAATTCTAAAAAAGACGCTCGTTTACGGCTCCATTCATCAGTTCGAAGGTCAGGTCAGTGTTTTTAATCTAGGAGATTCTGAAGGCATTCATAGTGCGAACTACCGAGATGTTCTTGCCACACCTCCAGCACCTGAGTTGGTTCCAAATTGCGAAGAAGGCGGCGTTCTAGGGAGCTTAGCTGGAATCATAGGCTCTCTTATGGCGAATGAGGTTCTGAAGCTTCTCAGCGGACTTGGAGAGCCCCTGAGCGACAAACTCCTGGCCTACGATTCTTCCTACAACGACTTTCGGGTTTTCAAGATTAAAAAAGACCCAAGTAATCCCTTGAACAATCTTAAGCAAGATTTCATACAGAGCTTTGACTATCCAGCTTTTTGCGGACTCAAAATGAAGGATTCAATCCAAGTGAAAAATCTTCACAGCATGATGGAATCCGGCGAAGAATTCCAGCTCATCGATGTTCGGGAAGTCGATGAATATTTAAAGGATAATATGAACGCTTTGAACCTTCCCTTGAGTTCACTTCATGAAAAAATTGACCAGATCAATCGAGAAGGAAAGGTGGTTCTGCATTGCAAATCGGGAGCTCGAAGTCGGAGAGCTTTGGAAGAACTGAAGACGAAGCACCAGTTTAAAAACCTCTTCAATTTAGAAGGAGGCATTGACGCCTGGAATCGTCTTCACCAGTTCGACGAGCACAGTTAACTAAATATGTAGGCCAAAGGCGTGTAGGAGAATCAGTCGGAGTCCGACATAAGCGACTAAAACAGCAGTAAGTCGGCGAATCCATTTTAGTTTTATTTTCTTGTTGGTCAAGTACGAGCCCAGAAAACCTCCTATTCCTACAGCGAATATCAAAGGCAGGAGTCGATCGAATAGCAGGTTCAAATTTCCAGAAATCCATAGGCCTGAAATTCCTGCCAAGGAGTTGAATAAGATGAAGACGGAAGCCAGAGATGCAATGGTTCGGGCGTTTTTCCACCTAAGGAGATTAAGGCTGGGCGAAAGAAAGATGCCTCCGCCGATGCCTACCAGTCCCGACAAAAAGCCAATGGAAGACCCCAAGCCAGCTCGCTTAAACTTGGGAAGTTCGCCTTCCTCTTTTTGTTCTTGGAGACTTTGCAGCAACATGAAAAGTGCGGCGAGAATTAGAAGGGCCCCGAGAATTAAGAAAAAGATTTTCTGCGAAAAAGAAACCTGAGCACCTAAAAAAGCTGCTGGAATGCTGAAAACTATAAAAGGCCAAAATTCCTTCCAGTCGAATACACGGTGACGAATGAACAAGAGCGTTCCAATTCCAACCACCACAACATTCAGGATGAGCGCTGTACTTCGGATCTCGTTAAAATCAGTGATTAGAAGGCTCAATAATGCCAGATAACTGGAGCCTCCACCGAAACCTATCGCAGAGTAGAAGAAAGCGATGCAAAGGAAAATGAGTGGTAGGTATATCTCCATCACTCAATATTGAATCGCATGGATTTGGTCATTCTCAAAAATATGGGAATTGCATCTGAATAAAGGAAGCTCCTTCAAACCAATTCGACTCATAGTTAGTCAGCCAGCACCTTGTAGGTAGGATCTTCAAGCACATTAACGTCGATGATCTTCTCTGCGTTCTTCAAGAGCTTGATGCAGTCGGGACTCAAGTGTTTGAGGTGAACTTTCTTGCCCGCTTTTAAATAACGTTCGGTGAGCTTATTCAAGGCTTCAATAGCCGACATGTCCACTACCCTACTTTCAGAGAAATCAATGATCACCTCATCCGGATCGGCTTCGACTTCGAATTTCGAGTTGAATACCGTAACCGAACCAAAAAAGAGCGGTCCGTAAATTTCATAGTGCTTGATACCATCTGCATCTGTGAATTTTCGTGCACGAATGCGTTTGGCATTATCCCAAGCAAACACCAAGGCGGCTATGATCACCCCAATGATGACCGCAAAGGCTAAGTTGTGAAGAACCGCAGTGATCAGCGTAACAACCACCATCACGAAAATATCCGACTTCGGCATTTTGTTGAAGGTTCTGAAGCTGGCCCATTCGAATGTTCCGATGGAAACCATAATCATCAATCCGGTTAAGGCAGCCATTGGCATTTTCTCAATCAAGCCTGAACCAAACATGATGAACACCAACAGCATTACTGAGGCAACAATTCCAGACAAACGCGCTCTAGCTCCAGAGGAAATATTGATCAAGCTCTGACCGATCATGGCGCAACCTCCCATTCCTGAGAAAAATCCGGAAATCACGTTTGCCGTTCCTTGAGCAACTGCTTCTTTATTCCCTCTTCCGCGAGTTCCAGTGATTTCATCGATGATGTTGAGTGTCAGTAGACTTTCGATGAGTCCAACACTCGCCATAATTCCTGCATAGGGAAGAATGAGCATGAAGGTGTCTAGACTAAATGGGACTTTGGGGATGTGAAATGGAGGAAAGCCTCCTTTGATGGAGGCAATGTCGCCTACTGTTTTTGTGTCGATGTCGAGAAAGACCACCATAGCAAATACGGCAAGGATGGCCGTGAGTGAAGCCGGAATAGCCTTACTGAGTTTCGGCAATCCCCAAATGATCAACATGGTCAATCCGACAAGCGCTAGCAGAATGTACAGCGGAGTTCCTGTAAGCCAGTTTCCATCTACATCTTGAAATTGCTTGAGCTGCGAGCTGAAGATGATGATGGCCAAGCCATTCACAAAGCCAAAGATTACAGGGTGCGGCACCAAGCGCATCAGTTTTCCAAGCTTTAAAAAACCAGCTGCAATTTGAATGAGGCCTGCGAGCACAACGGTCGCGAAAATGTATTCAGGTCCGTGGCTTTGAGCCAATACTACGAGCACAACGGCTACCGCTCCCGTAGCTCCGGAGATCATTCCCGGCCGACCACCAAGAACGGAGGTCACCAATCCCATAACGAAGGCGGCGTATAGTCCCGTGAGCGGCGACAAACCCGCAATGAGTGCAAATGCAACAGCTTCAGGAATGAGCGCCAAGGCCACAGTAAGTCCCGAAAGGATTTCGGTTTTATAGTGGACCTTTTGACTTAGGTCGAAGAGATTCAGGTACTTTTTCATTCTACTGCGGGATTCTAATGCTTGAACTTTCAAGAGAATTCAAGCGCGCGAAAATAGGGTTCCTTTTTGGTGCAAATCTGATTGGTGGACAATAAAGCAAAATGCCCGGAGACCCTCTCCCACATGTTTCTTAAAAATGCAGTACTCCTTTTCTTCTAAAATGGAATAGCCTTATTCTGGATTCAGTGGAATTAAACCATGCCTGAAAACAACATTTGTCTCAACAAAAAAATCATTGAGATGAAAAATTCAATCAGCCTTTTACTTCTTGTCTTTACTTGCTCAATCTCGCTAGCACAGTCTAATCTTCAAAAAATCGTCGTGAACGACAGCATCGGTATAATGACCATTGACTTGGCGGACATGTTGGAAGGCTATCTTCTTCCTGCTGGCGTTCAATACGAAGACTACCTCGACTATTCTAGCCGTTGCGAATATTACATCGTCAATTTAAAAAGGAGAGGAAATGATTTCGAAGTTTCTGCAGTTGACTGCGAGCGGAAAGTTTTAGGGACAAAAACCCTCTTCAGTGAGATAAAAATGGCAAACCCTGAAGCATTGGCCAAAGCGCTCGCCACCGAAATCGTTGCCATCCTCAAACTCGATAGCAACATTGCCAACAAGCTAAAGGGCGATGGAACTGAAAAAGTAGTCATCAACCATCACGTCAGTCGTCACTTTTTTGCCCCAACAGCCTACAATCTTGAAAAAGGCGAACTCTATTACAGTACTCTTTACGGACTCGTTCATGAAGTTCAGTATGGAGTAAGCGACAATGTTTCAATTGGAATGGGAACTACTATAGGGCTCATCCCCGTTTACGTGACTCCAAAATTCTCCTTTGACCTAGGTGAAGGCTTGCAACTTGCCTTTGGCGACCTTTTGATCCTTGGTACTTGGGGTACAGATTTCTATGCCAACCTCGGGTTCGGTGCACTAACTATCGGCTCAAAAACCAACAATGTAACCCTTGGTGGTGGTGTGCTAACAGCTACTGGCTTAAGTGGTGCTCAAGGAGTAATGAACCTTTCAACCATGCAATCCTTTTCTCGTTATGTGTACCTCATTTCAGAAAACTACCTAGCTCCCAATTCGAACGACCCTCTATTCGGAGGCTTTACCGGCCTTCGCTTTGTTAGGAAAGACAAAGACGTTGGCAGCTTCCAATTCGGGATGGCCTACTTAGCATTCGACAGCAACTTCTTTCCATTCCCAGCAGTTTCCTACACGCATAAATTCGGTAAGAAACTTTAGTAACACCAGCTTATAATCTCATTGACAAAGAGCCGCACGTCGCGGCTTTTTTCATTTCCAAATCTCTCTTTTTTAGCCAAAGAATATTTCCTGTAAACTCTTTACAGATATATGTTCATTTCATTACTTTTGCCGCCTCCTTCGACAAGCTCAGGATGACAGCAAAATTGAAGGTAAAGTTCTTACAGTTCGGGGTGTAGCGTAGCCCGGTCATCGCGCCTGCTTTGGGAGCAGGAGGTCGCAGGTTCGAATCCTGCCACCCCGACGAAAATGAAAAGCCTTGCAGCATAGTTGCAGGGCTTTTTTATTGCCCTGAGCTCAAGCTCGCTTGAAAGCGAATGGGGAATAAAAAAGCCGGCAGGGCACGAAGTGCACTGGGCTTTTCATTGGTAATCACGAGGACCAAGGATCACGAAGTAATCCTAAACCCGTCCTTCGACAAGCTCAGGATCTCGAAGTATCTCGAAACAAAAAAACGATAGGGCACGAAGTGCTCTTGGCTTTTCATTGACTATCATGAGGACCAAGGATCACGGAGTAATCCCAAACCCGTCCTTCGACAAGCTCAGGATCTCGAAGTATCTCGAAACAAAAATGACGACAGGGCACGAAGTGCTCTTGGCTTTTCATTGACTATCACGAGGACCAAGGATCACGAAGTAATCCCAAACCCGTCCTTCGACAAGCTCAGGATCTCGAAGTATCTCATAACAAAAATGACGACAGGGCACGAAGTGCACTGGGCTTTTCATTGACTATCACGAGGACCAAGGATCACGAAGTAATCCCTGGGGCAGACTCAACCCCGACCAAATGGGAAATAAAAAAGGAGCAAATGCCGCTCCTTCCCTTTTAGTATTCATTCCTTAAACTTTGGTTCCTATGCGGGCCTACTGCTCCCCCAATCCAAGAAACCCGTTGCGAATCCGCAGCATCATTTCATTCAGTTCGCGCATATCGCGTGGACTTAAATTTCCACGTGTACTTAAGAGCTCTTTGAAAGTCGGTTCGTTGGCTCTCAGCTCATCTGCGATGGTTTTGCAATCTGCTTTATCAGGAAAAGCATCAAGCACTTTCAGACTTGTATGGTAGCTGTATATCTGATCGTATACATCTAGATTAATTTCTGGATCTCCAGGTTTGTTGGCTACTAAAGTTGAGCTGATGTGCAGGCCTTCCATCCACCCACCAGCAATCAACAAGGCCACATACTGACTGCGTTCTTCTGAATGCAACTGGTCGGTAGCATCTAAATAAGCAGCTGTGAGAATGTGCATTTTGTTGACATCTGGGTCAGAGCTGGCTAAGAGATTCATTCGATCGGCGCTGAAGGCATTTCCCAAGCCCATGTCTTGAGCCAGGCGAACGATGCGTTCGGCGTATTTAGTTGCTACCTGACTTTGATCAAAAATTGAAGAATAACTCATGTCGGCTCCATAAGCGCCAAGTGCAAGAGCTTCTTTTTGTTTAGATCCAAGTGGATGATCCATTCCAAGCAGGTAGGAATCGTCGAATGGATAGTTTTTGGTTTTCAGAAGACCGTAAAACTGAATCAGCTCTTCAAGATTCTTTTTAACGTGATGAAGTTCTTCAATGATCACAGCTGTCGCTGTATCGGTTTCGTCAAATTCCATTTCCACTTTCGGGGCTTCGCTGCCACCGCAAGAAGCGAGAACGGGAACTAGAAGTAGCACAACGAAATATTTTATCAACTTATTCATGGTCTGTCAGTTAAGGTATTTCAAAGATTGTCAATAAATGAAGGAATCGAAACGTGTGCTTTCACCAAAGCCTAACAATGATTTGTTGATGCTGTTCATCGCTAATTGAAGAGTGAGAGTGAAAGAGGCGAAGAGTGAAGGAGTGGCAGAGTGAAGGAGTGATAGAGTGAAGGAGTGATAGAGTGATAGAGTGCAGGAGTGGAATCAATTTGTCCCTTAAAGCTTACAGCTCATTCTCCCAGGCCTCTATGGACGCTGAAGCACAGCGAAAGCGGCAAATCCCATATCCTTTTTAAAGTCGAATTCAGAGCATGGAGCATAGAGCAGCCTACTTCGACAGAGGAGCCGCCAAAGCCGAAGCTGCGCTTCTTGTCTTTTGCATTTCCCAATAACAAGACGAAGATTCAAAGGGGATTACTGCGTGATCCCCAAGTGGGGAACCATAACCAAGCATCGAAAAGCCGAAGCTGCGCTTCTTGTCTTTTGCATTTCCTCGCCTTTAGAAAGCGAGCTTTCAAGGCTCTGAAATGCAAAAGCCCCACCTTGCGGTAGGGCTTTGCGATGCTTGCGGAGAGAGGGGGATTCGAACCCCCGGTACGCCTTAACAACGTACGCCAGTTTAGCAAACTGGTGGTTTCAGCCACTCACCCATCTCTCCTGAAAACTACCCTTCCTCGGAAGGGATGGCAAAATTAATATTCGAACGCATATATGATGCGGTGAAAAAAAAGATTTTCAGAAACTCCACTGAGTTCGCAAATAGATGCTGTTTCCGAGGTTCCTAAATGGCCCATTCATAGAGCCAAAGTAGGTTTGGCCGAAGATACCGATGTCCCAAGTCTCAGATATGGAATAGCCAAGGTTCGGAGTTAAAAACAGAATGTTGATTCCCTGAGCGTAAATAACTGCACCACCAGCATTCAATAGTGGCGTAATTGGTCCTGAATATTGTGCAAACCAAGCAAACTGACTGGGCATTAAATTCTTAGCCGAAGGGGTTCCACTGAATAGAATTGGATTATCGAGGGCTTTGGGTGAATCGGCTCCATCTGAATTGAAAAAGACCGAAACGTTCAAATAAGTTTCATTGCTGAAAGTATAGTCAACGGAACTCGAGAAAACTAAAAGCCCAGAGGTATCCAACAGATTCTCGTATGGATGGAAATAGGAAGCCTCCCCTTTAAATCCAGCATTTTTCAAATTGCCGGCCCAACCCATGGCCAGACTCAAGTCTCTTTCATACTTCGCTCCAATAAGTTGAACATCATAGCTGCGAGCGTTGAATGCATATTTAAGTGCAAAGACATCCTTATTGAAGTTTCCTGTGAATTTATAGACCAACTCAAGACTTCTCAGCTTCTTGAAATAACGTTGAATCTTAACCGCATCGCTCCCCGGTCGTTCGCTGTAATCGAAATCGGCGAAATTGTAGACGTTAAATAGATCGTTGGGATTCCACACCAGGTGTATTCCCCAGTTGATGCGCTGACGCCCCAATCGGAGGTTCCACTTTTCGTCGGAATAATCAAACCAAAGGCGATCGATGGTAGAATGGAGAAAAAAGGCCTTGCTCTCATAAAGTGAGAAAGACATGTCCACCAAGCCTGGATCTCGATCGATGAAAGCTGAATAGAATGTATTCGTCTGTTTGGTTTCACCCCAGAAAAAACGATTTCTAACTTCCAATCCGGCGGTCAGATTTTTGGTTGGATAAAAGCGAAAGTTCAATCGGTTGTGCAGAAAGTTGTCTGTAAGACTTGAGTCGGAATTGAAGACATTCAGAATGTGCATATTCCTGAGATATCCACGTGCCTCGAATTTATCTTTCCACCACGATTCCTTGTCGTCCTGTGCAGCCGATGAAAAAGCAATGATTGCGAGCAGAAGAAAACTAATCGCGCTTCTCATCCGAAATGATCTTTCCGTCTTCAAGAGTGATTACCCTTCGAGCTTTATCAATGACGCGTTGATCGTGGGTTGAAAACACGAAAGTGACGTCTTCTTCTTTATTGAGAAGGAGCATCATATCCAATAGATTATTCGTCGATTTTGAATCTAAGTTTGCCGTAGGCTCATCGGCCAAAACAAATTGCGGCTTCGAAGCAAGTGCTCGAGCCACCGCAACTCTTTGTTGCTGCCCTCCAGAAAGTTCCATCGGACGATTCTTCATCTTATCCTTCAATCCAACTTCTTCAAGAAGCGCATGCACCCGCTCATTGCGTTCCACCTTCGACTTCTTCTGAAGCAACATAATGAACTCCGTATTCTCCTCTGCAGTGAGAACTGGAATGAGGTTGTAGGATTGAAAGACGAAGCCAATGTTGTGCAGTCTAAAGTCAATGAGCTCGCCGTCGGACATTTGGCCGAGCTCGGTATCTCCAACTCTTATGCTTCCGCTCGTTGGTCGATCCAATCCACCAATTATGTTCAACAAGGTGGTTTTTCCTGAACCAGAAGGACCAACAATGGCTGTAAACTCCCCCTTATCGATCACCAAATCAACATGATCAACGGCTGTTACTGGAACAGCTCCTTCTTCGTACACTTTACACAGGTCTTTGGTTGATATTATGGACATGATTAAATTTTTCTGATTGCGTTAACTGGTTTCAACTTCAATGCTTTTCGAGCAGGATAGATTGCTGCTAGGATTGCCATTCCGAGCACCATAATGCTCACTTCCAAATATCGAGATGGTTCAAGGAAAGGAAAAATGGTGCTAGAAAAGCCCATATCCTCATATGCGGCTCCGGCCAGATTGATGCCGTGCTCTCCAAAGTATTCGACGAAAATGTAGGAGAACAACAGACCAAGAGGTCCGCCGATCATACTCAAAAAGATGGTCTCGAGCATGATCATTCCAAACACGCGCATCTTGGTCATTCCGATGGCCATGAGCATTCCAATTTCACGAACACGTTCTAAAACAGCCATCAGCATGGTATTCACAATTCCGAATAACAAAGCCAGAAGTATGATTCCGACAATGATGTACAAGTAGGTGTCGATCATACTGATCATTAAGCGCATGCCTAAAGAGATGTCCAACCAAGAAAGAACTTCCAGATCGGTGTATCGCTCTTGATACTCAGCAGCCTTTTGCTCAGCTAGGTCATAGCTGTTGAGATAGACTGCAATTTCGTGATATCCCTGTGGAATTTTCATCAAGGGACGCAGGTCTGAATCGCGCACATAGACATTCATTTTGTCGAACATGTTGTTGTCGGTATCATAGTAGCCAACAACTCGAAATGCTCCTGCGGTTATTTCCCCATTGATGTCTTGAAGGGTTAAAACGACTTTCGACCGAAGCTTAACCTTAAATTTCTCGGCAATCTCTTTACTGATGAGAACCGGATTGCGTTTGATGCCTTCAAAAAAGGCTCCTTCTACAAGTCGCTCGTTGAGCTTCGTGGTTTGTGCTTCCTTTTCTGGGTCGATGCCATTGATTTTAATGGAACCATTTTGATTGGCGGAACCCAGCATTCCCATTGAGATGAGTCTTCCACTATAGGCTTCCACAGAATCATCAGTTGAAAGTTCCGCAAGAATTTCATCGCCTTGTGCCATGTATGAACTGGCCGTTGGTTCGTCCCTAAACCCTTGTCGATGAAATTGGAAATGTGAAATCTCCTTCTCCACAACAGAATCGACTTTGGATTTGAACATGCCTTCCACAAAGGCGGAGGCAAACACTCCGGCCCAAAGTCCTAAAGCGATCGCCGTGATTACGACGAAGCTCCGAACCTTCGCTCTCCAAATGTTTCTCCAAGCAATTTTTATCAGCATCATTATTCGGTTTCTAAGAGGTCTAGATTATTTCCTTGCCAAAGCAACATTTCATGAATGCAATCCAAAGCGATGTGTCTTCGTGCGCGCATCATGATCTCATTTCTTCAATTGCATTGAGCCGCAGAATGCTTCCAAATGGATAAAGTGCAATGACAGAGGCCATGATGGCAATTACGATGGCTTGGGTGAGAAAGACCATCGGGTCTACTGAAAACTGAAGCACTGCCTCAAGCCCATAATCTTCATACATCTCGCCCATCTCTCCTCCTCCCAAATCAATTGGGTTAATATTAAAATAGAGACTTATTGGGTAAGCGCCAATAATTCCCAAGAAGGCACCTATCACCGAGATGAAAACTACTTCTAGAAAAACGAGTACGGCCAATTTGATTCGCTTCATGCCGATGGCAACCAAAACACCAAATTCATGTCTTCGCTCAGCAAGCATCATCAGCATGGTTCCAAAAATTCCGAAACTGATGACCAAATACATGATGAACATAAAAACGTAACCCTCCACTTTGTCTGTTTCAATCATATTCACCAAGTCGGGGTTTAACTCTACCCAATCCATCACCTCGTAATCCTCTGGCAATACTGTACGCAAGGCTTTCACCGCTTCCGCACCTGCATCTCCATCTTCCACATCCAACACTATGGTATTCAGCATAGTACCTGCTCCGTATAAGGTTTGAGCCTGACTCAAAGACATAAACACAAGCTGCTTACTCAGTTCAGGGGAGCCGAATTTCACAAGGCCTTGAATGTGGTACTTCCCGGCAGCTGTGACACCATGATAACCCGAACCAAGCAATACAATCGTGTCGTTTACTCCAACCTTGAGGTATTCAGCCAAGCCGGCTCCAACTAAAATCCCTTTCGAGTTGACTGTTAAGTATTCACCTTCGTATACGCGGTCGGCAAAGCCATTGATGAGCGCTTCTTTCTCTGCATCAATTCCCACAACCATAGCTCCTTTGGTGATTTCATCGGAAGCCGCTAGAGCAAAACTTTCAATTCGAGGTAGGTACTCATTCACCAATTCTTCCGACTGAATTGCATTGATGAGCTCTTCAGTAGGTTCAAAAGAATATTCGATTGTTTTTTCCTGCCAATAATCGCGCGCATGAATTTGTGCGTAGCCGGAATAGTCACCAACTGTAGTGCTGATCATATTGTCGTACACACCTTCTTTCACACTCATCATCAAACTGGAGAGAATGACCGCAAAGAAGATGGAAGCCCATGTAATGCCCGTTCGACGCTTATTGCGCCAGATGTTCTTCCAAGCTAATTTTAAATAGATCATATCAGCGAATTCTTTTCATGTTCTGAGGAGTAAAAAAGGACTCATCGATTCCTACATCAAATTTTAGATCGTTGTAGATCAATACAGTTTTGTGCCCTTCCTTCTCAACGGGCGTCATCTCCATTCTGGTCGGAAGTGTCTTCCCTCCCATTTCCTTCACATCGCTCGATTGAAAAATATTGACCAAGAAGCCGTCTTCGTCGTACAACTCTGAACGCATTTGAATGAAAAACTCTTGATCAATCCAAGTGTATATTTTACCCCATACAACTGCCGCATCCTCTTTAGGAGTGAGTTGAATCTTCCAACATTTCCGCCCCTCAATCAGCGAGTCGCCCAAGATCTTATGGGTGTAGTCTGTAACGAGGGATGACTGTTTCACTAAATCGTCGTTCGAGAAGTCGGTACCCATCCAAGATTGCATCATCATAGACGGAGGAAGTTTGATGGAACGCTCAATGCTCGGAATCCAGTTCCACACTTCCTTATCTCGCTTTAAAATGACCGAGCCTTTCTCCTTCGCTGGTGAATCGACGTAGCTCAATGCGAATTCCGTCCCAAGCGACCAGTTGCGCATGCTGATCTCCCTTGACCACTTCGGTCGCACGATTTCAATCGTCATGGAAGCCTCAGAAGACGCCCCGCGCATAAGGTCTTCCGATTTCTGAATGATTTCGGCAAGATCTTGCCCCAAAATGGGTGAGCTCAGCAATAGGCCCAAAGCAAGATAGAATAGCTTGTTCGTTGTCATGAGTACAGTGATTTGATGAGATCTTTGATTGCCTTTTTTGACTTTTCAATTGGAAATTGTTCAGGGCTCAACAGAATGTGCATTTGCACTCCGTCGACGTAGGCGGCTATCTGACTGACCCAAAACATGGGGTCTTTAACTTTCTTTCCCTTTAAGAAATCATGGAGCTTGGTGACAAATGAGCCTATGTTGCCACTGGCTTCTTCAATCAGAATTGGG
>DDDG01000008.1 GCA_002336245.1 Flavobacteriales bacterium UBA1986
AACCTTTCTGATCTAAAAGCCGGAGTTTACAGCGTACTAATTGAAAATTCAGACTTCAGTTGTTCCATCGACGAGCAGTTTGAAATCTTTGAACCTTCTCAAATTGTGAGTGACTTTAGCATCTCAAACCTCCAACCGAACGTTCACCCAAGTGCAAGTGAGTCGGTGAGCTTTACCAACAACTCCAGTGGAGCTAGTCAATTCAGCTGGAACTTCGGAGATGGCAGTCCAATCAGCACAGATGTCAATCCTACACACTTGTATACGGAAGCTGGTACATATAGTGTTGTATTATCTGCAGGGAACGGCAATCAAGATTGCGACCAAAGCTTTACTTCTTTAGTTCAGGCAGTGAATAATGCTCCAGCCAGCACACTTGAGGCAAAGGACTTGAAACCTTACTCTATGACTGTTGGAGAGGACATCAAATTCAACTTTGACGAGGATGTTGAACGAGTGAGTGTTCTCAATACATTGGGCCAAGAGGTTTACAACAACAAAAACATCAACAATCAACTCGACATTCGATTGATTGAAAATGGAGTTTACCTAATCAACATTGAAATGGGTGGAAAGTCCTATGTTGAGAAAGTAGCCCTGAGCAATTAAGAATATATTTGCCGAATTGAAGACCGAAGCTATGCGCAAGTTGTTATTGTTACTAGGGTTGATCATTGGATTATCCCTCTCATCTGAACTGAATGCTCAACCTCCCGGTGGTGGACCTCCCGGTGGCGGTGGATGTATTCCTCCTCCCTGCGTTCCCATCGATGGTGGCTTAAGCTTCCTTCTTGCTGCAGGAGTAGCCTATGGGGGTAAAAAACTCCTAGATCACAAAAAGTAGATCGCTTTCACACGATATTTGTCCCGCCAAAAGCGGGACTTTTTTTATGCCTAAACTTTTTAAGAATCCTCTTTTTCTATTTCTGCTCAAAGCCATTGGCCTCTATCTGCTCTGGCTGTTTTTGTACGACCGATGGTTGCACCCGCAAGGAAATGCCGATCTCTTTGTCATCGACCAAATCGTATGGTTGGCTGGCTCGTTGCTGGAGTTGATGGGATTTGAGTTGAGTGGTGCCAATCCTTTGCTAGGAGGTTTACGGACGATTGGCATTGGTGGCTCCGATGGTGTTTGGATTGGCGATCCTTGTAACGGCCTCACCTTATTCGGTCTTTTTACGGGATTTGTATTGGCCTTTCCTGGCCCATGGAAAACCAAGCTCTGGTACATTCCACTGGGCATACTGCTCATCCATTTAGCGAATGTGGTTCGCGTGATGGCCCTTGTAGTTGTGGAACGCTTTTACCCTGAAAGCCTGGATTTTAATCACACCTATACCTTCACCATCTTGGTCTACAGCCTCGTCTTCTTGCTATGGTACACCTGGGCTAAGAAATTCAGTGGACTTGAAACGTAAAGCAAGCATCGTCCTCCTCTTTCTATCGCTGTTCGGCTTAGGTTTCGGGAGGGAGTTTGTTTTTGAAACGCTCAATGAAGTCCTTGGAAATAAATATGCGGGCTACGAAGTAGACTACATCTACTCCTTCTCTCATTGGCTGAATCAATTCAGTTATTGGCCGCTGTACTATTCCAAGTGGGTCCTTACAGTGGTGGTTTCTCTCCTCTTCCTTGGATTAAGCTTACTAACCCTATGGGTATGGCATCGGAAGATCTCCTACGTGAAAATCGCCTTGTTCTTCTTCCTTGGAATTTACAGCCTGAGTACCCTAATATTCGGAATGGGATGGCTTATTGGAGAACTCGACCAATTCTTTAAACTCACTCGGATGCTGATGGAAATACCTCAGTCGCCCTTGCTGATTATGTTCTTAATCCCTTCCCTAGGACTGCTCCCAAAGAGTTAGATGATCATTCCAGCAGCAACGGTCTCGTTGGTCTGTTCATCAACTAAAATGATGCTTCCAGTATTTCTATTCTTGGAATAAGAATCCCAGAGCAAAGGAGCCGTAGTTCGAATTTTAACTCGCGCGATGTCGTTCATTTGAAGTTGATTGACATCCTCTTCACGGTGAAGCGTATTGACATCCACTCGATATAAAATCTCTTGTATCGCACAGCGCACATTTCGCGTTGTTTGACGAATCCCAAATTTTCCACGCAAAGGCATTGGGCGGTCGTTCATCCAGCACAACATCACATCCAATTCCTGACTTTGGTTCGGTTGATTGTTCAGACGTACAATCATATCACCTCTACCTACGTCTATGTCGTCTTCCAATTCGATGGAAACTGACATCGGTGGAAAAGCTTCTTTCAATTCTTCCTTGTAGGCATGAATGGCTTTAATCGTTGACTCTAAGCCACTCGGCATAACCATCACCTTATCGCCTTTTTTGAAGATGCCTCCTTCTACTCGACCGGCATACGAACGATGGTCGTGGAATTCTTTTTTGTGTGGGCGAATGACGGTCTGTACCGGAAATCTGCAATCGATTAAATTGGCATCGCTTCCAATGTGAATGGTTTCCAATTGATCTAAAAGAGTGCTGCCGTTATACCACGACATATTCTTGGAACGATCCACAATATTGTCTCCTTCCAAAGCTGAAATAGGAATGAAACGGATGTCCTTGGTTTCGAGTTTTACTGCGAAATTCTTGAAATCGCTTACAATTTGATTGAAGACTTCTTCGCTGTAGTCGACCAAATCCATCTTGTTCACACAAAGTACGATGTGTGGGATTTGCAACAATGAGCTCAAGAATGCATGACGCTTTGTTTGTTCAATCACACCCTTGCGCGCATCTATAAGCAAGAGAGCCAAATTTGCTGTAGAAGCTCCAGTAACCATGTTTCGGGTGTACTGAATGTGTCCAGGGCAATCGGCGATGATAAACTTGCGTTTCGGAGTCGAAAAATATCGGTAAGCAACATCGATGGTGATGCCTTGCTCGCGCTCATCTTTCAAACCATCGGTAAGAAGCGAAAGATCGATGTGATCCAAGCCTCGCTTCTTGCTTGTTTGAGCAACAGCTTCCAACTGATCTTCATGAATGGTCTTTGAATCAAACAACAGACGGCCAATCAAAGTTGACTTTCCGTCATCAACGCTCCCAGCGGTGACAAATCGAAGTAGCTCCGAATTTTGCTCTATCCCTACCTGCTCTTTTCCCATTAGAAATATCCTTCCTTTTTACGTTCTTCCATTGCTGCTTCCGATCGTGCATCATCGGCACGAGAATTACGCTCGGTAACTCTCGTAGTTGCAACTTCGTTTACAATGTCTTCAATTTCAGTCGCATTCGACTCAACCGCTCCTGTGATGGTCATATCGCCAATCGTGCGGAACCGGATTTGAATCTCTTCTACCTTTTCGTCTGGCTTCAAATTCAAATAATCGGAATAAGCCAAAATCGCATTTCCGCGACGAATGCATTTGCGCTTGTGCGAATAATACAGACTCGGAAGTGGAATGTCTTCTTTGGCGATGTATTGCCAAATGTCCAGTTCAGTCCAATTGCTCAGTGGAAAGACTCTAAATTGTTCGCCAAAATTCATTTTTGCATTGAACAAATGCCACAGTTCCGGACGTTGATTTTTTGGATCCCATTGTCCGAAATCATCGCGGTGTGAAAAGAAACGTTCTTTGGCGCGGGCTTTTTCCTCATCGCGACGAGCGCCGCCCATGGCAGCATCTACTTTGTGCTCTTCGAGGCAATCCAAAAGGGTTATGGATTGCATCCTATTCCTACTCGCATTGTAACCCGACTCCTCTTGAGCCTTGCCTTCATCGATGCTCTTCTGAACAGATCCAACGATTAAGTTGGCGCCCATTTCCTTCACTAAGTTGTCTCTGAATTCAATGGTTTCAGGGAAATTGTGTCCCGTGTCGATGTGCACCAAGGGAAAAGGCAAATTCATCGGGTAAAAAGCCTTCATGGCCAGGTGGGTTAGAACAATCGAATCTTTTCCCCCAGAAAATAGGATTACTGGGTTGTCGAAATCTGCCATTACCTCACGAATGATGTAGATGGCTTCCGATTCTAATTCTTCAAGGTGTTCCAAAATGTACTTATCCATCCGATTTCATTTTTGTACCAAAGCCATGGCCCCATTTATACCAAGCTCGTTCGTGAAGATAATAAAGAAGCATTTTCGCGAAAAACTCATAACCTCCTACGGTCAAACCAATCATTGGATCGCCCGAAACGAGCCAAGCTAGAGTTACTGTCGTAGATGTTGCTAACACCCTCCATGTAAGCGTTTTAGCTAAGTGTCTTTTTTGAGAAACTTTTGACATGGGGTTCTAAATTGAAGTGCAAAGGAATGCTTTTTGTTCTTTCGGACAAATGTGGAAATTGACTCCGCAAAGAAGCACTATTTTTACCCCATGATTCGAACTCTATTCTGTTTGCTTTTATGCCTCATAACACTCTCTGGTTCTTCCCAAGACAAAAAGAAACAGAAGTACGACGACTACTGGGCTCAAGAAGAAAAAAGAGAACAATTTGAGAGTCTCAAAGACTCCGCCCACAAGTTTTTCCAACGAGGACATTTGGAGTATTCTCTTGGTTATTATAAAAAGGCATTAAAACTGTTTCCTGAAGACCAATTCACCAAAGCAAAAATTCAGGACCTCTCACTTTTAGACGAAGACATTTCCTCCGACATAATGGGCCTTCTTCCTAAAGTAAAGGAGTCCCTAAAAATGTCGAACGACGATGCTCAGGACGGTTTGAGAAAACTTGAAGAGCTCACCGTGGCCATCCGCGTTGAAGAAGAAGATGAGGCACAAGAAGAGCTGGAGCCAATACCTGAAGAATTGGAAGAAGAGCCACCCGTGCCTTCCACTAAAAAACTAGAAAGCCCCACCCCTGAGCTCAAAGAGATCCGAGCCGTCGAACTCAAGGCCAAAAAAGGCTTTGATGTAACTCAGTTCAAAGAAGAGCTCCTAAAAGAATACCCTGAGGGCATTACTGAAGAAACAGTGAAAAAAGAGCGTTCGACCATCTACCGACGTGTGCTCGTTAAAAATGGTGATGCCAACGAATATCTTAAAGTGGTTCACTCCTATGGTTCGACCTTCTACTTCAAGAATAAAAAGAGCGTCACGCAAAACGTTTGGCTCAAAGAAGCTTTCTAGAATTAGTGTCTTCAAAAAATCTCATCATCGTTCCAATATTCAATGAAGCGTGGAACCTTCCTCTGCTTTTTGAACGACTTGGCGCCCTCAAAAAATCGTGGGATGTGCTGTATATAAACGATGGCTCTTCAGATTCAAGCAAAGAGCTGCTCGAAGCCCAGGGTTCGAACTTCATCGATTTGGCCTACAACATCGGCATTGGAGGTTGTGTGCAAACAGGCTTAAAATACGCCTTTGAACACGAGTATGATTACGCCGTACAACTCGATGGTGACGGACAACACCCAATAGAAGCACTCAGTGAATTACTTGAAGAAGTAAACTCAAATGAATGCGACATCGCGATTGGCAGTAGATTTAAGCGAGATAAAAAACATCCCGTTGGGCGTACGAGAAGACTCGGAATTAGAATTCTCTCTTCCACGATTAAAGTCCTCACGGGGCAAACCATTCTAGATCCAACATCGGGCTACCGCCTTTTCAACCGCAAATCTATTTCCCTCCTTTCTGAGAATTATCCCCAAGATTACCCAGAGCCGGAATCGGTGGTTTTCCTATTAAAAAACGGACTCAGAATTTGTGAAGTTCCGGTTCGGATGAATTCCAGAGAAGGTGGAATAAGCTCCATTCATCGCGATGGAATCTTCTACATGGCAAAGGTGATGCTTAGTATGATTATGGTAGTTTTGAGACCGAAAGAAAGCAGTCATGGAAGCCGATAATCTGGTTGACATCAATCGAGTGCAATACATAGCCATCGCCGTAAGCGTGGTGTATTTATTGGCGATTCTTTACCTCATTCGTGGGAAAAAAATCCGCGAAGAATACTCCCTCATTTGGTTGCTTTTCGGCGTCGTGTTTATCGTACTCTCCATTTGGAGAGAAGGTCTTGATTGGATTTCTAACCTCCTCGGCGTTGCCTACCCACCTACGGCGATTTTCCTGATTTTCTTTATGGCCATCTTCCTCATCATGATTCAGTTTTCACTCATCATCTCGCGCTTGTCGCGGAACAACAGCAAGCTGGCTCAAGATCAAGCACTTATAAAGCAAAAGCTAGAGCAGGTAGAGAAAAAACTTTCCGAAAAGTGAAGGTCCTCTTTGTCTTGGACCGATTCGATCCCGATTTAGGCGGTTCGGAAAAACTCTTTAAAATCCTCACCGACGAACTGCGAAATTCCAACACAGATGTTACCGTCTTGTGCTGCAAACATTCGAAGCGGAAGCCTGAGTCTCACATCGTCGAATTCCCCTTTCGCTCACGTATTCTGTTCGCCTTAGTCGGTAATCTATGGGTTCTCTATTATGCTCGTAAAGCAGACGTCATTCACTCTTCATCCTTCTTCTCGGGAATAGCCTGCACACTGGCTGTACTTTTTGGAAAGAAGGCTGTGCTCACATACCATGAGCTGTGGCTCAACCGCTGGAACGAGCTGCCCTACTTAAGTGCGTTTCAGAAATGGCAATTAAAAACTCTTGAACGATTCCTCGTTGCCATCCCCTTTCAGCGCGTCGTTGGTGTCTCTGAATTCACCTATCAGGGCCTGCTCACCGCCTACCCTTCAAATCGAGTACGCAAGGTGATGAACGCACTTCTGGTTCCAAAGTCGCTTCCTGAAAAAACTCGGGGAAACAGCTACCTCATGTACGGCCGACTCGGCGTTTCGAAAGGCTGGCATCTCATCAACGAATTAAAAACACAGAGCCTACCGCCTGACTTTCACCTTCAGCTGGTACTGCCTCAGGAACCGAAATGGTTGTGGCAAAAAATCAATGCGCAGTTGAAAGCTCCCTTCATCGAAGTGAAAAACGAATTGCCCGAAGAAGAGCTCTTTGCACTGATACAAAAGGCAAAGGCCGTTCTGATTCCCTCCTACTCCGAAGGTTTTGGCTTTGCGGCCGCTGAGTGCTCGGCAATGAACACTCCTATCATTCATTCAGGTCGGGGTGCTCTGAATGAGGTGGTGTACGGCACCACGGTGAAAATGACCGAGTACTCTGGAAAAGGACTCGCAGAAGCGATTTGGAAATTCGAGCGCGGAGAAGTGGAAGTGATTCAGAAAAAAAATTCTGATGTACTCGAGATGGCGAATGCCTACCTCAGCATATACCGCGAGCTAGTCTCCTAGAAGTTTAGAAAAGTCCTCTGCAAACTTCTTCCAGGAAAAAGAACTCACATGTGCCTGCATAGCTCCTAGGTCATTGGAGCTTTGATTTCCCAATGCAATCAAATTTTCCAGAAGTTCCTCCTCTGAAGAATGATAGTGCACATAGTCTCCACCAACTTCCGTCAGGGAGCTGTTTTTACTCACGAAACAATTGGCTCCAAAATGCATGGCTTCAAGCAATGGAAATCCAAAACCCTCGTAAAGTGAATTGATGATGAACGCCTTGCACGACTTCAAGTTCTGAGCGACTTCTTCGTCCCCCAAAAATCCGCAGACTTTAATGTCAGAAACATAAGGCGATTCCTTGATGGCTGCATTGGTATCGGCCATTTTCCAACCCTTTGCTCCAATAAGCTTAAACTTAGTTGCAGCTCCCGTTCTCTTCTTGAAAGCATCGAAAACTCGAATGATTCCAGAAATATTCTTGCGCGGTTCGAAGGTTCCCAAATGCAGGAAAAAATCTTCTTTCTCAAGCGGAGTGTAGGTCATGGAAGAATAAACCTCCGACAAGCCCGGATAGATGCGGACAGTCTTCTCCTCGAAGGAGGAATCCATGTTGACCAAATCATTTTTAGTGTTGTTCGAATTGGCTACGATGATGTCTGTCCGATCGTAGATGTTCTTCAGGAATAAACGCTGCAGAACCGAGGACGTCCGTGTGTGCCAGACTGGAAATAAGACAGGCGTAAGATCGTGGCAAATGCTGATTTTCTTCGACTTCGCAGGAACGCGAATGGGTCCAAATTGAGCTGGCTCCACGACCCAGTCGGGCTGAAGACGCTTTAAAACTTGGGGTACGTTCAGCATCAATCGGAGTGGGTCGTTGCGCATCGCTTTGAACACATTTGGCACGACGACTTGTTGAGCTTCTGGGAAAAAATGATCCTTTTTGGAACGCAAAAGAATGTATTCATTCTTCTGATCGTATTGGAGTAATGCTCGTATCATTTCACGTGTATACACATGAATACCAGCATGTTGCTTCTCAAGTGGTTCCGCAAAAAGAACGACTCTCATGGTGATTTTTTAAACAGTTGCGCGAATCGCTGAATGTCGAACAGCAAGAAAAACTGTGTGGCCTCCAACGCTTTGGCGAAAGAAGCCTTTTTTGACTTCTGAACTCTCAGTTCACGGCGAAATTTTGACGAGAAGAGATAAGCAAAGGATGAAAGGTGAATCTGGAGGAATGAGGCGTTGAATGTCAGTGTATACATCGCAAGAATGAAGATGTATTTGAACAAAATGGATGGGAAATTCCAAAGGATGAACACGGGAGGCATGTTCTTGAAGTAGCTGTACCAAATCGACTTTTGGACGTAGGTAAGATAGCCCCGGTCCCGAACTTTCGCAATGCTCACAGAACCCTCGTGAGACACCCGCGCTTTCACAAGCGCTTCGCAGCTATAGCCCGCCGAAAAAGCACGCAGTGCAAACTCGGCATCTTCATATCCCGTATTGAAGTGAGGATCGAACCACCCGATGGACTTCAACATATTAGTCGAATACAAACAGGCGCCACCAGAAGGCCCAATGCAAACTTCATCGGAGGAGAATCTCGCTACTTCTTGCCCAAATCCTTTTGGCAGAATTTCACCTGTGTTCAGCATGAACAAGCCAAAACTGTCGACGCGGCTGGGTTCCTTCATTTGAATCATCATGCTCGCCGCCATGTCTAGTCCCTTCGCCTCTGAAGTTGTAATCAACTCCTCGAGCCAATTTTCCTCGGCTATGGCGTCGTTGTTCAACAACACGATGTTTTCAAAATCGTCTAATGTTCCCGATTCCCAAAGTTTCAAATGCGCTCCAGTAAAACCGAGATTGTCCTCGTAATAGTGCGCTTCCAGGTTCTGAAAGCTGCTCGCGGCATGCTCGAGTTGCTCCCGATCTTGATGTTCAGAGCCGTTGTCGAGAAGGAAAATCTTAAAATCTTGAACGCTTTGAATCCGCAATGACTCCAAACACTTCGAAGTTCTTTTCGCATCGTTCCAATTCAGGACAATTACCGCTGCTTTCATTTACCGAAGAGATTTACAAGATCGTATTCGGAATGAATCATAAACTCGTGGATGACCATATCGGGCTTTTCACGCTTGATGAATTCCAACTCAATGTTTGGCCTTGAAGCCTTGGCTTCATTTTGAATGTAGATGGCCGCTTGAAAGTGATTGGCCAAATGCTTATACAAGGCAGAGTAAAAGCTGTCGTGCACAATGATGGCTTTTGGCAAGCTCTCATCCTTCACCATGCTCACTTTAGTTCCACGCGGAGAGCCCTTTATTCTCTTCTTTTCGCCCCACTTTTGTGCTTGTTTCGGGACCACATGACGTTCCTTCTCAACCAATTCATCTTGCATCGAAATTGTATAAGAAAGGCCTTTGAGTTTTGAAACCCGCTCAACCAAACGCATCTCATTCCAGGCCGCTGGTTTTATACTCGGGAAGTCCTTGGATAGGAATTCTGCAAACTCTTTATAAACTAAAAATCCAGCTATTTCATTCCAGTGGAAATCGTATTGATAGTACAGGAATTGATCTTTCTGATGTTTACGTAGGAGTTTCTCTGTATCGAAGACGGGCACCTTAGTTCGCTTTCGAATAGCTTCGGAAACCTGACGCCGAAGGCTGTGCTGCACTTCTAAACCTTTGGGTAAATACTCTGGATACATGCTGCCTTTTTCGGTTGGAAGCAGAATGTAATACTTGATTCCCATCTTCTTGAATCGAGCCTGTACTTTCCGCACATTACGGCATAGACTGTCGAGTTGCGATTCCGTTAAAAGCGGTGTGCGAACCAAGTCTTTTACCAAAATGGTTTTAAACAACCAATCTTCCTTACCCACAACTACCTCTTCTGGAACTGGTGAAACACCATACAGATTGAATTTGAAGGCATTGTTCCACTTGATGAGGAAATTTCTAAAGCCAAAATTCTCGCGATAGAACAAAGACATTCCATCTAGGTAAGCTTTGAAGTTTAGGACGTCCAATTTGGGCATCGCATACAATTCCCTTTTTTCGGTGTTCACCGTTTGTACGATCGGCGAGGCAATCTGAACATTCACGAATGTCATCACCGACAGGAATAAGATGAGCAGAGCAAAATCGCCGAGCTTCATGTTCGGCTTTAGCGGCATCTTGCTGAAATAAAGGAGCAGATATATTAGGAGTGTGCTTAGGGTGAAACACAAAGGATAGAAGTAGACCGATTTCCCCTGAGACTTGATTTCCTTGAAGACATCAATCTTACCCAGCACTCCCTTGTATTCTAGAGATGCGTTTCTCTTTTGAATTGAAAAGCGAGCCTTGCCTCCCGAAAATTCTTGCTTTTTAACGGCCTTATTTGGCGATAGTTTCGTTGAGATTTCATCTGCGCTGAGACTGTACATCACCTCTTCTCCTCTCAGTACATTGAGACCTTTAATCTCCAACCAAAAGGCCTCGGCTTTCGGTTGTTTTCGGTGGACTTCGGATTCAATTTGAAGTCGAAACTTTAAGACTTCCCTTCCTCGTG
Organism: Flavobacteriales bacterium UBA1986; assembly: GCA_002336245.1. Lineage (GTDB taxonomy): Bacteria > Bacteroidota > Bacteroidia > Flavobacteriales_G > Salibacteraceae > UBA4419. Next base: position 10,784 of record DDDG01000008.1, read on the forward strand.
GCAATGCAAATCGAAGTTTCTGCCATTCTTCGTTTCCCGTCAAAAGTTCACTTGAAGTAACCGTATTGCTGAACTTCTTGTGACGGTTTCCAATGTCAACCACCAATTCACCTCCGTAGGCGTATTGGTTTGTCCAAAGCGTGTTGGATTGAGACCGAGCTTCAACTTCAATGCTGTACTCACTGGCACCGCTCATTTTCCCTTCCAAATCAATGGCATTGAAAAAGTAGAGCGCCAGCGCTGCGACAAATAGTGCGACAATGAGATATTTAAACTGCCTTTGCACTAGAAGTTGAAATAGATGAAAGGATTGTAGGTGTTTTTGGATAATACAACAAGTGCCAACACCATTAGAGCCGCATACCAGAAAAACTCGAGGATGTTATAGCTGTGTGATTCTTCGGACAAGCCAATGAGTTTTAAGGAATGTTCTTTCAGCTTCAAGAAAACACCAAAACCTCCAAGCACGGCAAGAACAAAAAGCGTTAAGACTTCGGCATTGAAAAAATAGAAAAAAGAGGCCCCAAGCTCCGCAGAACCAAAACCGAACATTGCCTTTGTGTACATCCAAACTTGCTCTATGTCTCTACCACGAAAAAGAATGCCACTGTAACCCACAAAAAAATAGACGTAGAATGAGCGCACGAAAACTGGTAGCTTATTTAAAATCTTGCCCCAACGACCCGTTTCCAAAACCACCAATAAACCATGAGTAAAACCCCAAAGTACGAAGGTCCAATTGGCGCCATGCCACAAACCGGTGAGCAGAAAGATGGTCATGAGACGGAAATTCTCGCCGGTCCAGTGCAACTTCCCTCTCTTCAAAGCATAGTATGGATAGTCGCGGAACCACTGGATTAATGACATATGCCATTTGCTCCAAAAAGAGCGGATGCTCTTCTCTCTTAAAGGGTAGTTGAAATTCTCTCTAATCTCAAAGCCGAACATGCGCCCCAAGCCAATGGCCATATCGGAGTATGCAGCAAAATCGAGGTAGACCTGATAGACAAAACAGATCGAAGACATCCAGGCCAAGGAGAAGCTCAACTCCCCTGCCCCCATGGAGAAGATCTGATCGCACACACGACCAAAGCCATCGGCAAAAACCAACTTCTTGATCAAGCCTTCAATGAAGCGCTTCACGCCAGAAACAAAGCGTGCAGAGTAAATGGTGCGTTCTGCTAACTGACTTTCCAAGTGGTGATATCGAATGATTGGCCCAGCGATCAGTTGCGGGAAAAAACTGATGAAGAGCGCCAGGCGGGCAATGTTCCTTTGAGGTTCCGACCACTTTCGGTACACATCGATTAAGTAGGACATTCCTTGAAAGGTGAAGAAGGAAATCCCGATCGGCAAGTGGGTGGCGCTTGTTCGAATGTCGGTTCCAAAAAAATGATTGAGCTCTGTGAGAAACCAGTGGGCGTATTTAAAATGTAAGAGAAAGGAAAGGTTGAGCAGAACCCCAATCCCAAGCATCAACTTTCGATTCAAGCCCTTCGTCTCGAAGAGCAATGCCACCGAGTAATTGATGGCAACTGAAAGTAAGAGCAGCAATACGTACAGACCTTCACCCCAATAATAGAATAGGAGGCTGAAGATGAGTAGAAGAGTATTTTGAAATTTCTTCGGCACCAGATTGATGGCCAAGAGAACCACTGGAAGAAATGCGAAGAGAAATATTGGAGAGCTAAAAATCATCGAATTGCGTGGCGGTTTACTCTTATGATTCTAGCTAGTGGCCCAATAATGTTCTCAGGTCATTTTCCGAGAAAATCATGTATTCATGCAAGATGATGACTGGATTTTCCCTCCTAATAAACTTTCGCTCTACCTTTTGATTGCTTTCTTTCGTTTCGTTTTGTACATAAACTACCCGGTTGAAGTGAGGCGAAAACAACTTCATGATTGGCTTGAAAAAACTGTCGTGGACGACAATGGCATTTGGCAATTCCGGCTTCTTTTGATCGGTAAGCTTGGTGCGCTTCGGATAAACTGGATCTTTTGTGAATTTCATATTTGAACCTTCAATAGGTTTGATGTATTTGGTGTCCTCAAACAATTGCTCGTGCATCGCCATGGTGTACAAAAGCCCCATTTGTTGTGACCTGGTTTCTTCAATTTCCAGTTTGTCCCATTCGATTGGTTTCATGGAAGGGAAGTCCTTTGAGATGACATTCATTAGGTCGCGGTAGGCGAAAAATGCGGCTACATCGTTCCAATGGAAGTCGTATTTGTAGTATAGCATATGTTTTGACTTCTCACGCAATAAGGTTTCTTCCACATCGATTACAGGAACGTTCGTGCGACTTCGGATGGCCGCTACCACTTGTCTTCTCAGGCTGTTGTTGGCATTAAAACCCCAGGGAAGCATTTCGGGATATACGATGCCTTTTTCCGTTGGGAAAAACACGTAATACGCAATTCCCCTTTGAGAATAGAATGCATGGGTTTTCTGCACTACCTCACAAATTGAATCGAGCATCTCCTCTCTTAAGGGCAACATGGTATTCATATCTCTTGTGATTCCTGAATGAAAAAGCCACTGTTCCTTTCCGACCACAGCTCTATCTGGTATCGGTGAAACCTTCAAAAGCATGTATTTAATAAAGCTGTTCGCCCGAATCAAATGATTCCTGAATCCGAAGTTTTCTTGGAAATAGGTTGAGACTTGCTTCAAGTATTCGTGGGATTGGAAAAGCTTGAATTCTGGCAAAGAAAACATCTCTCTTTTCTCTGTATTAGGCAATTCAACCAATGGATATTTCAGCTGCAAATTGCTGAACAGCATGGCACAAAGGAAGGTCAAGCCAAGCGCAAAATCGAATAGGTACAACTCTCTCCATTTCGGGAAAGGAAGACGCCAAAACACAATCCACATCAAGAGAAAACTGAAGACAAACAGGCTGGGATAAAACCAGCTTGAAACCTCCTGAACCTTCACATCTCGGAAGCCGACAACTTCTGATAAATCGGATTTTAGGTTGACCGTTCCTTTGGGTTTCTTATAATAAAGCTCCATCAATTCCCCATCGGTTTCTTGACGGATCAAACCGCGATTGGTTCCAAGGTTTGCCTTCAAATCCTTACCAGTCCAATCCAACTCAGCACTTCCTCGGTTCATCAGACGAAAGGCCTTTATGTGGACATAATTTTCAGTCCCATCCCCTTGCCTCTTTTTACTCAGCTCACTTTTTACTTGAAAGCGCAACCACGAGAGCGTATTGTCCACAGGGACAGGAAAACTTAGAATCTGATACTCCCCATTTCCTTCGAAGTCAACCGTTGTGCTTCCCATGTTGACAAACTTTTTGCGCTTTTTTCCAACCTGTTCAAATGCATTCCCTTTATACACGAATTCAGTAGTCCATTGTGCGTTCACATTGGACCTGAGTTCGACTTCAAGCGTATAGTTGTCGGCCGTTTGGAACTTCAAACCCAGATCTAGGCCATGAGCAATGAAGAGCAGCGCGAGGGCTGAAACTAGGGCGTATAATATGTTGCGCAATTTCAACATCCCTAGAAATTGAAATAGATGAATGGGTTGTAGGTTTTGCTCGACATGGTTAGAAATCCAACGGCAAGAAGAGCGATGTACCAAACGAATTCCATCGCTCTATATCTGGGGTTCAATTCTCCATCCTTCATTTTTAGAAGGAACCAATCTTTCAATTTCATGAACAGACCCAAGCTTCCTGTAAAGGCAAAACCGAGAATGATCATATTTTCAGTATTGAGGTAATACAGAATCGACGGAGCAAATTCCGATTGCCCAAAGCCGAAGTACGCCTTCGTGAAGACCCAAGCTTGACTCAAATCTCCCGCTCGAAAGAGCATTCCGGTGGTTAATACCACAAAGTATACATAGACACGTTGAATCACCGAGGGCCAGCTCGAAAGCAATCGCCCCCAGCGTCCGCGTTCAAGGACGAGAAAAACACCATGGATCAGGCCCCAAAAAATAAAAGTCCAGTTCGCTCCGTGCCAAAGTCCAGTCAATAAAAAGATGATAAGAATTCGAATGGGTTCGCTCGCCCATGTGAAGTTGCCCTTCTTGAGCGCGTAGTAAGGATAATCACGAAACCATTGAATTAAGGACATATGCCATTTGGTCCAAAGCGCTCGGATGCTCATTTCCCGGAGAGGATAATTAAAATTCTCTCGGATTTCAAATCCCAGCATGCGCCCCAAGCCGATGGCCATATCTGAATAGGCGGCAAAGTCGAGGTAGATTTGATAGAGAAAACAAGCCGAACCCAACCAGGCCAAGGGCATGCTCACTTGACTTTCGTTCAAAATGAAAATCTGATCTGAAATGGCACCAAGTCCATCCGCGAAGACCAGCTTTTTCACCATTCCTTCAATGAAACGCTTGACGCCAGAAATGAAGCGATCTGATTTTATCGTGCGGTTGGCCAATTGTCGTTCAAGGTGGTGGTACCTGATGATTGGGCCCGCAATGAGTTGGGGAAACAGACTCACAAAAAGCGCAAGACGAGGAAGGCTCTTTTGAGGTTGAGACCAGCCTCTACTCACATCAATTAAGTAGGACATTCCTTGAAAGGTGAAGAAGGAAATTCCCAATGGAAGGTGATCTACTTCCAGAGACATTTCCGTTCCAAGAAGTCCATTGAGTTGACTGAGGAAAAACTCTGAATACTTGTAATAGACCAAAAATGAAAGGTTTAACACCAGTCCGATTCCAAGGAAGGTACGTTTGCTCAACCAAGTGGTTTCAAACAAACGAGCAACCGTATAATTGATGAGAATACTCGTGATGAGAAGCAGAATGTAAATGCCCTCGCCCCAATAATAAAAGAGTAGGCTGAAAATTAAGAGCATCGCATTGTGCCACTTCTTGGGCACAAATGCTACCCCCATCAATACAAGGGGAAAAAACAGAAAGAGAAATACGGGGGAACTAAACAGCATTATTCGACGATCTTCTCTCTCGGATATCTTTTAATATTTCACGGTAGATTGGGATCACTTCTTCAGGTGATCCATCCTTAACAATCTTACCTTTTTCAATCAGAATTACCCTCTTGCAGTATTGCTGGATGGTTTTCAGATTGTGACTCACATGAATGATGGTTCGTCCACTCAATACGGTTTCCTTAAATACTTTATCTGCTTTCTTCTTGAAATTCTCATCACCTACACCTCCAAAGAACTCATCCATGAGAAGTATTTCGGTGTTGGTATGCATCGCAATCGAGAATGCCAAACGTGCTTTCATTCCCTTCGAAAAGAATTTCAGTTTGGTCTCCGTAAAGTCTTCCAGCTCAGCAAAATCAATGATGGAATCAAATTTCTCCCGGATCTCCTTCAGTGGCATCCCCAAAATGGAAGCGTTCAGAATTACATTTTGTCGGGCAGAAAGCTGCTGATTGAAGCCAAGGCCTAAGCTCAAGCGAATGTAGGTTCCGTTGATGTTCCGTATTCCACCCGGATCAGCTTCATATGCTCCCGTCATTAGGTGAACCAAGGTGCTTTTTCCACTTCCGTTTCTTCCAATAATCCCAACGAATTCACCACGCTTCACCTCAAAGTTCACAGATTGAACTGCCTTTATTTGGCGTTGCTTCTTCCTAGAAAAAAAAGAAAACACGCGCGACTGCAAACTTGAGCCGTCGCCCTCTCGAACATGGAATGTTTTGGAAACATTCTTCAGTTGTATCATCACATCCTGACTCATCTTCGCTGCGCTGCTCCTTTTGCAAATCGTTTAAAAAAGGCCAAAGCCCCGAGATAAAATATCACTGTATAAGCCAGATCGTAGAGAAGAAGATCCATGTGCGGCATTCGATTGTAAAGCAAGATGTCGCGGAAGTTGATGAGCTCTCCAGTAATCGGACTTACGTACAGCATAAAACGATAATGATCGAATATGAAGGATTGATCCCAGATGATTGGCACCGTCCAAAACCCGATCAACAAAACGATTTCCCAAATATGGTCAAGGTCTCTGATTTGAATGAAGATGGTACTCAAGACCAAGGAGACTCCAAGGCTAAATACGTAAAGTATGGCGAGCAGTGGGAAAAACCAGAGAAGGGGCAGACCGAAGCTCACGTCGAAGAAGAAACAGAAGACGAAGTACATCAAGATGTTAAATCCGAAGGCAAAGACCACTGTAAAGCTGTGTGCCAGTTGGATGTCGTGCCGATTGATCTCTACATTCTCGAGCAAATAGCGCTTCATCTCCAGCGCTTTCATTCCTCGTTTGGTCATTTCAAGGAAGAATCCCCAAACGATGATTCCCATGAACAGGTATAAGATGAAATCCGGATCCTGGTTCTTGAAGATTATGTATGAGAAGACAAAATAGTAGACAAGCAAACGGGCTAGAGGATTTAGGAACGCCCAGAGCAATCCCAACGAAGAGCCATAGTAACGCTGCAAAAAATCCATCTTCGCCAGAAGCCATACGCGCTCCCATCGTGGACTAAGCTCAATTGAAAACTGTTTCTTCTCTTCTTCCACTTTCTTTTACCAATTTGAGACGGCAGCGCCCCACTTCTTTTTCATTTCTACAATGTGCTCCTTGTAGTGCTCGTCGAGGAACTCCTTAATTTCTGGAAAAATCTCAACTTCCTGCTTCCGCTTGTGCACAACCTCGGTCAAACTCGAATCGTCGAACTCCAGCTCAGGCTTTGCCCCTAAGTGAGTGATTATTTCTGTGAACAGCTTCTTCGGTTCGCTCGAAATCTGATCGTAGAAACCTATATAAAAATTCTCGGCAGGCCAGAATTTTTGAAACTTTTCAATGATGTCGATGTAATAACCGCGTTCAAGAACTTCCTTCTTAGAAATGAAAGGCATAAGTTCTTCCACCGAAACTTGACTCATATCTTCATTTCGATGTTTCACAAATTGCATCAAAGCAGCCGACCAAACACGCTCTACCGGATTCCTTAAGAGCATCACAAATTTCGCATCAGGCACCAACTTCTGAATAAACTTCAGTCGGTCTTCCGAAAGCAAGCTGTAGGATGGTGTGATGTCGCCACAAATGGTTCGCTTATTCTTAAAATCGAAGTATTGAGAGTAGTACTCGAGCGGTTTGTCGAAATTCCTTTTGATGTCGAAATAGTGAATTTCCTTAGCCCTAAACCGGAACTGCGGATGTTTCTTCAAGTTGTAATAGAGCCATGTAGTGCCCGATTTTTGGGCTCCAATGCAAAAAAATTGAGGAAATTGAAAGGCGCTGGGGTTGAGCAAGCCCCGAATTAAGAGCGACTTCTGAGTTTTGGCGTAAGCCAATACCTCATCAGTAGAGTATTCATATTTCGTTTTCTGGCCCATCTCCTAATCTAGCTCTGAATTTGAGTCCTTCGCATTCTGTTCCGCCAGAGACTTTCGTCGCTCATACTCCAATACGACCTCGTCGTAGAATCGTTGTTCCAAAGCCACAGAACTTTTTATTTCTTGAACCAGCTCATCATCGAACAGACTCATGTCTTTTCCCTCTCCAACATTTTTCATGATCATGTCGCCCAAGTCTAGGTTGAAGGTTTTCTCGAAGAGCTTTAGAGATTCATCGTAGCGCTCATTGATTCCAATGAAATCCAACTTCTTCATGTTTTCGATGGCTTGCTTCAAATCGGCCTCATCTGCTTCTTTGCGCGAATAGCCCTTGGGGTTTCCATCGTAGGTCGCATCTGCGAAGTACTTCACCTGTGTGTCGGCTGTCTTTGCCTTGCGTTGCTCAAAAATTTCCCTTGCACTGGTCTCTGGATTTTTCCTCAAAAAGTGAAAAATATTGGAAACCATTCTTGAATAGGGATTCCGAAACATGCAAGCAGTTAAAAAGCTTTTCCCAATATCCTGAGCGCAAATGAACGGATAGTGCCCAAAAATGAGCTGAACATCATTTAAGGTTTCCTCATCCAAATTCATCAATACTTCATGTGAAGGGTAGCCTTTGTGCTCCCGCATGGTGCGGGCACTCGGAAAGATGTTCTGCGCTTTGTACTTTGGAAAGAGCATCTTTCGAAATGAAGTCCCACCCACTTTAGGTATGTGGACGAAAAAGAGAGGTTGTGCATTTAAAATGGGACCGTTGTTTAGAACAATATCGGTCTCGTGAATTTTAAAATCAATTAGAGTGAATTTCGGACTTGGCTTGAGATGATTTGAATAGTCGTAAGTGAAGGCGTGATGACCATCCCCAATGCCCTTCATCTCCAATCCTTTTCTGTAGTCTTTGGCGACAATGGTGTCGACCAACTTTCCGTCTACAAACACGTCTACTTGTTGCCGTTGCTTGTTCTTTCCATTGTAGGCCCAACCCTTCATGGAACCATTTCCAGAGGTTAAAACAGCTCCTCTTGGATGTTTTTTACGACTGGTTTTCTCCAAATAAATGGGGCTGTCGATTTCAATGCACTTTCGTGCGGCCTCGATCTGCTTTTTCTTGAGGTCCAAGCCTAAATAATCTACCAATGAATCTACGAAGGCATCTTGCTTTTGGAGCGCTTTTTCGTAGGAAACCAACAGGCAGGTTTTATCTGTGCCTTGAAGGTATCGGATGATCGCAGTATATCGGCGTTGAACCTTTGTCATTGTCTGAAAAAGCTCAGCCTGCATGGAAATACTTTCGCGCATTCCAATCGCCAATGGATCCCGGAAGACGATGATTAAGTGTGGATTTCGGATTTTATTCTCGAAGAGTTTGATGTATCGAAAGGCTTCAGGACGCTTCCACCCCCACACCTTGTGCTGCTCGTTTCTCTCCTCTACAAGCTCTTCAAACTTCTGAATGTTTCGATCTTGTTCCAATAGCTTGGAGAGCTCGGTATCTTCTACAACAGGAGAATCGTTCTCGCCCATGAATACGCCCAACTCCTTCAGCACTTTAGCCACCATAGTGGTGCCCGAACGCGCAATACCCAAAACGACTACCGTCTTTTCCGTCGAGTTTTGTTTGGATGGGTTGAGTACGTACGTACCCAAGTTTACAAGCTCCTTCATTTCTTAATCTTAGCGTTTTTCAGCCTCATTCCTTCTTCCGTCCAAAGCTCGAATCCTTCATTGAATAATTCCCAGTTCGGACTAAACTCAAAGTGTTGTTTTCCTTTTTGCAAATCTGTAAGTTCAACTTCAATGCGCTCCTGCTCTTTACCATCTTCTTTTAGAATAAGAACCGGTTTGGCTGAGCTTTTATATTTCTTGTACCATCCGTAAACTCGGCCATCTTCCACTTTCAGCACCTTGCCCTCCAGCCAATGCATGTGATTAAATCGTCTGGTCTTTGGTTTTAATTTCAGAGCCTCTGGCCTGATTTTTATCTTCAGAAACTGACTCAATTCCCGCAGCACTCGAAGCTTTTCCACGGATAGTTTTTCATGCGAAATGATCAACATTGGGTATTCCGCATCAGAAATTAAACGCTTCCAGGAACGCTCCATGATGATGCTCTCCTTCAAATTCAAACTCTTACCTACAGCTCGGTCTGCGGCCTTTGAGAGCAAGTCACCCAGAACCAATACAATGTGCACATTCTTTTTCTCCTTGAGTAGTTTCTCCGTATTCCGATTCCATTGGTTGAAAAAGAGAAACTCTTCTGAATTCAGCCGATCTTCTGGCTTGTCGAAGGGTCTTCGGTTGCTCAAATACTTCAGCAGTTCATCTGCTTCAGATATATTCAAGCCAAGAAAAACATTGCACTTCAGTGCTTCTCCTTTGTCTTCTCCCAGTCTGAGTGTACCTGTATTTCTAGTTTCCTCAACATCAAGGCTTCTGTTTTCAGCAAACTGTTTGACGTATTGATTCGTTCCAAGTTGAATGGAATCCGCGCCCTTGCTTATAAGTTCAGGCTTGGGGACAATATCTAAGAAGCCCAGCACATCTTCTACAAAACTCTTCTTCTGCCGCACGGCCCACTCATATGAGAAAGCGTAGAGAGGAAAGTTCATGCTGTAGAGGTATAGAACGAGCATCTCATATTGAGTAACTGTTCTACTGAAGGTCTTCTCAAACTCAGACTCGTTCGCCATCATTCGCCGCATCCCAATAGCCGGAATGTCTCTAAAGGTTACGATGAAATGCGGGTTTCGCAAGTTTTCATGCAACCAGTTCATATGCTTAAAAGCCATCGGACGCTTCCATCCCCAAATTTGATGTTTGCTGTTTCGTTCTTGAATGAGTTTTTCAAGTTCTGGCCCCATGGAACCGCGTTCAACGAGCTTACTGAGTTCTAAATCTTCTTTGGATCCCAGGCTCAGAGAGTCTCCCATCGGAACGCCAACTGCATCCAGCATGTGCGCCACCATTGAGGTTCCGCTTCGAGCAACGCCAATGACAATCACGGTTTTCTCGAGTTCCGACTCCTTTTGTTTGTTGAGAATTAAGCTGGCCAATGTGATTACTTCAAAAAGTGAGAAATGAGCTTTTGATCCAAAGCAATGTAAGGTTCAATCAAACATCGTAGACCTTCATCCATCTTAGGCTTCTCCCCCTTCTGTACGTTCGAAACAGGGAAGCTGAAGCTCGGGCGAAAATGCAAGTCTTTCGCCAAGGATTTTGAGAATTCTGAAAGGTCTGAAGTTAAGCCGATGGAATTAAAAAAGCTGAGGCTCTCTTCAATTTCTGGCCAATGCTGGTGGTCGATTTTTCCTTCTGGTGGATTTTCAAGAAAATAGCGACTTTGGCAATTGTCGAATAGGTTGAAACCCTCTGGCGGAAGCTTCTCGAAAAAACTTGAGAGTGAATCGAGGTTTTCAAAATCGACCTCTTTTAGTTGAAGGGCCAGCTCTTGAACCTCATCGGTATGAGACTTGAAAAAGCGACTTGAAGGATTTTTTGCAATTCCTTTCACCCAAGCCAAATGCGACATTAAATGCCCAACTGGTTCACGAAGGACCGTAAATAGATAGAAGCCTTTCAGATCTATCATATTTCGAATTCTTCGAATCCGCACATGCCCGGAAATGAAGTTGAAGTTTTCGACAATCTCAATGGGGTCCCATTTCTTTCCTTCTATGTGAAAAAAGCAGTTCTCCTCCCCCAAATGTTTGGCGAAGAACTCATTGACCGAGGTTCCTCCTGCCTTGGCGATGTGCATGTAAAAGACCTTCGGACGTTCGAATGAATAAATCCATGGACTACCTTCTAGGTCTACATCATCAAGCTTTACCCGAACTTCATCCCCATTTTTAAGGCCAGCTTCGCCGAAGGGATCGCGCAATTGAAAACCACAATTTCCGCTTGAATGAAAACCCTTCTTAACGGTGCCTGGTCTATTGAATTCAGCTCTCAATTCGTGTATGCACTCTCCATTGCGGAAAACTGAAACCATTTGTGGCTCTTCGATGCCATCCTTCACTGCCCAGCCTCGAATCTCAAAAGGATTCACGACATCAACATGACCATGTATAGCGCCCGATTCAAGCATGTGTTATAGGTCTAAAGTCCATGTGGGAATTGTCCAAATTCTGGTTGAAATATTCGTCCTTGAGAATTTCGCGTCCCCACTTATCCAACATCCACTTTTCTTCCTTCGCAAGTCGAGCGCGTTTCTCTGGGCTGTTTTCATAACCTCTACTCTTCGATTCTTTATGAACCAGCTTCGCAAATGGAGTGTACACATTTCTACGGCCCAGCGCTTTCAACTTTAAGCAGAAATCTAAGTCGTTGTAGGCAACTGCCAAGTTCTTTTCCATCCCTCCTACTTCAAGAAAGTCCTTTTTTGAGACCATCAAACATGCGGCGGAGACGGCTGAATAATTCCGAATCACATTGGCATTTCCGTAGTAGAGGTTGTCGTTATCGGATTTCCCAAGAAAGGCATGGTTGGCAAGTCCTTTCAGGCCGAAGATTACTCCCGCATGTTGAACTTTACCATCGGGGTAGAGCAGTTTAGCACCTACAGCTCCTACCTCTTGGCGCACCGCCTGTTCCAACATCGCTTCAATCCAATCGCGCTGAATCACCTCAGTGTCGTTGTTCAAGAGAATGAGGTATTCCCCTGTGGCTTTTGAAACGCCAAAATTGTTGATCTCCGAGAAGTTGAACTCACCGGGAAAATCATGCACTTTACAGCGGTCTGAAATTTCCTTGAGGTATCTCTCCGTAGCCTTCTCCTCAGAATTGTTGTTGATCAGGATGATCTCATAATTATCGTAGGTCGACTTTCCCCAGATGGAGTCGAGGCATTGTTCAAGAAGCTGCACATGATCCTTGAACGGAATGATGATACTGACTTTGGGGTTTTTGAGCTCGCGCTTTATTCTAAAGGACCCCGGCCAAAGTCCATTGGCCACTTCTCCCGCTTCCCCATTTCTCTGGAGGTGATCTGTTAAAGCTTTGATCGAGGCCGTATTCGCATAACTTTTATCGTCGTAATCAGCTGCTGTACTTCCAGGGATCTTTCTCCAGTGATAAAGCACTTTTGGAATGTGCTGAATCTTATCGGTTTTCTCGTAAACTCTCAAGAATAGGTCATAATCTTGAGAACCTTCATAGCCCATTCTAAAGCCAGAAACCTCATCGAGCAATTTCTTCCGAATCACAGAAAAATGGCAGAGGTAATTGTTGGAGAGAAAGAGCTCTTCATTAAAACCAGGTTTGAAGTATGGCTGAGTGCGCTCGCCATTCATCTCCAGCTTGTCTTCATCGGAAAAGAAAAAATCAACTTCTCTGTTTGCATTGATGGCTTTCACTACCTCGTATAATGCATCCTGAGTCAGTTCGTCGTCGTTGTCTAGAAGCCCAACATATTCTCCCGTGGCCATCTCCAGGCACATATTTGAGGCTCCCGAAATGTGCAGATTTTCTTTCCCATACCGCACCTTAATACGTGGATCAGAAGACTCCCATGACTTAAGACTCTCCAAGGTCTCTGCGTTCGACGAGCTGTCGTCGTATAGGCAAAGCTCCCAATTCGAATAGACCTGATTCAATACAGAATTCACACAGGCATTGAGCCAGCGTCGGTCAACATTGTGCACTGGAGTAAGTATGGAAATCTTTGGTTGAAGTTTAAACTGCTTCGATTTCTCTTTCAGATCTGCGAGCTCCTTGGGTCCAAGGTGGTGATTTCGCAGGTAAAGCTTGTAGTCTTGATTGAGGTGGTTGAAATTTTTTCGATTCTGAAGAACCGCAGTAACGCCTCCAACTATCCCTTTCTCTTTTATTTCGTTGGTGGCAGCTTTTAACTTCTTTCGATTGAAAAGCGCAGCGACTAACTGCATGGCATCTAAGGTCCAGCGAAAGGGTTTTGTAATCTTCCACGACAGGCTGCCATACATATTCAGCGCTTGAAGGTCACGACTTTTTCTGGCAAAATCAAGTTCACGACATAAGCCAATGGCATCTTCTTCCTCCTTAATGGTCTTTGGGTCAAGGGGTCTGAGGTCAACTGTAAGACTTTGGCTCTCTTGCCATTGCCCATCAGCTCCTTTGAAGATTAGGGAAACCCCCATAGCCTCGACGAAAATCGCTCCGGGAATGTTTACTTGGAAACCACAGGGAGCAAGATCTTTGTTCTTCAATTTGTTTGCAACATCGCTGCGGAAAGAACCATATTCCACTGTAAAAAGAACATCGTCTACTCGAAGAAAAACTTTCGACGCTACAGAATTTCCTTTGTGGTCGACCAACCAACCCTTTACGTGTACAATGCTGTGGCTTCCGTAGATGACCAATTGCCTGCTCTGCTTTTCATGAAGAAGCACTTCACGCGCAAAATGATCAAAGGAATATCCGCGCTCTGCCTTTAAGCGTTTATGAATTCCACTTTTACTGAAGGATTGCGCACGAGGAACTCCCTGCCCTTTCAAGCGAGCATAGCTGAATTCATTGATGTGTCTGGCCTTTAGAGACAAAATTGGAAGTCTTATCTTGCCCGCCTAGGAGCAATAAAAATTAACCCAGTTTGTGAGCAGTTTGAAGCGACCAAAAGTATGGATTGCATTTTTGGCAATCGTACTTTTTTTTCTTGCCTATTCGCCGGCCTTAGATGGCCCTTTTGTCTTTGATGATCAGCGACAAATCACCGACAATCCTGTTGTTTCTCACGGAGTAGGATTGGGCGAAACTTCCTTTTGGACAAACATCAATGAGCGTCCATTAACGGCCTTCACTTTATTCCTGAATCACCGCATCAGCGGCGCGGACCCATTCTGGTTCAGAATCACAAACATGCTTCTGCACATTCTAAATGCCTTCATGGTCTTTTTAATTGTCAAGGAATTGTTCCTCCTGGATGGAAAAAAGGAGAAGGTTGACCTCGCCTTTGGCATTGGACTCCTCTTTCTTCTTCACCCGCTGTTGAGTGAGAACTTCCTGTACATAAGCCAAAGAGGAAGCACTCTTTCGTCGTTTTTCTATCTCGGGGCACTTTTCTTTTACCTCAGATCGAAAAGCACTTCGATCATGCGGCTTCTTCTCAGCGTTCTGCTGTTCGCGCTCGCTTTTTACAGCAAACAAACTGCCTTCAGTCTTATTATGGTGGTTGCTCTTCTAGAGCTCTTCGTTCTTCCCGACAGTTCAAATTCGAGACGTGCTTTTGTAGTTACCATCTTAACGCTCGGCGGTCTTGTGCTTCTTTACAAGTATGGAGGTTTTACGGGCAAAACCTTTGCAGATGTGAGCGGCATCGACTACCTGCTTCTCCAAATCTCTTTTATGTGGAAATACCTTCTGCTGAGCATTGTTCCCTTCCCCCTCATTCTAGATTATGACCTATCGACGGACTTGAACTTGTTGTGGTTAAGTTCTGGTATCGTGCTGTTGATTGGCGGACTGTTGTGGTTCATCAAAACCAACTCTTTGGTATTACGATCAGGCTTGGTCATTTACTTTTTCGGAAACCTAGTTGTACTCACCATCATTCCTCTTCCCGACGTATTTGTTGAACATCGCATGTACATTCCCTTCGTAGGCATTGCCCTCGTACTCTCTCATTTATTTGGAAATCTAAAGCATGTGAAATACCTATGGGGCGTTTTTCTAATCTTCCTCTTAGTGTTTGCTTTTGTTCGGGCTCAGTCGTGGGAAAGCAAGATTTCACTCTTTGAACAGAATTCAAAATATGTAGCCTTGAACGATCGAGTTTGGACGAATTTGGGAGAAGCATACCTAGAAGTTTCAAATACCGCTAAAGCCTTGGAAGCAACGAATAAAGCTCTCACAATAGATTCGAGCAATTATGTTGCACTCAACAATCTCGGCCTCATTTACCTTCTTGAAGACAATCCAGAAAAAGCCATGGAGCCCTTAGGGCAATCTTTGAAATATTCGATGAGTAACTATCGGGCATGGAATAATTTGGGCGTCGCGCAAATGCGCTTAAAAAAGCCTCGAATGGCATTGAAGTCTTTTATGAATTCTATTAAACTAAATCCAAGGCAATTCGACGCCTATTACAACATCGGTCTTTTGGCGGAGCAGAACAGAAAACCTAAGGAGGCGATAAAGGCCTATCTCAAATGCATCAAACTTCAGCCTTCGCAGTGGAAAGCGCACCACAACCTAGTCCTCTTAATGCTCGCTGGAGGAAAAGCTGAAGAAGCGAAGAATTTTCTTCTCGAGCATCCATTTAGACGGAATTATGAATATTGGAACGATTTAGGGGCTGCTCACACAAACCTCTCTGAGCCCACTTATGCGGCGGATTGCTTCAAAAAAAGTCTAGAGTTAGAACCGTCCAACGGAATTGCATTGCAAAACATCGAACGAATAATAACTAACAGTGAGTAAGGATAGTTTTTTTCTACATTTGCCTAAATTCAATTACCACATGAAAAAAGTTTTAACATTCGCGCTTATCGTTGGAGCTTCAATTAGCCTCAATGCTCAAAACAATCAAGCTGTTGTAGGACAGGCATCTGGTGCTCAATTATCGGCACAAGGTGGTACTACTACAGATGTTCCATCAAGAGTTTTATTGAACTACACCGACGTAACTGTTTTTGGTGATGTTCTAGTTGTGAACCGTAAAGGGGATCACGTTCAAGCTGGAGAATTGAAAATAATGGACCTTTCAGGAAAATTGATTTTCAGCTCTAAAATGGACGCTACTGAAACGTTCAATGTTCAAGTAAGCAACTTCGCTGCTGGTGTACATTTGGTTGTTGTTGAATCAACTGACAACACATACGTAGAGAAAGTCTTCTTGAAATAATCAGAGGTCTTTTATCAGAATATTATTGGGCGACTTTTTTAGGTCGCCCTTTATTTTTTCCAATACTTCGTCGGCCCTCTTCAGCATTTCACTTTCCTTCAGGGGAAGAACATTCCCGCGAGTCTCAAGCACATTAAGCACTTCGTAAAGACTCAACTCAGCTGATTCGACGGCCAGTTGATAAGCGCCTTCTTTGCTCTCCTCCTTTGTTACGACTTCCCTAATATAGCCTACCTCCAACAATTGGTCTAGGAGCTTTCGAATCAAACGAATGGGTGAATGGTACTTTATTGAAAGTTCAGGGGCCGACACCGGCTCTTCGTGATTGTGAATATTGTCGATGAACCCTTTGAGCATCAATACAGCTAAGAGTCTTTTCTGACGATCGTTCACTTCCAAGGCTCCACTTTCAAATTGATAGCTCGACACGTTCTGGTGAGCAAAAGAAAGTTCAGCACCAAAAAGAATCATCAGCCAAGATGCTTGCATCCAAATGATGAAGAGTGGAATGGCTGCAAAACTTCCATAGATCGCATTGTAGGTAGACACCTCAACCTGGAAGAAAATGTAAGCTTGCTCAAACAACTGAAAAACGGTTCCGATGATGATTCCTGCAAACAAGGCCGGCCCAAATTTCACCTTTGTATTGGGCATCACCACATACAAAAGCGTAAAGACCAGCCACATGATGAGGTAAGGAACGTAGCTCAAAGAACCTTCAATGAAAGGCGCTATGATTTCAAGAAAATCGTAATTATCAATTAGGCGAGTAACACTGGTAGAAATGAAGACCGTAAGACTGCTTGACAGCAGAACAAGAATTGGCCCTACGAGAATCATGGTAAGATAATCACTGAATTTTCGGAAGAGCGGACGTGGCTTCTTGATTTGCCATACCTCATTGAAGGCAACTTCAATGTTGTTCAATACCCGCATCGCCGTAAATAGCAGAACGACGACTCCTATCCCAGCGATCAAGCCACCTTTGGTATTCGATAAGGCAGTGGTCGCGAAATCAATGAGAAAGTTCGCAATGTCGGGGTTGGCAACAAAGGCTTTCTTAATCTCCTCTTGCATCATCACCTCGAGACCAAAGCCTTTAGCAATTCCAAAGGCAAGAGCTAGAATGGGCACAACAGAGAGCACCGAGAACAGCGACAAGGCAGTGGCATGCAGGCTCACCTTGTCTTCATTAAAACCACGAATGGCTAGGACTATGACCCGCAACTGACGAATGAAGAACCCCCTATTTTTAGGAAGGTCATCAATGTTCATCAACCAGAGTTCTTTAGACAGGAAACGTATCCACCTTTTCAGCATGGACCAAAAGTATCAAATCAGTAGGCAAAGAGTGCATCCATCTTCGCCTTCACTTTTTCCGCATTCGGAATCATCTCAGCTTCAAGCGTAGAATTCAACGGAATCGCAGGCATGTTCTGAGAACCAATCACTTCAATTGGGGCGTCCAAATATTCGAAGCATAGCCGCTGAATTTTTCCAGCAAGTGCCATAGCAAAAGAGTTCTCAAGTTTTTCTTCCGTCACAATCAAACAACGCGAATGCCGCTTCACAGTCTCTACAATCAGCTCTTCGTCAAGCGGAACCAAGGTTCGCAAATCGATGATTTCAACTTGCCCTGGGTAAGCTTCTGAGGCCGAAAGCGACCAATAGACGCCCATTCCATAGGTAATCACACAAATGGAATCTCCCGATTCGACCTTTGCGGATGTTGCCTTTTGAACAACTCGACCTTTTCCAAACGGGATAACATAATCTTCGTCGGGCTCAATGGTTTTTGCTCCTTCAGTGCCCTTGATCTTCGACCAGTACAAACCTTTGTGCTCAAGCATGACCACCGGATTGGGATCATAGAAAGCAGACTTCATCAAACCTTTCAAATCAGCCCCCGTACTTGGGTAGGCTACCTTAATGCCACTGATGTTGCTGACAATACTCTCAACCGATGAAGAGTGATATGGCCCACCACTGCCGTAGGCGCCTATAGGAACACGCAATATGCTGCTCACCGGCCATTTGCCATTAGAGAGGTAGTAAGATCGGCTAACCTCAGTAAACAACTGATTCAGACCTGGCCAGATGTAGTCGGCAAACTGAACCTCAACAATCGGCTTTAAGCCTAAGCATGATAATCCAACTGTACTTCCAACAATAAAAGCTTCCTGAATGGGCGTATTGAACACACGATCATCGCCAAACTTCTGTGCCAAGGTTGCCGCTTCGCGGAACACTCCTCCAAGTCGACCACCCACATCCTGACCATAAAGCAAAGCCTCTGGATGCTTCGCAAGAATTTCTTGAACAGCAAACAGAGCAGAATCCACCATCAGAGTGGGCTCCTTACCTTCAGGTTCTCGAATCCCTTTTTCCTCGGTGATGGGGGTTGGAGCGTAATCAAACTTGAATAAATCAGCTGGGTCGGGATCAGCCGCGTTCAAGGCTTCTTCGTATTCTTTGTCTACCAAAGCACGCGTCTCTAAGCGAATAGCTTCCAATTCTTCGGCGGTAAAACCGTCGGCTAGCAGAGAGCTGTGAAACTTCGGTAAAGGATCGCGCTTTTGGTGCTCTTCCAAATCGTCGCGGTACCATTCACGTCGAACACCGGAAGTATGATGACCCAACAACGGGACAGGTGCGTGAAGTAAAAATGGACGTCGCTCTT
Source organism: Flavobacteriales bacterium UBA1986 (assembly GCA_002336245.1). Taxonomy (GTDB): domain Bacteria; phylum Bacteroidota; class Bacteroidia; order Flavobacteriales_G; family Salibacteraceae; genus UBA4419. The sequence goes on from DDDG01000008.1 coordinate 29,590, forward strand.
TTCGAATCGTTTCTAGAATATCTTCTAACTCCGAGTAGCAAGCTTGGAAATCGTTTCCTTCTACTTGTCGGACCTCAATTCCTTTAAAGCCTTGCGCATACTCAGCTGCGTTTTGAGCACGCGTTTCTTTGGAAGTTGCTGAGATGTCCCATTCATTGTCTTGAACAAAGTACAAGATCGGATATTGTTTCAAGGCAGCCATTTGCAAAGCTTCGGCAACTTCGCCTTCTGTCACAGAAGCATCTCCAAAAGAACAAACAACAACGGGAGGAGAGTCAAAGCTTCGAATGCCTTGCTTCTCGATGTACTGAATTCCCATCGCAACTCCAGTAGTTGGAATTGCTTGCATTCCAGTTGCACTCGACTGATGTGGAATCTTCGGCATGTCATCACGATTCAAAGAAGGATGGCAATAATAGGTTCGTCCGCCGGAAAATATATCGTCTTTCTTCGCATGAAGCTGAAGCATCAGCTCATAAGGAGTTATTCCTATGCCCAACAAAATACTGTCGTCGCGATAATAGGGAGCAACCCAATCTTCCCTTTTAAGTTGCATGGAAAGTGCAAGTTGAACAGCCTCGTGTCCTCTAGAAGTTGCATGAACGTATTTGGAAGTCACTTTTGCATTTTCCTCATACTTATCAGACAAGGCCCTCGCCGTTGTCATCAAGCGCCATGCTTTCAGCAGAACATCTCGATCAATCGCTGCCTTCACTTCACTTACTTCAGTCATTCTCTTGCAAACTTTTTATCTTCTTCTTCACGAGGCTAATTCGTGACAGTTGATCTTTTTTCTGATCTTCTAAATCCTTCACTTTGCCAAGTACTTCAGCCTTCATTGGATTGTCGTCCTTCACATGAGCGAAAAAGCCAAGATTGTTCTCGTACTGCAATCGCTCGGAATCGAGCTTTTTAATTCGATCTTCTAAATTTCTCTTCTCTTTCTGCAAGTCACTCAGGGCATTCTGGCCATTGCTGAGTCCATCTAGACGCAGATTGTAGATAAAGTCAGCTTCCTCATCTTTCTTCAGACCCAGGGTTTTGAGTTTCGCATCCCGTTCCTTGTGAAAGCTTTTAATGAGACGATCACGTTCCGAATCCTCGACTGGACCAATTTTGTGATACTCTACCAAGAGTTGCTTGAAGGTCTCCATATCTTCTGCGCTGCCGCCTTTGAAGGTTGCTAATTCTTTGATCTTGGCCTCCTTCAATCCTACGTTTTCTTTCTTCGCTCCCTTCAAGCTTGCGTAATGCGCTTCCTTCCTTTTGAAAAAATGATCGCAGGCCGAACGGAAGTCCGTCCAAAGTTTACGCTCGTCTCGCGGATGCGCAGAGCCTAATTTCTTCCAGTCTTTTTGAATTCGCACTATCTCAATGGTCGTGTCTTTCCAGGAATCAGAATCTTTAATGGAAGCCACCCGTTCGATGAGCTTAAGTTTAGATGCTTTTACACCTTTCTGCTCCTTCTTTACTTCCCCGTAGAAATCAGTTTTGGTTTTAAACAATTCGTCGCAAGTAGCACGGAATTCCTTCCAAATGCGCTCACCTTCTTTTTTCCCTGAAAAACCTACATCCTTCCATTTTTTCTGAATCTCCTTAATGGCATTGGACAGCTTTTCCCATTCACTTGCTTTTTGAACGCCCGATACCTTGGAGGCAATCAACTTAGTCTCTTCCAGCAAGGCTTCTTTCTTTTCTTGGTTCTCCTTCTGGTTTTCTCTTTTGGCCTTATAATGTTCACTGATTCGGAGGTTTTGCTTTCCAACCTCTTCCCAGAATTGAGTTCGCAAACGATCCCAATCGTCTTTGCCTACAGGACCAGAATTATCCCATTCGGCAGTAAAAGCTGGAAGCAAAATTTCAACTTGTTTGATTGATTTTTCCTTTTCCAGATTGGCGACTTTCTGAATAACCTCCTCGCGAAGGCTGAGGTTCTTCTTAAGATCGTTGGCTTGAAGTTCCCGGTAGATATTAATGTTGTAGTAAAAGGTTTCAATGATTTCGGAGTAAGCCTGCTGAACCTCGCGAGTCTTCTCCCGCGGCACCAGCCCAACGTCCTTCCATTCTTCTTGAATCTCCTTGAATAAGGTAAAGGCTTTTCCGATGTTCTCTTCGTTCTCAATTAAAAGACGAATTCGGGCTATTAAAACTTTTTTCTCCTCTAGATTCTTGAGCTCGTCATCTTTTTTCTTCTTGAGGAATTGATTCATTCGTTCCTTAAAAAGATCCTTGGCGGCTTTTACGTCCCGCTCAAAATCATCCACGGGAGGCTCAAAATCTGCAGCCGTTCCGCCATCTTCAATAAAAGCCATTAGCTGCGCTTCGCGCTCGCTGGCTTGAATTTCAGCAAGACTCTCCTGAAGAGTTTTGAATTCGTTACGAACTTTCAAGAGATCTTCTTCCCTTGCGATTTCTTGTAGTTTCTTAAGTAGTTCCGTTTTGTTCAACGAAGCGAGATTTTGAATGAAGGAGGCAAATTTAATCGAGAATTCCTTGCAAGTTGCGCAATGCATGACATCTGCAAAGAACTTTGAACCTTCCTTTAGCTAAATTTGGCGCTTCGTTTTTCGACATGAGCAAGACCAAAAAAACATACCAAGCTTCCGAAGTAGAATCCAAGTGGTACCAATACTGGTTGGACAAACAGTACTTCAAATCCGTTCCCGACGAGCGAGAACCATATTGCATAGTCATCCCACCGCCCAATGTCACAGGCGTTTTGCACATGGGTCACATGTTGAACAACACCATTCAAGATGTGCTTATTCGACGCGCACGAATGCGTGGCTACAACGCACTTTGGGTTGCAGGAACCGATCACGCTTCAATCGCAACAGAGGCTAAAGTGGTTCAAAAACTGCGCTCAGAAGGATTGACAAAAGGAGAAATTGGACGAGAAAAATTTCTTGATGCTGCTTGGGAATGGACTCACAAACACGGTGGAATCATCTTAGAACAGTTAAAAGCATTGGGTGCTTCATGTGATTGGGACAGAACGCGCTTCACAATGGAGCCAAAACTCTACGATTCTGTGATCAAGGTATTTGTCGATCTACACCAGAAAGGTCTCATTTACCGCGGCGAACGTATGGTATATTGGGATCCTGCCGCGAAAACAGCCGTGAGCGACGAGGAGGTTATTCACAAAGAAGTACAGAGCAAACTCTACTACGTACGCTACCAAGTTGTTGGAACAAATGAGTATTTAACAGTAGCAACCACCCGTCCTGAAACCATTATGGGCGACACTGCTTTAGCCCTTCATCCAAACGATGAGCGATACAGAAAATTCCACGGAAAAAAAGTCATTGTTCCTCTCGTGAACAGAGAAGTTCCGATCATTCTCGACGATTACATCGACATTGAATTTGGAACCGGAGCGTTGAAAGTAACACCAGCGCACGACCCCAATGATTATGAATTGGGCAAAAAACACAAGCTGGAGAGCATCGAAATATTAGATGCCGACGGCCTCATTTCCGAGGCTGCCCAAGTGATGGTCGGGAAGGACCGATTCGACGCGCGAAAAGCCATGGAGGCTGCGCTTACCGAGGTAGATGCCTTGGTTAAGGTTGAAGACTACGCAAACAAAGTCGGCTTTTCTGAGCGCTCTGATGCAGTCATCGAACCACGCCTTTCTCTTCAATGGTTTTTGAAGATGGAAGATTTTTCGAAGCCAGCTTTAGAAGCCGTCATGTCCGATGAGGTTCAACTTGTTCCCGCGAAGTTTAAGAACACCTATCGCCACTGGATGGAGAATGTGCACGATTGGTGCATTTCACGTCAACTTTGGTGGGGACATCAGATACCAGCCTTTTTCTATGGTGAAGGAACGGAAGATTATGTTGTTGCTGAAACTGCGGAAGAAGCTCTTGAGCTTGCTCGAGTTAAAACAGGAAAGGCTTCCTTGAGTGCAGACCAACTCAAACAAGACAGCGATGTTTTGGACACCTGGTTCTCATCTTGGCTTTGGCCAATTTCTGTTTTCGACGGAATCCTTGAGCCTACAAACGAAGAAATCAATTACTACTATCCTACCCGAGACTTGGTAACTGCTCCAGAAATTCTATTCTTCTGGGTAGCACGGATGATCATTGCAGGTTATGAATACCGGAATGAAAAGCCTTTCTCGAAAGTGTATCTAACCGGCATCGTTCGAGACAAACAAGGTCGGAAAATGTCCAAATCACTGGGAAATTCACCCGACCCACTAGAGTTGATTGAAAAATACGGAGCCGACGGCGTTCGTGTTGGGATGTTGCTGACCTCGCCCGCTGGAAACGACCTTCCCTTCGATGAGAGCTTATGCGAGCAAGGACGGAATTTCTTGAATAAAATTTGGAATTCGTACAGACTCATCCAATCGTGGGAAATCGTTGATGAGCCTGCATCGGAGGTGAACTCTCAGGCCATTGACTGGTTTGAACAACGTTTGAATCAAGCCTTGACCGATCTCGAGCAACAATTCGAGGACTACCGAATCAGCGATGCCTTGATGACCGTTTACCGTTTGGTTTGGGACGATTACTGCTCGTGGTTTCTTGAAGCCATTAAGCCAAAATTTGGAGAAGCAATGGACGCTGAAACCAAAGCTCGATGCGTTGAGTTTTTTGAATCACTTCTGAAAATACTTCACCCCTTCACGCCCTTCATTTCTGAAGAGATTTGGCAAGACATTAAAGAACGAAGCGACAAAGATGCATTGGTGGTTTCTTCGTGGCCTGAAGCCAAAGAATTCTCTGCCGCAAAGGTTAAGTCGTTTGAGGAAGCGCAAAAGCTCATTACTGAAGTACGAAATCTGCGCAGTTCGAAAAACCTTTCCCCAAAAGAGAGCCTGTCACTAATATTCACTAAAGGGAACGGAATATCCGCCTACCGTGAAATCGTTTTGAAATTGGCAAATCTGAAAGACATTTCAAAAGGAACTGAGCAGCCTGCGAGTTCCTTGAGTATTATGGTGGGCAGTCAAGAGTACTTCGTACCCTTTGAAGGAGATTTGGAATTAGATGTTGAGGAAGAACGCAGAAAAGTTGAGGAGGAGCTGAAATACACTCAAGGTTTCCTATTCGGAATTCAAAAGAAATTATCCAACAAAGGGTTCGTAGACAATGCTCCGGCTCAAGTTGTGGCCTTGGAACAGAAGAAAAAAGACGACGCGGAAAGCAAAATTAAAGTTCTTGAAGAGCAGCTCACTCGACTCAACTAATTGCAAAGCGATTAACGTGCTCTGAAGCGCCAAGATTTCTCTGACTTCAATTTTCTAGAAGTAAAAGCGATCTTTCCACCTTTGTGCCAAAAGGAAACACCGTAAAGCACCACCCCTGCTCCAATGGTAGCTCCAACAGCGGCGGCAATAACAATCGGCGAATTGGGGTCAATGAGTCCGTAAGACAAGTAAATAATGCCGCCTCCGGCAGCAATTACCGGCGTCCCCAATCCGATTTTAGCTAAACCCTTCAGTCGATAGCCAAATTGTGAGAACATTTTTGGTGTGACAGAAGTCAAATCACGCAGCAAGTACTCAGTTTCATCAAGAGTAATTTTCCCGGGTTCAATCTTTTCGATTTTCCCTTTTACCTTCTTTGTGACTTCCTTCTTCTTTTTGCCTTCCTCATTCTTTTCTTTCTTTCCCTTTGGGTCCTTGATTTCAAACTTTATCCAATCACCGGCTTCAAAAACCACTTCTCTGCCAAGCTTCTTATTCTCAGCATAAAGCTTTTTATCAGCACTCTGGGCCTTCCGTGATGCTTTCACCTTGCTTTTGGCCGCAGGGCTTTTCTTCATGTTTGGCTGCAAATTGGGTGGCTTAGCGCCTTCCATATTTCGCTCAACTTGCTTTGCCTTTCCAGGCGGAATATCTTTCTGTTCTTGCCCAACACTGGTGAGGCTGGCGCCAGAAAAAAGGAGCAAAAGAAAAATGTTTAAGCTCAGCTTCATACGTAACCAATGATGAAATAGACGGCGTAACCAACCCATTCATGAACCAAGGCATTCCAACTTTCTAGAACATTGGAATTTGGTATAAACAAGTAATCGAGTTGAGCCCTTCGAGGTCCGGCCGTAGCGTCAACAGAAAATGGAGTTGGATGCAAGCCCAGTTTATTAAAACAGGCTATGGATCTTGGCATATGAGAAGCGGAGGTCACCAAAATACTTTTTTGAAAATCATGAGTTCGTAGAATTTCCATTGCCCGAACGGCATTCTCGTGGGTGTTATTGCTCTCTGCTTCAACCAAAATATCTTCTTCATGAACGCCCATTTGCACCAAGAAATCCTTGGCATGAGTACTTTCCCGATTGTCGCGATCGACAAGTCTACCTGTTCCGCCAACCAAAAGAATCTTCTTGGCCTTTCCCATATTGTACAAACGAAGTCCTTGAAACAAACGATCCGATGATTCAAACAAGTCGAACTGATCGTAGTCTTCAATGTATTGAGAGTAGCCACCCAAAACCATCACCACATCGTAATCACTCTCAAGGTCGGCAGCAATACTAAGTTCCGTTTCATACGGACGAGCAAATTCTTCGTAAAAAAAACTGTTCGAGAAAAAATAAAGGAGCAGGACGGAGGCCCACAACCTTAGGCGTCTTTTTCCCTGATTCCGACTGAGTAAACCCCAAAGAGCAAGTGCAAAAATCCAGACGATGGGGGTCGTAAGGAAGTGTAGAATTTTAGAGAGTACAAAGAAGGCGCTCATGCCGCAGTTTGCTGCAAAGAAACTACTTCAGAACTAACTTTTGAACTTGCGTAGGATTTGTCCCAAGAAGAGACAAGAAATAGGTCCCCGACGACAAAGTTGAAAGGTCGCAACTCGCATCGCCTTGGTTCAAACGTGTGCGGAACACCTCAATGCCCCGGATGTCATAAACCGAGAGTTCCGCCTCTTCTTGCAATGCATCAAACTGCACTCGTCCTTGAGATGGATTTGGGAACACCTTGAAATCTACAAAGCTTCGTTCTACCTTTTCCTCTACCGGCGATACCAGGTTGGGATCATTGTATCGAACGCTGTACACTCCTGCTCCGTGGGTTCCAATCGCAACAAAACCATCGAGTGGACGAGAAGCCAAATATTCCACTATGGCATCGCCAACCAAATCTTCTGATTGCTGATACCAAATGGTATTCAAAGAATCGAGTTTCGTAGTTCCATAAAGGCCAACAGAGGTTCCAACCAAATAGATTTCACCGCTTTGGGTAGGTACAATCGCTGAAGAACGAATGGATGGACCAGCTCCAATACCGTTCAACAAATCAGGCACACCCGCCGCCAAAGGCTCTTCTAGATTTCCCGCAACACGTGCCCAACTCAAACCACCATCGGGCGAATAAAAGATGCTATAAGTATTGTAGTTTGAAGTGGTGACCAAAAGCTTGCCTCCATCGTAAGGATGCACAGCTATGCTGCTGATGTATTGACCTGCATTCATCCCAGTAATGGAAATGTCAATTTCCTGCGGGTTGCCCGTATTCGCATTGTTGAACTTATAGATCTTGCCTGAGTTCGTACCTACATATAGAGTGTGTGTTGGGTTTTGACGACTTACGGACATACTACTAATGCGATGATTTCCACCACCTAAGGTGAATCCAAACTGCGACCAGCCATTGCTGTATGGATTCCGACTGTCGTTTAGATTGATGGACGTAAGACCATTGTGGCGCAAAACGCCCCCAGCCCATGCCATGTACATAACATCTGGGTCGGCCACATCGAGGGCAAATGGATTGATGAAGCTAAATCCATAAGTTTCTTCATCTGGAGAAATTCTGCGATAGGCATCATCGTCGCCACCTCCGTCCAATTCATAGCGATAAACGACGCCGTATTGGGACGAGAAGTAGTAGAAACCTGCACCGTTCGCATCTGTTCCAGGCTGAACGCCTGTGTATGCACCATCCGACAAGGTTGTTGAAACCCAATTCGACAAAGTGCCTGTGTTTGTCCACCAGCATCCATTGTCCTGTAGGCCACCTACTATGACGTCATTGTTCACGGAAGGGTCGATGGCCACTGTATAGAATTGGCTGGTTTGATAGCCATTGTTTTTGATGAACCAGTTTCCACTGCTAGCTAGGCAATTCGAAGTGTAGAAGATGCCCCCGTCGTTTATGGAAATCATCTTTGATGGATTGCTTGGGTAGAAAATTAAGTCGTGTTGATCTGGGTGATGGTTCGGGTACCGGTAGGTTTCGGTTGTGGTGAAATTTGGATTGTAGCCACCAAGTTGAGTAATCTGAAATCTCGATGCAAATCCATCGTTTGACCTAAAAAGATTTGTTCCTCCAACAAAAACAACGTTCTCATCATTCGGGTATACACGCAAAGCCATATTGTAGCCGCCTTGCAGGTCCATGGTGGTGTAGGAATTCGAAGTCGAGGGTAAATTATTCGAACGATTGACCCAGTTACCCCCGCTACCAGTACCATCACCACTGCTGTAGGTATACTTCATCAAAGAAGTTCTTGCGGACCCTATTTCAAGTGGATCGGCTGGGGCTCCATTTCCAGGAGAATCCATGAGGACGTACAACACATTTTGGTTCGACGGTGCCAAGGCCAGAATCATTCGATTGTATGGAAAAGGAAACGAAACATCTGAAATTTTCGTCCAGTTGATTCCATCCGCACTTCTCCAAATGCCGCGATCTGAAATGCCAGAACTCAAGGCCGCATAGACCACTCCATCATCTGTGACAACAACATCGGTGAAGCCCATATTGCTGAAGGTGCTTCCAGAACTTCCCAGAACACTGGTCCATGAACCGCCGCCATTGTCACTTCGCATGATGTTTCCTGCGATGGCCGCATAAATCTCATCCTGGGTGGTGTTGCTCTTATCTATTCCCAATCTCCAAACGAAATCCCAATCATCAAACTGGTGCAAAGTATTGGATTGCGTGGCGACCAATGGAGACCAGTTCACACCACCATCTTCAGATTTAAACATTCCATTCCCATGATGAATGGCTGAAAAACCACGACTGGCAGAGTTGCCTTCTCCTTCTCCAGTCCCATAGTACCAGGTGTCTGTCTTTCCCGGACGGGGATCTTGAAGAATAGATGAAACTGTATAAACCTCATCTTTTGAGCCTACTTGGTCCCAACTTAGACCTTCATTTTCTGATCTCCACAAACTTCCCGACACACCACCAGCCAAATAAACGTTCTCATCGTTGATATCCATGGCAAAGGCGCGCGTTCTACCACCAACATTAAAGGGACCGATGGCTTTTACATTTTGAGCATTCCGAGCAGCCGTTTCATAGGTTGGGAGATTAGCTGCAAATGAATGCTCCCTCTCACGAATGTTTTCTGGGATTTTACCGCTGTTATCTTTTTCTCGTTCAAACTGCCATGCTTCACGCTCCTTTGGCCTCTGGTCTGCAGGCAGTTTTGGAGACTCGCAGGCAATTAAAATCAACACGCTCGCCAAGTATGTAAATCCTCTCGTCATCATTTTAAAATACTGTAATGTTCCACCGTAATCATCGCTCCTTCAATTGGACTTCCAATTTTTATTCTCGCTTCAAATCGATCGCCCTCTTCAAGACCGGGATATCTCACTCCCAATAACGGAAACAGCTCTTCAGTAGTCTCCGAAAGTGTGAACATAAAATAAGCTTTCAGTTCATCTCCAGAAGAGAACGATTCATCAAAAAAACGGTTGATCATCTTAAGCTGATCTACTCGAATGTTCGCCGTACAAGCAACTTTTCCGCACGGCTGGTCGCTTGCGAATCCTTCATTCAATTCATCGATGGACAATATCCTTCCTTCAATTTTAATGGACTCTCCACTTTTCGGTGGGCTCAACTCCTCTACGACCTTTTCTGACGGGCTCAACTCCTCAACGAGAGTTTGCTGCTTATCCTTGGCCGCTTTTGTTTCTTCCGACAGATCCTTATTTGAAGAACAAGAAAACAGAAAGAAGACGAGTATTAGACTTAGTAGTTTCATTCGATGACAATCTTTTTGACTTGAGACCCACTTTCGGTTTCCACCTCAATGAGGTAGGTGCCACTCGCCGACTTCGCAAAGTGAAGACTGCTTCCGGAAACCGAAACATGTTGAACTGCTCGTCCTTGCAAATCAAAGACTTTGATGTCTAATATTTTCTCCTGGCTCTCAATTTCCACCAAACCTTTGCTCGGATTGGGCCAGATTTTGACCTCAACAGTCGGCTCCAACTCATGTTTACCAGCAACAAGTTTACGGTCTGTAATGAAGGTGGTAAACACTCCTTTTCCATGAGTTCCTATGGCAAGAAAACCATCACTTGGACGGTAATCCATCATATCAACAATTGCATTTCCAATGACGTTGGGCGCTTCTTGCTCCCACACGGTTGAATCGCCCTGCAATTGATTGGTGGAGAAAAGCCCAACACTGGTTCCAACAAAGTATCTTCTTGAATCATCATACAAAGGCGCAATCAAACAAGAACGAACTGACGGCCCATCACCTAGAGCCAATCCTACTGGCGCCCCTGGCGCTTGCTCAGCTTCGAGATTTCCTGAGACCGCAGTCCAAGAATCACCTCCATTATCGGAATAATAAACACTTTGTGTTTTGTAGTTCGAATAGACCAGCATGAGCTTATCGGCATCTTCTGGATCGACCGAAATGTCGGAAGCATAACCTCCAAAAACGATGTTGTTGGTGATGTCATCGCTTCCTAAGTTTCCATCATTGGCGTCTTCAACGCGAAAAACAGACTTATTGCTTGAACCCATGTAGAGAACATATTGAGGGTTGTCATACGACGATTCTAATGTGGTTAGACTACCACGCCCAATGTTCCTAAATTCTTCCCAGCCATCATCCGTATCTTCTGTAGAGCTATCTAGGTCGAAGGCATTCAAACTGTTGTGTCTCCAGATGTCATCCCCATCAGACAGGTACATGGTATATGGATCGTTCCTATCGAGAATGAAAGGATTCACGAATTGCCAAAATCCGGGCGATTCCGGGTCAATTCGCGTGTAGCCGGTGCGATTACCGTCTTGACCCACCGACATTTTATAAATTCTAGCGTATTGAGAAGAGAAGTAAAAATCTTCGCCATTTCCTACTGCACAGTAGGCGCCATCGCCCAAACTAGGCGTTGCCCATTCTGAGCTCGGATCGGCATCCCAACTCAAGAAGGTCCCATTGTCTTGCAATCCACCGAAGACCAATTCACTTCCAGGCTGATCTCGATCAACTGCAATGGTGTAAAACTGCGTGGTCAAAAATCCTTTGTTTAAATCAGTCCACTCGTTGCTCGTATCTCGGATGTTGTTCATGCGGTATACACCACCATCATTTGCATTGTAAATCGTATCGGGATGATCGGGGTGAAAGAAAAACACATGCTGATCTGGGTGATGACCAACCCAACGGTAGTAGAAAGGAAGGTATCCATCGGGGCGATATCCACCTATTTGCCTGTAGTTGCTGTCTGAATTGAAACCATCGAAAGACAGAAACAAGTTTGTTCCACCAACTGCAATCACATTGGAATCCTTGGGATGCACGGCAAGAACCATGTCGTAACTCCCTTGCGTTTTAAAGCAGGCCGCAAAGCTCGAGTCGAAAGGAAGGTTTAAGGATAAGTTTTCCCATTGACCACCTGCACCAGCACCATTTCCACTCAAATATGTATATCGAAAAAGGCTGTTCGTTTCCGAAGAATTGCTGTCGGCCTTTTGACCAAATCCAGGAGTGTCTCCGAGGAAGTAAACCTTATTGGGGTTTTGTGGATCGCTGTCCATAATGACCCGGTTTATATTGCTGGGAAAATCGGTAGCACCAATCCGTTGCCATGAAATTCCATCTTCAGACCTCCACAAGCCAGTTGAGTTTCCACCAGCGCTGAGACTCGCATACTTCACCCCATTCTCAGCAATTAATACATCCGTATAACGAGATGCGGAAGCCGTTGAACCTCCGCCCAATACTTGTTGCCAGTTAGAGCCGCCGTCGTCGCTTCTTTGGATGCTGCCGCGAACTGCCGCATATAGAACATCCGCTGTATCTACGCTGTGATCGATGGCTACATTCCAAATGAGATCCCAATTGTCTGTTTCTTCCGGAGTACCGCTGCTGGTTGAATCAAGCACGGTCCAAGTCTCCCCATTGTCCACAGACTTATAAATGCCTGTTCCGTTGAAGTATGCGCTGAAACTTTTGCTTGCAGAATTTCCGACTATTTCGCCGGAACCATAATACCAAATGTTCGACTTCCCCGGTCTTAGATCCTGAGTCAAACAAGAAACAGCAGGGTGGTCGTTCGGGTCTCCGACTTGCCGCCAACTCATTCCATTGTCGTCGGACTTCCACATTCCACCAGAAATGCCTCCAGCCAGTAAAATCTCTGTATTTGTATAATCGATGGCAAAGGCACGCGTGCGCCCTCCTACATTAAAAGGTCCTCTGTGCGTATATGTGTAACTCGATCTAGCCGACTCGTCCAGCTTTGGAAGTCCTTGCGCAAAAGCCAACTCTCGTTCATGCATGTGAAGCGGGATTTCCCCAGTTAGAGGATCCGCTAAGCGCATTTTCATCCACTCTTCTCTACCAATCACTGAATCCTCAAGCTCTTCCGTATCTGCATGATTGCAAGAAATCACAACAGTTGTAAATGCAATTAGGGCTGCACTCAATAGTTTCATCTTCCTCATCCTATGGCTAATGTTAGGCTGTACATTTTAGTTCATTGAAGTTTGCAGGAGGTGGCAACAGAGTGGGCTAAAGTACGGATAATCCTATGGTCTTTTGTGCCCTAGGTGACCATTCACTCAGCCGGTAAAAAAATTTCAATGGTCGACCAAACCTTTCCAGCACATAAGGCGTTTATTATCCTGAAAGAGCATTAAAATTTTCATTTGTAGTAGTTAGTTGTTTAACCCTTCGCCTTTAGCGAGGGGTTTTTTTTGCTTCATCTTCAAAAAAGTATTTTTGCTGCCCATTGGCATAAAATGAAAGCAGTAGAAACATACACCCCCAAGCACAAAATTCGGATCATTACTGCGGCATCGCTGTTTGATGGGCACGATGCGGCCATCAATATCATGCGCCGGATCATTCAGTCCACAGGGGTTGAAGTAATCCATTTAGGTCACGATCGCAGTGTTGAAGAGGTCGTCGATACTGCAATTCAAGAAGATGCCAACGCCATTGCGATGACCTCCTACCAAGGCGGTCATATGGAGTATTTCAAGTACATGCATGACCTTCTTGCAGAAAGGGGGGCAGGACACATTAAAATTTTTGGTGGTGGTGGTGGTGTGATTCTACCTGAAGAAATTGAGGAGCTTCACGCACATGGAATAACACGCATATATTCGCCAGATGATGGGCGTGAGTTGGGCTTGCAAGGCATGATCAATGACCTTGTGAAGCGCTCCGACTTCCCACTTGGCGACGAACTAAATGGTGCATACGAGAGAATTGAAGATCAGAATGATGGAGATTTAGCCCGCTTGATTTCTGCTGCAGAGAATTTTCCTGAAAACGCAAAAGACGTACTGAGTGAGATTAAAGTACGGGCCGAGAAATCAAAAACTCCGGTACTTGGAATCACAGGAACTGGCGGAGCCGGAAAGTCGAGTTTAGTCGATGAATTGGTTCGACGCTTTCTTGTTGATTTTCCTGAAAAGCGCATGGCCATCGTTTCAGTAGATCCGTCAAAAAGGAAAACTGGAGGTGCATTGTTGGGTGACCGAATTCGAATGAATGCCATTCGAAATTCACGCATTTATATGCGAAGTCTGGCGACAAGGCAGTCGAACCTAGCTTTGAGTAAGCATGTAGAGCAAGCCCTTGATGTCTTAAAAACCGCCGGATTCGATCTGATTATTTTAGAAACCTCAGGCATTGGTCAATCGGATACAGAAATCCTTGACCACAGCGATGCTTCCCTTTATGTAATGACTCCTGAATATGGAGCGGCAACGCAGCTCGAGAAAATTGATATGCTCGATTTCGCGGACTTGATCGCTTTGAACAAGTTTGACAAACGTGGGGCTTTGGACGCCCTTCGGGATGTGAAAAAACAATACCAACGAAATCACAATTTGTGGGATAGTCCGGTAGATGAGATGCCTGTATTTGGAACCATCGCATCGCAGTTCAACGACCCTGGAACCAATAGCCTTTATAAAGCCATTGTAGACACCGTTGCCGACAGAACGGGAGCAGACTTGCACTCCACCTTCGAGATTTCAGACGAAATGTCGGAGAAAATTTACATCATCCCACCAAACAGAACTCGCTACCTAGCTGAGATTGCGGAAAGCCACAAAACCTACGAAGATTGGGTGTCGCAGCAAGTTGAGGTTGCCGATCGCTTGTATTCGTTGACGCGTTCAAAAGAGTATGTGGATGAGACCACAAAGGCTTCTCTTCAAAAAGCAATTGAAAAGGAAGAATTGGATTTCGACCCACACAACAAAAAACTTCTTGAAGAATGGCCCGCCAAAAAAGCAGCCTACAAACAAGACGAATACGTGTTTGAGGTACGAGGGAAAGAAATTAAATCTAAAACCTATTCTGAATCACTTTCACATTCTCGAATTCCACGAGTAGCCCTTCCCTCCTATCGTTCTTGGGGCGAAATTTTGAAATGGACTTTAAGAGAGAATGTACCTGGAGAGTTTCCTTTCACCGCTGGCTTATTCCCATTCAAGCGGGAAGGAGAAGATCCCACCCGAATGTTTGCCGGAGAAGGCGGGCCAGAACGCACCAACCGACGCTTCCATTATGTCTCTTTGGACATGGCAGCAAAACGACTGTCTACTGCCTTTGATTCAGTTACACTTTACGGTCACGACCCAGATTATCGCCCAGACATTTATGGGAAAATTGGAAATGCTGGAGTTTCAATTTGCTGCTTAGACGACGCCAAAAAGCTCTATTCGGGCTTTAACCTTTGTGATCCAAAGACTTCTGTTTCCATGACCATCAATGGTCCTGCGCCAATGCTTTTAGCTTTCTTTATGAATGCGGCCGTCGACCAGCAATGTGAATTGTACATCAAGGAGCAAAAGATGGAGACTGAAGTGCAAAAACGCATCGACGCACACTTCAAAAAGATTGGCAGTACTCAACCAAAATATTCAGGAGATCTTCCCACAGGAAATGATGGTCTTGGACTCATGTTGTTGGGTTGTACAGGAGCCGATGTTTTGGAGAAGGAAGTGTACGAAAGAATCAAAGCCGAAACGCTCAAGACTGTTCGGGGTACGGTTCAAGCCGACATTCTAAAAGAGGATCAAGCTCAAAATACCTGCATCTTCTCCACTGAGTTTGCCCTTAGGTTGATGGGAGATGTTCAGGAATATTTCATCGATCATGGAGTCCGAAATTTCTACAGCGTTTCGATTTCTGGATATCACATTGCTGAAGCCGGAGCCAATCCGATCAGTCAGCTCGCCTTCACCCTTGCTAATGGTTTCACCTATGTAGAATACTACCTCAGCAGGGGAATGAAAATCAATGATTTTGGTCCGAACCTTTCCTTTTTCTTCTCAAACGGACTAGATCCTGAATATGCAGTGATCGGACGTACTGCTCGAAGAATATGGGCGAAGGCCATGAAGAATAAATACGGTGCCGGATCAAGAAGTCAGATGTTGAAATACCACATCCAGACCTCTGGTAGGTCCCTGCACGCTCAGGAAATTGACTTCAACGACATACGCACAACTCTTCAGGCTCTTTATGCCATCTACGACAACTGCAATTCTTTGCACACGAACGCCTACGACGAAGCCATCACAACTCCCACAGAAGAGAGTGTCCGTCGCGCTATGGCCATTCAGTTGATCATCAATAAGGAGCTTGGGCTCAGCAAAAACGAGAACCCACTTCAAGGCTCTTTCATTATTGATGAACTCACCGATTTGGTGGAAGAAGCTGTAATGCTGGAGTTTGAACGAATCACTGAACGAGGTGGTGTCCTCGGGGCTATGGAGACTATGTACCAGAGGTCGAAAATTCAAGAGGAATCTCTTTATTATGAAACTCTTAAGCACAATGGGGACTTTCCCATCATTGGTGTAAATACCTTTCTTAGCTCCAAAGGCTCTCCAACTCTTGTCCCGCAAGAAGTAATTCGGGCAACCGAGAAAGAGAAAGAATCTCAGATTGCGACGCTGAAAGAATTGAACAAGCGCCACGAAGACAAAAGCAATGAGCATCTTCGTAAGGTTCAAACCGCCGCCATTCAAAATCAGAATATTTTTAATGAACTAATGGAGGCTTGTAAATACAGTTCTCTGGGACAGATTACCGAAGCTCTTTTTGAGGTCGGAGGTCAGTACCGGAGGAATATGTAAGCTAAATGCAACTATTCCGAAAAGACATATTTGGTAACTTTTATTTGACCAAGAGGATCTTATATCTCCTGTTCGGATTTACGGCGCACTACCGTTTCAAAAAAATGAATAAGGCGGTATTGAACAACGTAGAACTCCTGGATCGACTTCCGAATCAGAACGTTCTATTTGTATCAAATCATCAAACATATTTTGCCGACGTTGCCTTTTTATTCCTCGTTTTCGCGAGTGCAAAATCAAAATTTTTTGATCGAATCGGGTCGTCCTTGGTTCTATTCACTCCAAGGTTGAACGCTTATTTTGTTGCTGCTCAGGAAACAATGAAGTCGGGCATCCTTCCAAAAATATTCACTTATGCCGGTGGCATATTAATCAAACGAACCTGGCGTGAATCAGGTCAAGATGTAAAACGCCAAGTTGATATGCGCGACATCTCCAAAATTAACGAAGGCCTTGCCGATGGTTGGGTAGTTACCTTTCCTCAAGGAACAACTACACCCTACGTTCAAGGACGTAAAGGAACTGCGCACATCATTAAAACCAACCAACCCATCGTAGTTCCAGTTGTCATTAATGGCTTCAGAAGAGCCTTCGACAAAAAGGGCTTGTTGGTCAAGAAAAGAGGTGTGGAAATCAGTGTTACTTTTAAAGAACCACTCGTAATCGATTACGAAAAAAGTAGTCAAGAAATTCTAGATCAAGTCATGGTCTCCATTGAACAAACCGAAGACTTCAAACCCCCTATGATTCGAAAAGAATCGAAAGAACCGGAGAATTAATTTGTGATTCAACAAACTTGAAAGCCTACTTCCACGTAACCATTTAGCGAAAGCCTGATGCATATCACCCACCGATGGCAAAATCTTTCGACCTTTGCACCAAATGCTCAACTCTAGCGCGTTTTATACTACTGACCTTTAAAGACTCCTAATCAGAGATGTCATACAGAAAGTTATCGACCAAAGAGAAAGCCTTATCCATCAACTTGGATAATTCGATTTACGGAGCCTTTTCCGAAATCGGTGCCGGGCAAGAGGTTGCCAACAACTTTTTTCGAGTTGGTGGAGCAAGTGGAACCATCGCCATCAGCCTTTCGGCCTACGATAAAGAGATTTCAGACTCCATCTACGGAGGCCACGAGCGTTACGTCAGTGAACCGCGGCTCAATAAAATGCTCGACTTCGGTTATAAGGTGGTTCACAAGAAATTGATTTCTCGCAGGAAAACGGCCAAGTTTTTCAACTTCGCGAATACCGTTTCAACAATCAATTACCAGAAGACCAATTGGTCGCATGGTTGGTTGGGGCTTCGCTTTCAACTCAGACCTGAAAGTGAACCGAATGAGTGCATTCTTCACGTGAATCTAAACGACCATGAGGCTAGGCTTCAGCAGGAGGCTCTAGGGATTATGGGCGTGAACTTACTCTACGGTTGTCATTTTTACCATCATGACCCTGAGTACTTATTGAACTCTCTCCTCGATGAACTCTCAAGGGAGCGCATTGAAATTAATATGTTCCGCTTGAGCGGGCCTGACTTCAAGCACGTCGACAACCGATTGATGGCTTTGAAGCTCGTAAAAAACGGACTTACTGAAGCTGCACTGTTCGGACCAGATGGAGATGTTCTTCAACCATCCGAAGTGCTTTACAAGAAAAATATTCTTGTTCTTAGAGGTCGATTCCGTCCGCTAACACATGTCAATCTCGATATGTATGATCGCGGATTAGATCAATTTATCAAGTGTGAAGGAGTAGAAAAAGAAGACGTTCGAGCGATTTTTGAGCTCACCTTAAAAGATCTTACCAACGATGGGACCATCGACGAAAAGGATTTCTTAGATCGTGTGGACATCCTCTGTTCGATGGGACATACTGTGATGATTTCAAATTACGTGAAGTATTACAAGGTTTGTCATTACTTGAGTCAGTTCACGAAAACCAAAAAAATTGGGCTCATTTTGGGCATCTACAGCCTGCAGACCATTTTCGACGCGCGCTATTACGAGAATCTTCATGGAGGAATCTTGGAAGCCTTTGGATTAGGCTTTGGAGGCAATGTAAAAATCTTTGTCTACCCATCTCAAATTCCAATGTCGGACGAGTTGTACAACACTAAAAACTTCGAAGTTGATGAAGAGTATCGTGGCTTGTTGAAATACTTCGTCGACAATGATATGATTGTTGACATCGAAGATGTGAACACAGACAATCTTCACATCTACAGTGACAATGTGCTTTCGATGATTCGCAATGGCCTTTCAGGATGGGAAGAATCCGTACCTAAGAAAGTAGCAAAAGCAATCAAAGAAAATCGATTGTTCGACTACAAGGCACCCGCCAAAGAAGTCGCTGACTCCTAGCCATAGGAACTTTCACTTTTGAATTCGATTTGACTCAATTATCGAAATATACAGGGCTCTCCCTTTTGGTGATTTGTCTGTTGGGACTAAGCCATCCTTCCTATTCTCAGGACGATATATTCGACCAGATTGAGAATGAACTCAAGAAGGAAAAGACGAAAGAAAAAGCCCTAGAAAAAGCCGATAAGAACGCAGAAAAGTTTGCCTTAAAGTATAAGTCAACCATCGCTGCGGGAGATGCGTATTTTAGAGATGAAAAATACGACCAAGCCTAGAATCTTACAAGGAAGCACTCATCTACAAACCTGATGATGCCTATGCTCCGAAGAAGGTCATCGAAACAGAAGAGGCCATACTTCGAAAAAAGGAAGAGCTCAAAAAGCTAGAAATTCAAAGAAAATACCAAGCGCTGATTGAAGATGGGAAAACCCTCTCTTCTGAAAAGAAATACGTTGAAGCTCAAAAACAATTTCACGAAGCTCTGGCAGTAATTCCAGGTGAGGCAGAGGCTGCTCAACTTCTAGAACAGGCAAAACGCGATCAAGCTCACTTGGAAGAGCAAATGCGCCTTAAGGAAGCCCAAGCAAAACTTGATGAGGAATACGATGTAGCGATAAAGAAGGCCGAAGTATTACTCTCCTCAGGCTCCTTTAAAGAAGCTCGAATCGCCTTCGGTGAGGCTTCTAAATTAAAACCGAAGGAGCAATTCCCACGCGATAAGATGGACGAATGTTCGCGAAAAGCCGAAGCCGAAAAAGCTCAACTTGCTCTTGAAGCCAAACAAAGGGAATACAAGACAAAAATTGATGAGGCAGACCAATTGCTGAAAGATGAAAAGTTCGACGAGGCGATTGTAGTTTATGATGCCGCACATAAAATTCAGCCCAATGAGACTTATCCGCAAACCCAAGTACAGGAAGCGATGATGCTCAAAAAAGAGAAGGCAAAAGCAGAAGTGGAGCAGCGCTACAACGACTTCATTGTAGAAGGCGACGACTTATTGAACAAAAATGAGTTCGCCGAGGCCATCAAAGCCTACGAAAATGCATCTAAACTATTACCCGACCATTCAACCGCAGCAAAGAAGACCAACCTGGCCTATGCCAAGAAAAAGGAATTTGAAGCGAAGGTGCTCGACGATCAATACTTCAGCTTAATCGGAGAAGGAGATGATTTTATAAAGCAGGAAAAGTATGAAGAAGCAGAACTGAAATACGTTGCTGCCGAAAAACTCATTCCTGAAAAACAAGAAGCCAAGAACAAGGTGCACTCCTTACATGAGCTGAAAAAGAGGCTAGAAGAAGACGGTATTGAAAAACTTTACAACCAACATCTAGTAAGTGGGAAGGAGCTTCTTGAACAGGAGAGTTTTGATGAAGCAGAAGCAGCATTCAAAAAGGCACATGAGCTCAAACCCAAAGACGCCACTGCCAACAACTTAATCCTAGAAACGCATCAAAAAAAGAAAGCCAAAACAGAGCGAGAACTGAAAGAACGTGAGGCTCAATCCGCGCAGCAGACCTTCGATCAGCACAAAACGGCGGCAGAAGCAAAAATGACCGATAGGAAATGGGCGGAAGCAGTGCAAGCATTTCACTTGGCTCTTGAGGTGATTCCGAACGATGAAGAAGTGCTCCAGCGAATTCAAACTGCCGAAGAGAATTTGAAAGAGGAAAAAGCCGCCAAATCGGAGAAAGAGAAAGAAATTGCCAAACACAAAGCAATTGAAAGCCAGTACACTGCACTGCTCTCCATGGCAGAAAACCACCTGAGCAACCAACAGTTTGAAGAGGCGATACTGAAGTTTAAGGAAGCTGGGGTTCTAAAATCTGAGGACGTTCGACATAGAGAAGGAATCGACAATGCCCATGCAAAATGGGAACAATTTAAGCTCGACTCCGAAGCGAAAAAACAAGAAGCCGAGAATGCTCGACAAGAAAAATTAGCTAAGCAGAAGGCCAATCAAGAATTGAATGTGCGCACTCAGCAATTTGAACAACTTATAGATCAGGCTGCTGTGCTTCAAAGCAAGAATTTGTAGAGGCACTTCAAAGTTTCGATGCTGCTTTAGCACTTTTCCCCGACAACGAAAAAGCTCAACGGATGCGTGCCGCTGCAAAAACAGAAAAGAAAAATGCTGAGGATCTTGCTGAGAAAGATCAACGTAAAAAAGAAAAGGAGGAACAAGAGGCTTTGGCTCAAAAACAAGCTCAAGTTGAATTGAAAAGCAAACAAAAGGTGTACGACATATTGGTTGATGCCGGAAATTCTGAAATGAAGGTAGGGAACATAGACTCGGCTGTGAGCAAATTTAGAAGGGCCACAACTGTATTGCCCGAAATCGCTGAAGCAAAGGACCTTCTGGCCATCGCCATCGAGCGCCAAGCCCAACAAAAAGTTCAAGACCAAAAAGATGACCAAGAACAGAAATTCAAAACCCTCTTAAAGGAGGCTGAGCGAGGCTAAATCCAAAAGGATTACGACGCTGCCTTCGAAGCACTGGACGCAGCAGCAGAAATCTTTCCGGAAAACCCACAGTTATTGAGCATGATTGCAAGAGTTGAGAAGGATGCACTCGAAGAGGAAGCGCGCATTGCCAGGGAGCAAGCAATTGCAGCAAGAAAAACGGGAAACAAAGAGGACTTCTTTACCATCTATGTTGATCCCGCTCAACGCGAAAGACTCGATAAAATCAAATTCGTTCACGATCTAGCATCAAAATACCCCGAGGGTTTGACAGTTGAATACGAGAGTTTCGACCGCAAGGAAATTGAAGTTCGAGTTCTCATTGAAGGAAACTTAGGTGCTGAATACAAAAAGGTAAGTCATGCTTGGGGTGGTCGCTACTACTTCAAAAACGGAAAAGCGAGCTCCGCTTATGTCTGGCAGAAAGAAGCCAAAGGATTCTGAACCTTCTCTAGTGCACTCAGTCTAAACTTGGATTTGTCCGCCAATCTCAATTTCAGTTGTCCCTTCAATGCTAAATAGTCGGGCCGGATTGTTTCCTCTAATCGTGTGCACATCTCCTTGTACCTCAATTAAACTCGACTCTCTCAATCCAACAACTTTTTTGTCGGGATTTGCTGCAAGAAACTCAGCCAAGCGTTGATCACGGCTCTCACCTCCATGACCTTCGATGGTCTTGCTCGTATAGTGTGGATTGATTTGATAGTTCACCAAATGGAGACCATCAAAACTGACGGGTTCTACAATCGGCATGTCATTGCTTGTATGTAGGCCTGGACAGGCAACATTACTTCCTGCACTCCAACCAACATATGGCATTCCCTCCTCTACCCTCTTACGAATTGGCAGTAGTAAGCCGTTCTCTTGAATCTCATTAAATAATTGAAAGGTGTTTCCTCCGCCTACTAGAATTGCGCGTGCTTTCATAACCGCCTTTTCGGGGTTGAGTGTGTGGTGAATGGATGTCACCTCTTTATTCAAGGGTTCAAAAGCAGCTTCAACCGCTTCAAAGTAGTCGTCCCAGCTTATGGTCACCCCCGCATATGGAATGAAGAGGATGTCGTCGTCAATTCCTTCTAAGAAGGAATTTAAATACTCTCTTGGCCAAGAGAGGTATTCTTCGCCAGGATTGGTTGAGTTGCTGAGTAGAAGTAAATTCATCTGACGAAAATGCGTCGAAAAAATAGGAATCCAAAAAAATGCATGACTAAAGAACCGACTATTTCACTGCTTGACTCCTACATTGCGACAAGCTGTCAGAAGAAGCATATTGGTACACAACTTGCCATTGAGCTCAAAAATAAAAAGACATGGCAAAAGGCAAGATTAACGTTCAAACAGAGAACATCTTTCCCATCATTAAAAAGTTTCTCTATTCAGACCACGAGATCTTTTTAAGGGAATTGGTTTCCAACGCTGTCGATGCGAGCAGCAAGTTGAAGACTCTCCAAAAGCTCGGAGAATTCAAAGGGGAATTGGGCAATACTCGAATTGAAGTTTCCATTGATGCCAAAGCAAAAACCCTTACGATTAAAGACCGCGGTATTGGAATGAATGCCGATGAGGTTAAAAAATACCTCAACCAAGTAGCCTTTTCAGGCGCCGAAGAATTCTTGAAGAAATACGAAGGCAAAGCAGATGATGCTGGGATCATTGGAAATTTCGGACTTGGATTTTACTCGGCCTTTATGGTTGCCAGTGAAGTTGAAGTGCATTCAAAATCTTTTCGCGAAGAAGACGAGGCTGTTAAATGGAGTTGTGATGGTAGCCCAAACTACACTCTGACCAAATCAAAGAAAGAGGATCGCGGAACCGAAATCGTCCTTCATATTGCTGAGGATTCTAAAGAATTTTTAGAGGAAAATCGCATCTCTGGAATCCTAAACAAATACTGTAAGTTCCTTCCGCAGGAAATTCAATTTGGAACAAAAACAGAATCCGTCGATGATCCTTCTGGCGAAAAAGATGAAGCAGGAAATCCAAAGCGCATCGAGAACGAAGTTGACAACATCATCAACAACACTTCTCCAGCTTGGAAAAAGATGCCAGCTGACTTGAAGGATGAAGATTATAAGGCATTCTACAAAGAACTCTACCCATTCACTTTTGATGACCCCTTATTCAACATTCACCTCAATGTTGATTACCCTTTCAACCTTACTGGCGTACTCTTTTTCCCAAAGTTGTCTGGGAACATGGAATTGCAGAAAAATAAGATTCAGTTGTACAGCAACCAGGTCTTCATTACAGATTCTGTAGAAGACATTGTACCTGAATTCCTAACGCTCTTACATGGAGTAATTGATTCTCCGGACATCCCGTTGAACGTTTCTCGATCTTATTTACAATCGGACTCAAACGTCAAGAAAATCAGCTCGCACATCTCTAAAAAGGTTGCAGATAAGCTGGCTGAGATGTTCAAGAAGGACCGAAAGGACTACGAGAGTAAATGGGACGACATCCGTTTGTTTGTTGAGTATGGCTGTCTTACCGACGAGAAGTTTTTCGAACGCATGAAAGGCGCAATACTCCTCAAGAACACCAAAGGAGAATTCTTCACCCTTGAAGAATACCAAACAAAAATTGGTGAGCTTCAAAAGAATAAAAACGACGAGTTGATTGTCCTCTACACAAACAATCCAGAAGAGCAGCATCAATTCATTCAATCGGCCGACAAATACAATTACGACGTCGTGGAATTGAGCAGTCCACTCAGCAGTCATTTCATTCAAAAGCTTGAAGGTGGTGAAGAAAAAATGCGCTTCGCACGCGTTGATTCCGACACAATGGACAAACTCATTCAGAAAGCAGATGCTCCTGAAACAAACCTCAGCGAAGACCAACAGAACGAACTGAAACCCGTTCTGGAATCGGTTGTTGACAAAGAAAAGTTCAGCATTGTCTTTGAAAGTTTGCCCGAAACTGAAATGCCAATGTTGATCACACGCCCTGAGTTTATGAGACGAATGAAAGAACAAGCTGAAACAGGTGGCGGCGGAATGTTTGGTGGAGCTACTTTGCCAGACGCCTACAATTTGGTGGTGAACTCAAATCACCCATTAACTTCCAAAATCCTCCTTGAGCCAAATGCCGACAAGAAGAAACTCTTGGCTAAACAAGCGGCTGACTTGGCACTTCTTTCCCAAAACATGCTGAAAGGCGAGGCACTTTCGAAGTTTATTGAGCGCTCGGTCGACATCATTGAGTAACATCAATGGGTAATTACACAAAGTGGATTACTGGGGGCCTAGGTTGGGCCTTTGGAGGGCCGATTGGTGGAATCCTTGGCTTTGCTGTGGGCGCTATGATGGAAGGTGTGCTTAAATCCGATGAGCATGCCGCGCAAATAGGACAAGGGAGATCGCGCACCAGATCGGCAGATTTTGGGGTGAGCTTGGCTATTTTATCCATGGCAGTTATGAAAGCCGATGGCACGGTCAAAAAGTCGGAACTTGACTACGTAAAGGCATTCCTTTTAAAGCAGTTCGGCCCGGACAAAGCGAGAGACCTCACGCACCTGATGCGCGACATGATGAAAACCGACATTCCGGTAAGGCAGGTTTGTTTTCAAATTCGCGACAACATGAGCCACCCTGTGCGTTTGCAGCTGATGCATTACCTATTTGGCATTGCGGAGGCGGATCGTCTCATTGATCAATCTGAACTTGGCCTTCTGCGAACGATTGCTTCTTACTTGAACATTTCGCAAGCCGACTACCGAAGTATGCATGCGATGTTCGTGAAAGTAAAAAACGATGGTCGCGCATATCAAATTCTAGGCATTGACCCTAAGTCGAGCGAGGAAAAGATAAAAAAGGCCTACCGCAAATTGGCCATCAAGTATCATCCCGATAAGGTTGCTTCCGCTGGTCCTGAGGTACAAATGGCTGCCAAAGAAAAGTTCCAAAAGATGCAAAGTGCCTACGACGAAATTTGCAAAGCCCGAAACATCAAATAGCAGAACTGTCTGTTTCTTGCAGCTCGATTAATCCATATATTCGCCGCTCTGAAAATCAAGACTATGAACAACAAAATCCTTCTATCATTCTGCGCAGGAAGCTTATTCCTTGCCTCATGTGATTCTGAATCTACTGGAACTTCTTCAGCACCCTCTTCGAGTGCTGCTATGACAAATGGTGTGGACACCATCAGCTACAGCTTAGGAGTAACCTTTGCATCCGGCATGAAGGATCGAGCTCCATTTGAGCTGAATCCAGCGATGCTACAGAAAGCTATAGGAGATGTATTTGCAGAAAATACTGTAATGACAGTTCAAGAAGCAGAAGAAAATCTCATGAAATACGGTAAAAAGATTGAAGCTGAGAACGCCAAAAAGAAAGTCGGTGCTGGTCGTACCTTCCTAGAAGAAAACAAAGGACAAGAAGGTGTAGTAACACTTCCTTCGGGCTTACAATATTTGGTGATGAATCAAGGAGATGGCCCAACACCTACCATTACAAGTCGTGTGACTACACACTACAGCGGTACGCTATTAGACGGGACTGTTTTCGACAGCTCTTATGAGCGTGGGCAACCCGCAACCTTCGCCGTAAATGGCGTGATTCCAGGTTGGACTGAGGCTCTTCAATTGATGCCAGTTGGCTCCAAATGGAAACTGTTCATCCCATCTGAATTGGCCTACGGCGAACGTGGCGGCGGAAGTGTCATCGGACCAAACGAAACTTTGATTTTCGAAGTGGAATTGCTTTCCATCGAAGAATAATCGATTCACCTATTAAAGAACTATAGACAAGCAATTATGAAGAAGATCTTCAGCATCGCAATCCTGCTTACTATTTTACTTCCTGGAGCTGCATTGGCTCAGAAATCGAAGAAGAAGAACAAAGGAAAAGACAAGCCAGCATTGGTTCTAGAGAGTAAATTGGACAGTTTGAGTTACGCCATTGGGGTGAACTTAGCAAACAGCTTAAGTGCAGATGGCATAGATTCAGTGAATGCTCGTGCTGTAATCGCAGGTTTTAAAAATTCTCTTGCTGGCGTCGACACGCTTTTAACTTTAGAAGCTGTTCAGGCGAACTACGGAAAATGGATTGCCGAGGCCCGCAACGAAGCGACTCAACGGTTCTTTGACGAGAATGGAACCAAGGATGGTGTGGTCACCACTCCCAGCGGAATGCAATACCAAGTGATTAAAATGGGTACCGGTGCTAAACCCACCTTAGACTCAAAAGTAAAAACCCATTATCACGGGATGCTTCTTGACGGAACCGTTTTCGACAGCTCAGTTGATAGAGGTCAGCCAATTTCTTTTCCACTGCGTGGAGTCATTAAAGGGTGGCAAGAAGGCTTGCAGCTTATGCCTATCGGCAGCAAGTTTAGATTTTGGATTCCTCAAGAACTTGCATACGGCCCAAGAGGTATGGGAAAAATAAAGCCTTTTTCGACGCTCATCTTTGAGGTTGAATTGTTCGAAATCGAATAAGCTTCCTTCAGCCTTTTAATAAGATTTAGAATCTCCCAAACGCTTGCCCAACAAATGGCTTGCAGAGCGCACAACGCGGTCGGCAAGTCTGGAGAATGGCATGCTTTGAAGGTATATCGTTCCGGTGCCTTTGAGGGAAGCGACGAACATCCCTTCGCCTCCGAAGAACATCGATTTCAGATTTCCGTAGTGTTTGATGTCGTATTCGATTCCGGGAGTGAATGCCACGATGCAGCCAGTATCCACTCGTAATTCTTCCCCCTTTAATTCTTTTTTTACAATTGTGCCGCCCGCATGGATGAACACCCTGCCGTCGCCAGTGAGCTTTTGAAGAATAAAACCTTAACCACCGAAGAATCCCACGCCAAACTTCTCAGTTAGCGTGAAATCAATTCGAGTTCCCAAAGCAGCGCACAAGAAAGAATCGCGTTGACAAATGATCTCACCACCTATTTCCTTCAAGTCTAGAGGAATGATCTTCCCTGGATATGGTGCTGCGAAGCAAACGCGTTGCTTTCCTTCACCTTGATTCGTAAAATGAGTCATGAACAGAGACTCTCCTGAGAATGCTCTTTTACCTGCACTGAGCAACTGCCCAAAAAAAGTACTCTTAGGCTTTGAGCCATCGCCCATTTTAGCATCGTAGGTGATGCCTTCGGTCATCCAGTTCATCGCTCTAGCTTCCGCGATAACGGTTTCTTGAGGGTCCAATTCTATCTCGACGGTTTGCATGTCGTCGCCAAATATTTCGTAGTCTACTTCGTGACTTTCCATGGTTCAAATGTTAGAGCGGGAAAGATAGTTGACTATTGAATACCTCATTAAAGTGAATCTTCTGTGTTTAACGATTCAACATTTGATAATTTCGCTTTGTGCCAGCCAATAAATCTGCTTCCATTCGATATCGCATCATAGACCAATGTTTGCGCAGTAAAGGATCTCCTTTTCCAGGAAAAGAGGACATTCAGGAAGAGATGCAGGAGCGCATTGGCTACGTGTCCATGAGCACGATCGACAAGGACCTCTATGCCATGCGATTCGATGAAGAGTTGGGTTTCCTTGCTCCCATCAAATACTCTAAGCTTCATAAGGGATACCACTACGAAGACCCCAATTTCAGTATAGAAAAGATTCCTCTCAGCGCCAGCGATCTGGAGAACCTTGAACTTGCTATGCACACGCTCGATCAATTTCGCGACGTACCCATGTTTAAGGAAGTCGACCAAGCCATTGGTAAGATTGTCAACCTCATGAAGTTGAATCGAGTCGATTCACAAAAGGACAAACAAGATTACATCTCCTTCGAAAGCATGCCAAGAGCGCAGGGCGCCGAATGGCTAGAAGACATTTACCAATGCATTTTAGAACGTAAAGTGGTTGAGCTTGAATACCGCCCTTTTCAGAAAACTGAGAGCAAAATCTATCGCCTAAATCCCTATCTACTCAAGGAGTATCGGGCTCGATGGTATCTTTTGGCATTCAGTCCTGAACGCGATGCTGTTCTCACCTTCGGATTGGATCGAGTACTGAGCATTGAGGTTCAAAAAGAGGAGTTTCGTCGATCGAGCAAATTCGATTCAAAGGAGTTTTTTAAGCATTCGTTCGGGATTACCGTAAGTCATGATACGAAGGTGGAGCGTGTTAAGCTCAAAGTCGGAAAAGTTGCGACAGACTATCTCAAGTCACAACCGCTTCACATCACTCAGAAAATAACCTCAGAATCAGAGGAGGGGATGGAGCTTGAAATTCAAATTTTGCCGAGCTATGAGTTTTACTCGCAGATCATGAGTTGGGGAGACCAGATTCAAATCATTTCTCCGGAAGCCATCCGTTCTCAAATGAAGGAGTGGATTAAACGTGGATTGGAAGCTTACTCGAAATCTTCGTAGAGCAAATACTTCTTACGGATTTTCTTGAAGGCAATCACTTCGTCCTTCCAAGTGCGCTCCATCTCTTCTACTGTAGCGCCAAAAACAATCATATTTTTAATCCTGTCAGTTCCTGAGAGAAGATTGATGAAATCGTTTTTAAGGAAAAAATCATCGCGGTCCAATTCGTCGTAAGCCGCCTTCAACCAGTGCAGATATAGTGCTTGAACTTTGGGCATACTGTCGTAGCCGAACCTTTGCAAGTCATAACCTTTACACAACTGCCCTTCTAGCTTGGGGGCGCGAGCTCCAAGAATGCTTTGCGGTTGAAATTCGATTCCTCCGTTGGAAATATCTGGGTGGCCAAACATCTGAAAAGGTTTATCGGTACCACGCCCAACACTCACAATGGTACCTTCAAAAAGACCCAAGGAAGGATAGAGATAAATGGAAGACATATTCGGCAGGTTGGGTGAAGGTCGAACTGGAAGCTCGTAGTAATCTTTATGGCTGTACTTCTTGCACGGTATTACGGTGAGGTCGCATTGAACACCTTCATTCAACCAACCTTCGCCGTTCAGCATTTTGGCATATTCGCCTACGGTCATTCCATGAACTAAAGGAACCCGATGCATTCCTACAAACGAGCTGAATCCTTCTTCTAAAACTGGACCGTCTACATAGAAACCATTTGGATTTGGTCGATCCAACACTAGAAGTGGAACGTCGTACTCGGCACAAGCTTCCATCACATAGTGCAGGGTGGAGATGTAGGTATAAAAGCGAACTCCAACATCTTGGATGTCGAAAATCAATAGCTCAACGTCTTCGAGATCTGTATAACGAGGTTTCTTTCTTGAACCATAAAGAGAGACGAGCTTTATTCCGGTTTGCTCGTCCTTTGTTGAGCTCACATGTTCACCAGCATCGGCTAGGCCGCGAAATCCATGTTCAGGTGTAAAACCTTTGATGATCTCAATATCTAATGCGAGCAAGGTGTCTACCAGATGAACTTCACCAAGTGTACTTGTCTGGTTTCCAACAATGGCAATCCGTTTGCCTTCAAGCCGAGGTAAATATTTAGAGAGGCGTTCTGCTCCGACTATAATGTCTTTGTTAAAGGCAATGTCGGTTTGGGCACTAAGGCCGAGTGAAAGGCCGGCCATTAGGAGAAAGAAAATGATACTTTTACCACTCGACCGTTGGTCGCTAAACACCGCAAATAAAGCCTTCTTGAGACTCGATTTTTTCATCGCTCGGAAAATCATCAGATCCAACAAAGACTCCAATAGAAAAGGAGGTACAAAGGCCATTCTGAACATCGCAATTATAGGGATAAGTTTGGGTTTGGCTGTCATGTTATTAGCCATTGCAATCGTTACCGGTTTTCAACGCGAAATCCAAGCCAAAGTAGTTGGTTTTGGCTCCCATCTCGTAGTCACAGATTTTAATTATCAAGATCCGTCGAAGATGGATCCCATTTCCAAAAATCAGGACTTCTATACTGAGATTTCCGAGATGCCAGAAGTGCGAAGTATCCAGGTATACGCTGAGAAAGAGGGCATAATTAAAACAGACGAAGAGGTTCAAGGAGTAATCGTAAAAGGCCTCTCAAAAGATTACGATTGGGATTTTTTTGCACAAAACATGAAGAGTGGGAATGCTCTTTCACTCAGCGATGAAGTTCGAAATGATAGTGCTGTTATTTCCAAAAGCATTGCTCAGAAAATGCAACTCGAATTGAACGAGTCCTTCTTTGTTTTCTTCATTCAAAACAATCGTTCTCGCCCACGCAAGTTCACCGTTTCAGGAATCTACGAGACGGGCATGTCGCAGTTCGACGACAATGTAATCCTCTGCGACATCCAACACGTCCAAAAAATTTACGGCTGGGATGAGGATCAAGTGGGAGGCATAGAAATCTTGCTCTACGATTTCAATGACCTTAAACGTCTCGATGAATTGTTTTATGGTCGCATTCCTGCGAAGTACAATGCCATAAGCATCAACGATCGGCATCCAGAAATCTTTGGTTGGCTGGAACTTCAGGATATGAATGTGATCATCATCATTAGTCTGATGATACTCGTTTCAGGAATCAATATGATCGCTGCCCTGCTCATTCTCATTCTAGAGAAAACGAACTTGATTGGCCTTCTTAAAGCCTTTGGTGCGCAGAACAGCTCTATACGAAACATCTTCCTCATCAACGCAGCTTACCTCATCGGATTGGGATTGCTTGGAGGAAACATTCTAGGAATAGGTTTGGGCCTTGTTCAACAAAAGTTTGGGATTCTTAAACTCCCACAAGAGAGCTATTACCTTTCTCAGGTTCCCGTAAACTTCGACTGGACATGGATTTTAATGCTGAATGGGGGCACTTTGCTTTTGTGTTTGCTTATGCTTCAAATTCCTTCCATGCTAGTTGCTAAAATCTCGCCTGTGCGCTCGATAAAATTCAATTAAAGGTACTTTTGCACCAAGAACAAGATATGGATTATCACAAAAACGTATTGGGGAGCATCGGAAACACTCCTCTCATTCAAATAAACAAATTAGCAGCTGACATTCCAGGGCTGGTATTGGCGAAAGTTGAAACTGGCAACCCAGGAAATTCTGTAAAAGACCGGATGGCCCTTCAGATGATCGAGGATGCAGAAGCAGACGGACGACTAAAGCCAGGCGGAGTTGTTGTAGAAGGCACCAGCGGAAATACTGGTATGGGCTTGGCCTTAGCCTGCATAGTAAAAGGCTACAAGCTGATTTGTACCACCACAGATAAACAGTCGAAAGAGAAAGTAGATGTTCTAAGAGCCATGGGCGCCGAAGTGATTGTTTGTCCAACAAATGTGGAGCCCGAAGACCGGAGGTCTTATTACAGTCAGGCCAAACGAATAGCAAAGGAAACGCCAAACAGCATTTATGTTAATCAGTACGATAATCCATCGAATGCAAAGGCGCACTACTTGAGTACAGCTCCAGAAATCTGGAAACAGACGGAAGGAAAGATTACACACTTTGTTGTAGGTGTTGGAACCGGAGGGACCATTTCAGGAGTAGGTAAATTCTTGAAAGAGAAAAACCCCGACATTCAAATTTGGGGCATCGACACCTATGGTTCTGTTTTCAAGAAATACCACGAGACTGGAGTGTTCGACAAAAATGAAATTTACCCCTACATCACCGAGGGTATTGGGGAAGACATTCTTCCAGAGAACGTGAACTTCGATGTCATCGACCACTTTGAAAAGGTGACCGATAAAGATGCAGCTGTGCACACAAGACTTCTTGCTAAAGAAGAAGGTATTTTCGTCGGGAATTCTGCAGGCGCAGCCATGGCCGGACTCATACAAATGAAAGACCGCTTAAAAAAAGACGATGTGGTAGTGGTTCTTTTTCACGACCACGGCACACGCTACATTGGTAAAATGTTCAACGACGATTGGATGAAAGAACAAGGCTTCCTATAGACCTATGAAATACACGGATCAGTTAGGCCGCGATGTAGAAATCAATTCAAGGCCCAAGCGAATCGTGTCGCTCGTACCCTCCCAAACAGAGCTTCTCTACGACCTTGGCCTTGAAAAAGAGGTGGTCGGAATCAGCCGTTTTTGTGTTCACCCCTGGCCCGCGGTTAAGAACAAAACGAAAATTGGTGGAACCAAGGATATAGAACGGAACGTCATCGACGCCTTAGTTCCCGATTTAATCATCGCCAATAAAGAGGAAAACCGAAAAGAAGACATCGATGAATTGGCAAAATCCTATCCCGTTTGGATTTCCGATGTGAACAGCCTCAACGATGCACTTGAAATGATTGCTCGTCTTGGGTTGATTCTAGAAGTGGAGGAAGCTTCAGAAACCTTGATCAGGCAAATTCAACTCGAATATCAAAAGCTTCGTAAACTTAGAACGAACTTTAAGCGAAAGACGGCTTATTTCATTTGGAAAAAGCCCTACATGCTTGCTGGAAGCAATACCTTCATCGACAGTCAGCTTAGTTTGATTGGACTAAAAAATATCGTTGGAGACCAAAATAGATACCCCGAATTGAGCATTGAAGAAGTTAAGACGCTCAATCCAGAACTTATTCTGTTGAGTTCAGAACCATACCCTTTCAAAGAAAGGGACCGCGAAGAGCTGCAAGCCTCTTTTCCGCACGCAGAGGTGAAATTAGTGGATGGAGAACTCTTCTCATGGTATGGTTCCAGACTAAAATCAAGCCCAGAATATTTCATTAATTTGTTCGATTAAGTTATCTCCGTGGGCCGTCATAGAATTCCCTCTCTCTTACTCCTTGTAATGCTTTCCTTGAGCTCCGTGGGCCAAAGTGTTGGCCTGGTGCTCAGCGGAGGTGGGTCTAAAGGTTTGGCTCACATCGGAGTCATCAAAGCTTTGGAAGAACGGCAAATTCCCATTGACTTCATTACCGGAACTTCGACCGGAGCTATTATAGGTGGCTTATACGCCTCCGGTTACACTGCTGAAGAAATTCAAGCGATATTTTTGAGTGATGAATTCATCGACCTCATGCGGGGTATAAAAGATGAAGATTACAACTACTATTTCAAGAAGGAAAAGAGTACAGCTTCATGGGTCGAAATACCGCTCGATCTAAAAGATTTCTCTTCCACTACCCTACCAACAAATTTGGTGGCTCCTTCGGGCTTGAACTTCGAAATGATGGCGGTGTTCGAACCTGCTGGCTTGGTTGCTAGCAACAATTTCGACCAACTCATGATTCCATTTCGTTGCGTTGCCAGCGACATTGAAAACAAAGAGAGTATCATATTTCGCGAGGGCAATTTAACGGAGGCGATTCGAGCTTCGATGTCGTATCCATTTTATTTTCGGCCGATTACGGTTGAGGGTCAAGTTCTTTTCGATGGAGGATTGTACAACAACTTCCCTGCAGACATAATGCACTCAGAGTTCAGGCCTGGGGTAATCATCGGTAGCAATGTTTCAGGAAATGAAGAACCTCCAACAGAGGACGACATCATCAGCATTCTTCGAAACATGATGGTGAGCAAGAGCAACTATTCGCTTGACTCGAACAATGGTGTACTCATTGAACCCAATGTTCCCATTGGGGCATTCGACTTCGAGAATCTGTATGAATTAATTGATTCGGGTTATCTCTCAACCATTCGTAAAATCGATGCCATCGAATTAAAGGTTGAGAGAAGAAGAAAACCAGAACAACTGAGTGAAATGCGGGCTCAGTTCAATGACCAAAAGACCGAACTGAGAGTTTCAGATGTAGAAGTACGAGGAGTGAATGAGAATCAGGCCAAGTACATTCAACATGTACTTCATTTGAACAAGAAAGATGATGAAAGCCATCTGGAAGGCTTGAAGATGCGGTACCATCGCTTATCCGAAGATGATAAGATTGTGAGTTTATTTCCGAAGCTGGTATTCAACGAAAAGGACACCAGCTATACTCTGATTCTCGACGTTGATTTAAACAAAGAATTTAAAGTCGATTTTGGGGGCAACTTCTCATCTCGCCCAATCAACACAGGATATGTTGGGCTCCATTACAATCATTTGGGCAAGCTCTCCTATGGTTTGCATGGAACCTCTTATTTTGGGAAGTTCTACAACTCAGCTGAACTGCGTGCACGGATCGATTTCCCGACTCGATTCACATTCTCTTTGCAGCCATTTTATCGCTTGAGTCGATACAACTTCTTTCAAAGTTTATCCACCTTCTTTGAGCTAGATCGCCCTTCCTTCCTCGTTCAAAACGAAACTTTTTATGGCCTCGACTTCTCTACTCCAACGGGATCAAACTCTAAACTGATGGTTGAATTTGGCAATGGAGAATTTCGGGACGATTATTATCAGACAGATAATTTTTCAACCACCGACGTTCCCGATCGCACCTCCTTCCCTACTACGAGTGTAGCGGTAAAGTGGGCGAAAAACACCTTCAATTACAAGCAGTATCCAAACCAAGGCTTGAACGTTCTTCTAAGCCTGAGGTATAACAATTCCGTGGAAAAGTTCAGACCCGGGAGCACCTCTGTTGGGCAGTCACTCTTCGAATCGAATCACGAATGGGCTGAGGCTCGCTTTCTCTACGATCACTATTTTAAACAGCGTGGAGTTTTCCGATTGGGTGGAATGTTGGAATTGGTCTACAGCGGATTGGGCCCTTTTAACAACTACACTGCTAGTGTTCTCCGCGCCCCTTCCTTCGAACCAATCCCTATTACCCGAACGCTGTTTTTGGAATCTTTTCGAGCCTATCAATATGCAGCCGCCGGCGCCAAGGTCATCTTCGACTTAAAAAACCGTTTTGATTTACGTCTAGAAGGCTACTTACTCCAACCGTACAGACGCATTGATCGCCAAAATTCCAATGAGTATGTTATTGAGGAAAGTTTTGAAAGAAGATTTACGATGGCCTCTGCCACCTTGGTCTATCAAAGTCCACTGGGACCATTGAGCTTCGCCGGAAACTACTACTTCAATATCAATGAAACCTTTCTACAAGAAAGTCCTTTCATATTCTATGTGCAATTCGGCTACTTGATCTTCAATAAGCGAGCACTCGACTAATCGGCAAGAATACCCAGCATGGCCTTCGTTTTCACTACCGATAATCGGTTTTTAGCCTTCAGCTCAATGAGCTTTACTTCGGCATTGATGTATCCCAACTCGCGCCGATTCACCAAGAACAAAGAGCTCTCTCCTCCTTCAAACTTTGTTTGCTCACCGTTCAAAAGTCCGAGGTAATCGTTTACCGTTCTTGAGTACAGTTCAATTTGATCGTTGGAAATATTGTACAAGTTGATCGACTGCAACACTTTGTTGCGAAGGGAGTTCTGCTTCGATTTTAAGCCCATTTCACTTTCTTGAATTTTGACTTGATTCAATTTCAAGCCCGCGCGTTCCTTCCTCAGAAATATTGGCATTCCAAATTCAACACCCCAAGCGTAGTTGTTTGAGTTGAAGCTCGGAATGGATGACTCATCGCTGTTCGGGGCTAGTACGTTGTATTTCAAATCAACCTGCGGCTTCAGCTGCTCCCTTTTCATGCGCTGGTCGACTTCGTAGGAATCAATTTTGTATTGACTTATCCGCAACTCGGGATGCGCTTCAAGCAGGCTATCGAGATTGGTCAAATACATATTGAAGTTATTTTCCTCGTCCAAAGGCACTTCTCGTTTCGGTAAAAAGTTGCTGTCCAACTCCAGGGGAATCCAACCATCGGCCCATAAATACATCTGCAGCTCATTGATGGAATTGGCAAGCTCAAGTTGCCAGCCCTTCAAGTTGAGCCATCTACTCTGAACTTGAATCCCGGCTTCCAGAGTGTCTATGATTGGCTTGTCGCCCAGCATGGCTTCCTTCTTTACCGCTTCAAACCTTTCTCGCGCCACGTCCAAAGCATTTTCATACACGCGAGTAATTTCAACAGCTTGGTACCAATTCCAGTATGCATAGGACGCATCGTACAACAACTCATTGAGTATCTGCTGACGCATGGCAAGCGTACTTTCGCGATAGATCTTCGCCTTCCTTAGTTCTGCCCGCCTTTGGTCGATGAATAATCCTTTTCCCAAAGGAACACTCAAGCCAGCGTACCACAAACCCGCATCTGGCGTATTGTTTTCGGGGTCAACATACTGACCTCTATTTCGCTCATAACCGCCCATAACCTCCACACCAAACCAAGTAGGAACCTTAAGTCCAGCATCGCTTAGATTGTAGTATTCGGTGCCCTTGAAGTCCTTGTTGGTATGCTCAAAGCCAAGCTTTGGATCGAACGCACCCCTCGACTTCATAAGCTCAGCATCACCCCGAGCTTCTTGAAGCCCCGCTTGCATGGCAAGTGGATGATTGTTTCGTACAAGCTCCATGAAATCATTGAATCCGAAAAATTTTTCAGAGTCTTCTTGTCCAAGAAGCGATTGAGCTATTAGGATGTAGAATGAAAGGCTTAGAATCTTCAGTTTCACTTCTTCGATTTATCTGATTGAGCCTCGCTAAGAGATTTGTAATAATCAGGCGGAAATCCATTGATGAGTCGCCAGAGTTCGTACCATATAGGAACATCTTGCAAAAGGATCATTCCATTTGCTCCCGCTCCAATACCTAGATCTTTTGGCCAGGCTTCTTCATTCGGATTGGCAGAAACCAACACCCGATATTTACCATTGTCTGAAATAAAATTATCGATGGCGTAAACATATCCTGAGTAGGTTCCGACCGATGTGTTTGGCCAACCCGAGAAGACTATGGCAGGCCAACCATCAAATTGAATGCGCACTTCTTGCTTTTTCTCGAGCAGAGGTAGGTCGATTGGGGGCACGTAAATCGCAATCGCCAAATCATAGACAGAGGGCATGATCCGAACGATTGGCTCACCCTCTTTGATGGTCTCACCCAAACCCGATTGAATCGCCTTCGTTACATATCCATCCTTTGGAGATGTGATGTAATAGAGTCCTGTGCGCACCGAGTAGTTCATGAACTGGTTCTGCAGTTTCGTCACAACTGCCTCGGCGTCGTACATAGCCGACAATGCAGTGTATTTATTTGATTCTGCCTTGGCGATGTCGTCGCGATACTGAGCTGCGATGGAAAGCAATTCAACTTCGGCATTGATGATTTCGTTGCGACTAGTCAGCAGTTTGTTTTTCGCGGAAACCAAATCCGCATTCGCCTTTTGCATCTTGTTTCGCCGGTTTTCAAAGTCGGTCAAAGATTTCAGCCCCTGCTCATAGAGTTTCTCGGCGCGCAGTAATTGCTCATTGGCAATCTCAAAATTGATTTTTGCCGCGTTGAAATCATTTGAATCGCTCTGAACTTTCAGGGCCGCTTGCTTCAGTTTGTTCTCCGCTTGTTGAATTTTAAGCTTAGAAGTTTGCACCAATGCGTCTACTTGATTGTCTAAGGCTTTCACCTTCTCCATATACGACGTCACCGACATTTCTTTAGAAGTCAATTGCTGCTGAGTTCGGCCCAATAAATTTGGATCAAAATAAGCGTCCTTGATTTCCGAAATAAACAGAATGGTGTCTCCTTTCTTCACGAAATCACCTTCCTGAACAAACCACTTTTCGATTCGGCCAGCTATGACTGAATGAATGGTTTGAGGCCGTTGATCGGGCTTCAATGTGGTGACACTTCCATTGGTCCTTATGTTCTGGGTCCATGGAATGAAGAGCAAAACGACTCCAAGAAAGAAGAAAGCCGCTATGAGTCGAACAAGTGCTCTGCCAGCTCCACGACGTTCAACTATTCTGAACGACTTGTATTGCTCAGGATCTAAAAAATCCTTTATGCTGTTGGTCGTGATGTTAAGCATTCCGTTCTGACTTTAATGTTCCTGACTTCTTAATCTCTTCGTAGGTGCCAATTGCAGCAACTTTCCCTTCCTTCATAACCACCAAACGGTCTGAGCGCTGAGCCATATAAGGGTCGTTCGAGACCACAACAACTGTCCAAGTTTTATCCTTTTCAGTTAAGAAGTCGATGATTCTTCTTCGCTCAAACTCATCTAGGTGTTCGAAGGCATCTTCGAGAAGCAAGAGACTCGGACGGTCGGCGATGGCCCGTGCGATGAGCATTTTCTGAACGACAGATCTAGGCAACCTTTTTGCTTGCGCGTCGAATATCGTATCGTATCCTAGTGGCAAAGACTGAATGAAGTCTGTTAATCCAAGGTTATCGACAGCCCACTTTACATGTTCGTAGGTAGCTGCATCTCGCCCCATGCGGATGTTCTCCATCACAGTTCCTTCAAAGAGCTCTTCCTGCTGTGTTAGGTAATCACCAATCACAGAATGCAGTGTGCTCAATATCAAATTACCTTTTGGCAAGTTGTTGTAGCTGACGCTTCCTTTCTGCACTGAATATAAACCGGCAATGATGGTCAGTAATGTACTTTTTCCTGAACCGTTTGTTCCTGTAATGAGAAGACGTTCACCAGAATTAATCGAAACCGAAACATCCCTTAAGGTGTAATCATGTTGATCAGGAAACTTGAAACTCACATCTTTCAGTTCAACCGACATTCCCTCATCTGTGCAACGCTCACGCATATCCATTCCCTCACTTTTTTCCAGTTCAAGATCTGTAACTTGACCAATTTTCTCCAAAGAGGTGAGCACGTCGTAAATGGTTTCCAGCGAAAGAATGAGTTTCTCCGCCGAAGAAAGCACGAGGAGTATGATGATTTCTGCAGCTACAAATTGACCAATGTTCATCAGCTGCTCCATCACAAGGATTCCCCCCAATATTAGAAGGCCAGCAGCCACAAGAACCCTAAAAGTCGCCAACATCCAATACTGTTGTACAAGGACTTTATAGTGTCCTTCTCTTGCCGTCAGATATTCAGAGGTCTGCTCATCGGTTCGACGAAGAGGCAAATTCGACTTTCCTGCCAACTTAAACGTTGTGCTTGTTCGAGCAACTTCTTCCAGCCAATGAACTACTAGGTACTTCTGTTTTGACTCTTTCAAGCTTGTAGTCAAACCCCTTCTCGCAGTAAAGTTGAAAATAGCGTAGACCAGAAATACCAAGATCAAACTGAAGAGGATGAAAAATGGGTGATAAACGGAAAGCAACAAGAGTCCGAATACGAGCTGGAGACTTGCTGAGGAGAAGTCGATTAATATTTTCGACAAACCCTTTTGTACCGAGATGGTGTCGAAGAAGCGGTTCATTAACTCCGGTGCATAGTGCTTGTATAATGCTTCCATGCGTATTCGTGGCATTCGATAAGCAAACTCAAAAGCGGCCCTTGCAAATATTTTTTGCTGCAAATTCTCGGTGAGGCGCAGTTGAAAAATTTGGAGTACCCCAGAAATGGCGACGCCAAGCACAACCACTGTGACAAGCACAACCCAAGACGTACTTATTTGCCCACCTTGAATCAAGTTGATGATGGCTTGAATCCCCAGTGGAAGGGTTAAGGCAACCAGTCCATTGAAAATGGAATAGACGTAAATGTCCCTGATTTCTTTCGAATCTGGCTTGAGTAATTTCCAGAAGCGCTGGGTTGGGGTTAATGTTTCTGACATAAATGTTTTTGTTGAAACGAACGCATTCGAATTTCCAGTGAAAGTTGATTAATTGCTCTGAACTGGACCAATAATTATCATTCATTCTCTGCTTCCTTTTTCTTCTTTCTAAGTCTCTTGCTCAGAAGCTCATATTTCTTTGGCATGGCCTTGCTCAATTGTTTTTCCGAGTTGCTGTCATCTCGCTCTTTGAGGCCAACCAGTTCAAATTTAATGTCGCGATCTTTTGCGTTCTCTCTAAAGTCATCGAAAATCTCAATGATATCCGGGTGAATGCTTCGAGCCTTCGAGGCGTTTACAATTACGTGAGCGTTGTTTGGCAGTAGCTTGAGCATGTTCATAATGCTGGCCTTATTCAAGAAGCTCACATCCTCAGAGAGGTCAATGTGCACAGGCTTATCCTCCGAGTATTCATCTGGATTGAAGTGGTAGGGTGTCTTGAAGTTGTTCCATAGGATTTGGAAAAACGCAACCATCAAGCCGAGGGCGATGCCATAGAGAAGATCAGTGAAAACGATTGCCAAGACGGTGACCAGAAACGGCACGTATTGGGTTTTCCCACGGGCAATCATATTCTTGAAAATTGCGGGTTTAGCAAGCTTATAACCAACCACAAGAAGAATGGCTGCCAAACTCGCTAAAGGCACCAAATTCAACACATGAGGAATGGCCATGGCGCTGACCAAAAGCAGCATACCATGTATAAAGGATGAGGCCTTACTCTGACCTCCTGATTGAATGTTGGCCGAACTTCGAACAATCACCTGCGTGAGTGGAAGGCCTCCGATTAATCCAGAGATGCTATTTCCAATACCCTGGGCAAATAGTTCTCTGTTGGTTGGAGTGATTCGCTTGTGTTCATCCAATCGATCCGTGGCTTCAACGCTCAGTAAGGTTTCTAAACTTCCAACAATTGCGATGGTCAATGCTATTACGTACACATCTGGATTGTACAATTGAGAAAAATCTGGAAGGGTGAACTGACCCAGAAAACTCACAAGTGAGTCGGAAACAGGGATGTTTACAACTTGGTCGGGATTCAGAGCAAATTCGCCCATATCCCGAAAAAACACATTCAAGCCAATCCCTGAAGCAACAGCCACCAAAGGACCTTGAATCCAACTGAACAGGCCAATTCGCTTCATAAAAGGACGCTCCCAAAGGATTAAAATGAACATGGAAACGGCTGTGATGATTAGAGCACCTGGGCTTATAAAGTCCCATGCATACAGGAGTTCCGAAAGGGTATTGTGACCATCCGCTTGAAAAAAGGCATAGTCTCCTTCAGGATCTTTATCGTAGCCAAATGCGTGGGGAATCTGCTTCAGAACAATGATGATTCCAATGGCTGAAAGCATACCTTTAATCACGGCAGATGGAAAATAGTAGCCAATTACCCCCGCTTTTAAAATTCCAAATACAATCTGAATGAGGCCTGAAATAAAGACCGCGAGGAGGAAGGTCTCGAACGCACCCAACTCTTGAATCGAGGACAGGACAATTACAGTCAAACCCGCTGCAGGCCCACTTACACCTAATTGAGACCCACTAAAAACTGAAACGACAACTCCCCCAACAATTCCCGCTATGATTCCAGAAAATAAAGGCGCTCCTGATGCTAGGGCGATCCCCAAGCACAATGGAAGAGCGACCAAAAACACGACGATACTGGCCGGGAGGTCCTTTTTTAAATTTTCAAATAAACTTGGTTTTTTGTGAGCGTTCATAGAGGTGATTCTTGTTCCCTACACCAATGGAGGCTGGGTATTTGTTTGCAGTTGATGATGAATGTGTTCTTGGCCATCATATTGGTGGCCGAGCTAAAAATCACAAGAACTCCGGAGGCGGTGTAGGGTTTTCCAGAATGGAACTGGTAGAATAAAAAGCAAAGTGATGCGCCCTCAATGCGCTCAAGCCAGCAAGTTCAACAACATGAACGCGATGGTCAGCTTCATAGAGCTTGATTTCTTCCTTGCTTTCAGACTCATTCTCTTCACCGTCTTTCGACTCTTTCGTCTCCTTAACAATCTCCGTTTGATCAAGTCCCAAAAGCTCCAAATAACTCGAACTAAAACCAACGGTCAAGAAAAACAACAGAACAAACAGAATGGCAGATTTGGCAATCACCCTTGCAGTCTGCATTGGATTGATATGGTTTCTTCTCAATTTCATTTTGCTTGAATGGTATTGAACACCATCGCCCGATAGAACTCACCGACGGAGTCTTCTCCTTTCACCACATCAGTAAGACGCGGCAAATGCTCGGCAAAATATCGTTGATGATGTGCACCTTCAATTACTGTTGACACCAACATATGTGGATACTTATAGTTCGGGTTGAGCTCTAAAATTAATTCGCTCACCCGAGACACACATTGTTTGTATGCCACGTAGGCTCCTATCCTATTGTCCTCATCCACATCCTTGGTCATGAAGGACTTTCCTGACTCCGAAATTACAATGCGATGAAGGGCCTCCTGATCGACATTCCCAAAGGCAAGGTCGTTCTCGGCCGGATTGGTAAGAAGAGCTATAGCACGTTCCAAGCGTTCCTCGCACGATTCGATGTTCGCCATGCGAAACACCATTCTGTATTCAGTCCAACTCCAATACCACGAAGTAAGATATAGCAGAAATTTATGCTTGTTTTCAAAATATCGATAGATGGATGCTTCCGTAGAACCGATGGCATCTGCCAGCTTCTTAAACGTAAAAGCCTCCATGCCGATTTCGTCAATCATACGAACACCTTCGCTGAAAATTTTATTTCCCAACTCGCTGGAAGAAGGATCCTTTAGGCAGATTCCTTCCTTCACTTGGATGTTTACTTTATTGAGCAATTCGAGCATTTTGGATACTTTCCATGCAAATATAATAGTATTACTATCATTTTGGTAAGTTTTCCAACCATTTCGTCGAAACACCCCGATTTCATTCATCCGCTCAGGAAATGAAAAGCTCAAATACAGCTCAAATTCTTACTTTGCAGGCGATGAGCAGACGACTTTTCCTCCCCCTTTCCCTGGCCTTTTTCCTACTTACTTCTTGCGAAGATCAAATCACCCAGAATTTCTACAAAGGAGAACTGCTTACAAACGGGACCTTCGAAAACATCAGCGGAACAAGTCCTAGCGATTGGACACTTCAAGCAAATCAGTTGGGAAATGTCAATAACAGCATCATTTCATCGACGGGATCATCGGGAAGAGGTCTGCGGTTTACACATGCCGAAGGAACTGGTTGCTGGGAAATGTGGATTGAGCAAAACCTCGACCTCAGCGAATTGGTAGCAGACCAACTCTATGAACTGACCTTCGACTATCAAGTGAGCTTCGGTGGGGCGCGAGTAAGTGCAACAATGAACGGCGACATTTCTAGCGGAGGATCCCACCCATTGAATTCGGGCAGCGGCTGGCAATCGGGCAGCATTCAATTTCGCACTCCTAAGACGCTCAGCAACAACAGCCGTTTCATGCTGCATTTTTGCATTCAAGGAATGAACTCTTGGTCCATCGATCAACTCAGTTTAAAATTCAAGGAATGAATGTGAAAGAGCTGGACGTTCTGCGAGTTTGTTGAGCATCACTTTCGGATCGCAGTTTTTGCTTTCCTCCTACTCATCCAAAGTCATTTCAACTGCCGTAATCTTTTACGCGCTGCATTGTGGATGTTTTAAGCAGCTCTAGCATGTTCTTTGAAGGGCTTTTCGTTCTTTTGCGCACAGATTTCATCGACTTGTTCAGAACACTATCCATCCTTCTTTGTCTTTCGTTCCCCTTGTGCAGCATAGCTCAGAGCGATTCCCTGAAAAAGGACAAATACTTCCGGACGTACACCCTCAACGACTATCAGCTCCCCGACAGTTCGGATTACCAACAACTCGATACAAGCTTAAACACTTGGCACCGGGATTTTTACCCAAATATTCACCGCTTTCACAATTGGCTCGGAAACTTCGGATCTGCCCGCATCTCCATGCTTGCAGACTTCAACAACGACTTGGGGATGGAATGGAACTTCGACCAACTCGATGGCTATCGCCTGAAAGCGGAGGAAGTCACTTTTCATCAATCATCGCAGCCTTTCACCAAAGCAACCTACACCCTGGGCAGCAAAAGGGAGGAATCTCTCAACATCGAACACAACCAAAATGTAAGTAGGAACTGGAATGTGGGCGTCGACTTCCGACGTATGAGTTATGAGGGT
Organism: Flavobacteriales bacterium UBA1986; assembly: GCA_002336245.1. Classification (GTDB taxonomy): domain Bacteria; phylum Bacteroidota; class Bacteroidia; order Flavobacteriales_G; family Salibacteraceae; genus UBA4419. Next base: position 73,304 of record DDDG01000008.1, read on the forward strand.
TGGTGGTTGAGACGCAAAACCCTTTCAAACGCCTTTCGTTTGTACAGCTCCTATCTGGGAAAGGGGCGCTATTCCATTTTTGCGAGCGCATCCTACAACGCCGGAGTAAACGAGGAAAACGGTGGCTTTGAGTCTTTAGATCCCCGCGCAGGCGAAGTGATCAACCTCACGAATGCAAGCAACTCCGTCAACCAGCAAGAAATTTATGTGCGTCAATACTTCAAGCTCGGCAAGGCCAAAATCGATTCCATTGCGCCAGACAGCCTGAAACCCGATTCCTTGATTCAAACAAAAGAAATTGCAAGCGGACCGATGCTCGTCAACGAGACCGAGTTCCATCGGAGCTTCTACGACTTCATCGACAAGCAACCAAACCTCCAGTACTATTCGAGGGAATTTAATCTCATTCCTGCAGCCGGAAATTTCAGAGATCGCCAGGACATCATGCACCTTCGAAATAAGAGTTCAATCGTCCTCACAAATGGGCTCCGCCTATACGCGGAGGGCGAATTCGCGCGCAAACAAGACGACATCGACAGTCTCGACATCCGTGAATTTGGAAACCTGAACCTCGGCGCAGAATGGACAAACGAAAAAACTCAAGTTCATGCGGGCCTCACCGCCTTGGGCTGGCAAAGCGGTGATTTTGTCGCTGGAGCGCAACGTCAAATCTTTCAGGCCAAGGGTTTTCAGGTCTTGGCCAATGCGAAAATATCGCGCTTCAATCCCGAAATGTTCTATCAGTTTCAAGGAGCCGCGCAGTCTACGAGCATGGCCAAGGTGGGAATCCACTTGAAGCAAAAAGAGAAGATGGCCATCGAGGTAGAATATCAAACTGTCGACAAACTCAACTACCTCGACAATTCTGCCAGCCTAGCTCAATCGCAACAACTGAACGTTTTTTCTGCCAGCTTCAAACGACAATTGGACTGGAAAAAATTCCATTTGAGTGTTGACGTTCGCTATCAATCCATCAGCGATCTGAGTGTTCTCAAAATGCCTGAACTGATGAGCTTCTCGACGCTTTATTACGAAGGCAAATGGTTCAATGGAAACATGCTGGCGCGCATTGGAACCGACATTCAATACGGCTCTTCCTTCGAATCCTACGCTTACGCACCGCACCTGCGTTGGTTCTATACTCAAAGTGGATTTGGATACGGCGCCTACCCGATTTGGGACGTGTTCTTCACCTGCAAAGTGAATACCGGTCGATTCTTCGTGAAAGGAACGAACCTCTGGTACGCAAACATTCCCGGTGAATACTTCATCACCAAAGACTATCCCCTCAACCCCTTCTCGATCAAGTTCGGATTCGATTGGGCCTTCTTCAACTAGTCGAGAAAAACTCTAGGTGTTCAACCAGTAGCTCAGCTTCAAGACCAAGGTTTTGTTTTTGTCTTGAAAATTGAGTCCGTAGTTGTCTGTATAGACGATGAAAAGATCGGACATAGGTGCAAAGCGCCATTGCAGTCGGATGTTGGAACCGAAATTATCGCCCTGATTGTTGTACTGGAAGAAACTGGTAAAGAACAAGCTTTTGGTAAAGGAGAGCTCGAGGCTTGCTCCCAAAAGATCAAGATTCTGATCAACATAGGGCTCCGGCATCAGAATGATGTTTCTATTGTAACTCAAGGAGAAGACTCCCCAAGGTTGGGCTCGGTACCGAAGACTTCCCCCCACGCGCCTGCGATCTCCAACGTAATAAGATCCATAGTCGGCTTCTAGGTTCAGATAAAAACTCCGCCTCGAATCGCTTTCCCAAAAGATGCCGAAATCGCTGTAGTTGTACTCGCCTCTAGGCAATTCCGGATTTCCTGCGAAGGTGACATCCGTAGGGAAGATCAACCAAGTAAACTTCTGTTCGTTGCTGATTCGAAGAAAGGAGGTGTTTTGGAAAGTCAGCTCATAAGAAAGCCGCAGCAGTCGATCGGTAGTCTTCAAAGCATTGTTGAAATACTGATCGAGGTACACAGCGGGCCCGTGTTGGTTGATGAACTTTCCGTTTGGGTTCCAGAAATATTTTACCTGAGGCTCCAATCGCCAAAAAGTGACCTTCACATCTGTATTGGAACTGGGGTCGAAGAGCGTATTTCTGCGCACAAAACCCATATCTGCTCGATAGTTCTTGCCCACATATTCGTGATTCCACATCAAGCGAATTTTATTCGTTCGGTACAAAAGCCATGAGGCGTGAGCGTGAGCATTCTCCTGTGTGCCATCGGAAATGGAACGGTGGTAAAACAACTTACCTCGAAGCTTATTCCCCTTGGTGTAGATGTCGTAATCGAGACCCACAATGCGGTTGTAATCCCCTGAAATGGTTCCCGATTTATCGAAGGCTTGACGGTTGACCACAATGGCCGCTAGGTTGTTGTTGCCAAACACCCGACGCTGAACTGCGGCCACCGAATAATTGGTAGAAGCCTCACCCAATTCTGAAACTCCTTCTGTTTGCATGCTCATTACCCCAATGCGCCACTTCTCGTCGATGCGTCCACTGAGGCGCGCACCAGCTAAAATCGGCACCGTCTGACCATTCGCCAATCCAATTCTTCTGGAGAAAAACGGACGAATTTGACTAAAGCCGTATCGCGCAAAGAGGTCTGAATTTTCCAAAAAGAAATTCCGACGCTCAGGAAAGAAGATTGAAAAACGGGTGAGGTTCGTGACTTGTCGATCGACGTCCACTTGGGAAAAATCCGGATTGATGGTTAGGTCGAGGTTCAAAGATGAACTCACCGCAATTTTCGCATCCATGCTGGCCTGCGGACGAACAAAGTCATAGGATGTATCCTGACGATCCTGTCCGTAGCGCACATTCACACTCGGGATGAAGGCCATGTTCTTGGAAGGTTTCGGCAAGGACTCCGAAAAGTTCAAAGCACCTGTGAAGGCCAAACTTGTTGGCTCAAAAGTTCGGGGTACGCTGCTCCAAGCACTTCCTTCTGGAGAATTCATTTCTGCCCGCAAAAAGTTCACACCCCACTGAGTTGTATTCGGATCGAAGCGAAGCGTTTTGAAGGGAATCATCATTTCGAAGGTCCAGTGATCATCCTGAATCTCCGCTTCGGCCACCCATTTATTGTCCCAAAAGAGCTCAGCTCCAAATCCACCCGAATTTGCCAACAAGCCTTCCGACATTACTCCCAGCGGATTGACGGCAAAGGAGAAGCCGTTCACATGATCGTCGAAGGGATCGAGAATGAGCATCACAGCTTCACCCGTCTGCCATTCAAAATCTCGTTTCCTGGAAGGAATGACAAACTTCTCAGCATCGGAACGATTGCACACACCCGCCACGTAGATGTTGTGCTCATCGAAGGCAATCATAAAACGCGTGGCCGTATTGGCGTCGGAAGTATCGAATGGGAAATATTGCCGAAAGCCAGTGCCAGAGGAGGCGACTTTCCACACAGCCTCATTCAGTTGACCATCGAGTTCAATGGGTTCTGAAATCTTTCGCGCTTCAAGCGACTTCCGTTGGGCAAAGCCCGAGAGCTGCACGAAAGTCAAAAACAGGAATATGAGGAAGGGCTTTTTCAAGAGCCGGCAAATGTAGCAAAGGCGCATTTGGAGCTGACAGCTGATGTCTATATTTGTTCGCAATGAAAGTGAACAGACGTTTGATATTTCCAGTGATTGCCGCAAGTGTGGCAGTCATCTTTTTAATCTTCGACATGGGCGAAGAGGAAGCAGAAGAAAAGGCTCAACCAACTTCAGATGAAAGTGCAAGTCCAACCGACTTGACGACCGTCCGTTCGAATGTGGTTTTCTACAACGTTGAGAATTTGTTCGACACCATCGATCATCCCGATAAAAAGGATGAGGATTTCACACCCGGAAGCAAGAAGGAATATGGCTCTGAACGCTATAAGGACAAACTCGGAAAGCTGAGCCGTGTGCTTCGTGCCGCAAGTCCAAATCCGGGGCTCATCGGACTCTGTGAAATTGAAAATCGCAGTGTTGTAAACGACCTTGCCAAGAAGATCGACCCCAAGGCAAATCTGGTGGTGATTCATGAAGAGAGTTTCGATTTTCGCGGCATCGACAATGCTTTGATTTACGATGAAGACGAATTCGATTACCTATGGCATACTGCCATCCCCGTGCGTTTTGCCGGTGAAGATTACACTACCCGTGACATCCTTTGCGTCGCATTGGAATTGAAGAATGGAGAAGCCTTGTTCGTGTTTGTGAACCACTGGCCTTCCAGAAGAGGAGGAAAAGAAAAAAGCGCCTTCCGCCGAGCACGAGCTGCCGAAGTTTTAAGACAATGGATGGACTCACTTAGCTTCGAAAACCCTACTGGGCACCTAATTGCCATGGGTGATTACAACGATTACCCAAGCGATTCTAGCATTGTGAATGTATTGGGCACTGGGCCAGAGATGAACCTCCGAAATTTAACTCTCCCCATCCATCAAGCAGGATTGGGTTCCTACTGCTATAAAGGTGAATGGGGTGTTTTGGATCAAATTATTGTCGACTCAAAAAGTGCGCAATCGAATTTCTTCGACACCACCTACATCTTCAAGGAAAACTGGATGCTTTATTACAACAAGCAGAGCGATGATTCACTGCCGAGCAGATCCTTCGGCGGCGATAAGTACTTCGGCGGTTACTCCGATCATTTGCCTGCGGTAACGAGGATTAGTTACAGCTATTAAATTCTCGCTCGAGTTATAAGCTGCGAGTTGCAAGCCTCAAGCTACGAGCTACAAGCCTCAAGTCGCAAGCTGCCATTGCCCCATTCCCAAATTGGCATATTCTCAAATTACCCAAATCCCTTGCCCATATCCCAAATCCAGTAGCCTAGAACTTGTAACCCGTAACTTGAAAATGTGAAGATGTGGA
>DDDG01000027.1:0-106591 GCA_002336245.1 Flavobacteriales bacterium UBA1986
CAGATTAGTTTGAAGACGTACACTTCAAAGGTTGATTATCGCCTTTACAGAGCGAATATCTACTACCACCGAGAAGATTGGATAAAAGCCATGGCTGAGTACGACGGAGTCTTAGAAATAAAACCTGCTCATCATACAGCCAATTTCAAAAAGGGGATGTGCTTATTAAAGCTTCACAAACAACAAGAAGCGATTCCCTTCTTCGATGCTGCAATTCTCGCGAAACCAAGATATACCGAAGCGCTTGCTGAACGTGGTGTTGCCAAGCTGAACCTAGGTGATTCAAGTGGCTGTGACGACCTGAGACATGCCAAGGAACTTGGAGAGAAATCTGGCGCTATAGAGGACCTATTAGGTCGCTACTGTGAATAGCCCAGTATTTTAAAAATCGTTTTCAATACAATCTTAAAGTATTCTGCGACGCGTGGATTCTCGGCGTAGTCCATACTGAGTTCCAGCTTCGCGGGAAGTACTTCGTTGATGTAGGTATGCTCCGGGTCCTTAGACTTAGCTAATACATCGTTCTCATCAATAAACTCAATTGAGGCGCGATCGGTCATTCCTGGCCGTACATTTAGCACTCTTATTTGATCTGAGTTATAATGCTTCACGTACTTCGGAACCTCTGGCCTTGGACCAACCAAACTCATCTCTCCTTTCAGCACATTGAGCAACTGCGGTAATTCGTCAATTTTGAATTTGCGCAAGAACTTACCCGTATCCGTTATACGTGAGTCGGAGCTCCCTACCGTTAGCTGACCCGTTTTTTCAGCTTGGGTTTTCATGCTCCTAAACTTGATTAAGCCAAAATTCTTTCGGTCCTTCCCTACTCTTTCTTGAACAAAAAAAACACCGCCTTTACTGTCTATTTTGATCAACAACGCAATGAAAAGGAATATTGGGCTTAAGAACAAAAGCCCTGTGAAAGAGAAGAAAAGGTCAAAAAGACGAATCATCAATTCAAGACTGATTCAACAGAAGCTACAACTGCCTGGCAAACGGTTTGGATCTGCTCATCGCTCAAATCATAGAAAATGGGCAGAGAGATTTCGCGCTTATACAAATCAAGTGCCTCCGGAGTTGACTTCATATCATAGCCTCGTTCCTTGTAAGCTGTAAACAGTGGTAGAGGTTGGAAATGAACATTGACCGATACATCTCGATCAAATATGCCTTGTATGATTTGATCTCGTTGCTCCTCCGAAATACCCTTTATCCTCAGCATATATAAATGAAAAGAGGAAGTTTTAATTTCGCTCTCAATAGAAGGTAATTCAGCCCATGTATTGACTTTCAAAAGATCGTGATACATCTCCATGATCTCTCTCCTCCTTTTGAGCGTTTCATCTTCATAGCGCGCCAATTCAACCAATCCCAGGGCCGCTTGAATGTCCGTCATATTGCATTTATAGCCCGGTTCTACAATGTCGTAACGCCAGTTTCCCTTTTGCATTTTGGCAAGAGCATCCTTCGTTTGACCATGAAGGCTACTAATATTGAGAGAACGATAAAGGTCATCGTTTGAAAAAGGCTCTGGCAGGTTCATGCAAACAGCCCCCCCCTCTGCAGTGGAGAGATTTTTAACTGCATGAAACGAGAAGCAGTGCGCATCCGCCTGGCATCCTACCATTTCATCTTTATAACGAGCACCAAAGGCGTGCGCTGAATCTGCGAGATAGAAAATACGGCCTAACTTCTCTTGATTCTCTGTTTCGGGGCAAAACAGAAATCGAATCTCCGGGTCGTTGATGATGGATTTTATCTCATCGTAATCCACTGGAAATCCTCCGAGATCAACTGACATGATTGCCTTTGTGCGCTCAGTAATTAGAGAGCGAATGGATTCGGGGCTCACATTAAAATCTGGTCCTGCTTCGGCGAAAACAATCTTTGCACCGCAATGAAGCACGACATTTCCTGTAGAAGAATAGGTGTAAGCAGGAACGATCACTTCGTCTCCTTCCTTTAGCCCAAACCAGCGCAGCATAAGCTCCAAGCCAGCCGTAGCCGAAGCCAGACAAATCGTGGAAGAACAGCCTATGTAGGAAGTGATTTCTTTTTCGAAAAGCTTCGTTTTTGGCCCCGTAGTAAGCCAACCTGAACGCAGCACTTCTGCGACTGCTTCAATGTTTTTTTCATCGATGCGAGGAGGAGAAAAAGGAATCATACTTCTTGAGTTTTGGCAAAGCTATTCTGTAGCTCAATGAGCGAGTAAAAAAAGGCAAACAAAAATATGCCAGCTTGTCGTTCAAGCATGCTTTCTGTGAAAAAAGCCAAAGCAATGAAAAGCATACTCATCACTCCAAAAACATTTTTACGGTTCAAGCTCAAACGAATGGAACGCCAAAACAGAAAAAGAAAATAGAACAGTCCCAGGACACCAATGGCTAAGGCGTACTGCATAAACTGATTGTGTGCATTGTAGCCTCGCTCAACTCCGAAGGATAATTCTTTCTCCTCAAACTTCAATAAGAGAGCATTCTTCTCCCCTCCTGCCCCATATCCCAGCCAAGGACGATCTAAAACCAATTCTCGAGCAGCATTCCAAATCCACATACGGGCACCGAGGCTTGAACTGGTCCCTTCATATTCGTATTGGCCCTGTGCGATTTTAACCACCCCAGAAATTCGATCTTGGACCTTTGCGTTCGTCATCAAAGCTGTTATGCCTATTACCATAAGAAGTAGGAACAAAGTCAACTGGCGTTTCAATTTATTTCGAAGCAAGACCATCAAATTCCATCCAATCAAAAGCAGAAGCAACACAATACCGCTTCGAGAAAAAATAACCGCCAGATGAATCATGAAAAACCAGATGCCTAGATGTACCCACCAGCTGCTCGAGGTGTTTTGTCGGAGTTGATCGATTAGGATTGCCAAGGCAAGGGCAATGTACAAACTGGTGTAAGCGGGCGGCAAAAAAGGGCAGACGTATTGGTAACTGAAGTGGTACGACAAGCCCGTTTCCGCAAATTTGATGAGGCCCGAACTCAATCCAATGACACTCGCCAACAGACAAGAGGCAACAAAAACCATTTTCCAAACTTCAATTTTTGATCTGTTCTTGCCTTGCAAGCTGAACACAAAAGGCAAGAGTATGAGCGGAAGTGATTTGAAGATGGAATTTAGACCTCGATCAACATCCTCACTCCAAAGAAGACTCAGGGCAAGTGCTATCCACATAAGAGGCATCCAAAGAAATTTGGAACGAATACCAAATCCAATGAAGTCCTGAGCAGTTAGACTCAACAAGCTCAACAGGCTCAGTGCAATGATGATGATTGAATTGACCTGCACCTCTTGAGGTTGAAAAGGAAGGACAGAGAGAAAGGCCAAGATGAGCCAATTGCTCCAGCTCAGATATCGTTTCTTCGAAATCAATGCTTGGATGTGAATTGAAGCAAATGATCCGTGATGTTCTTGCTAGCACTTCCCTGACCGTATAGGTTAAGTTCGAATTTGGAGCTTGGCCTGCTCGAAAACTTTCGATATGCGTTCAATATTTTGTCGCCGTCCGCTCCCACAACGCGGTTCACCCCGTGTTCAACTAACTCAACCCACTCGGTTTGGTCGCGAAGGGTAATGCAATATTTCCCAAAGAAGAAAGCTTCTTTCTGCAGGCCACCGCTGTCGGTCATAACCATTTTGCACTTCTTGAGCAATTCAATCATATCGAAATAACCCACCGGATCGATGATGTTTAATGAGCTGTTCATCCCATAATCTTCGAGCTTCTTTTTGGTGCGTGGATGAAGAGGAAGAATCACTTCTGATTCTTCGTGAATGGATTCCAGTGCTTCAACAATTGATTTCAGTCGAGCTGGATCATCGGTGTTTTCAGCACGATGAAGAGTGCAGAGCACAAATCCAGGCTCCAGCTTCAGAGTGGAACGTTCCTTTGACTTTTGGGCGTAAAAGAGTGCAGCATCCTGCATCACGTCACCGACCTTAACAACTTCACAATCAAAACCGTCAAAACCTTCCTTTGAAAGATTCGCAATGGCTGCATCTGTTGGGCAATACAGGACATCCGAAATTCGGTCGGTTAAGATTCTATTGACCTCCTCTGGCATCTTCATATTGAAAGAGCGCAAGCCCGCTTCCACATGACAAACAGGAACATGGAGCTTCGTTGCTGCCAAGGCACCAGCAATCGTTGAATTTGTATCACCGTAGACTAGCATCACATCCGGCCTCTCCTTCTCAATCAAATCTTCGATACCTTCCAGCATTCGACCTGTCATCGCTCCATGACCCAAAGAGTGGACATCCAGATTGTATTTGGGTCGGGGAATCTCCATTTCAGTAAAAAACACTTCCGACATGTTCGCGTCAAAGTGCTGGCCAGTATGGACTAAGATTTCTTCGATTCCTTCACGTGAGGCAAACTCGCGACTCAATGCAGCGGCCTTTACGAATTGGGGTCGAGCCCCTACAATGGTCATGACTCTCATTTCCGAAGTTCCTAAGACTAAATCTTTTTATGAAATGTCAATACGCCTTTTGTTAACCCAAAAGCATAGCTAAAGTGAAGTACTATGAAAGTCCAAAATACATGAAATGGCGCCGCTTTAGAATCAATTCTGAAAGAAAAATAAAGAATGACGAGTAAATAAGTCAGCAATGAAAGAATAGACACAAAGACAAGTGGAGGGTACCAAAATGCCAGGGCTGTTGGAAGCACCAACGACATGAGAAAGATTATTGGAGTAATATGTCTCAAGCCAATGGACTTAAGCCTTCCAGTAATACGAATGGTCCGAATGTTCCAAAGACCATTGAGGAAATTATTCTGGTAAAATGAGCTCCAATTCTCTCGAGCATAATAGATGGCCTGAACAGTAGGGATGAGCCATATTCGAGCACCGTGAGCGGCAAGACGTTTACTCATTTCCATATCTTGATTTCTTCTCAACTGGAGATTAAAGCCTCCGAGATCCACAAGCATCTTTCGCTTGTACAAACCGAACGGCACCGTATCTACTCTTTGTGGTTCCGCAACTCCAATGCGGAACATAGAATTACCCACTCCAACTGGATGGCTCAATACCGCTCGTATCGCCAAGGAGGTGTTCGTCTCATTTAAAACTTCGGTCCGTAGCATACCTCCTACTACATCGGCATCATGAGTACTCATGGCCGCAACACATGCCCCAATGTATCCATGATCGTATGAAGAATGTGCTCCAGCAATCATCACGAAATCTCCTTTTGCCTCCCGGATTCCAAGGTTCATTGCCTGTGGGGTCGTTCGCTCTTTATTGTCTAACAGACGAACATTTGGATGCTTCGTGCTGAGCTCAGAGATGATTGATCTCGTTTGGTCTGTGCTTCTTCCATCTGCTACTAAGACTTCAAGTAAATTGATTGGATAGCCATTGCTAAGAATCGACTCAACGCAAGTTCTGATGTACTTCTCCTCATTTAGGCAAGGAATTACGACGCTCACCCTTGCTGTCATGGGAGAAGTCTTTTATAGAGGTCGAGCAATTTCTGACTCTCAACTTCCCAATTGTACTCATCTCGAACTTTAGCAAAGCCAACTTCTCCCATAGAGCGCCTCTTCTCTGGATCTGAAGCGAGTGCATCGATGGCATGCGCAATCTCTTCCGGTCTGTTTGGGTCGACAAAGTGAGCCGTACCCCAAAACATGTGCTGCCAGTAGTCGAAGTTTGAGAGAATCATAGGTTTTCCTTGAAGCATGTACTCGAAGGCTTTCACCGGTAAACTGGTGAGGTAGTTTCTTATGGGTTTCAAAGTGCCAATTCCTACATCCGCATTGGCAATGTGCTCATAAACCTCCTTCATAGTCATAAAGCCGAGGTAATCGACCTTGGAATAACCAACGAAGCTTTCACAATGAAGACGATATTCTTCAGAACTCCATTTACCTATGAGCGTAAGCCGAACCTCTGACTTCACCTGACCTAAAGCTTCTATAAGTTCAGCTATTCCTCTAACCTTCGTAAGCCCACCGGCATAAATCAAATTAAGTTCTTCACGTGGCAAATGCTTTGAGGGCTCCAATTCTAAATCTATGAGCGGGAAGTTCCGAAGTACCACCGTTTTCGATTCTGGAAACTTCTGGGCAATGTCTTCTGTAGCGACCACAATTGCCTGGAAAAATGAACTGCAAAAAGCTTCAAGAATCCGGACAAGACCAGACAATGGATAGCGCACAATCTTCGGAATCCATTTTTTGTACAAGAGTTGTTTCGGAAGATCCTCATGCACGTCGTAAACCACCTTAACCCCGAGCAATCGGATGCAAACTGCTACGAACATCAATTCTGGATCGTGAAAATGAATGAGTGCTGGTTTTAATTTCCGCACCTTAGACCAAACCTCCCAGCTACCTTTTACAAACCGATTTAGACGTCCGCTAAAAGGCCCAAGCTTAATGTGATCCAAACCATCTAACATTCCATCCTTCTCTACCTGAAGGAGAAGCTTCAAATCATAATCTTCCGTGCTCAACGATCGACATTCTTTGTAGTGAATGCGATTGTCATGACTTGGATGAACCGTGCTTATGTGAAGTATCCTTTTCAAGTTTTGGTTGGGAGTAAAGAGCGATTGTTGCTGTTTCTAAGAATGAAATACGACAGGATGGCCAAAGCCCAAACTCCGTGGGTCACTACTGCTGTTAGTAGAGCTGATGACCGCAAGGTTAACACCAATAAGAAGAAAACACCAAAATACATAGGGTGAATTTTAAGGGCATCAAAGAATTTGAAAATCCAGCCCACCAAGAGCACAAAGAGAAATGGGCCAATCATTCCTAGATTCATGAATCCATCGCTGAAAAAGCCATTGTTGGCGTTGGTTGCTGCGCTGTTGAAAGCCTGTAAGCCTACATAGTGACTTGGATCCAAATCAAGAGGATATTCCACCCAAGAACTCAGAATGCTGTGTGAGAAAAAGAGCGGAATGTCCTTGAATAAGTCGTAATAAACAATGTTTAGGTAGGCTGGTAACATCAAGAATCTTCTGTAAAAAACAGATTCTAAAAAGAGGCTGTCTTGATATAGCACAAGCATCTTCCCTGCTATTAGTAAGAGTAAAAATCCAAAAATGAAGATTCCAACTTTTTTCAGTGGATCCTTGAAGAAATAGAAAAAGAGAACGACGAAAACACTGAAGAATACATTCTTATGTGGCAGCGCCATGAAAAGCAACATGATCAAACCGAAGCCCAATGCACTCAGATAGAACTGCCGCTCCTTCAAGCCGTAGATGATCAACATTGGAAGTAAAACCTTGAAAAGTGGGTTGAATAGGTAGGTTGTCAATGGATTCCCACCAGCATGTGACGCTTCCCGAACCACGTAAGTCAACTCACCAAGAAGGAAAAGCTTAGGGTTCCAATTGATTGAATAGGTGACAAAAAATGGAATGGCAATCAAGAGAGCTAGGCCAAGAAAAAACAAGCTGTGCTGTCGTTTCTTAAGTACGATGCCTTTCGGCATCACCCACGTCCTGCCAGGATTACATAGAATGAGAAGAAAGAGTGTGATTGCCAGCAGGAATCCTAAAGGCAATTCCATGTACTGATATATGACCAGGTTTGGGATGTATAAAAAGACGAAGAAGAGCGCGGCAATCGCCTTGAGCATTCGACTTCCCTTCAGAAAGAAAAAACCCAAGCCTAAAAGAAGTAAGGCATAGCTAATGAATGATTTAGCACCATCTGGCTCGTAGTCGAAACCTGCGTAAGCATATTTACCGTAGATGAAGGATTCGTACTCAAAATCACAATAGACAAAAACGGCAAACAAGAGAAATACCAAGCGCATTCTTTGATCATTCAGCAACCTTAGGAAGAGCACTTCTTTTGTCATTCTTGGCGCAAATTAAAGTCATCTAGATTTATAATCTTTGCGAGAAGCATGAAAGAAGACATCTCGCTCGGCGAATTACTCTTGGAAATCCTTCGATTCCTTAGAAGAAACATCCTTATTCTCTCGGTTGCTCTTGTGATTGGAGCCTTATTGGGATCCATTCTCGAAAACAACAGAGCTTCTCGATACGAGTCGGATCTTGTCTTGTGCAGCGACCTTGTTGAAAATGACCGATTGAAGGAAATCCTTGGTGAACTCAGTCGCGCTGTTATCGATCGAAACTACGACTACCTTTCTCAACTTTCAGGAATGGATGCCTCTGAGCTCTCAAAGCTGAAAAGTCTGGATGTAAAAGTGATTGCACGAGCTAAAGATTTTGAGCAATACATGGACAACCGCATCAACAATTGCGTGCAATTGACCTGCTCGACCGAAGATCCGGCGCTCCTCCCAACTTTGGAGGCGCTTTGTATGAAAATCGTTGCAGACAACTCGTTGGTCAGCAAACTCTACGAAAACAAGATGGCAGTGCTTAGTACCGCTAGTGGACGTTTGGAAGAAGACATTCAGTTGCTGAGAGAGAGCCGCAAGAAGTATTTGAATGATGCCACGGCAGAAGCACCCTCGGAAGACACACAAGGTGACCTCAATGAAGCTTATGAATTAAAGGCCGACTACGACCAGCGTCTTGGACGATTGGTTGAAGCATACGTTGCGAAATCTTTCAACGATCAAGTTCGCGCTACTCAAGAAGTTGCTAAACAAGGAGTGATGTTCGCCTTTCTGTTTCTGGGGTTGGCGGCAGCATTTGCTTTCTTTCGCGAACTCAAGCTTTAGCACTCAGCTCCTCTATGAGCGCCGCATATTCATCTCCATGAACTTGCCATTCATGCACCCAAAGGTTGTTTGGATGCCATAGAAGTACGAATTCACCATTATATTTCTGCACCTCATTCTTCATTTCCAAACAAGCGGCTTTGAATTCTTCGGTGCTCATTTTGAAACCCAAGGCTGTATCCATCAAGATCAAAGGATGTTCTCGTAAACTGGATTTTCGTCGTTCTTGAAAATGGTACAAAGAATAGGGGTAGCATACTGAAGAGCGAAAGCCGTAGCCCGAATCGAATCCCAAACTTGAATCTGTTTCAATTTCCTTTTCTAGGGAGGTTAATGATTCAGGAAATCGGAATTTCAGGTAGTGCTGTCTTCCATCCGCAAGTGATGGAACTGCAAGACGGGCGCGTTTCATTTCCTCCGACATTCGATCTGCGTCAAGGAAAGTATTCCAACCAGGGTGAATTCCAAGTCGATGACCCCTCTCGGCAATGCGATCGATCTCCGCTTGCACTTTTGGGTCGGAGATGTTGTACCTCCAATCAAACTCACCCTTTTCCATGCACATGAAGTAAAAGCACGATTTGAGATTGTTCTTTTCGGAGACGTCCATGATGAACTCGAAGGAGTCGTATGGATCTTTTGCATTTCCAGCTCGCACAGCCAGTATCCGCTTTATGGTCTTCAAAAAGACACTCGCGCTCTTCCTTCTTATTATGTCGCCGCCCAAAGCACGAATCAGTTTGCCCGCCTCGTCGTAACGTCGAAATTGGTCGACGTCGTGGGTGAGGTTCAAACTGTAGTTCCTTTTTTTTCGCTTTTGCTGAAAGCCCAATTCCTGAAAGGCCGACCAGATCAACTCAAGGTATTCGTTTACCAGGGGCCGTTTTTCCAATCCTGCCTTTTTTACCAATAAGTTAGCAGTTGGAAATCGTCCATATCGATCGTCTAACGGAGATTCATTTTCTTCTAAACGGGAAAGCAATACAAAGGCTGAGGCGATGAAGTCGGCTTTGAATCTTATAGAGTTTTCTTCTTTTTCTATTCCGTCTTGCCCAAAAAGAGCATGGCTACCATTGCTTTCACGGAACTGAAGATCTCGTGCATCTGAATGATTTAAGCTTCGATCCTCCTTATGTTGCGCAAAGTAGAGGTCGGGCATGATGATATTCTTTCCCTCAAACTCAATCCGCCATTCAGCTTCATCGTGCCATTCCAGGTTGTAGTTCAAGCCATAAAACTCTTCGAAGAGTACATCTAGGATGTACTTCCGCTCGGGCTCAAAATTCTTGAAGGCTTTAACTGTTATGCTCACAATGGGCTTTTCAATTGCCAAAACTAAAGGAGTTCTTCGACTGAGCTCAACCAATCGGTTTCAAATGCACATTTTTGCAGCTCCGATGAACCCAGCATACTTCAATTCATTTTTCATTCAAGAGCGAATCAACGAGGTATTGAGTCCTGCTATTTCCTTTTTCGAACCCAAGGAAGTTGAGCCTACTGAAGACTTCGCTCCTTGCTTCATCCTTGGGCCAGCACGTTCGGGTTCAACCATGCTCTACCAACATTTGAGCAATCGATATCGCTTTTCTTACATCGACAATCAGATTCATCTCTTTCACAAGAACTTTCGCTTTGGAGTGAAGCGCAGCTTCAATCGATTCGGACATCGTCCACATCAATCGTTCGGCTCCAATGGAGGACGAACCCACGAACAAGGCTTGCATGCGCCAAGCGAATGCGGCCCGTTTTGGTACAATTACCTGGCAAATGGTCAGCGATACTTTGAAGGAAACGAATTGAGTTCGCAACAAATTCACGCGATACGAGAGAACTTCTATTTCCTCTCAAAAACATTCGAAGCTCCCTTACTGGTGAAAAACCTTCTTCTAGCTGAGCGTCTGAAAGTCTTAGTCAAGGTATTTCCAAAAGCCAAATTCATCATTAACTTTCGAAAGCCTGAGTTTTGCGTTCAATCAATGTTGCTGATGCGTCGTTCGCTTGGAATTGATGAAGAAGCCTCTTGGTCAGCTATTCCAAAGAATTACCCAGACTTCGCTGATGAAAGTCTTATTCCTCGCCTGGCGCTTCAAATTCATGGCTTGGAAAAACAAATTCTTCAAGACATTCCCGCAGAAAACCAGAGCACCATCGTTCATTATGAAGACCTAGATGAGCAGCTTATAGTGAAGCTCGCTGGCTTCATCACTCCTCTTCCTGAAATGCGAGAAGGAGCTGATTCACCTAAAGTTCATGCTCATCAAGAACAGAAAGTGGACAATTCTGAATGGAAGACAATTATGGAGTCGGTTGAAAAGCTAGATTGGTCGCATCGAAATGGATAAACTCGAAATTTTAAAGTCCCTTGGAGAAAAGTTTGATCTCCCCATCTTCTACCAAGACATTTGGTTTGAGAGCTTCGACCCAGATTCTTGGGATCTGGTTCTTAGCGGCGAAGTAAACGACCCTAAGGCTGTATGGCCTTTCATGAAAAAGAAAAAAATGGGATTTACCAAGATTACCCAAGCTTGGTTAAACCCTTACGGTGGCCCTTGGCTGTTTTACCCAAAAGGCCAAAAGGACTACGCCCGCATGTCTTTTGAGAAGAAAGTTATTGATGAATTGTACGGAGCCTTACCCAAGCACGACGCCATTGCGTGCAACCTCTACCCCAGCCTTCAAAATCATTTGCCATTCAAATGGTTGGGCTTCGAGCAAACCACCCAATACACCTATCTCTTAGACCTCAAATTGACGGAAGAGGAACTGAGAGAAGGTTTGAATGGCAACATTCGCAGGGAGATCAATAAAGCCACCCGAAACGAAATTGACATTGTTGAGAGCGATGAGCTGGAAGACCTACATCGTTTGAAAATTCTCGACTACGAGCAAAAAGGAATGCCCATTGGCTATTCGTTCGAAGATTTCGAGAAACGCTTCCGACCAATACTGATTACCGGAAAGGCTAAAGTGCTTTATGCACTGCAAGATGGCAAGCGCGTATCGGGCATACTTCTGCTTTGGGATAAGCATCAAGCCTACTATTTGGTTGGGGCTACGGATCCAAACACGAAGGGAAATGGAATTTTCAGCTTCCTACTTTTCCAAGCGATTTTAGAAGCTCAAAAACACGTTGACACTTTCAATTTCGAGGGCAGCGTGATTGAAGCGATAGAGAAATTCTTCCGCTCCTTTGGAAGTCGCCAGCAACCTTATCACGTGCTGAGTAAGTACCAGAACAAAAAGCTCAAAGCTTTAGATCAACTGCGGAAAGGCCAGTAGAAGCTTCTTACTTTGAGCTTCTTCCAGACGTAAATGATTCCTAGAACATTCCACATCACTAAGCTAGCAGAGGTAGCAATTGCAGCTCCTATGGCGCCGTAAAGCGGAATCAAGAGAACATTTAAAACGATGTTGGTCACGGTAGAAGCCAATACGATTCGATTACCAAGCTTTTCATAACCCGTCATCTGAAGTAGGTTCATTACAGAACCCGCACTTACATTGACTGCTTGGCCAATCAAGAGAATGAGCAGTGGCAAATAGGAAGCTGTGTACTCTTCCCCAAAAATCGAAAGAGCGAATTCGCCGCCTATTCCCAGCACAACCACCAGCGGAATGCTCAGGAGAAAGATCATCTTACTTGCCTGGCTTACTGTTCCTTGTAAGGAAGTACGTCCATCCTTGGAATAATCTTCCGCAAATTTTGGAGCTGCCACGGCGTTCACTGCGAAGAGCGGAATCATGACGAGGTTGGAAATCCTCAGCGCTACATTGTAAAGCCCTACCTCTTCTTCGTTCAGGAAATAGCCCAACATCAAACTGTCCATCCATTGATTCAGCATCAATAGAGAGCTCGACAAAAGCATTGGAAAAGAAAGGTTGATCAAATCGCGTCGAGAAAAATCCGCTTGTCCTTGGGTGTGATCAAGCTTGTTGGATTCACGGTACCAAAACCACTGAGAGATGAGAAAAGCGCTCAAAATGGCTAGGAAATAACTGTTCAAGATTGCTCCTTCCGGCTCAATGGCAAAGTAGATGACGAGAAGAAAGATGAGTGTGAATAGATGAACGGAAGCTTGTTCGAGAAAAACCGAGATTGAGATGGCTTTGAGACCACGTAGACTCGCCACGTTGATGTCGCGCCAAACCAAGATGATTACGGAACCCGCAATGGCAAAGAGGTACATACTGCCCTGCAAGTCGGGAAGAAAGCGATCGCCGAGGATCGGCATTACGAGCAAATAAGCGAACACAATGAGCAAACTCACTCCGATTGAAACGAAAAGGGCATTGCTGTAATCCTTGCGGATTCCAATCACATTGTTCTTCGCCTTGTTCACAGCCACTCGCTTGATCATGGATTGATGCATTCCAAAACGACCAATGCTGATCATGATCATGAGGACGCTTTGTACCAAGGTGAAAACCCCGAGTTCTTTGGCTGAAAAATTCCTAGAGATGAACAATACTGTCACAAAGCTCATAAGCAGAGCCAGCGACCGGAGGATCAAAGCGGTCACGCTTCCTCTCCCCATTTCTGAGTTCATCAATTTTTGTAGAAGTTCCCGGATCAAAATTTTGTGCTTATATCCTCCTAAATGCCGTGCAATACTAAGTCAATCACGCCTAGAAATGGCTACTTTTGATTCATAGCGTTCCTCCCAATGAACTCAAGATTCTGGTTAGAAAAAGTTGTACGATTCCGCAAAGACAGTCGAATTCTGATTGCCGATTTTGTCACTTTTCTAGAACGTAATCTGAGCACAAAGATGCGGCTTCTGGTCTTGCCGATTGTCGGTTTACTCCTAGCCCTTTGGTATCATTTGAGCTTCAACCAAACGGAAGCTCCCATTCTTTTGGTATTCCAAATTCTCTCGCTCACACTTTTCTTTTCTGGACTCTTGTACCTCTTAGTGAGCTACCTAACCGGGAAAAAGATTCGCTGGCCCAAAACGATTTTGATGGTCAGCTTCGTGAGTTTCACCGCATATTGGCTTCCCCAAGGTTTTGATCTCACCGGCGAAGGACGGAGGATTCTTACCGCCTGGTATGTTACGGGAGGCTACTTAAATCATATGATGCCGATGAGGATTGGAACCAATCTATCGGCCAGCTTGTGGCTGCACTTACTGCCGGAGCCGAGCATACTTTGGTCTAGAATGGGGCATTTGGCTGTTGTCTCTGGGATGGTTTACACCTCCTACCGAATTCTTCGCGAGTACTTCACGACCAACTTCTTACTGCCTGCAGTATTGATGTCGGGACTGGTATTCACCACGCACTTGGTATACACCGTGAACTACAACGTGCTACCGAGCTTGTATTTGTTGGTTGGAATCTATTTCTTGATTCGGAAACCCGGACAACGACTGTCCACAGCATTTGTACGTTACAGCATCAGCAGTTTATTCTTTACACTGGCGATTCTTTTAAACTTCACCCTCGCGATTTTTATTCCGATTTTCTTAATTGAAGCTGGAATTCGCTTGTTCTCAAAAGAGCGCCAAAAGCTAGTTCCTGGCCTCATTGGCTTTTTCATTGGAACAGCTTCCGTCCTCGTCCTCGTTTGGCTCACACTCATCTCTCTCAACATCGACGGCCTTTTCTGGTTGCGTTTGGGAGCCGTTCAGGAAAATAATTTGACAATGGCCGTGAATGCAGGGAACGCAACTTACAGCCACAGCATCGGACGCTTGTTTGAAATCTATTCTGCGCAGTGGATTCAGATCATTCCGAAAACACTCATTGGTTCGGCGATTATAGGTTTTTGGATTTACGTCTCGATTCGCACCAAACGTTACTGCCGCTTCTTCACACACGTAATCATTGCCATTGTGGCCCTAGATCAGATGAACCGCATGGAGATGTGGTGGGAGGCCTTATTGGTGGCCTTCAACTCCTTGTTGATTGTCTCCTTATTCTTGAAATTGAAGTGGCGCAAATACTCCTCCTTAATTCTGTGGGCGCTTGCACTCTACTTTGGAACCTATCTAGGCTCCAACAATGGTTTGGTCAATGTCTTTTTCTCCGGCGGCAGCCTACTCATCATTCCTGTCTTGCTCCTTCTCATCAAGGACAAAATGTATAAAACCAAAAGACGCTACAAAGGACTTCGTTTCCTCACTCTCAGCTCCTTCTTCATCCTTCTCATTTTCACTTTGTACAAACACCGCGACTTGGTTTATCGCGAGGCGCCGAGGGCGGAGCTTTCAACCTTCTTCAATACGAGTCAACTCAATGGCATTTGCAGCACTCCAGAACGAGTTCAAGAAATTGATGCCTACTGCGCTTTCCTAGAAGCAAATATCTCTGAAGAAGCCCGAATCCTGCACGTAAACAAAGTGCCTAGCTTAGCTCTCCTTTCAAAGCGAGCCTATCTTGAACATTGGAAATGGGCGAAGTGGAATCAAACTGAAGAGAGCTTGCAATCTGAGGAAGGCCCTGAATACATTCTAATCAATCACAAAGATCCAAGAAGTCCTTTGTGGCCAAAGAGTACGACTGAAGGAATCGCGGCCGACATGGATTCCTACAACTTCCATGTGGTACTTGTTTCTCAGAGCTACGAAGAAGTATATCGCACCGAAGCTCTTAGTCTTCATAGACGTTTATCAAGCCTAAGCGAAGATTAATCTTCGCTTAGGCTTGTGCCAGATCTTTCCAAACTATTTATTAAAGCACATTACTTTTGGAGGGTACTCGCCCGAATCAGACCTGCCTGTCGGCAGACAGGGATTCGCGCTAGTGGGGGTTCATTCTTTATGTCAAAACTTGTGATGGAAAACGATTCAGCCAAGAGCCTACCCTTTATTAGTCTTGGGTTTCTTCTCATGGCTTTATTAATTGGAATCAATTGTAAAGGCCAATCTTCTTGCGCCTATCATCAATTGGTGCCAAATTCCACTATTGCTGATGAAGGGACGAGATGCCTAACGACCTTCCGTGATCAGGTATACGTTTGTGGGAGTGAATTGGACTTGACAAGTGGGAATTTGGAGTGTTACATTCTGGAATATGACTCCTGTGGTGTGGTCCAATCAAGAACGGACTTTCCTTCACCGACCAATACTTTATTCACTTCGATGGGTGTCCTTTCCGATTCTAGTCTTTTTATTACTGCAACTATCGTAGACACCACTGAGGGAGCTCCCGATACATATTTGCTTGAATTCAATATTACTGACCACTCCTTCGATACAATGGTTCATTTTGATCACTGGTTTGATGATCGTTTTCAAAGTGCAATTCTTGTTGGATCTGATATTTATATTGTTGGATATGGCGCTCCCAACGATACTTCGCATATGCAGTCTTTGGTATTCAAGTATAACCTCCTAACTAAGGACAGTAGCTTCAAGTATTTAGATTTTGGAAAGTACTACTACACAAACAGCATTTTAGCATTGAGTGATTCGAGTGGTTTTATTATAAGCGGAAGATATTACGATTTAGGTTATTTTGATTCATTTTGCCTTTTCAAGGTGGATACAGGACTAAACCTTGTTTGGAACCGAGAAATTCCTAAACAAGGCTATCAAGCGGGAGGAATGTCGATTGAGTTTCCTGCAAATACTATTACCACAATAGGATATACAAGTATAGACCCGTCGGAAACGAATACGATGCTTATACAATATGATTTTGATGGGACTGCCTTGCGGGATACAACAGTGGACTATTTCCCCAATACGAGTGAATTTTTAATATTTCCTGCCCATTCTAGGACTGAGCAAGAGCTAATTATTGCAGGAGGAGTTGATGACTCAACAAGGCTTGGTGGATTTACAAGTCCGAACATCCTTGTAATGTCCATAAACGAAGACTTAGAAATGATTTGGCAGCACGACTATACCTTGTTAGATGGTCGCACGCATGATTATGCCGTAGATTTTAGTCTTGATTCTCAGGGCAATATTATAATAGCGGGATATATATTACGCTTTGATTCGTTGAGAAACGATGGTGTTATTCTAAAGCTAGATTCAACTGGTTGTTTGCCTTCATGTTATGTTGGAATTGATGATAACAGTGAGGAATTTGATTTTAGAATTTGGTCAAACCCAACAGATGGAAGATTGAATGTCGTAGCAAGTTCAAATCAAACCTTTCAATTTGAGGTCAAGGATCTATTGGGAAAGCTTGCTTCGTCTGGCGAAGGACGAGGTCATAGAATTATTGATTTGAGCACGCTCAATTCTGGGGTGTACTTTATTCAGTTGAAAATTCAGGATAAGGTTTGGAGTCGAAAAATCATCCTCGATGATTAATGGTTTGACCAAGATCTTTCCAAACTATTTATTAAAGCACATTACTTTCGGAGGGTACTCGACCGAATCAGGGATTCGCGCTAGCGGGGAGGTCAGTTTTGTATTATTTTACATGTTGATCAACATCCATCTTTTGATGCAAGATTCTAATGATCTCAATAACGTCCTCTGGCAATTTTCTGTAAAAAATTAGGTGAGATTTTACAATGCTAGTTCTGTAACCGATTCTAATGTGCTCTGCTGATTTTCCTATATTAGGATTCTCGCTTAGAAATCTGAATTCATCGATTAGAAGTTTGTAGTATCTGTCTGCTTGTTCTATCGACCACTTATTGAAAGTATAAAGCCAAATGTTTTCTAAGTCTTCAATGGCTTTCGAAGTGATGTGATATTTAGGTTTCGTCATTTAACCTTTGAATGGAGTGACTTTAAGTGCTGTTCTGGGTCAAAGTTTTGTACGAACTCACTTTGCTCTCCTTCATCTAAAGCTGATCTTAAAGCCTTAAGCTGCTGCTCCTCGCTTTCCAAAAGTCTTAAAGCTGTCCGGATCACCTCACTTACAGATCCGTATCTCCCCGATGAGACTTCATGTTGGATGAATTTCTCAAAGTGATCTCCGAGGGATATTGATGTGTTTCTTGCCATTTGAATCGTGTTTGTTCAAATGTACCAAAAATTGGTATTGATGATTTTTAAATCTACGCCTAGAGTACTATTCTCTACATTCTAGCCGGCTTCAGTTGAAAAACCAGCCTCGCAGGTATTGCGAGATTAATCACTTCTGCGCACCAAATGATTTTGCGAGCCTAAGCCTCCATAAGAGAACTCTTTAAGCTTCGAACGCTTCGTACATCCGCTCTATAATCTCAACCACTTTCATGCCTTCTAGGGCATTGGTAGAAATCACATCGGTTCCTTGCAACGTGTTGATTACATTCTGAATCACATAGTGGTGATTGGCAGCACTTCCTTTATAGTCTCCGTAATCGTTTGGAGGGTTTGCAGGAGGAAGTTCAGGCATTTCATAGTCTTCGATGTGGCAATAGCTCACCTGATCCATGTATTGACCCGATACTTTCACACTTCCTTTGGAACCTATGATGGCGATTGAACTCTCCATATTCTGTCCATAGACTGAAGTCGAGAAATTGACCGAACCCATTCCACCTTTCTTGAAGTTGAAGTAGACAATTCCAGTATCGTCGAACTCAGTCGATTTCTTGTGGCTGAAGTTTGTTGACTGTCCGTGAATGTCATCAATGTCGCCCATCAACCAGTACATGATGTCGATGAAGTGTGAGAATTGAGTGAAGAGCACTCCCCCATCCAATTCCTTGCTGCCTTTCCAACCACCTTTCTTGTAATAGCGGTCGTCGCGATTCCAGTAGCAGTTCATTTGAACCATGTAGATCTCACCAAGCTTCTCTTCAACCATGAGGGACTTCAACCATTCCGAGCTCGGACTGTATCGGTTCTGTTTCACACAGAAAACGTTTTTTCCAGCTTGAAGGCTTTTGTAGATCACCTCTTCACAATCGGCCTTGGTGAGGGCCATAGGCTTCTCTACTATGACGTGCGATTTTTGATCAAGGGCTTTTGAAGCCATGCGAGAATGCGATCCATTTGGAGTACACACATTCACTACGTCGGCATGAATTCCCGAAGCGATGTAATCGTCGATGTCGGCAAAAACAGGAGCCCCAAATTCCTTCGCTCGCTCACGAGCTTCCTCATTCGGATCTACGACTGCAACCAACTCACAATCAGGATTACCATCCACCATGATGGCATGTTTACGGCCTATGTGTCCGTAACCCAATACGGCAAATTTGATTTTTGACATAAGTTCTATTTCAAATCATTCCAATACCAATCAATGGCTCGCTCAACACCGGCGAGCACACTAATTTTAGGATTGTAGTTTAACATTCTTCTAGCCTTCGCAATGTCTGCCAAGGAATCTCGTACATCGCCTTTTCGAGCTTGTGCATACTTAAGTTCAACCTCTGCAATTTCCGGATCTTTTTCCGACAGCAAAAGTTGTAGTTTTTTTACAATCTGGTTCACAGAAGTTCTTTCACCAAAAGCCACATTGTAGACCTCGTGAAAAACCTCTTCATTCTCAGTCTCTAAGGCGCACTCATTTGCATGAAGCACATTGTCGATGTAAGTAAAATCGCGTGTTTGCTCACCATCGCCATGAATTTCGGGTGAACGATGTTCAAGAAAAGCCTTCACAAATTTTGGGATGGCCGCGGCATAAGCCCCATCGGGATCTAGGTTTCTTCCAAAGACATTGAAATAGCGCAAGCCAATTGTTTTGATGCCGTACATCTGGCCAAAGACCTTCGCGTACTGCTCGTTCACCAACTTGGTCACTGCATAAGGCGACATTGGGTTTCCAATGCGGTCTTCAACCTTTGGTAGTTCTTTGGAATCGCCATAAGTGGAGCTGCTCGCTGCATAGACAAATCGTTCCACGCCTTCTTGCGTTGCCGCCCACAACACATTCAAGAAACCAGTAATATTCACCGCATTGGTGTCCAAGGGTCGGTCGATGGAACGAGGAACAGAGCCGAGCGCGGCTTGATGAAGAACGAGCTCGCAGTCTTGAACCGCTTTTACGCAAGCCTCAAAATCGCGAATGTCAGCTTCTACAAATTCAAAGTTGGGGTGTTCTAGTAAGCCTTGTATGTTCGACATTCTACCGGTAGAAAGATTGTCGAGACAGCGAACCTTGTAACCCTTTTGTAAAAAGTGTTCGCAGAGGTTAGAACCAATAAAACCGGCACCTCCGGTGAGTAGAATTCGTTTTGACACTCAGTCTATTTTGCAAAATTGATGGCACGCGTCTCTCGAATCACCGTAACCTTAACTTGACCCGGATAGGTCATTTCGTCCCTAATTTTTTGCGAAATCGAAAGAGAGATGTCGCCCGCTTGGATATCATCAACTTCTTCGCTTTCAACCATTACCCTAAGTTCCCTTCCGGCTTGTATGGCATACGCCTTCACAACGCCTCTGTGAGATAACGCGAGCTCCTCTAAATCTTTGAGTCTTCTGATGTAGGATTCGACTACCTCTCGACGCGCACCAGGTCGGGCACCAGAAATGGAATCGCATACTTGCACCACAGGTGATATCAAACTATTCATTTCCACCTCATCGTGGTGCGCTCCGATGGCATTGCAGACCTCTGCACGCTCTCCATACTTTTCTGCGAGTTTCATTCCTAAGATGGCGTGCGGCAATTCCGGCTCGTCGTCTGGAACCTTTCCAATGTCGTGGAGCAATCCAGCGCGCTTGGCAAGTTTCACATTCAATCCGAGTTCGGCCGACATAGTCGCGCAAAGGTTTGCCACCTCACGTGAGTGTTGGAGTAGGTTCTGACCGTAGGAAGATCGGTATTTCATTCTGCCCACCATGCGAATAAGCTCTGGATGCAAACCATGGATTCCCAAGTCTATAACAGTTCGATTTCCCGCTTCAACTATTTCATCTTCAATCTTGGAATTCATCGAGGCTACAACCTCTTCAATGCGTGCCGGGTGAATCCTTCCATCCTTTACAAGAACATCTAGGGAAAGGCGCGCTATTTCTCTACGCACTGGATCAAAACAGGAAAGCAAGATGCTCTCTGGTGTATCATCAACTATGAGTTCAACTCCAGTGAGAGACTCAAAAGCTCGGATGTTTCTTCCTTCTCTACCGATGATGCGACCTTTAATCTCATCGCTTTGAATGTTGAACACACTCACCGAGTTTTCAATGACTTCTTCGGCGGCTATGCGTTGGATGGTTTCCAACACAATCTTCTTAGCCTGACGCTTGGCTGAAAGGCGCGCCTCTTCTACGACTTCTTTTTCATAGGACATCGACTTGCTCCGAATCTCAGCCTTCATGGCATCCTCGAGTCTCTCCCCTGCTTCTTCGGCACTGATTTTTGAAATCTCTTCTAGAGCACGCACTTGCTTTACATGCAAGTCGGCTAGCTGGGCATTCTTGTCCTTCAGGAAGCGGTTTTGACGTTCGAAAAGATCTTCGCGTGCATCCAAGCGTTGCTTTTGCACGTTGATGTCTTTGAGGCGGGAATTGATGCTGAACTCGCGAACGTTGAGTTTTTTCTGAAGGTTTTCTAGAGCACGTTCCTTGTGGGAAACACCCTCTTCAAACTGCTCCTTAAGTTCTATGAACTTGTCTTTGGCTTCAATAATTTTCTCCTTCTTGATGACTTCACCTTCCATCTCTGCTTGTCGCAGAGCAGACTCTCGATTCTTCTTGGAGGCAATTTGCATAAGGAAGTACGACGCAATCGCCCCGAGCATCAATCCAACCAACGCAAATAATCCGAAGTCCAACATTTCTACTTTTTAGGGCACAAAAAAGCCCGCACAAATTGATTCTCGTAAACCCCTGAAAGTTTAAGAACGAGGGTCGGGTTCTGAAGGGTCGATCTTCCAACGTCATGATAGAACCATAATCTCAGTCCGAAGACTAATAAAAAGGCCTGATCTAGCTCAAAGCTCCTCCCTCAACGTGTAAAATGTTGAGTTTACAAAAAGATTTATGCGGGCATAAATTTCGTCAACCTCTAAAGTCGACTGTACGATAAAGAACTTACTCAGCTAAAATTTCGCCGAGCTTCTCTTCAAACTTAAGGATTTTCTCTGTCAAGTCGTCGTCTTTGGAAGTGTTTTCAACCTCCTCCATATACTTGCTCGCAAACTCCAATGAAGTCATGGCCAGCAAGTCCTTAGAATCGGAAACCCCAAAACTATCTTTCAAGTTTTTTATGTTCTCGTTCACTGCCTTCGCTGCCTTTCGGATGCGCTCCTCCTCCTCACGTGCAACTGTGAGAGGATAGGTACGGTCGCCCAGCTTTACATTGATTGAAATTTCCGCCATCTTATTGATTGAGCATTCCTATGCACTTGTCTACTTCCCGCAAAATCTCATTGATTTTCAACTTCAGTTCACGTGAGTTCTCTGAACCTTCTGAACCGCCCAAGTTTTTTGCCATCGACAAAATCTTGATCTTATTCTTCAACGAGTCTATCTCATCGTCCTTCTCCTTGAGTAAGCCCTTTTGTCTCTCAATTTTTTGCTCCAGCAGATTGTTGCTCTCTTTTACATCGCGCTGTTTTTGCACGACCTTTTCCAAGAGCTGATCTATACGAACAAAAGATTGATTGACTTTCTCCACAGGTATTCTGATGAAAGGCAAAGTTAATTGGCACAATGCAACTTGCAAGTTTTTCAGTCATTGCTGTTCATTTTTCGTTGAGCTGAGCTCTACTTGGGCGTAGAAGGCCATTAACTTTGTCCTCAATGATGCACAAGAGCTGTTTATTCCTACTTCTCGTTACTCAATCCTTCTTGAGCGACGCACAAATCCATCCCGACAGCACTAATTTTAGAGCCCCCGTCGACATTCCAATGTACTTGGCTGGAAATTTTGGTGAAATACGAGCGAATCATTTTCACGCTGGATTGGATATTAAAACGCAAGGAAGAGAAGGTCATTCCGTTCGCGCGGTAGAAGAGGGCTTTGTTTCAAGAATAAAGATTGCTCTAGGGGGTTACGGCAAGGTTGTGTACATCGACCATCCAAATGGCTACACAAGCGTTTATGCGCACTTACAATCCTTCGACGATAAGATCAATTCGTATCTGCGTAAGAAGCAATACGAGCAAGAAGAATTTCTAGTTGAACTCTTTCCTGAAAACGGAGAGATTCAAGTTAAAAAGGGAGAGCTGATTGCGCTTTCTGGAAATACAGGAGGAAGCGGTGGCCCTCATCTTCACTTCGAGCTCAGAGAAACGGAAAGTGAATTTCCAGTAAACCCGCTACTGTTTGGATTTAACATTCGCGACAGCATCGCTCCTCGCCTGCTTCGAATCGGAGTTTATCCGCTGAATGAGGTGAGCGGAGTAAACTCTAAATCTTCACCACTCTACTTAAGCCTTCGACGTGTGGGTACAAAGTATGTATTGGAGGATGCACAAGTTGTCAAACTGAAAGGCAAGATTGGTTTTGGGATCGAAGCGCGCGATTACCTCAACGGCAGCAGCAACCGAAATGGAATCTATTCCATCGAACTCGAAAAGGACGGGAAGTCTGTATTTCAGCACGAGATGCGTTCATTTAGCTTCGACGAAAGCATTTGCATCAACTCACATGTTGATTATCCTTATTGGCAACAATCAGGTAAACGCGTACAACGCTGCTACCGTCAGCAGGGAAATACGCTTTCTACCTACAAGCACAGCATCAACGATGGGCAGTTGTTTTTTCTCGACAGCCTTCCCCACCAAATTCGCTTTCGGGTAAAGGACTCCTACGGAAATGAGTCTGAAGCGACCATCGAAGTGCAAAGCGATCAGGAAATGTTGATTAGTTCACCAAGTCCAAAAGCCATAGCCTTAACATGGCAGTCTGTGAATGAATTGGAAATTGAAGGATTCTGCATGAAAATCGACAGCCTTGGCTTGTTTGAAGACGCTCGCACCAGCTTGGATAGCCGTCCAGCAATCGGTCGGGCCCAATCCCCCATCTACAGTATCGACGCTGGCTTAGCCCTTGCTAAATATGCGCATGTCTTCATCGACGTACCCAATGTGAAGGCAGGTTATGAAGACAAGTATTTCCTTGCCAGACTCAGTTCAAATATGAGCTTCAAAGGAGGAATCACTGGAGAGCTCATTGATGGCACTTTTTCGGCCGACATCAAAAAAACGGGAAATTACACCTTAATGATCGACTCAGTTGGACCGAGCATTCAAAAGCTGAGTGACGGAAATTCTCCTCAAGGGAAAAGCATTCGTTTTCTCATGAAAGACAAACTCAACGGGCTCGAAGGATGGAGAGTTGAGGTACACGGGAAATGGGTTCTCAGTGAATACGATCGTAAGAGTTCTTTATTGAGTCTTGCCTACATTGAACTAAATGCTTTGAACAGAGAACGTAAACTGCGCGTTTGGGCTGCTGATGAAGTTGGAAACGAAACGGAAGTATCGTTCAGCCTAAACTACTAGGCTACTTCGTTGAAATGTTTGCCTCTACGTGCGGTTTCGGGGCAATGGCAAATTTCAAATCTTCGTTCTTCGTGAAGCTGTTGTACTCGTAGAAGTACACCGGAATCAATTCAGGATCCACTTCATTTACGAATGAAGCATCGGCATTGGAACTGGCGAGGCGAGTCATTATTCCACTAACCGTGTGCTCATCTGGTCGATAAGTATCGAATGAAAGTTCGTAATAGCCAGTTTTACCGGCTATAAAAGCAAAGCGCTTCCCGCCAACATCTTTGGTCGTGTAAATCGTTTCTTTACTTCCGTATCGTTTCAAATCAATCGATTTGAACTTCGTAGGGTTTCCTTTTGAATCCATCAATTGAGAGAATTCTACTAGAACAGTATCTCCTTTGAAGTATTTGAAAATGTTGGTAATGGGGCGGTCGATGCCGTGTTTGTTGTTGTACTCCTTTGAACTTGGGCAGCAACTGACTTGATATTGATCACCTCTCTTTTGGTGTTTCTCAAAATCGTCTATTTCGGTTTCATGAATGAAAATATCGGAAGGGCTGTATTCACTTCCAGCATTCTCCTTGCGCTGATAATATGATTTTGCTGAAGTATTTATTGCTGTTTTTCCCTCTTCGTTTTTTTCGTAGACAAAAGAAGCTTCGCGGTTTGTACTGAAAGGTAAAACGAGATTCTTCTCCTCCTTGGAGCGTTTTTCAATCAACACCGACATGATTCGGAAAGAATTTGTTGGCTGAAGAATTTTCACTTTGTAGATCCCATCTCGATTGATGTTCACCATTTCTTCAGAGATTGTGGAAGACTTCATGTCCGCCTCGCCTGCGGGAAGCTCATCATCAAACTTGTCCATTTGGTTGTTGTATCTCAAAATCCTGTATCCTTTGAACGACTTTCCCTTCACCTCATTCGCGCTTAAGATGACCTGGTCACCTTCTTTTAAATTAAACACAAACTCGGGCCCTGTAAGGCGGTCGGAAATGGTGTCGCTGAATAGAATTTTCTTTCCTTGGATGTTGAATATCTGATTCATAGGAACCATTTCCTCAGCACTCATCCCTCCAGTAGTCGATTGCTTCTGACCTTCAAAGGCAAGTGCAAGCATTGAGTCGACCGCCGATTGTTTTACTTCAGCTTCTGTGGGTATTTCTTTAGGTGCCGCAGGTTCGGGACTTGCTTCTACTTCTTCCACCATTTCTCCCCCAACTTCGGTGAGCTCATGCGTCCCAGTACTGTCCATTTTGGTGTCGTGATGAACTACGGCGAGTCCTTCAGGGATGGCCTGCTTGGCAGCTTCAATGGAATCTTGTTTCGCTTTTTCAATAGCAGCCAAACGTTCAGCTTCTAGGGCAGCTTCAGCGCGAGCTTCAGCCTCATACAAACTATCCGCCTTGGCTTTTGCCGCAGCTTCAAGTTGTTCCTTTTCAGCCTGAGCTTTTGCCTCCGCCTCCATTTTCAAGCGTTCTTCTTCGGCTTGCGCAGCGGCCTCTTCTGATTCGTTCGACTCCGTACCCTCAGCCTCAGCCAAGAGAGTCGCCTCCTCTGAAGATGCTTTTTGCACTCCTTCTTCGAGTACTGGAGCTACTGCGGCAGCGGTTGCGGCAGCGGCAGCTTCTTTTTCTGCATTGGCTTTTGCTAAAGCTTCCGCTTCAGCTGCTTCTTTCTCAGCCTTTTCTCTAGCAAGGGACTCTTCTTCGGCCTTGGCTTTCGCCGCGGCATCCGCTTCTAGTTGACGTCGCTCAGCCTCCGAAGCTTCTTGTTCCTTTTTCAGAGCTTCAGCTTTCTTCGCTTGCTCTTCTCTTGCGTATGCCTCAGCACGCTCAGCGGCGGCAGGATCACTGCCTTGATTCATGTTGCGCGCATCCGCAATGGTGATTTTTGCTCCGTTTAGATAGGAGGTCACGAAAGCATCCGAATACCTTCCGCCTGATTTCACTTTCGTGAGAAATTGTTCTGCTTCTCCAAAACTCTTGAAGCGTCCTAGGCTTATTCGATTCATTCCCTCTGCACTCACATCGTGATTCACAGGCTGCCCCAAGCTACTGAATGCGTTCATTGACGGCATGGTCAAGAAAGATCCTACCTGAATGGTGAAGAACAATCCATCTTGATCACGAACGCTCGTTTGGGCATTCAGTGTGGTACAAAAAAATCCTGCAATAAGCAGTAAGATCAGATTTCGCATCTCGTTGTGTTTGAGCGGGAGAAGAACAAAAATAAAAATTCGTAGAGGCCGTCGGTCAGAAGGCCAGCAGTTTCAATGTTTTGGAACTTCTTCCAAGCCGCAATCTAAGGAAATATTGCCCGGCATCAAGATGATAATCGAAGGCTCTATTCCCTTTACTTGGCAGTTCAAAATTCCTAGTTTCAATCAAGCGACCAGTCACGTCAAGCAACTCCAATTGATAGTTTCCAGACTGTAAACTTTCAATACTCACATGCACCGGACCATCCGTAGGCACTGGACTTGCGAACATTTTCACTTCCTCCAGCATGAACAAACCACTGAGACTTGTTGGGAGGCTTGTGTCGGGTGGTGGAATTGCACTCGTGTCGGTTAAATCTGCTTTCCATATCCCCCTACCGAAGGTTGAAATATATACTTTCTCTTCTGAATAATGAATTTCCAAATCACTTACGATCACATTGGGCAGTCCATCCGAATACAATTCCCAACCATTTGTGGTGTCGTTTGAGAAATAAACCCCCAGATCTGTTCCTGCATACATTGTGTTCATTCCGCTGTATCTCTGACGCTTCAATACATTGACTGGTATATTCGGTAGGTTCTGACTGATGTTTTGCCAAGAATTTCCAGCATCGTAGCTCGCAAAAATTTTCACGCCATCTACAAAACCTCCGTAGGTCACCAAAACGGTATCTTCATTCGTTTCATGAATCACAACCGAAGTGGGATACAAACTGTCGGGCAAGCCTGCAGTAACATCTGTCCAGATGGAATTTTTGAAAGACCATACAGAGCTTGGCTCATTGTAGCCAAAATACACGCGCTTAGCAACATAGATTCTTGCTGGATCGTTTTCCGCGACCGCAAAAGCAGAGATCAGATTGGGATAACCTTGCCCCGCGATGTCGCTGAAATTTGATACTGAAAAAAACGAATTTCCGGCATCTACACTTTTCCACAAGTTACCATAGCCCGCATAAATGGTGTTGGGGTCTTTAAGATCCATCGCCATTGGGGTTGTCCAGCCTCCTTGCTCAAAACTCATATCATTGTCAATTCCATACTGGGTAAATCCAACAGCATCGGAAAAAGCCAAGTTTCCATATTGTGAAGAAACGTAGGTAACGTCTGTATCCGATGGATGCAAGATATTGTCCATGCCATCACCTCCAAAAATATTTCGCCAACTCCCATTGTTCAGGTAGTAGGTTCCATTGTCTTGAGCTCCAGCCAAAACATTTCCTGGATGATCTTCCGCAATGGAAAGTCGATAAAAGGCGGTAATCTGCATACCATTTGTAATGTTTTCCCAATCGGTAGGCCATCGGTAATTGGCCACCCATCCAGGGATTGCCGACCAGTCTGTTAGGCCAATGCTGTCGGTTCTATAAAGACCACCATCGTTGCACAAGTATATCTTTTCGTCCAGCTGATTGTAGGCGAAAAAGTGCTGATCGGCATGCGTACTAA
The DNA here is from genome assembly GCA_002336245.1 of Flavobacteriales bacterium UBA1986. Classification (GTDB taxonomy): domain Bacteria; phylum Bacteroidota; class Bacteroidia; order Flavobacteriales_G; family Salibacteraceae; genus UBA4419. The sequence continues at coordinate 27,645 of DDDG01000027.1, forward strand.
ATCCATCTCGATGGTACCAATAAGAAGCACCTTTCCAAGTTTCGCCTCCATCCTCAGTTCCCCAAACATTCACTCCTCCTGTATAAACGATGTCTTCATTCTCGGGATGAACCAAGAGCGTTAGGTCATAGGTTCCTTGGCCTCCTGTCTCTCCCATTCCATCGGACCATGCCAATATGTTTGGTTGATCAACTGAATCTTTGTGGGCTCGAAGGTCCCAAGTAAGACCTGCATCATCGCTCTTGTAGAAGGAGTGAAAACCGCGACTCATATCGCAGGTGATGGCATAGAGGACGTTCGGATTTGAATGGGCTATAGTCAGCTCAATTCGTTGAACGTCTCGAGGGGGAATGCCGCTGTTCATTACTGCCCAAGTCTGACCGAAATCAATCGAACGCAGGATGGCGCCGTAACCTTGATTTATATTCTGTACATAACCTGAAGTGGCGTAAATGATGGAAGGATCTGCAGGACTTTGCTCCATATCCCAGATTAGACTGTCCAACACTTTCGTCCAGGAAGTCCCGGTGTCCGTTGACCTCCACATTCCACTGACCCCACCAGCGAGCAAGGTTCCAGCATTTGCCGTGTCGATGAAAACACGGCGAATCAGACTATTGTCCAGTTCAGGTAGATTATAAGTCAAACCTGTTGGTTCCCAAGTCAATCCAGCATTTTCTGATTTATAAACGCCCACCCCATAATGAGTGTTTCTCTTTCGATCGTCGGTGTTTAAGGCCACTCCGATGTAAGCGTAATCTCCCAAACAGGCGAAAATTTGATCTGGGTTTTTGGGATTGATGGAAATGTCATTGATTCGAAGTATTGGAAGGTCATCCCCCAAGGCAGTCCAGCTTTGCCCATGATCTGTGGTCTTCCAAATTCCACCCTGAGAAATACCCGTGTAGAATGTATTGCTGTCCGTGGGGTGAAAGGCTATGGTATTTATTCTTCCAAGATTGTGTGAGGCATATGGCGAGTTGAATCGTCCAGGAGGTCTACTGCTCGGCCCAACAGGAGACCAGTTGGCTCCTCTTGCTGCGGCCTGAGTCTTTGCCCTTGCAACTTCGCTTCTAAGGTCGTAGAATTTTGACAAATCTGAGACTTGCCCTGCTCCAGAAAGGCGGCTACTTTCAAAATCCAAGTGACGAGCCATCCACTTCCAACCCTTTTGATTTGTCGCCTTCAGTTCGTTGATTTCATTTTCGAGTTGAACGATGTTTGGGCTTTGACTTTGCGTAAGAGCGCTTAGGCTGAACGTAAGAAATGCAAGCAGCCACCCACTTCGTGTTATTAGATCATTCATTTTCTTCTGGTTTTGAAATCCGAACTACTGCATCAAAAACCACCTCCAACTCCTTAAGAATGGCAGGTTCCATTGCCTTGTATTGAATTCTTCCCGATGAATTAGTTAACGCGTAAGTCAGGCTTTTGGTTTGGCTGTCCTCTGCCGACATGCCGTATTCTGTTTTCAGTTTCGAGAAATCGGTTTCCATCAATCGCTGCCAGAGAGCCTCTCCCATCTGCCCCTTCAGGTCTGCCTTGTAGTTTCCTGTTTTGGGCGTATTCATCAAACCTTTGATTTTCACCTCACCTTTTTCATTGATTCGAAGGTTGTAGGCGACAAGGTCAGGGGAAATCCCAGAAACAGACTTGGAATATTCGATGTATTGGATTTTAGGTGATTCCTTTGGGCTAGAAGCACAAGAAGACAACAGGACCACAAAGCCAAGAAAGAATGCTTTCATATTCTAGTTGATAAAAAGAGCCTCTCCGCGCTCCCTCAAATTATAATTGGAAGCCATCACTTCACCGTAGGCACCGGCCGATCGAATGGCGATTAAATCACCTCGCTTACTCTCTGGCAAACGAACCGCTTTACCAAAGTAGTCGGAAGATTCGCAAATGGGTCCTACCACGTCGTACTTATATTCGCTTTGTGCTTTCGATTGCGACCAATTCTCAATTTTGTGATAGGCTTGGTAAAGCGCCGGACGGATGAGTTCGGTCATTCCAGCATCCAGAATTAGGAAGTCGGTATGAATTCCGGATTTGGTGTACAAGACTTTGGAAATTAGACTTCCACAATGCGCTGTAATTACACGACCTAATTCAAAATGAATTTGCTCAGCTCTTAAGTTCAATTGATCATTGAAAATTCCGAAAAACTCTTCATACTTGGCTTCATCCGAATCGGGCCTTTCATAATCGACACCTAGCCCACCGCCTAGATTGAGGTGTTCAATTTTAATGGAACGCTCTCGAAACCACTCAAGCACTTGGTTCACCTTGGTACAGAGATTCCTGAATACGCTTAAGTCGGTGATTTGAGAACCAATGTGAAAATGTATTCCCTGAAAATTCAATTCCGGATTCGACTCAATGATGCGCATCGCCTCTGGCAATTCGGTAAAATCAATTCCGAATTTATTCTCCTCCAAACCAGTAGTTATATAATGATGCGTCCTGGCATCTACGTTGGGTTTGATTCTCAATGCAATTCTCGCTGAGCGCGATTCATGTCTTGCAATCTCCGCCAATACTTCCAATTCTTGGAGCGATTCGCAATTAAAACAAAAGATGTCGTGCTTAAGTCCAAGTCGAAGTTCATCGTCGCTCTTCCCTACTCCGGCAAAAACAATTTCAGAACCAGTATAGCCGGCTTTCAACGATTGAAGTAGCTCTCCTCCACTCACGCAGTCGACACCAAAACCATAGTCCTTTACTTTTCGCAAAATCTCAAGGCGAGCATTTGACTTTACTGCATAATGAACTTTGTAGCCATAATGGTCGGCTGCTTTTTTCAGACTGCCTAGATTCTTGCCCAAGACGGTCATGTCGTAGAGATAGAATGGCGTCTTTCTTTCTAAAAGTTCCCGGATTTTCACGATTGAAACAAGTTTTCGTGAAGGGCTTGGAGTGCTTTAACTTTATCCTTGGAGTCGACAAGAACAGAGATGTTGTGCTTCGAACCTCCGAAAGAAATCATTCGAATATTCACTTCTTTCAAAGCACTGAAAGCATTCACAGCCAAACCGGGTAATTCCTGCAGCTCATCTCCTACCAAGCAAATGATGCTTTGATTCTCGTCAATCTCTACGCTCCCGATTTTCTCTAGATCTGCACGAATGTGTTCGATTTGATCGTTCTGATCTATGGTCAATGAGACGGCAACTTCCGAAGTGGTAATCATGTCGATGGAAGTTTTGTACCAATCGAAGACTTCAAAAATCTTCTTCAAGAAACCGTAAGCCAAAAGCATTCTGCCCGATTTCACCTTGATGGCGGTAATTCCATCTTTTGCCGCAATGGCCTTGATGCCCGTTCCACTGCCCATCATATCAATGCGCGTACCCTTGGCCTCAGGACGTTGGGTGTTCTTTAGAATAACGGGGATGTTTGCTACATGAGCGGGATGCACGCTGCTCGGGTGTAGAATTTTGGCTCCAAAATAAGCGAGCTCAGCCGCTTCGTTGAATGAAAGCCGCTCGATGGACTTTGTTCCCGTCACATACCTTGGGTCGTTGTTATGCATGCCATCAATGTCTGTCCAAATCTGAATTTCTTCGGCAGAGAGGGCCGCGCCAAATAGAGAAGCCGAATAATCGCTCCCGCCTCGCTTAAGGTTATCGATCTCTCCAAAGGCATTCCTGCAGATGTAACCTTGAATGATTTTCAGGCCAGGCTTTGCGTTTACCTCTTGACTCAATGCACTCTTTAGAAATTCACTGTCCGGCTCCAAATCCGACTTCAGACGTAAAACGTCTAAGGCATTCAATAAGTGGTTTTCAACTCCAATGGACTTTAAGTAGCGATGGAAAATACTTGTGCTCATCAACTCTCCTTGCGCCAGAATTGACCTTTCTAATTCAGCAGGCTGAAGTTTCACGAAAGCCCTTTTCAAATCGATGAAGCGGGCATCAAGAATGGCGGTAAGATCTTTCAGAATGACCGCATCTTGAATCAACTCATCTATAAAAATCTTGTACTCTCCTTCCAGGACATCGATTTCCTTCAGGGCCAAATGCTCTTGATTGGATCTGAAGTATTCGGCGATTTCCGCCAATCGATTTGTAGTTCCAGATATGGCGGATAGAACGACGAGAGACTCAGCCTCGTTCTTGAGGATGTTCGCAACACCCCTCATACTCTCAGGGCTTCCTACAGAGGTGCCCCCAAATTTTAATACTCTCATGAAGGCGCCAAAGATAGTTTTCAGTTGTCAAGAACCGACCGCTCACCCAATGTTACCTTAATGTTAAGTCAACCTTAATTTTGTGTATCTTTGTGATTGATGCGTCGATTAATATTCCTTCTATTCATCCCCTTACTGATTTCTTGCGAGCAAACCAGCGTTGAGTACATCTGGCTCAAACCTGATGCTAAAGAGGGTAAAGACGCACTCATCCAAAGCTTTCCAGAAGAACTCCAACAATCGACCAGTTCTGTATTTATGGCCGAAGCAAAGTGGGATGATCAAAACGAGCATCAATTAATCAGCCGCAGTTTATTGGAATTCGACCTGAAAAGTCTGCCGAGAAACGCGAAAGTCTTACATGCTGAACTTCGATTGTTCAATGGACTTCGCAGCGATTTACTGAGCAATGTCAACAAATTGGACCTCAATGAATGCCTTCTTCAAAGAATTACTGAAAGTTGGGACGAGTCAAGTGTTACTTGGGTGAACCAGCCTCAAACCACCTCTGAAAATGAAATTCGAATTGGGCCAAGCACTTCAGACCGCGAGGACCTTAGCATTGACATTACAGAGCTTCTCATTGATTTGCAACGTATTGAGAATTTCGGACTGATGCTCAAGCTCGTCGAAGAGTCGGGAACAAAGCGTATGGCATTTGCTTCCAGCGACGCATTTCATTCTGAATTCCATTCTGAATTGCTGATTGAGTACGAAGTAAAGAGAGCTTTACTCGCAAATTGAGAGCCTCCGTTCTCAACTCATTTCCATCCTTCTAATTGTTTCTGTGTTTTCGCCTAATGGGAATTCTATTTTTGCAAGCATTCACAGCGAATTATGATCAGTCTTCTCAGAAGAGAAATTAGCAGCTTCCTCAACTCACTTATAGGCTACATCGTCATCAGTCTATTCTTGGTGACTATTGGTCTTTTCATGTGGATTTTTCCGGGCGAGTTCAATGTTCTCGACAGCGGATATGCCAACATTGACACCCTTTTCATTATTGCTCCTTGGGTTTTTATCTTTTTAGGTCCGGCCATTACCATGCGCAGTTTCTCGGAAGAATTCAGAACCGGGACCATTGAGTTGATTATGACGAAGCCTTTAACTGACTGGGAAATTGTGATGGCGAAATTTCTTGCAGGAATTATCTTAATTGTTCTTGCGCTCCTCCCTAGCCTAGTCTACGTTTACACCATTGGCCAGCTCGGAGCAACTGCTTGGAACCTAGATACTGGAGCTCTGTGGGGTTCGTACATCGGTTTGTTATTCATCGCTTCCGGCTTTGTTGCCATTGGATTATTCGCATCGAGTCTCAGTTCAAATCAAATTGTTGCCTTCATTGTTGGCGTCTTCCTATCCTTCTTTTGTTTTGTGGGTTTTGAATCCATCAGCGGACTTTCAGCCTTCACTGGAATTGAGCTCATCATTGCGCGTTTGGGAATAAATGAGCACTACATCTCAATGAGTCGGGGTGTTATTGATACGCGAGACTTACTCTATTTCTTGAGTCTAATTGTAGTTTTTGTGGCTGCCACAAAATTGAAACTGGAAAGTAGAAACTGGTGAAAAACTCGAAACGAACTTCCGCCTTCCTCGCTTTTGGAATCAGCCTCGTGGTCATATTCCTGCTGAACTTTCTTGGTCAGTTGTTTTTTGAGCGCTTTGATCTGACTTCTGAAAAGAGGTACAGCATATCCGATGCGACAAAAAGTCTTTTGGCGGAAGTTGACGACGTTGTCTTTGCGCGCGTTTATCTCGATGGTGAACTTCCACCGGATTACCGAAAGCTTCAAACTGCTGTAAAAGAAATGCTCGATGAGTTTAGGGCGTACAACTCAAAAATCCAATACGAATTCAGCGACCCTTCTGCTGGTGACGATGAGGAGGAAAGGATTAAACGCTACCGAAAGCTCACAGAAGAAGGCCTTCAATACACGAACATTCGCATTCAAGAAGCTGGAGAGTTCAGCGAAAAAGTTCTTTTCCCTGGAGCCATAATAGCCTACGGAGAAAAGGAAATTCCTGTGCAATTGCTCAAGGGTTTGAGTGGCGCTTCTGATGAGGAAATGGTGAATGCGAGCATTCAGAAAATAGAATACGAATTGGCCTCAGCACTTAAAAAGCTCATCACCAACCAAGACAAAAAGATTGGCTTCCTCGAAGGTCAGTCGGAATACGAAGAACTAAAAGTGGCCGACTTGGCCTACACTTTAGATGAGTATTACACAGTCAATCGGCTTCGCATGGACCAGCAGCTAGGAGCCCTTGATGACTACGATGCACTCATCATCGCAGGACCCGATTCAAGCTTCGATGAACGAGATAAATTCATCATCGATCAGTTTGTTATGCGAGGTGGTAAACTCCTGATTTTAGTTGATGGTGTGCGCGCAAGCATGGACAGTGTTCAAGCCACGGGAATGGATGTTAGTGTGCCAAAAAGTGTCAACCTAGAGGATATGCTGTTCCGGTATGGAGTGCGTATAAATCCAAACCTCATCATGGACATGCAAGCCTTACCAATTCCAGTTGTCACGGGAATGATGGGGACGCAAGCTCGACAAGAACTCTATCCGTGGTACTATTTCCCGATGATTCTTCCCAAAGAAAATCACCCAATTGTGAAGAATCTCGATGGCATTGCAAGCAAGTTCGCCAGCAGCATTGACACCATCGGAAGAAAAGGAATTCGAAAAACGATTCTCCTGCAGACTTCTGTTTATTCCAAATTGGTGAATGCCCCCAGTCGCATTTCCTTGAACATTCTACGTCAAAAACCTCAACAAGAGAATTTCAATAGCGGACCTCAAGCGCTGGCCGTCTTGCTCGAAGGTGAATTTGAAAGTGTATTCAACAACCGTATGCCGCAGCAATTGCTTTCAAACACAGACATTGACTTCAAGGGGATTTCGGTTCCGAATAAGATGATTGTCATCTCCGACGGCGACATCATTCGTAATGACGTGAGCCTAGAACGACAAGAGTTCTTTCCACTGGGTTCCGACAAGTACCTTCAAAAGGTTCATGCGAACAAAGAGTTCCTCATGAACAGCATCGATTATATGCTCGATGACTCGGGCTTGATTGAATTGCGTTCGAAAGAATTGAAAATGCGCCTTTTGGACCAACAAAAGGCATCGTCTGCTCGGTTCAACTGGCAATTGTTCAACATGAGCCTTCCCTTACTGTTAATTTGGCTAATGGGACTCGCTCTCTTTGCATGGAAACGAAACAAACACCGCCGTTAGTAATGAATAAAACTCGAAATCGTCTTCTCATTCTCTTAGCATTACTTGGCAGCTCTGCTATTGCCTACTTCGCTTTGCAACCAACCAAATCGACGATGCGAACCGAGTTGAACGATTTTGCCGTAGAGGATACCGCAAGCATCGATCGAATCTTTCTGGCAGACAAAAGCGACAACAACATCCTTCTTGAAAAAAGAGATGGGAAGTGGATTGTAAACGGCTTGTACGCTGCCCGAGAAGATGCTGTCATCAACCTCTTGTACACCATCAAAGAATTGAAAGTTCGAACGCCGGTTCCTAAGTCGGCCTTTGAAAGCGTCGTAAAACGTCTTTCTGGTAATTCAGTGAAAGTGGAGATCTACCAAGGTTCAGAAGAGGCCTCAAAAATCTATTACGTCGGAAGCAGCAATCCAGATCATTCAGGAACCTATATGTTGCTCGAAAACTCAAGTGTTCCTTTTGTGGTGCACATGGAAGGACTCTATGGCTTCCTTGGTCCGCGATATTTCACGAATGTCAACGAATGGCGTACACATGAAATATTTGCCAGCTCTATGGAAAACATCAAAAGTGTAGAAATCAATTACCCTTCTGCACCTGAAGATAATTTCGTGTTGGCTTCAACTGAAGAGGGAGCCTTTGGCCTCGTTGACTTTTCCAGTGGGAATTTTGATGCTCGGGTGGACTCCTTGGAAATATTCCGCTACCTAAACCTTTTCAAGAAGGTGAATTTTGAGGGCTTCGAAGAGACGAAAAGCATCTCCTTTAAAGACAGCATTCTTCAACAAGTTCCGATGGCCGAGATCAAGCTGGTGAATGCTTTGGGTTTTCCAACGGATATTAAACTCTTCAAGAAGCCGATGCCAGAAGATTCAGAGGATTTTGAAGGAAACCCGATTCCCTTCGACCTAGACCGCATGTACGGACTTCTCAACGAACGCGACTTCGTAGTTGTACAATACTTCGTGTTCGACCCGATATTAAAGAGAAGAAGGGATTTCCTCCTACCTTAAAAACCTGTTGAAAAGACGTCTTTCAAGGCCTTTCAGGGAGGCTGCTTTTGTGCCAAATGAAATATATTTGTGCCTCTCTCGCGACAGAATGTCAAGAGTGCTAAAACAGGAAATAAGAATATGAAGTTTATTGTCTCTAGTACTGGATTGCTCAAGCATCTCAACCAAATTTCAGGAGTACTAAATTCCAACAACACTTTACCCATCCTCGATCATTTTCTGTTTCAAGTGGAAGGAAATTCGCTGAGCATCTCCTTGTCGGATCTCGAAACAACGATGACGACTAAAATGGATCTCGATAAGTCTGCAAAAGATGGTTCGTTCTGTGCGCCTGCTAAAATTCTTCTCGACATTCTAAAGACCTTTTCTGAGCAGCCTCTTTCTTTTGACATAGACGAAAAGACCATGGGCATTGAATTGTCTAGCGATCATGGTAAGTACAAAGTCCCCGGAGCTTCTGCAGATGAATTTCCGAAAGCAATTGAACTAGAAGGCGGAGAGAAAATTAAAATGAGCAGCTCTGCCCTCTTCGGCGGAATCAACAAATCATTGTTCGCCACTGGAAACGATGAGATGCGTCCGATTATGTCGGGGATTCTTTTTGAAATCAATGAAGACAACCTAACTTTTGTTGCAACAGATGCGCATAAGCTTGTTAAGTATGTGCGATCTGATGTAAAAGCTAAAAAAGCCAGCACCTTCATTCTTCCTAAGAAGCCAAACAATCTTCTAAAGTCGCTTCTATCGACCACCGACGCAGAAGTAGAACTGAGCTACTCGAACACCAATGCTCACTTTAGTATTGGAGATGTTCAATTGGTTTGTCGCCTCATCGATGGAAAGTATCCGAATTACGATGCGGTGATTCCAAAAGAAAACCCAAACAAACTTACCATCGATCGTCATGCTTTCTTAAATAGCCTGCGCCGAGTATCGCTTTTCTCGAACAAAACGACCCACCAAATTCGCTTGAAATTTGCAGGAAGTGAGTTGCACATTTCTGCTGAGGATTTGGACTTCTCGAATGAGGCAAGTGAACGTCTTACATGTTCTTACGAAGGCGAGGATATGGAAATTGGTTTCAATGCTCGCTTTATTGTGGAGATGATGAACAACCTCGACAGTGATCAGGTAACCTTGGAAATGTCGGCACCAAACAGAGCAGGTATCATTCGCTCGCTCGACGGACTTGATGAGTCTGAGGACGTTTTGATGTTGGTGATGCCAATTATGCTAAACGCCTAGAATTTAATTTCTCCAGAGTAGACAAAGTCTGCTGGGCCTGTTAGCCACACATCTTCATAACCACCTGTTGAATTGGCTTTGGCTCGCACGCTGAGGTCTCCTCCTCTAGCTTTCACTTCAATGCTTTGAACATCTTTGAGCATTGGATTAAAGACGGAGAGTGCAGCTGCTGTTACTCCAGTACCACAAGCTAAGGTTTCATCTTCAACACCACGTTCATAGGTCCGAATTTTCAAGCCTGAACCTTCACGAAGGATGAAGTTCACATTGATTCCCTTTTGCTTGTATGCCTCTAAGTTTCTATACTCCCTAGCCTCTTGTACAAAATCATCGATGTCCAATGCTTCCCGCTCCAGAATCAAATGCGGCGAACCAGTTTCAACTTTCTTTCCTTCAGGAACCAATTCGATTTTCTCAACATCCGACATTTTCAGGTGAATGACTTGAGCTTCAATTATAGCCTCATGAGGGCCGTCGACAGCTAAAAACGAATAAGCACCTTTCTGAGGAATGCCGAGATCATCAGCAAATCTGGCAATGCACCTGCCGCCGTTGCCACACATCGAACTGGGCGCGCCATCGGAATTGAAGTAGACCATTTCAAAATCGAAATCTGTGTGATTGCGCAGAAGAATTAAGCCATCGGCTCCTACCCCAAAGCGCCGATCGCAAAGACGAACTATAAGAGCCTGATCAGTCAAATCAAATATTTCATCTCGATCGTCGACTACAATAAAATCATTTCCGGCACCTTGATATTTTGAGAATTTCATCAGCATTTGGAATTTGACACGAAGCTCTGAAAGATACTTATACTGGGCTTAACAAAGCTTAACAGCAAAGAGCAAACAGAGCTATTGACCTCAGCGTTCTACTGTTGCAAATTTGACAAACAAAACAATCAAGCATGAAAAAATTCGTCTCACTCTTTTCAGCAGCCATTCTAGGTGGACTCTTCAGTATTTTTCTCTTCAATAAACTATTTCCGCAAAAAGAGCAGATTGTTGTTCATGAACAAGGGATGCCAATCAGCACAGTAGATGGGGGAATTGCACCTGAACTCCCCTATGCTCCTGCCGATTTTGTCGCAGCGTCTTCCAAAAGTTTGGATGCTGTGGTGCACGTTAAAACGATAGTTGAAGGCAATGATCAGTACACAGATCCTTGGATGCAGTTTTTCTTTGGCTACGGGAATCAGCAAAGACCAAAAAGATCTCAGGTCGGAAGTGGTTCAGGAGTCTTGCTCAGTGAGGACGGTTATATCGTTACCAACAACCACGTCATCGAAGGAGCTAATTCTGTAGAAATCACTTTAAACAATAAAAAGACTTTCCAAGCAAATGTCGTTGGTAGAGATCCCGCCACTGACCTTGCAGTTCTAAAGATTGATGGGAAAAACCTACCCTATTTGGAATTTGCAAACTCAAATGCCGTTCAAGTTGGGGAGTGGGTCTTAGCTGTTGGAAATCCATTCAACTTAAACTCGACCGTTACTGCTGGAATCATCTCTGCAAAAGCTCGAGACATCAACATTCTTCGCTCGGATTCTAGAAACGGCCTTCCTCCTATTGAGTCCTTCTTGCAAACGGATGCAGCTGTAAACCCAGGCAACAGCGGAGGTGCGCTTGTAAACACCAAGGGCGAGTTGGTTGGAATCAATGCAGCCATTAAATCAAATACAGGATCATACACAGGTTACTCCTTTGCCATTCCATCAAACATAGCTGCTAAAGTGGTGAACGATTTGAAAGATTTCGGGACTGTTCAGCGGGCTTTCATTGGCGTTTCCATCCGCGACATCGATAATGAGTTGGCCTTGTCTCAAGGCATCGACGACCTGAATGGAATTTACATTCAAGAAACCACCAAAGGTGGAGCAGCAGAGAATGTTGGAATAAAAAAAGGAGACATCATTCGCAAGGTTGGCGAATACGAAGTGAGCGACGTCCCTTCACTTCAAGAAAAACTATCGTCCTATCGTCCGGGTGACAAAGTGCTTATTGGAATCCAACGCGGCGAAGAGGAAAAAGAATTTTTAATCGAGTTGAAAAATAGATTTGGCGAGGTAGCTCTTGTGGATGATGCGAGTTCAAAATTGAAAAATGAGCTGGCCGCTTCCTTTGAAATCGTATCGAAAGCAGAACTCAAAGCTTTGGGCTTAGAGAGTGGAGTTCGGGTAAAAGAACTCGGCCGGGGCAAGCTCTTGGAGAGCGGTGTTCGCGAAGGTTTTGTTATTTCAAAAATCGACAACAATCGAATTTACTCTGAGTCGGATGTATATGACCTTCTTGAAGGACGCAAGGGTGGCGTGCTTGTTGAGGGTAAGTATGCAGATGGCACTGAAGGTTATTACGGTTTTGGAATGCCATAACCGTATTCTCGAGATTGACTTAAGGTGTGAACTATTTGGGGCTTTGAATCGTTAAAGCTCTAGGAAGATCAATCCATCTCAGCATATTGCATTTCTAGTTTATTCAACCTACCTTTGCACCACTCGAATCAAGGGGGGAATTTGATTACAAACTTAATCTAAGGTTTCTGATTATGAGGCAGTTAAAAATCACCAAGTCCATTACCAATCGCGAAAGCAAATCGCTCGACAAGTACCTATCCGACATTTCACGTGAAGGAATGATCAATGCCGAGCAAGAAGTGGAGTTGGCAAAGAAGATCAGAGATGGAGACCAGCGCGCTCTAGAGAAAATGGTAAAAGCCAATCTTCGATTTGTAGTTTCTGTCTCCAAACAATATCAGAACCAAGGCCTTACACTACCCGACCTCATCAACGAAGGAAACTTAGGTCTCATTAAGGCTGCACAGCGTTTTGATGAAACACGAGGATTCAAATTCATTTCCTACGCCGTTTGGTGGATTCGTCAAAGTATTCTTCAAGCAATTGCCGAGCAATCGAGAATTGTTCGCCTTCCATTAAATCAAGTTGGTTCTTTAAATAGAATCAATAGAACGGTTTCGCAATTGGAACAACAGTTTGAGCGTCCACCTTCAGACATTGAAGTTGCTGAACATTTAGACATCACCTCTACCAAGGTAAAAGACACACTGAAAATTGGCGGCCGTCACGTTTCTATGGATGCACCCTTTAAGGAAGGTGAAGATCATGGATTGATTGACGTATTGCCAAACAATGACGTCCCTTCCACCGACAGCGATTTAATGCGCGAGTCATTGGTACGCGAAATTGAGCGCTCTCTTCAAATTTTAAGCGAACGTGAACGCGACGTACTAAAGTTGTATTACGGTATTGGATCACAGCACGAGCATACTCTAGATGAAATCGGAGACAAATTCGATTTGACTCGAGAACGTGTTCGTCAGCTAAAAGAAAAGGCCATCCGACGTTTGCGCAACAACTCGCGCAGCCGTCTTTTGAAAGCCTACTTAGGTCAGTAATTAGAAACACCAACTTCTCATTCGAATGTCAACAGCAGATTCCGGAGTTCAGCAATATGAAGCTGAACTTGAGGCTCACCTTGCAAAAGAAAAGGCTGCAGCCAACCTACAAGCCAGTATTGGTAAGCTACTTTATGAAAAAGCCATTGAGCTTGTACTCTTTAGAAATCACCTTGTAGATAGAAGCACTTCCGAAATCGTCGATTTGCACAACTACGCAAAAAAGGTTGTTCAAAAGCCCATTCGCGTTAAGATCTCGATGGAATTGGCTGATTTGCTTTTGGAGATGGACTTAAGTCCTTCTAAAATTGACATCGGTAAATTGTCGAGCGAATGGGACGAGGAAAAAGCGAACTATGCCAGTAAGCAAGACTTCCTCAACGATAAGCTGGCTGGCTTTAATGATTCCAGCCCGAAATTCAACCCAAGAGACGTAGTTCTTTATGGATTTGGGAGAATTGGTAGATTGGCCGCTCGTGAACTCATTAAGCAAGCCGGAAAAGGTCTTCAACTTCGTTTAAAGGCCGTGGTTGTTCGAAACAACGATCCTGCACAACTTCACAAAAGAGCCTCTCTTCTTAAGATGGACTCAGTTCATGGTGAGTTTAAGGGAACCGTAGAAGTCGATGAAGAAAATCGCTGCTTGTTGGTAAACGGACAACGCATTCACTTCATTGCGGCAAACGACCCTACTGAAATCGATTACACCATATACGGAATAAATGACGCGGTAGTCATCGATAACACTGGTGCCTTCCGCGACCGTGAAGAGCTTGGAAAACACTTGCAATCAAAAGGAGTATCTAAAGTTCTTCTTACTGCTCCTGGTAAAGGGGTTCCCAACATCGTTTACGGAGTGAATCACTTAGAGTTTGATGTGAATTCTGAAAACATCTATTCTGCAGCAAGCTGTACTACGAATGCTATTTCTACAGTGCTATCTGCAGTTGAAAAGGATTATGGAGTTCTCAAAGGTCACATCGAAACGGTGCACTCATATACCAACGACCAGAACCTTCTTGACAATATGCACAAGAAAACTCGCCGTGGCCGATCAGCCGCTGTGAATATGGTAATTACTGAGACTGGAGCTGGAGCTGCAGTAACCAAGGTAATGCCAGGCTTTAAGGACAAGCTAACTGCAAATGCAGTTCGCGTCCCTACTCCAAATGGCTCACTTGCCATTCTTAGTTTAGAATTGAATAAAGAAACGAGCATAGCAGATCTCAACGCGAGTATGAAGCGTGCAGCCCTTGAAGGGAATTTGATTAACCAAATTCACTACTCAATCGCTGAAGATCTTGTTTCCAATGACATCATCGGAAACACGTGCTGCTCTGTATACGACAGCTGTGCTACGATCGTACATCCAAATGGCAAAAACGTGGTAATGTACGTCTGGTACGACAACGAATTTGGTTACACCAAACAAGTAATTCGCTTGGCCAAACGCATTGCGAAGGTTCAACGCTTGAATTACTCTTGAGCAAGAAATTCTTGAAAGAAAAAAAGGCCCTCACTTTATGAGGGCTTTTTTTTGCTTTAAAGTTCAGCTCATTGCGCATAGCTAAAAAGTATAATTTCAGGCCTGATAAGTTAAATGCCCTAATTTGATTTTGCGTCTTCAACTCGCGCTTGCTTCCTTCGTTCTATTCAGCTCTGTAGCCTTCGCTCAAAGAGCTACTGTAGATAGTCTCCGACCTAGATACTAGCAGTGATTTAAGCGGGCCCAGTATATTCCAAGAGGAAATCGAAATCATCGAACTTGAAGTTGAATCGCTGATTACCCGATACCGCTTTATAGAATCCTTCGACATCAGCACGATCATTCCGCTATTCGAAACTGAAGAAGAGGAAGACGAAAGCTGGGGATTTTAAGACACAAAATTTCAACCAACCAACCAACCAACCAACCAACCAACCAACCAACCAACCATGAAAACAATCACCACAACATTCCTCATCAAAGGCAGCAGTTTAAAAAGCTGTGCCTCTGGTGTTGGAATATTCAAATTATCTGAAGGATAGCGAGGAAAGCTATTTCTTCTCTCCACTGAAGGAGATGTTTAAGTCAACAACAAAAAATTTAAATAAGAACTATGAATGTAGAGAACACCAAAGCCCAAATGCGAAAGGGAATCCTGGAGTTCTGTATCCTTTCAATCCTAGCTGAAGAAGAGGCTTATCCCTCCGACATCATTGCCAAGTTGAAAGATGCCAAACTCATTGTGGTAGAAGGAACTTTATATCCTCTACTTACACGCTTAAAAAATACAGGGTTGCTTGCATATCGATGGGAAGAATCCACATCGGGGCCACCAAGAAAATATTACAAACTAACTGAATTAGGAATCAAATTCTCACAAGAACTTGCCTCGACATGGGAAGAGCTGCAATCGGCAGTGAACCAAGTGAAAAGCAAAAAAAACAAATAAGATGAACAAGACTGTCTCAATCAACTTAGCCGGAATCATCTTCACAATAGATGACCAGGCCTACGCCAAGCTCAAAGATTACCTCGAAACCATTGAAGGATACTTCAGCGAAGGCGACGGAAAAAAAGAAATCATGGGCGACATCGAAGCACGCATTGCTGAGATGTTCCAGGAAAAACTCAAAAACGGACGCATGGTTGTCTCCATGGAAGACGTCGCGGAAGTGATGTCTATTATGGGCGAACCCGAGGCATACCTCGACGAGGAGGCTGAGCAAGCACAAAAAGCGCGCAGTACCCAAGATGAGTATGAGCCGAAAGCTAGCTCAAGTGCCAAGCGACTCTTTCGCGACCCAGATCGACGTGTATTCGGTGGAGTGTGCTCGGGAATCGGACACTACTTCAACATCGACCCAGTCATTTTGCGCATTCTCTTCGTGGTGAGTTTCATCTTCTTCGGAACTGGAATACTCATCTACATCATCCTCTGGCTCGTGGTACCTAAAGCAATCACTGCCGCCGACAAGTTGGCGATGAAAGGCGAGGCCATCAACGTCGAGAACATCAAACGAAAAGTGCAAGAAGAGGGCGAATTCGTAAAAAAAAAGTTTGACGAAGTAGCTGGTAAGGCGAGCAAAGCAAGTCGTTCCATCACGGATCGAAGTGGCGACTTCATTGAACGCTTGGGCAAATTCATTCTCAACCTAGTGAACTACATCTTTCGCTTCTTTGGGAAGTTTTTAGGAATCATATTTCTGGTAGCCTCAAGCATTGGGATTGTAAGCCTGGTTTCCGCCACAGTAATGAATGGAAACGTTGCATTCTTTCACGTTGACGAATTTGAGTACAGCGGTAACTTCGGCAACATCGCCAACTATTTCTTCCAAAGCAACGGCGAACTGAATTTCTTCATTATAGGCGCACTTCTACTTAGTTGTGCTCCACTTGGCTTCCTCTTCATCGCTGGACTCAAATTGCTCGGTTCAAAAATCAGTTTGAGATGGCCAGCATTGGGCTTGGGAACTGCCTTCCTCATAGGACTCATCATTACCATTGTAGCCAGCGGTCGAGTTAGTAAGCAATTTTCAGTTGACGACGGAATAAAAACTGAGATTGCCATTGCCCCAACTTTAGCCGACACCTTCTACGTAAGCGTCACGAATGCCGAGAAATACGGGAAGCGCAGACACGGTTTGGGATCTAAATTGGTTTCACTTGACGACGAAAAGCTGCGCATTAAGGACGTTGGTTTTGATGTTGTTGAGAGTCCCGACGATTCGATTTACGTTCAAATCCTCATGAACAGTCGAGGTTCGAGCGTGAAGGAGTGCCGAGTACGAGCAGAAAAAATCGAGTACAAATTCAACATTACCGACAACTACTTGAGCTTCGATCCTTTCTTCGTCGTTCGAAAAGAAGACGGTTGGAGAATGCAAGATGTTGCGATTCGCTTGATGCTCCCTCAAGGCAAATCGGTGTACCTCGGTGAGAGTACCGACATCATTCTCGACGATGTGCAAAACGTCACCAACACCCACGACCGAGATATGATCCGTAAAACGTGGCGCATGGAGAGTGACGGATTGAGCTGTACTTCCTGCGGAATCTGATAAATGAAAAATGAGCCTGAGTGCCTTATGAATAGGCGCTTGGGCCTCTTTCTTTCAGGCTTGAAAATACTTAGCTTTGCACACGAATTCCGAGAACAATCACGCGCATGGCGAAGGAGACAGAAATCGACGAAATAGACGAACTACAACTGAAAGAAGAGATTGTAAACGACTATAAAATAGCCTGTTTGAGCCGAGAGATGAGTCTCTTAGGTCGACGAGAAGTACTCACAGGTAAGGCCAAGTTTGGGATTTTTGGCGACGGGAAAGAGATTGCACAAATCGCTTTAGCCAAACAATTTCAGAACGGCGATTTTAGATCTGGCTACTACCGAGATCAAACCTTCATGATGGCCGCTGGCCTTCTAAAGCCTCAAGAATTTTTCGCTCAACTCTACGCTCACGCGGATGTAGATGCTGAACCGGCTTCCGCCGGTCGTCAGATGAACGGACACTATGCAACTCGCAGTTTAAACCCAGATGGGACTTGGCGAAATCTGATGGAGCAAAAGAACTCTTCTGCTGACATCTCCCCTACTGCTAGTCAGATGCCGAGACTTCTCGGACTGGCCTACGCATCAAGATTTTATCGAAACAACCCGGAATTAAAAGATCACACAAACTTCTCGAACAAAGGAAATGAGATTGCCTTTGGAACCATCGGAGACGCAAGTACTTCAGAAGGTTTGTTCTGGGAAAGCATCAATGCAGCGGGAGTTCTTGGAGTTCCTATGGTCATCTCCGTATGGGACGATGGTCATGGAATTTCTGTAAGCAAGAAATATCAAACCACCAAAGAGAGCATTTCAGAGATCCTTCAGGGATTTGAAAAAATCGACGAGCGCGGCGGGTACAAAATCATTCGCGCGAAAGGCTGGGATTATGGCCAACTCGTGCTCGCTTATGAGGAAGCCGCTGAAATTGCGCGCACCACACACACGCCTGTTCTTGTTCATGTAGAGGAGATGACACAGCCTCAAGGGCACTCTACCTCTGGGTCTCATGAGCGCTACAAAAGCGCAGAGCGATTGGCTTGGGAAACTGAATTCGACCCAATCACCAAGTTTGGCGAGTGGATGATCGATAAGGGTTTTGCGAGCCAGGAAGACTTAAATGGCTTTCAGGAAGCGGCTAAAAAAGAAGTTCGAACTCAAAAGGCCGAAGCTTGGAAGGCCTTCATGCTCAGCATGAAAGCTGAGCTTTCAGAAATGCTCGAAATGCTTGAAGCCCTTGCAGCTGAGCATTCTAAATCAGATGATATTCGTGCAATCGCAAAAGACCTCTCTTCAGAAATGGATCCTATGCGGAAGGAAATTGTTTCCGCTGCAAGACGCTCCTTACGCCTGGTTCGCTCGGAAGAGAGTTCTGCGAAAAACACTTTATTGAACTGGCTCACCGCCAGTAAAGCGGCCAACGAAGAGCGTTACTCCTCTCACCTACACTCTGAATCTGAGCTTTCCGCTCTGAACGTAAATGCCGTTGCTCCGGTACTTGATGAGGAGAAATTGGTCGATGGCCGAGAAGTAATCCGCGACAACTTCGATGCACTTCTCGCTAAGCATCCTGAGTTGATCATCTTCGGCGAAGACTCTGGGAAAATTGGCGGAGTAAACCAAGGTCTGGAAGGACTTCAAGAAAAGTACGGCGAACACCGTGTGTTCGATACAGGGATTCGTGAAGCAACCATTATTGGGCAGGGAATAGGAATGGCCATGCGTGGCTTACGTCCGGTGGCGGAGATTCAATACCTCGACTACCTACTCTATGCTCTTCAAGTGATGAGCGACGATTTGGCTACGGTTCAATACAGAACCAAGGGCGGACAAAAAGCTCCTCTCATCATTCGAACCAGAGGACACCGTTTGGAAGGCGTTTGGCATTCAGGCTCACCCATGGGCATGATTGTAAATGCTGCGCGAGGAATTCACGTTTGTGTTCCAAGAAATATGGTTCAGGCAGCAGGGATGTACAACACCTTGCTCGCCTCTGACGAACCTGGTTTGGTGATTGAAAGCCTGAACGGATACCGACTTAAAGAGAATCAACCTGCCAACCTCGGCGAGTATACCGTAGCCTTGGGTCAGCCTGAAGTAATTCATGAAGGAACCGACATTACTTTGGTTACTTATGGCTCCATGGTACGCATGGTAAGTCAGGTTGCAGAGCAATTAAAAGCCTACGACATTTCCGCAGAAGTCATTGACGTACAAACACTTCTACCCTTCGATCTCAATCATTCTATTGTTGAAAGTTTGAAGAAAACCAGCCGTGTTGTATTCATCGATGAAGACGTTCCGGGTGGTGGAACTGCCTATATGATGCAAAAGGTCTTGGACGAGCAAGGAGGCTACTTCCATCTCGATTCGAATCCAAAGTGTCTTTCTTCAAAAGAACACCGACCCGCATATGGATCCGATGGAGACTACTTTTCGAAGCCGAGCTTAGAAGACATCTTCGACGCCGCATATGAGATTATGCACGAAGCTGACCCCAAGAAATACCCTCGCATCTACTAGAGCATCCGATTCAACTCTATGCTCAGACTCCTTCTCTTTGCGCTCTCATTCTTCCTTCTTGGAAACTCTGTGCGCAGTCAGGAAGGCATTAAGAAAATTGAGAAGTACCAAATCACTTTTCTACTCGCTCCGAGTATTGAGCGCCTGAATGACCGTACCATCAAGCTTGCTCTTCCACTCGAATGGAAACCTTCATACCACATCGGGATTGAATACAAACGATTCCTCGATCCCGATTTGAGCTTTTCGACGGGTTTATTTTTCCAGAACAAAGGCTTTAAAACACGTCCAAAAATTTTGCGCTCCGATGGAACCTTCGACGATACTAAGCGTGGAAACATCATTATATCAGCGCGTTACCTAACCATTCCAGTCGGTTTTGATAAGCATTTTCAGATCAAACGAAAGTTTCACTTTATGATTAGTGGAGGATTTATGGGTGGATACCTCATCAACCAAACCTTCAACGGAAAACGCTTCAACGCACCCGACAATTTGAGAGACCCACTTTTTGGTGCATTCTCAAATCAGGTGAGCAACATCACCTGGTTCAACCGTAAGTATTTTGCTTGGAATGTAGGAGTCGGATTCATTCAATACATCAAGTCGAAATTGATTGTAATCATTCAGCCCATGTACCAGCGCCAGTTCACCAACGCCCTCGACCCCGACGGTCCTTTGGTTCGCGCTGAGAAGCCGCGCTTGGATTCATTCAGTTTAGATTTGAAAGCAGGTTACTTCTTCAACAAACAGATTAAAAACGCACGTAAATCCTTCTGATGACCTTCATCCGCACCACAGAACAAGAATCGAATCACCAGGATTTGGACAAAATGAGTAGTCTGAAATTGCTCAAGAACATCAATGCCGAAGACCAAAGTGTTCCAAAGGCTATTGAGAAGGTACTTCCCAAGATTGAAGCTTTGGTGGATGTGATTGTAGAGAAGTTCAAAGCCGGCGGGCGACTGTTTTACATCGGTGCAGGAACTTCTGGCCGATTGGGAATTGTAGACGCCAGCGAGTGTCCGCCGACCTATGGAGTACCTCATGGCATGGTTGTCGGCTTAATGGCTGGTGGCGATTCAGCGATGCGCAAAGCGGTTGAGTTTGCCGAAGACGATGAAGAAGGTGCCTGGAAAGATCTTGCGGAGCACCGCATTGGAAAAGACGATGTGCTGGTTGGAATCGCAGCTTCGGGAACTACACCTTATGTGATTGGTGGCTTGAGAAAAGCTCGAGAAGAAGGAATTACGACGGGCTGCATCTGTTGCAACTCTGGATCTCCAGTGGGTGACCATGCGGACTTCCCTATTGAAGTTGTTGTTGGTCCGGAGTTCGTTACAGGAAGCACACGCATGAAATCGGGAACTGCCCAAAAACTGGTTTTAAACATGCTCACTACTGCCGCTATGATTGGCATTGGGCGAGTGAAAGGCAACCGAATGGTTGATATGCAACTCTCGAACAATAAGCTTGTAGACAGAGGCACTAAGATGGTGATGGAAGAGCTGGGGGTGGATTACGAAACCGCCAATAAGTTGCTGAAAGAGCACGGGAGTGTGAGGAAAGCCGTGGAAATGAGTTGATGTGTAGATGTGTAGATGTGAAAATTAGAAAATGTGCGAATGTGGAAATTGATTACTTGTCACTCGTAACTTGTCACTCGTAACCTGTAATTCGTAATCAGTAATCGAAAATAAATCATTGACTCCCCTTCACAAACTTGAGAACTTCAATTCCCTCTTCCGTCTCCAAGTGCAGTAAGTAGGTTCCAAAAGAGAGTTTCTGTACATCAATTGAGGACTCAAAAGACCCAGTCAACATCCTTCTTCCTTGTAAGTCAAAAATCCGGTAGGCCTCTACTAGCCTTCCTTCAGGAATTTGAACCATCAGTTCGTCGCTGACGGTGTTCGGGTAAATCAGAAACTCCGAAGGTTCATCTTCAATTTCACGACTCATCCAAATCGCAGCGGTTTTAACTGCCTCTAAGGCGTTTGCCTTGCCCATTCCCCAGATGGTACTTCCACCGCTTGGTATTGTGTCTGTGCGAACATCTGTGCGCGTGCTGGAGCGAAGAATCTCTTTGACCTGTGATGGCGATAGAAAGGGGTTGGCTTCTAACATCAAGGCTACAATCCCGGTGGTCATTGGCGCAGACATAGAAGTTCCTGAAAAGCGGGTAAAGCCATAAGTTCTGCCGTTGAAGGACACACTGTCCTCGAAGAAATAATTGTCGTCGGCAAAGGAGCTAATGGATGAGAGCACATTCACCCCGGGAGCTGTAAGGTCTGGCTTCATGCGCTCATCGATGGTTGGGCCATGACTTGAAAAGCTGGCAATGCTTCCGGGAATCCAAGTTTGATTTGGCAAGCGGATGTCGGAGGAATGCGCGCCAACAGCAATGATCTTCTCAGCACAGGCTGGCTCCCCTATCCCGTATTCATTGTCGCCGGAAGGCCCACCAAAAAAGGAAGTGAAGGAACTTCCTGCATTGCCTTCACCTGAACTTTGGTCGAGCAAATTGTAGAGATGCACTCTCCCTGAACTTGCAGCTACATGAACTACAACCGACAAAGCAGCATTGGGCTTTTTGAGTCGCAAACGAATGTGTGGAGCAAAACTCTGTGGGTGTTCATCATCAATGTCCATTTTAAAATAGAGCGTATCGTTTCCTACTACAATGAAGCTATCAATGAACGATGCTGAAGTGGCTGTGTGGAACCAAGGACTTGAAGCTAGCTTGGTGTTTACTTGGTACAAATCAAATGAGGTGGAGAAGCTTTGCGATTGCCCCCCAAACATGCTCACACTCTGTCCGTACTGTCGATCAATCACATTGTTGGGGAAGAAACTTACGCCACACGAAAGCGTATCGCCAGGGAAATCTTGTTTGATGTGGAAGTTATCGTCGCCGTTATTCCCACCTGAGGTGACGACTACCACGCCTTCTTCCGTGAGTTGATTCAGCGCTAAGCTCAAAAGAGAAGAGCCGTCTAAGGGCCCCAAATTGTACAATCCCCAACTCATGTTGATGACGAGTCGCTTGTTTTCCGTTTCAGCGAAATCTTGCATCCAGGCTATGGCTTCCATGAAAGCACCAGCATCCAGCAAGATGCTCGCGAAAATGAAATTCGCTTCTGGAGCTACTCCTGTTAAGCCAATACCCGCACCTCCACCACCAGCAATGCCCGCCACATGACTTCCATGAGTCGCATTACCATAGTAGGTTCCTGAAGTATCCGATTGAGCAGCAAGAACGTTTGACGTTCCAAGGTACTCGGTTCCGAAATTGGAGCCAGCAGGCGCAGGTCCAGACGTTTTGAATTGATCCCAAGCCGCCATGATGCGGTTGTTGGTTAAACTGCTGTCGTAAAACATTGGATGACCGTAGTCGAAACCCCAATCGGTGACACCGATGAGCACCCCTTTTCCGGTGTAGGACTTCGAAAGCCCCAGTCCGAGGTGCACGGAGTCGGCTCTCACGTCCTGCACTGCCCGCTCTAAGTTGCGGTGAATCTTCGCTGCCACTTCGATGTATTCGACTTTCTGTAGAGTATGAATGGCATCTAAATGCTTCAAATCAACCTTCAGACTAACCACATTTCCAATCCGAGATCCGAAGCTCACTCCTTCTGGAAGATCCGATGCATCGAAATCTGTAGAAACCTTTGCCAGCATACTGAGCGCAGGACGACCGTCAATCCTTTGAATCGGAAAATCCTTTTCCAGATCTTGCATGGAGACACCACGTTTGACCTGACTAGACTCCAATTCTTGCAACTGATTCATGCTGATGGCAGAGAAGCTCACCTGCGCCTCCAAGCCGTTCATGCACGACATTGCCAACAATCCTAGGAATGCTAAAAGGCCGTATGATTTCAATAGCTTCATAATGTTTGGTTTATTGCAGCGAAGCCAAGAGCTGTAGGAAATGATTTTTAGGCAGAATGCGACCTCCAAGGGAATTTAAGTGTTCGCTTGGAACCTGACAATCGATGAGTTTGATGCCTTCGACTTCCAAGGCTCGGCAATATTCGATGTAAGCCGCTTTGGAAGCATTGCTCTGACGAGCGAACATGCTTTCCCCGTAAAAGACCTGACCGATCTTCAGACCATACAAACCACCTACAAGCTCATTACCAACCCAAGCCTCTGCCGAGTGAGCGACTCCTTCTTGATGCAAAGCCAAGAAGACTTCAATGAAACGTTCGGAAATCCAGGACTCATTTTCGCGTCCTCGAGGGATTTCGGAACAAGCCCGCATCACTTGCTCGAATGCGGTGTTCTGCCGTATCTGGAAGGTTTCATCACGTAGGACTTTGCGCATCGACTTTGAAACGTAGACCTCCGAAGGCTGCATCAGCATGCGTGGGTGGGTGCAGAACCAAAAGATGAATCCTTCCTGCTCAAACCAAGGAAAGATTCCTTTGGGATAAGCTCGCTTCACCATATCTGGAGTGAAAGCCTCTGAAATGGCAATCAACTCTTCATCCCCATACAAAGCTGGGTTCGGAAAGCTGCTGGTAGAAGCAATGAAAGCTGGTGACCTACGTTGCAAAATTAGAATTGTGGATGCTCAGGAGCGTTGTCTAAAATACCTTCTATTTTTTCCATTACTTCATTTGTAATCAATGGCTTATACTCCAATGCGTCAATGTTGAGTTTAACTTGCTCAACTTTACTCGCACCTGTAATCGCAGTGCTCACATTCGGGTTTTTTAGAACCCACAGCAATGCCAATGCGGCTGTAGGAATTCCCAATTCTTTCGCAAAAGCATCCAGTGCAATGACGCGATCGATGTTCTCTTTTTGATACAAGCGATCTTTCAACCAATCCAATCCATCGATGCCAAAACGAGTCGCTTCTTGCAATTTCTTGTTGTGCTTCCCGGTGAGTAGACCTGAAGCTAAAGGACTCCAAACCGTAGTTCCCAGTCCAATGTTCTTGTACAACTGCTTGTACTCCACTTCGAATTTATCGCGGGTAAGCATATTGTACTGCGGTTGTTCCATACTCGGTGGAACCAGGTTGTACTGACGAGCAACACCATAGGCCTCTTGAATTTCTTGAGCCGACCATTCAGAAGTTCCCCAATACAAGATCTTTCCTTGAGTGATGAGGTCGTTCATGGCGCGCACCGTTTCTTCGATGGGTGTGTTCTTATCCGGACGATGACAAATGAAGAGATCGAGGTAATCCATTTGAAGTCTGCGTGCAGAAGCTTCAAAACCTTCCATGATGTGCTTTCGGCTCAAGCCAGACTGATTTGGCAAGTCGCCTCCCCAGAAGACCTTCGAGGACACCACATATGTGCTTCGATCCCAGCCCATCTTCTTGAGGATCTTACCCATCACCTCTTCCGACTTGCCTTTTGAGTAGATCTCGGCATTGTCGAAAAAGTTGATACCGTTGTCGTAGGCGTAAGCCATACACTCCTCGGCTGTATTGTCTTTTATCTGTTTTGCAAAGGTTAACCACGAACCAAATGAGAGTTCGCTGAGTTGGAGACCTGTGCCTCCCATTCTTCTATATTCCATGAATTGTACTTGAGTTTCTAAATGTAAGTTTTGATTGAGTACCTCGACTCAAGCTGGGCAGAGAAAAAAAGTCTTTGACCTTCTTGAGACAGAAGCAGCAATAATTCACTGAAAAATCAGTTATTCGCGCGATATTTACCCCTTCGAATCGCATTGAAACTCCCCAGAATCCATAGAACGCTTTTTCTGAGCTTCCTGTTCAGCTGTTTGAGTATTGTCTCTTTCGCTCAAGACGAAGCACGCATCAAAGGGCATGTTACGGATGCCGAAGGCAATGCTGTTGAAGCTGCGTCTGTGGCTCTTCTTGGCACCAGCATAGGAACCAGCACACAACAAGACGGGACTTACGAATTGAGCATTCCTGCCGACAGCAACTTTGTATTGGTCGTAAGTCACATCTCCTTTCTCAGCACTCGCGAGAGCATTCGGCTGGAAGCCGGAGAGGTAAAGACGGTATCGCAGCGCTTGCGCATGAAAACACAAACCTTCATGGAGGTTCTGATTGAAGATGAGGAAACTCGCCGCAGCAGCTTTACCCGCATCGACCCCAAAACCATCAGCAAACTGCCAAGCGCCTCTGGAAACTTCGAAGCTTTACTCTTCACCCTGCCAGGCGTAAGTTCGAACAATGAATTGAGTTCCTCTTACTCTGTTCGCGGGGGAAACTTCGACGAAAACCTCATCTACGTAAACGACATTCAAGTCTATCGTCCGTTTCTGGTTCGCTCCGGTCAACAGGAAGGACTTTCGTTCATCAACTCCGATTTGGTGTCCTCCATCTTATTCTCTGCCGGCGGATTCGAAGCGCGTTATGGAGATAAAATGTCGTCGGTGCTCGACATCCAATACAAGAAACCCCGCGACTTTGGCGGAGGCTTTTCGGCAAGTCTTTTGGGGGGAAGCATTCACCTCGAAGATGCCAATAAAGATCATCGCTTCACCCAGGTGCACGGACTGCGGTATCGGAGCAATGCCTACGTACTTGGAAGTCTAGATTCGCAAGGTGATTACCGACCATCATTTGTTGATTACCAGACTTATATAACATTTGACTTAAATGATGAGTTGGAGTTAGCATTCTTGGGGAATGTTTCAAGAAATAAATATCAATTCATACCCCAAACCAGGGAGACTGATTTTGGAACCATCAACGAAGCGCTGCGTCTCACCGTCTTTTTTGAAGGTCAGGAAATCGACCAATACCAAACCGCATTGGGAGCTCTTAGCTTGAAGTGGAAGCCCAGTGATAAACTGGAAATGAAATTCATTGGAACCTCTTTCATCACCGACGAGCAAGAAACCTTCGACATCGAAGGAGCTTACCGCTTGGATGAGTTGGAGCGCGACCTCTCTTCGCAGGAGTTTGGCGACGTGAGCTTCAATCGTGGTGTAGGTGGATTCATCGATCACGCACGAAACCGCTTGAACGCCTACGTCTTCAATGGTGAGCATCTTGGAAAGTACAGAACTGAGAACGGCGGACTGCAATGGGGAATACGTTTCCAGCATGAAGACATCTTCGACGAGCTCTCAGAATGGAGTTATGTTGACTCCGCGGGCTATTCTGTGCCTCAAGGCGTGGGCATCGACAGTTTCTACTTCTATCCAGAAGACACTTCCCGAATCAACCCCATTCCCTACACACCTCGCAACTCTCTTGAATTGCGCGAGGTCATTAAATCGGAAAACCTTCTTGTAAACCAGCGTGTGATGGGCTTTGCTCAGTGGAATCGAATCTTGAATGTGGGAGAGGGTGAAATGGAATTCACGGCTGGTGTGCGCGCGAACTACTGGACCTACAACGATGAGATTACTTTGAGTCCGAGGGCAAATGTGATTTGGGACCCCGGATGGAAGAACGACATCATCTTTAAAGCAGCCTTTGGGTATTACCATCAACCGCCTTTCTATCGGGAGATGCGAAACCTGTATGGCGAACTCAATCCAAACATCCGAGCGCAGACCTCAGTGCACTATGTTCTAGGTACAGACTTGAATTTGAGCATCTGGAATCGGCCTTTCAAGTTTTCGGGTGAATTGTACTTCAAAGACATGTACCGCCTGATTCCATATGAAATCGACAATGTACGATTGAGATACTACGCAACGAACAATTCGAAGGGTTATGGAGCTGGAATCGACTTGAAGCTGAACGGTGAATTTGTGAAGGGAATTGACTCCTGGGCGAGCCTCAGCATTATGCAAACCAGAGAGAATTTGACCGACGATGTTTACTACGTTCGCTTCAATGCTGAAGGCGACACCATCATTCCGGGTTACACCTTCGACGCCATGGCCGTCGACAGCAATCGCATTGAGCCAGGCTTCATTCCGCGACCTACCGACCAGCGCGTAAACTTCGGACTGTACTTCAGAGATTACTTACCTAAGATTCCTTCCGTTCAAATGACATTGAGCTTATTGTTTGGCTCTGGCCTTCCCTTCGGACCTCCCTCCTACGACCGTTACCGCGATACTTTGCGCATTCCGCCCTATCGCCGAGTTGACATTGGATTCAGCAAACAACTTCTATCCGAAGATCGAGTGAAGAAAGAGAGCAATCCTTTCCGCCACTTCAAGGAAGCCTTTGTAAGTCTTGAAGTTTTCAATTTACTCGACATCAACAACACCATTTCATATCAGTGGATTCGCGACATCAGCAGCCGGGAATATGCGATTCCGAACTTCCTCACATCGAGGCGAGTGAATGTGCGGCTCGTGATGCGTTTTTGATCTTTACATTTGGAAAAATGAAAGCTGCCTTCGCCATTCTTTTGAGTTTCCTTCTTCTTTCCTGCGAGAAAGACCAAGTTCCTACCGAAGACTCACTGACAGCACTAGAAGGCTCCAAAGCAGTTTTTCACGAAGACAGTTTGAAATTGTTCTCCGAGACCAATGAAGACGGCGAGGTTCACTTTTGGTTCAGGAACTATTGGCCAGAAAGCAAGAGCTTCATCTATGTGCAAGCCCTTGACATGGGCAACCGCATTGTGGCACCCAACTACATGAAAAAGCCTTGGGAGAGAATGGATCGCGGCGACGAGCGTTTCGATCACTTTGTAGGTGGGTTTTTATTCGGAAATAGTCTTCAGAATTATTTGGTAAAGGCCGTGGTGATTGTAGAGGACACTCTGATTGAGAGTCAGGTGATGGTCATTGAAAAAAAGCAAACTTTAGATTCCGACCTTCTAGAAATAGACTTGGGCAATCCAACAAAACCACGCTTCCGCTGGGATGGTGGCAAGCAAGCTTCAGGAGGATACTTACATCAGCTTTACGATCGCGAGGGAAAACTCCTCACTTCTATGCTTTGGCCAAGTGATCGCTTTGATTTCTACACTGTTTTCGATGCCGGAGAGATCTTCTTGGATGATTACGCCCAACCTGAATTGATTGCTGGACAACGCTATCGTTTTGAGGTTTACGGCTTAGACAATAGCCTTTGGGCCACTTGGCACGACAGTAGAGAGTTTTTCGCGGTTGAGAATGGGTTGATTGATGAATGAGTGGATGTGCGGATGTGTAGATGTGTAGATGTGTAAAAAAACATGGGCTTATTGACCCGCAATTGCCGACAGCCTGAGTGACCTCCTGAGCATGACGAAGGGTTAACGAAGGCTTCAGGCAAGATGTATTGGATTGAAAGTGAGAAAGATAAAAAACATAGGAGCTGTTTTGGCGCTGCTTGTATTAGTGGCGGTTCAGGCATGTACTGGACAGAAAGATCCCTACATTGAATTCATCAAGCAAGAGCGTAGAGAAGATACCAAGAGCTTCTTGAACGCGGAGACCACTCCCCTCAAAGACAAAGACAGAGCGACATTTCTTGGTCTTGACTACTTCACGGCGGATGAGAGCTACAAGGTGAAGGCAAAAGTGACTAAGCTGCCCAGGGAGATCAGCTTTAGCATGAAAACCACCACCGATCGATTGCCAGAATACATGAAGGCGGCAAAGCTTGAGTTTCAACTGAAAGGAAAGGATTACAGCCTAATCGCCTACCGCAGCAAGGATCACCCGGAAGAAGGTTGGTTCATTCCTTTCACGGATTTAACCAATGGAGTTGAGACCTACGAAGTGGGACGCTACATCGACATTGATCTTCAAGAGACCATAAAAACTGAAATCGACTTGGATTTCAATTTGTGCTACAACCCCTACTGTGCCTACGCAGCAAAGTGGTCTTGTCCGATTCCACCACCTGAGAACAACCTT
Source organism: Flavobacteriales bacterium UBA1986 (assembly GCA_002336245.1). Taxonomy (GTDB): domain Bacteria; phylum Bacteroidota; class Bacteroidia; order Flavobacteriales_G; family Salibacteraceae; genus UBA4419. The sequence goes on from DDDG01000027.1 coordinate 57,073, forward strand.
AAGATTCGCATTGAGGCTGGGGTGAAGAAGTTTCACTGATTCGGTTACGAGTTACCCTCCTACGCTGCGCTTCGGGCGGGCAGGCAGGTTACAGGTTACAGGTTTGAGCCAGGAAGAATGTGTAAATATGCTAATGTGAGAATATGTCAATTTTTCAGACTTCCAAATTGGCTAATTCTCAAATTCACTCACCAAAACACTCACATCCGCACATCTCTAAAAACCTTTTCAATCTGATTCTGTTTCTCTCCAGTGAAATCATTCATCTCCTTTCGCAAAGAGTACGCTCATCCGCTTCCTGAGAACCATCGCTTTCCGATGTTGAAGTACGAGCTTTTGCCCGAGCAGTTAAAACGCGAAGGCATTGTTGAAGATTCCGACTTCTTTGAACCGCAAGAAATAGCCGAGGAAGACATCCTACGAGCTCACAGTGAAGATTACCTGCGGCAATTGGAGAATCTGTCGCTTTCACCAAGAGAGCAGCGTAAAACGGGCTTTCCTCACTCCCCGCAGCTCATTGAACGAGAGAAAATCATCATGCAGGGAAGTCTGGACGCGGCAAAAGCAGCTCTTGACGGCGGACTGGGATTTAACATCGCTGGAGGAACACATCACGCCTACACGAATCGAGGTGAGGGTTTCTGCCTTCTCAACGACATCGCCATCACTGCACTCCACCTCCTTACACATAAGCTGGTAAAGCAAGTACTCGTTGTAGATCTCGATGTGCATCAAGGAAACGGTACGGCAGAAATCTGCGCTGGCAACAATCGCATCTTCACCTTCAGCATGCACGGAAAAGCGAATTACCCGCTGCATAAAGAGAAATCGGATTTGGACATTCCCTTGGAAACGGGAACGGGTGGCGACGTCTACCTGCCGCTTCTAGAGCAAAACCTCGAACGACTTCTAAACCAAGTGAAACCCGACTTCGTGATTTACCAATCGGGGGTTGACGTTCTAAAAACTGATAAGCTCGGTCACCTCGGACTGAGTAAAGCTGAGTGCAAAGAGCGGGATCAAATCGTTTACTCAAAACTCCACAGCAAAGACATTCCCGTAATGGCCTGTATGGGTGGTGGATATTCCGAGAAGGTTGCTGACATCGTTGATGCGCATGCGAATACGTATCGGGTGGCGCGGGAGGTTTATCACTAAGAGCTTTAAGCTGTAAGCCGTAAGCCTTAAGTATGTTTCAGTCATCCCGAGCTCTCAGCCAGTCACCCCGAGCTTATTGAAGCTTAGTAAGCCAAATGCCTTGCCCCAATCCCAAATCCTTTTGTGCTCTGCTTAACTATTTCCCACTTCGACATGCTGAGTTTAACGAAGCACGAGAAGTAGAGTCTAGTTTGCACAAAGCAGCCCTTCGTTGTTTTGAAAAAGAAACGCCCTTCGACCCTTCGTTAAACTCAGGGTGTCGGTTCAGAGGGTAACTCTACAAGCCCATGCTCTATGCTCTCGGCTCTCCCTCAGTCTTTCCAAATGTCCTTCTCGTCCAACACCACGTGTCCCCAATTCTCTCCACGTCGGATGCGGTTGAGTTGAGTGTGGGTGATGTTGTACCTGCGGGCGATGTGAGACTTTTTCTCCTCGTCGCGAGCGAGCAGTTTCTTTATTGTCAGCACATCGGATTCAGAAAGCTTGGAGTGTTTCACCTTCGACTTCGAAGCGATGAACTTCGGATTCAAATTAAGGTGTTGCTCCTTTTCCAACTTTGTTGCCCACTTCAAATTATCGACGTGATTGTTCTCTTTGTCGTAATCTAAATGCAGCACAAAAGTGGCCTTCTCACGCTTGTTGGGTATGAAATGTGAAGCAATCAACTTGTGCACGTAATGCGATACGCGTTCTCCTTTTTTATTGGTAAAGGCAACCATTGGGTAACCTTGGACTCGTCCGCCTTTAAGGATTTTTGCATCCTTTCTTCCGTAGGCGTAACTCCGGATTCTTCCGCAATTGGAAATCTCGTATTTAATTCCATTCACGAATCCTCCTAGATCCAAAGCTTTCCAAACTTCGTCCTTGAAATCATTCATATGTCTCGGGTTTCGATCGGGGTAGCGATCTCGTTCTCGCTGCAAAGTTATGGATTCGCTTCCAGTAAAAAGGTGCAAAAGTCACACTAGGAAACTTACGGGGAAACCAGCTCCATAAGCTGAGCACAAAAGATGGCGCCGTAGGTTCCCAGCGCATAACCAAGAACCGCCAAGAGCACGCCTACTGGAGCTAAGGATGGATGAAAAGCCGCCGCGATGATGGGTGCTGAAGCAGCTCCACCTACATTAGCTTTTGAACCTACTGCCAAGAAGAAAAATGGTGCTCGAATGATTTTGGCAACCAGAACCAAAAGCGCAACATGGAATGCCATCCAAATAAAGCCAACCAACAAGAGACCTGGTTGAGAAAGGACAGACAGTAAATCCATCTTCATTCCGATGGTGGCTACCAAAACATAAATGAATACACTTCCAATTCTACTGGCGCCTGCTCCCTCCCACTTTCGAAGTCTGGTGAAGGACATGATGATCCCAATGGTCGTAGCCATCACCACAATCCAGAAGAAGGTGGAATTTAAAACTGAGTCGGAAAGACTGGGAATGTGATTGGCAATCAACCACTTCACTCCTTTTGCAATGAGGTGTGAGGCCGCAGTTGCCCCGAAGCCAATCCCTAATATCACCATGCTGTCGCTGAGCTTTGGAATCTTCGAAATGCCTTTGGTGTAAGCCTCCACAGTATTTTTTAAGCGATCGATGGCCGAGGAGTCTGCCTTCAACCAACGGTCGATGGAAGCCGCACGTCCGACTCCGTAAAGCAAGAAGGCCATCCAAATGTTGGCCACCACAATGTCGACCAAAACCATGGCCCCGTATTTCTCTTGGTTGTAACCGTAAATCTCCAGCATGGCAGCCTGGTTTGCACCACCGCCAATCCAACTTCCTGCAAGCGTTGCCAAACCTTTCCAAACCGCCTCCGGACCAGCACCACCAACAGTTTCTGGTGAGAAGATAGAAACGATGAGTATCGCTACTGGGCCACCCAAAACAATTCCAACCGTACCTGTGAGGAACATACCCAAACTCTTCGGACCCAGGTTGACGATTCCTTTTAAGTCGATGCTGAGTGTCATGAGGACCAATGCCGTGGGAAGTAAATAGAGCTTCGCCATATTGTAGAGCTCGGTCTTTCCTGAAATGAGCTCGCCCGCCTCATTTACTTCTTCCCAACGAACACCAATGACGCCTGCAGTTGCCAAAATGGAAGGCAATAAATAACACATGAGGAGTGCCGGAATGAAAGTGTAAAAACGCTTCCAGAATCCAGCTTCCTTAGAAGATGTGTAGAACACAAAGCCAAGAATGGCCATCAATATGCCGAATACAACGGCGTCGTCGGTAATGAGTGGAGCTTCCATAGTTCTTTTGAGAAGCGGTGAAAATAGACTTTTCTCCTTTAAAAACTTTCCGCCAAAAAACAGGAAACCTTTTCGAGAATTTACGTCTGATTATAATAACTACTTTCGTTTCAATGCCCCGTTTTAACTGCTTTTTCACACTGATAGCGGCTTTACTATTGACTCCCTTTCTGGGATCAACGCAAGCTCCCTTGGGGGAAGAAATGCCGGTGTACAATCGACTAGAGTTCATTCCAAACCAAGGTCAATACCACCCAAATGTGCGCTTCAAATTGGGTATGGGAGCCAATGAAGTCTTTCTAGAACAAAATCAAATCACGTATCACAGCATGGACCTCTCCTTCGCGGAACACCATGCGCACGACGAAAGAGCTCGTCCGGATTCCATTGCACGGCATGCTGTAAAACTTGAATTTCTAGGCGCAAACCCTGAGGTGAAACTGAAAGGGACGGAACGCGGAGATCACTACTTCAACTTCTTCTTGGGAAAAGACCGAAGCAAATGGGCACCCGAAGTACATCCTGTTGGTAAGGTTGAATACAAAGACCTCTATCCCAACACAGACCTCATCTTCTACGAGAATGGTGGTCAGGCGAAATACGACTTTGTGCTGGAAGCAGGAGCAGATCCTAGCCTCATCCGCATGCAGTACCGCGGACAAGATGAGCTCAAACTCAAAGGCGGCAACCTCTTCATAAAAACATCTTTGGGCAATGTGCAGGAACAAGCTCCTTTTGCCTACCAAGAGATCGGCGGAGAAAAGCTGCGCGTTGATTGCAAGTTCAAATTGGAGGGAAATGTGCTTTCCTTCGACCTGGGCAAGTACGACGAAAGCAAAGTACTGGTGATTGACCCTACGCTCATCTTCTCAACCTACTCGGGATCAACAGCAGCGAACTTTGGTTACACCGCCACCTTCGACTCGGAAGGATTTCTTTACAGCGGCTCCACTGTATTTGGTTTAACCGGAACCTACCCCACCGATACGGGAGCATTTCAAACTTCTTTTGGCGGAGGAACGGGAACCTCTGCCCCACCTTTTGGCTTGGGCGGAACCGATGTGGCCATCACCAAATGGGACACCACAGGAAGCAGCTTTGTGTACAGCACCTATCTAGGAGGGAACGAAGACGAGCTTCCGCATTCCCTTGTTGTGAACTCCCGCGATGAACTCTACATTCTTGGAACCACAGGCTCATCCAACTTTCCAGTCGACAGCCTCGGCTACGACACCAGCTTCGCTGGCGGACCCTCGTACACGCCTGCGGGTGGAGGAATTGGAATTCGCTATGGAAACGGCTGCGACATATTCGTGAGCAAGCTCAGCACTCAGGGAAGCACGCTGCTCGGCTCGACCTATTTGGGTGGAACCGGCAATGACGGTATCAACAACTCGCTTGGACTCGTCTTCAATTACGCAGATGAAGTGCGGGGTGAAATCGATGTGGATCAGTTCGACAACATCATGATCGCCTCTTCCACCGCATCCACCAACTTCCCCATGGTGGGCTCTCCATTTCAAAACACCAACCGTGGAAACCAGGAAGGCATTGTGGTAAAACTCACCAATGGCCTGAACGGAATTGTGTGGAGCACCTACCTCGGCGGAAACTTCGACGATGCCGTTTACAGCTTAGCCATTCGTTCGAACAACGACATTGTGGTGACTGGAGGAACGGTTTCTTCCAACTTCCCAAACAACACCAACGCTAATTTCCCAAGTTACCAAGGCGGACGTTCGGATGGATTTGTCACGCACATCCGCGCTGATGGTCGTCAGATGATTCGATCTACTTACTACGGAACAGGAGCCTACGACCAGAGTTACTTCGTTGAAACCGACAAGGACGATAATGTGTATCTCTTTGGCCAGACCCAAGAAAATTGGAATGCCCTCATCCAAAATGCAACCTACAATACACCTGGTTCGGGTCAATTTGTCTCAAAGCTGAACAGCACGATGGACACCACCATCTGGTCGACCCGTTTTGGAACATCAACCCCAAGTACTTCCCCTGCCAACATCAACATTTCACCGACTGCCTTCCTTGTGGATCTCTGCAACGCCATCTACCTTTCCGGTTGGGGTGGAACCACGAATGGTTCGACTGTGAATGGCATGGACACCACCACCGACGCTTTCCAAGGAACAACCGATGGCAGCGACTTCTACCTGATGGTGATTGCCGATGATGCTTCTTCTTTGAAATACGGATCCTTTTTCGGGGGAACCGCCTCAGAACACGTTGATGGAGGTACCTCTCGTTTCGATCGAAAAGGAAAAGTGTACCAAGCCGTATGTGCTGGCTGTCCACGTTTGGGCTCACCAATTCACGACTTCCCCACCAGCCAAACGGCTTACAGCGATTCGAACCTAGCAGCCAATCCGCCTTCCTGCAACCTAGCAGTATTTAAGATGGACTTCAACTTACCTATTGTGGTGGCCGACTTTCAAGTTGCGCTCTACCATTGTTTGGGCGATACGGTATTCTTTAATAACAACAGCTTGGAGCAAAGCCAAACGAACTTCCAGTGGTTCTTCGACGACGGAACCACATCGGGTCAGCGCGATCCTTTTCACATCTATACAAGTCCGGGCGATTACTTCGTTCGACTGGTGGTTTCGGATACCGGAACCTGCAACCTCGCCGACAGCATCACCAAACTGGTGCGCATCGTTGCCGACACCAGCATTCAATTTGCGCCACTGCATATGTGTTACGGCGACAGCCTGCAAATTGGATTTCAACCGCTCTACTTCAATACCTACAATTGGAGTCCGGGTATTTACACCACCGACTCTACCATCGCTCGTCCTTACGCGACGGCGCCCGACACCACCGACTACATTCTTTTGATGGACAATGGCGTTTGCGTCGACACCGTGCGACAAACCGTCTTTGTTGATTCGAGTGTAACGGCGATATTCACCGCCCCGGCGCTCTTCTGCTTGCGCGATAGTTTGGATGTGGCCAACAGCAGCAGTCCGTACCTCTTCACTTCCTACGAGTGGGATTTCGGGAACGGCGATACTAGTCTGCAGAAAGACCCTTTCTACACCTACACTTCGCCTGGAACCTTCAATGTGCGATTGATTGCGCTAGATCCTTTGAGTTGTAATTTAAGCGATACCAGCATTCAGCAGGTAGTGGTTTTGCAAGATTCGGTGTACAATCTTCCTAGCATCACTTTTTGTCCGGGCGATACGTTTCAAATTGGCATTCCTCCAATTTCCTTTCAGCCTTATCTCTGGCTTCCTGGAACCTATTTGAGCGACTCTACCATCAGCAATCCCATCGCCTACCCAGATACCACCACTGAATATGTGCTCTTGCGGGACAACGGAGCTTGCTACGATTCCATTTTTGTGGAATTGGTTCAGGACAGTGCTGTGCTTTCGAGCTTCAACTCTTTGACTGAAATCTGTGCTCCTTTCAATCTGCAATTCACGAACACCTCTCAATTTCTCCAAAACTCACAGTTCTTCTGGGACTTTGGCAACGGCGACACTTCCCAAGCCTTAAACCCAGCTAAGACATACACCACGCGCGGAACCTATGCCGTGAAGCTGGTGGTATTTGACGCAGCTTCTTGCAATGGCATTGACTCGGTGAGCATCAACATCAATGTAGACGAGGACAGCACTTACGCTGTGGATACGGTTGTCTTGTGCAATGGCTTGAGCGAAGAAATTGGATTGCCTTCCAATCCGAGCTACACCTACATCTGGAATACCTCCTTTGGCATTACCGACTCCAATATCTCGAATCCTGTAGCTACAATTACCCAGTATCAATTGTATGAGCTGCTGGTGGATCGAGGCGCTTGTGTGGATACGGTATACCAACCCGTAGATGTGGATTCCATATTTGTTCTGCGCGATGCCGACACTTTGGTCTGCAGCGATGCCGCCGGCATTGGTATGGAATTGCGAACCAAAGGCACCGGTGTGCGCTTTCACTGGGCTTCGCACCCTTCCTTCATCGATACATTGAACGCCAACAAAACCGACAGCTTCGCTACGGTGATTCCTTTCGATGCCGAGAATACCTACTACATCAAAACTTGGAGCGAGAAAGGCTGCGAGGAGAACGATACCATCGTTTTAAACGTAGGTGATTTAGGTGTGGAAGTCAGCCGCGATTCCTTCATCTGTTTCAACGACAGCATCAATCTAGAGGCTCTCACCACCATTGCCAACGATACGCTCAGCTTTCTTTGGGGTCCAGGAAATGAGATTTTCGGACCGCTGGATTCCAACACGGTTCTAGTCAATCCTCTCGAAGACATTGTATTCTACGTGCACACCATCAACAGCATTGGTTGCGAACGCGACGACAGCATTCTGGTGGAAGTCTCGGATTTGATGCCTACGTCTCTTACTGCGGAAAGCGACAAGGATACCATCTTGATTACGGAGTCTGCACAGCTTGTAGTGCTTCCACTGGGCTACAATTATGTTTGGCGTCCGGGAATTGCATTGAGCGACAGCACCTCCTCTACTCCGGTTGCTTCTCCTGGTGGAACCATTTTGTATGAAGTGGATGTGATTGATCCTGAAAACGAAGACTGCTTCTTCACCGATTCTGTTCTCATTGTGGTGCGCGAACTCAATTGCGGATTGCCCGATGTATTCGTGCCAAATGCCTTCACGCCTGACGGTGATGGCAACAACGAGAAGCTCTTTGTGTACGGCCGCTTCATCAAAGAACTCTACTTCGCGGTATACAATCGTTGGGGCGAAAAGGTTTTTGAAACCACAGACCAGGACATTGGTTGGGATGGAACTTTCAAAGGTGTACAAGCACAAATCGGCGTCTATGATTGGTATTTGAATGTCGTTTGTGAAGATGAACAGCGCTTGCAGCTGAAAGGAAACACTACACTGATTCAATGATCAGGAGGCTATTAGGCATATCACTCTTATTTGTTTCGAGCATCAGCTTCGGGCAAGACATTCATCACACACAGTGGTACGATCACGCTCTTCAATTGAATCCGGCAAACACTGGGAATTTTGAAGGTGCCTATCGTTTTGCCGGGAACTTTCGTCAGCAATGGAAGTCGGTAACTTATCCTTTTCGAACCGTGGCTTTGGCTTTCGACGCCAACAACTTTCTGCGCAGCAAAGGCTTTTCGCTTGGGGCGGCCTTTTACAACGACGTTGCCGGTGATTCTAGGTACAGCACCAACGACTTCAAGATTATGGGCTCGCACAATTTTCGGCTCAGCAAGGACACCACCCACAGCATTCAGTTCGGTTGGAATGCAGCTTATCAGACGCGCAGCATCGACTTTTCTCAATTGACCTATGGCCTGCAATTCAATGGAAATGTATTCGACCCTGATTTACCCGGTGAACGATTCCTAGGTCGAGACGTCAATAAACTAGTAAACTTCGGTTTTGGGCTAGGTTACGACTGGTATAAAGAGGAAAGAAGAAAGTTCAGAATTGGTCTAGCTGTCCTCAACCCTACCCAACCCACAGAAGGTTACATGTCTGCGGCACCGAATATTATACCTAGAAGAATTACCGCCACCTTCACCTCCCGTTTTCGTTTGAACTACGACTTAGACGTTGAACCTTATGGTTTGTATCAGCGTCAGAATCAATATCAAGAATTGGTGCTCGGAACCAGTTTTCGCTACACACTAGATCATCGCTTTTTCCATTACCGCGCAGTATTCGTAGGAATCTCGAGCCGCATTGGAGATGCTGCCAATGGCATTGTGGGTTATTACCACGGAAGTTGGAAGTTTGGCGCCAGCTACGATGTGAACTATTCGCCATTCACCAACGCCAGTAATTACCGCGGTGGATTTGAACTTTCAGTCGTTCACATCTGGCGCAATGTATTGCCTCGCCGCGTGCGTTATCGTCAGTGTCCGAATTACCTATGAGAATTCTACTCTCCATATCGCTTGTTCTATTCGGGAACGCGCTTTTAGCGCAAACGCCAAAGCAGTGGGAGAGCTATGGAGATAAGTCGAAGGAAGAAGGCGACCACTACGGAGCGGCCATCTATTACCACAAGGCGGTGGTCATCGACGAGGACAATCCGGCACTTTGGTTGAAGTACGGCATGGAGCTGAAAGCATACAACGATTACGATCGGGCCGAAGAAGCTTTCCAGGCAGCATGGGACAAACACCTATTGATGGATCAGCAAGTATCTCAGTTCTGGTTGGCCACGATGCAGAAACACAACGGACACTACCGCAAGGCATTTGTCAACTTCGACGACTTCTACCAGAACTATCCAAACCGCACAAGTTTCTTGGTTCAAAAAGCCAAGCAAGAAGCCATTTCTTGCCGCTGGGCCATGTCGCACCAAACCGATAGTTCGAATTTTAAGCTAGAGAACGTAGAAGACGCAGTAAGCTCTGAGTATTCAGAGTTCAGTCCGTACTTGATGCCCGACCGTTCCCTCCTATTCACTTCACTGCGTTTCCAGAAAAAGAGCAACGGGCAAGAGCTGATGAAGGAAGACGAAGACCAGAAGATTTGGTTGTACAAGGCGCTTTGGAAAGACTCAGCTTGGGAAGAGGTTGTGGCCTTCGACACCGTTCTAAATCCAGAACACCAGAACTTTGGCAATGCTTGTCCGAGTCCGGATGGCAAACGCATGTACTACAGCTTGTGCGACGATCACTTCAACTGCTCGATTTGGAAAGCCGAATTGGCTGCGGATGGAAGTTGGGGAAATGCCGAGCCGCTCAACACGATGGTGAACGAAGCTGGAAGCAACAACACCCAAGCTCAGGCTGTGGAAATTGACGGCAAGGAAATCTTGTTTTTCAGCTCCAACCGATTGCGCGGACGCGGCGGCATGGACATCTGGTACAGCACCTACGACGAGCGGCGCAAAGCATTCAGTAAACCCCGGAATATGGGTAAGAATGTGAATACCCCCGGCGATGAAATTTGTCCGTTTTGGTTGGCCGACAGCAACCACTTGTACTTCTCTTCCGACTGGCACGAAGGCTACGGAGGTTTCGATGTCTTCATGACCAAAGGCACGCTGAACTCTTTGTACAGGCCAAAAAATATGGGACTTGGCATCAACACTTCCGCCAACGACCTATACTTCAAACGCTTTTCAGAGCAAGGGCTTTCCTTCCTGACTTCCAACAGAAAAGGCAGCATCAGCTTGAAAGGACAAACCTGTTGCAACGACATTTACATGGCTAAGGAGATTCCAATCGAGAAAGTAGAAGTAGTGAAAGAACCCGATCCAGTGGTTCTAAAAGAAGAAAAACTCGAAGAAGAGTTGGAGGTGGTGAAAGACCTACTTCCCTTGAGCTTGTACTTCCACAACGATCAGCCGAATCCACGTTCGTGGTCTACCACCACCGACCTTAGCTACAAAGAAGCATTTGGCGATTACCACAGTATGCTCGAAGAATATGTGACCGCCAACAGGCACATTGCCAAACACCACGAAACCGATTCGATGGTAGAGGCTACGCGGCTCTTTTTTAAGGAGGACGTTGAGGGCGGTATCAACAAGCTCGACCAGGTGATGGAGATGGTGAAACACCAATTGACTTCGGGGCACCAGATTGAGCTCACCATCAAAGGCTTCGCCTCACCCCTCGCCCGTTCCGACTACAACCACAACCTCACCGAACGGCGCATCATGTCGTTGGTGAATTACTTCGAGCGCTACGACGATGGCTTCTTCATGAAATACATCAGTGCTGCCGAAGGCAAGGCTCAGCTCATTCTCAAGGAAGAACCTTTCGGGGAAAGCACGGCCGCCACCCACATCTCCGACGACCGTGACGATCACCGACGATCGGTTTATGGTCTTACAGCAGCTAAGGAGCGGAGGATTGAGATTATTCGGATTAATCAGCTGCGTTGATATAATTAATGTGGTAATTCGAGAATGTGGGAATTTGCCAATTATTCATTGCCAAGATTCTTAAAATCGTTTCGAGTCCCTGAGCTTGTCGAAGGGTCGAAGCCTCGTGAATCAATCCTTACTCGTCGACCCTTCGACAAGCTCAGGGTGACTATACCTAATTGAAGGTTCAAGAGGAGATGATCATATCCCATGCCCACATCCCATAGCCTTTTGAATCTCTTGCTCAATTCTCTCTTGCGCTGCCGCGCGGGCAATTTGATTGAAGATTGAAGAATGAATACCCGCCAGTGGTCGGGTAGGTTGAAGATTTTAGAAGTGGCCTTATGGCAGAACTCAAAAAAGGCATTTGGAAAGTGAATTGTAGAAAACCATGACTGAAGCCGCAGGCAAATCCAGCACTTGGGATTTGACAGGCGAAGGGAAGCTCGTTTTCAAAATTCAATTTCCTGCCCAGCGTCTTTGCTTCCTTTTGGCGCAGGAAAAGGAAGGGCCCGACCGGCCTGAGGTCAAAACCTCGTCTGGCAAGACAGAAAACCCCTTCGATCCTTCGACAGCGTCTGCGCCAAAGGCTTCGCCACCGGAGCAAGCTCAGGACCCAGGGTGACTGAATGAGAGTGATGTAGTGATAGTTTAGAATTTGTAATTAAAAATCGATAATCCGAAATTCTAACAAAGCCATAAAGTAGAATTGACTTTCAATATCCCCAGATTGACAAAGCTTCCTCTAACTTTGACGTATGTCTACCGCATGGATCATATTCATTGTTGTGTTGAGCGCGCTCTTGCTGATCTTGATTGCGCTTTTCCTGCTGTTTGTGTTTCAAGAACGCCTCATTTTTAAGCCAGAAGCAGTTCCCGAGGACTATCAGTTTGAGTTTAATCTGCCTTTTGAGGAACTCTTTTTTGAACCACGCAAAGGCGTGCGCTTGAACGCTGTGCTCTTCAAAGCCAAAGAATCCAAGGGTCTGTGTTTATTCTTTCACGGACATTCAGGAAGCAACGCCACTTGGGGTTATGTGGCCGAAGAAATCGTAAAAAACGGTTGGGACTGTTTGGTCTACGACTACCGAGGTTACGGCAAAAGCACCGGAAAACACCGAGCTGAAATTAGCCTTCATAAAGATGCCGAGTTCGTCTATGAGGTGATGTCGGAACGATACAATGGCGAAGAAATCATTTTTGTTGGTCAGAGCTTGGGTTCCGGAATCGCTACCCGACTCGCTACCAAATTTATTCCCAAGAAGCTCTTGCTCATCACACCATATTTCAACTTCGCCGATGTGGTGCACTTCCACTACCCTTTTCTACCGGCGCGCATGATGTTGAAGTACCGCTTTGCCACCAACAAACTCATCTCAGAATTGGTCTGTCCGGTTTATCTCATTCACGGCACCAAAGACACCCTAGTTCCGTTTGAGAGCAGCATTCGATTATCTTCTCTTTCCGACAACATTCTTCTAACCACCATTCAAGGTGGGGAGCATGGGAATCTTCAGACTTATGAGGAGTATCGGGATTTGATGAAGGATGTTCTTTCTGTTTAGAGTTCAATAGTTGAAGAGCGTCAAAAGTCAAAGAGTGAAAGAGTGAAAGAGCTCAAAAGTTTTAGCCTGCACTCTCAAATTAGTCTTTGGTTTTAGGTCAATACCCACTTCGAGTGACTGAGTTCATCGAAGCCCGGGTTAATTCGATGTTCGATTGTCGATGATTGATTTTGGATTTTTGATTCAAGGTAAGGAAGCAACTTTCATCTTTCCTCTTCAATCTCATATCTCCATTGCGCTGCCGCGCGGGCCATTTGATTGAAGATTGAAGAATGAATAGTTTAAATTTTAGAAGTGGCCTTATGGCAGAACTCCCATTTGGCCAATTGGAAAGAACTCTGTAGAAAATAACGATGAAGAGCAAAAGAGGATTTGGGCCAGGGATTTGAGATTCTCCTTTTCCAACATTCAATATACCTAGTCCTCCTGAGCGAGTCGCTGAGCCTGTCGAAGTGCTGAAGGGAGATGTAAAGTATTGCTCGGGCTTCGACAAGCTCAGGGTGACTAGTAAGCGGTATCCCCGAACAATCAATAATTGATCATCAAAAATCAATAATCAACCTAGGGCATTTGGGAAGTGGAACGTAGAAAACCATGACTGAGGCCGCAGGCAAATCCAGCAATTGGGATTTGACAGGTTGAGGGAAGCCAGTTTTCAAGTTTCATTTCCCTGCCCAATGCGCGTTTTGCTTCCTTTTGGCGCAACAAAAGGAAGGGCCCGACCGGCCTGAGGTCGATAGAAGTGATATTACCCGCTCTTCGACAAGCTCAGAGACTCGTAACTTGTAATTGGTAATTCAAGCCCCAAACTCGCCAGTGGCAAGCATCACTAACGTACAAGCCTCAATCGACTCTATACCTTGAGCATCTGCTAGGGCAACAAGCTCCGGATTCTCCGTTCCCGGATTGAAGATGATGCGCTTGGGCTTTTGGGATAGGATGTAATCGTAGTACTGAACTTGATTTGTCGGGTTTAGGTAGAGTGTTACCGTATCGACGTCTTCGTAAGTTTTAAAATCATTGTCGATGGGAACGCCGTCGATTTCCCCTTTTCGGATTCCTACGGGTAGAACCTCATGTCCAAATTTGAGCAGGCGTTTGGTGGCTATGTTGCCGTAACGAGCTTCGTTGGTATTGGCTCCTAGGATGAGGGTTCTTTTACTCATTTGATGATTCTCTTCAGCAGACGCAGTCGGTGCGTGTAAGTTCCATTCTCTTCATGGAAAATCCCTTGATGATCGATCCGATCGATGCGCACTTTGCCCGAGGCGTGAATGATGTGCTGAGCATCGATGAGGATTCCCACATGGGTGATCTTCCCGTTTTCATTGTCAAAGAAAGCCAAATCACCTGCTTGTCCTTCTTCCACGAAGGAAAGAGTGTCCCCAATGTCGGCTTGCTGATATGCATCACGTGGAAGGAAGATTCCATTGAGGCGAAACACCACCTGCACAAAGCCCGAGCAATCGATGCCAAAAGGGCCTTTACCTCCCCACAAATAGGGCGCATTGAGATACATATAGGCGTCTTCGATGAGCTTCGGTCGCTGCGTTTTTTCCTTCAGCGCTTTGCAGGAAGTTTGAACCGAGAATTCTTGTCCGGCAATCTCAAAACGATCGGCGGCTGGCAGCACACTGCCCATCAAGAGTGTTCTTACAGAGTCTTCCGCTTGTAGGATTCCAACCAGTTCAGAGCTTCCGAAGAGTTTGCTTTTGGTATTGAGTTGTTTGTATTCGGCGCCGTTGATTTCCGTGAGCTGTTTGGGATCTACCCAGCATTCATAATCATCGAAGCTGGTTCTGATCATCCACCACTTCTCTTCTTTCTCGAGAATCTCGCAGGTTTCTCCAAAGAGCAATTGCGTCACCATCTCGGAAGCATCGGCTGCTTCTGCGCGGCAGGGAATTACGGATAAGAGACAAACGGCATGCATAGAACGAAAGTAATGCCTCTGTTCTTCGCTTCATCGCTCGATTGATAATTCCTTCAATATGGGAATGTGGAAAGGTGTAGACCCGCCATCGCTCTGCTCTTTCGGGCAGGCCCGTGATCGCTTCGCTCTTTCGGGCAAGTGTGCGAATTTGGAAATATGAAAATTGATCATTTACCACAGTCAGGCTGAGCTCGTCGAAGCCTCGTTAATCAATCCTTACTCGTCAACCCTTCGACAAGCTCAGGGTGACTGTATGAGAGTGGAGAGTGAGAGTGATCCGCCTCTGCTTCGCAGATTCGGACAGGGAGTGAGAGTGAGAAAAATCAACAATTCGTAACTCGTAATTTAAAAATGAGAGTTGAGTATTATAGCACAACAACAAACGGCCAATTGGTAAAAGCTCTGTAGAAAATAGCGAAGCGGAGCGTTAATATCCATTTAGAATTTAAATGGATTAGCTCAATGAGCGTCATTTTCGAGGAGGTATTTCCTGGCCCTTGCTGTTTTGCTTCCTTTTGGCGCCCCAAAAGGAAGGCCCGTCTGGCAAGACAAAAAGAAAGATTGCCTAAGTGAAGTAAACCAGCCCTTCGACCGCTCCTCCGCTAAAGCTAGGGCCTACGCGGAGGCTCAGGAACTCGTTATCAGAAATCAACAACCGAGCTTGCGAGCTCATCGAACGAAGAGAGATAATCGACAATCGGTAATCAATAATTAACAAATCCACTTCAACAGGCTAAGTCTGCTCCTGCGGCCGAAGCCTTAGGCGCGGGACTAAACGAAGCCCGAGAAAGATAAGCGCCCTTCGACAGGCTCAGGGTGACTGAGGTGGAGTGTTAGAGTGATGGGGTGAAACCTTAACCAACTAGCACCCCACATCCTGAGTGACCTCCTGAGCTTGACGAAGGGTTAACGAAGGACGAGGGGACGAAACCAGTAATCGGTAATCAGTGATTGATCATCGCTAATCGAAAAAACTACTCCTTCTCCAACACCAAAACGATCTTATTGAAGTCGGCGGCGGCGTTGATCACCTTGATGAAATTGGCGTGCGTTTCAAGTGGGTAAGAAATGTCGCGGTAGTATTCGATGACTTTTACTTTCAATAGATTTCCTTCCAAGGTGTAAGTCGAGGTAAAGGTCATCCGACGCTCTCCATCCACTTCATAGAAGATGTCCATGTTCAAGTCCTTAGGGTTTTTGATGGTATAACCTTCAGGAATCTCAAACTCCAAGCGACGGTCGTACATGTGGTTGTATGAATTTTCGATCGGCAGAACACGCTTTTTCTCTTGGTACATCTCTACTTGAGAGCCAATCGACAATCCGATTTTAAAAATGTAATTCGGACCGGCCTTTTCGAGCAGGGAATTGGCTTTCACCTTTCCACTCAAAATCATCGGGTTCACCATGATGTCTTCCTCATCTATGTTCTCAGCTGAAAAGCTCAACATTTCATCTTCACCTTCGGAAGCTTTCAAAAGACTCTCTCCTACTTCACGCTGACTCTCTTCTGGAATCAATTTGAAAGCACCTTGAAGAAAAGAAGCACTCAAACCCGTCATTTCGCGCGTCACATCCATCTCAATGGAGGTCTTATCGTCGCTCATCTTCATCTTCAAAGTCAGGTTGTCCTGATTTTCTAGGTATTCGCTGGCTGGGATGTATTCAACGCTTCCCAATCCGGTCTGAAGGTCGCCAATGCTGACCTCTTCAATAAAAAGACCGTAGTTGTTTGAATACTCCGCAGGCACAAAACCCAATCGAAACAGCTCTTCACCGGGCGCTAGAAACTTGTCCATGTCTGGGAAATAGAAAAAGTACTCCTGCAGATTCGCGTAGGACTCAAAGTCCTTGTCGAACAAGGCTTCATTGCGGTCGCAGGTGAGCACAACCTTGTATTTGATGTTGTGCTCCTTAAACATGGCCATGAAAAGCGTCATCAGACCATTCTGGTTGGTGATCTTATCGTCTAGAATTCGTGGAATCTCTAAATAGTCTTCACCCAGACTTTCATAAACAGCGATGTTCCGTTTGATGTAAGACTCAATCTTACGAACCTTTTCCTCCTCGCTTCCATTCAACTTAAGCTCCTTGGAAAGCTTTTTCACTCGTTTCAAATCCGACTTCGAAAGCTTTGGGTGAAGGTTCTGGTAAATGCTCTGCGCTGCCTTGGCATATGATGTCACTGCATTGCTGGAGGTGGATACATTCTCATCCAGCTTGAACTCAAGACGCATCAACGAACGCTGATAGGGGGCGTACTTCTCTTCGTCCATGGCTTCGATGCGTGTATCGGCCATCTTGTACACCATTCGCTTTTTGTCGGTGGTGTCGGGAAGAACTTCTGTAAGTCCGTTGTAGGATTTGAAGCCAAAACGCAAATTCTTGGGTGCATAAAGCTCAAAGCCAGCAGCCTCCACTGGTACGTCTTTTTGAAAACTGATGCGGCGACCGGAGTAACTCGGGATGCGCTTGGTGGTGTAGAGAAATTCGATCTCCGACCCCAATTCGGCTCCTTCGATGGCGAAGAACTTATAAGCACCCTGCGCCTCCAAGTCGCTCACTTCTTTGATGTTCTCTTTATTGAACTCGGTCACTTCCCCATTGGGCTTGATCACCCGTGCTTTCGCGTCTATGAGCTCAATAGCTCGGTTCATGGAGATGTAAACTTTGTTGTTTCGCTGAATCGCATTGCTGGAATTCACCTTGATCTTCTTGTGCCAGGTGAAGTACTCCAACAGAGCATTATTGAAGCCTGGATCGTAGTAGAACTCAACAATCATCTTCTCCTTCAAAACCACTTCCAAAGCCTCCGAAGAGTCGCGATCTGTTTTGGTAATTGCAGGCTTTTCGGCCCAATCGTATTCTGTGTGTGCGAAGGCTTGTGCAAAGCCAGAACTCATGCCGAGGAGCATGAACAGGCAAAATCCGAGGTGTTTTATCATCGGGGTTCTTTTGAGAGGACGATGGACTCGTTGTAGACTTGATTCAGTTTGCTGATCATTGAGTTCCACTCGTCAAATTCATGTTTCTTGATGATGCGCAGATCTACGCGAATCTCAGAATCGAGTACAATCTTATTCTCGAATCTGGTGTAAGAAATGTCGAAACCAAAACTTCCATCCTTCGACTTAAAGCTGCTGGCCTCAGGAAGGTAACTGGCCTGATAAGACTCGGGAAGTTCGATCTCGTAGTGATTCCCCAACTGAAGTCGGTACCTGCGCTCGAAGTCGTACTTGCGGTTTGCCGTATCTATCTTCAAACCAGCCAAGTCGCGCTCCATGTGAGGATTGAAGTACATATTGTCTTCGTAGGTGGTCACATACGAAGCTACTTCGCCAGCGTAGGTAATGCGCAATTCCTTTTCTCGCTCGCCCAAATTTCCCAACTCGAAACTGGTTAGGTTGAAGCTGTTGTTTCCAAAACTCAAAAGGCTGCGTAGGTAATCTTCACGCTCTTCTTTCGAACGGTTCATCAAGCGTTGCTGAATTTCAAAGTTGTTGTAACCCCGCAGTTGACTCACGCCACGCGCCACAAGCTTTCCTTCTTCTATGCGTGCAAAAATGCTGTCCACTCCCCCGTTTCGATCTACGGCAACGTCGGCCACCTCAGCGACTTCATACTCACCCGGACCTTTACTCAAGAGCACTTCCTTTCCTTGAATGAAGGAACTCGGTGTTCCCATTGGCAGAAATTCGGAGGTGGCGTCTAGGAAGTAATATTCGTTGCCAGATTTATAGGTGGCAATCATGTGATTGTCGACGTAGGGCGAAGGAACTTCGTGATAGCTGTAAGGAATGTCGTTGGTTCCAACCCAGCTGATGTAAGACTCAATTCCTGCAATGCCCAGCATGGTATTGATGATGCTCGACATGCCCTTGCAATCGCCGTAGCGCTCTTCGCACACCAAACTGGCATCCTTGGGTACGTAACCTTGCATGCCTTCCTCAATGGCAATGTAGCGGATGTTGTCCTGAACCCAGTAATAGACTTGTTCTACCTTTTCCAATTCGGTCATATCCTTCTTGGATAAAAGGCTATCGACGATGCTTTTGAGCTCATTGGAAGGCGAAGAATTGAGGCCTTTCACATTCTCGTAATACCAAGCGTAGAGATCATCGAGTGTTCCTAAAACATCCTTCTTCACTCCATCAACTTCATATTCTTCAATGAAGAGGATGATGTGCGGTTCGGCATAGGAAATGCTCGGAGCCGAATTCTCTGAACGCATCTTATCGAGGTTCTCGGCTTTCCAGGTGTAAATCCTGTTCTTTCCTTTTTCTTCTTTCGTAAGCGTGAGGCCAATGCCATTCGTGTGAAACTCTTTAAAGGTGACTTTCACATTTTTGGGAAAGCTGAGTTTCATCTCGCTTTCTTCAACAGGCAGGAATGATGAGAAGTAAAAAATTCCAAAAAAGCGTGGATCAGTAATGTGTTTGGTGCACTGCATTTTGGTTCTTGCACCTTTCACCAATCCTGGGTAATAGAACTTGATCAGTTTGCTGTCGTCGAAAAAAACGTGGTCGGAAAACTCCTCCACCGTTTGAAACTCCTCAACCTTCCGCTCCTTGTATTTCTTGCCATTCGGAATGTAGCTCGCCGCGTGAATGTTGTCTACTTGTGTGAAATGTGAGAAGTGGATGTTGTCTTCTACATAGAAACGTGCATTGTCGTTCAGCAGCAAACGCTCTTCGTTTATTCGACTTTCAATTCCGAGCTCGCCCGATTTATTGAATGCAATTTGAACGTCTTCAGCTTTTTTGAGAATGACACCGTTTTCTTTGGGGTACTTCGCGCTGAAGTATTCGAGCAAATCTGCTGATTGCGCCCCCAGGAATTGCGCAAGACCAACAAAGATTAAACTCAGACTAAATTTTCTCATTTCGACCCAATCAGACTTCCGTCGTGGTAGTGTTCTGTTTTAAGCAAATTCCCCTCGGAATCGTAGAGCTTTTGTTCGCCATACCTTCTTCCCAAAAGGAAATTGCTTTCCTCTTTGAGTTTGCCGTTGCGATGATAGTAAGTGCACACTCCATGCCGATTCCCAAAGTAATACTCTTCAACAGAACGTTCGTTGCCATTCGAGTAGTATTCAGTTGAACGTCCTTGGAGCTCTCCGTGTTCAAAAGTACTCTCTTCCATCTTCTTACCGTCGGGATAATAGATGGTGAACGCACCTTCTAGGAAAGAATTAACATACTCGAAGCTGGCGGAGATCTTTCCATTTGGATAGCGCGATTCAATTTTCGCACTGCCCCCAACGATGGGAATGGCATCTACCAAAGCCCCTTTGCTCTTCTCATAACTGAATGAAATCAATTTTCCATATTCATGAAAACGCACAAGGTAGACATCGCCTTCCTCGCTCAAGTAGGTGGATTTCCCATGTCGCTCACCATTTAAATAGGGCTTCAAAGAAGAGAGTTTGCCATTGGGATAATAGGTCTTCCAATCACCCACTTGTTTTCCGTACTGGTATGCGCCCTCACTTTTCAAACCGCCTTCACGGTAGTACCATTTCCAAGGACCTGTGCGCTCATCTCGAATGAAGGTCCCAACGGTCTTGAGTTTCTTTTCTGGATAATACCACTTCCACTCGGACTCATCCATTCCATGCAAACGCAAACCTTCCGTTTCCACTTCAGCAAGTCCGTTCAGCCACTGGAACATTCCATTTCCATATCCATTTCTATAGCTGCCGCGCATGCGCACGCTGCCATCCGGATGATGGTACTCAACCACCTGAATCGTATCGAGAATGGGATGCACATCCAGAGTATCGCCCACCAAATCGTATTCAATCAAACTCAGGAGGTAACCTTCTTGAACGAGATTTTCCAAGTACTTCTTTCCGTCTTCGTTGTAAAATTCCTGCACATCTTCCTGACTGCCATCGATGTAGAATTTCTTCGAGGCCAAAGTTCCATCGGAATAGTACGCTTTCCATATACCCGATCTGCCGTCGGCGGTCATCCAACCTTCATCTTTCAACTGACCGTTGGCATGAAACTCCTCGTAATAGCCATTCATATCTCCATTGAGATAATTCACGCTGTACTTCAGCTGTCCGTTCGGGTAGAAAGATCTGTATAGGCCCGAAAGTTCTCCCGCACTGTAGAGTTCTATGGCACTAATGATTCCGTACTCGTCGTAGTAATTCCATTCACCTTCCTTCTGGTTCCGAGAATAATTTCCTGTAAACCACTTGCTGCCGTCGACTCGATCTACCTCAAGCCAGAGTTTGCCAGATTTCGTTTGAGCTTCGCGCAGCATCTTACCATCTGCGTCGTAATTCCTGAAGGACATCAATTCATCTTTCTTGTAGCTCAGATCAAATACGAGCTTTCCATTTTGATCGTATTGCTTAAGCTTCCCTTCTTTATTCCCATCTTGGTCGAACTCGGTGCGGCTCTCTTTGATGCCTCCACGATAAAACTCTTCCCAGAGCCCAAGAGAGTTGCCATCTTTAAACTCACCCCGCTTTTGTACTTCCCCATTTTCATGAAAGTATTCCCAATCCCCAGTGGCCAGTCCATTTAGGTAATTCCCTTTGGTTCGTGTTTCTCCATTGGTGTGAAACTCTAAATAAGCTCCATTGAGTTTGCCTTCGGTGTAGAAAAACTCGCCGGATTTTTTGCCGTCCAGATAAAACTCATAATAAGGTCCATCTACGGCTCCATCGAGGTACGTGCACCGCACTCTTGCCGAATCGGTGCCGTGGTAAAATTCCGCTGCCCCATTTCGCTCACCGAGCTCGTAGGGAATGTTTGTGTTCACATTACCCATCGGGAAATAGTGGTTCAAGAGGCTCAACTGCCCTTCTTTGTACTCTCGCTTTTGAATCGGCTTTCCTTGAATGCTGTAGCTCTCGTACACACCGACGAGTTTACCTGCTTCGTCAAATTCCAAACGTTCGTCGACGCGATCGTTCGGATGATACCAATACCATTCACCAACCCTCTTACCATCTTTAAAACGGCCTTTGCTGCTGAGATTTCCCGACCAGTGATAGAATTCCCAATAACCCTCATTCTTATCGTTCAGCTTATTTCCTTTGGCTTGAAGTCGATTGCCTCGATAAAACCAATAGCTCAATTCACGCTCTTCGCCGTCCCAAAATTCTTTGTTCTGACCAAAAAATTCCTTCATTTCTATCAAAGACCATTGTTCGTATTCCTCCGCCTTTGATTTATTCTTTTTGAGGAGCTTCTCGGTTTTGGGGTTCCCTATGCCACGAGAGCAGTAATAGGTATAAGCCCCAAAATATTCTTCTTCACGAAGTTTCAAGAAATAGGGCACGTAATATTTCATCCAGAAATCCTCACTCGTCTCATCGTACTCCATGGTTTCAAAGAGCACTTGCAGTTGGCGGTAAATCTGAAAATCGAGCTTACTCTGAAGTTTGTACGCTTTATTCAGGGCAATGCGATTGCGCAAGATCAAATCGGTTTTTTGATAATTCCCTTTTCCAAAGTCAAGCTTTATGTCTTCCTTCTCGAACTCTCCTTTTAGAATGCTTTCTCCTAGAATGAGGTAGTTCACGGCTTGGGTGGTTTTCGCTCCTAAGCTCAGGGCCATGGCGATGCTCAAACCAGCTCGACTCAACTCGCCTTTTTTAGCCGCCATAAGAGCCAGCTTCAAATGAGAGCCCACATGGTATGGGTTCAATTTCAGAACGGACTTGTAGATTTCAAAGGCCTCTTGGTGGAAGCCCGCATTCTCATAGGTAACTCCTTGATTGTACCTAAGTAAATAGCTCGCTGGGCAACGCTCAACAGCTTTCTCAAAAACTTTGAGTGCCGATTTATAATCTCCACCGCGATCAAGTGCAGTTCCCTTGATGTTGTAGAACTGATCGATGTTGTCGATGTTGCGAAGAAGTCCTGTATTGCAAATTTGAATGGCTTCCTTGTAGCTGCTGTCTTCTAGGTAGCTTAAACAAATTTCGGCCAGCATCCAATTGTAATTGGTGTCGCTTTTTTCAACCGTCAGAAAATGCTCTATCGCCTCTTTGTATTCGCCTTTATTGTGCAATTCGATGGCCTTCCTTATGACCTCGCCAGAATTGAATGGAAGCTCTTGGGCCTGAGAAGGCATGAAGAGGAGAACTCCCATTAGGGCAAAAATGAACTGCTTGCTGTGAAGGCGCATTCTTTCAAAGATAGGGTTCAACGGCTTCATCTATGGCTATTATTGAAGACGCATACCAATTCCCAATCCGAAACGATACAAGGCTACGTCCTGTGTGTAGCTATATTGTCCCGTTCCTGTAAATCCTGTTTGACTGACCACCACCGTCACATCGTGTCGGCTGAAGGTTGCCTCCCCTGTGATGGACAAGAAGACATCCCCGATATACAGTCTGCTTCCCAAAGCAAAATTTAAAGCGGGCGCACTTCCAAACTGACCTTCTTCCAAAAGGGAAATGGTGGCTGTTGGATATTGATATACGGATTCAATTCTTGGAGAGCGGGAACCGAAAATTCCTGCACCAAACCGAAAGAAAAAGTCGGCCTGCTCGACTTGATATTCAATTACTCCAAAAACTTGAACGTTTCGAAAATTCCAGCTTCCAGCGGTAAAGTCCACCAAATTGGTATCCACAATGCCGTATATTTCTTCAAGCAAAGCCACATCGGCAGGGAGCAAGCCATAGCCTCCTTTGATGCCGATTCCGAAGATCTGATTGAATTTATAGTCCGCACTGATGGACCCGCTTCCACCTTCTTTGGCAAAGCCACTCTCCTGAGCGATTACATTCTTCGATCCCAATTGACCTCTTGGAATAGCAAACTGACCGGAGAGTTCTACTCTGGTTACATCTTGAGAAAAAGCTTGTCGAGTCTTGGGCGGACTTGGCTTTCCAACGTAATCAAATTCTTGGGCCAATAGACTTCCAGGAAAAAGGAGACCCAAGATGCAAAGTGTTCGAAAAAAACACGGAACGAAAGGATGCGAGCGCTTGGGCATAAGCTCAAAAGTATCCATTCACATTGGCTGAAACGCTACCTTCGGCGACTCTTAATAACGGCAAGTCGTGGAAAAGACAAAAACAGATCGTATGCATCGCATCGCGGGCCGCTTGGAAGGAACTTCCTTTCTCCTTTTAATCTTCATCGCCATGCCGCTCAAATACATGGCAGATTGGCCTTGGGGTGTAAAAGTAGTTGGCTGGGCCCACGGGATTTTATTCATCGCCTACCTCTACATCTCGTGGATGCAGTACGATAAGCAACGCATTTCCCTGAAAGCTCTTGCGCTTTGTTTTTTCGCCGCGCTCTTGCCTTTCGGTCCTTTTGTTCTTGAAAAGAAGTTAGAGAAGTCTAACCAATAAATGTCGAGACAAAGGGCTTGCCCGGATTAAACTACACCGTATTTGGCTTGGCTTGTTTCTGGCTGGCGGCAGCTCTCATTCAAATGAATGTACTTGTGCATGCTCCTGAGACGTACAATCTTTCAAACACCCAAACCGCCATCATCATGTCGCTCATTGCGGTCGGAATCGGCTTTGGCTGTTGGGTTGCTGGCATGTTGGCCAAGGATCGCGTTGAAGTTGGAATGGCACCTCTCGGAGGACTGGGCTTGAGCATCTGCATGACCATCTTCGCCCTCTTCGAGATGGGATTAACCGCCTTCATAGTTATCCTTTCCATTGCAGCCTTTTTCAGTGGTTTTTTCAAGGTTCCTCTTGGCGCATGGATTCAAGAACGTGTGGAAGGAAGAAAGCTTGGCAACATTCTCGCCTATACCAACATGATTACCTTCCTGTTCATCCTAATCTCTGCAGGAATATTCGCAGCCTGCATGAAGTTCGGAAACACCTACACGGTTTTCGCAGTCATCGCAATTGTAGGTTGGATTATGACCTTCGTCACAGCCTTTAAAGTTCCAGCAATGTTGGTTCGATTCATCGCCGATTCTCTGGCGAAAATCTACTTCCGTTACGAAGTTGAAGGAAAAGAAAACATTCCGAAACGATCGGGCGCTCTTTTGGTTGCGAATCACATTTCACTGATGGACTTCCTAATGATTGTTGCTACCATCCCTCGTCAGGTTCGTTTTGTGGTGGCTAAAGACGTCTACGATTTCTGGGCCTGGAGTTGGCTCACGAAGCGGATGAACCTCATTCCCATCGCAACTAAAGGCGGACCTGAGCGACTGAAGGCTTTCAATGAAGCCTGTCAGAGAGAAATCAATGCTGGTCATGTGGTTGTGATTTACCCAGAAGGACAAATCAGCAGAATTGGGCACCTTCTAGAATTCAAAAAAGGAGTTGAGCACATCGCCAGAGGCATCGACGCCCCAATCATACCCGTGCACATGGAAGGAACGGAGGGCACTTTCTTCTCCTACGAAATTGGAAGTTCAAACCCCATCAAAGCATTGAAAGGTTTCCGTAAACGCATTCACGTTTCCATCGGTACACCTACCGATCCGAGCAGCAAAGCATTTCACTTACGTCAATCGGTGATTGAAATGAGCGCACAGTCGATCGAAAAGCGTTTTGCCGACGAACATACGCTCGGACTTTTCCTGAAAAACACGGCGAAAGAGATGGGAGATCTTACCTGTACCCATTTTGAAGACGGAGGTGTGATCACTGTGAAAGAACTGGCCTTACACGCGTTGAAATGGAAATCCGTTTGGATGAAAAAAAGTGTCCATAAAATCGGAATTCTCTTACCTAAGAACAGAGAAAATATGCTGGCAAATGCCTCACTGGTTTTGGCCGGGAAGATCAGCATCAACATCAATCCAAGTTTTGAAGATGACCAACTGAAAGCGATTGTTCTTGAATCTGAAGTTGTATTGTGTGAGGAAGCGCAACGATCTAAGCTCGAGTCACTCGGGGCTGAATGCCTTCTAATTTCCGACTTCTTGAAGGAACTTGAGAATGAGAAGGACGTGAGCTCCGTTCCTAATCACATCAATAAAATAGGGCACGGAAAAGAGATCAAAACCACAGACATCGCCACCATCATCTACCAATATGATGAGGAGAATAACATTGTACGTGTGCCTTTGTCACATATGAATGTAATGGCGGGCATTAAAGGCCTTCTGCTTGTGAATAAATTCGAAGGAGGCGCAAAAATGCTCGGACTCATGCCCTTCCACACTTCCAATGGATACATCCTCGATCTGTGCATGTCAACTTTCATCGGAGTTCAAAACTTCCATTACGACCCAATGAAGGGGCCCGAAGCCATTGCAGCGAAAATGAAAGCTGAACAAGTGGAACTATTTGTCGGAAACCGAGCACTCATTGAATCTGTGGATGCCATAGACCATAAGGTTTGGGCAAGCGTGAAAACCTTGATTTCAGGAGAAGAAAAACTCAATGAAGAATTGAGAACGCGCCTAAAAGAGACCTACGATCTAGAAGTTCGTGAGAGCTTGCATGCCTTGCGTTCTGGAACACTCATCGCTTTAAATACACCTGATTACGTGGTGCAAGGAGTTGTTGGTAGACCCCTGGTTCAAGTTGGTTCTCATGAGGCTAGTTTGGGTAGACCGATTCCAGGACTCGCCATTCGAACTGTAGAGGAAAATGATTTTGACCATGTGCTTGATGAAGATCAAGTTGGACGCATTCTAATAAAAGGGGCTGCCGTTACCCCGCTCCTCGACCCAAGCTTTTATTACAAAGGTTGGGTCGACACAGGTAGACGAGGCTTTATTGATGAGGCTGGATTCGTTCATCTCTCCGAGTAAACTCAGGAGATGCTTCAGAAACAACAGTGAACACCTTCAAGAAGATGAGCAATCCGCTCTACTTCGAATTGCGCTTTCGATCCGTTTCTTTCAAGTAGATCTTACGCAAACGAATGTGCTCGGGAGTGACTTCAACATACTCATCCTTACCCACATACTCCATCGCTTCTTCCAAAGAGAACTTCACTGCAGGAGCAATGTTGTTCTTCTGATCCGTACCAGAAGTACGCATGTTTGTCAGCTGTTTGGTTTTGGTAAGGTTCAGTGTCATATCGTCCTGACGAGTGCTCTCTCCAATCACTTGACCTTCGTAGATTTCCTCCATCGGGTCGATGAAGAAAGTTCCACGATCCTGCAATTTGTTGATTGAATAAGCAATCGACAATCCTGTTTCCATGGCAATCAAAGCGCCATTTCGAGCTACGTTCATATCACCTTTCCAAGGCTCGTAACCACTGAAACGGTGTGACACTACAGCCTGACCTTCAGTAGAAGTAAGAATTGGATTGGTCAATCCGATGAGCCCACGTGCTGGAATCTTGAATTCCAAATTCACACGATCTTCTCGCTTCTCAATGTTGGTGATGTCTCCCTTTCGCTTGGTAGCAATCTCAATCACTTTTCCTGAAAACTCTTCTGGAACATCGACGTGCAAAACCTCCATCGGCTCGTGCTTGAAACCGTCGATTTCTTTGATCACAACTTGGGGTTGACCCAATTGCAACTCATAACCTTCACGGCGCATGGTTTCAACCAAAACCGACAAGTGAAGAATTCCGCGGCCGAAAACCATAAGCTTATCTGGGCTGTCGGTATCCTCAACACGGAGAGCTAGGTTTTTCTCTGTTTCCTTCTTCAAACGATCGCGCAAGTGACGCGAGGTGACATACTTTCCTTCTTTACCGAAGAATGGTGAGTTGTTGATGGTAAACAACATACTCATCGATGGTTCGTCCACCGAAATGGGCTTCATTGGATCTGGGTTTTCCGCATCGGTGATGGTGTCTCCAATATCGAAGTCTTCTAGTCCTGTTACAGCGACGATTTCACCAGGGAAAATTTCATCCTTGGTTTTTTCCTTGCCCAAACCTTCGAAGATGTAAAGCTCTTTAACCGTCGATTTATGAATCAAACCATTGCGCTGAACGATGGCCACGCGATCGCCTGCTTTGATGGTTCCACGGTGAACACGTCCTACAGCAATTCGTCCTGTGTAGGAAGAATAATCGAGCGACGAAATTTGAATTTGAAGCGTACCTGGATTTTCTTTTGGTGGCTTGAAGTTCTCGATGATGGTGTCGAGAAGGTAAGAAACGTCCGTTGTTGGATTTTTCCAATCTGGTCCCATCCATCCCAATTTCGAAGAACCGTAGACCGTTTTGAAATCCAATTGCTCCTCGGTAGCGTCCAATGAGAACATCAGGTCGAAGACCTTCTCCATCGTCTCTTCTGGAGTACAGTTTGGCTTGTCTACTTTGTTTACGACCACAATGGCACGGTGACCCATTTCCATGGCTTTTTGAAGAACAAAACGCGTTTGAGGCATCGGGCCTTCAAAAGCATCCACCACTAGAATTACTCCGTCGGCCATGTTCAGCACACGCTCTACTTCTCCTCCAAAGTCGGAGTGACCAGGAGTGTCGATGATGTTGATTTTGGTGCCTTTATAACGTACAGAGACGTTCTTTGAAAGAATGGTAATTCCTCGTTCGCGCTCTAGGTCGTTCGAATCGAGGATTAAATCTCGGGTTTCTTCGTTTTCGCGAAAGAGTTGAACTTGATGTAAGATCTTGTCAACTAGGGTAGTTTTTCCGTGGTCGACGTGGGCAATGATGGCTATGTTCCTTAAATCCATGGCGTGGTATTGAGCCCCTTTTTTTGGGCGTGCAAAGGAAGTTCTTTTTGATGAGGCAGCAAGCCTTCTGCTCTCTTCATTTTCAGGAAGTTAAAAATCGCCCTGTACCGAATGTCACAGCCTCGACGTGACACTAATCACAGCATCAAAATTGAATTGGAAGTACCATTACAAAAACATTCAGAATGAAGCATCTAGTCGCACTTTTAATTCTACTGACGAATCTTCAACTTTCAGCTCAAGAAAGCTATGGTTTGGAGATTGAAGAATCGAGCATTTCAAACCTTCCCGGCTTGCAATCTTTTGTTTGGGCCCAGCAGGGATCGAAGTATTTATTCATTGGAGGAAGAACTGAGGGTCTGCATAAGCGTCGTCCCTTCGAGGCCTTTTTAGCTGCAGGAAACAACACCATGGCTTACGTCTTTGAACCTTCTACAGAAAGCTTGACTTCTGCTTCCCTCTCAAGCCTTGGAATCGAAATCTTTGAGCAACTGCAGAGCACCAATATGGAATTCGAACAATTGGGGAATGAACTCTACATCGCAGGAGGTTACGCATACAGCACAAGGGCTGCCGATCACATCACCTTCGACAAGATGACTATTGTGGACGTTTCAGGCTTGATTGCAGCCATTGAAAACAACCAGAGTTTGACCAGTTACTTCAGTCAAATTCAAGACAGCCTTTTTGAAGTGACCGGTGGATACCTCGACTATATGAACTGATCTTTTTATCTCGTTGATGGGCAATCTTTCATGGGGCAATACAATCCGATGGGACCAACGCACGGACCGGGATTTGTGCAGAAGTACACGGAAGAAATTCGGAAGTTTCAAATAGAAAAAGTAGGAGGAAATTATCAGCTCAAGAATGTGCAGGTAGATAAAGACCCACAAGCCTTGCATCGCCGCGACTACAATATGGCTCCACAGAAGTTTCCGAACGGGGAAATGGGTTTCACAGCTTTTAGTGGCGTCTTTCAACATCAAGTGGATTTGCCTTGGTTGGATGTGGTCGACATTACGAGCAGCTCTTATACTCAGCGAAACGACTTCGAACAATTGCTTTCTCAATACCACTCCGCGCACTTAACGATGTACGATGCTTCCGACAGTTCGAACAAAACCATCTTCTTCGGCGGAATCGCGCAGTTTAGCATGGACCAAAGCGGTCAATTGATCGAAGATCAAGACGTGCCTTTTGTAAGAACCATTTCACAAGTAAACCGGAACTCAGCGAATGAATTGAGTGAACTCAATCACAGCATCCAAATGCCCGACCTGCTAGGCGCCGGGGCAGAATTCCTTCCTCTGAACAACTCTTCCTTTTACGATACCTATGAGATGTTGCAAATCGATGCACTGCCAAACGAGCGGACATTGGTGGGATACATTTTTGGAGGTATTCAAAGTACAGCCCCGAACGTATTCTTCAACAACGCTGCGAACGTGAGCTCTGCTTCTACCCGATTGTTTGAAGTCTACATCAACAAAAGCATCAACGGCCAGACCGAGCTGATCGACCAGTCGAAGCAATCTAGTCTGCGTGTATTTCCAAATCCTTCTTCTGGGAAAATTCAAATTCAGAGCGAGTCCCCAAATCTCATGGGCGGAAGCCTCATCCGCCTCACCAACATCGCAGGCAAGCTCGTTCTAGATGAGTACATTGACTTCACAGGAACTGTGGATCTCGATCTCAGCTCTTATCCCAAGGGCATTTATTTCCTGCAAGTTGGGAATGCCGATTCTGCTGTAAGCTGGAAGAAAGTTGTGTTGAAATAAGTTGCACGCTATTCACTTCAAGCGCAGTAAGCCGGCTTCAAATACAAGGCTGATGCAACTGTCGATGGTACAGAATTCAAAACCTTCCAAATCAGGTCGGAGTCTGAATTCTCGGGATGGCATCCCAAACTCATCCATTACTTGAGGAAGCTCACTTTCGAAATCAACGTGGATCACTTCCTTCCGCGGAATCTCTTTGATAGAGTTTCCCTCCTGCGCATAGAAACTGAGCGAATAATACGTGGGAATGTCCATCACCACGGTAAGCTCAATCCACAACATTTTCGACTCGCTGACTTCAATTCCTTTCTTGCAGTAGCTCACCTCTAACTCTCCATTTTCATCATTCACGACGAAATAATTTGAATCTGGATTGAATTCAGGGATGGAGTATTCCATGGGGATGGGAAACTTCTTACGCACCAAGGCATCTAGAGATTCGAACTTTGGGTGACCTGTGTTTTTCCAATGAGACCTCCACAACTCCCAGTTATTTGCAAAGAGATATCTCTCTGGAGAAGACAAATCTGATGTTAGCCTCTCGAGATGCTTCTTTTCATCTTCAGAATAAAGCCCATCGAATTCAAAAATACCTTCGTCCCTATTGAGACTAAGCTTGAGTCGACTATCCCCTACTCGAGCAATCAAACTGTCACCGGATCTAGAAATCTCGAAATGAAGCTTCGACTCCAGCTCACTGTCGTATTGCAGTCGTGTTTTGGTAAGAATGGGTAGGATGAGCGGATAATCAGGAATGCCTTTCCACAAACTCGATTCACTGAATTGATCTCCCTTATAAAGCCAACAATCAAGAGAGGAGCTACAATCTTCTTCGGAACATCGCTCATAACTGCGGAGCACCACTGCCCGATCCTTTTCATAAAACCAGAGTCGAGAAATGTAGCGCTCTTCTGATTCTGGAAGTTTTCGCTTAAAACTCAAATACTGATGGTCGTGGTCGATGTGCTCCACTTCATATTGAGCAAGGGTCGCCCCCTTCGAAGAAAGCTCAGTACGAAGTTCTTCCGCGAGTTCTTTCTTTCCGTGGTAATCGAGTAAGCTCGCTAAGAGCTCTGGACGATTGATCAGTGCTGCCTGAACAAATGGCGCCTGTTGTTCGAGAAATTCAAGTCGTGCATCCGCCCCATTTGATTCGGATTCTTCAACACTTTCTTGAGGAGCTTTGGTTTTTGTTTCTTGACAAGAAAACAGACAAAAGCTAAGTATGGCTATGAACACCAAGTTTCGCATCATGCCCAAAACTAAGGACAAAATGTGGGGGTTCATTCAAGAAAAAGAAGTCTACCTCCTCTTCACAATTCGAATGCGCTGGTGCTCATCATCCATTTTCAAATCGATGAAGTAGATGCCTGTAGGACCTTCGATGTTGATCTCATTTATCTGACCACCACGAATTTCTTCCTTCGAAAGTACTTGACCTAGAGCATTGAGCACTTCCAAGTGTGCGTGTGCACTGGCGTCCTCGAGATAAACATTGACCACTCCTTGAGTCGGATTCGGATAGAGCTGCAATCCTATTCCGTTCAATTCATAAACAGATTGAGGAATCACCTTGCAAGAATCTACCACTAGACTCACGCTGTCGGCTCCAAAGCAAGCTTCGGCAGTTGTGTATTCGTAGTTGAAGGTATAGCTTCCAACTCCAGTGAGTGAGCTCACGAAAAGGCTGTCGATCAAACCTGAACCACTGAGGATTCCACCTGCCGGACTCACCAATAGAACAATAGAGTCTCCCAAGCAAAGAGTGTCCTGACCGAGATCTACACTCACATTTGGATTTGCATTCACAACGATGCTTGACGTATCGTAAGAGCTGCATCCATCAGCATTGGTAACCTCATAATAGACTTCGTAGGTGCCCGGGCTAAGTCCAGCTGAGCTCCAGATGCTGTCGTTCACACCAGTTCCGGTCAAAACACCCGTCCCTAAGTGTGACTCTGTGATTTTGGTTTCCTCTCCTTCACAGAGCGAATCGTCGTCGAAGGTGACAGAAAGATTGATGGGAGCTGGGCGAATCAGCATGCGGCCTTGTGCCGTACCAAAACATCCATTAACATCGGTCACATCATAGGTGAAGTTGCGGAATCCGGTTCCTAGGCCGCTTGCATCGAAGGAGTTGTTGTTGACAACCCCTGTTCCAGTGAAAGTTCCACCCGTAGGTGTCGCCGATAATGGAGTGCTGGTGTTGATGCAAATGGTATCGTCGTAAATTAGAACGACGGTTGGATTCGGATTTACGACAACATCAATCGTGTCGTAATTCCAGCAGAGGTTCGCATCGCGGTATGAATAGACCGGATTATGCACCCCCGGGCCGGCAGCCGTCGAATTGAAGTTTATGTGCGTTACACCAGCACCGGAGTAACTACCTCCTGTTGGCGTACCTGTCATGGTTGTATTCACCCCAATGCACATGCTGTCCAAGGCAATAGTCAATCCAACCACTGGCAATCCATTTACAGTTACTGAATCCGCAGCAGTTCCAGAACAGCCAATGCTGTCCGTGAAGAGGTAACTCACACCATACGTCCCTAAACCGGTGGTGAGTGTATTGAAGATTGAATCAGTAACTCCAGGTCCGGAGTAGACTCCACCGGAGGGAAATCCACGTAAAACTTCGGTATTCCCGATGCATGTATTGAATGTGGTTGCGCCTAAAGTTACCACCGGTTGGGCTTGCACGTATACATAGCTCGTATCCCGATCGAAGCAACCATTGGCATCGGTAAATCCATAGACTTGCTGTTGAAGACCTGAACCAGATACCGAGCTTCTAAATTCGGATCCACTGACACCCAAGCCAATGAAACTTCCTGAAGCAGGAGAGCCAGTAAGTTGTACTGTATCTCCTTCACAAATTGAATCCAATGAAGTCGTTAAAGTGACGATCGGAATCGTATCGATGGTCATGGTTATAGTATCCGCCACCGTACAACCTGCAATGCTTGCAGTTACGCTGTAGGTTCCTGTATTTGTAATGTTTGTGGTCGCTGCAGTATCTCCTGTACTCCAGATGTAGATTGCACCACCCGTTTGCACCGCGTCTAGGGTAATGGGTCCGCAATTGTTCGTGTCGGGACCTAGGTCCACAGCAGGAGTTGGAACAAAAATTTCGGTTGTATCGGAGGTAATGCAACCAGAAGCCGAAGTTCCGTAAACGTAATAGCTTGTTGTTGCCATGGGAGTAACAATCGTTGAATCGATGGTATCGCCCGTGCTCCAGGTAATTGAACCCGGATTCGTCACTGTTAAAGTCACAGGGGTTCCCGCGCACACCGTATCCTTATTGGATAAAACACTGAAAGGTCCCGCGAGAAGTTCCGACCCAACTGTATATGAGGCATATGTCCAGCTGGCAACATGGGTAGTTCCTGTATCGCCGGCTTGACCATACGCAGCACCACCGTATCCTCCACCTGCACCCGGATCGACCGTGATGGTTGGAGAACTCGAATAATGGGCATCCCCAAATATTTTCACACGGCCACCGCTTCCACCGCCACCGCCGTCGTTTGCTGTTGATGTTCCTGTTTTACCATCTCCACCTTCAGCAGAAATGGAAGCACTTGAACCGATTGAAATGGAATCTCCAAGAATGAGTACTCCTCCACCAGAGCCACCGCCAGGACATTGTCCTGCAGCTGTGGTTCCATCCGTTCCATCCACAAAAATTTTCCCTGAAGACATCTTGAACTTGGCGCATTGAATGCTGAGACTTCCTCCTCCGTGTCCTCCACGAGTATTTGAAGCCGCCGTAGAGCCAGCCGAACCTTTTCGGATGGCCTTGCTTGTATCGGAACCATTGGCTGAGCCCCCAAGGCCTCGGCTGTCTCCAGAGTCGTAACCACCGTCTCCGCCGTCGCCGCCATAGCCGCCACCACCTGAACCAGCATTGCTGCTAGAAGAGCCTGTTCCACCACCACTTCCTCCACCTGTGGAGAATGCGCCAGTTCCTGATTGATTTCCTTTTCCTACCCCATCGATGACACCGTCAATTTGGATGTAAGCCGCACGCAAATCCATGATGGCATTGGTGTGCATAAATAAGGTGTCGCCAGACTTGATGTGAATCCAACCTGCGTTTATGATTCCGGAGTCGGTCACATTTGAGCCGTTGGTGATGAGGGAATCGGGGAATGTTGCTGAAAAACTTGAACCTCCAGCTGCGGAATTATCTCCGTACAGCATTTGAATGGTATCCGTTTGGCTGGCCGAAATACTCGGCACGCGCACATAGATTTCAGTTTTCGTGGTATTCATTCCACGATGGATGTAGTAGTCGATGTAGTCGTTCTGACCACAATCGGCCACGAAACGAATGTCGTCGCCGTCGGCTTGCATCTTACCTGCACTGACCAAACTGGAAGTATTGATCTCTAGATACTGGATGTAGTCGGTTTGGTTTTTACCGAAGGGTTCGGTGATCGCTATGTCCTTCGCGTACATGGCATTGTAGGATTGCGCCAGACCGCTAAATGAGATTGAAAAGAAGAGGATGAAAGCAACTAAAAGTTTGGGGAACTTGAAGGTAGAGTCGGTGAATTTCATAAGCAGTTTCTCGAGATCTCCACGAAAGGTATGGAATATGAACTTGAAAATCAAGATTATAAACATCGAATTGAATCAAGTCTCCCAAGCAACCTAATCACCGACCTGATTACACATCCGCGCTTTTCCGCGTTCTTGATTGCGCACGGATGCTTATGTTAATCATTAAAAACATAAATAAAACCATATCGATTATCTGGCGCAGTTTTGCTGCACCAAACAATCAGACAAACATTTCTACCATGAAAGTCATCCCATCGAAAGCCTTGCCCGTACTCATTTTCGTCGCTCTTTTAGGAACGGTATTCAGCGTATGGACATCGGATGATCCGGTGCACAGCAAATTATTCATGGGGAGTTCGCTTTTCCTCGCTTTGCTTTTGATGCGCAGTTAAAAGGGTACTGAGCGTCAATCAAGCGCTAAATAGGGCGATTCGTTGGACCTATTTTGCAATGCCATTTGAAGACCGATTTCTTCGATCCAATTTGCTTGAAATTCTTTGAGCCTCATTTGAATTAAGCTTATAGGTTATACCAAATTAAGAAGTGAGCCTTGAGCAGGCTTTCAATTAAAGGTGCATCCAAGTTCAATCCTTGGTTTTCATACATATTTTTTAAGATTCTCGCTCAAGAAGTTGTTAGCATATGTGGAAAAGTTTTTTGCTTCCCCTAGTTGAAAATGTCATTTGAAAATATGTACGTTTATTGGCATCATAGTTAAGTTACGATGAGGATTTCTCCGACAGCTCAAAGGCTGAAGACTGCACAACGAACTGAAGGGGAATTTGAACGAATTGCGACGAGCTCTATATAAGGTCTGTTTTAATTCACCTGAAAAGTGACTTATTGATAAGAATAGTAAACTAAAACAACACACAGCTTAAAACATGGCAACAGTCTTAGCAACCCCTGGGGTGTATATTGAAGAGAAGAGTGCTTTCCCCAGCTCGGCCGTACAGGTAGCCACAGCAGTTCCTGCTTTTGTAGGATACACTGAAATGGCGATCAGAGCAAATAAGTCACTGAAGAACATCCCTACTCGCATCACATCTTTGAGTGAGTTTCACCAATTTTTCGGCGGAGCTCCAAAGACCACTTTTGCGGTTTCCCCAGATGATTCGACTCAATTTAAGGTAGATGTCGACGCTGCTTCGAAATACAACTTGTACCGAAGCATGCGTATGTTTTTCGCCAATGGTGGAAGCTTGTGCTATGTCGTTTCAGTTGGTAGTTACTCAGACCCTGTAAGCGGAAAAGACTTAAACGACCCAGCAACTGAAAGCGGGATTCCAACACTATTAAAATATCCAGAGCCAACGATGTTGGTTATACCCGACGCTGTGCTTCTAGAAGAAGCCGATTGCTTCTCATTGCAGCAGGCCATGCTCATGCACTGTGGAAGTGATATGAAGAGTAGAGTTGCTGTTCTAGACATTTATAATGGTGATAAGCCACGTACTTACGACGAAGGCGATATTATTACCCGTTCAAGAGAAGGCGTTGGAAACAACTTCCTACAATGGGGTGCTAGCTACTATCCTTTCTTGAACACAACCATCGTTCAAGGAGACGAAGTTGACTTCAGCAACATCTCGAACTTAGGTGACTTAGTTCCATTGTTGAACAACGAAGCTGATGCGCTTTATGGAGATGATTCTCAAATCATCAAAGACGAAATCGCGAAGCTTGAAGGAGACAATGATCCGGTGAACCTTCACCAAACTCTTCTCGCAAAACTTCCTTTGTACAAAGCGGTTTTGGCCGAAGTTAGAAACAACCTCAACGTTCTACCAGCAAGTGGTGGAATGGCAGGTGTAATTTCAATGGTTGACGGAGAAGTTGGAGTATTCCAATCTCCAGCAAACGTATCCTTAGGTTCTGTAGTTGGACCAACTGTGAACCTGACATCACGCGATCAAGAAGACTTGAACCTTCCGTTGAACGGAAAAGCGATCAACGCAATTCGTTCGTTCCCGGGAAAAGGCGTTTTGGTATGGGGTGCACGTACTCTTGACGGAAACAGCCAAGATTGGAGATACTTAAGTGTTCGTAGAACGGTAATCATGATTGAGCAATCGCTCAAATCAGCATCTGAAGCTTACGTATTCGAGCCCAACCAAGTGAATACTTGGGTTGCTGTAAAAGGTATGATGACGAACTTCTTGAAAGACCAATGGAAACAAGGAGCTCTTGCTGGTGCCGTACCAGAGGATGCATTCAGTGTAGACATTGGACTGGGAAGCACCATGACACCATCAGATATTTTGGACGGAATCATGAGAGTGACTGTGAAGCTCGCCGTAACGCGACCAGCTGAGTTCATCGTGATCACTTTCCAACAGCAAATGCAGCAATCGTAATTCAAAAAATTAAACAAATACTCTAAAAAGATAGATTATGGCTGGAGAAGCTCAAGACAATATTTGGCCCTTACCAAAGTTCCATTTCAAAGTTGAAGTTGAAGGTGGAATAAGCGCTAGCTTTCAGGAAGTTTCTGGCTTGGATACGGAAGTTGACGTTATGGAATACCGCCACGGTGATAGCCCTGAATTCTCAACAATCAAGATGCCTGGCCTCCGCAAAGGAAGCGACGTAACCTTGAAGAAAGGAACCTTTACTGGAGATGTATCCTTCTTCGAATGGTTCAATGAGATTCAGATGAATACCATCGAACGTAAGACAGTTCAGATTATGTTGTTGAACGAGAAAGGTGAATCTGAAATCATCTGGACGCTCACAAACGCATTTCCGAAGCAAGTTCAAGGAACTGACCTCAACTCAAGCAGCAGTGATGTTGCCGTTGAATCTTTGGTTCTTGCACACGAAGGATTGGCTACTACAACCGCATAGGTTTAAGTCATCCGCAAAAGCTAAGCGCACATCTTATTCATTTAGGGTGTGCGTTTTTTTTTATGCGCTGAATTTAATTTCTCTCAACTAGGCTTCTTCAACTTGTAACTCCTCCTCAGCGGAATTGGAAGCAAGCGAGTCCTCAGTGTACATATCGGTGTTTTCATCACGTCTAAGCGGATTGACTACTGAAGTAGATGCTGCAGCTACAGGAGCCGCTACTTCGGGTCGTGGAATAATGCCTTTATCGATGTTTCTCCCTAGAACTCTTTTGAGCTGCTCGTGAACTTCAATATAGCGATCGCCCGCCAAATTGCTTGCATCCAGTACTGAAATCTCCCCAATACCAGTATTGGTGAGCAATTCTTGAATGGCTGGAGCTGCAGAGTCGCTATTTTTAATCAAGTCCAAAAGATAGTCGGCACCGACCTTTCTGTTTTCATCAGCTTCATCATCCAACTTCGCATTCCATCGACCTTCTATGAATTTTCCAGCACCTACGGCCGCACCAATTCCCAATAATATTATACCGGCAGTTCCTCCTGATACAATGGCTGCACCAATGGCCGCCCCTAGAGACACTATCGAAGCGATCGACCTACCTATTCTTCTATTCTTCTGATGCCTTTGACCCAAGGCACTTGCTGTAGCAATTTCGTGCATCTCCCGACTTGCAACACTATTATTCAGGCGATCGAACCCTTCTTCCCGGCTGGAAGAATCATATGCCTTCAACGAATTCTCAACAATTCCAGGAGCCGCAAATACTGCTCCTCCAACTGCAAAGGTCGTTTCAGCAGCTGTCTCACCAAGGGCACCAACACCGGTTCCAAGCATGGTTAAACCCGTTGCTGTACCTGACAATGTTCCCCGGACACCAGACAATCCATCAAGCCCTAGGAAGATCTTATCCACAGTTCCTCCAGGCGTTAAGACTGGCTCTGAAATATCAGCCTGCTCGGTTTCAGGAAGGACTCCTGAGCGTTGATCGGTGACCCGCACTTTTTCCTCAGTAACATTTGATCTCAAACGCTCGATATCTATCCTCACCAAGTCGGCATGAACTTCGTCGGAGCCTTGCTTGCCAGAAGGGATCATTCCATGTTCGTCCTTGTATTTGGTCAACCACTGATCGCAGTATCGGTGAATTTCTCCAAGAATGTTCAAATGACCAGCATAATCCTTCGAGCTTCGGTCTATCGCGTTATAGCGTTCAACGGCATCATGGACTTTATTGGTTGATGACCAGTTGATACGATCGTACCGGATGTGTCGCCCTCTCAAGTTGGGGATAGGCCGTAATTTTGCTTGTACCACCTCTTGATTGGAATTCTGTGGTGGATTGCCTTCCATTGGCGCCAAGATGGATTGCAGCTTAGCTTGAAGGACCTGTAGGTCGGTTGTCCTCCACCGTCTTTAGGCGAGAGGGTTTCACATTGATATCATCCCTTCCAGTTGAAGAACTGTGGTTTTTGCTTTTGGATTGACTTACCCTCATGCGAACAACTTATCGGGATTTCACCGAACTATTCTTGCTTTCTGCATATTCCGTCTCCAACAATTCTTGAATGTCCCGATCTAATTTTTGAATGTCACCGATTACCTTAACCCTGCTAGATACCAAGCCTGAGAGTTTGTTATAATCTCCAGCATAAGACTTATAGTTGCTCGTCATCCAACTGAAGAGTGTTGATGTATCTGTGGTACTTTCCTGAAGTTTTTCATCCCCTTTGCGCTTACTATGAAGGTGAGCTTGTTTGAACTTGTTTAGCTCCTCTAAGAGTTGTTGCTTTTCTTTGGCTTTTTTCAAATATGGAACCATGGCTTTTTGGTAAGTACCATACTTCCCTCCCTTGTAGGTGCCATCCGATTCAACCTTTCCATAATAGATTTCCAGGTTGCTAATTAACTCTCCA
This sequence comes from Flavobacteriales bacterium UBA1986, assembly GCA_002336245.1. Classification (GTDB taxonomy): domain Bacteria; phylum Bacteroidota; class Bacteroidia; order Flavobacteriales_G; family Salibacteraceae; genus UBA4419. Next base: position 96,523 of record DDDG01000027.1, read on the forward strand.
TAGTAGTCAACAAATACACTAGCCAAACTGACATATTCACCTAGTTTTTGTGTTGTTTCCCGTACTCCTGCAACCGTTTCTTCATCTGTTTTGGTTGCTATGACAAGAGATCTATTGTTGAATTCTTCTTGAATGCCTAACCAGTTGCATCGCATGTCGATGAACTGGTTGTATGATAGCATGTTCCCTATTGCAACATCATAGAATTTGAGAAGCTTCTTGTCACTGTCGCGGGAAGTAGATTTGAAATCAGTGTGTTTTGCTGTATCCTTGGTCTTGATTGATTTGATTACGTCTTTCTTTTCCTCGGAGCTAAATCGGTGCGTATAATCGGTGCTTAGAAGTCCAAGGATATTGGCTTCCTTAGCTTCCTCTTTCACGTCAGGATCGACTTTATCCATGAGTTCTTTCTCATTTGCCAAACCATCCGATTTAGATCGTTTATGGAATTTGACATCCTCTCCTTTCTCCATTTCAATTCTACCCAGTGTCGTTTTACCCAATTCGATGCTAAATCGTTTCTGGAAGAAATATAAAGCGGTCGCAACGATATCGAGTGAGGCCTTTAAATGGACAGCTCCTCCTAGTTTGTAAGTGATCCCTTGTTCTCCTTTTTTGAATTTATCTCCTTTTGGAGGCTCCCCAACTGGATATGATTTTCGATAGCCAACCTTTCCTTTGAGTTCAATTTCACCTGATGCCACCAAGAGCAAAGCGAGCGCCAAGAGAAGTTCACTACCAGCCTGGATTCCACCAAACACTCCTGCTTCTACAAATGCCTTGAAACCTTCGTGTTCCACATCGATTGTCAACTGATTGTCCTCGTAACTGACTTCCCCAACCAACTTCTTACCGAAATCAGCTCCATAGGCGACAAACAAGCCGAATACAGCCGAAATCCCTGGGAAGACTGGAATTCCAGCGCTCAATTCATAGCGACTGCTTGAGCCACCCATGTAACTTGCAAGCTCAGCCAACGGATTAGTAGCTTCAATTTTAGCTGACGCCTTCTCAATGTTGTAATAGGGTTTTGAGAGTTGGTCGAGGTTGACGCCAACACCACCTTTGATTTTTCCAGTAGTCTTAACATCAAGGAATGAAGGTAATTCTAGACCGATTTCTCCTTTTGCTTCCGCTTTGTACTCCTCTCCCTTTTTCAGTAAGGCAAACTCTTCGGGTTTTAGGGAAAAGACCTTCATTGCCTTGATCTCCTTCCCACCAGATGTGGCTGCAATTTTGGTGAAATCGAATCCAGTCGTACCATAAGACACGTCCTCCCCAATCAAAGTAACAGGAGTGTCAAGGATGGTCCCTTCGGCTTTAGCCTTCTTAGCTTTGATTCGCTTTTTCTGAAGACTGTACTGAAGTTTTTCCAAGGAGAAATTGAAGTTCTTGAAATCGGTTTTTAGTTCTCCGTCCTTGATCTTCACATTGACCAGCTCGTGTTTCGCTGTCGTGTCAAAAGCAAAGGTTACGTCACCACTGGCGTCAATTCCAAAGGCATTTAAGGAGGCTTTGCTCCGCACGAGGATCACGTGACTCTTGATGAATGTGATTGAAGGATCCTTTATTTTTATTCCAGAATCACCACCAAACTCCCCTTCAATTTTACCTGTTGCTTTCTGTACATCGAAACCTTCCTTACCACTGTAGGAAATGTTCTCAGCCTCTACGCTTACTTTAGAACCCAACAAATCTGTCTCGGCGGAAGCCTTTTCTGCTTTCAGTTTATCTATTGAGCTGTCGTAGTCGATATTGGTAACTTTAAAATTCAAGCCAAGGACATCTGCCTCCACTGTGCCCTCATCAATTTCAACTTTTCTGACTTTATGTTCATCGGTTGTATCGAGCGCAACTTTGCCATTGAGTTTGCCTTTGACTGAAGGACCCGAAAAGGCAACGACTCCTTGTAGTAAAATGACATGCCCTCTTGAATAGACGACCGAGGCATTTGTCAGTTTGATGCCCAAGCCGGTATCAACTTCATCTGCCGTGCCGACCAATTTGTCAAAATCAAATACACCCTTCGTATACGACGCATTGTGCAAGGTCAAGGAAAGATTGGTCCCAAGAAGCTTGAATTTGCCAGTGCCTTTTTTCGCGGTGAAGGAATTCTTGGCGAACTCATAGTTCATGTCGGATACCTCTACATTTATTTCTCCAACCTTGGCTTTTGCAGATGCTTTTTTCACCCTAATGTCCTCGAACCCTCCTTCACTGTCGAATAGGATTTGAACCTCCCCCTTGGAGTCTAGAAGTCCCTCATAATTCAATTTCAGCAATCCTTTGAAGATCAGATTGCCACTGCTTAAGTCATAGCCCGCCTTGATCTGCCTCGCTGTAAATCCGAGTTTCGTGTCCAGATCACCGACATCAACTTCATCAGTTTTGATCAAGGCTTTTTCCCGTTCAGCGAATTCCTGCACTTCCGAGACATATAGGATATTCACGGAAGGAGGATACCTCTTTTTATAGTCATCTTTGAGCATTTTGACCTCCTTATATTTTTGAACAGCACTAGAGAAAGCGGTGCGATTCGAAATTGGATTGGAACGGAATGCTATGAGATCTTTTTCTAGGGAATCGTAGTAGTTGATGATCTGTGGGTAATTCGAAGTGGTCTGGTTCAGAAATTTGTAAATGGACTTTTGTTTCTTCAATTCATTCTCGTCAGCCTTTCCTCCAGAATCTTGATTGATTGCGTGCTTCTCCAACCAAGTGCGCGCAAGGGGCTTCAGCTCCATCAACAGATTCTGTTTCATCAGTACATCCTTCGACTTATTGAATTCATCCGCTTTCCGCATGAATTGAGAATAAGTGCTTTCATTCCCCCTCCATCGATTGAAGCGAGCCCCCAATGTTAACTCACCTTCATAGGTGATCTCAGAACCTTCCCCCATGTCGGCGCCCTGATCTTGGTGTTCTTTTAGATTGTCTTGGTATTCTTCTGATAGTGGGTCAAATGAAGCTTCGCGGCTTTCCTGAACTTTATCAAAAGCCTCAACATCCTCAAAGCCCTTCAACTGCGCAGTCCCATTTCCTTCAAAACGACCTTGAGTCACTTCCGGCGAATCCTTCAACTGGAAACTTGCCGCCTTCGCTCCCATCACATCCGCCTCTTTCTCTAATGAAGGATCGTCGTTGATGGGCACCTTGCTCTTCATTTGGGTGGTGGGCTTTACCCGTCCTTGTTTTTGCTGGGCTACGTGCCAAGCTTCGTGAGGTAGATGTTTCTCTTGTCCTGAAGCGAGGTGGATGTCCGTACCCTGAGCGTATGCATGGGCATTGAGCTGTGCTGGTTTGTCGGAGTTGTAGTGGACTTTTACATCGTCCATGGAATGGCCGGAGAGGGACTCTACTCCAGATTTCAAATTGTCGGGTAAACCGCCTTGGTTGGCTTGTCCTCCCCCACCTGAATCGGAACCCTCTTTGAGTTGAACAGGATTCTCTGAGTTGGCTGTATCGACTTTAGATTTTAACTGCTTGAGATTGGCAGCTTCAGGGCGGTTGTCTTCTACACCACCCCCTTTGGTTTTGTTCTGAAGTGAAACGCTCTTCTGTTCTGAGCTTGAACGCTCCTTGGTATTTGACTTGGTGAACATGCCCTTAGATGCGCTTATGGAAGCTTGGCAACGGCCTCTTCGTAGCTAATCCGTTCGGAGTTGAACTGCATCAAGGTAGGGCTGAATGCGTCCAACACAAAGGAGAGCAAGGGTAATAGGTTCATCACATTGGCAATGTGATCGTCCACTAGGTCGTAACGTGGCATGGGGTGCACATAACGCAAACTGAGTTTACCTGTGTCGGCTAGGAAATAGGAACCGATGGGAATGGTGTTGTTCAAACGATGAATCAAATTGGACAACTGAACCTTTTTGCTTTTGTCAATCTCAACTTCAGTTTCCGCAAAGAACTGCAAGAGCTTCGCACCCTCAAACAGCCGCTCGGGCATTTTGACATAGTTCAACACAAAAACATTCCGGTTCTGCTCGTAAGATGATTTCACCTCAACGAAGAGGGAGGGCGTGGGAAGCAGCTCTGTGGGATTCAAGTATTTCACATTGACCTCTTCATCCCTAAGCAGGTCTTCCAATCGCTGCAAATCAGCTTGAAAGACGGTGTTTTGTAGTTCTATGCTCACTTTCTTTAAGTCTTCTGGGTTGAACCCGTTCCACGAAATACTCTGAGAAAATTAAGAGGAAATTGGGGAGGTTTTCAAAGTGCCTGGGGCCAACTTTTCCACGAAAGGGAAATAGTTATTAAGGGTTATGATGAACTCCCAGAAAGCTATTTACTGATAACATTCGGCAAAAAAGAGTCTTCACATATTCATGCGTCAGAATCTTCTTACCTAGAATAAGCCTGTGATGCTTACCTCGGCCCCATTGGCCTCTTACTCGCTTCAGGTCTGGGAGGTCCATATCTTCCTTCATTAACGTCATCCAATCCATAACTTCCTCCCTGTACGTTATCGAATAGACTATGATCTATTCCGGCCTGCTGATTCTCCTTTATAACCTCTTTTTTTCTACGGTTCCGTTCGAATGCTGCGCTGGCCAAAGTACCTGCCCCTGCTGCTCCTATCATAGCTCCTGCAGGGCCGGCAACCAAACCACCTGCTAATCCGCCGACGATTGCACTTCCAGTTACTAAGGCACCTTTCAACATTTCACGACCAAAAGCCCGACGACCTTTTTGTTTTGGAGACTTTTGATTTGCTCTTTCCTCATCTGTCATTCCCGCTTGCTCTTTTCTAGTCTTCTTCCTCTTACGATATCTTTCAACAAGGCCGCCTCCAGCGGCCCCAATCATACCACCAACTGCAGCTCCTGCAACGGCTCCGAGAGGACCTGCAGCACTACCCACCAAGCCACCTACAAGAGCTCCTCCAACCGCGGCTGTGCCCTTTATTGCTTCAGCTCCACCAGCCAACGCACCTTTTGTGCCGGCACTTTTTTCATTTTTCAGCTGCTCTTCACTCATGCCTTCTTGGCTTTTACGGGTTTCTCTCCATCCCTGATATGCTTCCCATCCGGCTCCAACAAGTGCACCTGCTCCAGCTCCGATTGCAGCTCCAGCTAGAGTACCTGCTCCAGGGATAACCGACCCTATTGCAGCACCAGCCAATGCCCCTCCAGTTGTCAAAACCCCCTTCGCACCCTCTCGACCAAATCTGAGGTTGGCCTTTTCCTCTGGCGTTTTACCCTTGTCCGACTGCCTAGATGCATAATCCGCATTCATCTTCCGCAAATCATCTCGAGTGGACTCGCGTGCATGAACCGCGTTGCTTCTACCTCTAGTTTGAGGCTCATCAGGAGCATAGAGTGGATTGTACTGCCATTGAATTCCATCGTCGTCGTCTTGTACAGAATCCATAACAGGGGCAGTATTCAAGGGATTTGAAGTCATTTCGACACCATCTTCCAATTGAACAACATTCGTTGAGGAAATTGAAGTTGCCTGATTCGCGAGGGTCTTCAGCTTCATCTGAACAACAGCCTCCGGCCGATTGTCCTCAAAGGCAGGCTTATCAGCACTCGCCAATTGGGCGGTGGCGCCTGCATCGGCATTCACCGACTGAGGTGCGGTAGTGGTCGTATTTGTTTTCTCCAGTGCCATTGATGCTCTCCTACCCTATTCTAATGCGCCTCTGAATTGATGGTAATTCCTTCTTTGGAAAGCTCACGTTTGATGCCAATCAAAATGTCCTTTTCTTGAACCACATTGTTTTTCCTTTTCGCCGAAGCGATGGAGCAGTACCTCAATACATTGATGATACTGCCGCCAGTAATCTCATAGTTCTTGGCAATCTTCGCAAGATCCACGTCTCCAAGTTCAAAATTGGAGAAATGCTTTTGCCACAATTCTAGACGAAGGTTTGAACTTGGTTTTGGGAAATACACCAAACTCTGAAAACGTCGAAGAAATGCCTCGTCGATGTTGTCCTTAAAATTGCTGGCAAGAATCACCACTCCATGGTAATCTTCAATTCGCTGAAGCAAGTAGGCCACTTGCTGATTGGCAAACATATCGTTGCTCGATTGCGTTTTCATGCGCTTGCTGAAAAGCGCGTCGGCTTCGTCAAAAAAAAGAATCCAATTCTTCGATTCCGCCATGTCGAACAACTTCGATAAGTTCTTCTCGGTCTCTCCAATGTACTTGGAAACTACTGACGAAAGGTCTACACGGTAGACGTCCATCCCATGACTCTTACCCAACAAACCAGCAGTCATAGACTTCCCCGTTCCCGGAGGTCCGTGGAACAATGCACGATATCCTCGCTTCAAGAATTTCTCCAATCCCCAGCCTTGCATGATCTGCTGCTCGTGCTGAATCCAAGATTTGATGTGGTTGATTTCCTCCAATACATTTTGATCGAACACGGCGTCTTCCCAATTGAGCTTGGTGGACAAAAGATGGGCTGGGAAACTTGGCGAAAAGCGTGGCTGATAATCTTCGTTTAAGGTGAACTTGGTGAGGTATTCTTTGCTAAGAATCAATTCCCCCGACCACATGGGTTCGTATTCGTTGGTAAAACCCAAGGACAACACATTCTTCTTGTATAGTGGACTCTCTTCATCCAACAGTCGCTGAAGCTCGAAGCGTTTATCCAAATCACCCCCAGCAATGATGAACACCGCCGTTTCTCCTGTGGGCATAAATCCGCTGTGCTTCTCCCCTTTCAATCCACCGAATTCGGCATAAACGCGATCGATGGTGGCGTTTTTCGTGAAGAAAATGTCGAAGACTGCTGGGCGCAAGTGAGGAGCCAAAGCGATTAGAATCAGCAAGCGTCCTGAATCACCTATTTGCAACTCGCGAATGCTGTGGGCATAGTAAGAGGAATCCATGCTCAAATCGGGCGCCTGCGGATAAAGTACTTCGTTGGTTTGCTGGAAGTAATCGGAAAAGCGGTAGGTGATCATCTGGTTCAACCACTCCAATTCCCTATTCAGGGTATTCAAACTGGGTTGATGATCTAGAGCCATTCTACGTTCAATCTTTTCTCCATCCAGGGCAATTTAATCATTCCAAATGCCCAGGGCATTGACTCCATCAATATATCCAAAGTTTTCTTTTCTACCTTGAGTTCCCACGTCTTTTCTGTCTCTTCAATGAAGCCATCGCGGATGAGGAATCCTTCGCGCAACGCACCTGCGCTGGAGCCCTTCATTTTCTCCCAGTTTTGCATCAATCCGCCCAACATCATCTCCGAAGTTTTAATCTCGTTTTCAGTCAGGGCAATCTCCAAAGGAACAGGTACTGAGAGCTTCAAGCCACAAAGAACTTTATTTAAGATCAACTCGTGCTCGGGTGCTTCAGCTTCGCCTGTAGCGACGAATTGCAATAAGTGCACTCCGCGCACAGCATCGGCTTCAGTTTTGAATGCTCCGTTCTCAACCATCTCCAACATTTCGAAATAGCGACTGAAATACGGCCACGCGATGACCATGCCGGCATTTTTAATCAAAATGCGGTGCTCTAAAATATCGTCCTCACTCTCTTTTTGCTCGTTTTTCTCTACCAGAAGCTTTTTAAGTTTTTGTTCTCGCTCCCTTCCCTGAACCTCCAAATCGCCTTCTACTTGGCGTGCTCCTTCCTCATTAGACTCAGCTTCCAATTGATCCGGAACAGGAGTTTGAGCCTCTTCATTCCTCGCCTTCTTTTCACTCGACGATTGCTCATTGGGAGCCCGTGCTTCTTCTCCCAATTTTTGAAGTTGATCGAATAAGGCCTTTGACTCTGAATCGAGCTTTAACTTCTTTCTTGCTTTCTTCAAATCCTCCATACTTAAGGATTGCGCGCCGAGTAATTTCTGAATGGCTGCAATCATTAAATCCTGAGTAGAAAAACCCTGGCGCTGGGGTGATCTCGACATTTCTAACATACTCGAGATGTAGGCTTTCTCCCACAGATCGACCGTGAAGGACTTATGCAGCTTAGGTAAAACGATCGCTAGTTTTGTCTTATTCACGAGGAGTCGCTCCCTTTGTTTGGGGTATAAGAGTTCAATCAAGAAATGTTGAAATACTGGCATTTCATCCCGAGCAACTCGCTTCATAATTCGTTCGGATCTGAAACTTTCCTCAAGGACTGAAACTAGTGTCTTCTTCACTCGAGCCGACTGTGAAAAGAGTGAAGCAAGAAAGCTCTTAAAGTCAATTTCGTATGGCGTGCCAACTGGAAGACTTCCCGATCTGACATAATACTGAAACAGAAACTGTAGATCGTACACTGCTTTAAAGGAGAGCAAACTGCGCTTCATGGAAACATCTTCTCGGGGCTCTTCTCCCAATACCTGATTGAGAAGCTGCTTCAATGGAAGGAATCGAACTTGACCAGCTTCAATGAAGTTATCGACCAAGCTCATCCAAGTCTTACCCAATTCAGCGGCCTTCATATTCAGTTTTGAGCTGAAATGGAAGAAGGCAAACCGCAAGTAGGACTCGGGGCCAGACTTGGTGTTTTGCGCGAACCATTTGATGGATTCAACCTTCCATGCATCGGGCAATTTGTGATCACTGAACTCATAGACCAGCAAATTGAGACTGATTGAGAAGCCACCAAGGTTTGGAGAAGTTCCAATCAACAGACGTTCAAAGCCGTCGAGTTTCATTTCTTTCAAAAGCTCGGTGAGTATCTCTTCAAACTGACCCGAAATGAGTGCTTTTTGAAGAAAGACCTTCGGGCTTTCCGACAAAAGCTTGTCGACCAAACCTTCCCTCTGCTTTTTAAGCGACTTCTGCTCAGTCTCAAACTGAGAAGATGCCCACCAAGGAAGCTGCTTTCGCAAAAGAATGTAGATCAAGAGGTCCCATTCGCTTGCACTCTCATATGATACTGAAGGTGAATCAAGCAATGCCAATCGCTCTTTGATGTCTGATGCCAACTTAGACCTCTTTTTTGAAATTCCTTCAAGCAAATCTTGCCGCGACAATCCAAATTCTAAAATCGCCGTTTGAACTACATCCAGAATGGCCAAGCGGATGTTCCCGGCACTTCGATGCATCATCGAAAGCAATCTTGGCTTCATGTATATCTCCAAAGAGTCTTTTGATATCACTTCACTCAAAACGCTTTGGAGCTGCCGCAATGCCAGCTTCCATTCTTGCCACAAGTCAGGATAAAAACTCTTGAGCAAATCCTGCATTCCCTTTTCTCCAATGAGGCCAAACAGACGTTCGACAGATTCCTCACTTTCGAGCACGACTGAGACTTTGTGTTTAAACAAGCTTGGAAAGAGCGCTGAAATCTGCTTGATCAACGCGTGAAGCTCACTCTTGCTTTGAAGCGAACTCCAGCTTGGCACCCTCCCCGACTCAAGGAGCTCATCAAGCAAATCGAACACCTGCCGCGATTCTACTTCAGAGCGAATTCCAAAACGCAATACCTCAGGTGGGATCTTGGACAATGTGGTCTTGGTAATCTTCTCGATGTGTTGCTGATCAGTAGGCAATTCAGATAAAAAGGCGCGATAACTAAGCGATGCTTTCTGCTCCCAAATGGCCTTCAAATCTTCCAACTGAAGGTCTTTCCTCGAGCGAATCTGAAACTCGATTGCCTGAATCAAATTGAATTCAGAATCGTCTTCCGTCTTGGAGGTTTCTGCCAAAAGTTTTAAAAACTCAGCCACGGGAATGTTGAATACACCAGCAATGAAAACTTCTCTTCTATTCGAATCGAGAAGATTTAGAATTTTACGGATGAAGAGTGATGGCGAAGCCGATTGTCGGATTGCATCGAACAGTTTTTTCCGATGAAAGACCATCGTACTCATGAGCATTTCCTCAAGCTTTTCTGGCACTTCCATTTCCCCCTCAAGACCTAAGCTGAGCAGCTTATCCAATTCGACGTAATCCGTCTGGAATGATGGAGAACTGCTCGATTGAACATGATCAATTTGGTATGGGTAATTGCTCTGAAGAAAAAGGTGGAAGAGTTCTGGCTGAAAGCTGTCGGACTGACTGGCATGGGAGATTGCAATCAATTCGAGCTCTTCCAACTCTGTTCCCAATGCATAAGATTGAGCTGCAGATTGAATGCTTTTTAGGAATCCTTTATCACCAAA
>DDDG01000027.1:106609-137103 GCA_002336245.1 Flavobacteriales bacterium UBA1986
AGCAGTAGGTTGAGCTTTGTTCCTCGAACGGCTTCAATGTAGGTCAACTCAAATTCAGACTGCCCCATAGAACTCTCAGCTCGCGGCAATCTCCCACTTTCCAAATAACGCATCAGCAGCTCGGTGAAGAGAAGGAAGTCTTTTCGAATAGCCTTAGCGCTTCGTTGCTCGCCTATTGACTTGAGAAGTTCCGGAAAGCCTTTCAAAACAGACGACCTGCTTTCTCCCTTTTCCAACTTGAGCTTTTTCCATCGACTTCTAAAGGCAGACTTCAGCACCTCGTCTTGTCCTTTGGCTAGGGGAATCATCATACGAAAGAGGTATGTCCTTTCCGTGAAAGGAGGCCGTTTCGTCTTGGATTCAAACTCAAGCCACTCAGAAATCCAAGCTTCGTGTTTTCGTAGGTCGTACACCAGCTTCAACCATTCCAGAATCTGAGGTATACTGGCATTTTCCAATAATTTCGACCACCTTTTTTCAGGAATGCGACGATCCCACATCATCAACTTTAGCAATCGCGGATTGGTGCGAACGAAGTCGATGAGTTGCTGAGTATTCTCACGATCGGGACTTTCGAACTTTGCGGAATAAGTGAGTTCGAGAAGATCCTTCATTCTGCTCTCTTCCTTGAGCAAGGTAGCTTCGACGCCTTCTTTCGATTGCTCATTCAACTCATCGGTGATTCGATTGAAGACTTCGGTAAATTCGATTTCACTCGACCGAAAACGCAACTGGAACGCTTGATAGAAAGATTCGAGAAGAATTTTACGTTCGAGTTCCCGGCCCTCCACTATGCGATCCCACTTCGACTTAAACACTTTCCAGATTTCTACGAGCACTTCCTTGTTCGCCTTTTCTCCTTCGGCGAGAAGCGCGGCCAAAGCAGAGACATCCTTTCCTCCAAAAATCAGCTGAAAGATCTCAAATACATTCTTGGAAAGGTGCTGGTAGATGAGGCGGCTCCAAATGACTTCTGTTCTAATTTCTGAAATCAATCGCTGCCTGAGAAAGCTGGCTTTTACTTCCAACAATTCCTCGAGCACCGATTGCGAGCTGCGCTCTGGTGTTAGCCAAACTCCCGAAGCGAGGAAATAAATGAAAGCTCTAAGTATATCCGACTCCTTCCTCAGTTCGCGCTTTTGGACATTCACTTCGCGTTCTTGGATCTCCGGTATTTCCGCTAAATCAAGCTTCAATTCCTGGTAGAAAGATTCTTCCTCAACACATAAGCGCTTCATCAATCGCTTTTTCAAGCCCTCTTGCGAAAGTCCCATTTTGGCAGCATACAAGGACAACAGTACTTTCAATTCTTCTTCTGGAATACGCCCTCTATGGATGAGTGAGACGAACAGTTCCGCGGTCAAATTCTTCGCGTCAAAGAGATTGATTCTAAATTCCTTTGCAAGCAGCTTCCTCAGCTGAATGAGATTTTGAGACGCCTTCGACGGCTTCGCATCCTTCAAACGAATCAGCCGGTGTAAAAAGAGTTCAAATCCCTTGTTTCCAAATAAGCTGTGTGCGCGTTCAGCCTTCTTTAGAAGTTCGGTCTCCGAGCCACTCCAACTTACTTTTCGAAGGATGACATCCAATTCGCTGGGAAGGAATTTTGTGCCTTGCTTAAACATCAGGCTGCGTTCCTTTCTGGTGGAAATCTTTCCAGATTGGATGAATGCACCCGCCTTTTCCAACCAATTTACTTGACCCTCGCTTGATTCTTCTGACTTCTCTCCTGCTTTAAAACTGTTTTGAAGTCTCGCGAAATAGCGAAAGAAGCTCTCATCTACGAGGTGTTCATAGGCCTTAAAGGAGTCGATGTGCTTAATGAAGAGATCAATGTAGGATGCATGTGGAGCCTTCGATTCGTGGCTTGCAATTAAAAAATCGAAGCGCAGCTTTTGAAGCAATTTGGGGAGGCCCGTCTTGCTGTCTTTTATTGAAAGCTTTAAGTCTTTACCCAAGGCTTCTTCAACCTCCTCTACTGCCTGATACACTTTCGGGGAAAGTCTCGCCCAAAACCGCTTAAGGAGTTCGGGTTTCACCTGTAAACGCAGGCGCTTTCGTAGTTTATCGGAGCGCTTTAACTGATTGAGGAGAATGCGCAGGTTCTCGAAATCCGACGACAATAAGTCTTCAAATATTTTTGAGAGATCGCGTTCATCCTTTGGATTGAAGCCCTTCTCCAAATAGGTTTTAAAGAGTTGTATCTCCCCATAAACGGGATCTGAAAATGAATTGGCCAGCTCTTCCGGAGATAAACTTGCCCACTTCCGAAGCTCTTGATCGAGGATGTACGAGAATCGAACTTCAATCTCTTGTTCAAGGTATTTTGCATCGATTGTTCCGAGGTCGAGATGGATTCGATGAATCAGCCATTGAGCTTCTCCTCGATCGTATTGATCGAAATACTTTTCGATGACCTGAAGGACTTTCTTTTCAATACGCTGATCTTGGTCAACTCGAAGTTCACCTGCGATTTCGAGTCGAAGACGGCCGATCTCATGCTCATCGCTCATAGCTCGTTATTAACGGAAAAGAAACACCGACCCAGTGCGATCTTCCTCTTTGTCGTCGTTTAGATTTAACTCATAAGTATACTCTCCGGGCGGCATCAACACCCCATTGAGCTCCCCGTTCCAATTCTTATTGGAGGCCGTAGATTCAAAGACCAAATTCTTGGATGTGTCATAAATTCGAATCGTCGCCTTTGGATAGAGCTGCAGGTTTTTAATTTCCCACTCATCGTTTATGCCATCGCCATTTGGCGTGAAGGCTGGCGGAATGATGAGACCATCGTCTTCCTCGAAGCTGTTTTCAATGTGACCGGGTTCATTGAGCCACATGATGCATTCTTCCACAGAATCGAATAAATGGTTTTCGCGAACCATATTAGGTACAATCTCGAAGCCCTTCAGCAATTTTAAACTCTGTGGGCTCAACTCGCTGAAACAAATATTCACTCCTCTTTCCTGCAAAAATTGAATGACTTCAATGAAGGTTCGAACTCCCGAGTGGTCCATATAAGGTACAGAAGACATGTTAAAAACAACAACCCGAACATCGTCGGATATGCCACGCATCGACGTAAGAAACCTAGATGAAAAACCAAAGAAAACCGGTCCGCGTATGTTCTTCACAAGAACCCTTCGTTCAAAGCCTTCAGAATCCTTAAAACTCGCAATCACCTGATCGATGATGCGGTCCACTTTGGTCTTAGCCGTATCCGTTTCTACAACATCTGCCATCTTCTTCATGAAATAGAAGGAAGCGAAGATCAGTCCGATGATCACTGCGTAGAGCAGGTTCCAGAAAACAGTCAATACCAGAACCGTGAGCATAACGAAGTTGTCTGCTTTAGGAATGCGCGACATTTTCCGCAGCGTCTTCTTATCAATGAGCACGATGCCTATGTAAACGAGAATACCACCAAGGACAGCGTGAGGTATTTCTGCTGCCACGGGCCCACCGAAGAGTAGTACAATCAATAAGAAAAAGGAGCTCACAATGCCGGAGAGCTTGTTCCTACCACCCGATTGAATGTTCGCCACGGTGCAAGCAGTAGCCCCACTTCCAGGAAAACCGCCAAAGAGTGATGAAGCGAAATTCCCGAGCCCTTGACCAAACAATTCACGATTGCTGCGGTGCAAGGTTTGAGTCATTTTATCGGCCACAACAGATGTTAGAAGCGTATTGATTGAACCTAAAAGTGCCAATGAAAAACCAGCGAGTAATATTCTGAAGAGGGTCTCAGAGTTAAAAAACTCAGCCGAGAATGCCGTTTCTATATGGGGAAAGCTCATCTCTACCATGCCAAGCTTCTTGATTCCCATTGGTAAAAAATAGGTCAAGACAGAAACGACAATCAAAGCCGCCAAACTGCTCGGGATGCGTTTTGAAATTCTTGGAAAGAGATAGATGATGGCAATGGTTAAACAAGCAACCAGAACACTAGGCCAATGAGCTTGTGCGATAAAATAGTTTAGGTGGCCAAGGATCTGTGGAACCGACTTGTAAGGTGCGTCGTAAACACCAAAAATATCCTTCGCTTGCAAGACGATGATGATGACGCCGATTCCACTCATGAAGCCGCTCACCACAGTGTACGGGACATAGCGGATGTTCGTGCCCAGTTTGAGTAAGGCAAGCACTATTTGGATGATTCCGGTTAAGGCGAAGATGATGACCAACACGGGTAATGCCTTCGCCAAGCTGCCCGCGAGTTGAACTTCTTGAGCTACGATGAAAGCCACAACCACTGTCATGGCGCCCGTGGGACAACTGATCTGTGTATTGGTTCCACCAAAAATGGATGCAAGAAAACCGAGAATGACGGCGCTGAACATTCCCGCCAGTGGGCCTAGACCTGTTGCAACACCATATGCCAGAGCTACGGGGAGTGTGACAATCCCAGCGGAAAAGCCTCCGAGTATATCATTCTTTATTTCTGATTTAACTACAAAGGCCAAGCTGAACTTTTTAAATCGCTCTCAGGCGATAGTTGAGATTTAAGAAAATCATTCTTCCTTCCGCTTTCTGTCTTTTAATGCGTGAAATAACTGAAGGAAGAAAGTACTCCGCTCCAAGTAAATTGAAACTAGAAAGTCCAAAACTGAAGCGAGTCCAATGGATTTTTACTCGAGCATTGACCACCGAAATGGGTGAAATTTGCTGTTTCTGAGCACTCTCATATGATTCAAGTAGCCCTTGATCACTGACATAGTATGAGTTGACAATGTTTGTTCTTCCAATCCACTGAAGATCTGCCCCAAAGGTTATTTTATTCGGTTTTTTGCTGGTCGATTTTTCAGATTTCTCCACTTTATTGATGGTGGTTCCAAAGAAGCCAAGCGTAAATTTATTCGAGGGGAAGTTGACTAAAACATCCTCATTTTCGTACTGCCCTGCTTGAAATGCATCGAGGAAATTTGTTTGAATTGAATCCTTAAAATTTTGCTGTTTTACAAAGGTGTAATTCGCAAATGCATTC
Organism: Flavobacteriales bacterium UBA1986; assembly: GCA_002336245.1. Classification (GTDB taxonomy): domain Bacteria; phylum Bacteroidota; class Bacteroidia; order Flavobacteriales_G; family Salibacteraceae; genus UBA4419. The sequence continues at coordinate 111,594 of DDDG01000027.1, forward strand.
ACTTTCCATTTTTCAAAAGTGCGCTTGTACCACAACTCAGCCTCAAAACCGGAATTGCGTAAACCAGTGGCGTCATTGACATATCGATTCCCCACACGTTCGATGAAATTGTTGATCTTGTTCACGTATGTCTGTAGGTTGTAGCTGAAGTATTTGTTGATGTTCCCGCTCATGGCAAACTCCCCGCTCTCGATGTTCTGAACATTCAAATCTGTAGAGCCCACAAACTGGCTGATCCCTCCTTTACGGTATAGGAAGGGAGGTGGCAAGAATGCTGAGTTGTACATGAGTTTGAACTTAAATCGATCTTTATCCTTCGTGCCTCCCGGATTGAGCACTAGGGCAAAGCGCGGTGAATACTGTTCTCCCCATTTAAATTCATCGAAACGGGAGTACTCACTGTGATAATTCAAGCGCACACCAAAAGTGGCAACGAGCACATCATTCACAATGTGTTGTTCTGTTTGCATGTAAAAAGCACCGATGTATTCCAATCGATCGTCCCCAGGCTTACTGAATTGATCTTCAATACTGTTCAGCACGAGATTCGAATCTTCTTCAACGTAGTATTGATAAAACCAGTGATTTACAAATCCTTCCAAGCCCATGAGCAAGTGACTTTTTCTCGTCCCTTGATTTCCAAATAGGCTGTCGGAAGAGAACTCCACATTCATAGTTCCTCGAAACTCATCACCAACCAAACGGGTATTTCCATCGATTCCAAAGGAGTTTACCGTCGTATAAAAATCTTTCTTAAAATGGTCCCCGCTCACTTTGAGTCTCAGGTCACCTATGTTCGACTTATCTCTGCCTGAGAAAAGATCGTATTCAAGCTGAATAAACTCTCGCTTATCGTTTCTCCTTCTCTGCTGATTCGCTATTTCTCGATCTTGCTTTTCCCAAGTATTGAAACTACCAGGTCGAGAGTATAGATACTTGCTAGATTGTGCGTTGGCAGTGATCTGCAGGGCTTCGCGATGATAATTCATCAATAGATTGTATCCAGGAGCATATGCATTGATGTACTCCTTGCCGTTCACATCTGCTTGCCTCAGAGTTGTGGTGTCGCGGACATCTGGCAATACAATCTTATCGTCCAATTGAGAATAGTCCTTTTCACTGCCCCCAGAAATAAAGTAGGTTCCTGAAAAGTAAATGCCCTCGGTGTTATTGATTTTTCGACCGTACTCATAATGCATTTTGTAGGTATTGTAAATATTCTTCATACTTCTGAAAGTATTGCCATTCCCTACATCCACATTCAAGCGGTTGATGTTTTGAAACCGTCCGTTCTTGGTGATGATGTTTACCACTCCACTAAAAGCACTGCCACCATACAGAGCCGAACCAGGCCCTCTCACCAATTCGATTTGTTCAACATAATCTAGACTGATCCAATCTGGAGCAGTTGTATTTGTGAGTACATCGTTGATGCGATGTCCGTTGATTAAGAATAGAACATCCTGGAGGGTGGTACTGGACGAGCCCCGAGTACCAATAAGGCGTTCATTGTTATCTCCAATTTCGGCAAATCCCGGTGTGAGTCGAATTAGGTCAAGCAGATTTCGAACGCCCAATTCTTCTATGTCCGATTTGGTATACACCGTAACGGTTGAAGGAATGAGGTCAACATTTTGGCGGTGCTTATTCACGTAAACAAATTGCTCACTCTGAGAACGTACGTAATTGTTGATGTACTCCTCTAACTGAGGAGAGAACTCTTTTAAGCTAGAAGCACTGAAGTACGGGTCAAGTTCGTAGTAAAGTCCAACATACTTATCCAAGGATTCCCAATCTTCTGCGATGTAACTCAATCGAATCCCCCAGTCAAGAATAAGGGCTTGATTGTTTAGGTCTAGAGCTTGAAATCGCTCCTTGTAAATTTTCTTATACTCTTTAAATGCCTGCTCATACTGTTCATTCTCGTAGAGTTCTTCAACAATCGGGAAATCGTTGAGCATTAAACTTTGGGCGGAGGAAGCTTGACTCAAGGCGAGCGCCCAAATGACTACAAAGACTCTCCTAAGATTTAGAATCCACTTCAATCTGCTGCGATTTTGTTTTTGAGTTTACCCAATTCTTGACCTGTCAAATTAAAATCGAGCGTAAAGAGGCTTACTTTCCCTCCTCTACTTGAGCCGAAACCTTCGTTGCTCGAGATCACTAAGATCCATTTATTGCCAACGAAAGAAACGTCTCTAACAGATTCCGATTCCGTAAACTTAATCGGCTTAAACGGCTTTACATTCTTCTTATCCTTTACCGACAGCAACATTTCTGGAATCTTCCAAACGTTAACCTTTCGATCTCTAGCCCCTGACACAAGTACATTTCCATCCGCACTAACCTCCAGGCAATTCACCCTGTTCGCGTGCTCATCCGTAGCTTCATAGATGATCTGTTTGCTCTTAAAATCATAAAAATACATCTCACCTTTTATGGTTCCAACTACATACATATTGTGTTGGGGAACCATCTTTATAGAGGTTATGTCATCTGCAAATTCTGTAGGAGTAATACTTTCAAATTCTTGCGGATCCCCATTGGGGCTCAGGCGAATGAACACCAAACTCTTTTTGGAGTGAGTAATTACCATGGTTCCCAATCTTTCATTGTAATCGGCCGCTTTGAATTTCTTTACAAGTGAATGAAGCCGTTGGGTATCCATCAGGTTCTTCTCGATGTTGTAGAGCTTATAAACGTTCGACTTCTGATCGATGGCAAGGAATTCATTTTTATTGAACCGAAAGATGTTCTCAACCTGCGAGGGCATATTGACGGCAATTTGAAATTTACCGCTTGAATTGAACAATGAGATGTACCGACCATCTTGATTCACAGGTAAATTACTAATAAGCAAATGACTGCCGGAATTTGTGAGTTTAATGTCCTTAATACCACGAATGAGTTCCTTTTGGTCAGCCACCTCAGTCCAAGGCAATACGCCTGTCACCTCTCCATCTTCTATATCAAGCTTAATCACCGAATTCTCAATGCTGGTTCCAATGAGAAATTCGCCCGATCCGTCTGCATTTACAGAACTTTTAATCTTGTCGACGACCATCCCGTGGTCCAAATCTGCTAGGAGTGGGAATGACTTTACATTTTGATAAGCTAAATTCATCGTCGAGAAGAGCTTGTTCTGGCGGTATTCCTTCAAGACCTTCACTGAATCTGCTAGACCTAGGTACTTTGGGTGCTCTGTTTCCTTAAATTTTTCATAGGCATCGGAAGCGATGCTCACGGCCAAGTTCAACTGGTTCTGATCTTCCGGGTTGTTTAAAATCTTGTTTTCAGCACCTGCCGAAAGCTCCCGTACTTGTTCAAGAATGTTCAGATACTCTTCGAGCTTGCGCGACTCGTCGACCTTCACAATCGCAGCTGAAAGGTCGGCAGACTTAATCCTAAATTCAGCATTCAATGAATCCGACACGAGCTTTAATGAGTCTGCGATTTTACTTTCTCGAATGGCTTTTTGTGAAGCCAGTTTGGCTTCATCCTTCTTGAGTTTTGCTTGTTTGCTGGCCATTTCTGCTTTTTGGCCTTCAATAGAGGCCTTTTCCGCGGAGGTCTTTGCTTCCCTTTCTTTCCTTTGGGCGACTTGCCATGCCACTTTGGCCGCTTCACGATCACTTGCAGCCCTTTGCCCTGAAAAGAAGTTGAATACCATCAAGACAATCAGACCAGCGACAAAAGCCCCAACAATCAACCTATTTCGAGCCTTTACCTTTTTCCTTGAAATTTCTTCGGCTTCCTTTATGGCCAGTTCACGCTCGTGAAACTCTTTGCTGCGATTTAAGAAATCCTCAATTAGAACAAAATTTGCGCGATATCGATGGGCCCATGCCGGGTGTGGTTGACGCTTTTCATACCATGCCATAGTGGCCACAAGCTTTTCACCTTGGTAAGGATGTTCACCCTTATCCACGTCGTGGCCAATGTCCAAATAGAATAGAGAGTCTTCTCGCTCTTGATCGATCCATTCTCGGAGCAAAGACCAGCTCTCCAGAACCAATTCTTGGGATATGCTGACCAATGACTTCGCGGTAATGAGATCTACTCCTTCTTCAGAGAGAGCATCGAGTTTTTCTAATCTTCGAGCGATCTCATTCGAATCTAGTATTCGCAATGCCCCACAATTGCTTGATATGAAGGGATGAAGAACCTCAACCACTTCGGAAACGTTCGATGCTGTGATTTCCGACAAATCTTCAATACGCCGAGGCAAGACGTAAACTTCGCCCAAATGAGAATAGCCAGTTAATGCTTGAAAGCAGAGGCGACAAAGTCTTTTCCGGTCTAAATCAAAAGCATTGTAGATCTCTTGGAGTTGAGTCTCGATGGAATGCTCTAAACCCCCAATTTCATCCAAATCGTCTTTTCCAATTTCTCCGATTGAACCGCCTTTTTTCCAATGATGAACGCAGCGCATCATCGCATGTTGAAACTGTCCTGGAATGACTTGATTTGTTTTAAAGAAGTCATTGATTTGCTGAATCAAATCCTGATCATACTGCAAATTCCCCCTCTTCACAGTGAGTTCGAGCACTTGAATGATCTCACTTTTTCGAAGTGGCCCAAGCAAAAATTGATTCTTATTTATGACCTCTGCCAATTGAAGAAAGTCTGAAAACTTCCCGATGTTTTCGGATCTTAAGCTCGTGATGATGCTCACTGAATAAGCAGTCTGCCCAACACATTCTACCAAGCGATCAATAAACAGACGAATGTCTTTCTCTATGCTTTCACTCAACTCATGCTCGTCGTGCAGCACAAGATCATCGAGGTGATCTATGCTAATCAAGAGGTTTGAATACGAAAGAAAACGTTCCTTTTCGAGGATTTCAATAACCCCCATTTTACTGCTCCGAAGAATCTCTTCAAAACGATCACTCAGATTTGGGTCTACTTTGCTTTGACCGTCGAAGCCTTCAGCTGGAATTGTAGCCAAAGCGCTCGCCAGAGCGCCTAAAGGATCTCGGCCTGGTCTCATGGCCGCAATCTTCCATTTCTTATTCCCCTTTACTACATAGCCCTTATGCAACTCAGGAATGACAACTGCATTGATGAAGGAGGTTTTTCCTATTCCTTTTCCACCAACAATTGCAATGAAATTGCCTTCCGTAAGGCTCTTTAGGATTTGATACTTCTGTTGCTCTCTGCCACTGTAAAACTCTGAATCGGAGGGCTCAAATGGTCGCAGTCCGGGGAATGGGTCCTGCTTAGCTCCAAGGCCTCTTCGGTCGAAGTCTTTCGTTGATTCCATCTCAGACCGATTTCTCCATTAGAATGTCCAAGATGCTGTTCGATAAATCCGAAGTTTTGTCTCTGTTCTCAAGGCTGGGATTCGAAATCAATTTCAAGTATTCGAAATACCGATCCTCAAATTCTTTCATCTCAGTAAAGTCCAGTCCAACCATCCGTACACTTAAATGTGCAGGTGCACAATAGTACAGTGTTTGCTTAAGAATCTGAAGGAATTCTGGGTTGTCGAAACGCGCTGTCCAATCGGGATACACAACGCTCAATAAGTAATTGTACTCCTCTGCACTGCGACTGTTCAATCGTTGATATCGAAGGATGTTTTTTAAATTACCCTCTTCCAAATTGCTTCGGAAATACGTCAGGCTTTCTTCGATGAGCTCTTCGGCGAGCTCTCTTTTATCAAAAGACTTCCTCGAGACCATCAATGGTTTAGAATCCTCGTCGAGGATTTCAACTCGGAATTCAGACTTTCTTCTACCGGCAGTAATATTAAAACTTTCAGGCTTCACTAAAATCTGCCTAAGCCCACTCATTCTTTGTTCTTGCACGTCGATTTCTTCGTCGGAAACTGTCTTGAAGAAAACTTGACCTGTAACATCCAATAATTCCGAATGGAAAGTCACATGAGAATCGAGGTGAAACAGCTCATCCAGCTTATCAGAAGAGGCACGGAAAAACTTCAGACATTGTTCTATAAAGTCATTGGCCTTAGTCTCCTCCTCGAAGATGCTGATGGATTTTGCAATCTCCTTACCAATGGGCGACTTGATGGCAACCACATATTGCTCATCCGAATTTCGAAGCACTTTGTAATTGCTCGGATAAGAAGCGAGTACCAAGGCGTTGTGCGCTTCAAAACTTTGAATCTCCTCTTTTTCTGCTTTTACACTCCTGAATAAATTCACATCCCCAGGCCCTTTGATGTCGAAGAAACATTCGTCGGAATCCATGGGACGCAGCACCACGTGCTCTACTAAGTGAAAGCCTTCATTCTTTTCATTCGCTTCCTTCAGGAAGTTTATCACAGCTTTCAGCTTATCCTTTGCATCTTTTCTGCTCTTGGCAGAAAGCACTTTTGAATAATTTTTCGTGTTCGGCGAGTGGAAGTACACTCCAAAAGAACGTCCCTCCTTCTCTATTCGGTAATTGGATTCTCTGAGGCCATACTTAAATAGAAAGCGATAATAAGATGTACTGTTTACAATGAATGTAGGCCGCTCCGTTGCGCCTTCTTTCAGTTCATTCCTTATTCCTTTCCCATCTTCAGATGTTTCAATTCCTTCTCCCGTTAATCGCTCAACCTTTACCTGCTTCAATCGCTTCGGTGGGCTCAAACGCTCTTCTGATCTGTGATTGATGTTCAACAGGAGGCTCACCTTTCGTTTCAATGGAACATCTGGAATGGCTTTGAGGTCATTCGACAAGTAGTTTAGACCTTGAGATCGAAAACGATTGACACGCTCAATATCCTTTAAAAAGAGAGACTTTAAATGCAATAAGTGGCGCTCAATGTACTCTTCCGATTCCCCTTCAAGAATGCTGCTGAACTTAAGGTGAAAGTCTGTGGTAAATCGCTCTCCAAAGCGAGCAAGCATATGACTTAGAAGACGATTCTTACGATCTACAGGCAAGTCAAAGCGACTCATCATTCGATGCATGTCTTTTTCTTCGAACTCTACGTATTGCGTAGTTTGCATCAATTCAGCAAGTACCAAAGGACGAATTTCTTCCTCCAACTTTTTTCTTTCGGCTCCTTCGTCTAGAGTGCTCATCTGGCCAAAGAGTCGAACAATTTTACGATCAAGGATTTCTTTGGATTTAGAGATGTCCTTTTTGGACATGGAGCCATATTTCTTCATCCACTCGTCTACAAGTGGTCGAACCGCATCTTCCTTTCTCTTTACATCGTCTTCGAGCTCATTCTTCAATTGAAGCTCTTCAGTATCTAGTTCCCTATTCTTTTTCAACTGCGCCAGCTGAGCCTGAAGTTCATCAAGCGGTGCCAACTTCTTTTTCAGTAGACCCTCAACACCAGGAACCGACTTGTCCAACAATTGAGAGTAGTACGTTTTGAAATTCGTATGGTCGAAACCCTCCACATCAAAAAGTTCAGCGATGTTCGCCAGTTGACCAATGTGGTTCACCATCAGTTGATCAAAGAGCGTGAGGTATGCTTTGAGCTGCCATGACTTGGCCGTTCGTTCTAGGCCTTCGTCCTTCGTAGGAGAATAATTTCCAATTCCATAAATTTCAGGGAAACTCATCTGAATGGACTCATAAGAAAGCAACTCTTTGGTTTTTACCTGAGTCTCTTTCAGTTTGAATGAGCGCGTTTTAATCTCATAACTCCTTTCCTTGCGCCCCCACTTCATCTCGAGAGAATAAAGCACAGCATCCTCTGAGTACTTATTTATAATTCCTCCCTTGTTTACTTGAATATCGAAACCAGCAAAAGGATTTCTCTCAGAATCGTTTCGAAGAAAGCCCAGGCTAAAAAACTTATCGCTTGCAACGCTCAAAGAATCACCAGAAACAGGAACGCCGTTTTGGAACACCTGCAGATTTCGCATTTGACGGATGCCTGGAATGTCGAGAATGATGTCGTTCATTTTCGACACGTTATACTCAGGCTGCTTGTCTTTCAATTGTTCTTTAAGAATGAAGCCGTGCTTGTAAGAAGGTAAGTCGAAGATTTCTTCTAAGCCCATCCCCTTTTCTTGCAGTTCCTCCAACTGTGAAAACTTAACAGAAGGATTGAAATACTGCTCTGTTCGGTACAAGACTTCCGACAAAATATCCTCTACAGTCTCATCCTGGAAAATATCGATCTCACAAGTAAAAGAAACCTGTTCCGGCTGCAGGATATCGATGGTTTCTAAGTCTTCGCAGAGATTTCGATTCGCATTGAAGAATGCACGTATTTCTCGTTGAATCTGTGGGTATTCGTCTTGCGGAATGCTTCCCTTAAGTAGCAGCGTCAAATGATAAAGCCCTTTAATTCCCTCTCTGTGGTCGTCGATGTGTTCAACCCAACAATTCGAGAGGTACTGCGGGAAATTATCCAAGAGTAAGATGCGGTAATCGCTGGTCGTTACAGCACTTGTTGGGAATATCTCCTCTGCTGGGAGAAGAGCATTGGAACGTAGAACTTTCGGGTGATCACCTCCATGAAACAGCAGTGTTTCAATAGGCAGGTTGGTTCGATAGGCTACATCGGTTAGCACAAATGCAAACTGCTCTAAAATGGTAATTCCCGGATCGTGTGCATTGTAATCCGTCCAGAGTTCTCCCGAAAGCTCTTGGTTGAGTTCGATGCCTTCCTTGCGAAGAGCATCGTAATCCATGCTCTTAGGAAGTTCCTTTTTCGGTATTATGTGAATTGATTTAGCCACTCCTATAAATCCCAAAGTGAGCAGATGTGATACTTAATTTGAACCACACGATTCAGCTCATCTGTTCCATAGTGACCGACAGTTCTCATTTCAAGTCTGTATTTACCATCCAAGCTTCTCTTCCATCTAAATTTTATTCGGTGCCAGTACCAGCCATAATGCGCTTGGGTAACTTTCACTTTGTTGTTGATTCCACCATGAGTACTGATTGCGATGGCGTGGGCCATGGCATACTTACCGCGTTTTTTCACCCCTTCAACTTTAGCCACCACCTCAAAGGCATGACATCCTTCGAGTTGATCGAGAATGATGTGCCACTCACTATCGGCGGAAACTTCGGAAATGGACTGGTAAGTTCCAACCCGAGTTCGCATTCCCACAGTTCCTTCTACGTGAAGTTGATGCTTTGGACTCATCGTTCCAACACCGATTTGCCCACCATTTCGCAGGAACAGTCGACTGCCCTCAACCCGCTCCGTAAAACTCAAACCTTTACTTGTTTCAGTTGGGTTGATCTCTACTTCCCAAAGCGGATTTTTTTCTTTGATGTCATCGTAAAAGCTCAGCAGTTTCTTCGAATCTCCCGTGGGCGCAAGTTTCAAGCCATTCTCAATTGTCTTGGCGAAACCATCGTCGATCTTATTGACGCTGGAATCGATCAGGTTCGAGAAATGCACCTCTGTAGGCACACGACCTTTTTTAAAGAATCCTTTGAGGGTAGCTCGATTGAAAATTTCCATTATCTCAGAGTAGTTTATTTTGAAGTCGAATTAAATTTAGACGTCAATTTCGACCACGTAATAAGTGTCCTTATCCAAGTCAATATAAAGAAATTCAGCATCCTCATCCTTATCATCATCGATGACAAAATCAGCGCCTATCCGCATGGTTTCGATGCGCGTTTCCTGAGGTAGTTCATGCGTCGATTTATCAACAATGCTGATTTCATGTTCTTCATCAGGAACCAGTACACTCCAAGGCGTACTGCTCCACAATTCATTGATACGACCATCGTCGGAAGCAGAATCTGAGATGGAATATCTCCCGTCTTTATAATGCAAGATTACGATTGAGAGCTTCGTTACGAATTGAATGTATTCCAAAGATTCAATGTATGTGAGTACATCGTCGCGCTCAATGCTCCCGCCAAAATTCATTTCCTTTTGATTCTTGTGGAACCAAGGACAAATGAAGGACCGTATGTCTCGCTTCATTTGGTTGATGAACTCACCTTGCTTCTTTTCAGATTTGAAACGCACTTTGCAACTGATGCGAACCTTTTCATACACCGGATTGATCACTTCAAATTTTGCAAAGGGTGAAACTCGGTCTTTCAGGAAGTCTTCAATGACCTGCATTCTGTGGTAATCCACTCTTGGCAGGTAGAAGCCATCTTCAAGCTTCACTTTTGGAACCACGATGATCTTAGTTTTTCCAGCTTCTATGGAGTCAGGAAAACTCGTTTGATTGAGGCATTTGACTTGGAATAAATCTGGGAATTCATTTAGAATCAATTTCTCATAATCCTCCGGAGTTATCGCTCGATTCTTATGTTTCAAGCGTTCCGCCACCCTCGTATAGAACTGCTTTCGATGTTCGGGTTTCTTACCACCAAAACTAGCAAAGGGCTGAACCACGGAATTCACATCCGTTCGAGTTGACAAGAAACCAGATATCGTTTTGGCGGGAATGTTTTCTTGCCACTCTGCTCCTTCCTTATGTTTCTTCCATTCAACTTTCGCAGCATTCGTTTTAATGAAAACAACTTTCGAGAGCACATCTGTATGTTCTGGAGCGCTTACTGAAAGCCAAAACCTTCCTGAAGGCAGGAAGCTGTGCTGCAAATCCATCTCGGCCGAGATGTTGAGTTTGATGATTCCCGAGGTGGAGAAGTTGTTGGTGCCATCAAAAATGATGTCATTCTCATCAAAGGCCTTCCATTCATCGCCAACCAAATATCTCCAGTTGGTTTGCGGGACAGTGTTGTAGTTGATTACATTCTGAAGATTTGCTCTCAGCTCAAAATACAAGGACAACTCCATTGGAGCTGAAAGTCCTTCTAGGCCTAGGAGAAGGTATCCTTCTTCATCGTATTGTGGAAGTAGAAAAATTTTCTGCTGTGGCAGTCCAGAATGGAAAATTGTAAGATTCCCATAGGGATGCAAATGAAAAATCTTGTCGTTTGAATTCCGCTCATTCTGGGAAACTTGATCTGGGTTCATGAACAACTTAGCCGAGGCCTTATAATTTAATGAAATCGATCTTAACTGCGGCGCTAGAGGTTCTTTTGGAATTGGCGTTTTCTCTTTTTCCTTACTGAGAACCCCAGATGTGTTTGCAGAATTGGCAACCACGGCCTCCGAAAATAAATTTGGAAATTGACCATGTCCAAAGCCCATGGAAGGAGCCGTAACCTCCAGTTTTAAAAATCCTGTTCGAGTTCGGTTGTCAAATTCCATCGTAGGCTGCGACTCATAGGTGGGTTGAATCTCGATTTTCTCCAAGTCGATGTTCTCGATTTTTCGATGGGAGGCCAAGCGAGTGGAATCATCCATCGAATCAAACAATGAAAACTGCTGAATCACCTCTTCTTGAATCGGATGAAATTGAAATTCCGACAAGCCAGTGACTCCGACCATAAAGGATGAATTTTCTACTTTTTCGGGGTAATCCTTGAAGTACTCGGCCATCCCTCCATATTCCCGCGGCAAATTGTGCCATTGAAGGTTGAGTGAGACGTCATCCAATTTCTTTAAACACAATTCTTCATGTCCGATGAGGAAATAGGAGCCAATGTCTGGGGTACTTCCAAAGGGATAGAATGGCTTGCTCGAATCCAATTGTCCTAGGTCGTTGAACACTTCCAAAGACCTGATTTTCTGGGCTTCTACCTCAATTTCACAACGCTGAACAACGAGATCCTTCAAGTAAGAATAACCATACATGGCATAACGTGACGAAAGAGTAAATTCCAGCACTGGCCATTCGCTCTCGTAATCATCTCCGTGAAGTTCGGCATCATAAGGAGCAATGGCAGGATCCGAAATATCGAAAGTCAACTCTATTCGAATGTTGCCATCCGTCCAGGAATCTGGAGGCATAATCTCGTAGCGATCGGTTTCAAACCACCCGTCCTTTCCACTCACCTGAACGCGAAAAATGTTGTTCAGAATCTTGTAAAATGCATTGTCGGGGGTCAAACTCTCCCTCGAGGTAATCTCTTCAATGAACGAGACCAGAGAGCCCATCGACTTCAGTTGAAAATAGAAATCGAGTTTAATGCTGCGTTCACCTTCACTCATCATAAGAACAGGTGATGAAATTGCAAAGCCCAACTTTGCCACTTCCATATCTCGATTCTCTTCATTGAGATCCGATTGATCGCGTCCCATGATTTCGAAAGAAGTGGCATTACCAGACTCATCGGTCACGAAGCCCGAGGAAGATGGCGAGATGGTGCGGGAATACACATTGGAAACTGACCGATACGTACTTCCTAGGCCAATCAATGGATTTCTCGCGACATGAATGATACGGAGATCAACAATCTTACTCTGTCCAAGCTCAAGACTCGCCTCGGTTGCATAGGTCAACTCATAACCTTCCTCATCCACACCCGCAGTGAGAATTGTACCGCTCGGGATGTTCGATTTAAGTACGTTGGCAGCTGGCTCAAAACATACATGCGCAAAATCTGGAGACGCCCCCTTCGGGCTTTGCTTTAAGAGTTCTTCATAGTAGTAGTCAAGATGTCTTCTACTCAAGTCGTTCAAATCCTTCTGTACGTGCTCAAACAGCTTAACAAAAGAGAGAAAGAGGGAAGCTTGAGGAGCATGGAACGGATACTGCTTCAGAACTGAGGGCAACAAGCCCGGGGCAAGGCTCTTCAGGTAATTCAATACCGACGTCAATGACTTATTAAACACAGAAAGTTCTTTCACAATCTGCGCAATGCTCTCATCGTTTGGGGTAACATTCAGCTCATCATCGGCTGACCACAGACGATCAAATTCATCAAAGCTTAATTCAGGAAATTTGTCTTTGAGATAAAGGCTTCTGGCCTTCTTGAGCAATCCTCTGTATCCATGAAGGTCGGTTTTGAGCTTAGGGTCAATGGCGTTTTGAAGATGCCGAACCAGTCCGTTCTTTTCTAGGTGAACTACATCAGATTTTGACCTTCTATACCATTCATCGAGGGTTCTGAAATGTGCAAAGGTCAATTCAAACAACTCCCAAAGAATCTCCAAACGCTCTTTCAAATGCTCTTCAGTCTCAAGCAATTGGTGAACGCGATTGAACTTCTTTGTGTGACTTTCGACTTCAAAGGCCGAAATGGTTCCGAGCAAAAAAGCCAAGTTATTTTCGAAGAAAACGGCCCAGTCCCCTTCCCACTGGTTCTCTAGATTTTTAAAACGTATGAACCTAGCGTATTCTATACTAAAGGTGAGAAGCTCGCTCAAACTACGTTCATCTACACTGAAGTAAGTCGGCTCCAATGCCTTGCTGTACCTCGTTATTTCGGAAGTACCTGTAGTTGTGATATGTAATGGACTCTTCTTATTCATTTAGCTCGCAGTTCAAGAACTACATGTCTGTAACGTTTGTGCCTTCTTTGAGGTAAAAGGGGAACACAATGTTGGTTCTCACATTGATGCTTCGAATGGTATAATCCAAGGCTATGAGCAGTTTACCATCTAGGATCTCGTCTCTTTCAATTCGTATGTCATTCAAGCTGATTCTAGGTTCATAGTTTAAGACGGAATGACTTATAAATCCCCGAATTCTGTTGAGAGTTAAACTATCCACAGCACTGAACAAAACAGTTGACAGGTTCGAGCCAAATTCTGGGCGCATAATCCGCTCTCCCAAAGTCGTAAAAAGGATGATTTTCAAACTTTGAGCAATGTCCTTTTCATCGGACACCATTCTTACTGAACCACTCTTATTATCGAAAGAGGGAGGAAATGACCATCCGGTACCGAGAAATGATTTTTTGTCTTCCATTAGCCTCCGATCATTACGTTGGGGCAACCCGCCATAATCGCTCCACCATGAGCAGTTGTATCGCCCAATCGAGCCGCTGGCTTCCCTCCTATCATTACCGTTCCCGAGCCTTTCACGATCGAATCTGGAGGCCCCACACAAACACAATTGTCACCCATAACGGCAGCCGGCATTTTACCAATCATTACAGTTGGGATTCCTGGTCCAATGATGGGTCCACCAACATGCGGTATTGGAGGTACCGCTGGTGTCTGCATAGGGCATTGATGAAAGTCTGTTAATCGCGCTGCTGGGGGCATTTCAATTAATTTATCATAACCATTGCGCCTTTCACGGTAACATTACCAGAGGCTTTTAATTCTGCGGTGGCCGAGCCTTCCGCACTTAAGGCCACTTTTGCTTTGCTTTTCACATTCAATCCTTCCACGGCTACATCTCCACCCTTGCTTTTGATTTCAATGTTCTGAGCAGCCGAAATGGCCACTTTACCTTTGGAATCAAGAATGATGTCTTTTCCGCTGTTGAGGCTGATTCCTTTACTATCCAAGACCACTTTGTTCTTATTCTGATCTTCTAAAGTCAAGGATTTGGCCTTATCATCAAGAGTGACCTTCTGTCCTCCAGGCGTTTCCACACAAATGATTTTATCCTTGTCCTCGAAGGTAATCTTCAACTTGGCTTTGGTGATGATTGCCTTGTCTTTGTTTTCTTGTTCCGGAGTGAAAGGGGCAGCATTCTTGGCGCTGTACATGGAACCCAAAATCACGGCATAGCGAGGATCGTTGTTGAGGAAGCCGAGTAGAACCTCATCGCCAATTTCAGGAAAAAAATACATTCCTACACCTGCTGAAGCATGGGGAACGAGCAATCTTGCCCAAACTCCTTCTGCTGCTTCTATATTCATACTCGGTACGGATACCAAAACCCGGAACTGACTGTCGGGATCTTCGTGGATTTTCTCAACCTTGCCAATCTGAACCCCAGAAACACCAGGAATTACGCCATTAGCCATGGGGCCGCTGATTTCACCAGAATCTGAAAAAGCCTTAGAGTCCAATCCAAAACCAATTTCAGTTTTCCAAAAACCATTGCTCAATTCATGACTCACTCTTGTAACGTAAATCAGACCATTGAACCTTTCACCGAAACCACTCAACTTCACCAACTTACCTACTTCAGCTTTGCTTGATCCTGGAAAACTCACGAGGCCTCTAAGCCTTGCAAAACGAGAGCGTTGTACAATAGAACTCGCCAAGCTCTCCAATTCTTCCTTCGGTTCAGGTGCCGAAGACTTGAACTCTAGTTTCGCTTTCCCTCCAACTTCCGATAATTTTTTACCAGTAATGTTCCCTTGCGCATTCATTGTGGGCTCCTTACTCGCGCCTTTGAGCATGGAATGTTTTTGACTGTCCCATGATTCTCCAGCGGCACTATCCAGCTGAGTGGTACTGTCCAACTCTCCTTCAAAATCGATGACGTCGTTGCCGTAATTTAAGTCCAATACTTCTGTTCCACTCATGGTAGGCGGACCAATGTCCAAGGCACCTGCGTCGTTCAACACTATAAAGCCATTGGCATCGGCTCTAGTCAATACAAAATTCCAATCGGAGGAATCGTATTGAACCATCATCGGAAATTTGAAGGTCGTAGCCTTCACTGTGGCTGTGAGGCCAGCGTCTTTTACAACCTTCGCCATCACTTCAGAATCCTTCAAATCCTTGAAAGTCGCACTCTTGCGTGCAGTTAACATTTTGAATGCCTTGTCGTGGCAATGTATCTCCAACTCGGAAGTTCCCTGATGAGAATATGTCCTGACTTTGATTTTTTGAGAGGTGATGACACCCGAGAAGATGTCCTCTTCTGTGCTATGGTATCCAAGTTTGATCTTTATCTCCTTACCAGGTTCCAGATCCTTTCCCTCACTTATTTCGAAGGTTTCGTCCTTGGGTTCTCCATCTGCAAAAAGAATGCGCGCCTCCGAAATCTGATTTACTTCTTTATCGACCGAAATACTTTTTACCTGATAGGCTTGATTGATCTCTTTGCCATCGACCAAAATGGAAAAAGTTGGAAGGTCAACTTTAGCATGTAAAGGAGAGTCAGCCATGTTTTATTTCTGAATGCTCGGAAAGAGAATCTCCGTTCCCGGTTTCAAACTTCTAAAATTCAAGATGTTGTTGATCTCGGCAACCTGCAGGTAATAGGATGGGTCGCCGTAAATCTCTCGACAAATAGCTGGGAGGTTATCTCCTGCTCGAATGGTGCGCAAATGCGACATATCAGGCGAGCTCTTTGCGGCTCTCTTAGCCGCCACCTCTGGATCTAAATGTTCTTTAAAACTCGCATCCAACTTTGCGCGAATTGGAATTCCTTGCGGATTGAAAAGCTGGTAGCTGATGCTCAATGAGCTCAGTTTGCATAAAAAATCAAGCTTTCCGTACTTGACGGCCAGATAGTTCATGGTGTGTATCTCACCATTCATATTCGTGCAGATCTTATTGAACTTAGCGATCATACCATCCACCGTCAACTTCGAGTATTCTGATGGAAGCTTAATTACACCGGTAGTATCTAGAAAAAAGCTTAAGCTTAATTTTCTTAGATCCAGAACCTGATTCGTTGGGATCTTTTCCTTACTCGCGGTTGTTTCTTCCTTGGGTGGAGCCGCCGATTCGTAGGTAACCGAATAGTTTTCGGGGTTTATTGGAAAAGTGAAATCGTCGACAGACTTAGAGAACTTCTCGTCGCTAAACCCCTCAATGACCATCTTTATGACCTCTGCACTTGCTTCTTTCCCCATTGAAAATTGTCTTTAGCTCTTTCGCCGTTTGAGGAGTTCCTTAACTCTTTCCATAACCAAGTCGACAATCTCCCTTTTTTCGGAGGCTGACAAACCAGCAGTTTCGGAGGGGCGAGCTTTGCTTTGCCCACCTCCTTCGTTCACTTTTGCTTGGATTACAAATTCATTGACCTTAATGCTCATTATGATTTTTTCTTTCCTCTTGTAAGTTCAGAATAAGCAATGGTTATGGTCTCAATCAGGATTGCACCTTCTCCACTAGCTTTTGCATTCAGCGCACTAACCTCCATTTTCTTTGGGAAGGCATCTATAAAATTCCAGGTGATCAGCGGCTCTCCGCTCTCATCCAAAAGATTCACAGTAATGTTCTGAGGTTTTATAGGTTCCGCATAATTCGTATTGATGGTTTCTTCACACCATTTGTAAAATTTAGAATCCGAAGAAACAATCCCTCTTTTTAAAACTAAATCCGTGTATTTAACCCGTTTGGGGAGGACGTAAACTCTGTTGTTATTTCCTGCCTCTACCATTGAGGTATCTACCTCAAGCTCCATCCCAAAACCGGTTGCTTCTGTAAACAAGAGGTCTTTCTCCGGCAAATGACCCACTTCTCCAACTTCTACAGCAAAATGAAAACTGAGAGGTGGAAATACGAATTGGTCTTCTTCTAACTCAGGCATGCCTAAAGTAGTTTTTTGGCGAGTTTAATCCCCATGCTCACTACATTGTCGATGACAAGTTCTTCGTAGGATAGAACCATAGACTCAATGGCAATCTCAGATGTTTGGGAATTGAGGTTTGTACTCTCGATCTTCTTTGGAAAAGCTTTCGTCAAGGTCCAAATGACCTCGGGCATATGATATTCGTTCAACAGACTGATGGTGACATCGTTCTTCTCGAAATCCTTTGTATTGGCTTTTGCAAAAAGCATGTACGAAAGAGTGTCACCAGTAAAAACACCCTTCTTCAGAGTTACATCTGACACTTTCGGCATGCCGGGTCTTTTCATCGGAGCGAGCTGTTTGCTACGCCCGTGGCGGTATTCAATGATATCCACCTCCGTCTCTAAGCCAGAAACTTCTTGAAACCACCACACACCCAATCCGGGGAAGGTTACTACGAAGTGAAACTTCGGCAACGGCCAATTCCAATCTTGATATGATCCTTTTCCTAGCATAATTACGCCACAGCGCAGCCGCTAAAATTAACGAAACACAGATTCTAAATGAATAAAAAGTGTGTTTTGTTTAGGCAAGAAGAAAAGCTGTCCTCTAAGTTGGCCGCGGGAACCGATGCAATAACAATCACTTCAGATGTGAAGTTTGCTGCTTAACCTTCAAGTCTGGAGGCTCAAAAAAAATCAAGAGCTAGACGTAGACATACATATCCGCGTAATACAATTCCTTGCCATCGAGCCACTTAGCCTTAATTCGAGTGATGTCTGGCGTAGGAAGACTGAGCCTCTTGCTACCGCTTCCTGATGACATGTTTGCATTGCTTTCTTCAAGCTCTGCGTAATACTGCAGGCCATTGAAATTTCTCTTGAGTCGGAGTTGTTCTATCGGACTGGCTTTGATGGCTCTCTGTCCATTTGGCAACAAGACCTCTTCCGTTTCATCCATTTCCAAGGGATCTGTTCCAATAAATAGCCTCACCGCAGACAAATCTTTATTGCGCTCGGAAACAAAGAAGTAATTGAGAAGAACGCTTCGATTGAAAAAACGAAGCTGAAATTCGGTGTTTCGAAAATTCTCAAAGGCATTTTCAGGAGTGTCGCCCATCACAATGTCGATGACCGCGAAGCACGGAGCGAATTCATTTGGAATGTGACTCAATTGAACTGTTTCACCAGACTCTTTCAACTCAACTTCAAAATCTTCATGCTCCTCGTCGAGGATCTGAACAAGAGTTTCATGGCCTTCCAAAACTCCTTTAAAGACCTCCCTGCCTTTTGACGAAGTGCACTTCAATTCTTTTTCGCCCAGCAGTTCCGACAATAATTTCCCACTGAGACCAAAGAGACGTACATCTCGATCGCTCACGGAATCTTCTTTGTGCAACAGGAGCTTGTTCCGCTCACCGGCTTGAGTGCCGGCAACAGCTGCATTCTCTTGACTGTTTCTGAAGAAGTACTTTTCATTCGAAAGTCCGTAATTCAACTTGGTGAAGTTGCCGAACATTCGATTCTTAAGGCTCAGTCCAAAGCTGAATCTAAGAGAGCCTTTATTCTTCTGCAACAGCTCTGCCTTATCCTCTTTGTACAAAACAATGAGTCCGTCGGGGGTAAGGCGATACACCAAACCATACTGACTGAAAATATGGCGGGTTGAACCAGAAACAATTACCTCAAAATCCTTACTCGAATATTGCTCGTAAAAAGCGTGGAAAATCTTTAGTTCGAATAGAGTCGAATACTTAATCATCCTTGAGCTAATCTTCGTTGATTCCAATTCCAGATACAGGCGGAACGGTATCTTCAATATTATCGCTGGAGAAGGTAAGCATCCTCACCCGGTATGCTACCGATGGGATGTACTTCGCGCCCATCATAGAGAATACCATATTCCACTCGTGGTACGAAAGAGAAGTTAGGTCGAATATCGCCTTTTCAATGTTGCTGCTCAAGCCAGGTGTGTTGCTGGAATTGAAGACTGGTTTCCCCTGAAAAAAGTAAATGATCCCAGACAAAAACTTCAGTGCTTCCACGTAATTCTTCCCACTGAAATAGGCGGAAAAAACCACCGTAAGGTTCACATTAATGTCGGGTGCACCAGATACAAACCCCCCTCCAGCAAAGGAGCTTCCTCCTGCCGCCTTTAGGGTGGTTTCCTCTTCAACATTCACCATATAGGCAACTACCTTATTGATTCCTTCAACGGCAATCGAACCATCTAGATTGACCAAGTTGGTGAGCAGCAACCGATCTTCATCCACGTCGAAACGAGATTTCAAATACTCATTCAGCTCTGAGCCCACCAAGGGAAGTAAATTATGAATCATGCTTCCTTAGGAATTAAATACCGTGAAACCGCCCAAATGATTGCGCGCATGAAATAGGTTAAAATGAAGCCTACAATGAATCCAATGATGAAAAACTCCATCTCGAAGACTTCTTCGTTGGTACTGAGTTGCTCCATTTCAGGTTGAATGCTGCTCGAGTAACTGAACAAAAAAGCAACAGGAGTTGCCAGCACCAAAGCAATGAAAAACCAAATAAGCTCGCGTGCGAATGTTTTCAAACTGTTCTTTGCTTTATTTCAATTGGTTCCTATATCGAGAGAACAAAAAGTAGATCAACAAAAAGGACAAACCGCCTATTATGAGACCAATGGCAATATCCCATTGAGTGTCTTCCAGCCACCACCATTCGATGCCCAATAAGGCTAGCAGGACGAAAAGAAAGCCATACACATTGCGGAAGGTCTGTTCCTTGAATAAAATTTCTCGCACTCTCCAGTCCTTTAGAGAAAGTACAAATCCGAGGAAGATGAAGCCAACCAGACACAGGTAGCCAAAGCCGATCACCTTTTTGTATCGAATGATGTCTTTAACTATTCCATAAGGCCCACTCAACTTGCTCTCCTTGGGTTCAATCACAACCAAACTATCCGCTCTGAAATTGTCATCGATTGCTTTCCATATTTCTGGAGCACCTTGATCGTAACCTAAAGCCCAAAGCCCAACTCCCTTCAGGTTTTTCGCCAACAGCCACTGAAACTTCAAATCGAGGCTGATCTCATTCTCATACCAACACATCTTCTTCACTCGATCTTCCTCTAAAATGATGAAGAAGCTTGAAGTTAAAGGATCAAAAAACGGGTTGTACTGTGTGACGTACTTAGAGCGAATCTCGTAGTAAGGCAAAGAGCGTTCGTAGAATGAAATCTCGCCGAGATCCAGCCTAGTAATGTCCCAAGTTACGCCGTACAAAGGCAAGGATAAAATGATCTGCTGTCCATCAATTCCAATATTCAAAAGGTCGTTGACGGCAGTTTCCAAGCTCGGCTGATTGCTCAGGCCTCGCAGCGGGGCAATTGAACCTGGATAGGTTGAATACTCACCACTAAAATCGTAGCCCATCACATTGAACAAATCGACGTGACCTCTCAATTCAGCGTAGTCGAAGATGCTGGAATCATTGAAGTAAGGAACGTCCAAAATCAGCTGATAACCCTTGGTGTTCAATCGGTTGTACAAATATTTTATGAAGCTCGTAAAACGATCTCGATCGCTCGAATGCAGTTGCTCAAAGTTCAAATCGATGCCATGCATTTTTCCTGAAAACTCATCTAAGAGCGCTATAATTTCATCGGCAAAAACAGACTGACGAATGCTTTCTATAAGAAATGTGTGATTGCTCTCTCTACCAAAGGAGGTAACGGATATAAAACCTTCAACTCCATTTTTAGAAGTTGAATCCATGAGGCTCGAAGCCTTCAACTGATCGACGATGTCTTGATTGGCACAACCGCCCGTTACGGGGTTGATGTCATAGGAGTAATACGAAACCTTCGACAGAAGATTGTAGTTGTAATACTTGTAGGATTCCTCCATCCAGTGCGGATGCCAGCCCATCACTTCAACACCTTCAGCAAGACCTCTATTCTCTCCAACATTCTTATAGAACACATTCTCGAGCGAGTCCCACTGTATGCTTACCAAGTCACTGTCGCGACTGAACAAATACTCTTGCTCTTGATGTAAAAAGGTGTAGAGGTAGCGATAGTCGTGAATCATTCCACTGTTTGGAATGTAGGGCTTCTTCGACCACTCAATGAAGTCTGTGGTATCGACGGCAGGGTTGATGGAACGCTTATCGGAGCCCAATGCCCGCTTCATTTGCTTTATGTCGCGCTTGGTTCTGTTAGATTCGGTCATGAGCTGCCTCTTAGCTTTATAGATCCCCTTGCGCACGGAGCCGCCTGCCTGACCAAAAGTACTTCCCGCAAAAAGCACAACCAGGGTCAAGAAGACCAGAGTCTTTAGGCGTGAAGGAAGGCTTACTTTATTTCGAAACATGGCGGAATTGAACTATCATCAAATAAACCAATTGTCCTGAACTTTCGCTAGTGTTTTCGAAAATGATTTGGAAATATCCATCCGTTGAATCGATCCATGCAAAATTTCCATTCCTGCTTTTCTTGAGCGCTTTCTCAATGCGTTCGGTAG
Source organism: Flavobacteriales bacterium UBA1986 (assembly GCA_002336245.1). Classification (GTDB taxonomy): domain Bacteria; phylum Bacteroidota; class Bacteroidia; order Flavobacteriales_G; family Salibacteraceae; genus UBA4419. The sequence continues at coordinate 133,224 of DDDG01000027.1, forward strand.
CCTCAACTTTCACCCTTGCTCCACCCGGGCTTGGCATGCGCGTAATGTACTTGGCGTAATGTCCGGAGATCACATCCTGAATTCCCGCTGCGGCAGCTTCCCCTTCCAGCATGGTCTTCATCTTTTTAAGTTCTTCTGAAAAAGAAGAGCCATAGCCGTACAGAATGCCCCAAAAGATTGTTGAATCTTCCGAAGGGAAAATAATATCCTGAATATATGTCTCCGAGTGCACGATGTCGCGAAGTGCTCCAAGAAATACGCTCGTGTCTAGAAAAACAGTCGAAATGGTGTCGTATTGGACGATCTTCTTTGAAGAGGTGTCTACCATTGGAGCATAGCGTGCGGGGCTCCACTTTTCAATCAGCACAGATTCTTTCCCCCGCCAATACTTATTCCAATAAGTACTTATAGAGTATGTCCCTGGCGTGTATATCGGCAAGCTCACCTTAGTTTTAGTAGCAGATGGAAATTGACCATGAATGAGTTCTCCTTGATCGTTGCTTACCTCCACGTATGACGTTTGACTTCCTTTTGGGCTGAGGCTGATCATGAGTTGATCTCCTTCCTCCAAAACAAAGGGATAGGTCTTCGGTGCCTTTCGAGATGTTTGATAGGAGGCGTCGAGCAAGACCTCCTGTTTCTCCTTGGAAATTTGCCGATCTGTTTCGGCTCTAGGTTTAATTCCCTTATACTTTTCGAAAATCAACTCATAGTGCACTCTATTGGCAAGAAATCGGCTTGAATTCTGAAAATCAATCTTGTACAGGCCATCCATTTTTGCCCCAAACTGCCAGTTGATGGACGACGATAAGGTCATGTCGGCGTAGAGTACTTCACCAGCTGGATTGTATACTGTGAAGCTCAAAAGCGCATTGCTCTCAATGTAGATTTTGGCCGACATTCCAGAATCCATCAATAGGCTAACCGGTCTCAGCTCATCTTTTTTCAACCTGAATGATGCCTTGCGATCAACTTGATATTTAGCTTGACTGTGAGAGGTGGCGGGGGCGATTAAGAAAAGGGCTCCTAGGAGTATGCAAAGCTTCATTTCTAAAATCAAGATTGATTGGCGCGCAACTTTTCCTTTTCCTTTTCCACCCACATTTGGAGATGTTCTTGAACCAATTGCAAGTGTGCGTCGGCAATCAGTTTCATTGCTCCTTCGTTGTTTTTGATTTCTTGATCTAGCTTACTCTTTTCAAGACTCGCCATCACCGTAAGCTTATCGTTCAGTTGCTGGTTTCGAAGGTTGATGGCGGTAATTTCGTCAATTTCGTATTGGTATTCAATTGTCTTTAGAAGGTGGTCGTATGGACCATAAGGCGAGAGCAACTTAACGAGGATTGGTGCTAACTCTATTGCGATGAGCAGCAAAATGATTGCCAATTGAGGACCGTAGGGAAGATAGTTTAGTGCGTCCAAGCGCACCAGCAACCCATCGCTGAAGGAGTCTGTCAATGCCGCCTTTTCGACTAAATGCTGATCTAGAAGCTTCTTCTTATCATTCAAAATGACAGCTATCTCCGCATCGTTGGACGCTTTCGCCTCCTGATATTCCGCTTCGCTCTTGCGATACTTTTGCTCCTTTCGTTCGCACTCGCTTCCGCGTCCCTTTTTACCTGTACCGCAAGTTCCATCGCATTCGCAAACGTACTGTTGGTAATACTCATCCCGAATTTCAGCCTTCTTTTCGGTGTGTTCTTTCAGAAGGTCAATCCGGTATTCTTGAGTAGCCAAGCGATGATCGTAGAGTGAGTCGAGGCGGTCAATTTTTATCGCCCCAGCGTAATGCAGACTTTCTTCAATTTCTTCTTCAAATATCTTCAGCTCGAGAGGAGCTGAGATGACCAAGGCTAAGAGAACGGCGAGAAAAAATCGGGGAGTAATTTGAACCACTTCCCTGATCTTCCCTCTACTCTTCTTCATGGTAGATACAAGAAAACGATCCAAGTTGAACACTAAGAGTCCCCAAAATATTCCAAGCAGAATCGAAAGCCACACGAGATCAAAAGCCGTGTAGAGTGCATAACCACCAGAGATGATCGCCAATATTCCAGTGAAAAGCACAGTTGCTCCAATGCCCGCATATTTCTGCTGCTCAGCCTTTGGGCACTCAGCAAGGATGTCTTCGTCTGCTGCCGAGCAAAACAGAAGGAAACGAAAGATCGCTGACTTCCTCTGAGTATTTTCTTGCTTATCGATAATAGTTCCTTATTGAATCCAACATTTTCAGGACCGATGGCCTGTCTTTAAAATAGCTCTTTAGACGATTTTGCGTCATTTCCCCCAAGCTTTGAGGGTCGTGCACCTCATACACCTTGTCGAAACCGATGCGTTCGAATTGCTTGTATAGTTGCTCTCCTCTTTCTTGGGCCTCATCCCGAATTTTCTGCAAAGAGGCTGATGTATCGAGCACATTCTTTTGATTTAGAAATTCGGTGAGCTTCTGTGCATAGTTAACCGAAGTGACTTGCATGGAAGGAAGAAACTCTTCTTCGATTTCAATAAATCGATCGTGCAGAAGATCTATCGGATATTCTTGAACTACAATATCGAGGTGTTTTTCTCTTTCCTGGACCCAAGCACTGATGCGAATCTTTTGAATTCCACTTGGCATGAAATGTCTAGTCCCCGATTTCTTCGTCGCTCCAAAGGGCTGAACCAAAACTTTTTCAGCTTCTGGAATGTTCCAAGAGAGGCGGATTTTATGTCTACCATGCACGCCATAAACGTGTGAGGCATTGTCTTTTTTCAGACTGCTGTACTCTTTAGATGCAGGATTTAGAAACTCCAAATCGTACTCGATGGCCAGCTCCTTAATGAGGTGAATGGAAAGTGTTTTTGATCGAGTCTGTGTGGAGTTTAACGCCTTTAGCACAAGTACTGTATCCTTCAGCAAGGTGATTGTTTGTTCGCCTTTGGCCGCAACATCCCCGAGGCCAGAAATATTCACTTCGGTGGCATTCTTCACCTCCCAGCGAATTACGTTCGTTCCATTCTTGAAGACGCGAGCGTTTTCAGCTTCAAAAAACACATCAACATCATCTACTTCTCTCAAAAACTCTTGACTCAACTCCGAAGAGGTGAATTGACGATGTAAATCTTTAAAGACATCAGAATTCGAATCGTATTCTTCGAGCTCGTCGGAAGTTTTCCACTTCACAAGCAAACGATTGTAATCCAGCATCACTGCCGACTCACAATAAGGGATTTCTTTATCTGCGGTGTAGATGTTTACACCTTCATTCCACAATTGATGCAGCTTTAAAAAAGTTAAACCATCTTTTTTCAAGGCCTCCATGGTTCTTCTTGAAAGAAAGAGGTCGATCACCGTTCCACCAGCACACAAACGAGAGAACAGTTTAATGTTCGCCTCCTGAAGATTCCCGTGCACATATACCTTCAAAGACGTCTTGGCGTCTTCCATGGATAAAACCAACTTGGGGTTAAAGTTCATTGTATGGGCGAAATTTCTGCAGGTGAATTGCTCCGTCTGCTCTTCTCCGAAAGTAATTCGAGAATGCGGTCATTTCCCAAGAAATTAGGAACATTTAATTCACAATGTTCAAAATGAAATCCACCAAATGAATGCTGAGCCAAATGAATTCAAATCTCAATCTGACAATGAATCATTGATCAACATTTTTAGACTAAAATTCTTTGAGCCTCATTTGAGAAAAGATTTACTTTTGTCGCTCCTCAGAAATGAGGTACGTCTTCCACCGCTTATAGCTTCGGCAGACAAAGTTCTTTTACATCATCGTCGAACAGACGATAAACGGTCCGGTAGTTCAGTTGGTTAGAATACATGCCTGTCACGCATGGGGTCGCGAGTTCGAGTCTCGTCCGGACCGCTTAAAAGCCTGATAACTAGTTAGTT
>DDDG01000029.1 GCA_002336245.1 Flavobacteriales bacterium UBA1986
CACCAATTATACTGGAGTTGGTTACGTTAATTACAGCAATAACATAATAGAAGTTTGCCTGGGTGATACCTTTTCATTCGATTTGACTATTTGGGATTATGCAGGGTACAGGGAAGATACTTTAGACACCCTCCTGATTACCTCAAACGTCTCTACCATCCTACCAGGTGCCACCTTTAGCATCAATGCCATTAATGACTCAGTTCACGTTGTAACCATTGGGTGGAGAGCTGTTCAAACTGGTTCACCTTCGAACGTATTCTTTGTACAAACGAGCGACGATGCCTGTCCTGTTCCAGGGTTTACTACATCGAGTTATACCGTTAAAACCATTCCAGCTACCGAAGCGGGCTCGCCAAAATATATATGTAAAGGAGTTGACACCGCAAGTGTTTATGTCATAGGTGGAACTGCCGTTACATGGAGGACATTGTATGGCGCTCCAATTGTTTATGGATCCAATTTCGATTGCGATACCAATGCAAACGACACCTGTATGCAAGCTCGGTTTTACCCGAACACGACGACTGTTTACGAGGTGAGTTCTAATCTAGGCCAAGGATGTAAAACTAAGGACACGATTAAAGTGGTTGTTGCCGAAGACTTCACTCTTACGATAACCGATGACACAACAATTTGCTTCAATGATTCAACCATTCAAATCGACGTAAACGCAAGCCTTGCAGGTGGGTATAAATATAGATGGCGACCTGACGGGAGTAAGCTCGACTTTGACACGGCGAAAAGCCCGAATGTGACTCCAATCTTTACAACTGATTATCGGGTAACGGTAACCTCTGATAGTGGATGTATAAAGAGCACGTCAATGAATATTTTAGTTACTCCACCTTTTCCGGAACTAATTCGAGCTAGAGCACAAGATACGATGGTCTGCGCGGGGAATCCGGTGAAACTCGAGGCGGTATTAGGACACTCTCCGACTTCATGTGGTTTAAGTAGTTACGCATGCTCTGGTAGTGAAGTTGAAGTGCAAATTGGGTTTGGCACAAACGCCAATAGCACTGCAGGATCAACTCCAGCAGCCTGGCCTTCACCATACGGTGGGTCTGTGCGTTCTGCACGTCATCAGTTTTTAATACGCCGCTCTGAGCTCTCTGCTGCGAGTGTGCAAAACGGAATGTTTACCTCACTTTCGTTCAATGTAGCCAGTTTGAATCAGTCAACTTATGCAGGTTACACAATCAAATTAGGATGTACAAGTGACACCGTACTGTCTGCATGGAAAACGGGATTGTCACAAGTCTTCACCCCGAAACCGGTGACTGTAGCCGCCGGATGGAATACGCATTTGTTTGATCAGAATTATGACTACGATGGGGTTTCAAATGTTGTCGTAGAAATTTGTTTTAACAACTCTGGTAACGCCTTAAACAGTACTACTTATTACACTAACACAGGTTGGAATTCTTGCTATACCAATTACAGTACTGCTGGTAATGTTTGTAATACCACAGGGGCTAGTTGGGCGTCGCAAACGAATCGTCCAAACATGAAATTTGGATATTGCCAAGGACCCGACTCAGCTGGATACAGATATCAATGGCTTCCCAGCACCTACTTGAATAACGATACTCTCTACGACCCGACAGCTACCATTTATGACTCGATTACCTACCAGGTAGTTGTTACTGACACATTTGGAAAATGTTCTGACACCTCTCTCCCGGTTACGATTCGTCTTACTACCGTTGATGTTGGCTTGAATGACACCGCTGTTTGTCCAGGTGTTCCAGTTGCACTCAATGCAGCGGGTTCTTCTTTATGCCCTGGTGGTGGAAACTTCGCATGGGATAATGGGGCTTTCCTCAATGACGACAGCATCCAGAATCCAATTGCTACCGTGTACAACGACACAAAGTTCACCGTGACCTTTTATGATACATGTGGCTGTTCAACCACAGATACCGTTTGGATTCGGATGGATTCATTTGATCCACCAAATGTTGTTGGTGTGAATCCAAATTGTGGATTCGATAATGGCGCTTACAACATCACCGGCTCTGGTGGGTCATCACCATATGTATATTCAATCGATAGCGGATTAAATTATCAAGCCTCTGGAACCTTTACAGGATTAGCAAATGGCTACTACAACATTGTGATCAAGGATGCCGGTGGGTGTTATTCAAGCGGACTAGACACTCTCAAGAACAACGCCCCATTAATTGATTCGATTCTAACGCGCGACCTAAATTGTTGGAAATCGGATGATGGATTGATCGAGGTATTTGCATCTGGGGGTCTAACGCCTTATGAATATTCGAGCGACAGCGGAAATACCTTCATTACCAGCAACCAATTAGGAAACTTGAAGGCTCAAGATCATTTTGTGATTGTGAAGAGTTCCGATGGCTGTTTTACGACCCCACAAAAAATTACGCTCACAGAGCCGCCTCTTCTGGAATCTTCTTTAAGAGTCACAGAAGTTAGTTGCTATGGCGCATGCGACGCTAGATCAATAGCGAAAGCCAAAGGTGGGGTTCCCCCTTATTCGTATAACTGGGGTAATGGGAACTTCGGAGATACGGCATTGAATGTTTGTGGTGGGTTAGATAGTTTAGTCGTAAGAGATGCACACAACTGTGTGTTCGACTCCGTCTTCACAGTGATTGAGTATCCTTTGGTCAAGTTTGATTCAATTGTTGAATCCGATGTGACTTGCTTTGGATACGACGATGCCGTGATCAATATTGCTGCGAGTGGTGGAAAGAGCACGCTTTACTTTAGCATCAACAATGGAACAAGTTTCTCGACATTCCCAAAATTTTCAGGACTTACTGCTGGGAATTACCAAGTGTTGATTCGCGACGTCAACAACTGCCGTGCGACGCAGAGCCTTGTATTGACTGAGCCACCAAGACTTGAGCTTTCAACCAACATTGATTCAGCAGTGATTTGTGTGAGTTCATGTACAACACTAACGGCTACTGCCAAGGGTGGAAATGTTGGACCCTACAATTACTATTGGGGTCCTGGTTTAGGGACTGCACCTTCTCAATCTGTTTGCCCCGGCGAGGATGAGATTTATACAATCTACGCCGAGGACACTAAAGGATGTGTAACTCCTTTGAAGACAGTTAATGTTCAACTCTACGATAGTCTTCGAGCTGAAGTGTCTGATGATGTGAGCATCTGTTTGGGAGAGCGCACTAGTCTGAAGGCAACGGCCTTCGGTGGGCGCGGGGCAGGCTATCGATACAATTGGACACCAATTTCAGGACTTACTTCGGAGAATTCCGCAACGCCTACTGCACTTCCGTTCTACTCTACCATGTACTATTTCACCTTGTCTGATGATTGTGGAACTCCATCTGTCTACGACAGTGTTTACGTAAACATTCGCCCTTTGCCGGAGGTGAATTTTGTGGCCGATACTGATCTTGTTTGTAACCCTGGCGCCGTCACTTTTGAAAACCTTACAGATTCAAGTGCTTCTTGTGTATGGTCTTTTGGAAATGGTGTCAAACTCGAGAGTTGCGAAAAAGTATCTACAAAGTTTGTTCGTCCTGGTAACTACAACATTAAACTGAGGGTTACAGATTTTGAAGGTTGTACTGATAGCCTGATGAAAGAGGCCTACATTACAGTCCTTCCTGCACCCGTTGCAAGTTTTAACATGACCCCTAATCCAGTGACTGTTTTGGATCCGTTGATGAAATTCAATGACGCTTCAAGAGGTAATGTAGTTTCATGGGATTGGAGTTTTGAATCCCTAGGGTCGTCGAAAGAACAAAATCCAAGTTTCAGCTTCCCAGATGATGACACCGCGAAATATCCAGTCCGTCTATTGGTTCAATCTGAAAACGGATGTGTTGATGACACCATAATGACAGCTGTAGTTGGAGTCACATACACCTTCTTCGTTCCATCCAGCTTCACTCCGAACGGTGATGGAAACAACGAGGTTTTCAAACCAGTTGGAATGGGAATAGAGGACGATCAATTCCTGATGCAGATTTACGACCGATGGGGTAAGCTAGTATTTGAATCTAAGGACCAGAATACGGGATGGGATGGGACTGTAAACGGCTCGCCCGCCCAAGTTGGAACCTACACGTGGTCTATGTTCATAGGCGATTATGAAGAAGTGAAGGAAAGCCATGAATACATGGGTTCCGTTGCTCTTTTCCGTTAGCCTTTCCCAAAACAATGTTTTGAAGCCTGCACTCAGTTGCGGGCTTCTTTGTTTACTTGCCTAATTGACTATTTTTACCCAGACTTCTGAATCGTGGAGCAAGACGAACTCTATTTAACAGGGTTTTCTTCTTTGATATTTAGAAGGTTCAAGGCGAAGAAAAAACAGCTGCTGTGAAGGAAAAATCAGAAGATCTAAAAAGGAGAGTTAATGAAGCTCTACAAGGTGGAGGCGAAAAGCGTATTGAGGCCCAACATGCTAAAGGAAAACTTACTGCTCGCGAGCGGATTGACTTATTGGTCGATGCGGGCAGTTTCCAGGAATTGGGTCAACTTGTAACCCACCGAAGTAGCAATTTCGGATTGGATAAAACGAAATTCTATGGTGACGGTGTTGTCACCGGATATGGAAAAGTTCATGGACGTCTCGTTTACGTTTTTTCTCAAGACTTCACTGTGATTGGTGGATCGCTTGCAGAAGCTCATGCTGAGAAGATTTGTAAAATCATGGATTTGGCCATGAAGAATGGTGCACCCGTTCTTGGTCTAAACGATTCAGGTGGCGCACGTATTCAAGAAGGGGTAGTTTCTCTTGGCGGTTATGCCGACATCTTTTACAGAAACACGAGGGCATCAGGAGTGATTCCTCAAATTTCGGCAGTAATGGGTCCATGTGCCGGAGGCGCGGTTTATAGCCCAGCCTTGACGGACTTTATTTTGATGGTGGAAGACACCTCGTACATGTTTGTAACGGGGCCAAATGTGGTAAAAACGGTCACCCACGAAGAGGTTACTTCTGAAGAGTTGGGTGGCGCTTCCGCGCATTCTGTGAAATCTGGGGTTACCCAATTTTCATGTAAGAACGATGTGGACGCAATTGAGCACGTTAAACGGCTTTTGTCGTACATGCCACAGAACTGCGAGGAAAAAGCGGCTCGACTTCCTTATGAGGCCGGAAACGAGCAACGGGAGACTTTAAATGACATCATCCCCGATGCGCCAAATCAACCCTACGACATTCGGGAAGTAATTGAAGAGGTTGCAGACGAAGCAACTTTCTTTGAAGTTCACAAAAACTTCGCCGATAATATTGTGGTCGGCTTTGCACGTCTTGCAGGGAGGTCAATTGGAATTGTGGCGAATCAGCCTGCTGTTCTTGCTGGTGTTTTGGACATTAAATGTTCTGTAAAGGCAGCACGTTTTGTGCGATTCTGCGATGCGTTTAACATTCCTCTTTTGGTCTTTGAAGATGTACCCGGCTTCTTACCTGGAACCGATCAAGAATGGAATGCTATCATCAGTAATGGAGCCAAATTGCTCTATGCTTTTTCGGAGGCAACCGTTCCAAGAATTACAGTTATTACCAGAAAGGCCTATGGTGGTGCCTATGATGTGATGAACTCAAAGCACATTGGTGCTGATTTGAATTTCGCCTGGCCAGGGGCTGAGATTGCCGTGATGGGAGCAAAGGGAGCCGCGGAAATTATTTTCAGAAAAGAAATTAATGGAGCCGCCGACCCTGCAGCAATGTTGGTAGAGAAAGAAAAGGAATATGCCGATCTCTTTGCCAATCCGTACAATGCAGCCGCAAGAGGGTATGTGGATGAAGTGATTGAGCCAGCGTCAACTCGTGAAAAGCTTATGGCCGGTTTTGAGTCTCTAGAAAATAAAGTTGAGAACCTTCCTAGGAAAAAGCACGGAAACATTCCCCTCTAACGAGAAAGCCGTTCCATATAACGTCCAACGTATTTCCCAATAACGTCAAACTCAAGGTTCACTGAGTCTCCAAGATTAAGGTGAGATAGGTTGGTATGCTCGTAGGTGTAAGGAATGATCGCTACACTGAATTTACCGTTCTCTGAATCAACGACTGTAAGGCTAATGCCATTCACGCAGATGGAGCCTTTCTCAACCGTGATGAAATGCCCTTCGTCGGGATGACTGATGGTAAATACATGACTTCCATCCTCATCTCTAATGTGCTCAATTTTGCCAATGGTGTCAACATGACCTTGAACCATGTGCCCATCAATGCGAGCGGAAAGCTCTAAGCAACGTTCAAGATTAACCTTCGCGCCAATTTTCAAGGAACCAAGATTGGTCTTCCTCAAAGTTTCATCGATGGCAACAACCTTATAGTCGCTGTTTGACCTTTCGGTGACGGTCAAACAAACCCCATTGTGGGCGACACTTTGGTCAACCTTTAATTCACCTGCAAATGCTGCAGCAAATACCATTTCAAGGTTACTTCCTTCTTTTTGGGTGCTGGTAAGCTCGCCAAGATCTTCTATAATTCCTGCAAACAATAGATGCTAATTTGGGTTCGAAATGTTGTCTTGATTGATGATGCTGACATTGCCACGAATTCGTCTTGGTACAATTCCATTCAAGCGAATTTCATAGACAATACATTCGTAGAAATAGACACCTGAGGACAAAGGCTTCTTGGACATATAATGAGTTCCGTTCCAGCGAATATCCGGGTCGGTGGTTTTGAAAACTAGGTTTCCCCAACGGTTATAGACAACAAGGTCGATGCTTTCAATATAACGGTAAGGACCAGGCATAAAGAGGTCGTTGAAACCATCCCCACCTGGGGTGAACACATTTGGAAGTTCATAGACTGGACAATTGTCCACACAAAGTTGCGCACTGAAATCACTTTCATTCGAGAACGAGTCTACCGCTGTAACGACGTAGCAGCCAGCAACAGATTCAAGGTTATCAAAGACAAAAGAAGTGTCAAGGGAGGATGGAAGCGACCGAAGAAGCCTATATTCTTCCCCCACAACAGCTGTCCAGTAGATGTTGTATGAAACAACGTCATTGGCGCATTCCAAATTAGATTTTGGCCACAAAAGACTGTTCCGTCCTAAATCACAATCAGATTGAATCGTTGGAATGGGAGCACAAGGCCGGACGGTATCTGCAGGTATACCAGAGGCAATTTGCGAATTGTTGATGATTGGCTCAGGAAAACCTTCGGTAGAATATCGACCAATCGAACGCACATAGTAGGTGTACTCCTTCTCATTGGTAAGGCCAGTATCTGTGAAGCTTCTGAGTTTAGTTGTGTCAATTACCCGAAACGTATCGTCGAGCAATTTAAAGACAACATATTCAAGGTTTGTCCAAGGCACATTGTGATTCCAAATCAAGTCTAGGGCGTTGTCCCTGGGAAGTATGCTGAGAAATACGCTTGAGGCAGCAGTAGTATTTCCCACTGGTTCACCTGCACTTTCTAGTACGATTTTAAAGTTTTGGGGAAAATCAACATTGTTTAGTTGTCGAACTTCAAAGGAGCTGTCCAGCTCAGAAATTCTATTGGCTACTGTAGTTTCTCCAATATAAAAGTCAGGGGATACATTTCCATCGCTGCCATAGATCATGTATTTGTACGGACCTGGAAACTCAACGGAGGTGTCAATGTCGATTGGATGGGTCCACCGAAGGCTATCGACTCCCTCCGAGTCATCTGTTTCTGCAACGGTCACATGCGTAAGCACAGGAGCATCTTTAGCCAATTCGGCACAAACTTCTGTGGAACTATAGCCCTCAACTCCATCGTCGTAATAAGCGACGATTCGATAACAGTACACTTGCCCATGCACAAGGCCGTTTCCACCATCGTCATCGAAGTAAGCGGTGTTGCCAGCACCAGCAATGTTTGCGATCTCTATAAAGCCGTAAGTAGACGGGATTCCTATTTCACAGAAGTCGGGATCGAAAGAGGAGGAATCGATTCTGCGATAGACCTTATATCCTTGAGCATTGGAACAGGTGGAAGGTTCCCAAGAAAGTGCTATCGTGTTTTTCTCAGCCAGCGCTTGCGGATTCTGAGGTGCTGGACCCACTATCGTAATGAAAAAGGACTCAAAGTTGGCTAGAGCTCCAAAAGGATAATTGTCGATTGCCTTAAAATCCACTTTATAGGGTGCAAGTCGAATGTGAGAACATTCGGTATCCCAGGTAAAGAGGTTTCTCACCGTATCTAGGCTCGCAAAGGGTTGAGGGAAAACCGCTGGTGAATCAACCTCAAAGGGCTCACCCACAGCAGATAAAGCAATGCTTTGTCCTAAACTATCGGAGGCAACAACCAATTGTGAGACTTTGTCACCGGCATTCACACAAACGTCTTCGATTGGAATGAATTCGGGCGGGGCGTTTATGCAGCGATCGATAGCAATTTGCATATCGCGCAGAACTTCTCCAACTACAACAGATTTATTGCTTCCGGGAACCTTGCGATACTCTGTAACAAGGATGCATAAATTGAAGAATCCAGCCGTAGTCGGACTGTCCCAAGTAAGTGTTCCGGTTCTAGGATCTATGGATAAAGAGCCGCCTCCCAATGAATTTGGAAAGACATAATTCGGAACGATTGCCCCATTCGTCCCACGACATTTCACAAGGCTATAAGCCAAACTATCTTGATCGGGGTCGTATGCACCGGGGTTATGATAATAGGGTTGGCCTACGCAACCGTCATCGACCGGAGGATAGAGAAGAATTGAAGAACTGTTGTACCCAACTAAGGGCGAAATGTTGATGGTTGATCGGATGAAGAAAGGAATGTTGACAGAACCGGGAATGTTCTGTATGCCTTCTACTCTGTTGGGATCTTCCACACTGACCTCGAATACTCCAGGTCCACGATATGTGTGGCGGGTTTGGTAAACATTTTCTTTGAGGATGCTGGCAATCAAAACCCTTCCTTGACAGTCGCACGAAATGGAGGGAGTGCAAGGGCCTGGATTATTGATGCGAGGTATTGTGTCATAATCCCCATCTCCGAACTTTACCTCAAGTTCACATCGATCTGCGGCTACTGAAGTGGGATCTGTGTAGGTTGTTACGGTGATTTCAAACTCCAGCCCATTGATGTGGCGATAGGTGATTTCTCCTGCCCGATTGTGGGTAGCAAAAAGCCACAAGGGCAACATGCCAATAAAACAGAAGAGAAGTAGTTTTTTCATCACTGTGAACGCTAGAACTAATATACGCATAAAGGCCCCTCTTGTTTGCCGAGCTTCCGTATTCGGGGCCTTCCATCGAACGAACGGATACCTGCTTCAAATATTTCTTTTGTGCAGCTCAACGGAATTCATTTTCGCTTCATCGTTTGTCTCACTCAGAGTGGATAGCATCCTTAAATTTGGAAAAATTCCCAAAATGGGAAACCTATGGAATTAGTGGTGTGTATTATTGACGACGATGCTTTCTACGCAAAAGCTCTAAAGCACAACATCGAACGCAATCCTGACTACAAAAGTTTTGTATTCGATTCGGCGCAAGAATTTTTCAATCAAGACCTTGTCGTTCCCGACGCTATTACTCTCGACTTCAACATACCAAATGAGGACTGCGAACTAACCTTAACTCAGTCCATCAAACGTTGGCCCGACACACCAGTGTTGGTTATTTCTGCTCAAGAAAATATATCTACCGCGGTGAACCTTCTTCAAAAGGGAGCGTACGATTATTTGGAGAAGAACTCAGAGGTTCACAACAGGCTCTTAAACAACCTCAAGAATATTGAGAAAAGTGTTGATTTGAATAGAAAGGTGAAAAGCCTTCAGAAGACCATCGAACGGAAATTCAATTTTAAGAAAAGTATAAAGGGAAGCAGTCCAAAGCTTCAAAAGGTTTTTGAGCGAATGAACAAGGCCATTCAGACCAACATTACAGTTTCTATATATGGAGAAACTGGAACGGGAAAAGAGTTGGTGGCAAAAGCAATTCATTACAACTCCAATCGTTCAAAACACCCAATGGTGAGCTTAAACGTGGCCGCCATTCCAAACGAACTGCTGGAAAGTGAACTTTTTGGTCACGAAAAGGGTGCTTATACGGGCGCATACGCGAGCCGAAAGGGCAGACTCGAAGAAGCAAATGGTGGGAGTATTTTTCTTGACGAGATTGCTGAGATGAACCTAGCAACTCAAGCTAAATTGTTGAGAGTTTTGCAGGAAAGAGAAATCACCCCTTTGGGAGGAAACCGAAGTGTAAAGCTCGACGTTCGGATTCTTGTCGCAACCCATAAAGACCTGGCCTCTGAAGTTGAAAAAGGAAACTTCCGACAAGACTTGTATTATCGCCTTTTGGGTTTACCAATTCATTTGCCTCCTCTGCGCGAACGCCCAAGTGATATTTTGATTCTTTCAAGATTCTTCATGGATGAATTCTGTAAGGAAAATGGATTGGATCGAATAAAGCTCAGCGAAGAATCAAAGATGAAGTTGGTGTCTTACACATATCCAGGAAACGTGCGTGAGTTGAAGGCCATTGTTGAATTGGCCATAGTCATGTCTGATGGCGCTATGATTGAGGCCAATGATATTTCGTATGTATCTACCCAAAATGCAAAGGCCTTCATCAATGAGGAAAAGAGTTTGCGGGCCTTCAATATGGAAATCATCCGCCATTTTCTTGATAAATATGACGGAGATGTTATCCTTGTTGCGAACAAATTAGGAATCGGTAAGTCTACAATCTACCGAATGTTGAAAGAAGAAAAAATGAGCCTCCATGGAGAAGCGTTACAATCTTGAAAAGTTAGAAAGTCTCTCTGGAGGCGACGCCAATTTCATCAAACAAATGGTGGAGTTGTTCTTGAATGAAAGTGAATCAAATTGCGTTCGATTCGAGGAATACCAAAAGACGAATGACTACGATGCAATGCGTGCACTGGCACATAAAATAAAACCGACCATCGATTTGATGGGACTTCATCCAACCCTCGAAGAAGTGAGCCAGCTTAAAGATGCCGCCGAAGAAGGGACGGATTTAGAAAGAATATCGGATTTGGTAGGGAGAGTAAACCAAGGAATTCGCGGTGCAACTGAAGATCTTAAGAGGGACTTTTAAAAGTGATCAACGGCCTCTTGAGGTAGACCTTTCGAATCCATCTCGGCAATATAATTACGCCTAGAAAGAGGTAGGGGTAGTAAGTGAATATTCTCCATAAAAGAGCTAGAGTTCCGGCCATCCCCAGAGGAATAAAGCTTGCCAAAAACCCCTGAAAAGCAATTTCAGCGATGCCGGCTCCTCCGGGAGTTGGACTAATGAGCATGATGACCCACATGACCAATTGTCGAGCGTACACAAGCATATGATCTGAAAAGATGATTGGCGCGAGGGCCATAATCAGGCAATTCACTACCCAAAATCTGGCGGTCCAAGAAAAGAAAGTAGCAGAAAAGGCAGTGAGCCAAAATGAAAAGGGTTTCCCCTTCAGTTCTTTGCTGCTAATTACAATGTCGTCGCCCGTTTCAACAAAGGACGTTTCCCATTTTTTGAATATACGCCAGGAGCCCATGGTTCTTAGTAAACTCCGAAGGGCTCCAGGAAAGAGGAAGATGCTCAAAATAATAAGGGTCGTAAGGCTAACTATAAAACCATAGCCCAAATAGAAGATTGTCTCTGCATTGACAGCATCGCCTAAATAGTCGCGGGCTTCTTGAGGGAATAAATCTGATTGCGCTACAAAGGCAAATACGATTGGAACCATGAGAATGTAAAAAAGCTCGTCCAAGAACGCCGTTACCATTACAACGGCAGTGCTCTTTCCAAGTTTAACCCCCTCTTTATTCACAATGAAAACTGCCACACCCGAACCCCCAACAACCGAAGGACTAATGGCCGAGGAAAATTCCCAAAGCATAATCACATCAAATGAATTTCGCCATGAAATGGCTTTGTCCGTAAGATGGCGAATGCGATACATGTATCCAAAGTCGCGCGTTGCAACCATAACCAAGGACATAAAAATCCAAAATACGGTGTTCAACCCCCATTCGACTTGGACGAAGGATTCGAGGTCAAATTCAGTGTAGAGCAGCCATCCAGCAACCAACAATCCCAAACCAATTGGTATGAAGATTTTGGAGGGGCTTAAAAGCTGACGAATTGGACTGTTTTTCTTGGCCATCGAGTTTTCAGAAACCTACTTTTGTTTGAAGAGTAAACAGATGCAAAAGAAGATTTATCATCTATCGACGTGTTCCACTTGCAAGCGCATCATTAAGGAGCTTGAACTGCCTGAAAGCTTTGAGTTCCAGGACATCAAAACTATCAAAATTTCCGAGGAAGAACTTACCGATCTATGTATGTTGGCGGGGAGTTATGAGGCTATGTTTAGCCGACGATCGCGTTCCTACAAAGCCCTGGGTTTGAAGGATGTTGATTTAGCGGAATTGGATATGCGAGATTTGATTTTGAAGGATTACACCTTTCTTAAGAGACCAGTGATTCGAATGGGGAATGGGATTTTTATTGGCAATTCTCCGAAAGAGATTGAACGCCTTAAAGGAAGACTAAAAGCGTGAATTCATCCCTCCTTCGCGCTCACCTCGCACTTTTCGCCGTCGCCATCATCTATGGTCTGAATTACTCCTTTGCCAAGGATGTATTGAACGGCTACATCCAACCTCTTGGTTTCATTTTACTGCGTGTTTTGGGGGCTGGTTTTCTCTTTTGGATAATCTCTTTTTTCGTAGATCGAGGAGTTCCAAAGAAAAGAGACCTTGGCAGATTCGCCCTGTGCGGGGTTTTTGGAGTGGCCATGAACCAAATGTTCTTCTTCAGCGGATTGAGCCTCACGACTCCAATCAATGCATCCATCATTATGACCACCAACCCAATATTGGTCATGATTGTTGCGGCATTCTTGATTCGGGAAAGAATAACTCCAATGAAGTTGGCGGGAATTGTACTCGGCTTTGCGGGTGCCGTTTGGCTCATGCTTGGAAACGCTCAAAACGGATTTGGCTTTGAAGGAAGTTTAGGCGATTTGTTCATTCTCATCAATGCCATGAGTTATGGAATCTACTTGGTTCTCGTAAAACCTCTCATGCTTCGGTACAGTCCGCTTACAGTCATTCGCTGGGTTTTCACATTTGGCCTGCTCTATGTTTTGCCCTTAGGTTTTAGTCAGTTTCAGGAAATTGAATTTGAGGGATTCAGTCAACAGATATGGCTAGAGGTCCTTTTCGTGATCATCTTCACAACCTTCTTAACTTACTTGCTAAATGTGTATGCCTTGAAGAAAGTTTCGCCGACCGTTGTGAGTTTCTACATTTACCTGCAGCCTCTCATAGCTTCGATGGCAGCCATTTTAATGGGACAAGACGACATTACCTTGGTAAAGGTGCTCTCAACCTTGCTCATATTTGTAGGAGTCTACCTTGTTGGGGCAGAAAAGCTCTTCAATCGAAGAAAAGCCTAATCTTTGGCTACTTATAAAACCTAAGGACAAAATATGATCCTATCAATGACGGGCTTTGGAAAAGCTCAGAATCAATTTAAGTGGGGCAATGTGGTTGTAGAAGTGCGATCCATTAATTCTAGAAGCCTCGATTTTAAAATGCGTTGTCCTTCCAGGTACAGTGGATACGAAGCAGAGATAAAAACTTTGGCTAGTAAGGTTCTCCTTCGCGGAAAGGTAGACCTGCAGTTGAATGTTGATCGCGGAGCTGGCGAAAGCACATCGACCATCGACATCGGTTTGGCAAAATCTTATTTCAAGCAAGTGTCGAATCTCGCAGAGGAATTGAACCTCAAAACTGAGGGAATGTTGCAAACAGTGCTGCGCATGCCGGAAGTGGTTCGAACCAAAGAAGGAGAAATTGATGAAACGGAGTGGGAAGAAGTTCACGCTGTCATCCACGAAGCCCTCACAAACGCGGTCGATTTCAGAGCCAATGAAGGCGAGAATTTGCGTCAAGATTTATTGAACTCTCTAGCCGAGCTGAGAAGATACCTTCAGGAAATTGAACTCCTAGCTCCAGAGCGCATCGAAACGAGAAGAAGAGATCTAAAGAAAAAGTTGGAGGATGCCCAGATGACGGCAGAAATCGATGTTGGAAGGTTTGAGCAAGAGATGCTGTATTTCATTGAAAAGTTAGACATCAATGAAGAGGTTGTTCGACTCAAGAGTCACTGCGATTACTTTGAGGAAATTGTAAACTCCAACTCTTCTCAAGGAAAGAAATTGGGTTTCATCGGACAAGAAATGGGACGTGAGATCAATACAATTGGATCTAAGGCCAATCATTCTGGAATTCAGAAACACGTGGTGTGCATGAAGGATGAATTGGAAAAAATCAAAGAGCAATCACTCAACATTCTCTAAAATCGAACATCGAGGAAAAGCAATAATTGTTTCGGCTCCTTCTGGATCAGGGAAAACGACCATTGTTCGTGCTTTGATGTCGAGATTTCCAAAGCTGGCGTTCAGCATTTCGGCAACAAGCAGAGACCCAAGAGGCGAAGAAAAGAACGGAGAAGATTACTACTTCTTGGAACTCAATGAGTTTAAAAAGAGGATTGAAGCTGATGGCTTTGTCGAATGGGAAGAGGTGTATCAAAACCAGTTTTACGGCACACTTAAATCTGAAGTAGATCGCTTGTGGAGTTCTGGTTCGGTGGTCATTTTCGATGTAGACGTTGTTGGCGGGCAGAACCTAAAACAGAAGTTAGGAGCACAGGCCTTATCTATTTTCGTCTCGCCGCCCAGCATTGAAGAACTCGAAAAGCGCCTTCGTGGAAGGGGAACAGAAGATGAAGAGAAGGTTCAAATGCGTTTAAAGAAGGCAGCCCAAGAAATGGATACGGCCAAGAAGTTCGATTTTACCTTGGTAAACGACGACTTAGAGCAAGCCATTGAAGAAGGTAAAAAGATCGTTTCAAAATTCATCGAATCGTGAAAGTTGGATTGTTTTTCGGCAGCTTCAATCCCATTCACATTGGTCACCTCATCATTGCCGACCATTTTGCTCAATATTCCGATTTAGACCAAGTATGGCTCGTGGTTAGCCCAAGGAATCCACTTAAAAGCAAGGAAAGTTTGCTCAAGGATCACCACCGTTTGGCCATGGTGCGTATTGCAGCGGCCGAGAACCCTCGATTGAAGGCAAGTGATGTTGAGTTTAAATTAGACCGCCCCAGTTATACGGTGAACACTCTGGCGCATCTGAAAGATGCCTACCCAGAACACGATTTTTGCTTGATCATGGGGGAGGACAATTTAGCGGGCCTTGCAAAGTGGAAGAACTACGAATACATTCTAGAACATCACGAGATATATGTATACCCCAGAGAGGGATCAGAGCGAAAGGAATTCCAAGGAAAGAAGATTCAAATTGTCAATGCACCCCTGATGAACGTTTCGGCCAGTGCCATTCGAAAGGCTATTCACGAAGGCAAGGATGTGAAGTATCTGCTTAGTCATGAGGTGTATTCCTACCTAAGCGAAATGAATTTCTATAAAAAGTGACCGCTTAATCAGCTCGACTCAACCCCAGGTGAGACTTTTGCGTTTACTCTATAGACAACAAGAGCTATGATTAAGATGCAGATGTTTCCTTTAGATGTTTGCCTCCTTCCAGGAGAAAGGCTCCCCTTGCACATTTTCGAGAATCGCTACAAAGAACTAATTCAGAGCTGTCTCAACGCTGGCGAGACCTTTGGAATTCCTTTTGGCTTAGATGAGGAAACAAGGCAAATTGGCGCAGAAGTGAGAGTGAAAAAGGTCCTGAACACCAACGAAGATGGCAGCCTCGACATCATTGTTGAATCGGTTGGTTCATTCAACATTCTAGACTATCGACCTGAAATGGATCATCAATCTTGTGATACAGCCCTGGTTGAAGAGGTGGAAATAGAACAGCTCATAAGCAGGAATTCAGGCTTGCTGAGTTTATACCTAGACTTTCGCAAGGAGTATTTTAAAGTGGACGAGTTGAAGTTGAGTTTTGAGGATCAGAACTTAATCATTATGGCCAGATCATGCGGTCTTTCAAGAAATCAGAAGATTCGTTTTTTACAAAGCGACACCAAGACCAAGGAGGCCATCCTCGTTCATCAGTTGGAGTACTTGCTTTTCATCATGGAGCAAGACAAACGAAGGGAATTTGATATTCTGTTGAATTAGACTTGCGCGAGAGTCTCGCTAAGAATCGATTCGAAAAGAACCCTGCCATCCTCGTTGCCGAGATGAGGGTCTGCGGCCCTTTCAGGGTGAGGCATCATTCCAAAAACATTGCGAGCCTTGTTGGTGATACCGGCAATGTTGTGTGCCGATCCATTTGGGTTTACCGAGGAATTCACTTCTCCATTCTCATCGCAATACGAAAACAGAACTCGGTCTTCGTCAAGTATGGCTTTTAAAGAGTCTTCAGATGCGTGAAAACGTCCTTCAGCATGTGCGATAGGAATTCTGTAGGTTCTGTTTAAATCCATGGAACGCGTCACCATAGAATTGTTCGTCTCAGCTTTTAACCAAACATTTTTACAAATGAATTGCTGGTTGTCGTTGTGCAATAAGGCTCCATCGAGAAGGTGAGATTCAGCGAGGATTTGAAAGCCATTACAAACGCCCATTACGTACCCGCCCCGTTGAGCATGTGCCTGAACCTCATTCATGATTGGGCTGAAGCGTGCAATTGCTCCAGAACGTAGATAGTCGCCGTAAGAGAAACCACCTGGAAGAACTACAAAGTCGCTGCCTTGTAAGTCGTGGTCTTTATGCCAAAGTTCAACAACTTCTTGCCCCATAATGTCTCTTAAGACGTAGACCATATCTTGGTCGCAGTTGGAACCTGGAAACGTAATTACACCAAACTTCATTCGAAATGCTTTGCGGCAAAAGTAATGCTTTGAAAGCCCAATGCCTCAGTTCAAAAAGAACAGATTATAAACAGCTATGAACATGCAGAGGAGGAGGATGAGGTCTGCATGCCAAGTCTTCTTACTCTCAATAAGCCTGTAGGAAATGAACATGATGAGAGCAGGGCCCAAAAGCACGACTTGAACAATGGAAAGCCCAGAAATTAACAGGCTATCTGTGCACGAGAAGAGAGAAGCCCAAACCACGAGGAGAACAGACTGCCGCGTTTTTAATTTGGTCCTGTTCAAACTTCGAAAGAGATGAGGGATGCTTATAATCCATAGAAGAGCTAACAAGAAAAGACCGGCCAACTCAAAGAGTGAAAATGAGGAGGGTAGAATATTGAGTGTGAAAAAGTAGTCGGTGGAAAGATCGAAGAGAAAATGGAATTCCCAAATTAGAAACCAAGGGATTGCAATACCCGTGAGGATCATTAAGGAGTGCCGAAAGCTGAGATGTTGGAAGTTTAAAAGAGCGATTGGGACAACTACAATGCTCGCGAGAGCTCCGGGAATAAAATAGCTCGCCAGACCAATGGCCATGGAGGCATTTAGAACCGAGCGATTGATTCGACTTATTTCCGCCAAACTCAAACAACGATCAAGGGCATATATCAGCAGGATTCCAACCAATCCAAACTTCCAGGCCTCTGGGTGAGAAAGAAAGGGCGCGCTGCACAAAAAGAAGATAGAAAACGGAAGATAGGTTCTAAATGGAAGGAGTCGGTGCTTGCTTAAAAGCTGTGTAAAGAGAAAAGAAATTGAGAAAAAGAGGACCAAGCTGAGGCTGTATTCAAGCCAAGTAATTTTAGGATCTGGTACAAACACCGCGCGTATGAGCAAGCCAATCAGGAGAAGAAAGTTCAGGGCAGCGGCAAGCCCTAGAGCAAAAGGACTGTTTTCTTTTAGCAGGCGATACATTGGAACAAAGAAAGGTGAACAGAATATTTCATTGTCGCAATGAATAAAATGGGGAAAAGCTTAATTTTGACATTCAATATTCCTCATATGAGCTTGACAGACATTATTTATGGATTGGGAGAATTCCTCACTTGGTCCTTTCAAATCCTACCTATCCTGGGTAACAATGTAAATTGGTTGATCATTCTTGTAGGTGCTTCAATGGCTGCCTGGTGGATTAGTAAGATGATCGCCTTCGACAAAGAAGCCGCTCAAAACGGAACTTTACCTTAGTTCCAATCCAGTAAGTCGAGACCTATGTCTCGTCGATAATTCATTTTTTCGAAGCTAATTGTATCTGCTGCGGCATAGCACTTTCGGCGACATTCTTCAATGCTTTCACCCAAACTGGTGATTGAAAGCACCCTCCCTCCAGAGCTGAATACACTTCCTTCCTCCAGACGCGTTCCCGCATGGAAGCACATTACGTCTTCAGTTTCATCGAGTCCATCAATTATTTTCCCCTTTTCGTAGGCTTCGGGATAGCCCCCTGAAACCAACATAAGAGTCATGGCTGTTTCATTGGAAACTTTAAGCGATCTGCCAGCTAGGCGATTGCTGGCTGCCCGGTCGAGCAAATCGAGCAAGTCAGATTCAATTCTTGGAAAAACAACCTCAGTTTCGGGATCGCCCATACGCACATTGTACTCAATAACAAATGGCTCGCCCTTTATATTCATGAGGCCGATGAATACAAAGCCCGTATAATCCATGCCTTCTTGTGCAAAGCCTTTGATGGTCGGTTTTACAATGCGTTCTTCAACTTTAGACAAGAATTTTTTCCCTGCAAATGGCACAGGAGACACGGCACCCATTCCCCCGGTGTTCAGTCCAAGGTCGCCTTCTCCAATTCTTTTGTAGTCTTTTGCTTCAGGCAGGATGAGGTAATTTTTTCCATCTGTAAGAACGAATACCGAGAGTTCGATTCCATCCAAGAATTCCTCAATAACCACCTGATTTCCGGCTGCCCCGAACTTTCCATCCAACATGTATTTTAATTCCCCTTTAGCTTCTTCAAGATCATCGATTATTAGAACGCCTTTTCCAGCCGCCAATCCGTCTGCTTTCAAAACGTAGGGTGGCTTTAGGCTTTCCAAAAATGAGCACGCGTCCGAATAGGTCGAGGAATCAAATGTTTTGTATTGAGCGGTTGGAACCTTATACTTAGCCATGAAGTTCTTGGCAAAATCCTTTGAGCCTTCGAGCTGGGCAGCAAGCTTATCTGGCCCTAAGATTCGAACTTTTTCAAGCTCAGCGTCTTCTTTAAAATAGTCGACGATACCTTCTACCAAAGGGGCTTCAGGTCCGACGATGACTAAATCGATGGATTCATTTTTTACCGCGGCCTTAATGGATTTAAAGTTTCCTAAATCGAGATTCAGGTTGGTCGCAATTTCGTGGGTCCCACCATTGCCAGGAGCGCAATACAAGCGCTCGCACATCTCACTCTGACTGATTTTCCACGCGAAGGCATGTTCCCTTCCACCGGAACCAAGGATTAAAACGTTCATGCGACAAATTAAACCTTAATCGAGCTCAATCAGCGGGTTTTTGAGTCGTGAATTCTCAACAAAAACGGAACTTAGACACGCTTAATGCTGCAGCCCATGCTCTTCGTTTCGGCTGGGTCGATGTTTTTCCCGGAAGCCAAGTTTTGAATGGCGTCTTTCAGAAAGCTCTTTGATACCTCATCTTTCGAGCGGTGGTTGTCATCGATTAGACCCGTGTAAGCGAGTTTCATTTCCTTATCAAACAAATAGATGTGCGGAGTAGTGCGTGCGCCAAATGCATTTGCCAAGGCCGATTTGGAGTCAACAACATAAGGCATGGTATAGCCCAATTCTTTTGCGTGCTTTTTCATTTTATCCATGGAGTCGTCTCCAGCTCTTCGTGCTTCGTTGGAATTTACCAGAACCATCCCAATGCCGTTCTTCTTGCAGAGAGCATCCAATTCATTGTATCGATCTTCCCAAGCAATGACGAAAGGACAGGTGTTGCACGAGAATACCACGAGCAAACCATTTTTGGAATTCAGGTCCTGAAGACTTTTGGATGAACCGTCGATGTCTGCCATCTTAACATCCGCCATAGGGGCTTTTTCCCCAATGCTCAAACTGGTGTTTTCCGCAGGACGAAAAGCAAAGAACAATAAGAGGCTTAGGGAGAAAATACTGGAAGTGAATAGAATCTTTTTCATGCTGGGTTTTTTAGCTTGTTCGAATTTATAAAGTAGAAACACTCAGGCAAAAACTTTTGTTCCTTCTGTACAATTGCGACATATTTCAATTTGATCTCGTCCAGTGAAAACTGCTTTGCGAAAATCATTGTAGGCCTTACTTCTCCAGATGGATTGAAAGCTTGCATCGGGAAATTTGCCGAGTGAATGATGGGCATCTTTATCGAAACAGCAAGGAACAACGCGCCCGTCCCAAGTAAGAACACAACCTTGCCACATCCGCCAGCAAGAGTCGTCGTAAGAATTCTTTAATCTATATTTCCCATCCGAACCTTTATTGTATCGACTGTATTCTTCTTGCTCGGGCATGAGCGGATTCCCATCTTCGAAATCGTAGAGTTGAGCTGTTTTTAATTTCACCTCATCTACCCCAATTTCTTCAGCCAGACGGAAAACTTCAGGAATTTCATGTTCATTCGGCTTGACCACCAGAAATTGAAAAACGATTTCGGGACCTTTTTTAGGATGCCGTTTTCTAGCCTCAATCAGCAGTCGTGTTCCGTCAAGCACCTTTTCGAGTCGGCCGCCCCTTCTGTAGGATTCATAGGTTTCTTGAGTCGTTCCGTCAATTGAGATGATCATTTTATTTAGTCCCGAATCGATGATTTCATCCACATTCTTTTCGGTTATGTAATGAGCATTCGTAGAAGTGGAGCTGAAAATATTGTGTTCGCTTGAAGTTCGAACTAGATCCAAGAAATTCGGATTCAAAAAGGGCTCTCCCTGGAAGTAGAAGTTGATGTAACTAAGTGTTTCACCAACTTCGTCTAGCAAGATTTTCAAGGTTTCGCCCATCATATTTCCAGTAGGTCTTGAGAAGGAGCGAAGTCCGCTAGGGCATTCGGGGCATCGAAGGTTGCAGGTAGTTGTCGGTTCTACCGAAAGGCTGAAAGGCATGCCTCGATGATGGATGTAGGATGTGCGTTTTGCCAATTGAAAACTTGCGTAGAGCTTAGCAAGGTTTGCCAGACGCTTCGGGTTCAATTTTTTTAATAGTTCGCGATCCTCGCGGTTCATCATTAGGCAAATGTAGTTTGCAGAGCGTCAGCTCTGGGGAATCGATTTAAAAACAAAGCCTCGTGCCGTAAAGTGATCTAAGATACGCGGCAGAGCGTACCTCATTCGAAGAGAAGCTTTGTCGCTGTCATGAAAGACAATGATGGAACCAGCACTGGCTTCATTTATAACTTTCTTGAAACAGTCTTCACCCGATTTATCTTCCCGGTAATCCTCGCTCAACACATCCCAAAGAATGAATTTTTTATTGGGGATTGCCTTCAAACTTTTTCGACCGACTTCACCGTAAGGGGGCCGGTACATGGCAAAAGGATGAAGCTTCTGACATTCCGCAAAGTCGTCACTGATTTGCTTAACACTACACTTCCAGTTGTGAATGTGTTGATCTGAATGATTCCCGACCTCATGTCCAGCCTTCAAGATCTCGTCAAACAAGCCCCTGTTCTTTCGGATATTTTTTCCAATGCAGAAGAAGGTGGCCTTCGCCTCGTGGGATTTTAAAGTGTCAAGAATCCATTGAGTATGTCCAGATGTAGGACCATCGTCAAAGGTGAGGTACAAGCTTTTTTCGTCGGCCGGCATTTTCACGACCAATCTCCCAATCAAGCTTTGAAGCCAAATGGGTGGGTGGTCTAAAAGGGCCATTACGAGTTCTTAGAACGCTTGCGCTCGTCCTCTTTTACTTGGTAGAGGGTCTGATACTTTTCGAAACTAGCCTTTGCACGCTCGCTTAAATCTTCTTGAGGGAATTTGTTTGCGACCGTGTCCATGATTCGATACAATACAGAAATGGTTTGCTGCGGACTGTTTCCAATCTTCGAGTAGGTGTACTTGTCCAAATTCATGTAGTACTCCATTTCCTTCTCTGTGCGGTCCATGAGGTAGGTGATTATTTCCGTCGCTTTGTCCGACATTCCCGTTCGGTACATTGCTTCGATCACTGGAATCATGAAGTAGTTATACGGCACATTTTCGTGCGGCATAACTTCCAAACAGCGCTCCAATACTTCAACTGCCTTATCCTTTTTGCCTTCACGAATTAAGGCTTCGGCCAAGCGAGCAAAGTTGTTGCGCAAGTTCATGCACATGCGTCGGTTGTTCTCGTCCATGTAAATACCCGGCGTTTCCATTCCACCGTACTCAAATTGCTCCATGAACCGCTTGTACATGATGTCACTGTTCACATATCCTGTTTGACCATCTGAGATAGGCCCTTTAAACGGAACAAGTCTGTAGGCTAAACCTTCCAATTGGAAATAGTCTTCCAGGCCAATGTAGGCGTCCGCACCAGTAGTGATTGCGAAATAAATCGGACGATCCCAGTTGAAGTTTGCAAGCAAATCAAGAATCATCATGTCTTTCTTCATGACGTACTTGTTGTTCAAAGTCCAGCGAATTTCGTCCACCACAAATTGCTTCATGTTTTCCGGAACCGTTCCGTCGTTCATCACCTTACTCTTGTCAACCGACAATGAATACTTCTGAGTTGGCACGTACGGAATCCGTCTGTTCGAGCTTACTTGTACGGTTTGTTTATCGTCTTGAATGAACTCAATAACTTGCTTCACATCATAGTACTTCTCCGATTTTTGCGGATTGTAGAACGGAAGGTAATCACGAGTCCCTTGACGATATTTCTCTTCAGGAATGCTGAATGGCGTTGCCTCAGAATCGTAGGCAGCGCGGCGCATCTGATTGATATACCAATCTGTGTTGAGAAGACTGAGGTTGATGACCCGAACATCGGTTCTATAACCTTCAACTTCTTGAACATACCACAAGGGGAAAGTATCGTTGTCTCCATTTGTGAATAGAACAGCATTCGGATCGCAGGAATCCAAGTACATTTTTGCGAAATCACGCGCAGTATAACGCTCAGAACGATCGTGATCGTCCCAACCTTCGGCGGCCATAATCCCAGGAACTAAGCCAATGCAAAGTACCGTTACCAAACCACCAGCAATGACTTGATTCATTTTCAAGCGCTTGTTCAGCGCATCGGCAATTCCCATCACTCCTAATCCAATCCAAATGGCAAAGGCATAGAAGGAGCCAACATAGGCGTAGTCTCGCTCTCGAGGTTGATAAGGGTATTGATTCAGGTAAAGGATGATGGCCAAGCCAGTAAACAAGAAGAGCATAGCAACGAGGGCGAAATCCTTCTTGTCTTTGTTGAATTGGAAGAAAAGACCAATCAATCCGAGTATCAGGGGTAAGAGATAGAATTTGTTCTTCGCCGGATTTTCTTCAAGTCGGTCGGGAAGGTTGGTTTGCGGACCTAGTCGCATGGAGTCAAGCCAATTGAAACCTGAAATCCAGTTTCCGTCTATGAAGTTTCCGTGTCCCTGAATGTCGTTTTGTCGACCTGCAAAGTTCCAGAGAAAATACCTCCAATACATCCAGTTCACCTGATAGCGGAAGAAATACCGCATATTCTCTATGAAGGTTGGTTTTCGTATAGTCTGAACGCCTTGCGACGTTCGGTATCGAATGGGTTTTCCTTTGAAATTCGACCAATTTTTGTAGGCGCGAACGTGGCGAGCCTCACCGCTCCACATGCGAGGGAATAAGGATTTAAACTCCGAAGCATAGTTTGGAACAGAACTCTCTTTTTTATCACTCACAATGTATTCACCTACTTCTTCATCCTTGAAGTATGTGGGCTTACCATCTTTATGAGATTGATTGTTGTCAAGTGGCGAATTGAAATAAGGACCGTAAAGAAGTGGCTGAGATCCATATTGCTCACGGTTTAGGTAGGAGAGCAAGTTGAACATCGTCTCTGGGTCATTCTCGTCCATTGGAGGATTTGCGTTGGAACGCACAAGAATCAAAGTGTAGGAGGAATAGCCGATGAGAATCATAGCTAAACTCATTAAGAAGGTGTTCACTAAGCGAGGACTGAAGTCTTTCACCAAATAGAACCCGGCTACAACTCCAATGATCACAACGAAACTCAAGGTTGAGAATGATCCGACCAAAAATGTCAGACCAATGATCACCAATATTAAGCGAGTCTTATCAATTTTTTCTTGATGCGTCAAGTAAATGGCATAAACGAGAAGACTAATCGTTATGAGCACATGAACGAGGGCTCCAGTATTGAATGGAAGTCCAGCGCCATTCACAAACAGCAATTCGAATTTAGACGACATCTCGACGATACCAGGGATGATCCCGGTTTGCACAAAACCAAGGATAACAACTGAAGTCATGGCTGCTGCCACCACGCCTTTCCAGCTTACAGTATGTTTCTTGAAATAGTATACAAATGTGATTGCGGGAATCGCGAGTAGATTCAGTAAGTGAACACCAACAGAAAGTCCCATCATGTATGCGATGAATACCAACCACCGGTTTGCACCCTCCTCATCCGCCACTTGTTCCCAGCGCAAAATGGCCCAGAATACGATGGCAGTAAATAAAGAAGACATGGCGTAAACTTCCGCCTCAACAGCACTGAACCAAAAGGTGTCAGAAAAGGTATAAGCCAGAGCACCAACCAATGCGCTTCCCAGAACAACTGAGATTTCACCCATTGAGAGTTCTTCACTTTTCTTTTTCAATAGCTTCTTTCCAAGTGCGGAAATGGTCCAAAACAAAAATAGAATGGTGAAAGCAGAACTGAGGGCCGAGATGAGATTCACCGAATAGGCTACATTTTCAGGTGTAGAGAAAAGGGAAAACAAGCGCCCGATCATCAGAAACAATGGAGCTCCTGGGGGGTGTCCGACTTGAAGTTTATACGCGGTGGCGATAAATTCACCACAGTCCCAGAAACTTACCGTCGGTTCCATGGTGGAAATGAAGACAAATGCTGCGACTAAAAAGCTTAGCCATCCTAGGGCCAGATTGAGTGTTCGAAAGTTCATGGGTACTGTTCGAGTTTGAGAGTTCGCGAATTTAATTAAACTGCCATTGAAATCGACGCTAATCAAAATGCGTCGAATTAATGATATTGTTATTTTTGCCGCCTGAATTGACCGATGGTGTAACTGGCAACACGTCTGTTTTTGGTACAGAAGAGTCCAGGTTCGAGCCCTGGTCGGTCAACCAACTGAATCCTCGAAACGAAAGTTTCGGGGATTTTTTTTGAGCACAATTTCTGTTTTTCACGACTTATTAGAGAGCTTTTTTAGGGAATCTTCTAAACCCTTAAAGTGCCCAGGGGTCACTGATACCAATGATACTGTCGTGTTTCGTATTCAAGGTATCTTCGAAAACTAAGGTGGAATCTGCCAGTGCTTCAATGAAACCAAATCTTTTCGAATCTCTGTTCTCATTGACAGAAACACTGAACAGAATTGCGGCCAAGGAAGCGGCCAAACCCAATCGGACGATTGGGTTTTTAGACCACACAAAAGACATCACTTTTCCTCTTTTTGGAGCATCTTTTTCCAACTTTTGGAGCAGATTTTCTTTTATAGAAGCCCTAATTTGAACATCCGAAGCTTCTTTTTTGAGGCTTAAGCGGATTTTATTTTCCAGGGAATCGTCTAAATTGTTCTTCATTTAGTTGTGATTTAAGTCTTTGAATTCGTCTAAGCCGACGGCCAATTTTTTGGTGAGGTGGTGCAGCCTCGATTTAATTGTCCCCTCTTTTACATTCATTATTTCTGAAATTTCAGGAACTGCCATTTCTTCTCGAAATCGTAAAAAGAACAGAGTTTGGGTTTCAGGCTTGAAACGCACAATCAATGCATTCAGGGCTTCAATAAATCGATCTTGATCATGATACCTATAATGTCCATTGGATCCAATAAACTGGTCAAGAGGTGCGTCGGAACCATTAGATCTCACCGATCGTCGTTTGTATTCATTGATGAGCATATTGTTGGCAACGGAAAAAACCCAAGTTTTGAATTTCCTTTTTGGGTCGAAGACCTCGGGTTTCTCTATAATTTTCAGAAAGAGGTCGTGCACTAAATCGCTCGAGAGCTCAGCATCTTTATTCAAGCCCCTCCAAAAGAAATGGTGTAGACGATTTGCGTAGCGATCATAGATCTTGCTGAAGGCTTGAGAAGAGCCTGCTTGCAGTTCAATCATTATATCCTCGTCATTGGCTTTCAAAATCGAATGTCCTTTCCTTTAAAAATTGAAAGCATTCCAACTGCGTAGCCCAAGAGAACGATCAAGGGGGCGATTGTAATGTTCAGTGGGTTGAATATCTCAGAACGAAAACCATCCACTTCAGATGAAGGCCCTACAGACGTAAGACTGTATCCTAATAAGAGTAGAAATAAAGAGATGACTAGATATTTTAGATGCTCATTGCAACTGCTTTTTCTTCAGTACAAGCCAAAAGAAGGAGCGTTCACTTTTATGAGGACATTTTTCGACTTAAGTTTTGTTAAGAGCCTTCACTTTGAACACTTGAACGTTTGAAAAGCAAAGCCAAAGCATGGATTTGAGTTGCAGCGAAACTTAGTTTTGAGCCAGAATGAAAATAACTAGCCTTCTAAGCTTATTGCTTTTACCTACGGTTTGTCTTGCCCAAATCGAACAGATGTATGTGGAATACCACAACAAGGAGAAAAAAATAAAGAGCAAGGAAGGGATCTATTTGGATGGAAAAGAAAATGGGACCTGGACATACTGGCACCCGGATGGCACCCTCAAAGAAGTTGCGAATTACCGCTATGGAAAATTCAACGGGAAAGTTGAGACCTACCATCCAAACGGAAAGCAGTTCAACCTGGGGTTCTTTAAGGAGAATAGGCAAGACAGTATTTTCAAAACTTGGTATAAAAACGGCCAGCTCGGCGTTCAAGGTTATTTCGACGAGGGAATACGGGATAGCCTCTGGACATACTTTTACGACAACGGCGATCCATGGAAGGTGATTTGGTTTGAGGAAGACTCCAGCTATTATAGAGAGGCGTGGAATCAGGCAGGAAAAAAAACCTTGAAGAATGGAAATGGAAGCATCGAGACATACAACCGCGGCTCATTCCTGGTGAAAAAAGAAAATTTCAAGGATGGAATAATGGATGGAGTTACGGAAGAGTTCACTTCTGATGGGAGCATTGTGTTGAAGGGAGAATACCAGAAGGGCAAGAAAAGCGGAACCTGGGTCAAATACTTTTCAAATGGTCAGAAAAAGTGGGAAAAAACCTTTTTGGATGGTAAGTTAGAGGGAGGCTTCCATTTCTACTATGAGGATGGAAAAAAGGAACGAGAAGGCCAATATATAGCGGACAATAAATCGGGTCTTTGGGTTCATTATCTACCAGATGCCCAAATATTCATGAAAGGTTGGTTCAAAGAGGGGCTACAAGATTCACTTTGGGAATATCATTATGAGGATGGGTCACTTAAAAACGTAGGCTATTATAAAGCGGGAAAAAAAGAAAGAGAATGGGAGTTTTTCTACGAGTCTGGGATTAAGTGGAAGGAAGGTTTGTATAAAGAGGGTAAGAAAACGGGGCAATGGGTGTATTGGCACGACCTTCCAGAACCAACTAAAATGCAGGAAGGGAAATACGAAGAAGGCAGGGAAGAGGGCCCTTGGACGTCTTGGTACCAAAACGGAAACGTGAATGACCAGGGAAGTTTTTTAGCCGGACAAATGAACGGCGAATGGAAGGGTTATACCAGTGGCGGTCAAATCATCTACTCTGGCAGCTTGAAGTCAGGCATTAAGGAAGGGGACTGGCAGTTTTGGTATACCGATGGTAAAATTAGAGAACAAGGCGCTTACCTCGAGGGCCAACACGACGGTTTATGGCAGTATTATTTACCCAATGGAGCACTTGATTTTCAAGGGCCCTATAAGGACGGGATGAAAGACGGGAAGTGGACGTATCAATCTGAAGTTGGAACCATTGCACGAGAGGAAGATTATAAAAAGGGGAAGTTGCATGGGACAACAACCCTTTACTACCCAAGCACTAAGGTTCTAAGTGTGGCCAATTATAGATATGGCCGACCAGACGGCAACTGGTATTACTACAGTTCGAAAGGTACCCTTGAAAAGAAAATGGTCTTTAAGAATGGCTTAAAGGTCAAGCAGGAATAGAATAGCTAAAGTTGCTATATTTGCAGTGCGAAAGAGGGGTCATCCCTCTTTTTTGTTGCCTTTGATTGACGAAAAGACCATACGAGAATTGATTGAGAGCGAGCTCGAAGGGAGCTCTTATTTCGTTGTGGATGTGTCAGTTAAGCCAGGTAACCGAATTGAAGTAAGCCTTGATGGCGACGAAGGTTTGCCCATCAAAAAGTGTGTTGAAGTTTCGCGCTTCGTTGAGAAAGAATTTGATCGAGAAGAGCACGACTACTCGCTTCAGGTGATGTCTGCAGGTTTAGGTTACCCTTTGAAGCTTCACAGACAGTTCGTTAAAAATGCAGGCCGAGATGTGAAATACGTCTTGACTGACGGACGAGCGGGAGAGGCTAAAATGAAAGAAGTTGACGAAAAAGGAATTCTTCTCTGGAACCAGAAAAAGGTAAAAGTAGAAGGGAAAAAGAAAAAGATCCTTGTTGAAGAGGAGCAAAGAATAGAATACTCAGAATTAAAAGAAGTAAGAGTCAAGTTATCGTTTTAAACCAACAGTATGAATACCATTGAATTGATCGAGTCCTTCTCTGAATTTAAGGACATCAAGAACATCGACCGGGTCACTATGATGAACATCATTGAGGATGTTTTCAGATCCATTCTGATCAAACAATACGGCAGTGATGACAACTTTGATATCATCATCAACCCCGATAAAGGTGACCTCGAGATTTGGAGGAACCGCGAAATTGTTCCAGATGGCGAGGTTGAAGATGAAAATCAAGAAATTTCCTTAACCGACGCAATAAAAATTGAGCCTGACTTTGAAGTAGGTGAAGAGGCTTCTGAGGAAGTTCGAATCGAGGATTTAAGTCGTCGCTCTGTTTTGGCACTTCGTCAGAATTTGGCCGCCCGAATTCAAGACCTCGAAAAAGACAGCATCTACAAGAAGTACAAAGATCGTGTTGGAGACATTGTTACCGGAGAAGTTTATCAAGTTTGGAAACGTGAAATCCTCATTTTAGATGATGAGGGAAATGAATTAATTCTGCCAAAATCTGAGCAAATTCCTTCCGATTACTTCAAAAAAGGAGACACGGTTCGTGCGGTAGTTTCTCGAGTTGACCTGAAGAACAACACACCATTCATCATCCTTTCTAGAACCTCTCCTGTTTTCCTTGAGCGTCTGTTCGAACTTGAAGTTCCAGAAATTTTCGATGGTTTGATTATCATTAAGAACATTGTTCGCGAGCCAGGTGAACGAGCTAAAGTTGCAGTTGAATCCTACGATGATCGAGTAGACCCTGTAGGCGCTTGTGTTGGAATGAAAGGCTCTAGAATTCATGGAATCGTGCGTGAGTTGAAAAACGAGAACATCGACGTAATTAACTTTACGAGCAACAATGTTCTTTACATCACACGTGCTTTAAGCCCAGCGAAAATCACCAACATTAAGTTGAATGATGAAGATGGGAAGGCCGAGGTTTACCTCAAACCCGATCAGGTTTCTTTAGCCATCGGGAAAGGTGGTCACAACATTAAGTTGGCAAGTAAGCTTACCGAATATGAAATCGATGTTTACAGAGATTCCGATGAGGACACAGAAGATGTGGATCTAGAAGAATTTGCAGATGAAATCGATCACTGGATTTTGGACGAGCTGAAATCCATTGGTTGTGATACAGCGAAAAGCGTACTTGAATTGAGCAAAGCAGATCTTGTAAAACGAACTGACCTCGAAGAGGAAACAGTTGACGAGGTCTTGAAAGTTCTCAAGTCAGAATTTGAATAATAAGCGCGTATCTTTGCCGCTTCGGAGAAGCGAGAAAAACTAAAGATTGCGTATAGAATAGATTATGTCGATAAACCGATTGAGTAAAGTAGCCAAGGAACTTGGTGTAGGTGTTTCAACCATTGTTGATTTTCTTCAAGAGAAGGGATACGAGGTAGAAGCGCGCCCTACAACAAAGATTGGCAACGATGAATACAATCTTCTGCTGGAGAAATTTCAATCCGATAAGAAGGCAAAAGAACGATCGAACGAGCTGAAGCAGAACAAAGTTGTGCGCGAAGCCATTTCATTGGATGATCGAAATGTCAGCGACAATCGTCGTAGACAATCGGACGATGAAGATTCTATTCTCATCAAAAACGTTCCTGTTTCTCGCGATTCAACCATCGACATCGGACTTCACAAAGAGGAGATTGAGGAGCCAGAAAAGGTTCAAGAAGAAGTTCCTGCTGAAGTAGAGGAGCCAAAAAAGCTTGAAGAAGAAGTTCCAGCAGAGGTCGTGGCCGAAACGAAAGCTGAAGAAGAACCACCAGCAGAAGTTGAAGAAAAGAAAGACGAGGAAAGCCCTAGAAAACAACCCGTCGTTCTTCACAAAATTGACCTTACTGAAATCGAGAAAAAATCTCGCCCTAAGAAGACAGTAAAGAAGGAAGAGCCAAAGGCAGACAAAAAGCCGGCAGCGAAACCATTAGACAAGCCAGTAGACAAGCCAGTGAAAAAGCCTTCAGAAATGAAGGCTTCTTCGACCCCAAAGCACATTGAAACAAAAGTTCAAAAGCTCACAGGGCCTACGGTTGTTGGTAAGATTGAAGTTAAAGAAGAGCCTAAAAAGCGGAAGCCAGTAGCTTCTTCAAACGACGATATAGAAGCACGCCGAAAAAGGAGAAAGAGGATAAACCCACCTGGAGCAGCTTCGGGCACACCAGCTCCGCGAGGAACTGGCGCCGGAGCAGGAGCAGCAAGGGGTAAAAGACCAGATCCTAAAAAGCCAGGTGGTCGACAGACAGAACTTACTGAAGAGCAAATCCAACAGCAGGTTCGTGAAACCCTCGCCCGATTGAGTGGCGGTGGTGGTAAGAGTAAATCTGCTAAGCACAGAAGGGCAAAACGAGATGCTGTTAGTCAGCAAATTCAGGAAGAAGAGATTCAAAAGGAGCTTGAAAAGAAAATTCTTAAGGTTACAGAATTTGTAACCGCTAGTGAACTCGCCAATTTGATGAACGCACAGGTGAATGAGGTTCTCTCTGCCTGTATGTCATTGGGGCTCTTTGTTTCCATCAACCAACGCCTTGATGCTGAAACGCTGACTGTTGTCGCAGAAGAGTTCGGCTATACAGTTGAGTTTACAACTGAAGAAATTGATGAAAAAGCGCTTGAAGAGATTGATGATGAAACACGCGTTCAATCTCGTCCTCCGATTGTTACTGTAATGGGTCACGTTGACCACGGGAAAACATCGCTTCTTGATCACATTCGCAAAGCAAATGTCATCTCTGGAGAAGCCGGAGGAATCACACAGCACATTGGTGCATACTCGGTACATCTTGAGGACGGTAGAGAAATCACCTTCCTAGATACGCCTGGTCACGAGGCCTTTACGGCCATGCGATCTCGTGGAGCTCAAATCACGGATGTTGTCATCGTTGTGATTGCCGCAGACGATAATGTGATGCCGCAAACAAAAGAAGCCATCAACCACGCTCAAGCAGCTGGGGTGCCAATCGTGTTTGCCATCAACAAGATTGATAAAGACGGAGCCAACCCCGATCGAATTAAAGAAGAACTCGCAGGAATGAATCTGCTTGTTGAGGAATGGGGTGGAAAGTATCAAAGTCAGGACATTAGTGCCAAGAACGGACTGAACATTGAAGAACTTCTTGAGAAGGTACTTCTTGAGGCCGAACTTCTTGAGCTTAAAGCCGATCCTGAGAAACGCGCTGCTGGAACCGTAATTGAAGCTTCTCTTGATAAAGGAAAAGGATACGTGGCAACAGTTATCGTTGAGGGAGGAACTCTATCAGTAGGAGATATGACTCTTGCTGGAAGCCATTATGGTAAAGTAAAGGCACTCCAAAACGAACGTGGCATGAACGTAGAAAGCGTTAGCCCGGGAAAACCGGTTACAATCTTAGGACTCAACGGTGCTCCAAGTGCAGGAGATAAGTTCTTTGTGTTTGAAGACGAACGTGAGGCTAAGAGCATTGCAACCAAACGGGGTCAGCTTCAAAGAGAACAAGGAGTTCGTGCTACTAAACACATCACATTGGATGAGATTGGTCGTCGAATCGCGATTGGAGACTTCCAAGAATTGAACATCATCCTTAAGGGTGATGTCGATGGATCGATTGAGGCACTTTCAGATTCCTTGCTCAACTTAAGTACTGAGAAAATTGAAGTCAATGTCATTCACAAGAGTGTTGGACAGATTTCAGAATCAGATGTTTTATTGGCGACCGCTTCGGATGCCATTATCATCGGATTCCAAGTACGTCCTTCAGCAAGTGCCCGTAAATTGGCCGAGAAGGAGGCAATTGACATTCGATTATATTCTGTAATCTACAACGCCATCGAGGAAGTTAAAGCCGCGATGGAAGGAATGCTCAAGCCGAAGGTTGAAGAGCAAATTGTTTGTAATGTGGAAATTCGAGAAACCTTTAAAATCTCGAAAGTTGGAACCATCGCTGGTTGTATGGTCACTGATGGAACCATTACACGGAACACACGCATTCGCCTCATTCGTGATGGTATTGTGGTGTACACTGGAGGTCTTGGTTCACTCAAACGTTTTAAAGACGACGTTCGAGAAGTGAAGAAAGGTTTTGAATGTGGATTGAACATCGCCAACTTCAACGACATTAAAGTTGGAGACGTCATCGAAGGGTACGAGGAAATCGAAGTGAAGCAAACGCTTTAGTCCATTTTAGGACTGAGTGGCGCAGTTTCGGTTGGCTTTTCCAATAGAATTTCAGGCAATTTTATTCTGTCTTCTACAATGAAGGCTTCTGGGAAGTCTTCTTTCAATTCCAGTAAAAACTTTGTTGCCCCAAGTTTAGTTCTAAAGTCCCCGACCCGCACTTTAAAGTTCGGCGTTTGGAATACACGATAACAACCCATTTCGGGGTAGAGTTTTAGAAACTCAGATTGCACTTCACTCGCTTGACTTTGGCTTTTCGATCCAGAACCGTAAAACAACTGAATTCGAAAGCCATTTATTTCAGGAAATTCTTTTTGATTTTCGATTTTAATCTGAAGCATTCGCTCAATTCTGGGGTCTCCAAGAATGGTGGTTCTGCCAGAATCGAACTCGAGAGTGTCAATTGCGGCAACCAGAGGAGCTGGCTGAGCATTTTCTACGAACATGCTGTCTTGGGAATAAAGGCCAGAGAATGACAGACTTAGAAAAAATAGGAGACCAATTGTTTTCAACATGAATTCTGTGTGGGGTAAAAACCGAGCCAAATGTATGAGACTCATGGAATCGGTTGAAACAATGAAAAAGCTCTTCATTCACAATTTAGATTATGTCTAAATTATTTTAACATTTTTAAAAATCTTCTCGACCCTTCGGTTCACATCGGTTTTCTACTAAATTTGCACGGGATTCACAGGCCCCGCTTGGGATTGAGACAAATTAAACCTCTGAAAATGACCCTATTAGGAATGCACTTTGCGCCTCGTTTTCATGCCACTTTTTTTGCTTTATTAATTTTTCTTTTGATCGGTTCATCCGCTGGCATGGCACAGGATGGTGAAAAACTGTTCCGAGCAAACTGCGCCAGTTGCCACAAACTGGACAAGAAATTGATCGGCCCTGCCTTGAGTGGTGTGACCGAACGTTGGGAGAGCAGAGAGAATTTGGTTGCATGGATTAAAAACTCGCAAGAGTACTTGGAAACAAGTGGCGACGCATATGCCACTGCGTTGTTCGAAGAATACAACGGAAGCATCATGCCAGCTCAGGCTGTAAATGATGAAGACATCGCTGCGATTCTTGGTTACATCGAGAATCCTCCGATTGCTGCCGCAGCTCCTGTTGTAGTTGGAGATCCAACCACCACTTCAAACGACCCAGATTACAGCATTTATTGGTTGGCTGGTTTCATCGTCTTAGCCCTAATCCTTATAAGAGTTCTATTCAGTTTGAGCAAGTCTCTCAAGCGAATGAATGCTGAAGTTGAAGGAACGGAGGTCAAAATTACAAGCTACTTTGGAAGCATTTCCAAATGGATGGGCAACAACAAGAGAGCAAGTCTTGGGATTTCCATCGTATTGCTGGTATTTGTTCTTGTTCAAACTTGGTACGGTGCAAAAGGAATTGGTGTTTACCAAGGTTACGCGCCAGAACAACCCATTAAGTTTTCACACAAGATTCACGCTGGCGACAACGGAATCAATTGTGTGTATTGTCACCATTCCGCAGAGAAAGGAAAGAATGCAGGTATTCCTTCAGTGAATGTTTGTATGAACTGCCACAAAGGAATTGAGGAAGGTTCTTTATATGGAACTGAGGAGATTGGTAAAATTTATGAGGCTGCCGGATACAACCCTGAAACCGCTGCTTACGATAAGCCACAAATGCCTATCAAATGGGTTCGCATTCACAACTTACCTGACTTTGCGTACTTCAATCACTCACAACACGTAATTGTTGGCGAGCAAGAATGTCAAACGTGTCATGGTGAAGTAGAAAGCTACGACTACCCAATGAAGCAATATGCGGAATTGACAATGGGTTGGTGTATCAACTGTCATCGTGAGACAGAAGTGAAAA
Organism: Flavobacteriales bacterium UBA1986; assembly: GCA_002336245.1. Lineage (GTDB taxonomy): Bacteria > Bacteroidota > Bacteroidia > Flavobacteriales_G > Salibacteraceae > UBA4419. The sequence goes on from DDDG01000029.1 coordinate 34,595, forward strand.
CCGCATCGAACGATTATTACAGCAAGCTGCATCAGCAGTTGAAGGAGAAATATAAGGACGACCCTGAACGCAAGAAATTTACGGTGGAAGACATCGGAGGTTTAGAATGTGCAAAGTGTCATTATTAATCTAAGGATCATTTGATTCATGGCAAACGAGAAAACATACTGGAACAGTCTCGAACAGTTAAACGGAGATCAAGCTTTCCTCGAAACTGCTGAGAAGGAGTTTAAAGACCCAATTCCGGTTGAGGAATTTGTTGGAAAACAGGAGTTCGATTCGAACACCACGAATCGTCGTGACTTTTTGAAATTTGTTGGTTTCAGTTTGGGCGCCGCTACCTTGGCTGCTTGCGAAACGCCTGTCATCAAGTCCATTCCTTATGTGATGAAACCCGAAGAGGTTTACCCTGGCGTTGCCAATTGGTATGCTTCATCTTATATGGACGGATCTGAGTTTGCGAGCATTCTCGTTAAGACCCGTGAAGGACGTCCGGTATTCATCAAAGGAAACCGCGACAGCAACATCACCAAAGGTGGTATCAGTGCTCGCGGGGTGTCCTCTGTTCTAAGTCTCTACGATCAAGCACGTTACCAAGCTCCACAGAAGAAAGAAGGTGGAGAAACGACTTGGGCTGAGTTGGATGCCGAAGTGATGATGAAGTTGAAAGAAGTTGCGGCTTCTGGAAAAACCATCGCTCTTGCTACAAATACAATTGCGAGTCCTAGTACGGAAGCGGCTATTAAGACTTTCCAAGACGCCTTCATGGGCGAAAGGTCTGTGAATGAGTACGACGAGAACGGAGAGGTCGTTGGTGCTACAACAATTACCGCTTCCTCAGTAGAAAGATATACGATAGACCCGATTTCGTACAGTGGAATGCGCGAAGCCAATGCGAAGAACTTTGGTAAAAGGGTTCTACCGAATTACGATTTCTCGAAGGCAAAAGTTATTGTAAGTGTTGGAGCTGATTTCTTGAGTACTTGGTTGAATGCGAATTCGTATTCAAATCAATACACTTCAAGAAGAGATCCGGACGGTGCTTGGATGAACCGTCACTTCCAGTTTGAGACGAATATGTCTGTTACTGGTTCCAATGCAGATGTCCGTGCAGCGATCAAGCCTTCTGAATATGGAAAGGCTCTTGCGAATCTTCACAACGCATTGGCCAAAATGGCTGGGACTTCAGGGAAGAGCTTTGAAATCGACAACGACAACAACGCAGCTGAGAAGATTCAACAAGCCGCTAAAGAACTTTGGGCAGCAAAAGGTGCTTCAATAGTAGTTTGTGGGTCGAATGATCCGAATCATCAAATGATTGCCAATGAGATCAACAATCTTTTGGGCAATTATGGATCTACAATTGACCTTAACAAAAGCTTGAACCTTAGTCAAGGAAATGATTACAATCTTTCTCAACTAACAAATGGCATTAATCAAGATCGAGTTGGGGCGGTTATTTTGTACGGAGTAAATCCAGTTTACAATGCTCCCGCAGCTTCTGGAATGACTGAAGCTCTTTCGAAGGTGGGCTTAAAAGTCGCCATTGCTGAGCGGCCTGACGAAAGCACTGTGTTGTGCGATTACGTTGCTCCAGATGTGAACTTCCTCGAAGCGTGGAACGACTATGAGGTGGTTACTGGAGAATACAGTCTAGCTCAACCTGTAATCAAGAAATTATTTCCAGCGGGAACGCGTCAAGCTCAGTCAACTCTATTGCGTTGGGCTGGAGCTGAGAACACAGATTATTACACCTTCTTGACTTCAAACTGGGAGAAAAACATCTTCACTAAGCAATCGAAGGAAAGCTTCTTTAAAGCCTTCTGGAATACGAGCCTTCACAACGGAATGGTGAGCCTTGCTTCTTCCTCTGAAGTGGCTGATGGAACAACATTCACCTCTGGAGCCTCTGATGCTTTGGCGAGTATTTCCAAAGAGAAATCAGATGGATGGGAGTTGCAGTTGTATACCAAAACTTCTATTGGGGATGGTCGTGCAGCGAACAACCCGCACCTACAAGAAATGCCTGACCCAATCAGTCGTATTTCATGGGACAATTACATCACCATGAACCCAGCGGATATGTTGGATCAGGGTTATGAAACACGCACAGCTCAAGAAACACCAGCACATCTTGCTAAGGTTTTGGCAGGTGGACAAGAAGTTACACTTCCTGTTGTAGCTGCTCCTGGACAAAAGCGCAACACCATTGGGATTGCACTTGGTTACGGTCGCACGGAGGCTGGAAAAGCTGGAAATGGAATTGGTCAGAATGCGTACAGCATGTCTACCTTTAAAAGTGGAAATGTAGGTTACGGTGTAACTGGTGTTTCCGTTGAGAAAACAGGCGAAACCTACGCCATTGCATCCATTCAAACGCACCACACGATGATGGGGCGTAAGATTGTGAACGAAACAAATGTGACTACATATAAGAATGTAGATCGCAGCGATAAGCAGAACGGGTGGAATCCAATACCAGTCCTTAAAAATGCCTTTGGGGAAGAAACTCCGATGGGTGAAGTGGACTTGTGGAGTGCTCAACCTGGCATCGCACGACACCACCTTTGGGGGATGAGCATCGACTTGAATGCTTGTACTGGATGTGGTGCATGTGTTACTTCGTGTCACATCAACAACAACGTACCAGTTGTAGGTAAGGATGAAATCCGCAGAACGCGTTCAATGTTCTGGTTGCGCATCGACCGCTATTACACTAGTGATGCAGACCCAAATAAGAACGACGGAGAAAAGAATTATTCAGAGATGGAGAACCCTTCCGCTTATCCAGATGCGGTATTCCAACCAGTAATGTGTCAGCACTGTAACCACGCTCCTTGTGAGACTGTTTGTCCAGTTGCTGCAACTACACACTCCGACGAAGGTTTCAATCAAATGGCCTACAACAGATGTGTTGGAACACGTTACTGTGCGAACAACTGTCCTTATAAGGTTCGTCGCTTCAACTGGTTCAACTACAACGCTGATCCAATGTTCACTGATGTGAATCCTTCTCAAGATGATCTTGGAAGAATGGTGTTGAACCCAGACGTTGTTGTACGTTCTAGAGGGGTAATGGAGAAATGTAGTCTTTGCATACAAGATGTTCAGGCTGGTAAACTCCAAGCTAAAAAAGAAGGTCGTCCTGTAAAGGATGGCGAAATTCAAACAGCTTGCTCTGCTGCTTGTGCAAACGGAGCGATTGTGTTTGGAGACTTGAATGACGAGACTGAAGTTGCAAAACGTGCTACACACGGTCGATCATACGCTCTTCTTGAAGAAGTGGGTACTCGACCAAACGTTTCGTACCTCACGAAAGTTAGAAACCGTTCAGGAGAAGAAGTTTAACGAAAGAAAAAAGAAAACGCATGCATTCAGAGGCTGCCATTCGTAAACCACTCATACTCGGAGATAAGGACTATCACCAGATCACCGAGGACGTTTGTGCCCCCGTTGAAGGAAAGGCCAACCGCTTGTGGTACATTGCTTTTTCAATCGCTCTTATCGTAGCCCTTTGGGGCATCGGTTGCATCCTTTATACCATCGGTCGCGGGATCGGTGTTTGGGGATTGAATACAACCGTTGGTTGGGCTTGGGATATCACCAACTTTGTATGGTGGGTAGGTATCGGGCACGCTGGAACGCTGATTTCTGCCGTACTTTTACTTTTCAGACAACGATGGAGAATGGCGATTAACCGTTCTGCTGAGGCGATGACGATTTTTGCTGTAATGATGGCCGCCTTGTTCCCAGGTATTCACATGGGACGTATTTGGATGGCTTACTGGGTTCTTCCTGTTCCGAACACATTTGGATCGCTTTGGGTGAACTTCAACTCACCTCTACTTTGGGACGTTTTCGCGATTTCTACTTATTTCTCAGTATCGCTTGTATTCTGGTACATCGGATTGATTCCTGACTTCGCCACCATTCGCGATCGTTCACAAAAAGCTTTACCGAAATTTATTTACTCAACCCTTTCTTTTGGGTGGACTGGAAACGTAAAGGCCTGGATTCGTTTTGAAGAAGTGTCTTTGGTTCTTGCAGGCCTTGCAACTCCGCTGGTATTCTCGGTTCACTCGATTGTATCCATGGACTTTGCAACATCGGTCATTCCTGGATGGCATACCACGATTTTCCCTCCTTACTTCGTTGCTGGGGCGATTTTCTCGGGCTTTGCAATGGTTCAGACCCTATTGCTTATGGTACGAAAGGTTGTTAGCCTTGAGGCCTACATCACTAGAAAACACATTGAGTACATGAACATCGTAATTGTAATTACGGGTTCTATGGTGGGTATCGCTTACTTGTCTGAATTATTCATCTCTTGGTACTCTGGAGTTGAATACGAACAGTATGCATTCTTAAACAGAGCAACTGGGCCCTATTTCTGGGCCTATTGGGCGATGATGACATGTAACGTTGTTACTCCACAGCTATTTTGGTTTGCGAAGATTCGTAAGTCTTTTGTGATGAGCTTTATTCTTTCACTCTTTGTGAATACAGGAATGTGGTTCGAACGATTTGTAATTATTGTAACCTCATTACACCGCGATTACATTCCTGCAAACTGGAGCATGTTCCACCCAACATTTGTGGACATCGGAATCTTTATCGGAACTATTGGAATTTTCTTCGTGCTCTTCTTATTGTATGCACGAGTGTTCCCAGTTCTCGCTTTGAATGAATTGAAATCGATTCTGAAAATTTCAGGAGAGAACTTTAAAAAACAACAGCACTAAGCCATGGCAGGTAAAACCATCTTCGGAATGTACGATGACGACGGCACTTTGATGACTGGTGCGGCGGCCCTTATTGATAAAGGGCTCCACATCAAGGATGCCTATACACCATTTCCTGTGCACGGCTTAGACCGAGTATTGGGTGTAAAATGGACTCGTCTTGCACAATGCGCCTTCATTTATGGATTGATTGGAGCCATTCTAGCCCTTTCGGGGTTTTGGTTTTTCATGATTTCTGATTGGCCAATGAATATTGGTGGGAAACCAAATGGGGTTTTGTATGAAAACTTACCCGCCTTTATTCCCATAACATTTGAGTTCACGGTCCTCTGTGCAGCTCACGGAATGGCAATCACTTATTTATTGCGGAACTGGACTTTGCCAGGCGTAAAAGCGCGCAATCCACATCCCCGCACAACAGACGATCATTTTTGTATTGAGATTTCTACAGAAGAGAATAACAACTTCTCTGAAGAAGACATCAATTCATTGTTGAAGGAGACCGGAACGGTTGAAATATTCGAACGCGCATGAAAGCACTAAGTCATTTTCAATGGGCAAAGTTTGCTGGCATCTTTATGCTTGGCTTGATTGTTCTACAATCTTGTAAAAGTGACAATGCCCCTGGGTATGAATACATGCCAGACATGTATCGCTCGCCATCTTTAGAAACGTATGCGGAGACTGATTTAACCTCTCACGGATCTACGGCTTTGCAGCCTGTAGAAGGAACTATTCCTGTAGGATTTGTTCCTTATGCTTACCCAAATACTGCAGAGGGTTATGCTGCGGCTGGTGAGAACTTAAAGAACCCACTCGTCTTCAACGAAGATGTATTGGCAGAGGGGAAAGCAGTATTTACCAAGATGTGCATTCAATGTCATGGAAAAGCTGGAAAAGGAGATGGAACTGTAGCCTCTAATCCTAGATGGCCAGGACCTCCACCGGCGTATGATTCGCCTGCATTAAAAGATTTACCTGAAGGAAAAATATTTCATTCGATTCATTACGGCAAAGGCCTGATGGGATCGCATGCTTCTTTGATTGTGCAGGAGGACCGGTGGAAATTGGTACATTATGTACAGTATCTTCAAGATAAGGACCACAAGATGGCGGCACTTGGAGGAGGAGAGTCTACTGAAGCTGCTGAGGCGGAAGTGGTCGTTGGAGAAGAATTGGCAACTAAAGAATAAAGGACAGAAAAGCACTCATCAATGGAACAATTTACTCTTCCAACAAGAATGCGAAACATCATCTACACCCTCGTAGGTATTGGGGTATTGAGCCTCATCATGGGTGTAGTGAATGTTATGGGAGCCGAAGAGGCAGAACATCACCACGCTGTACAGAGACTTTGGGGTAACATCCTCATCAATGGCTTATTCTTCTTCGGAATTGCTCTTATGGGGACATTCTTCATGGCAGTGCAATACGCAGCGGAGTCCGCTTGGGCCGTAACTGTAAAGAGAGTCTTTGAAGCTGTTAGCCAGTACGTTTACGTTGGCGCACTTGTGCTTTTGGTTGTGTTTGCAGCTGGGGCGATGCACCTTCATCACCTCTATCACTGGATGGATCCAAATCTGTACATCGAATTTTTAGCGGACGGAAGTTTGAATCCGGAGTATGATGAAATTATTGCAGGAAAATCAGCCTTCTTAAATCAACCGTTTTTCTGGGCAAGAGCGCTCCTCTTTATGGGAGTTTACATTTGGTTTACACGCCGTTTTAGAAAGCGTTCTTTAGAAGAGGATATGAGCGGTGGAACATCATTGCACTACAACAACGTGCGTGATGCTGCAATTTTCTTGGTCTTCTTTGGCTTTACCTCGATGGTGGCCTCTTGGGATTGGATTATGAGCATTGATACACACTGGTTCTCTACTCTGTTTGGATGGTATGTATTCTCAGGATGGTGGATCAGCGCTATGGTAGTATTCCTTTTACTGGTTCTTTATCTTAAGAGCAAAGGTTTGATGCAACAGGTGAATGAAAGTCACGTCCATGACCTTGGAAAGTGGATGTTCGCCGTAAGCTTCTTATGGTCTTATTTATTCTTCAGTCAGTTTATGCTGATTTGGTATTCTGATATTCCTGAGGAAGTAACCTACTACATTGCACGAATTGATCATTACCGTTGGCTCTTTTGGGGGATGTTCGCCGTGAACTTCATCTTCCCTATGCTGTTCTTAATGGATAGAGACAACAAACGAAATAAGGGCTATTTGGTAACTATCGGTTTCATCATCTTATTTGGGCACTGGTTGGATACATTCCTTCTTGTTGTTCCGGGGACGCAGCATGCTGATTGGCATTTTGGAGCATTTGAAATTGGTTTGATGTTAGGATTTGCAGGTCTTTTCCTGTTCGTCGTAACAAGAGCATTGAGCAAAGCACCCGTGGTAGTAAAGTCGCATCCATTTTTGGATGAGAGTTTACATCACGAGATTCATTAATAGAAGAAACGAAAGAGTTTAGAGATGGATAACTTACTCATTTGGGGAGTCGTCATATTAGCAGGTCTGGTCATTGCCCAGATCATGAGAGTATTTGAACTCACTAAAAAGCTCACTAAGGTCAACGAGTGGGAAGTAACTCCTAGTGAATCAAGAAACCAAGCCTTGTCTTGGGTGATTTACATGATAGGTTTTGCGGCTTTTTTCATTTGGTTGTATTACCGATATGGATATTTGATGCTAACCGTTTCGGGGAGTGAGCATGGTGAAACAATCGACACCTTGTTGTGGAGCAATTTCGCAATCATAATCTTGGTGTTTGCGTTTACGCACATCATCCTCATTTATTTTACCTGGAAGTATCGGGCTCGAGTAGGGGGAAAGGCGGACTACGTAACACACAACAATAAGCTTGAGCTTGTTTGGACTACAATTCCTGCTGTCGTATTGGCTATTATAATTACTTATGGTATTTCTACTTGGGATACAGTTATGATGTCTTTTGATAACGAAGGTGAAGAGGTAATTAACGTTGAGCTGTATGCCAAACAATTTGATTGGACTGCGCGTTATGGTGGTGCAGATAATGAAATCGGGGAGTTTAATTTCAGAATGATTGATCCGGCGACGAATCCTTTGGGAATGATAACCAATGCGACCATTGAAAGTCAATTGGTGATGTTGGATAAAAAAATCGCAAAAGTCGAAGCCAGTAAGTCAGATGTTTTTCCCGGCGGAAAAGCTGAAGAGAAAATTCAGGACAAAATTGACCAGCTGATTAAGCAAAAGAATGTGGTTCTTGATTACCAAAAGAGATCCAAGCAGACTGCATTTACCAAAGGAAAGGACGATGTTTTGGCGAAAGTTGAGTTTCACATCCCGGTAAATAAGATGGTTAAGTTTCAGATTCGAAGTCAGGATGTGATTCACTCGGCCTATATGCCGCACTTTCGAGCTCAAATGAACGCCGTTCCTGGTGCAGTCACTAGGTTCCAGTTTAAGCCAATTCATACTACTGCTGAAATGAGGGATTTAAAAGAAAACCCTGATTTTAACTATTTGCTCTATTGTAATAAAATCTGTGGTACTGCCCATTACAACATGCAGATGGTAATCGTCGTGGATAGCGAGGCCGATTACCAGAAGTGGTTGAGTGAGCAACCAACGTTTGAGCCTGCCGTGGGAATGGCAGAAGCTGAAACTACAGAATTAGAGAATTCATCGATTGTAGCATTAAAGTAATAAAGAGTCGGAGCTATGTCAACAGCAGCACACGCACATCACAAAGAGCCGTTTCTCACGAAATATTTGTTCAGCCAAGATCACAAGATGATCTCGCGCCAGTTCCTGATTACGGGAATATTTATGGCATTTGTCGGGATGATTATGTCAATGCTGTTCAGACTTCAATTGGCTTGGCCAGGTGAGGGATTTGCAGTCTTAAACTTTTTCCTCGGAGATAAGTGGGCACCAGAAGGTGTACTTGATCCGAATATGTATTTGGCCCTGGTGACCATCCACGGGACAATTATGGTATTCTTCCTTCTTACCGCTGGATTGAGTGGAACCTTTGCGAATTTGTTGATTCCGCTACAAATCGGAGCGCGTGATATGGCTTCAGGCTTTATCAACATGTTGAGTTACTGGTTTTTCTTTCTTAGTTCAGTTATCATGATGTCTTCGCTCTTCGTAGAAAGTGGGCCGGCATCCGCAGGATGGACGATTTACCCCCCCTTGAGTGCACTTCCACAGGCCATTTCGGGTTCTGGAGCTGGTATGACGCTTTGGCTGGTTTCTATGGCCCTATTCATCGTAAGTAGCCTATTAGGAGGCCTGAACTACATTGTTACGATTGTGAACTTGAGAACGAAGGGTATGAAAATGACCCGTCTTCCTCTGAGTGTGTGGGCTTTATTCGTGACCGCAATTCTTGGAGTACTCTCTTTTCCGGTTTTACTTTCGGCAGCTTTGCTTTTGATTTTTGATAGAAGTTTTGGAACGTCTTTCTACCTGGCTGATATATTCATCGCTGGTGAAGCGCTTGATCATACAGGTGGTTCGCCTCTCCTGTTCCAACACTTATTCTGGTTCCTCGGGCACCCGGAAGTATACATTATTCTCCTGCCAGCACTTGGGATTACTTCAGAAGTGATTTCTACGAATGCACGGAAGCCAATCTTTGGATATCGTGCGATGGTTGGTTCAATTTTGGCCATTGGTTTCCTTTCGTTCATTGTTTGGGGTCACCACATGTATGTAACTGGAATGAATCCTTTCGTAGGGGCTGTATTTACCTTTACCACCTTACTTATTGCGATTCCTTCAGCTGTAAAAGCCTTTAACTACATCACGACTCTATGGAGAGGTAACATCCGTTTCACTCCAGCTATGATGTTTTCCATTGGTATGGTTTCTACGTTCATCACTGGTGGTGTTACTGGAATCATCTTGGCAGATGCGGCATTGGACATTAACCTTCACGATACTTATTTCGTTGTTGCTCACTTCCATATTGTAATGGGCTTGTCGGCAGTGCTCGCCATGTTTGCGGGAGTTTACCATTGGTTCCCAAAACTCTTTGGACGAATGATGAACAAGAAGCTGGGATACATTCATTTCTGGTTAACCTTCATAAGTGCCTACGGCGTATTCTTCCCACAACACTTCCAAGGTTTGGCGGGTGTTCCTAGACGTTATTATAGCTATACAGAATTTCCCATCTTTTCTGACTTCGCAGACTTGTCGGTTCTGATCACAATGTTTGCCTTGTTGGGTGGCGTGGCGCAAGCGATTTTCGCCTTTAACTTCATCTATAGTATATACAGAGGGCAGCGTTCCATTCAGAATCCTTGGGGTTCTAATACTTTGGAATGGACGACTCCGGTTGAACACATACACGGTAACTGGCCTGGTCCACTTCCTGTGGTTCACCGTTGGGCATACGATTACTCCAAGCCGGGTAAGGATCAAGATTTTGTTCCTCAAACGGTGCCTCTCGAAGAGGGAGAGATCGACGGAGAAGGTCATTAAGAACTTTAAACCCTTCAGAATTTCTGAAGGGTTTTTTTGTGCCTTGTTTTTCCAGTAGCTCTCTGGCATAAATTATCTTTATCTCCATCATTCTTGAATACTAGCATGAACTCCGAATTGGATCCAAATTCAGAACAACTCAATCAAACAGATAAGGAGATTGAGCGCGTTTTAAGACCGCTTGAGTTTGGTGATTTCATGGGGCAAAATAAAGCTGTTGATAATCTGAAGGTATTCGTGGAGGCGGCCTTGCAGCGTGCTGAAGCATTGGATCATGTTCTTTTGCATGGACCTCCGGGATTGGGAAAGACGACCTTGGCAAACATCATTGCGAATGAGCTTGGGGTTCCCATTAAGGTTACTTCTGGGCCTGTGCTTGATAAGCCAGGTGATTTAGCGGGATTACTGACCAACCTTGAAGAGAATCAAGTTCTCTTCATTGATGAAGTACATAGACTGAGCCCTGTAGTTGAAGAATTTCTATACAGTGCCATGGAGGATTACAAAATCGACATCATGATCGATACAGGTCCCAATGCACGGAGCATCCAAATCGATTTGAATCCATTCACTTTGATTGGTGCTACCACGCGCTCAGGTTTACTTACTTCTCCGCTTCGTGCGCGGTTTGGAATTACTTCTCGCTTGGAGTATTACAATGCGGAGATTTTGAAGGACATTGTCATTCGTTCTTCAGGAATATTGAAGATAGAAACCGACGAAGAGGCAGCGTTTGAGATTGCTCGACGGAGTAGGGGAACCCCTAGGATTGCTAATTCCTTGTTGAGACGAGCTCGTGATTTTGCACAAGTGAAAGGGGAGGGTTTCATCGATCATAAGATGGCTTCTTTTTCGTTGGATAATCTTCATGTAGACACCTATGGTCTTGATGAGATGGACAATAAGATTCTTGATACTATCATCACCAAGTTTAGAGGTGGGCCTGTTGGTTTGAATACCATTGCCACTGCTGTGGGTGAAGATCCTGGCACTATAGAAGAGGTTTATGAACCTTATCTCATTCAAGAAGGGTTCTTAGTGCGCACGCCGCGTGGAAGAGAAGCTACGCATCAAGCCTATTCTCATTTGGGGATTGCACCAGATGCATCTCAATCAAGTCTTTTTTAGGGCATGACGCCCAAGGAATTATCTGCCTTAGTTAATTCTGAAGCCCTGGCTTTAGGCTTTGACTACGTAGGATTTTCCAAAGCGGAAAAACTAGAAGAAGAAAGTTTTAGACTAGAGAACTGGCTGAGCGCTGGCCATCATGGGGACATGCTTTGGATGGAAGAAAATTTTGATAAGAGGACCGACCCTAGAGTATTGCTTCCGGGATCTAAATCGGTCATTTCTTTGATGTTGAATTATTACCCCGAGGAAAAGCAAAAGTTCGCCGAGCCCAAGATTTCTAAATATGCCTATGGGAGAGATTACCACAAGGTGATCAAGTCGATGATGAAGAAATTGGACGTCCAGCTTCGTGCTAAAGTGGGAGATTTTGTTTCACGATCCTTCGTTGATTCTGCGCCCATAATGGATCGCGCTTGGGCAGAGCGAGCTGGATTGGGTTGGATTGGTAAGAATGCAAATCTGATTTCCCGAAAGTCGGGTTCCTTTTTTTTCTTGGCCGAGATAGTGTGTGACCTAGAGCTTGAATACGACAGCCCGATAAAGGATTACTGTGGAACGTGTACTAAGTGTTTAGACGCTTGCCCCACAAGAGCGATAGAGAGCCCAGGGGTCATTAATTCCAACAAATGCATCTCCTACCTTACAATTGAGTTCAAAGGAGATTTACCGGTGTCTTATCGCAAGAAAATGGAAGGTTGGGCTTTCGGATGCGATGTGTGCCAAGACGTGTGCCCATGGAATCGCCTTTCCAAGTCGCAGTCAAAATTCCCAGCTAAGGAGCAGGTAATCAACAACGATGTAAAAACCTGGTTAGAAATGGATGAGAAATCCTTCAATGAGACATTTGCGGGAAGCGCAATCCGAAGAACTAAACACTCAGGATTTAAAAGGAACCTGGAGTTCTTAAGGTCAGCCCAAGACCTCTCTGATTAGTTCGTCGTAAACTCCTGCAAAGTTTATGAGGCACCAGGCTTTTAGCATCACAACCTCTTCTCTCCTCAACCAGCGTTTGGTCTTCGCCAATTCCTTTCGGAACAAACGACGATCAAAACTTACTTTTTTGAGGACAGATTTAGAGAGCTCAAGCATAGACATAGACTAGCGTATTTGGGCAGCTAAACAAGGTAAAAAATTTTGACGAGCTTGTCAAGAGTGCCTTAATAGAAGTTAAAGACGCTCTTAAAAGTCTTCTATTGTGCGATGGAGTGGATGATTTCGGAAAAGAGTATTTCTTTCGTTTCCAAATCATAGGCAAGTGCAACTAGATCGCAATTCTCAGGAACAATGTCTGGACGAGTATATTCAGCTGCTGCGAAAGGCTCGATGCAAAAGTTGATCACATTGTTTGCAATGGTTCCAGCGCTCGTGCTCGAGACAAACAATTCCTCACCCCAAGGAGAAGGGTAGGCAGCTCGCAAGACGTGCTTGTGTTTTTGTTTTTTCTTCACTGGGTACTCAGGATTTTCATCATTCCAGGTTGCGAATTCCTCAACCGTAAGAGCATTATATTGTGTTTGAGGTGCTTCCATGTTGTTCTCGAGCAAGTACACAATTAGGTTGGCGCCATTAGGTAAATCTGCAAGAGCTTCAGAGTTTACCTCCAACAACACCGAGTTGCACTCTTGACTGAAGGAAGACTTCATGCTCAGCTTTAGCTTATTTGAAGTATGCCAAGAAGCATCTTTTAAAAGAGCCTCAGACATAGATCTTACATTTCCTTGACCAGCCTTTCCATTGCTGCTCTTATCGTTTACCAATGCGTATGGGATTGTGCTTCCATTTTGAATGGAACCATCGTAGACAGTAAGTGCGGGATTCCGCAAATCTATAGGGTGCTTGTCGTCGGGCGCAGAGAGTGAACTTGTGTAAGCTTGAAGGGCAACAACAATCACGGAGTCTCCGAAGGTGGCGCTTATCGAATTGATAATGTTTGCCATATCTGGGCAATTTCCGCATCGAATGCCTGTATATTCTTCCAGCAATAATTTGCGCGCACCAAAATCTTGGTCGCTCGTTTTTTGAATTACCTGGCTAGAATCGGTTACCTGACAAGAACAAACCTTTGGAAGATGTTCGTATGGATCTTCAACGTCGTCGCATGCAACAAAACTGAGTGTGATGATAGCTAATAACAGAAGACTTGTTTTTCTCATAATCAGAAACTACTTGTGATTCCTACCGACATACCATTTGAGGCCGGAACAACTCGGCAAACGCCTCCAACGCAGAAAATTCCTGCTCGTTGACGACCGTATGCCAAAGTTAAGCGATTGGCGTTCTTTACGTAGGTTACTGTAGCAAACGGGTATTGCAGTCGAAGATCTTTGTCAGAATTCCCGTAGTTGTATTGATTGATAAGCCCAATCACCCAGTGGGGTGAGCGCGTAAATTCAGCTACGATCGTTGCCCAATTTCCTTGATCTTGTTGTGTTGTTAAAGATTGAAGCTCAACTCGTAGGGCCGTTTTTCGGTTGAACTTGTACAAGAGGTCGGCAACAACTATATCTGCGTAAACAACTGGCTTCCCACCCAAGCCTTGCACAATCTCCATATCGTAGATGAAGTTGATGTAGGTGAGTTTGGCTTTGAACTTCTTGTTGAATTTTCTACTGATTTCAATGTTGAAATCGCTGAAATATTTGCGATCACCAAAACCAAAGAAATTGGTTTCATATCCCTGACGAGCACCTAGGTCATCATTCAACCAAGTTGTATCGATGTTGTGAACGACCGAGTAATTTACCGCGATGGTTGTTCCATATTTACCTCCCAGGGCAGTCTTCTTTTTAATCTTGTAAATCAAATCTGCCTGAAAGGCTACTTCACCGCGAGGTTGAGTTGCATATGGGTAAAGCGTTGCTGCTAGATTGTAGGTATGTTGTCTTGTGAGTGCAGGCAGGTAATTAATCATCACATCATTGAAGACCGAGTTGTTGTCGCGATCCGATCGAAAAAACATATTATCCGTATGCTTCGCGGAAACATTTATCCCGAGCCCTTTGGTAGAATAAGAGCCTGAAAGAAAAAGGGTTTGCCCGTCCTTATATATGAATCCGTTGTCCAAAGTAGGATCGTTGAACTTGTGTGTATACTCACCTGCAAGGCTAAAACCTTCATAGCTTAATTTTCCTCGACCACTCAAAGCCAACACATTTTCAGGAAGGGTAAAGCGTGTGTTTTCGTCTGTTTGATATTTACTTACGGCGCTTCCCCCAAGGCTAATTTTTGTTTTGGCCGTGCTCAATGGCTCGATGAATTCGTTCACTTGAAAATCCGCATCGAAGCCTCTAACAATTCCTGGGGACTGGTCGAAATACCAACGTTGTTTGGCAATGAGACCTTTAAATTGAATTCCTTTATATGGAGTGAATTTTACACGAACGCCGTCAAAGACATTGTCGACCCCTAGGCCTCGTTCTTCATAGGCCCGAAGTATTTGACCATTTCCAAATTGCTCATAAAAGTTTCCTACGGTGATTTCTAAATCATCCATTTTATAACTGAAGAAACGATAAGGAATGCCATTTCCGCGATACAAATCATTGAAACCTAAAATGGCGTTTTGGTAGCTTTCAAAGCGAAGACCCGCTGTAAACTTCCCCTTGGTGTAGATTAGGTTTCCGAAGGCATTCATCCGAACGCGCTCGTCAACTGGAGGAGCTCCGATTGCTGAGTCAATGTTGTAGTACTGCGCTTGAATATCGAAATTGCCGTGAAGTTCACCATTCGATTCCTTTTTCTCAGCTTCTTGAGCAACAGAGTATTGCCCCAGAAAAACGGCCAGAACTAGGCCAAAAATTCGCCTCATAATTTAGTCAATGGATTCTCCAGCCGAGAGCTTTTCTACCAATTCGTAGAGTTCTTCCTCGTCACCTGGTGAATATGAGTTGTGTTGCCAAACAATCTCCTTTTTTCCATTAAGAAGAAAAGTGTGCGGAACATTGTTAACATTCATTGCGCGCTTAAAATCCCCATTGGGGTCGAGCAGAACTTGGTAGTCCCATGATTGTCCATTGACATAGGGCTTTACTTTTTGTACGTTTCGTGAATCATCAATCGAAACTGCGATCAGCTTAACGCCAGTTTCTTCTACCCAATCATCGTATTCATCTGCAATGGCATTCAACTCCCGTTTACAAGGGCTGCACCATGTTGCCCAAAAACTAATGATGATCGGCTTGCCGTCGTTTGAAATTTCTGAAGTGTTGAATGGGGATCCGTCAATATCTTTTATTCCTATTCCTGGCAACTGGCGCCCATCAGGAACAAACGCTGAGCTCAGTGTTAAAAGGACTACACCGACAATTAAAGCAATCTTATTCATAGTAAAGTGTTTTAGTATCCTAACCAAGAGTTGTGCCTGAAGGCAAACAAAAATAAAAAATTCGACACCCTAATTAGAACTGCTTGTCTCCTTTGTTGACCATCTGACAATTTCACGGTACTTCCGAGTTCCCATCGGGTCTAGATTCCGTTATATTTGCTGAAAGTACACATTATGAAAAAACTTTTATTCCTATTCCTAGGGCTTGCATTCATCAACACAGCCAGTGCCCAATTATCTATTTCAAAAGATACTGCCTTTATTAACCTTGAACCACAGTCACAGGTAAAAGGCTTAATCAATGTGCTCAATCCAAATGAAGTAAAATACAATTGGACTTTAGTACGAGACGACATCAAGCCGAATTTCTCTTTCATTGAAATGTGTGATTGCAAGGATTGTTTTGGAAACAAGGCATATCCAACAGGAGACTCTTGCATAGCGGGATCAGGGCAAGTGAAAACCTTCTCCGTCGAAGTATTGGCGGGAGATACCATTGAGGATGGATTTTTCATTGTAGAAGTTGAAAACGCTTCTGACCCAACGGATAAGGCAAGTTTGGTTTTTATGATTCGCAGTGCACCAAATTCATTGAATGATCGAATGAATGACGATAGAAAAGTATCCATTCAGCCAAATCCGAGCGACGGACTATTCAGAATCGCCACAAAAGAATTTGAGTCTGCTCTTGTTTATGACATTACGGGCAACTTGGTTTTTGAAGCAGATGACGCGGAATTTGACTTGAGTCACCTTCCAAAAGGACTTTACTTATTGGAGGTGAATGCCGACCAGCTTCGTAGTTCACACAAGATTACCCTGCGATAGGAATATTGAGGAGTTCATAAAACTTCTCCATTCCTTTTTCTGCCTTCTCGTTTATAAAGCTTACCCGATCGGGAACATCTAATTGATTGTTAGGGTCGATAAGGAATTGCTTGCTGTCAATCGGTGATTGATGAATTAAGCCAGCTGCTGGGTATACACTTAAAGAAGAGCCTATCGTCAGGAATACGTCGGCTTCGGCGGCTCTTTGAAGGGCGGTTGTCATCATTGGTACTTCTTCTCCAAACCAGACCACATGGGGCCTCAGTTGTCCACCTTTTGGACACAAGTCACCAAGGACTAGTTCAGTGCCAAGTACTGGGTAAATTTCATCGTCTAGGCAAGAACGCGAAAGACGAATTTCCCCGTGAAGGTGAAGCACGTCTGAAGAGCCAGCACGCTCATGGAGGTCGTCGATGTTTTGTGTGATTACCAACACCCGAAAGTGCTTTTCAAGTTGCGCGACTAGTTCATGTCCTCGGTTTGGCTCGGCCTGAATCACCTGCCGGCGTCGCTGGTTGTAAAACTCCAAGACCATTTCTTTATTGCGAACCCAAGCCTCAGGGGTGGCAACATCTTCGATGCGATGATTCTCCCAAAGTCCGTCTCCATCACGGAAAGTTTTTATCCCACTTTCAGCTGACATTCCAGCACCAGAAAACACCACTATAGTCTGCATTGCACAACGATTTGAGGCGAATTTATATTATTACATTTGAAGCCCATCCGAACCCCCAATAAATGAAGATAAGAAGGCAAGAAGCACTCGACTATCACAGTCAAGGTAGACCAGGAAAAATTGAAGTGGTTCCGAGTAAGCCTTATGCAACACAAAGAGACCTTTCGTTGGCCTATTCACCTGGAGTTGCTGAGCCATGTCTTGAAATCCAAAAAGACCCGAAAGCAAATTATAAGTACACCGCGAAAGGAAACTTGGTCGCTGTAATTTCAAACGGAACGGCCGTCTTAGGATTGGGGAACTTAGGGGCTGAAGCTTCCAAACCTGTGATGGAAGGGAAGGGATTGCTCTTCAAGATTTTCGCGGACATTGATGTTTTTGACATTGAAGTCGATGCCACCGATGTGGAGGAATTTGTGAGGACCGTGAAGAACATCGCTCCAACATTTGGAGGGATTAATCTAGAAGACATCAAAGCTCCAGAAGCTTTTGAGATTGAACGACGCCTGAAAGAGGAATTGAACATTCCCGTGATGCACGATGATCAGCATGGAACTGCCATCATCAGCAGTGCGGCTTTGCTGAATGCTTTAAAAATTACCAAACGAAAAATTGAAGAGACAAAAATTGTAGTCGTTGGGGCTGGCGCTTCCGCCATTTCATGTTCCAAGTTGATGCTAAGTCTTGGACTCAAAAAGGAAAACTTGTTGATGCTCGATAGCAAGGGATGCATCACCAAGGAGCGTACAGACCTGAATTCAAACAAACAATTTTTCGCCTCAGATCGTAAATGTTCCACCCTTGATGAAGCTATTGAGGGGGCGGATGTTTTTCTTGGCTTATCGAGAAAGGGTGTTCTCGAGGCGGAAATGGTCAAGAAGATGGCGAAGGATCCCATCATCTTTGCCCTGGCCAATCCAGATCCTGAAATCGCCTATGAAGACGCCATCAATGCTCGGGAGGATGTGATCATGGCCACGGGCCGCAGTGACCATCCAAACCAGGTGAACAATGTGCTGGGCTTCCCTTACATTTTTAGAGGAGCACTGGATGTGATGGCCACAGAGATCAACGAGGAAATGAAGTTGGCAGCGGTAAAAGCAATTGCTGACTTGGCCCAGGAACCTGTTCCAGAAGAGGTGAACATTGCCTACGATGCCAAGAATATGATTTTTGGAAAGAATTACATCATTCCGAAACCTCTAGATTTTCGGTTAATTACCAGCGTTGCACCAGCCGTTGCAAAAGCGGCTATGGACAGCGGTGTTGCCCAAAATCCAATTGAAGATTGGGATGCCTACAGACATCGTTTGGATGAGCGCATGGGGCTTGACAATAAGTTGATCAGTTCTATCATGCAACGCGCGGCAAAGAATCCGAAGCGAGTTGTTTTTGCAGAGGCCGATCATCCAAAGATTTTGAAGGCTGCTCAAATTGTTCGTGATGAAGGAATTGCTGTTCCAATTCTTCTTGGAAAAAGACGTGTTCTTGAGCAAATGATGGAACAGTATAGCCTCGACCTTGGCGATGTGGAGATTTATGACCCGCGTTCCGATGAATTTAAGGAGAAGCGCATTGAATTCGGAAAGAGTTTTTTTGAAAAACGAAATCGAAAAGGATTCACCATTTCCGAAGCAAGGAAAATTATGCGCGAACGGAATTACTTTGGCGCTATGATGGTTGAAACGGGCAAAGCAGATGCTTTAATTTCTGGCCTTTCGCGCAATTACCCAGACACATTGAGACCTGCTTTGCAAACCATAGGAAAGGCCGATGACGTGGAGTCGATTGTTGGAATGTACGTTCTGATCACCAAAAAAGGCCCGCTCTTTTTTGCCGATACAACGGTCAACATGAATCCTACTGCCGAAGAGTTGGTGCAAATAACTGCGCTCGTTGCTGAAGGCATCAAACGATTTAGAATTGAACCAAAAATCGCCTTGCTGAGCTATTCCAATTTTGGAAGTTCGAAAGGTGAGGATGCAGAAAAAGTAGCAAAGGCCGTAAAGATTTTGCACAAGGAGCATCCAGATTTAAAAGTCGACGGAGAGTTGCAAGCAAATTTCGCGCTCAACAAAACTCTTTTGAAAGAGAATTTCCCTTTTTCGAAACTGGTTGATGAAAAAGTGAACTGTTTGATATTTCCAAACTTAGCCTCTGGAAACATTGCGTATAAAATCATTCAAGAAATGGGAGAAGTCGAACTTCTTGGCCCCATCCTAATTGGTATGAAAAAGCCCGTTCATGTTCTTCAACTCGGAAGTTCTGTGCGTGAAATTGTAAATATGATTGCCCTGGCAGTTGTTGATGCCCAAACGAGATAAGCGAGATGTACGAATACTTCAAAGGAAGATTGATAGAGAAAAACCCCGCATACCTTGTTGTGGAATGTGGAGGGGTGGGTTATTACTTGAACATTTCGTTGAACACCTACGAGAAACTTGGAAAAGAAGAAAGTGTGCGTGTTTATGTCTATCAACACGTAAGAGAAGACAATCTGAGTTTGTACGGATTCGCTGAAAAGGGTGAACGGGAGGTGTTTCTCAAGTTAATCTCGGTTTCAGGTGTTGGAACAAGTACAGCTCAAGTGATGTTGAGCTCTTTAGGCCCTCTTCAGCTGCAAGAAGCAATTTTAGATGGAGATGTCTCTCAATTGAAATCCATCAAAGGAATTGGAGCAAAAACAGCCGAGCGAATCATCATCGATTTGCGCGACAAAATGGCGAAGGATTTACCTGAACTTGAAAAAAGCTTATTCAAAGGCAATACGGGTATTGAAGAAGCGTTATCAGCACTCGTGGCTCTAGGCTTCGATCGTGCAAAGTCAAAGAAAGTCCTGCAGGGCATTCAGAACAAAGAAGGAGACCAAGCCGTCGAAAGCCTTATAAAACAAGCCCTTAAGAACCTTTAGACCGAGGAACATTGTTCTGATGCGCTGCCCTTTACTCAAACCGTATGGACTGCTATTGCTGTGTTTTATAGCCAGCACCTTCGGCTTGCGCGCGCAAGAAGGACCCGATACATCCAAGACGAAGCTTCGGTATCCGATGCAAGACCCACGAGACCCTGCTGAAGATCCGACTGGTATTGTGCCAATGGGTGAGCCGGAAAACATCAAAACTGATGTTGAGTACAACTCCGATGAAAATCGCTACGAGTACAACGAGAAAGTGGGAAGCCGCGATTACCGTCCGGCATCCTACATGGATTTCGACGACTACATTGAGCAGCAGCGGAAGAATTCAATTCGAGATTATTGGAAGGAGAAGTCTTTCAGCGATTCTGAATACAAAAAGGAGGACGCTGAATTAAAGCCAAAACTGGATGTAGAAAGCGAAACATTCGATCGAATTTTTGGGGGGAACCAAATCGACATCAAGCCAAGTGGAACTGCTGAGTTGCGCTTTGGGCTTCGAACTTCCCGAAACGACAACCCCGTCATTCCGGAGCGCCAGAGAAGAATCACCACCTTTCAATACGACCAGAGCATGCAACTCAATGTGCTTGGGAACATTGGAGATAAGGTGAAGGTCAGCATGAATTACAATACCGATGCGACCTTTGCTTTCGACAATCAAGTTAAGCTCGATTATACGGGTTATGAAGACGATATACTCCAAGACATCGAAATAGGAAACGTTGCGCTTCCGTTGAATTCTTCACTGATTACAGGGAGTACAAGCTTGATCGGTGTGAAGACGAAGTTGAAATTTGGGAAACTGAACGTCACTACAGTATTCAGTCAGCAGAAAGGGAAAAAGTCACAAATCAGAACCGAAGGGGGGGCTCAGATTTCTGAATTTGAAGTAAAAGCAGACAATTACGAGGCCTATCGCCACTACTTCCTCGACCACTTCTTCAGAGATCAGTATGAAGTTGCAGTAGCAAACCCTCCGATGTACAACACAGGGGTTGTGGTGACTCGAGTTGAGGTATGGATGACCAACACTCGAGCGAACCCGGAAAACCCTCGGGACATTATTGCCTTTCAGGATTTAGGAACTACGAACGAGGATGCCCTGTACAATCCCATTTTTGCAGCTCTTACAGTGACTCCCAACTCCCCAGCCGACAATGCTGCGAACAATGTGTATTCAAGAATTCTAGGGCAGTTTGGTGTTGAACGAGATATTGTACAAGCCTCAAACATCCTGGATGGACAATTGGGACTTAGTGCTCGATTTGATTACGAACGAGTTGAATTTGCCAGAAAACTCGATCAAACAGAGTATGAATTTAACCCTCAGTTGGGAACCATCTCATTGCGTCAGCAAGTCAATTCGAATCAAGTTCTCGCCGTCGCTTTCGAATACACTTACAGAGGTCAGGTTTATAAAGTGGGTGAATTCTCGAATGACTTAGCAGCACCTCGTCCGCTCTTCTTAAAAATGTTGAAGAGCGTTGAGAAAAATACGCGTGTTCCGATGTGGGATTTGATGATGAAGAACATCTACAACATTGGCGCTTATCAAGTTCAGCAAGATGGCTTTGAACTTGACATCTGGTACTTAGATCAAAATTTGGGAGTTGACATCAATTACATTCCTGAAGACGGATACAACAAACAAAGTCTGGTTCAATTACTCGGATTAGATAAGCTCAACCGGAACCAAAAGGCGTCTCCTGATGGAATTTTCGACTACGTTGATGGGTTCACCATTATTCCAAGAAATGGACGTGTGATTCTACCTTGGCTGGAACCATTTGGTGAAGGAATCCGGGAGGTAATCACAAATCCAATCATTGCAGAACAGTATGCTTTCGATTCACTTTATACCCGTACCCCGACCGAGGCCAAGGTGATGTTTCCATCGAAGAACAGGTTCTCGATAAAGGGGGAGTACAAATCGAGTTCAAGCAATGAGATTTCCTTAAACGCAATCAACGTCCCAGAAGGGTCGGTATCTGTAACTGCAGGGGGTCGTGTTCTAACAGAGAACGTTGACTACCAAGTAGACTACAAACTCGGTCGGGTACGGATCATCAATCAAGGTCTCATTGATTCAAACACCCCTGTGGATGTCTCTCTTGAGAGCAACGAGCTGTTTGCACAGCAGCAACGAAATATGATTGGAGCCCGATTTGACTACAAGGTGAACAGAGATCTTCTCATCGGAGGTACCTTCTTGAGACTTTCAGAAAAGCCCATTACGCAGAAAATCGACTTTGGAAACGAGCCTGTAACCAACATGGTTTGGGGGGTTGATGGAAATTATAAGGCAGACATCCCGCTGATCACGAAGATGATTGATAAGCTCCCCTTCATTGATACCAAGGAAAAGTCAAGCATAAAGGTTTCTGGTGAATTTGCTCATTTGATTCCAGGGCATTCTAGAGCAATCGGTCGAAATGGAAACTCCTACGTGGATGACTTTGAGGGCAGCCAATCGTTCATTGACATGAAGAGCATCACAAACTGGAAATTGGCGGCTACTCCCCAAGGCCAAAAAGATAAATTTCCTGAAGGAGAGAATTTCAATTCCTTGGACAACAGTTTCAACAGAGCCCTCCTCAACTGGCGTGTAGTGGATCCATTATTTTATCAAGGAAGTGCGCCCGATCACATTCGCGACGATCCGAATATGTTGGATGACCACCGAATGCGAATCATTTATCAGCAGGAGGTTTTTCCAAATCGAAGCAACGACCAATTCACTCAAAACAACATTTCGATGTTGGATGTCACCTATTACCCGAATGAGCGCGGACCTTACAACTACGACATTGAAGATCTTGAGGAAGATGGAACTCTGAGCAATCCAAAGGAAAAATGGGCAGGGATTACTCGACGCGTCGATCAGAATGATTTTGAAGCAGCGAACATTGAATTCTTGCAGTTCTGGGTTATGGACCCATTCAACAGCGATGCGGATCCAGATCAGAATCACACAGGTGGGGATTTATACATAAACCTTGGAAACATCTCGGAAGACGTTATGTACGATGGCCAGAACTTGTACGAACAAGATCTTCCGAATAATGGTGCTGATGCTTCGGTACTTCCAGAAGATATTTCTGCATGGGGTCGGGTAACGAGAGGAGTGCCACTTTCACCAGGTTTCGACAACGAACCTACAACACGAATTTATCAAGATGCAGGAATGGATGGTTTGGTGGATGCGCAAGAGCGCCTCTTTTTTGAAGACTACTTGAATGCCGTTGAAGCAAAACACGGTACTGCCTCACCTGCTTTTCAGCAGGCACAAGGCGACCCATCGAACGATAACTACAACTATTACCGCGACGACGACTACGACCAGCTTGAATTTGACATTTTAGAACGCTACAAAAAATACAACGGTACTGAAGGAAACTCGCCTACCCGACAGCAATATGAAACCCAGAATCAAGCGGGCTTTGCAACTTCAGCAACTACCCAACCGGATAAGGAAGATTTGAATGCCGATAATGTGGTAAACAATGTAGAGGGCTATTATCAATATCGAATTCGCGTCAATCGGAATGACTTCAACCCGGGCAATGTTGGCCGAAACTTTATTACGAATGTGATTCGCCACGATGAAGAGGCTTCCGATGGGACGATTAAGTCTGTGAATTGGTATCAGATTAAGATTCCACTCAAAAGCGAAGACCGTCAGCGCATAGGCAACATCTCAGACTTTCGCAGCATTCGATTTATGCGGATGTTCATGACGGGCTTTGAAGAAGAAGTGCATATGCGTTTTGCGCGTTTGGAATTCATCCGAGGTGAGTGGAGACGTTTTCAGGAAGAACTCGATGACAATTCTGAGGGCTTTGCTAAGGACGATAAAACGGTATTCAACATTCGTGCGGTGAGCATTGAAGAAAATGGGACGAAGCAACCTGTGAACTACGTAGTTCCGCCGAACATCGTGCGAGAGGTCAATGTGAATACTGCCAACCTGCAACAGATCAATGAGCAAGCTATGTCCATTGAAGTTTGCGATTTGCAAGATGGCTATGCCGAAGCGGCTTATAGGAATGTCTTCTACGACATGCGTTTGTTTAAGCGTTTGAAAATGTATGCGCATGCCGAGGCCTTGCCCGGTCAGGATGACCTCCAAGATGGAGACCTGAGCATATTCGTCCGCATTGGGACAGATTTCACAGACAATTATTATGAATATGAAGTGCCACTGCAAGTGACCCTACCAGGTTTTTATCTGAATGATTTTGAAGCAGATCGATACGAGGTTTGGCCCATAGAAAACCAGGTGAACGTTCCGCTGGCGGAGTTACGAGGATTGAAGGTACAACGGGATCGGGAGCTCTTTGAAAACCCCAATGCCCTTCTCAAACGAAAGCGATATGGCGGCCGAATTGGTTTGGGAAATGCCTATGTAGTAGGTTCTCCTAACCTTGGGGAGGTAAAGGTCATTATGATCGGTGTTCGAAACCCTAGAGCAGATGCAGACCTAACCGGGAGTGACGATGGATTCTCGAAGTGCGCGGAAATTTGGGTAAACGAGATGCGCCTCAACGACTTCGACGACCAGCAGGGATGGGCTGCTTTGGGAAGAGTAAACGCCAAGTTGGCCGATTTGGCTATGGTGAGTTTGTCAGGAAGAATCAGTACACCCGGCTTTGGAAGTTTGGAGCAAAAAATCAATGAGCGCCAGAAAGAAACCAAGAAGAATTTCGACGCTTCGAGTACGGTTCAATTGGGTAAGCTTTTTCCTGAAAAAAGTGGAATTCAGCTTCCGATGTACGTCGGATATTCCGAAGACATTCAAGACCCGCAGTTCTCCCCATTGGCCGAAGACGTTCCTTTTGAAGAGTATGTCCAAGCTTGGGATACAAGAGGGGAACGCGATAGTGTAAAGAGGGCCATTCAAGACAAATCCATTCGCAAGAGCATCAATTTCTCTAATGTAAAAAAGGTGCGAAAAAAGGCAAGCCCTAAGCCAGGCGGACCCGGCGGCGATAAAGGCAAGGGAGAGGCCGAGAAGCAGCGAAAGCCGATGCCTTACGACATCGAGAACTTCACCTTCAACTATTCCTATTCGGAGCTTTTAGAAAGGGACTTTGAGACGGAACGGGATGTGACCAAGACTTATAGGGGTGGATTCAATTACGCTTATAGCCTCAACAGCAAACCCATCAAGCCTTTTACTAAGGTGAAGGCTTTGCGGTCAGAGAATTATCTGCGATTGATTCGCGAAACCAACTTCAATCCCCTCCCCCGATCTTTCACCTTCTCGACGAACATGAATCGGCAGTACAATGAGCGTCAGATTCGAAACAACAATCCAGGAATTCGAGCCGATCTACCTGCGTTCTTCAATAAGAGTTGGACTTGGGATCGAGTGTATAGCCTAAAATGGGACTTAACGAAAAGCTTACAATTTGATTTCAATGCCACGAATCAGGCTTTGGTAGATGAGCCGGATGGATTGGTGAATAAGGCTGAAGACGAGGGCCTATATGATGAATGGAAGAGGGATGTGTGGTCCAATCTTCAATCTTTTGGTGAGACGATGAATTACCGCCACACAGCAAACTTGTCCTATAAAATCCCGCTGGACTTGATCCCCGTTCTCGATTTCATGAGCAGCAACATTCGTTACAGTTCCAGCTACAATTGGATACGACAGCCCATCACTTTCGACGACATTGATTCTTTGCCAGATATTGGGAATACAATTCAGAACTCTGGAAACTTCTCTGGTAACCTCAACTTCAACATGAGGACCTTATATAACAAGAGCGGCTATTTGAAAACGGTTCAAAGAAAGGCGCGAACCTCTCAGGCCCAGCGCAAGAAACAAAAGGAACGGCGCAAGAAGGCGAAAGGCGATGACCCAGACGAGAAAAGCGGGGAAAACCAAGATAAAAAGTCGACGCCAAAAGGGCAGAAGTTTACCGTTGTTGATCGTTTCTTCAACCTCCTGATGAGTGTTCAAAACGCCTCAGTCACCTATTCTCAAAACAGAGGGATTTTGCTCCCTGGCTACTCGCCAAAAACCAATGTGATGGGTATGAGCCCAGACTTCAGTGCACCAGGGCCAGGATTCATCTTTGGAAAGCAGAACAGTTTTGGGGAAGATGAACTTGACTTCCCAGAATATGCAGCTACTCGAGGTTGGCTGGTTCAAGAGGAGAATTTGAACATGCCGGCCACCTATAGTTATGGTACAAACCTAAACATGCGCTTTACCGCTCAGCCAATTAAAGATTTACGACTTACGTTTTCAGCCGACAGAAGGTATTCCACGAGTACCAATGAGTATTTCCGCTGGGTTCCAGACTCAACCAACTCGGAGGGGGGAGCCTATTTCGGGCAAAGTCCTGTGACAACTGGAAATTTTAGTACCAGTGTTTCCAGTTGGAGGACCACCTTCACTCCGTTGGATTCAAACAATTCGAGCACGACTTTCCGCCAATTCTTGACCAATCGAGTTGTAATTTCAGAGCGCCTGGGTGGTGAGAATTCAGCATCGAACGGAGCACACGCCACCGATGCTGACTATAAGGAAGGGTATGGACAAGGAAATATTGATGTGCTTATACCAGCTTTCATCGCTGCGTATACGGGAACTTCGGTCAATTTGGTGAAGTTAAATCCGCTGGACGTGATTCCAAAATTCAACTGGCGCCTAACCTACAACGGCTTGAGTAAGATTGAATGGTTTAAGAAACGCTTCAAGAAGATTACCATCAACCACACCTACAATTCGAATTTGACAATTGGGGGCTTTGTAAACAACCAGCGTTATCAAGACTTAGATGGTGATGGTTACCCAGATTTGGATGGAGTAGGCTTTGACCTAGACAGCAACTTCATCACCCAAAACCAATATCAGAACGTTAGTATTGTGGAGTCTTTCAGTCCGCTCATGAAGGTGGATATGACTCTCAATAATTCCCTGATAGCCAAACTGGAATTTAAGCGAAGTCGGACGCTCACTTTAAACCCGAGCAACAACCAGATCATGGAAACGCGTTCCATAGAGTACATTTTTGGAACAGGTTACACCTTCAAGAACGTGAAGTTTCCGATTGAATTTAAGCCTGGTCAGAAGATTAAGAGTGATTTTAAAACACGCGCAGATTTCTCCATTCGGGACAACCAAACGGTAGTTCACAGGATTATTGAAGATGAGCACGAAACAACGGCGGGGATGTACGTATTCTCTATAAAGCTTACGGGAGATTACAAGATCAACAAGCAACTTACGCTTCGGGCTTTTTACGATCGCATCCTGAACAGACCTAAGATGTCGAATACCTTCTTAAACGCCAATGCCAATTTCGGGGTTGCCTTGAGGTTTACCTTGTCCTAGACCTATTCCTAGAATCCACTTCGATCAAGAGGTTTTCAGTCTTCTTTTTAGCTAAATTCGCGCCTTCGCTATGGGCGTAGAAAGCAACAGCATTCAATCAAAAAGTTTGGCCTTTACCCTTTCGGATCGCATCCGAGTTTACGCAGCATTTGGTAAGTTACGCTTGTCGAGCTTAGTCGTTTTTTCGGCGGCTATCTCTTACTTGGTTGCCCCTGGAAGCTTTAATCTAACTGCATTCTTAGCATTGATTATCGGTGGTTTTTTAGTGACAGCTGCCTCAAATGGCTACAATCAGTTGCTCGAACGTGATCTCGATAAGTTGATGGATCGCACTCGAAACAGACCACTTCCCCAAGGGAAGATGGCTGTTGTTGAAGGAGTTGTTGTCGCTTCAATTTTTGCGGTTGTTGGTCTCTTTCTACTTTGGTATTTCTTAAATCCATTGAGCCTTGTTCTAGGAACTCTGGCAACTTTCCTCTACGTGGTTATTTATACTCCCATGAAGCGCATTCATCCGATTGCCGTTTTAATTGGAGCTTTCCCAGGCGCCATTCCTCCTATGCTTGGATACATTGCTGCGACTGGAGAATTTGGATTGATTCCAGGCATTTTGTTTGCCGTTCAGTTTGTATGGCAGTTCCCTCATTTCTGGGCCATTGCATGGCGTCTTCACGACGATTATCAAAAAGCTGGATTTCATTTGCTGCCTTCATGGGGCGGTAGAAACAAGGCATCTGCTTTTCAAATGATGTTCTACAGCATTCTACTCATACCTACCTCAGTACTGCCTTTTGTGTTTGGCATTACGTCTTGGATGTCCTTGGTAGTTTGTTTGCCTTTAAGTATTCTGTTTGCCCTTTTGGGAGTCAAATTCTATCGCAGTCAACAAATGGATGATGCGAAGCGTTTGATGTTTGCATCCTTCATTTGGTTGCCTTTGGTACAAATGTCATTTTTACTTTAACAAATGGAACAAGCAGACTATTTACACGAGGAATTGATTCGCAAGCGAAGGACCTATAAATCTCTCATGTGGGTTGGGTTGTTGAGCGTGATAATGTTGTTCGCAGGTTTAACCTCAGCATACATCGTTCGGCAAGCTGAAGGGAATTGGTTGTATTTTGATATGCCGACCTCCTTTTATTGGAGCACCTTCTTTATCGTATTGAGTAGTGCAACAATTTTCCCCATTGCACGCTTTGCAAAAGCCGGAAATCGGAAGATGGTTTCATACAGTCTACTGGCAACTTTTGCCCTTGGAATTGCCTTCACATATTCGCAGTTTTCTGGCTGGGATGAGCTCGTTGCAGCAGGCGTTTTCTTTGCGGGAACAGAGAGTAATGCCTCCGGATCTTTTCTTTATGTCATCACAGGTGCGCACTTGGCTCACTTGGCTGGGGGACTTTTCGCCCTCATTTTCAGTTGGATAAAAAATGCATTGGGTAAATATGATTCCGAGAATTACACAGGTCTGGAGCTGACTGCCATGTACTGGCATTTTTTAGACTTATTATGGATATATTTGCTCCTCTTTCTAGTTTACATTCGCTAATCTGAGAACATCTAACTGTCTATGTCTGGTGAAGCAAGCAAAGTAATCGATCAAACAACTCTCTGGGAGGGTGGTCGGTCTCCTTTCAGTGTGAGTTATGGTAAAATGATGATGTGGTTTTTCCTCATCTCTGATGCCCTTTCTTTTGGGGGCCTTCTGGCTTCTCTTGGTTTTATGAAACTGAAATATGCCGACGTATGGCCTAGCTCAGAATTAATCTTCACTCACCTTCCGGGTACCCATGGTCATTTCCCACTCATCTATGTGGCCTTAATGACCTTCATTCTGATTGTGAGTTCAGTTACCATGGTATTGGCCGTAGAGGCTGGTCACCGAATGGACCGCAAAGGAGTAACACTTTGGTTGGCTCTAACCGTAGTTGGAGGTTTGTTCTTCGTCGGATCTCAAGCTTGGGAATGGATGACTTACATCGCTGGTCCTGATGGAGATATCAGCACTTGGGCTGACAATGCAACGCTTTCTGGGCATTACTATGGAGAAGGTTTCTCGGCCGACAATCCAGTTCCTGGGGTTCCTCAATACGCCCAGTTCTTCTTCTTTGTGACTGGCTTCCACGGAACACACGTATTCTCTGGAGTAGTCATCAACTTCATTATTTTATTGAACGTTTTAAAAGGTAAGTACGAGAAAGTAGGCCATTATGAAATGGTTGAGAAAGTTGGTTTGTACTGGCACTTTGTAGACCTAGTATGGGTTTTTGTATTCACCTTCTATTACCTCATCTAAGTTATAGCCCTGAAGATGGAAAGAGACGACATCATTGAATATAGCCTCGACACTCACCACAGTGAAGAAGAGGGAAAGAAAATCCGAAAGAAAATCATCTTCGTAACTGTACTTCTTACAGTTGTTACGGCTGTAGAAGTTGGTTTAGGAATTTGGGCCTCTGGAATGGACGGCATCAAATGGGAGATGGTCAAATGGTCTTTCATTATTATGACACTCGTGAAGGCTGGTTACATCGTAATGGTCTTTATGCACCTTGGAGATGAACGCAAGAGCTTGCGCTACTTTATCTTGGCGCCGTACGCTTTGTTCATCCTCTATCTGCTCTTTATCTTAGTTTCTGAAGCGAATGTGCTTTTTGGGATTCGGGAGTTGCTCAGATTGTCCTAATGCATGAATAAAAAAAGTCTATTCAAATGGGGAGCTCTGTTCCTCATTTTACTCTTTCCGTCCGTATTGTACTTGATGTTATCAACGGGTAAACACAACCTGTTCGATTTGCCCTATTTCGCACCTCAACAGCAAGTTGCCGAGACGTTTGAATTCCCATTGGAGTTCGACGACCGCGACGAGATTAAGGTTCTGGCATATTTCAAAGATGAAGAAGTCGAGTACAACTCAAGGGTCTTACTTCAATTACAGCATCTGAGTGCCAAACTGAATATTCCTGAATTGACATACAACCTCTTTTTTGAAGGTAAAAAGCCAGACGACAAAGAATTACAAGCGCTTTTGGGAGCCAAATATGTACGCAGTTTCGAATTCAGAACGAAATCCTTTGCAAGCATGAATTTCGATTTGGAAGAAGGTTCATTGAGCGCTGGAGAATGGGTACTTCTGATCGATAAACAAAACAAGGTACGAGGCGTTTATTCAGGACAGGAGTACTCGAAGATGAAAGAGTTGGGCGAAGACATAAAAGCTCTGAAGGCTCAAGAATTCGTTCCCAAGAAAAAACGATGACAAGAAAGACAGCGAGCAGATTACTTTGGATTTTCACCTTCGTAGTTTATGCACTCGTAATTGTCTTGCACGAATTGCCAGGACCAGAGTCGAGTCCATCTTGGACAATTTATCAGCCAAAGCTGAATGCCATCATCAATGGAAGTTGTTTCCTAATCCTAATATTTTCATTCATCGCAATTAAGAATAGGGCAGTGGGGTTACACCAAAACCTAAATACCGCTGCAATGTTTTTGTCCCTCATCTTCTTGCTGAATTATGTCCTTTACCACAGCCTTTCGGGAGATACAGCCTACGGGGGCGAAAACAAAAGTCTCTATTACTTCATACTATTGAGTCATATTTTTCTCGCCGGAATTTCCCTACCAATGATATTGTTCTCGTGGCTTCGTGGCTTCTATGGAGACGTAGCTGGGCATAAAAAGCTCGTGCGTTTCACTTATCCCATTTGGCTTTATGTCACATTAACTGGAGTCCTTGTTTACCTATTTTTGTCTCCTTACTATGGCTAAGATTTTCGTCTATACTTTGCTCACCATCGCATTGCTTTTCCTTTCTTCGGATTTGAATGCTCAGTGCAGTATGTGTAGAGCCATTGCAGAATCGTCCATTGAAGGCGGAAGCAAAATGGGTACTGGATTAAATTCAGGGATCATGTACTTGATGGGCATCCCCTACATCCTTTTGGTGGTGATGGGAGTTTTGCTTTTCAAAAAGCCAAAATTGCATTAGGCGGTCATCCGAAAGATTCGTTGCGTCCTATTCGTTTCCTTGTTACATTTGTTGAAGTTCTTTTAGTATTACTTATAAAGAAAGGGGAAGGGAGTCGGCCCGATGAACCCTTGGCAACCTCCATTGAAAGATGGAAAGGTGCTTCGTCCGACCACGCCATGCGTGGGTAGATAAGTTGATAATCCAATAACGGTGAACAATGAATCTCTTCCACAGCTGGTGGCAAGGGATTTTTTTTTGGATTGAAATGAAAAGAGACATACGCGAAATACTTGAACATAGAATCTTGGTCCTCGACGGAGCCATGGGAACTATGATTCAAGGGTACACCCTAGAAGAGGAAGACTTTAGAGGTGAACGCTTTAAGGATCATGAGCACTCGCTCAAGGGCAACAACGATCTTTTGACCATCACCCAGCCGCAGATCATTAAGGACATTCATTCTGCATATTTCGAGGCTGGTGCAGACATCGTTGAAACGAACACATTCAGCTCAACCACCATTTCTCAGGCAGACTACAGCCTAGAAGAAATCGCCTACGAGCTCAATTACGAGTCGGCTAAAATCGCCGCGGAAGTTGCCAAAGAATGGACGGAACGACAGCCGGACAAACCTCGATTTGTTGCGGGCTCAGTTGGGCCAACCAACAGAACTGCCTCCCTATCACCCGACTTGAACAACCCGGGTTACCGTGCGGTGGATTTTGATGACTTGTTCGAAGCTTATGCACAACAAATCAGTGGATTGATTGATGGAGGTTCCGATCTCTTATTGATCGAAACCATATTCGATACTCTAAATGCAAAGGCGGCTCTGGCAGCAGCAACGGAGGTTCAAGAAGAGAAGGGCACCAATCTCCCAATCATGATCTCAGGTACAATTACAGATGCCAGCGGAAGAACATTGTCTGGGCAGACAACGGAGGCGTTTTTAATTTCACTTACCCACCAACCCATTTTGAGCATTGGCTTAAACTGTGCTTTAGGAGCTAAACAACTGCGCCCTTACCTGCAGGTATTGTCAGACAAAGCCGATGTGCTTACTAGTGCACATCCGAACGCTGGCTTACCGAATGAATTTGGCGAATACGATCAAAGCCCCAACGATATGGGAGAACAAATAGAAGGTTTCCTCAAAGAAGGGCTCCTCAATATTATAGGAGGATGCTGCGGCACAAGCCCAGCTCACATTAAGAGGATTGCCGAAGTGGCGTCGCAATACCAACCGAGAAAGAAGAAAGCTTTAGTATGAGTGTTGAATTTCGTCCGCTCCGTTTGAGTGGCCTAGAACCCCTAGTCGTTTTTGAAGGAGCGAACTTTGTGAATGTTGGTGAACGGACCAATGTAACAGGCTCGAGAAAATTCTTGCGCTTGATTCAGGAAGATAAATATGATGAAGCGGTTGCAGTTGCGCGCGATCAAGTTGAAAACGGCGCACAGATTCTGGATGTGAATATGGATGAAGGAATGCTCGATGGTGTTGACGCCATGGTTCGATTCTTAAACCTTATTTCAGCGGAACCAGACATCGCACGGGTTCCATTTATGATCGATAGCTCGAAGTGGGAGATCATCGAAGCGGGCTTGAAATGTTTGCAGGGGAAAGGTGTCGTCAATTCCATTAGTCTAAAAAATGGAGAAGAGGAGTTTCTGTGGCAAGCTAAGCGGATTAAACGCTATGGAGCTGCAGTGGTTGTTATGGCCTTTGACGAGGATGGCCAAGCCGATACCTATCAGCGACGCATCGACATCTGTAAGAGATGTTATGACTTGCTTGTGAAGGAGGTGCAATTTCCTGCGGAAGACATCATCTTCGACCCAAACATCTTTCCCGTAGCCACCGGAATAGAAGCACATAACAATTACGCAGTTGATTACTTCAAAGCAACGAAGTGGATAAAAGAGAACCTACCAAATGCTAAGGTTAGTGGAGGAGTAAGCAACGTCAGTTTTTCTTTTCGTGGAAATCAACGCGTGCGGGAGGCAATGCATTCATCGTTCCTATATCACGCCATCCAGAACGGTATGGACATGGGAATTGTTAATCCCAGTTTGCTTGAAGTTTATCAGGAGATTCCGAAGGATTTACTCGAGCGAGTTGAAGATGTAATTCTCAACCGAAATGATAATGCCACCGAGGCTCTAGTGGACTTTGCTGAGCAATTTAAGAATACAAAGCTGCAAATTAAGCAGGATATAGCTTGGCGTGAAACACACGTTGAAGGTCGTCTTGCACACGCTCTAGTGAAAGGAATTGAAGAGTTTATCGTGGAGGATACAGAGGAAGCTCGTGTTAAATACGGAAGCCCTTTAGACGTCATTGAAGGACCCTTGATGGCTGGAATGAACGAGGTTGGAGATCTGTTCGGTTCGGGCAAGATGTTCCTTCCACAAGTGGTGAAAAGTGCTCGCGTGATGAAGAAGTCTGTCGCCTATCTAGAGCCTTATTTGGAAGAGGAGAAGCGAGGTGGAGGCAGTTCTACGGCTGGAAGAATTCTACTTGCCACTGTGAAGGGCGATGTGCACGACATTGGAAAAAACATTGTTGGTGTAGTGCTCGCATGCAACAACTACCACATTGAAGATTTAGGTGTGATGGTGCCCGCGAATAAAATTCTTGAAGAAGCTAAGCTTCGGGGAGTCGACGCCATCGGACTTAGTGGGTTGATTACTCCGAGTTTAGACGAAATGGTGCACGTCGCCAAGGAGATGCAAATCGAAGGATTCGACATTCCCTTATTGATCGGGGGAGCCACAACTTCTAAGATACATACCGCCGTCAAGATCAAACCTCAATATAAATCGGCGGTAGTGCATGTCAACGATGCATCTAGGGCTGTTACCGTGATGGAAAAGCTCTTCGGAAGTGATAAGGAGGAGTACCGGAAATCTCTAGAAATAGAGTATCAAGGCCTAAAGGAACGTCATGAAGCGAGTCGAAATGAGAAGAAACTCTTGAGTTTTTCTGAAGCCATTTCCCGTGCTCCAAAATTTAGTTTTGATCAGATTGTAGAGCCTAAAAAATTGGGACTGTCCTATTTTAAGAACTACTCCCTGCGCGAAATTCGGAACTACATCGATTGGACTCCATTTTTCCAGACTTGGCAATTGCACGGCTCTTTTCCGGAAATACTAAAGGATAAGAAGGTGGGTGAGGAAGCTACTAAGTTGTACTCGGATGCGCGTGAAATGCTCGATCAAATTGTTTCTCAAAAGTGGCTTCAAGCGAATGGTGGAATTGGAATCTTTCCTGCAAATAGAGTAGGGGAAGACTTAGCTTTATTCACAGAATCTGGGGAAGAGTTTGAACGATTCTCAATGCTCAGACAGCAACTACCTTTGAAGGAAGGAAAGCACAATCAAAGTTTGGCCGATTACGTGGCGCCCCTAGAATCTGGCAAACGCGATTACGTCGGATGTTTTGCTGTCACTTCAGGTTTGGGTATAGAGGCGAAGCTTAAGGATTTTGTAAACGACGATTATTCTTCGATTATGCTGAAGGCTTTGGCTGATCGGTTGGCAGAAGCCTTTGCTGAATTGCTTCATGAAAAGCTGAGGAGTTTACTTTGGGGATATGCACCGGCAAATTTGACCAACGAGGCTTTGATACGGGAGCAATACCAGGGCATTCGACCAGCGCCAGGCTATCCCGCTTGTCCCGATCACACTGAGAAAACCAAGATTTTTAAACTCCTGAATGCCGAAGAAGAACTCGAAATGGAGCTGACAGAATCCATGGCTATGATCCCTGGCGCAGCTGTGAGCGGTTGGTATTTTGCCCATCCTGAAAGCAGGTACTTCAATGTTGGAAAAATTGGTGAAGATCAGCTGAAGGATTACGCGGAGCGAAAGGGAATGGACTTGGAGGAAATGCGGCGTTGGTTGAGTCCAATTCTAGCCTAGAAAGCAGACCGAAAAATGCCAAGTTATTTCTATTGAACTTCGGCCTTAGCCTTCACAAAATGCCCAATGATGTCGTCGTCGCCATAAGCGATGAGTTTTTCATCCTTGAAGAGTGCTGGGAAAACAAAAGCATCGTGCGGACGATCTTTTCGATGCGTAGGGTACACTTCAATATTGATGTTCTCTTGCTCAACGTATTCAAGAACCACTGAGCAGGCGTGGCAATGGTCGGTGGTATAAAGACTGTATCCCATAACTCGTTATCGTTGGCAAATGAAACGAAAGCTGTTAAAATGAACTGTCAATGCCTTGACACACACGAATTTCCTTCACTTACCTTTCATCCAAGCATCCGACCACAGGGGATTCTCATTTCCCATTGGGAAAATCTTGATTTTTCCAGGGCTTTGCTGAGTTACATTTGTTTCCGTTCGAAAACTATGAAGTCAAAGGCAATCTTATTTCTCAGTGTTTTTCTTCTCGCGTCTACCGGGAATTTGAAAGCGCAAACGTATTGGAGTCTCGAGCAGTGCATTACCCACGCACTTGAGAACAACCTTCAAGTAAAGCAAACGAAGCTTCAAACCCAGCTAAGTGGAGAGTCACTGAAGGCCACCTCGGGAAACTTTTATCCATCGGTAAACGGGTTTGCCACGAACATTTGGAATTTTGGGCAAACGATTGACCCCCTCACAAACACCTTTGCCACCAACACTGTGCGCACGAACCAATTGGGCATTTCGGCGAACGTCGACCTGTTTAAAGCTGGGCAAAACGTCAATGCAAAGAAGAGAGACCAATATGCTCTAGAGGCAAGTCGACATGATTTAGACAAGATGCGAAATGATGTTTCGCTATTGATCGCTTCTGCATATTTGAACATCTTGTTTTCTGAAGAACTTCTTGAGAACAGTATTGCCCAAACACAATTGACCCAAAAGCAAATTTCAAGAAACAAGAAACTTTACGCCGCTGGTTCCATACCACGGGGTGATTTGTTGAATGTGGAATCGCAATTGGCTGGCGAAGAACTCTCCGTTGTGAGAGCTCAAAATCAGTTAGACCTAGCTTATTTGAATCTGATCCAACTGCTCCAGGTGGATTCAATTCAAGATTTTCGGGTTGTGAAACCAGATCTCAGTGTTGGCGATGACGCGGCCATCAATACAACGACCGGCCAAATTTACGACCAAGCATTGCGCGTTCTTCCAGAAATAAAGAGTGCAGAGAATAGACTTTACAGTGCTGACAGAGCCATTGCGTTCAATCAATCCTTCGGATTGCCAAGTCTGAGGTTAAACGCTAATTTGGGAACTGGATATTCAGGAGCTCGTCCAGATTTATCGAAGCCGGTTGCACAAGATCCCGTTCCATTCGCCACCACCGCCAGTGGAGAGCAAGTCTTTATTCAGTCGGTAGGTTATCCTGAAATA
Organism: Flavobacteriales bacterium UBA1986; assembly: GCA_002336245.1. Classification (GTDB taxonomy): domain Bacteria; phylum Bacteroidota; class Bacteroidia; order Flavobacteriales_G; family Salibacteraceae; genus UBA4419. The sequence continues at coordinate 71,374 of DDDG01000029.1, forward strand.
ATGCCCTTTGGCACTCAATTAAATGAGAACCTCAACCAATCGATTGGCTTGACCTTGAGCATTCCAATTTTCAATAAAATGCAAGTAAGTACTGGAACAAGCATTGCACGCATCAACTACGACATTCGTGAGAATGGGCTACGCATCGCGAAAAATACAGTCTATCAGAACATTCAATCGGCATACGCAGATGCGAAGGCGGCTCTTAATCAGTATCGGGCATCTCAAAAAGCACTGGATGCTCTCCGTGAATCATTCAAGTACGTTGAACAAAGATTCGATGTGGGAATGATCAACTCTGTTGATTACAACACGGCTAAGGTGAACGTCACTCGGGCGGAGTCAGACTTTCTTCGTTCGAAATACGACTACGTCTTTAAGACGAAGATTCTAGATTTTTATCAAGGCAAGCCAATTACTCTAAACTGATGTTCAAGAATAAGACAAGAATTGGGATAGCACTTGGAGTTGTACTTCTCGTTGTTGCCGTAGTGATCAAGAAGAACTTCGGGAAGCAAGGCTTGGAAGTCTTTGTGCAGTTGGCCGAGAAAGGGAACATCACCGAATTAGTTTCTGCTAATGGGAAAGTTCAACCAGAAGTTGAGGTTAGCATTAGCCCTGAAGTCGCCGGAGAGGTGATTGAAGTAATGGTCGTAGAGGGTCAAAAAGTAAAGGCCGAGGACTTATTGCTGCGCATCAACCCAGATTTATTGGAGTCTGCACGGGATCGAGTAGAGGCAGGAATGAATACCTCAAGAGCGAACCTTGCGAATGCGAAAGCGCGATTGGCGCAAACAGAATCGAGAATGATTCAATCGGAGGCGAGCTACAAAAGAAGTAAAACACTCTACGATCAAAAAGCAATTTCTGAGGCTGAATTTGAGGCCGCACAAGCTTCATATGAGGTAGCGAAGGCCGAAGTTGAAGCCGCCGTGCAGAGTGTGTCGGCTGCCGACTACAGCATTCGATCAGCGCAAGCTACACTCAAAGAAGCCCAGCGAAATCTTTTGAGAACAGAGATTCGTGCACCTATGGACGGTACCATCAGTTTGTTGGATGTAGAGCCAGGGGAAAAGGTTGTGGGAACAGCTCAAATGGCAGGTACTGAGTTGCTGAGGATTGCAAACCTCGAGAACATGGAAGTGAATGTTGAGGTGAATGAAAATGACATCATTCGGGTGAGCATTGGCGATACCGCAGACATTGAAGTCGATGCCTACGTCGATCGGAAGTTCAAAGGAATTGTAACGGAAGTCGCGAATACAGCAAAGACTGGCTTGATGCAGAGCAGCGATCAGGTAACCACTTTTGAAGTTAAGGTGCGCATATTGAGAAGTTCGTATTCAGATTTAATTGACGCCAAAAACCCGCATCTTTCGCCTTTTCGACCTGGGATGAGCGCGATGGTCGATATTAAAACCGATCGCGTAGAACAAGTGCTTAAAATTCCAATTCAATCAGTTACTCTTAGAGAAGACACAAACATTGTTGCGGACAATGTGGACGATCGGCAGAAGGAATGTGTGTTCCTGCACGACGACGGACAGGTTCACCTCTTATTTATTGAAACAGGTATTCAAGACAGTGAATTTATTGAAGTCACTTCGGGCATTGAAGAAGGACAAGCAATTGTTTCTGGCCCTTACAGTGCAATCACGAAGATGCTGAAGGAAGGCAAAAAGGTTGTTGTGATCGACAAAGAAGATGCCTTCGAAAAGGCCGAAGAAGAATAGGGATGGCTCTCATTCTGAACATCGAAACCTCCACCACGAATTGTTCCATTTCCCTGGCAAAAGATGGAAATGTTTTAGCCTCTTCAGAAAAGAATGAAGGCTATTCGCATGCCGAGAATTTGGCCAGTATGGTCGAAGATTTGCTCTCTAAACACAAGCTCGACCGGAAAGAACTAGATGCCATTTGCGTTGGGAAAGGACCAGGATCTTTTACTGGATTACGCATCGGCGTTTCCTTTGCGAAGGGACTTTCTTTCGGTTTGGGGATTCCCTTGATCTCTATTGGTAGTCTGGAAATTCTCCTAGAACAAGCCATGGCTGAAGAACCCAAATACGACCTTTACGTCCCTACGATAGACGCACGAAGAATGGAAATTTATTGCGCCATGTTTGACGCGGAGAGGCGTCCAATTCATGGTGTTCAGGCGAAGGTCGTTGAGGAAGGTAGTTTTCAAGAATTCATCGGGGAGAGCAGTTGCTTGATCTTTGGAGACAATGCAACAAAACTTCGTGGTTTGGTAAAAGATGATGTCCGCTTGTGGGATGTGTTTCCCTCAGCACGTTCCATGTGTGCCCTGGGCGAGCAGTTTTTTAAAGACAAAATCTTTGAGGACACAGCCTACTTTGAGCCATACTACTTAAAGGATTTCCGTGTTGGAGCACCGAAAAAGCTCCTGTAACGAGGGTCCCGTCGATTCCTGACTCAATCCTTAAAGAAGCTTGAAAGCGCTAAGTACTTATTGGTGGTATTCATATCTGAAACGAGTTATTGTAATGACGTTGAGCTCTTCGTCTTTGCTGAGTTCTGCTTTGAGTAGTAGGCTATCGACTTCGTAGATAAACTCTCTTGAGCGAACCAGTTTTCCATTCACAGTTTTCTTTTCTCGAAGAACATTGCCCATCTCGTCGTATTCGTAAACGTATTTGATTTCCCTATTCTTGAAGAGATTTTCATTGCGGTTGATCTCAATCAATCGACCTTCAAAATCGTACTTGAAGCGAGTCTTACTTCCTCTGCTAATGCTTAGGTACAGGGTTTCTTCAAAAGAAAGGCTTCCGAAGTTATTCCGAGTTGTGCTCGTTTCTTTGTACGGAACGCCTTGGGTGTTGAGATAGATTTTGCGAATGCTTGAATCGTTCATCACGACGTATTCGAACTTTTCTGTTTTTACCTTCGTGGAAGGCCCTTTCTCAATTTTATACCGAAAAGCTGTGGTGTTGGATCCCCGAAAATATTCTTCACCAACAACCCTTTTGTTTGAATCATAGAGGTATCGTACAGAGGAAAATCCGCTCCGCTCAAAATTCGATTTCTTAATAATCTCATCGATGGAGTTGTAGGCGTATGCTTCAGCAGAAGTATCAATTTCCCCATTGGGAAGTTTGAAGGTGTTGAGCTTTTCAACCAATTTACCAGAACGGTCAAATTGATATTGAACAACTACGCCTTTTGAGGTAATGGGCTGCATCTCACGTTTGATGGAAATCTCACCGAGTACGGCTTTAATCGTATTGTTCCGAATGAATTCAGGGTTGAAATAACTCGGATGTTCGTCAGGAATTCCCTTGTCGAACAGGATTACTTGGGACCAGCCTTGAAATGAAAGCCACATGAACAAAGAGAGCACAGAAATCCGCATCAATCAATCTGTTTGAGGGCTTCAGCAACTTCTGTAACTGGGAGCTTACAGGATTTGTTCACACAGACATAAATTCTCGTCTCACCTTCTGTGTATTTAAACTCGAGCAAGGGCAAGTCACTGTCGCCCATACTTCCAATCAGTAGTTTGTTGGGAACGTAAGTCCGGTTAATCTCAGCAACTTTTGCTTTCAATTCCTTTCCAGAAACAGCCACTTCATAGAAGGGGAAAACTTGGTGCAACATGAGTAGTGACCAGTTGGAATAAGCCGAGCCATATTTGCTGATGTATTCTTGCACGTTGTTCAACATTCCCTTTGAGAGTGTCAGATAAGCCTCGTTGTCAAGATAGGTTCCAAGGTAAAAGAGCCCTTTGGCCAAGCTTGAATTGCTAGAAGGCATTACATTGTCGTTCACCTCCATTTTGCGCGCAATCAGTGAAGGATCTTCGTTAGATGTGAAGAAGAACATTTTGTTTTGTTCGCTGAAGAAGTGTTCGATGCTATAGTCTGCAAGAATTTTCGCTTCGGTCAACCATTTTTCATCGAAGGTGCTTTGGTACAGATTTACGAAAGCTTCAATGCAGTGGGCGTAGTCTTCTAGGTAGGCGTTGATGGTGCTTTTTCCACCCTTGTATGAATGCCACAATCCACCGTCTTCTTTTTTCTGCTGACTTAAAATGAACTCCGCTCCTTTTTCAGCCCTTGCCAAAAACACCTTGTCACCGAGAGCGTCATAGGCCTCAGTGTATGCTGAAATCATCATCGCATTCCACGAAGTCAAACTTTTGTCATCGAGGCCGGGCTTTTCACGTTCCCAGCGAACCTTGTGTAGTTTTTCTTTTAGCTCATTGATCTTAAGCCTTAAGTCCACTTCACTGAGATTGTATTTCTGAGCAAGCGCTCCTTCCTGCATGCCGCGAAGAAGAATGTAGTGCCCTTTTTCCCAAATGCCAGAAGAGTTCACATTGAAGTAGTCGGCGAACAGAGGAAAATCTTCCCCAAGAAGACTTTTCAGTTCTTCCTTTGTCCAGATGTAATACATTCCTTCTTCCCCTTCACTGTCCGCATCTAGGGCAGAGTAAAAGGCGCCTGATTTATCCGACAGTTCTCGTTCAATAAACGCAAGACTTTCACGCACCACTTGAGCGTAATCTTCCTTGCCGTATCGGGTGAAAGCCTCTGAATAAAGCCCGACCAATTGTGCATTGTCGTAGAGCATTTTTTCGAAATGAGGAACCTTCCAGCGCTCGTCGGTTGAGTAGCGCGCGAAGCCTCCACCAAGTTGATCATAAATACCACCTCGAGCCATCTTATCTAAAGTGAGCTCAACGTGTGCGTCAACTTCTGAATCGCTGAAGAGGCTTGCATAGCGCATTAAAAACAAGTAGTTGTTTGGAAGAGGAAATTTTGGTGCGCGGTTCGGTCCCCCTTCAACTTTGTCGAATTGTGCTTCCCAATTTTCTACCGTTGTCTGCAAGGTCGACTTTTCAAATGCTGCTGCTTCACCATTGAGGGCAATCAGTTCGTTTTGTTGCACTCCGCTGGTCAGCCGGTCGGCAAATTCATAAACCTCTTCAGCGTTGGTATTGAATTCATTCACAACGCGTTCCAAGACAGAAACCCACTGGTCTTTCTTGAAATAAGTTCCTCCAAAAAATGGCTTTCCATCTGGAAGTGCGATGCAATTCAATGGCCAGCCTCCGCGTCCAGTCATCAATTGAACGGCATCCATGTACACTTGATCAATATCTGGTCGTTCCTCGCGATCCACTTTAATGCAAACAAAATTGTCATTCATGACTTTCGCAACTGCGGTATCTTCAAACGATTCGCGTTCCATCATATGGCACCAGTGACAAGCTGAATAGCCGATGCTTATGATGATGAGCTTGTTCTCATCTGCGGCCTTTTGCAATGCTTCTTCTCCCCAAGGATACCAGTTCACAGGGTTGTGAGCGTGCTGCAAAAGGTATGGACTGCTTTCGTTTATGAGGGCGTTCCTATGTTCATGCTTGTCCGTCATCTCATTTGGGTTCGTCGAATCGCACCGACTGAAGGCGGTGGCGAGCATTAAAAAGAGGAGGTATTTCAAAAGCTTCAATTGAATTACTCAAATATACTAGCCTAGACTTGATGAATTGAACGACGTTTGGCTCTAGAATTCGAATTCTTCTCGAATGTCGATGCTGATCGTTCTGGTCAGAAAAAGAGCTTTCCCAGAAATTTCGCCTTTTACATCAATTTCTACGGGCCCGTTTAAGGCTAATCGAACAAATGCGCCAAGATTGTTGGCGAAGCCAGAGTCGAAATTTGCACGTACTGGGCAGTGGTATTCTCCACTTGATTCAGGTGGAATAACAATTTCTTTCGTGATGTTCGCTCTTCCTATGCGCATGGTGTCTGCGAAGGCTTCCAAATCAGAATCAACAATGCGTATTTCGTACTTGTTTGGATTGCTGATCTCAACCATTAGGTCCAATTCAACAAATTTCGAAGTAACTCGCTTTACGTGGGCGCTCTTAACCCCATGCAACTCTACATCCTTGTATAACAGTCCACAAGAGGATAGGAGTGCACTCAAGGCGAAAAAAAGTAGGGCAGATTTGCCTAGAGAAATGAGACGCTGATGCATGCTTTTTGCTGGGGCTGAAAAGTATGAAATTTAACGCCTTAATATTGAACAATGTTTATGCCCTTTCAATTCAAGAAGACATATGCCGGGCAAAGCATATAATTGGTCAATTTTGCGACAGATGACTATCAGATTTTGGCTGCTTTTCTTCTTGTTGGTTCCTGTTGTATCGAGCGGACAAATCGTCGATGATTTTAGCGATGGAAATTTTATTTCCATGCCGGCCTGGAGTGGTATGGACAGTCATTTTGTAGTCAACACAAGTCAAGAACTACAGCTTCTGGCAAGTCCAATAACATCAGAGTCCTTTTTAAGTACCTCGAACCTTCTGATGGACAGCATTGAATGGAAGTTCCGTTGCAGGATGGATTTTAACCCTTCATCTTCCAATCGAGCCTTGGTTTATTTGGTTTCGGATAGTGCTGATTTACGCTCTGCACTCAATGGGTATTTTGTGATGATTGGAAACTCTGCCGACGAAATCAGTTTGTATCGTCAGCAAGGAAGCGGTACACCAAGCAAAATAATTGACGGAGCCGATAGCACTGCGTTCGCGAACTCAGTGGATGTGAAGGTTCGTGTTCGGCGCGATGTATTGGGAAATTGGACTTTGGAACACGATGTCAATGGCAGTGGAACTTGGACCTTAGAAGGGCAAGTATTCGACACCATTGTTAAAAGCACAAGCTACTTTGGCGTATTGTGCGACTATACATCAACGCGTTCCGATAAATTCTTCTTCGACGATTTCTATGTTGGGTATCCAATTTCTGATACTACAGCGCCAAATTTGTTAAGTATTGGATTTCCAGACAGCAATCAATTGTTGCTCGGATTCGATGAATCCTTGGATCTTTCTTCCGCGCAGAATCCTGCGAGTTACAACTTGAGCAGCGGACAAGCCCTTGTGAACACAGCAAGTCTACAATCCAACACTTCAGAGGTTTTACTCCAATTCAATTCTGCTTTGAATGTAGGGCTACAGGACACTTTGGAAATTCAAAACGTAATGGACACTGCGGGGAACGCTCTTGGACTCATCCGACGTGCGTTTCAATTTGTTTACGTCGATTCTGCCCAAGCGAAGGATGTTCTTATCAATGAATTTATGGCCGATCCAACGCCCCCTGTTGCCTTGCCAGAGCATGAGTTCATTGAGCTGTACAATGCGAGTTCGAAGAATTTTGACTTAAGCGCATGGACCATTGGAGATGCGAGCAATGACGTCCCCCTGCCTTCTCATCAATTACTCTCAGGAGATTATTTGATTTTGTGCAGTCCCACAGACAGCCTAGAATTTGCCCCCTTTGGAGATGTGCTTCCAGTTGCTGGAATGCCCGCTTTAAACAACAGTGGGGACGACATTCGTCTGCAGGACTCCTATGGAAATGTCATCGATGAGTTGACTTACGACTTGTCGTGGTATAAAGACGATCAGAAGGATGATGGCGGGTTTTCGCTTGAAAAGATCAATCCGAATCATCCCTGCGACGGAGAAAAAAACTGGATTGCTTCGGCATCTTTGGATGGAGGAAGCCCGGGGCAACAGAATTCGGTCTACAGCACCAAGTTGGACAGTACAGCGCCTAGTGTGACTGATTTTAAAATTCTTGGTGAGCAGCTGTTCGAAGTAGGAATTGACGAGCCGGCCAGTTTTGATAGTCTACATTTAAGCTGGCAATGGAGTGTGCCACCAGCAGGTTCCTCGGGGGATTTGGACATAGATACGGTCGTTTGGATGAGCGATACAAGATTCATGATTCAGACCTCGAATTCGTATAAAGCCGGGAGTATATTGCTGCTTAATATCTTTGGGATTGAGGACTGTATTGGTAATCGAGATAGCATCAGCGCGACCGCAGTGCTTGGAGCGACACCAAGCTTATTTGACATTCTCATCACGGAAATTATGGCTAAGCCCGATGAACTGTTATCGAGTATGCCAGATGCTGAATACATCGAAATCTTCAACAGCTCCCTGAGCTATGTGGAAGTTGGGGGGTTGATTCTTTCGGATAAAAGCTCAAGCGCTGAACTTGATTCATTTGTCATTGCACCCAATGGTCAGCTTGTTCTTTGCAGTCCTTCGAATACCTCATTGTTTCTCGGTGTGGACGTTCTTGGTGTGTCCTCATTTCCTTCTCTGAATGATTTGGGAGACGACTTGTCATTGAGGACTGCAGATGCGGTTCTACTTCATCGCATCGATTATGAAAGCAGCTGGCACACCGAGAGCATATATAAGGATGGTGGTTATAGTCTGGAAATGACGAACTACATGTATCCATGCGGAGGGCAAGAGAATTGGAGTACTTCTCAAGAAGATGCCGGTGGTAGTCCGGGTCGAAGAAATCAATCGTGGGATTTTTACCGAAAGCCAGATTTTGCACGCGTTACTTCTGCTGTAGGAATTGACGAGAATACGGTCAGCTGCAATCTTTCAAAGGACATTTTTTATGAAGAGCTCATACCACCTCAAGTGCAAAACTGGACAATCACAAGCAGTGATTTGCAAATTGATTCTTTCAAATTGGAGAACCCTAAGAACTTGGTCTTGTCGTTAGGCGAGCCGATGCAAAAAGGTCAAGTGTACAATGTTGAAATCGAAAACTTCATGATGTGCCTCACTAAGGGCATTGCGGGAACTCATTCCCACTCCTTCACATTCGCTCTTGCCGAAGAAGCTGGGGAGAACGACGTCGTAGTGAACGAGATCTTGTTCAACCCTCTCTACGATGGTGGTAGCGACTATATAGAGATTATAAATCGAAGCGAGAAGATGATTAACTTAAAGAATTGGTCGTTTTCGAATGTTGATCTGGATGAAGATACGCTTGAGATGTTTGGACTTCTCGGTAGTGAAAACATGTTGTTGGAGCCAGGTGAAATTCTATGTTTCTCAGAAAATTCCACTGACTTGTTGGACAACTATCCCGAGGCCATTGCTAGTCAATTGGTTGAAGTTACCGACTTACCGAGCTATAACAACGGAGAGGGCGTTGTAGTCCTTATCGACGCTCAGGGGAAGGTGATCGATAGTGTTTATTACAAGGAGAATTATCACAGCCCCTTGCTCCGAGACTATGATGGAAAGTCTTTAGAGCGGATTGATCCATATGGAGGCAGCCTCGACCCGAGCAATTGGCAAACTGCAGGTCAGAATGTTGGATATGGAACCCCTGGAAAACAGAATTCTCAGTTCATTGAGACAGGCAAGGCATCTTCGGGTTTGGTAATTGGGACCTCAATTTTTTCGCCCGATGGTGATGGTTACCAAGATGTTCTGAACATTGAATATGCCTTTCAAGAATCAGGTCTATATGCCAATTTATGGATCCTCGACCGCAGGGGTCAATTGGTTCGTAGATTGGCGAACAATGAACTTCTAAGCCTGGAAGGAAATTATTTCTGGAATGGATTGGATGACGAAGGTCATAAAATGGGCTTGGGGCTCTACGTAATTTACTTAGAAGTATTTGATAGTCAAGGTAGTGTGAGGGTTTATAAAGAGCCTATAAGCTTGGCGGGAAAACTTTAAAAATTAGTAACTTGGCTCTTGCGCACTTGGAGCAGAGTCAAGTATCTTTGCACCATTCTAACAATTATGAATATGAAATTAAGATTACTTTCTTTTTTAGCGGCGGTATGTATGACCTCAGTGTCATACGGCCAAACGCAATTTTACCAAAACTCATTTGAGACTACAACAGGTTGGAACTTGAGTCACGTTTTTAACGATGGATTCAGCAACTATTGTATGCGAGATACCCTTGGTGCTTTTCCCTTCGTGAATGCAGTTACAGGTGTCGACGGAATGTACCTAATAGGAGGTGAGGACCTGAATTCGGGTGGGACTGCAGCACCATCTGATGGAGTTGTCACTCTTTCTCTTGATTCAATTTTTATTGATGGATTTTCGAGCATTGACTTGACCCTTGGCATTGCAAACCCTGGAGGTTCCAATTACGATCAATGTACCTTCTCTAATGGAGATTCGATTTTAATTGAAGCTCAGGTAGATACGAACGGATATCAGCGTTTGGCATTTTTCTGTACTCCACTTGGATCTAATAATCCAAGAATGTACTTGGATACAAGCGGAAATAGAATTGGGGGCGATTTTGCAGGTGAAGATTCATTAGATGCCAACCTACGCGATTGGACTTTTCCAATTTCAGGTTCTGGAAAATATTTGAACATTCGAATCAAATTCAGAATGGATTCTGGAAGTGAAGAAGTTGCTTTTGATAATGTACGTCTCTCAGGTTCTGGAAGCACTTGTGGTAATCCGCAACACCTTTCCCTAGGTAATATTACGAGTTCAACGGCCGACGCCAGTTGGGTGAGCAATGCTACTTTAGCTCAAATTCAGTGGGAGGCAAGTGGCTTCACGTTAGGCAATGGATTTAAAAACACCAGCAGTACAGGAGCGTTCAGCCTTCCATCTTTAAATTCAGGCACCGCCTATGATGTATACGTTAAGGATTCTTGTGCAAGTTCTTCAAGTTCTTGGTTGGGACCGATCAGCTTCACAACGGTAAGCTCTGTCTGCAACGATCCAGATTCTTTGGAAGTGAGCAACGTGAGTTTTACTCAAGTTGATTTGGGCTGGCGTACTGGTGGATCCACCTTATGGAACATTGAGTGGGATACGGCTGGATTTCTTCCAGGAACTGGTAATATGGTTATGGCGACCAATTCAAACCCATACACACTTACGGGTCTAACACCAGGAACAAATTATCAGTTTTGGGTGCAGGATACCTGCAACGGTGTAGGTGTTTCAAGCTGGGTTGGCCCATTTCCTTTTGCGACGAGTAGCGTACCTAGCTACCCAATCATGCAAATCCACAGTGAAGACACGAATGGAGTGGCAGATTCGCTTGGGACTTATTGCTGGACCTCTGGAATTGTTGCTGGTATCAACATGAGAACTTCAGGTCAAGAATTCTTCATGGTCGATCCCTCGAACAATGCTGGAATCATGGTATTCGACTTCAGCTTTGCAGGTTATACTGTGCTTGAAGGAGATAGCATCCGTGTTCGGGGTTCCGTGGCTCAATTCAACGGCTTGACTCAGTTCACCCCCGATTCAATCGAAGTTCTAAGTTCGGGAGTTGCACTTCCAAACTACAATCAAGTAGTTGGATTCAGTGAGAGTTTGGAATCTCAGCTTCTTGAGTTGGTTGACGTCGAGTTGATAAACCCAAGTCAATGGCCAACGACTGTGCTCACTGGAAGTGGCGCAAACGTAGATATCCGGACACTAAGCGGCGACACGGTGACAATTCGAATTGATCGTGAGACCAACATCGATGGCAATGTGCCAACGCCGAGTGGATTGTTTACAGTTAGAGGAATTTTGGGTCAATTTGATTTCAGTTCTCCTTACGATGCAGGATACCAGCTCTTTCCTCGATATAAAGAAGATATCCTTGTGAGTTATCCTACCCTCTTCATAAATGAGTTGTCCTCTGTTCAAGATTCATTGATCGCCGACCCTGCGGATGGTGATTTCGATGATTGGATTGAGATTCTTAACCCGAATTCAGACACCGTTGATTTAGCCAATTACTACCTCAGCAATGGAAGCAATAGCTACCGCCTTCCAGCTGGAGGTTCGGAAACAATGATTGCTCCTGGTGGACACCTATTAATTTGGGCAGACGATTCAGTTCAAAATGGTAACAACCACTTAGATTTCACACTTGCCGCTGCTGGGTCAGTTCATCTGATTCGCCCTGACTCAAGCATGGGAGACAGCATTACATACCCAAGCCTAGGCAACAACGAAAGTTATGGCCGCCAGCCCGACGGTTCCTTCACTTGGGTTGTTTATAATGGAAGTGATGGAGAGCCTACACCGGGTGATACCAATGCTTTGGCAACGCCTCCGGTAATCCCAGCCTACTCAATTGGTCAGATCAATAAGGACGACGCAAACGGAGAGCCCGATTCGATTGGAGTTTATTGTTCTATTTCTGGAACCGTTTTCACTCCAGACCTCGATGGAAATAATGGATTGAGTTTCTATATTCACGATGGAACTGGCGGAATAAACGTCTTCAACTTCAATGATGTTGATGCTTATGTGGTGACCATGGGTGACAGCATTCAGGTTTATGGTGAAGTAGACTTCTTTAGAGGGCTTACCGAACTTTTCGTTGATTCAATTAAAATATTGGCAACGGCTCAGCCGGTTCGAACAGCAACTGTTGTAACAGGTTTAAGTGCCTCTACAGAAGGTGAACTGATCACACTTGAGGATGTTCAAATAATTGGAGGTTCTTGGCCAGCGCCAGGAGCATCTGACGAAAACATTGATTTGTTAACTCAGTCAGGAGATACTGTAACAATGAGAATTGAGACGAGCTTTCCAATTGAAGACAGCCTTCTCAATGCCCCAAGTGGTCTCTTTACCGTAACAGGTGTTGGTGGACAGTTTGATTTCGGAGCACCTTATACTGAGGGCTATCAAATCTTTCCTCGTTTTGCTACGGACATCGATTCAAGTGTTTGCGCTGTTGCCGATGGCTTAAGCTCAAGCAATGTGACTGATTCTGCTGCAACACTTAGCTGGAATGGAAACGGTGCTTCGACTTGGGATTTGAGATGGGGAACAGGTGGAACACCTATGGACTCTGTTTCAGGTTTGACAGATTCAAGCTACACCCTAATGGGTCTAACGGACACAACTGCCTATGATTACTGGGTGAAGGCAGATTGTGGCTCTAAGGCCGCAGATTGGTCGGATGTCGCAAACTTCACAACCTTGAAGACAGACGTTCCTGATACGAACATTTCAGTGAATGACCTTTTAAGTCGTTCTGAATTGTTGGTAGGTTACCCGAACCCTATTGAAAGAGGTTCAGTACTTCATCTCAACATGGAGGTGAACTACACCTTATACAATGTAGTCGGACAAGCAGTTCGATTCGGTGAAGGAATTAAAATTGAAACCATCGGATTGGAATCTGGAGTATACCTACTTCAAGCCAATACAGGTGAAACGATCAGAGTGGTGGTTAAATAGCCCCACTTTAACCCAAAAGAAAACCCTCTTAGAAATTTCTAAGAGGGTTTTTTTATGTCTGAATTTCTAGGAAACTCTAGAGGATGAGCATCGCATCCCCATAAGAGTAGAAGCGATACTTTTTCTTAATCGCCTCTTTGTAAGCTTTCATCATGAAGTCGTAACCTCCGAAGGCACTTACCATCATAAGCAAGGTGCTTTGTGGCATGTGGAAGTTTGTAATCATGCAATTCGCAATACCAAAGTCGTAAGGAGGAAAGACAAATTTGTTGGTCCAACCTTCAAACTCTTTCAGGTAACCATTGGTGGTCACCGATGATTCCAAAGCACGCATTGTAGTGGTCCCAATTGCGCAAACCTTAGTCTTAGAGTCAATGGCATTGTTTATTATACGAACGGCTTCAGAGTCGATGTAAACCTCCTCTGAGTCCATTTTGTGCTTCGTTAAATCTTCAACTTCAACTGGGCGGAATGTACCCAAACCAACATGAAGAGTGAGAGTAGCGAAATCGATGCCTTTTATTTCTAGACGTTTCAACAACTCCCGGCTGAAGTGCAAACCAGCAGTTGGAGCTGCAACAGCTCCTTCTTTTTGAGCGAAGATCGTTTGATAGCGATCCTCATCTTCTGGAACCGGCTCTCTGTTGATGTACTTTGGAAGAGGTGTTTGGCCCAATTCCAACAAAGTTCTTTTGAAGTCTTCATAAGGACCATCAAACAAGAAACGAAGTGTTCGCCCTCTTGATGTGGTGTTGTCTATAACTTCAGCAACCAACGAATCGTCCTCACCGAAATAGAGTTTGTTTCCAATTCGAATTTTTCTCGCAGGATCTACAAGAACATCCCACAAACGACTTTCTTTATTCAATTCGCGAAGGAGGAAAACTTCAATTCTTGCTCCAGTCTTTTCCTTGTTCCCGTACAAACGTGCTGGAAAAACTTTGGTGTCGTTGGTAACCATCACGTCACCATCATCAAAATAGTCCAATACATCTTTAAACATCTTGTGTTCGATATCACCTGTTTCGCGGTTCAAAACCATAAGTTTTGATTCGTCGCGATTTGGGACAGGATGCTGTGCAACAAGTTTTGGAGGTAGTTCAAAACTGAATTCTGAAAGCTTCATACTCATAGTGGAGAGGATTTTATTGCCTGCTTGTAAGCAGCCGCGAATTTATAAATTCAAGTCAACATTATTTCCTGCGTGGCTAGGGCTTTTTTTGATGGTCTCTACCCAGTCCTCAACAGACATCGATTCTTCTACTCTAAAAGAGCCAATAGCCGTGCGGCGAAGTGCGCTTAAGTGCCCACCACAACCGAGTTTCTCACCTAAGTCGTGGGCTAAACTACGGACATAAGTTCCCTTCGAACAGCTCAATATAAAGTCTAGGTTTTTTTCCTTAAAGGCTACAATTTCAAAGGAATTTATCCTGATTTCGACTGATTTTGGTTGAAATTGCTCTCCTTTTCGTGCTCGCTCGTAGGATTTCTGCCCGTTTATTCGTTTTGCGGAATATCTAGGAGGCGTTTGTTGGATGGAGCCAACAAAGCCGCTCATAGACTCTTTCAGAGCATTCAAGTCAGGAACTTGCGCATCGGCTACATGCTGAACTTCAGATTCAAGATCGTAGGTTTCAGTGGTTGCTCCTAGGCTTATCGTACCTGTGTACTCTTTATCGAGTCCAGTAAATCCATCAATTTCTTTCGTCTTCTTCCCCGTACAAATCAACAAAAGTCCTGACGCGAGGGGATCTAAAGTTCCTGCGTGCCCAACTTTGAATTTTTTCACGCCATAAAGCGCCTTCAGTGCATATCGAAGTTTGTTGACAACGTCGAATGATGTCCAGCCCAAGTCCTTGTCGACCAGTAAGGTTTCACCTGCTCTATAGTCCATCAATTCTGACTGAAGTGAAAGGTGATGGCGAGTGCCGCAACAATGAAACAGTAATAGGAGAAATATTTCAGCTGACTTTTCTGTACTAGGCGGATCATCCATTTACACGCAAACCAACCTGTTATAAAAGCCGCGAGGAAGCCAATAAACACCTCCATTGAAAAGAGTTGGGTTTGAAGTCCACCACCATCCAGAAGATCCTTGGCAATTTTCCCGAGAATTAAAGGAACAACCATTAGGAAAGAAAAGCGTGCTGCTTTTACCCGGTCAATGCCCAGGAGAACAGAGGTAGAGATTGTTGCCCCACTTCTAGAGATTCCCGGTAAGATGGCGATGGCTTGTGCAATGCCAATGAGTATGCTATGGCCAACTCCCACATTTCGATTCGTGTTTTTAGCCCGGTCGGCAAGAAAAAGTAAAAGGCCAGTGAGAATGAGCATCATTCCAACAAGGAGAATCTGACCATCAAACAACATCGATATTTCATCTTCGAATAACAAACCGACGACGGCTGCAGGAATCATGGAAAGTATAATGCGCACGCTGAATCCGAGTTGTTCCTTATTGCCCTTGAAAAGCCCACCAACGATTTCGACAATGTCCTTTCGAAAAACGAAAACGGTGCTCAAAGCTGTGCCACCATGTACGGCAACGGTAAAGAACATGCTTTCTGCGGGCACATGGTCGCCGCCAAAAAGTGCTTTGGTTAATTCCAAGTGTCCGCTGCTGCTTACAGGAAGAAATTCAGTGAGACCCTGAATGATGCCGAGAATGAGCGCTTCTAACCAGCCCAAGAAGACCTACTTAAAACGTTTGAAGATGCCAACCATAATGACGGCGAATCCACTGAGCACCAACAATGGCGCAACAGTAATCCGCATCGGGCTAAAGACCTCTGGGTTGAACACATCTGGGTTAGTTTGTTCTCCACCGGCCATGAGAATAAAGCCAAGAATCACACATGATGCGCCTCCAATAAAGAGGTAATAATTGTTTCGTTTGAAGGGCAAGCCCTCTTTAACTTCACTCATTCCTGATAGAGTTTGTCGGTTTTAAGTCTGAGGTAGCGACTCACCACAAAGAAGGTACTGAACCAAGTGATGAGAATGCCAAGCAAAAGTACAATTCCAAACAAGGTGATGAACAGCTGTTGGTCCTGAATGTCGAAGAGCGCCGGAAACTCATTTTGGGCAAAGTAAATTACAGCCGACAAGAAACCAATCGCAATGATGGAACCGTAAACTCCATTAAGAATTCCACGCCAAATGAAAGGTCTCCGAATAAATGAACTGGTAGCACCAACGAGCTGCATACTTCGAATGAGAAATCGTCGAGAATAGATTGCCAAGCGAATGCTGTTATTGATCAACGCAATTGCAATGACTAAGAGTAAAATGCTGAAACCTAAAAGCACGAGACTAATGCGCTGGATGTTTTCATTTACAAGCGCAACTAGATTCCGCTGGTAAAAGACTTCCTTCACCTTAGGGTTTTGCATCAAGTCTGCTTCAATCCATTTAAGACTATCGGGGTTTGCATAATCGGCTTTGAGGTTTACATCAATGGAGGCTAAGAGTGGGTTGTATCCCAAGAAGTCGACAAAGTCTTCACCTAAATCTTCCTGCAATTCTTTGGCAGCGCGATCCCGATCAATGTATTCAGTTGCATGAACGTAGGAGGAAGCATCGAGAGATTTTTGCAGGTGGGCAACCTCAACCTCTTTCACTTGATCTTTTAGAATCACGGTGAAGCCAATGTTCTCCTTCACATGCGTAGAAAGCTTCTGCGCTTGAAGAAGAATAAGCCCAATCAAACCCATCATGAAAAGCACCAAGCTGATGCTCACAATGACTGTGAAATAAGAGGAGCGCAATCTGCGCTTATTGAACTTGTCTTCCTTTTTACTCATTCGGTTCCTGCGAAATTACCGAAAGGAGAAAGCCCTTTGAAGGATTATTTTCTGAGAATTGAACAATGGGAAGTGAAGTAGAATGACTCGTCTTCATGCTCGAATTACAATTTCAAGGCATTCAAGATTTCCTCCACACATTCCTGGGGAGTTTTATGCTCAGTTTTTAAGTCGAGAAAGGGTTTTTCAGGAGTCTCGAAGGGAGAGTCAATTCCCGTGAAGTTTTTTATTTCTCCAGCGCGAGCTTTTTTGTACAATCCCTTTACATCGCGGGCTTCACAAATTTCGAGAGGCGTATTGACGAATACTTCTTTGAAGTTTTTTTCCCCTACAATTTCTCGTGCCAACGAACGGATCTCTTCCGTAGGAGAAACGAAGGAGTTGAGAACAATCAATCCGGCCTCAATCATCAAATGATTCACTTCGGCGATGCGGCGGATGTTCTCTTTTCTGTCTTCTTGAGAGAAGCCTAAATTGTTGTTCAAGCCAGTCCGCACATTGTCGCCGTCGAGCAACATGCTTTTCCAACCTGAATTGTAAAGGCTCTTTTCAAGCTCAAGAGCAATGGTGGATTTTCCAGAACCTGAGAGCCCTGTGAACCAAAGGCAAAGTCCTTTTTGCTCAAGAAGTCTCTCCCGGTCTTCGCGACTTAGGGAGCGATCGTGAATGGGAAATATGTTTTCAGGAATGTGCGCCATGACGCAAATGTAGTATGCTATCTTTGATTCTATATGTCCTTTATTGCACCAAAATCTCGTAGATCCATCGATCAAGTTGGAGTTCTTGAAAGAGCTGGTCGCTTTACCACTCGAAGCATTAAATCAAAGTCGAAAGTTGAAGGCCTAAAGATGGCTTTGTCGATGATTGACTTAACAACTCTAGAAGGTAAAGACACTCCAGGAAAGGTTCGACAGTTGTGTTACAAAGCCCGACACCTGCACGATTCATATGCCGGATTGCCAACGGTAGCCGCCGTTTGTGTATACCCTAGTATGGTGAAAACGGCTAAAAAGAGTCTAGGTAGTTCTGGAGTAAAGGTCGCATCTGTTTCTACCGCCTTTCCGTCGGGTCAATCGGCTCAGAACTTAAAAATTGAAGAGACGAAATATGCCGTAGGCGAAGGAGCAGATGAAGTCGATATGGTAATCTCGAGAGGAGCTCTTCTCTCGGGAGACTTGAATTACGTATTCGATGAAATTGCTTCCGTAAAAGCTGCTTGCGGTTCTTCCCGACTGAAGGTTATTTTAGAAACTGGTGAGCTCGACAACTTCGATCAGGTGCGTCTTGCTTCTGACATCAGCATGGAAGCAGGAGCGGACTTCATTAAAACAAGTACTGGAAAGATTAGTCCGGCGGCAAACATGCCGGTCACACTTATTATGCTTGAGGCCATTCGAGATTATTTCCTGAAGACCGGTAAAATGATTGGAATGAAGCCTGCCGGAGGAATTCGTACCGCGAAGCAATCGCTCCACTACTTGGTAATGGTGAAAGAAACTCTTGGAGAAGACTGGCTGTCAAACGAATGGTTCCGTTTTGGGGCGAGCAGTTTGGCAAACGATATTCTCATGCAGTTGGTGAAACAGGAACAGGGAAATTACCAATCGATGAACTACTTTACAATCGACTGATGAGTAAGAAGTCAAAGAATTTAGAACCAAATACAGGCTGGGATTTTGATCCAGCACCGGAAAAAGTTCCAGTTGAAATCAAGGCCCAGTACGACCTATTTATTGATGGGAAGTGGGTGAAGGCAACTTCAAAAAAATTTTTCAACACAATCAATCCAGCAACGGAGGAAAAGCTTTCGGAGATATCTGAAGCTTCTGAGAAAGATGTTGATTTGGCCGTGAAAGCAGCCGCGAAAGCATTTGGTTCGTGGTCTAAACTCCCTGGAAAAGAGCGCGCCAAATACATTTATCGCATTGCACGAATTCTTCAAGAACGAGCTCGTGAGTTTGCGGTTTTAGAGACGATGGATGGTGGAAAGCCAATTCGTGAAAGTCGGGATGTTGATGTTCCGCTGGCAGCCGCACATTTTTTCTACCATGCTGGTTGGGCCGATAAATTGGAATATGCCTTTCCAGGCTTAAAGCCAAAACCAATTGGTGTTGCCGGTCAAATCATTCCTTGGAACTTCCCGCTGCTAATGGCTGCATGGAAAATTGCTCCGGCCATAGCTTGTGGGAATACTGTGGTTCTAAAACCTGCTGAAACGACTTCATTGACAGCCTTGAGGTTGGCAGAAGTCTTCGAAGAAGCTGGACTTCCGCCTGGAGTAGTGAACATCATTACAGGAGCAGGAAGCACAGGTGCTGCTTTGGTCAATCATCCTGGAATTCAAAAGATTGCTTTTACTGGTTCTACGGAAGTCGGGAAAGTCATCAGGCGATCAGTAGCTGGTTCAGGTAAAAAATTAACCCTCGAATTGGGTGGAAAAGCGGCGAACATTGTGTTCGAAGACGCCGCCATTGATCAGGCTGTAGAAGGCATTGTAAACGGCATCTATTTCAATCAGGGTCATGTCTGCTGCGCAGGTTCACGCCTATTCGTTCAGGAAAGTGTTCGAGAAGAAGTGCTGCAAAAATTAAAGTTTCGCATGCGTTCGCTTATTCTTGGCGATCCACTTGACAAGAATACCGATGTCGGTGCTATCAATTCTGCAGAACAGCTCAAAACAATTCAACATTACTTGAGCCTAGGCAAGAAAGAAGGACTTGAAATGTATCAGAACGCCGGTGGAACACCAAAGAAGGGATTCTGGTGCCAGCCAACACTTTTTGAGGATGTTGCGCAGTCGAGCGTGATTGCTCAAGAAGAAATTTTCGGACCTGTTCTCGCTATTCAAACCTTCCGAACCATTGATGAGGTCATTCAAAAAGCCAACAATACACCCTACGGACTTTCAGCCGGAGTTTGGACGGATAAGGGTTCGAAGATTTTTAATCTTACATCAGAACTTAAGGCTGGTGTGGTTTGGGCGAATACCTACAATAAGTTCGATCCAACGTCGCCTTTCGGTGGATACAAAGAGAGTGGCTTCGGCAGAGAAGGAGGAATTCACGGATTGGCAGCATATTTAAATCTAGAAGGATGAGCAGATTGGAAGTAGCTAAAACTTACAAGCTCTACATTGGAGGAAAGTTCCCAAGAACAGAATCGGGTCGGACCTACCAATTGAAGGGACCTAAGGGAGAGAACATCGCGAACTTGTGTCAAGCTTCCCGTAAAGATTTTCGGGAATCTGTGATCCCAGCGCGAAAAGCACAAGCATCTTGGGCGTCAAAAACCGCCTACAACCGCAGTCAGGTATTGTACCGGCTTGCAGAAATGTTGGAAGGTAGAAAGGCGCAATTTGTCGACGAACTCAAGCAATCCGGGTTCAGTTTGTTAGAAGCAAAGAAGGAAGTTGAGGACAGCCTTGAATGTCTGGTTCATTATGCTGGTTGGGCCGATAAGTATCAACAGATCTTCAGTTCAGTAAATCCAGTAGCGAGTTCACATTTCAATTTTTCGGTTTGTGAACCCAGCGGAGTTGTTGTTGCAACAGCGCCTCTTTCAAATCCGCTCCACGGACTTTGTTTCCTCGTTTCCGTATGCTTGGCCGGGGGAAATTCCTTGATCGTACTGGCCTCTGAGAAAACTCCTCATGTGGCCATTTCGTTTGCTGAAGTCGTTCATACTTCAGATGTTCCCGGAGGTCTGGTCAATATTCTTACAGGATTCGAAGACGAATTGGTGGAGCACTTTGCGAGCCATATGGACGTGAACGCAGTCATTTATGCGCGCAACAACAGCAAGGTTTCCCAGAAGATGGAGTTGGCGAGTGCCGACAATATGAAGCGCTATTTTAATTGGTCTGACTTGGAAGGCAAAATCAAATATTCACCCTACTTCATTCGAGACCTTCAAGAAGTAAAAACGACATGGCACCCAATTGAACGCATCTCTTCTTCGGGCAGCGGTTATTGATTCTATTGAACTTGTAGTTTTTCATCGAGTTCTGAAACCAATGTTATAAATGCAGGTCGAATGAGTCATTTTTCCAAAAGCATATCTCCTATTTTCGCGGCATGAATCGAACGCAACTTTTCTCAGAAGCCATTAAGGCCTGTATACTAGCATCTCGAGAAATCTTGAAGGTTTATGAAGGCGAGATAGAGGTTGAAATGAAAGACGACCGAAGCCCTCTGACCGAAGCAGACAAGCGCGCGAATGCGCAGATTGTAAAAATTCTTGAGGGAACGTCGGTGCCGATTTTGAGCGAGGAAGGGGCGGAAGTTTCTTTTCAGGAGAGAAGCTCGTGGACTTCGTTTTGGCTTGTTGACCCCTTGGATGGAACCAAAGAGTTCATTAAGAGAAATGGTGAGTTCACTGTGAACGTTGCATTGATCGAGGACAACTACCCAACATTTGGAGTGATTTACGTGCCGGTTGCGGGCTTGCTCTATTTTGGGGGCGTGGAATTGGGAGGTTCTTTCAAATTGAAAACAGATTCCATCGACGATCTCAATCTCGAGTCCTTAATGAAAAGGAGTCAAAAACTTCCAATTGAAAAAGCAAACGAAAAACAAGCGAGAGTGGTTGGAAGCCGATCTCATATGTCGCCAGAGACGCTTGAATTTGTGGAAAGTCTGAAAGCTGAAGGCAAAGAAGTTGAAATGGTTTCCATGGGAAGTTCATTGAAAATATGCCTTGTTGCGGAAGGTTCAGCCGAATATTACCCTCGATTTGCTCCTACTATGGAGTGGGACACTGGGGCTGGCCAGGCAATCGCTGAAGCAGCTGGAAGGAGCCTTATAGATTGGACTACCAAGGAACGTAAACGATACAACAACGAAATATTGAGGAACAACTGGTTCCTTGTAAATTAGCACTATGTCAAAAGTTGCACTGGTTACTGGAGTTACTGGCCAAGACGGGGCTTACCTCACAGAATTCTTATTGAAGAAAGGATACACGGTCCATGGGGTCAAGAGACGTTCTTCGATGTTCAATACAGATCGAATCGATCATTTGTACCAAGATCAACATGAGAAGGATGTTAAGCTTTTCCTCCACTACGGGGACCTAACCGACTCCACCAACCTCATTCGAATCATTCAGGAAACACAACCAGATGAAATCTACAATCTGGCAGCGCAATCGCATGTGATGGTTTCCTTTGAGACACCCGAGTATACTGCAAACTCAGATGCTCTTGGTACTTTGAGAATTCTTGAAGCCATGCGAATTTTGAAAATGGATAAGACGGTTAAGTTCTACCAGGCTTCCACTTCAGAACTTTATGGTAAAGTGCAGGAAATCCCTCAGACGGAAACCACTCCTTTTTATCCAAGAAGTCCATACGGTGTTGCGAAATTGTACGGCTTTTGGATTGTAAAAAATTACCGGGAAGCCTACGGAATTTACGCTTGCAATGGTATCCTCTTCAACCACGAGAGCCCCATACGAGGGGAGACTTTTGTAACGCGAAAGATTACGCGAGCTGTAGCACGAATCCACTTGGGACTTCAGAAGAAACTATTCATCGGAAACCTTCACTCCAAAAGAGATTGGGGCCACGCAAAGGATTACATCGAAGGCATGTGGTTGATGCTCCAACAGGATAAACCAGATGATTACGTTTTGGCAACGGGAGAAACCCACTCAGTCAAAGAATTCATTGAAAAGGCCTTTTCTCAAATTGAAGTAGAACTCAAATGGGAAGGTGAAGGCGTAAATGAAAAAGGAATTCGAACGGATACCTCAGAAGTGGTTGTGGAAGTCGATGCTAAATATTTCCGTCCAACAGAAGTTGAGCTGCTCGTAGGAGATTACTCCAAGGCGAAGAAGGAACTTGGCTGGGAACCTACTTATAAGTTTGAAGAATTGGTGAAGGAAATGGTTCGTGAAGATGTGAAACTCTTCGAGCGCGATCGTTACTTGCAAGATGGTGGACACAACACCCTCAACTACCATGAATAAGTCCGATAAAATCTACATCGCTGGTCACCGCGGGATGGTTGGATCTGCGATTGGAAGAGCATTAGAGGCAGAGGGTTATACAAACATTGTAAGCCGCAGATCTTCGGAGCTAGACCTAAGAAACCAAGCTGCCGTAGCTGCTTTCTTTGAAGAAGAAAAGCCCAAGTATGTGGTTTTGGCGGCCGCCAAAGTTGGGGGCATTCAAGCCAATAACATTTATCGCGCTGAGTTCCTCTACGACAATCTGATGATTGAGAGCAACATCATTCACCAAGCCTATGTGCATGGTGTTGAGAAGCTCCTCTTTTTGGGTTCTTCTTGCATCTACCCTAAGTTGGCCACTCAGCCGTTAAAGGAGGAGTATCTTCTAACAAACACCTTGGAGCCTACCAACGAACCCTACGCGATTGCAAAAATTGCAGGCATCAAAATGTGTGAGGCCTACCGCGACCAATACGGCTGTAATTTCATTTCGGCGATGCCGACCAACCTTTATGGTCCAAACGATAACTACGATTTAAACAACAGTCACGTTCTACCAGCTTTGCTCCGAAAGTTTCATTCTGCGAAAGTGGATGCCTCTGAAAGTGTTGAGGTTTGGGGAAGTGGTTCTCCGATGCGCGAGTTTCTGCACGTTGATGACCTGGCGGAGGCTTGTGTTTATCTTCTCAAGAATTACAACGACAAGCAATTTGTCAATATTGGAACTGGAACGGACGTGACCATCAAACAACTCGCGGAAACGATCAAAGAGATTGTTGGTTTTCAGGGAGACCTCATTTGGAACACAGAAAAGCCCGATGGTACGCCTCGTAAGCTGATGGATGTGAGCAAAATGCATCAGATGGGGTGGAAACACAAAATTGATTTGCGTGAAGGCATTCAACGTGTGTACGAAGAAGTCCAGCACATGGATTTCGCATAGTGGGATGCGAAGTTTAGGCTGCGCGTTTTTACTTCTCTGTTGCACTATTCAAGTGCAAGCTCAGGAGCTCAACATTCCCTTGAATAGATCATACTACCCAGAGCTCGAGAAAGCCCTGACCAAAAAGACCGACAAGCACCTAAGTTTTTTGGGAATTTCCTACAATGAACTTGACCTTCTCACTGATAGTTCAATGGTAGAACGTAAATGGTTGTCAAGGAAACTATTTCACGCAAGCCTCATTCGAATCGACAGCGGCGATTTTCATTTGAGCATCGATCCTTTGTTGAATTTGGAATTGGGGCAAGATTCGAAAGACATCTCTGGTCAGCAGTTGTACACCAACACGCGAGGAGTTTTGATTCGGGGACAGATAGGGGAGCGACTTGCTTTTGAAAGTTCCTTCCGCGAAAATCAATCCTTCTTCGGTCCGTTTTTGAGAACTTATATCAATGAATTTGGCGTAGTGCCTGGTTCTGGACGTGTGAAGCCGTTCAAAACTACCGGATTCGACTATGCGATGGCTTCTGGATATTTGAAGTTGAAAGTCACAGATTGGTTGAATGTTTGGGCCGGACATGGAAAGCAGTTCTTGGGTTCTGGTTATCGATCTCTTCTACTTTCCGACAATGCTTTCAACTATCCATATGTACGTGCGGAGTTGAGCCTTTTCAAAGGGAAACTTAGGTATCAATACATGTCTGCCTCTTTGCGAGAATTGGAAAGACTTCCTGCCACCAAATCGACAGAAGCACAGTTTAGAACGAAGCTCTTGAGCACGAATTATTTGAGTTTTAAACCGAGTTCGAACTTTGAGATCGTCCTATTTGAATCTGTTTCCTGGGAGCGCTGGGATCAAAACACCTTGGCTTTGAATTATGCGGCATTTCTTCCAATCATTGGAGTCAATTCTGCGACGCAAAGCGACAACAATAGAAGTAGAAGTCAGCTTGGACTCAATGCTCTTTTCATTCCAAGGGATGGACTAGCACTATATGGCCAGCTTTCCCGATTGGAAGGTGGAATGTTCTCTTATCAGACAGGCCTAAAGTTGGCAGGCTGGCCTTTGGAACAACTGATTACGCGCTTAGAATTTAATCATGCGGACGCTCAAGACTACTTCATTCAAAGTCCCGAGACTTTCCCTGCACATTACAACCAAAGCCTCAGGCATCCTCGCGTAGCATCCTTCAGTGAAGTTGTTGTTCGGAATCAAATAAACTTTGGAAGAGTCTTTTTAAAGCAACACCTTTCACTATATTTAAATACGCAGGATGACAAATTTATAATGCATGAATCGAATTTTCCGCCAGACGCACTTGCGCTGTATTACCTTCCAACGCAGAATGTCGTGATTCAGAACTATGAAATCTCCTACCTACTTAATCCGAGCTACGCTCTTAATGTAGCGGCAGGAGTGCGAATTAGAACTGCGGATGATGTAAATGGACGTTCAGAAATGTCGTGGTTGTACTTCGCTTTAAGAACCTCATTAAGCAACGTCTATTTTGATTTTTAGGATAGATTTGAACTCAATTGTGAATCCATGATCAAGCTTGCGCTTGCCTTCATAACGTCTTTTGTTGTGGTGCTCCTTTCTACACCTGCTCTCATCAAGGTTTCGTACCTCAAGAGACTTGTTGATGAGCCTTCAGAAGGTCGTAAAGTACACAGTAGACGCATTCCTACAATTGGCGGGATAATGATCTTCGCCGGCACCCTTTTTTCTTACCTACTCTGGTATCCCTTCATCGAAATCGATGACTTCAAGTACATCTGTGCATCGATGCTCATTCTGTTCTTTATTGGAGTGAAGGATGACATCGTGGGGACGGCACCAATGAAAAAACTGATAGGTCACCTCATTGTAGCCTTCATCTTGGTGTTTATGGCAGAAATCCGCATCACAAGTATGTATGGGCTGTTCGGCCTCGAAGACATTCCTTTGTACGCAAGCACAGCTCTTTCGGTATTTGCTTACATCGTAATCGTGAATGCGTTCAACCTCATCGATGGGGTGGATGGCCTAGCTTCTGGTGTTGGGTTCATCTCATGCATGGCTTTTGCTGGCTGGTTCTTTATGGCGGGCGGACTGGAAGATGCAGTTCTTGCCTTGGCTCTAGGTGGAGCTTTGTTGGGCTTCTTGATATTTAATTTCCCACCGGCCCGCATCTTCATGGGCGATTCAGGCTCACTTGTGATAGGATTGATTGCAGCTGTTCTGGCCATTAAAATGATCGAATTTGAACACGGTAAGCTTCCCATGGTGGTCGTTGAAATCTCAAAACCAGTTTATGCCATGGCGGCTTTGGCATATCCAATGGTCGACACCCTCCGCATTACGACACTTCGAATATTGCAGGGGAGGTCTCCATTCAGTGCAGATCGGTCGCATTTGCACCACCAATTGTTGGATCTAGGACTGAATCACCTTCAAACGAGTTTGGTGGTTTACCTCTTCAGCATCCTCTCCATTACGATTGCGGTTTTTCTTCCTTTCGACAACAGCATCAACTTCTTCATCATACTTCTCTTCGTATTCTCAATGGCGAGCCTTCCGTCCATTTTACTTTATGCACGAAGAAAAAAGAAGGCAAATGAGAGTTAGTCTCTTTGTACTCCTCATCGCCCTTCAACTCCCATCTTTCGGGCAAATCGATTTGCTTCCTCGCATAGATCAATGGCGCTCCATACAACAGACGCATGAACAGCACACGAGCATTGCTCTCGGGGAGGAGATGCTTCAGACCGTAAGACAAGAAGACAGTCTTGCGGAAACCAAAGGAGCTCGAGTCAGTTTAGAGCTTCACCCCCGCCTTGAAGGAGGGTATTCATCTGGAACCGGCGGCGCCATTTATGAGTCCAGCCTCGGTCTTCTTACTCAGTTTAAAACCGAAAAGCGATGGAGACTAAGTTTTGCTCCAATCATCTCAACCGGAAGCTTCCCAAAGTATATGACAGATGAGATCAATGCAAACAGAATTCACCCGTATGGAGGAATTGCAATCTATTCTGCCGGACAGAATCATTACAATTCATTTTTCCTCAAGGGAAATGTAGAGTTTAGAGCAAGCAATCGATTTCAATTTTCTTTTGGAAACACGCAGACTTTTCTTGGCGATGGCTACCGAAGTTTGATGTTGAGTGAGTATTCAAACAACTTCTTGAATTTTAAACTGAAAGCGAAAGTTTGGAAGTTCAAGTACCTTTTTATGGTCTCACAGCTTAGAGATTTCAGCGATCGAAGCCAAACAAACTATTGGGATTTAGAGGACAAGTACACAGCCACTCATTACATGAGTTGGAACATCACCGGGAAGATCAATCTCTCCTTTTTCGAGTCCATTGTTTGGAGAGGTCAAGACACCTTACTCGCTAGAGGCATCGAACCGAATTACTTGAATCCCGTCATTTTCTTTAGACCCGTTGAATACTCCCTTGGCTCAACTGACAATTCGATTTTAGGCTTGAATTTTTCTTGGGAATTGAAGGATGGAATTAAGCTCTATCATCAATTGGTGTTGGATGAGTTTCTACTCAGTGAAATCCGTGCCCGAAATGGCTGGTGGGCGAATAAATATGCTTTCCAGTTTGGGGCAAAATGGGAGCGAGCTTTTGGAATTGAAAACCTCAGAGTGCTGGGAGAGTTCAACTCCATTCGTCCCTTTACATTCTCACACAAAAGCTCCCAGGAGAGCTATTCGCACATGAATCGCCCATTGGGTCACCCGCTTGGCGCAAACTTCAATGAAGGACTGGCTGAGCTCTTGTACTATACCGATGTGTGGGATTTCAACCTGCGCTTTTTCTCTGCAGGAATCGGACTTGATACAGGCGCTGTGAGCAATGGTCAAAATGTGCTTTTATCCTACGAACGCAGAAACGGAACCTACGGTCATAAAATCGGCCAAGGTTTGAAGACTAACATCAATCACTTTCAGACTTCCATCTCTTACCTGCTGTGGCCTTCCATGGGCGTAAAAGCAAATTTGATGGTCGGCTATCGGCTAGCTAAGAATGCTGTTCTGGAAGAGGACGATTTCTATTTCAGAATAGGAATCGGTACGAACTTAAATCGGGTGAATCGCTTCTATTAACGAAGCACATTGATGCGGTCTGAATCCATTTTGATGAAGGCAAAAAGCAGAAGTGTGAATCCCCACAACGAAGACCCGCCGTAACTGAAGAAGGGCAAGGGAATTCCGATTACAGGTGCCAGACCAATCGTCATTCCAATGTTAATGGCAAAGTGGAAGAAGAAAATAGAGGCTACACAATAGCCATATATCCGCGCAAATTTCGACCGCTGTTTTTCAGATAAATAGATAATTCTGAAGAGCAAGAAGATGAATAAGACCACCACGACAAGTGAGCCTAGGAAGCCCCATTCCTCCCCTACGGTACAGAAAATGAAGTCGGTGCTCTGTTCGGGAACGAAGTCAAATTTTGTTTGAGTTCCTTGAAGAAAACCCTTGCCAACCCAGCCGCCAGAACCAATGGCGATTTTCGATTGATGTACGTTATATCCTGCGCCCGTTGGGTCGGAAGTAATGCCTAAAAGCTCATTGATCCGATCTTGTTGATGCGGACTTAACACCTCTTCGAAGATGTAGTCAACGCTAAAAACGTAGCCAGAGACGAATATGACGGCAATCCCAAGAACAATGGGAAGTTGCTTCACTTTCCTGAAAAGAAAGAATATTAGAAGGGCGAGAATAGCGACAAAGAGCATGATGATGTAAACTCCTTGTATTTGGAAGTCAAAGGGAAGGTTGATGGAAGAATCTCGGAGCAGCAGGGATAGTATGAACAGAAAGGCGCTGAGAAGGCCAAAGAGTAAAACGTTTCCCGAAAGGCCTTCACGATAAAGAACAAAAATGAGTGCAGTATACACGAGCACCGAGCCGGTGTCGGGTTGAAGTAAAATGAGCAATGCCGGACTTAATATGATCAGAAAGGCGATGGCTCGCGTCCGGAAACCCTTGAAGGATTTGGTTAGAGAAGAGAGGTAATTACTCAAGGCCAATGCCGTTCCGAACTTGGCGAGCTCTGAAGGTTGAAAGCTGATTGGTCCCATAACAAACCAGCTTTGAGCTCCTTTAATCTCTTTTCCAAAAACCAATACCGCAGCAAGAAGAACGAGGGAAAAGATGAAGAGGGGATAGGAGAAAGTTTGGAAAAAGCGAAAGTCGAGTTGCAGACAGATGAAGGCAATTACAGTAGCTGTTCCGATCCAAAGCAACTGCTTTCCGTAGAGTTGAGAAAGGTCAAATATGCTGCTGAAATCATCCGAATATGTCGCAGCATAGATGTTGAGCCAGCCAAGCATCACTAAGATTGCGAATACCCCAATCAAGGTATAATCGTAGGAGCCCCCTTTACTGCGGTCGGTCATAAATCTCTAAAAATTGAGCGTCAAAAACACGCTGTTCTTTCTCTTTGCGAACGACCTTTCCATAGATGTATTTTTCCATCATGAGGGAGCTGATAGGCGCGGCCCAAACGCCACCAAAATCACTGTATTCAACATAGGTTGCAATGGCAATCTTCGGATTTTCTCGTGGCGCAAAAGCAATGAAAACGGAATGGTCTGGCCAAGGGTCGTTTTGAACTGTTCCGGTTTTACCGCAAACTTCAATCGAATCCATCCGGGCCCTTCCAGCAGTTCCTCCGGTTTCGTTTACCACTTTCGACATAGCCTGAACAATTGGCTCAAAATGCTGCGGGTCCACTCCGCTTTGTTGCTTCTCCGTGTAGGGTTTTAAAGCTCGTCCGGAATCTCCTACCGATTGAACCAAATGGGGTAAATAGTAATAGCCACGGTTGGCAATGGTAGCGGCTAAATTGGCCATTTGAATTGGGACGACACCAAGTTCGCCTTCTCCAATACTGTTTGAATAAATTGTAGAAAACGCCCAGCGGTCGTCGCCATACCAGCGGTCGTAGAAAGCATCTCCTGGAACGGTTCCGCCCAGAACACCTGGGATGTCGATTTCAATAGGGCGACCAAATCCAAAGCGTTGAACACTTTTTCTCCATTTGATGATGCCGCTCTCACTGTCTTGAAAAATGCTTTTTTTCTCGCCACGCTGGATCATGCGACGGTATACCTCATAGAAATAAGGGTTGCATGAATGCTGAATGGCCTCAACCAGTTTGTCGTTCGAGTGTGAACCGTGGCAGCCGATAATTCCACGATTGCAAGCAATTCGTGTATTTGCAGTTATTAGTCCGTCTTGCAGTGCAATTAGGCTTTGTACAATCTTGAAGATTGAACCGGGTCGATACTCAGCATTGATTGCTCGATTGAAGAGAGGCGTTAGGGTGTCGTTGGCGGCCAGTGCCCGATAGTTTTTAGATCGGTCTCTTCCAACCAATAAATTCGGATCGTATCCGGGGCTAGCCACCATGCAAAGAATTTCACCCGTGCTGGGCTCTATGGCAACAATACTCCCACGTTTGCCCTGCATTAGACGCTCTCCGTACGCTTGAAGCTCGAGGTCGATGCTGCTGTGAAGGTTCAAGCCTGGAACAGCAGCAGTGTCGTATTTGCCACCGGCATAATTTCCTTTCACAGTATTGTGTACGTCGACAACCAAGACCTTCTGCCCTCGACTTCCTCGAAGCTGTTCTTCATAGAATTTTTCGAGTCCAGAAATTCCGATGTAGTCGCCCTTTTTGTAATAATCGTCTTGCTCCAATTGAAATGGACTGATTTCAGAAATATAACCCAGAGCGTGCGCCGCGGCCTTTCGGGGATACTTTCTTAAGGTTCTTTTTTGTCCAAAAAAACCGGGAAATTTGTACAACTGTTCGGAAATGGCTGCATAATCTTCGGCTGAAATTTGTTTTTCGAAGATGCTCGCTTTATAACGACTGTACGAGCTTGCATCTTTCAATCGTTCGAGAATTAAATCTTGTTCTATACCAAGAATACTTGCCATGGCTGAGGTGTCGAACACTTGAAGCCTTTTCGGAATTACCATGAGATCGTAAGCAGCTTCATTGTATACGAGCAGCTTGCCATTTCTACCGTAAATAAGTCCTCGAGTTGGGTACTCTGTTACATAGCGAAGCGCCTGGTTTTTTGCCGATGATTTGTAGCTATTGTCAACAACCTGGATGAAAAAGAGGCGCATCAGATAGATCAGCCCAATGAAGAACATGATCGCAAGCACCACATACATGCGATTCTCATAAGATTTCATGAACGCACTTTTCGTCTGTACCGCAGATATTCAACGGCAATTACTAGCAATAGAGTGAAAGCTGCAGAGGAGAATGTGCGAATAAGAATCTGCCCAAGTTCACTGAATTTAAGGCTTTCCAGGCTAAAAAGGAAAAAGTGATGAGCAAGAATGAGGATGCCGCTGTATGAGATAAACCATGGGAGTCCCATTTCGCTGATGCTTGGACGAGAGCTGAATTCGAATCCGTCTCGTGGAGCCAAGTACTTTAGTAAGAAGAAACGCAGGAAGGCGATGAGCAAGGCTGCAGAGGTATGTAGGCCGATGGTGCTGCTGAAGAGGTCGATTACAAGACCGAGGAAAAAGCCGAAAAGTAATATCTGATGTTTTGAGACGTCGACGGGCAAGACTAAAATCACCATCACGTAGAGGTAGGGATTGACGAAGCCAAGAAACTGGATGTTGTTCAGAATCACCACCTGCAGGAAGACGACGATTAAGCCAAAAATTAAAAAACGAAATCCGTCCGTTCTCATTCCTTTACTGTACTTGTGTCAGACTGCAATTGCAGTTGTTCCATCTTAGAATTGTTGTGCACTACATAGACGTAGGCCAACTTCCTAAAGTCGACTGATAGATTGATGTCTATTTCATGAAAGCCCTCTTCTTCACCAGTGATTTCATTGACGGTTCCAATCATAATGCCTCTGGGATAGTAGGTGGAAGACCCTCTTGTAAATATGGTATCTCCTGCATTCACTTTTGCGTGCGAAGGAATGTCGTAGAGTTGAGCAATGGTTGAATTGTTCCCATCCCAGCGAACAAGACCGAAGTAACCTGTTGCGGCATGTTCTGCGCTCAAAACACTTTGTCGATGTAAGAATGAATAGGCTAAAGAGTAATTTTTTGAAACACTTTTCACTAGTCCAACTGCTCCAAAGGGACTTATAAGCCCCATTTCTGGTTTCACTCCGTGCGCACTTCCTCTATCGATTAAAATATAATTACTTCGTTTATTGGTTGTGCTATTAACTATTCTCGCTGCTTGAAAGCTATATTGCTGTCGATAGATTTCATTTTCACGAACAAGCAATTCCGAGCCGTACCGATACAGGCTCTCCATGTTTCTAGATTTGAGTTTCGCGTTTTCATGCATGAGAATCTCATTGACATCCGAAAGGGTAAGGTATTCGGTGAAGTTCTTAATGCGTGTGCTCACGGCACCATTCAGAGCATTCGAAAAACCCAGAAAGTTTGAATTGTGAAAACGATTGAAGCGAGTTAGTAATCCAAGGCTAAGCAGCAACAAAAGGAAGAAGAGTATGCTGAAATTGTTGCGCCATAAAAGTGCGATCAGACTACGCATTGCATTCTTTCACTCCTTCGTTTATTTCATCAAGAATGGGAAACGATCGATGTTCTTCAAGGCAATACCTGTTCCTCGGGCAACTGCACGCAAAGGATCGTCTGCAACGTGCACAGGCAGTTTTGTCTTCAAAGAGATTCGCTTGTCGAGACCACGTAACATTGAGCCTCCACCTGCGAGGTAAATTCCCGTCTTGTAGATGTCGGCAGAGAGTTCCGGAGGGGTGAGCTCCAAAGCGCTCAAAATGGCTTCTTCAATTTTAGAAATCGATTTGTCGAGAGCGTGTGCAATCTCAACGTAACTGACATAAATCTCTTTTGGGATACCGGTCATCAAATCACGTCCGTGAACGGCCAAATCATCTGGGGCGTCGTCCAATTCAGTCAGGGCAGCACCAATCTCAATTTTGATTCGCTCTGCGGTACGTTCACCAATGAGGATGTTGTGTTGGCGGCGCATGTAATCTTCAATGTCGCTCGTAAATTCATCACCAGCAACTCGAATCGATTTGTCGCAAACAATTCCTCCTAAAGCGATGACCGCAATTTCAGAAGTCCCTCCTCCGATGTCGATGATCATGTTGCCCATAGGCTCTTCTACGTCAATCCCAATTCCTATGGCAGCGGCCATTGGTTCATAGATCAAGTAAACTTCTTTTGCGCCAGCGTGCTCAGCAGAGTCACGAACCGCACGTTTTTCAACCTCAGTGATTCCTGAAGGTATACAGATGACCATTCTTAAGGAGGGCTGAAACAAGCGTTTTCCCGGATTGATCATTTTAATCATTCCACGAATCATGTGTTCAGCCGCATGAAAATCTGCAATAACGCCATCTTTTAGTGGACGTATGGTGCGAATTCCTTCGTGGGCCTTACCGTGCATTTGCATGGCTTGCTTGCCCACTGCGATCATCTTGCCCGACTGAACTTCGCGGGCAACAATGGACGGCTCATCAACAACAACTTTATCGTTGTGGATGATCAGGATGTTTGCCGTTCCTAAATCGATCGCAATTTCTTGGGTGAAAAAATCAAATAATCCCATGTCTTAATGTTTGAAATGACGTGTTCCCGTCATTACCATACTCATTTGGTGTGCGTCGCAAAAGTCAATCGACTCTTGGTCTTTGATCGATCCACCCGGTTGAATTACTGCGCGTATGCCCGCTTTAAAGGCAATCTCAACGCAATCTGGGAATGGAAAAAATGCATCAGAAGCCATTACAGCGCCCTCCAAATCAAAGTCAAATTTACGTGCCTTTTCGATAGCTTGTTGCAAAGCATCCACTCTACTTGTTTGGCCCGTTCCACTTGCGAGCAATTGCCTGCCTTTGGCAAGCACAATCGTATTCGATTTGGTGTGCTTTACAAGTTTGTTCGCGAAGAGAAGATCGACAATTTCTTCGGTACTTGGTGCTTTATTAGTTGAAGTGCTTAAAACTGATTCATCCTCACTCAGCACATCTCGATCTTGAACCAAGTATCCGTTCAATGCGGTACGCAACATTTTATTTGGAAGGTCGAATTTCAGCTGTTCAAGAATGACTCGGTTTTTCTTTTGCTGAAGAATTTCAAGTGCTTTCGACGAGTACGATGGAGCAATGACAACCTCAAAAAACAACTTGTGCATCTTTTCTGCTGTCGCTTCATCAACTTCTCTATTGGAAATTAATACTCCGCCAAATGCAGATGTAGGGTCTCCAGCAAGAGCATTTTCCCAGGCTTGAGATAAAATAGGCCGGCAAGCCAAACCACAGGCATTGTTGTGCTTTAGAATTGCAATCGTTGGTTCTTCTTCCAAAAAATCCTGCATCAAGGATACTGCAGCATCCACATCGAGAAGGTTATTGTACGAAAGTTCCTTTCCATGAAGCTGAGTAAAAAGCCCGTCTAAGTCTCCTACGAATTGAGCCACCTGATGAGGATTCTCTCCATAGCGCAAAGTTTTGCCTCCCGAACTGGAAACCCTCAATTCGTCGAGTTGTGCACTTTGATTGAAATAACCATAAATAGCGGAATCGTAATGCGCACTTTGAGCAAAGGCCTGAGCTGCATATCGTTGACGAATACCGCGATCAATTACACCCTGATTCGCTTCGAGTTGAATTAGGCAATCGCTGTATTGATCTTTGGAAGAAATGGTCCAAACATCGTTGAAGTTTTTTGCGGCAGCTCGAATTAAGCTGATGCCGCCAATGTCAATTTTCTCAATGATGCTCGATTCATCGTCAGTAGATTTTAATGTTTCCTCGAAGGGATATAAATCGACAATTACCAAGTCGATGGCAGGAATTTCATGATCAACTGCTTCTTTTTGGTCTGACGGTAAACTTCGTCTTTGAAGAATTCCACCAAACACTTTCGGATGTAAGGTTTTTACCCTTCCACCAAAAATGGAAGGAAAACCGGTCAGGACTTCAACAGCCTCAACCTGAATACCTAAGGACTCTAAAAGCGTTTGAGTACCACCTGTGGAATAAATCACAACTCCAAGTTGATCTAATTTCTTGGCGATTTCGTCCAAGCCAGATTTATCGAAAACAGAAATTAGAGCTGATTTTATTTTCACTTTTTGGGTCATAAATTTCCTTAGAATGCTGCAATGTTACTAAAGTTCAAACTCACAGCCAACGTGCCTTAAGCCCATTTCTACGATTGTTGAAAAGTGAGTCGAAATGTTCATGAGGGGCATTTTTAGTAAAGCGTCTTTTTTTTGACCGACAACCAACCTTCCGATGGCTCATTTCGTATATCCTAAGTGGGATATAGCGGTCGTATGAAGTAACTTAGCTGATTCCAAAGTTGCCGTCAGGCTTAAAATGAACATCGGGCTCGAACTCATATCGAAATGTATAAAGCAAAACCGCAAGGCGCAGTTTAAGCTTTATCAGCAATGCTATCCTTTGCTGCTGGGCATTTGCTTGAGGTACGAGCACAACAAAGAAGACGCAGATCACATTGTGAATAAAGCCTTCTTGAAGATTTTAAATAACCTGTCGAGCTATGATTTGAATGTGCCCTTCGAGGCTTGGATTCGACGAATAATGATCAATACTATTATTGATGAGTATCGCCGAAACAAAAAACATTCGCACGTAATTGCTTTCGAGGAGCTTGGAAATTTCAGTTCATCGAATGTGATGGATTTCAACGATGCGACGAAACGTTTTGATGAACAGGATTTACTCAAGCTTCTGGATAAGCTTCCCACAGTGAGCAAGAAGGTATTTAACCTCTTTGCAATTGATGGATATCCTCACAAAGAAATTGCCGAGATGTTGAACATCTCTGAAGGAACGTCGAAGTGGCACGTTTCATTTGCAAGGAAAAAATTAAGAGAACTTCTTGAGCTCAAGTTGGATCAGGAAGCTCGTAGACTAAGAAATTTATGACCGACAAGGAACTCGATCAGTTGTTCAAGAATGCTTTGGATCATCCCGTTGAGGGAGTAGATGCCAACGCCGCTTGGGCTGAGGCGAATTCCATGATTCGCGCAGAACAGGGTTTCGGGCTAAATCCGGAGATTCTTCTTCAATGGTCAATTGGCGGTGTATTTCTTTTGGCTTTGATTGGAATGACCGTTTTGAATTCAGATGCTCTGGTGGAGTATGAGCCCACCAATCTGAGTTACAAGGTTGGAAGCATTGAAAGTGTCAATGAGCTCTTCGCGAGTTCTTCAGAAGTACAAGTCTCTTCGAACGAAAACGCACCTGAGGCCAGAGCAAAAACTTTGTTGGCCGTGTTGAGGACGGAGTCTAAAATTCAAAACAAGGATGGAAATTCTTTTGAAGCTCCTGGATCTGTTCCTCTTGAGGATGAAATTTTGGGTGAAGAGATGGCGAAAGCAGCAAATGTTCGTTTAGACGAATTCGCAATTATGGCGAACGACCTCATTCCGACAACCTTAATGGATGAAATGCCCGTGATTGACTTCGAATCGTATCATTCTAATTCGCGTTTAGCGAGCTTTAAAGAGCTCCCGTTCAGCGATTTTGTAAAACCCAAAAAGACAGCCAGCTACCTTGCTTTAACTGCCGGCGCAACCTTATCTAGAGGAATGGTGCAAGATGGGAGTCAGGGAAGCAACACGGGTACTTTTCAGAGAATTGGATTGACATACGTTCATGGTCTAACGGAAAAACTCAGCGCCGGTGTTGGATTTGAATACTACAGCATGAGCGGTAAGGGACTCGAATTGTCATACGACAGTTTGAACTACGGATTTGGTTACAACAAAACGACCCAAACCATCCGTCCAAATTCGCTCCACTATTTATCTATCCCAGTGGAAGTTCTCTTCCAAGTGGCACCAAAACATCAATTCGCACTTGGGGCCGACTTTGCTTACCTCATGAATGTTCATTCACAACTTGAGGAATCGCAGTTGAATGACTTTGGAGAAGTGGTCGTTTCGAATCAAAAATCTTGGGGATACTTAGCGGGCTTAAAAGGTTTTAATGCAACAGCATCCTTGGCCTACTCGTATAATCTAAATAGTCAGCTTGACCTTCACGCCATGATGAATTATGGATTGATGAATGTGCATGAAGAAGCTCAAACCAACTACATGAATAGAATGCGCTACAGCTTAGGTATTGTATTTAAACTGAAACAATTCGAATGAAATTGACCATTGCCATATTGTTTGTTGCCCTTTTATCAATTTCCTGCGATAGAACGAAAGAACCTTTAGTGTATGAAGGGGATGTGGTTTTTAGCGTAGAAGCTCAAATAGGTTCAGAGGATGTCACAATCGAAGCTGGTAAGGACGATTACTATATGTACACTGCTTATGAACAAGACGAGCGCGGTATGTACAGCTTCATTGGAGAACTCAAAAAGAAAGGGGAAGACGGACACGGCTTTAAATTTCTCGTCAATGATGTAGAGTTCTCGCAAAAGGGAGAAAGCAGTCATGTTGAAGAGGCCTTGAAACCTGAAGCATACGAGTTTGAGCGCCCACCTGAGCAGGTTGACTTTTTAAAGGTCACATTAGAACCAAATGAATGGCATGCCAATTCAAACGATAAGATTAGTTACCAATGGACCGACAAAAATGGTCGTGTGGCAGTCACTAGGAGTGCTGAGTTCTACTACAGAAAAGAGAATTTCGATGCGACGGAAGTCTGCCTAGAAATGGTTAATGAAAGTCAGGGCGTTCGTCGAACAGCCTGCAACGTTGTGTATTACGACAATGATTGTGAAGCGGAATTTGACTTTGATCACATTTCCAATTCGTTCAACTTTTTCGTCAATAATCCCGACCCAACTGCTTTTTATCTCTGGATTTTCTCAAGCAATGGAGGTGCTCAGCCGATGGAAGGTTCACAGGTTCAGGTTGAATACATTCCGATGGTGATGGACGAAGTTTGTTTGACTTCTGGAAAAACCGGAGAGTGTGGACGTGTTTGGTGTCAGAATGTAATTGTAGATTCTTCGGCCGTCGTATCGATTGCCAATATGGATTACAGCATTTCGGAAGTTCTTCTTGAAGCGGAACAGGCCTATCCTTTAGGGCAGTTTAGAATGGAGTACACCGACCCAAGCGGGAAAGTATATCGTTCCGAAGAGGGCTTACAGGGAGCAAATTCAGAGTTTAGAATTTTGGATGTTTCTGAGTACGACGACAACGAACTGGGTCAAAAAACAATGAAATTGAGCATTTCTTTGACCTGTGATCTTCAAGGCGAAGATGGAAGCATCATGCACATCGAGAACATGGAGGGAACCATCGCGATGGCTCACCCGTGATGGTATCCGATTTTCTTTTTGACTCTCTCCAAAACGCCTAAGCCAATAGCGCGAGCTTTTTCAGCACCCTTTTTTAATTCCAGCTCAAGAAGATCTTGGTTCTCCATGAAGTGCTGATACTTTGCTCGAGGGCCTTCGAAGCGATGGCGAATCAACTCAAACAATTCCTGTTTGGCATGGCCATAACCATAACCTCCAGCCAGATAGTTGGCACGCATTGCTGCAATTTTTTCTTTCGAAGCCATCAAACTGTATAGCGCAAAAACATTGCAGGTGTCCGGATCTTTTGGCTCTTCCAACGGAGTGCTGTCGGTTTCTATACCCATCACTTGCTTGCGCAGCTTTTTATCCGATTCAAACACATTGATCGTGTTGCCGTAGGACTTGCTCATTTTCTGTCCATTGGTTCCGGGAACAACCATCACGTTCGTGTCAATCTTGGCTTCGGGCATAACAAAAGTTTCCCCGTATTTTCTGTTGAAGGCAGCTGCTATGTCTCTCGTGATTTCCAAATGTTGCTTCTGATCTTTTCCAACAGGAACATAGTTGCTATCGTACATCAAAATGTCGCAGGCCATGAGAACTGGATATACAAAGAGGCCAGTGTTCACGTCGTGCAGGCGATCCGATTTGTCCTTGAATGAATGCGCGTTCGCCAACATTGGATATGGAGTGAAGCAGCTCATGTACCAGGTCAATTCGGTTACTTGTGGAATGTCCGACTGGCGGTAAAAAATGTTTTTCTCGGTATCGAAATCGAAGGCCAACCAGGCCGCGGCAACACTGTAAGTATTATGCTTGAGCACTTCAGGGTCTTTTATTGCTGTAAGCGAATGCATGTCAGCAATGAAAAAGAGCGCTTCGTTTTTGGGATCTTGAGAAAGTTCCATTCCGGGTAAAATAGCGCCCAGAATATTCCCCAAATGAGGGACGCCGGTCGCTTGTATTCCTGTTAGTATTCGTGCCATATCAATCGGTCGGGCAAATGTAGCCAAACTAACATCTTTTGCCCCCCTGAATAAGTGGGCTGAAAGGCCGCCGCCTTCATGGGTTTACTAAATTTGCAGACTGATTTTTAAGCTGGTGTCAAGGATCCTTCAACCATTTGTGGTTTTGTGGAAGTTTTACTTCTTCTTCCTCTTCATCGTGATTTTGCTATTGTTCTATCCCTTCTTTAGAGTTTTACTCAACGATCGGAAGAACTTCCCTACGGTTTTAAAGCTCATGCGCATATGGGGTGGAAGTTTGCACCGCCTCGGGGGCGTTTACATTCAGCACCTTGTAAAACCCATTTTCCCCGACCCACCTTACATCGTTTGTCCGAATCATTCGAGCTATCTCGACATTGTATTGATGTACACTCTCATTCCAGACTATTTCATCTTTATGGGAAAAGATGAGATTAAAGATTGGCCTCTTTTTCACATTCTGTTTACAAAGGGCATGAACATTCTTGTTGAGCGCTCGAGCAGAACAGCTTCGCACAAGGCTTTTTTAAAGGCTGGAGAAGAACTTGATCGTGGTTCTGTGGTCATTATTTTTCCTGAAGGAACAATTCCCCCAAATGCTCCTACAATGAAGATTTTTAAAAATGGCGCCTTCAAATTGGCGATGGAGAAAAACGTTCCCATCGTGCCAATAAGTTTTCGCACGAACTGGAAATTACTTCAATCGGGGGCAATATTAAAGTCAAGAGGTCGTCCTGGATTATCGAAAGTATATGTTCATAAGGCGATTCTTCCAAAAGAGAATTCAGACGAGGAATTTTCACGCCTGCGCCAAACAACCTTTGACACAATAAACAGCCAGTTGGAACGCCATGAAGATTGATGATGCACTAATTGATAAGTTGTCTGAACTCGCCAAGCTTGAATTTGTTGGAGAGGAAAGGGAACGCATTAAAAGCGATTTGAGTCGGATGCTTCAATTTGTAGAAAAACTGAAAGAGATAGATACTGAGGGAGTAAATCCTTTGATTCACCTTACCGAAGAATATGGATCTCTTCGCGAGGACAGAGCAGAGAATACCTTGAGT
This sequence comes from Flavobacteriales bacterium UBA1986, assembly GCA_002336245.1. GTDB lineage: Bacteria > Bacteroidota > Bacteroidia > Flavobacteriales_G > Salibacteraceae > UBA4419. Next base: position 111,446 of record DDDG01000029.1, read on the forward strand.
AAAGGCGACGCTTTAAAAAACGCTCCTTCTGCCAATTCCGACTATTTTAAAGTTCCAAAAGTTTTGAAGAAAGGCGAATGAGTCGGAGCGATTACAAACCGGGCGTCTTCATGCCGATCATCCTTTCAGGAATATTTGTGCTGGGCTTTCTGATTGGAAATTTTTACAATCAGGGAGACTCAAGTTCAAGCATTTTACCTAATTCCGATAGCCGGTCGTTCAACAAGCTCAATGATGTAATGACCTACATCGATCAGGAGTATGTAGACAGCATCGAACGTCAAAAGCTTACAGATAAACTCATATCATACTTACTTCAAGAACTCGATCCTCACTCGTACTATATGAGTTCCGAGGAAGCCAATAGAATGAACGAACCTCTGGAAGGTGGCTTCGATGGTATTGGGGTTCAGTTCAGAATTCAAAATGACACAGTGGTTGTTGTAAACCCAGTGGTGGGTGGCCCTTCCGAGAAACTTGGAATTCGTGCCGGTGATCGCATCGTAGAAGTCGATGGTGAATTGATGGCAGGCAATGGTGTGACGAACAGTAAGGTCATGAAAATGCTCAAGGGTCCGCGTGGGACAAAAGTTGCCGTGGGAATCCGTCGCAATCGAAAAATCGACTTGTTGGATTTTGTCATCACCCGCGACCGCATTCCAATTACGAGCCTCGATGTAAGCTATATGATCGATGGTAAGACTGGCTACATCAAGGTTGCTCGTTTTTCAAGAAATACCGGAGCCGAATTCAGAGAAGCAAGCTTGACCTTGTTAGAGGCTGGAATGGAACGATTGATTCTTGACCTACGCGGAAATGGCGGCGGCATACTCTATTCTGCGGCTCAGATGGCAGATGAGTTTCTTGCAGATAATCAGCTCATCGTTTACACGGAAGGAAAGTCTAGAAAGCGTGAAAACCATTACGCAACCTCAGAAGGGGAATTGGAAGGAGTGAAAGTGGCTGTTCTTATCGACGAGTCCTCAGCCAGTGCGAGCGAAATCATCGCAGGCGCCATTCAAGACAACGATCGGGGTACCATTGTAGGTCGACGATCTTTTGGAAAGGGCTTGGTTCAAGAACAGAGCAATTGGCCAGACGGCTCAGCGACGCGGTTGACCATTGCAAGGTACTATACGCCAACAGGCCGATGCATTCAGAAGCCATATGAAAATGGCACTGACGCCTACAACGAACATTACCTAGAGCGCTTTAAAAATGGAGAGCTGAGCAGCGCCGATAGCATTCCGGTAAACGATACGTTGAAGTACACGACTCCGGGTGGAAAGGTTGTTTACGGGGGTGGCGGAATTGTGCCGGATATTTTTGTTCCGATTGATACAAGTGGGGGTTCACGCTACCTTACGGAGTTGTTTTATTCAGGACAGCTGTATGATTTCTGCTTCGATTATGCGGATCAAAATAGAGATGGGCTAGCAGCCTACTCCGATGCCCAGGAATTCATCAATGACTTTAAAATTACAGAGGAACTGCTCAATGAGTTTGTTGCCTATGGTGAAAGCAATGGTGTTATGAAGAATGAGGAGGAGTTTATGCGCTCATTAGACATCATTCGCTTGCGATTAAAAGCTGGTATAGCGCGCAATATTTGGGGAGATCCCGCATTTTACCCCATTCTCAACGAGAATGACCCTGCCATTCTGAAAGCTGTAATAGCTTTGGAAGAAGAATAGTGCTGAAAGAATGAAACAACTTTTCCAGGTTCTTGCTTACCTGAAAAACTACAGGCTCTTTGTAGGTCTAAACATCCTGTTTAACCTTCTCTCAAGTTTATTTTCTCTCTTTAGCATCTCTCTAGCCATTCCATTTCTCAATCTTATTTTTCTTACAGATACAGCAGAATACGAGGCAATGGCCGCCGAGAACCCCGAGCCACTTAACTATACCGTAGGCTCCATAACCGAAAATTTCAATCACTTTTTTGGTAACCTAATCCTTACCGAAGGAAAGGGCGCCGCACTTCTTGCGCTTTGTGTTTTAATCATCAGTGCTTTTCTTCTCAAGAATTTATCCCGATACATGGCGCTGTTCTTCATTGGCCATGTGCGCACCGGAATCGTAAGAGACCTTCGCAAAGACACTTATACCAAGTTGCTTTCCCTGCCTCTTTCTTTTTATTCTGAAGAGCGCAAAGGAGATATCATGGCCAGAATAAGCAGTGATGTTCAGGAAATAGAACACACCATTTTGAGAAGTCTTGAAATGCTTTTTAAGGATCCCATTACCATCGTCATTTTCCTCACGGCCATGTTTGCGATGAACGCGAAACTCACCCTCTTCATCTTCATATTGCTGCCTGTTTCGGGCTTTGTCATCGGAAAAATTGGGAAAAGTTTGAAACGCAAATCCGAAAAGGGTCAAGCTCAGTTTGGCTTGCTCATGTCGTGGGTCGAGGAGAGTATGGCAGGCCTCAGAATCATAAAGGCCTTCAATGCTGAACGTTTTTCCAATGCTCGTTTTGATTCCATCAATGAGAATTACCGGAGCCTTCTTCTTGGAATGTATCGCAGACGCGACCTCGCCTCACCTTTGAGTGAGTTTATGGGAGTAGGTGTTGTAGTCATGGTGATGTGGTATGGCGGAAACTTGGTCTTGGATGGAGATTTGGCGGCTGCTAAATTCATTGGCTTTATCATTTTCTTTTCCCAAATCATCAGTCCATCCAAGTCCTTTACCGATGCCTTTTACAACATCCAGAAAGGGGCGGCTTCGGCCACGAGAATCGACGATATTCTTCAGGCAGAAGAGAAGATTACAGATGATGTTGACGCCAAAGACTTAGCATCCTTCGAATCGAACCTCCGTTTTGATAAGGTCGATTTCTCCTACAAAGACGACAAGGTTTTGAATGGAGTTAGTTTCGAGCTTCAGAAGGGTAAGATGCTCGCATTGGTGGGTCCGTCGGGGGGTGGAAAATCAACGCTTGCAGATTTAGTAGCTCGTTTTTACGACCTTGATTCAGGAAGAATCGAGATCGATGGAAAATCTTTCAAAGACATTCGTATTAAGAGCCTTCGAGATAAAATGGGCATCGTCACACAGAACAGTATCCTTTTCAACGACACCATTTTCAACAACATTTCTTTTGGCCTTGAAGGGGTGAGTATGGATGAGGTTGTGAAAGCGGCGAAAGTGGCCCATGCACACGATTTTATTCTTGAATTACCAAATGGATATCACACCAATATTGGTGACGCTGGCGACAAGTTGAGTGGAGGTCAAAAACAACGTATTTCGATAGCTCGCGCTATCTTAAAGAACCCACCGATTTTGATTTTAGACGAAGCCACTTCGGCTTTGGATGCTGAATCTGAGAAGGCAGTTCAGGAGGCGCTAGAATCACTAATGATGAATCGAACATCAATTGTGATAGCCCATCGACTTTCCACCATTCAAAGGGCTGATATGATTCTAGTGCTCGACAAGGGTGAGATCGTAGAGCGTGGAACACACAACGAGCTCTCACATGCAGGTGGCTTGTATCAGAAGCTCTCTGAGATGCAAATGCTGTAGAGTGATTGCCCCTCAAGCTACTTGCTTTAAGCTAGGCCCAACTCTTTTTTCTGTTCGTCTGAAATAGGTGCAGGCGCATCGATCATAACGTCGCGCCCACTGTTGTTTTTTGGAAAAGCGATGTAATCCCGAATGGAATCAGTTCCTCCAAACATTGCAGCAATTCGGTCAAAACCAAAGGCGATCCCACCATGAGGAGGGGCACCATATTCGAAGGCTTTCATGAGAAAACCAAATTGCGCTTCGGCCTCATCTTTCGTAAAGCCCAGTGCATCGAACATTTGTTCTTGTTCACTGCGATCGTGAATACGGATTGAACCTCCGCCCAATTCTACTCCATTGATCACCATGTCGTAGGCATTTGCTTTCACCTCAAGTGGATGAGTTTTCAGTTTCTCTCTGTCTTCGGGAAGCGCTGAGGTGAAAGGGTGATGCATGGCGTGTACTGCGCCCGATTCTTCGTCTTTTTCGAGGAGAGGAAAGTCTACCACCCATAAAGGAGCGTATTTGCTGGGGTCTTTTAAGCCCATGCGCCCTCCCATTTCTAGGCGCAATTCGCTCATGGCCTTGCGTGTCAAACGATCATCACCAGATAATACGAGAAGGAGGTCTCCCTCAGAAGCAGAGCAAGTTTTCGCTATTTCGCCCAGTTGCTCTTGAGTATAAAATTTATCTACTGAAGACTTGAAGCTTCCGTCCGCATTGTATTTAATGTACACCAATCCACGCATTCCAATCTGCGGGCGCTTCACCCAATCAGTAAGAGCATCCAATTGCTTGCGGCTGTATTCTCCTTGACCTTTGGCGCAAATTCCTAAAACGGATTCAGCGTCGTCGAAGACCTTAAAGCCCTTTCCTTGAGTCGCCGAATTTAGATTTTGAATTTCCATTCCGAAACGCAAGTCTGGCTTATCGTTCCCGTATTTTTCCATAGCTTCATCGTACGCCATCCGAGGGAAATCAGGTAAATCAAGGCCCTTTACTTCCGTAAAAAGATGCTTCATAAGCCCTTCAAAAAGAGCGAGTACATCGTCCCTCTCAACAAATGCCATCTCGCAATCGATTTGAGTAAACTCTGGCTGCCGGTCGGCCCTTAAATCTTCATCTCGAAAGCAACGTACAATCTGGAAGTATCGATCGTAGCCACTGATCATCAGAAGCTGCTTAAATGTTTGTGGAGATTGAGGCAGGGCATAGTATTGCCCTTCATTCATTCTAGAGGGAACGACAAAATCACGGGCGCCCTCTGGCGTTGATTTGATGAGGTACGGAGTTTCAATTTCCAGGAATGAAGCCGAACTTAAATAGGTTCTTACAGCTAGAGCAAGACGATGTCGTAATGCTAAGTTTTCTTGAAGTGGAGCTCTCCGAAGATCCAGGAAACGATATTGCATGCGCAATTCCTCTCCGCCATCAGATTCTGTTTCGATCGTAAAGGGAGGAACTTTAGATGAATTTAATACAGTCAGTTTAGAAACTTCGAGTTCAATATCTCCAGTCGACATCTGGGCATTTTTGCTCGTTCGTTCAATTACTTTTCCTTCTACTTGAAGAACAAACTCTCGGCCCAGCTTGCGTGCTTGTTCACATAGTGCCGCATTGCTTTCCATATTGAACGCCAGTTGTGTGATTCCATAGCGATCTCTTAAGTCAAGGAAAGTCATTCCACCTAAGTCTCTGGACCGCTGAAGCCAGCCGCTCAGTTGAACTTGTTCACCTATATTTTCGGACCGAAGTTCACCGCAATTGTGTGTTCGAAGCATGCTCTTTAATTGAGTCGCGAATTTAGTAAGAATGATGAGCCTTGAACCCTCATTATCGAAGCGCTCATTGTATAAATTCGTCGCATGATTGAACCCTATTCTCATGAACACTTCATGAAGCAGGCATTGCAAGAAGCTCAGGCTGCTTTTGCTGAAGACGAAGTTCCCGTTGGCGCTTTAGTAGTAGCAAACAATAGAATCATTGCGCGCGCGCACAACCTTACGGAGCGATTGAACGATGTTACAGCGCACGCAGAAATGCAGGCAATTACGTCAGCGGCAGATTTTATGGGTGGGAAGTTTTTGGACAAGTGTCGCCTATATGTGACCTTGGAGCCTTGCGTGATGTGTGCAGGCGCGATTCATTGGGCGCGTTTTTCTGAAATTATTTTTGGTGCATCTGACCCGAAAAAGGGCTACACATTATTGGAGAAAAATGTTTTCCACCCTAAGACGAAGGTTCAACACGGGATTTTAGAAGCGGAGTGTTCGGCACTTCTCAAGGAGTTTTTCCTCAAGAAAAGGAACTAGTCTTTCAGAGCATTCCTGAGATAGACTTTTTGAAAACAGCGGTTTAAGATTAGGTCAGTAAATTCTTGTAAATCAAATTTTTGCAGACTTTTTTGGCGCTCCTCTTCTTTTAAGTCGACTCGATAGGAAATGAGCTGCAGCTTGGCCGCCTCAAGGTTTAAAAGGTGCTTTTTGGCCACCTCAAACAGCTCTTCATGCATATGGAGAATGGTCGAAGGACGAAGAATGGGGACTACAATTCCGAGGTCTTTTTCCAACTGCTTGCACACTTGTTCAATCACCTCGGTCTCATTCAATTTAAGTTTTGAGAGCGCTTGAATTTGAAGATTCACTATTGTGCATATTTGTTCTATGATCAAAGTTAGTTTAGCAGCCATCCTTCTTCTCTTAAGTTTCACGAGCTTTTCTCAGATAAGCATCGAAGGAAACCTCAAAGATTCTGCAACCGGAGAGGCTTTGGCATATGCGAATGTGTATTTCCAGAAGAGCTACCAAGGCAGCTTGAGCAATTTGGAAGGGGACTTCATTGTTTCGTCGGATTCGGTTTACAAGAACGACACGCTTGTAATGAGTTTAATTGGATACGAGACCTTAAAGCTACCGGTGTCGGGAATAAAGTCCCCACTGCAACTTACAATGACGTCCAAATCTTACCAGCTCCATGAGGTAGTTATTTTACCTAAACCTGCGGAGTACTATGTATTAAAAGCGGCGCAAAACATTCCAGAAAACTACGGAACAACCGCCTTTAACAGTCAGGTTTATTATCGTGAACTTTTAAAAGAAAATGGAGAGTTCAGCCACTTCATAGAAGCGATTTTAGGCGCCTACAATAAGGGATACGGAGATACAATAGATTCCAACCAATTGAGCATCGCCACTTCGAAGGTCTACGAAGACATAGAAGACATACAGTTCATGCGCAAGCAAATCGACAAGCGTGAAGACAAGGCCCGTAAGAAGGCTAAAAAGAAAGGTGAGGAATTTGATGAAGACAAAGAGGGCTTCTCCATCAATTTGGGGAACCCAATTTTTCTCTTCAACTACAACGTACTCAGGACAAGGAGATCTTTTTTCGATTCTGAAAAAATCAAGGATTATGAATTTAAAATCGAGGGCGTTATTGATTCGGGCGATGATAAATTGCTTGTGATTTCCTTTGATCAACGGACCAATGTGAAAGAAGCTCTTTTCAAAGGGAAAATGTACCTAGAAGAGGAGAGTCTGGCCGTCGTTTCAGTGGAGTATTCCTACAGTGAACGCGGGAAAAAGTATTTGATCCCAACAACGACCGAAGCAGCGATGTGGGTTCTTGGGATTAAGTTTGAAGGTCCTTATTTGGATGTAACCATACGGTCGAAAAAGGTGGCCGATCGATGGTTGCTCAGCGATGTTTTAGTGAGTGCAAATGCGAATTTGGAAAAGCGTCATTTATTTTCCGACAACGAGCTTTCACAGTTTGAAGCCGAAATCTTTTTCTCCCTTCTTGAACATGATTTTGAACGCGCCGAAAAACTTGCCCCAGAAGCTTTAGTTACGGTGAAGCCTGCATTCAAAAGGCAACTCAAGCATGAGCCAGAAAACCCACTTTGGGAGAAGTATACTTTGATTAAGCCTGAGCGCTTTTTGGATAAATTCTAATTCAAACTTCCCTGACAAGAGGAACCTGCACCTGCCGTGCACCCAAAACAATGCGAAGCCGTGAGGATGCGGCGGCCCATAAGAGTATTGGAATCATAGCTGTCTAAACTCCCCGATTGCTGAATGGGCATTGCTAACATCTGATTGAAATCACAATCGAACAGGCGCCCTTGCCAATCGACGGAAATTGTGTCGCTGCACATGAGACCACCTAGTGTAGATGGATTGAAGGATTCAATGAGCTTATTCATGTACGCATCGAGTTGGTCGGTCGCAACGAGAAAATCTAAGAAGCGGCTGATGGGCATATTTGTGATGGTGAAAAGCTGATTGAATACAAGTCCATGTTCTTCCCCTAGAATGCGTTTATAATCTTGCTCGAGGGCGCGTTGGTCTCCCGATAAACTTGCACCTCCCGGGTTGTAGACCAAGTCTAAAATAAGGTCCTCTACTTTGCCATAGCCACATTCATTGAGTAGTTTGAGGGCTTCAATGGACTGCTCGTAAACACCAATCCCGCGCTGTTTGTCCACATTTTCTTGCGTGTAACACGGCAACGAAGAAATTATGCGCAGCTTGTTAGTCTTAAAAAACTCGACGAGGCTTCGAGTGATTTTGTTTTGCACGATGAAGGTCAGATTTGACCGAACGATTACTTCGTCGCAAATTTTTGCGGCGCTTTCAGCAAACCACCGGAAGTGGGGATGCATCTCAGGGGCACCACCTGTGATGTCGAGACTCGAAATATTCTCACTTTTCAAAATCTCCAAACACTTCTCAAGATGCTCACGCGACATTTTCTCTGTCCGTGTGGGGCCAGCGTCAACATGGCAATGATGACAGGTTTGATTGCACATATATCCAAGGTTAACCTGAAGAATTCGAGCTTTTCCAGCACGAAGATCCTTGAATCCAAAGTCTTGAATTTTGTCGGAGAAAGATACTTTTGAGTGCTTCTGCAGCAAGACAATTTGATCGAGGCTTTCCATTGGAATGAGTGAACTGCGATGATAGGAAAATTGAAGGTAGCAGCTTGTCTGCGAAGAGTCAAACTCAAGAGCTTTTCTGATGACCTTCGCAATTGAGTTGAAGCATAAAAAACTAATTTAGCGGGGTTCGCGCACTGCTCGGATTAGACGAACGTCTTCCAGCAGGTATGTCAAAGTATAAAGTAGCGGTTCTCGGGCCGGTTCCTCGAGATCATATCACCACTCACAAGGGAGAGGTTATCGAGAAGTATGGCTGTGCCATGCACACCACTGTGGGCTTGTCGAGGTTACTCGGGGAAGAAGGAACAGTATATCCAGTTTCGCACCTTCGGCGCAGAGACGAGGCCGCAGTCAAGGACATCCTTAGGGATTTCGACAACATTGATTTGAACTACATTACTTCTGACGCCGATCAAGGCGATGTGATTCGGCTCAAATTCCTCGATCAAAACAATCGACAGGAGAAACAAACGGCCTTTATGAATCCAATACTCCCAGAGGATGTAAAGGATCTTTTGGATTGCGATGTCTTCGTTTGTGTTCCGATTACCGACTATGAAGTTCCTTTAGAAACATTGAAGTACATCAAGGCGAACAGCGATGCCATTATTATTTTTGATGCTCATGGACCCACCAATGGGATTACGACTAAGGGAGATCGAGTGCTCAAGTTCTGGATTGATCGAGACTTATGGCTGCCCTACATCGATGTGCTTAAAATGAATTTGGAAGAGTCCAATTGCTGTTGGTTCCAAAAGGAATATGAGCTGGAGGCATTGAAAGCTTTCGACGAAAACGACATGACGCATCTACCTGATTTTGCGGAACATGCACTAGCGCATGGGGTGCAGGCTTTAATCGTGACGCTCGATTCAAGCGGTGGGGTTGTTTTCTATAAAGAAGAAAATGAAATTCAACAGAAGTACATGAAGGCCATATACGTTGAACATGTGGTGGATACTACTGGATGTGGAGACTCCTTTGCTGGGGGTTTGGGCTACGGATTGCTTGGGGATTCTTCGAATTCTTTAAAGGCCATTAAATATGCAAATGCACTGGGTGCTCAACGCACCCAAGGCCCTGGCTTTGACGTGTTCAAATCAAAAGAAGAAACGGATCAAATGATCCAAGACTTCTACGGAGGCATTTAGCGCGCCCTGTTGATGGTAGACCCTTTAAATTTTCAGACTCAACTCAATGGCAAAAAAGTTGAATTGTTTCATCTCATCAATGGGACTGGACTTTCATGTCAAGTGTGCAATTATGGCGCACGACTGATCAGCCTTAATGCCCCCGATCGTCATGGAAAAGTAGTAGACCTTGTATTAGGCTATGAGTCCCTTCAAGAGTACATCATGCATCCTGAGCAGTATTTTGGAGCAACGATTGGCCGTTATGCAAATCGAATTAGTGGAGGAAGAATAAAAATTCATGATGAGGAGTTTCAGCTGACAACAAACTGGAATGGACATCAAATACACGGTGGAAACAAAGGATTTAATAAAGCGGTTTGGGATGTCGTAGGACATTCTCAGAATGAAGTCAAAATGCGACACGCTTCCCCTGATGGAGAAGAAGGCTTTCCTGGAAACTTATTGATAGATCTCTCATATCGTTTATCAGAGCAGAATGAATTGCACATATCCTTCGAAGCAAGCTCTGATCGAGACACGCATTTTAATTGCACCAATCATTCCTACTTCAACCTCTCGGGGGAGGGGAGTGGTCTCATCGGGGACCACGTTCTAAAGCTGAATTCAACTGAGTTTACTGCGATTGATGAAAGTCAATTACCTACTGGTGAAATTCTTTCAGTGAGGAACAGTCCATTTGATTTTACTTCAGCACGGGCCATTCAAGATTCTTATGCCTCTCAGAACGCGCAGTTTTTGCGTGGAAATGGATATGATCACAATTTCGTAATAGAGGGTGAGGGTTTGCGCTTTGCAGCAGAAATGCACGACCCAAAGTCGGGCAGAACGATGAAGGTTTTTGCCACAGAACCAGGAATTCAATTTTATGGGGGAAACTCTTTAGATGCGGGGATCAAAGGAAAAGGAGGAAAGACCTACGGACCAAGATCTGCCTTCTGCCTCGAAACCCAACATTTCCCCGACAGTCCAAATCAACCAAGTTTTCCGAGTACTCTATTGTCGGCGCAAAAGCCCTATCGTTCTGAAACCATTTTTCAATTTAGCGTCAGCTCCTAGTGCATCACGTCGCATCCTATATTCGGCAAATGAAAGCCCTCTCTTTTGGATTTCTTGCTTTTTTCATTTCGTTAGGAGGACTAAATGCCCAAACGATTGTTGTTAAACCTGAGAAGTGCAAAAAGTCTGAAATAAATATCATTTCAGGTGAAGCGATTCCTGCGAATTATGCCATCATCGGAGCGAGTAACTTTCCGCGGAAAGGTGTTGCTTGGAAACTTGATCGCTTAGATGTTTCTACCCAAAAGGCCATTCGTGAATTTGGAAAGTTGAAAGGTGCCTGCACCATATTCGTTGACTTTAAGAGCGACATCATGCCTATTCAAGATGACGATGGACGTGATATGAAGAAGACCCACATTTACTTTTATGCTTTGAGGCCTTACAGCAGCTTGTAGGTTCCCTTTTCTTCGATTCAAATTGTTAAATGTGAGGAACGGTTATACGTTCTATCGATGTTCCAACCTAACTTGGGCCTTAAGTTCGCCTTTATCTCTAAAAGGTATCGGGTCGAACCATTGAATTTAGATGAAACCGACGCTCTATTTTCTGCTAGCATTCTGCCTGATCATACCTGCTTGTAAGCAAGATCAACGTCCAGCTGCAAAAAAGCCGACCAAAGGGAGGGTCATTCTTCAGAACAAACCCGAGGGATATGTCGAGGAATCACTTGCCGCCAGTATTGGACCCAATCGTAAGTATAATTTGACGCTGAGTCGCTACTGCCTTATGGACCGAGGGTTTGAAGTGGTATTTCCACTAGAGAATGGCGACACAAGTGTGGTGAATTTTCGCGATTGGAAAGTGAGCTTTGAGCTGTTGGAAGGAGATCAGCTCATTGTGAAGGAAGAGTTTGACAAGTATGTCTTTAAGACGCACATTCCAAATGATGATGCACTCAATTTTTCGTTCATATCAAAGGTTGACGTGGCAGGCTACAATGCACTAGAAGATCGAGTTCACATCAAATGCTTGCTCCTAAGCGTAAGGTCAAACACGGGCTATTATTTTGATTTGCGCATAGGTCCAAATGGCATTGAGCGCATCGATAAGGTTGAGATCACCTAAACCAACTGACCCATTGAATTTCGCTCATCCGGAAACCTTATACTAAGCGAAGGGATTAGAAGTATCGCTCTAAAATGCTCCCACGATGATCTTCAATGTATTGAAGTAAGGCAGTAGCCGATGGGCTCAGGCGTTTATTCTTTTGATAAACTAGGTTCCAATTTGTTTTGATCGGCAAACCTTGAATGGGAAAGACGTGTAGACTTTTATTGGCCAATTCATTTTTTAGCCCAATAATCGGCATCACCGAAAATCCAATTCCTGCAAGAACGGCTTGTTTCACCGCTTCATTGGAAACGAGCTCCATACGTTTATAACCTTCAATTTTTTGCTTGTTTAAAAAGCCCTCCATCGCTGCTCTTGTCGCTGAGCCTTCTTCTCGAAAGATGAGCGTGAGCTCTGGAAGAGTTTTCTTGTTGACCACTAAATCTTTGAATTCGGATTGCCCGACAAGAACGAGCTCATTTTCCAAGAGTTCAAGTGTCTTCACCTCTACATTCTTTGGAAGAACAGAAACCAGTGAAAAATCACTCTCGTTTGAATTCAAGCCTTCAATTACTTTCTGTTTGTTCGAAACATCGATTTTGATATCTACCTCGGGATGTTGAGACATAAACCCCTCAAGAAAGTATGGAATTACATACTTGGCTGTAGAGACGACTGAAATCTTTAACTCTCCTGTGAGCAAGCCCTTAAAGGCATTTGTTGTGAACCTTATTTCTTCGGCTTCATTCAGGACATTCTTGCTGAGTTCGGCGATCCGTTGGCCAAAATTTGTGATGTATAGTTGACGTCCAACTACTTCCGTAAGAGGAATTTCAAATTGATCTTGAAGTTTCTTCAGCTGAATTGAAACTGCGGGTTGACTTAGGTGAAGCTCTTCTGAAGCCCGCGTGACGCTTCTTAGTTCTACAATCTTGATGAAGACTTTTAGCTGATGGAGAGTGTAATTCATAACTATTAGCAAATGTATATCATAAAAAGAATAAATTATCACTTATTGATCTTTTGCCCCAGATTTGCATCAAACAAAAAACATCCTTATGACACTTATTTCGGAAAATGTGGAAACACAGGTGCGCGATTCGCGATACGAGCAAGTAGAAGAACAGTCACAAGCTAGTTACGACATAAAAAAGTTTTTCGAAAGTTGTTTGAACCAAAAAAGCGGCAGAGATCTTTCCTGCATGAATTGGTTGGATGAGAATACCGTCGAAATCTCAGACCTTTCGCCTTACGTCATTCAGCAGCTTGTCCTTGCCTTGAAGGCTTCAACGGGAAAAAATGTTCACATCAAGAAGAAAACGGTAATTAGCATTTCAAATAACTAGGAGCGCTCCGTTTGCCTTTATTGATGGTTTCTTGGTTAATTAAAATCAAGAGTTATTCTGGTTTATTTTCGTTGGAAAGTCATTTGTGCGATTCCACCTAAAGAACGAGCTTGAACCAAGACTACCAAATTTCTCTTCAAACGGCCCTCGAAAAGAAGGCTGAGAATGCAATTTTCCTTGAAAAAGTCAAGAATTCTGAGCGTTTGGATGAAGAATTTAAGCGACAGCATGACAATGCTTTCACGAGAATTGATTGTCTTGATTGTGCTAATTGTTGCAAAACAACCTCTCCAATTTTACTCCAAGATGACTTGGATCGACTCGCCTCTCATTTAAAATTGAGTACAGGTCAGTTCATTCAAAAATTCGTGGAGATGGATGAGGATGGAGACTTCGTTTTCAACCAAACGCCTTGTCCCTTTTTGGCCTCTGACAATAAATGCAAGGTATATTCTGTTCGTCCAGAAGCGTGCAGCGACTACCCTCACACCAACCGCAAAAATATGCGGGATGTTCTCGACATCGCTTTGGAGAATTCTCTGATTTGCCCAGCAGTGTCAGAAATATTGGACTCCATGAAGAAAGGCTAGGGGCACTGTTTGGAGGGCATTGTCAGTCTTGAAGTATTTCTCACGAGCCCTAGCTTTCTCAGAAGAATCGAAAGATTCGGAGTGAATTATTTCCCAAGGAATGAATGCTTTTGTGGATTTGACCTTACCGGCGTTGTGCTGTTTGAGCCTTGCTAAAAGGTCTTCAGTCATACCTTTGTAGAGGCGATTGTATTCTTTGGAGTGCAATATGTAGATGAAATAGCTCATAAAAAAGCCCTGAGACGCTATGTCTTCAGGGCTTTACTTGTGGTGCCAGCTGGATTTGAACCAGCGACACACGGATTTTCAGTCCGTTGCTCTACCAACTGAGCTATGGCACCTCCTAAGATTCGATTGGGTTTAACTCTTTCGAAATCGGGTGGCAAATCTAAAAATTTTCTCATTCCACAATCTACTCGTGCTCAACTCATTCAAAGCCTTGTGGAATCTATACTTTTGGGACCTTGTGAAAAGACTTTGCATCGATGTAGGAAACAGTAGAACGAAGTTGGCGTCATTTTCTGGCGGCGAGTTGATCGATTCTTGGGCCATTGAGTCAATTGAGCCTGAATTAATCCGTTCTGAAATAGATTCAATTGGATGGGATACAGGGATCATAGCCTCGGTATCTACAGACCCAAAAGAAATAGTACAGGTTCAATTCGAAGACCGATTGCTTCCATTTTCGTTCGATTTGAAGTTACCTGTTGAGAATCATTATAAATCTGCATCCTTAGGGCACGATAGATTTTGCAGCGCCGTGGGTGCCTGGGAACATTTTAATGGTACGAATACCCTCTGCATTGATTTGGGCAGTTGCATCACCTTTGATTTAATTGTGAATCAAAATTTTGTTGGGGGAAAAATTTCACCTGGCTTGGAGATGCGACTTGCAGCCATGCACGCCTTTACGAAAAGACTTCCAAAATTGAATTGGACGGCTTCAGATGAGTTGGGAACGGACACTGAAAGTTCGATGCGAAGTGGGTCATTTTACGGAATTCTTCATGAACTAAACGGAACAATTGATCGTTATAAAGCCTCTTATAAAAACCTATCTGTCGCGATTACTGGAGGAGATGCAATGAAATTTGCAGGAGACCTTAAAAATCCCATTTTTGCAGACCCAAATTTGGTGCTTCTTGGAATGCACAACATCCTGATACACAATGAGCTTTAAGTGCTCTTTAGCATTCTTCTTTTTTCTGCTTGTTTCTAGCCTTCTCAACGCGCAGGTTTTAAACGTATCGCCATATTCGACTTATGGAATTGGAGATGTGAACACTAGAAATCTTGTAGCCTCCAGAGGAATGGGAGGTGTTCAAACAGCACTTTATCAATTCGACTACTTCAATCCAAAGAACCCAGCAGGTAATGCATTTTTAACGAAGCCTCTTTTTGATTTAGGCGTTCGCGCTCAAAGTGTTCGTTTGGCTGGCCCTTCAGGAAGTGCTTCAAGTGCTTACAACAACATCAATCACTTTGCGCTCGCCTTTCCATTTGCGAAACGCTTTGCCCTTACAGCCCTACTTTCTCCGCACACAACGCTGGGATATGAGCTTACACAAGAGCTCGAATTACCAAAGGCCGGAACTGTTGAAACAGTTTATAAAGGCATTGGTGGGTTGAATAGAGCCTCACTTGGGTTTTCAGCCCAAATCATTCAAGACACCCTCAATCAACTCAGCCTAGGTGCGAATTTTAGCTACTATTTTGGTTTCTTCGATCGAACAACTGAGTTGCGATTTATTGACCAACCGGGTTTTTTGAATTCGATCACAAGCGACAACATATCTACTAGGGGCATCAATGGGGAGTATGGATTGGCTTATCGAAGAGGCTTAAAGTCTAACAACTTTCTTTCATTGGGGGCAAGCTTTGAGCCTCAGCGAAAACTTGCTTCCAAGAAAGTTTCATCAACCTTTATTTTCGTTGCGCCTGAATTCACCGGAAGCGCTTCTGATGTGGTGGACACCTTAATTGCTACTCCCGACACTGGTGATGTCGTTCAGCCAATGCACTATAGTCTTGGTGCAAGCTTGAACTTAAATCGGAAATGGACTGTTGGAATAGAGTATGACTTTTGGGAGTGGAGCAAATTAGAAATACTGGGCAATAACCCTGCTTTGGCCAACTCTTTTTCTTTAGGTGTGGGCATTGAGTTTTGGCCTGATTACAGAGCAAGCAGCGACCTATTGAAATCTGGTCGATACCGCACCGGATTTCGGTATGGCCAATCACGGGTGATTTTGGATGATTTGAATCTCAATGAATTTGGCATAAGTTTTGGCTTTGCATTGCCATTGTTGAAGTCACGCTCATTTTCCTCTCTCAACGTTGCCCTTGAATACGGGCAGAGAGGTTCAGAGAAGAGAAATAGCTTTAGTGAGTCTTTTACAAGTGTAAATATTGGGGTGACTTTAATGCCCAATCAGTTTGACAGATGGTTTTACAAAAGAAAGATAGAATGAAAAATCTAGCGATGAAGACACTTAAACTAACCTTAAGTTTGAGCCTTGGACTAATGTTTTTTGGAACCGTAAACGCACAGAAATATGGTGCTACTCCAGAAGATAGCCTAGAATGCATTAAGAATCTTTCAGTCTATTCAGGATTCTACAAACACAAGTCATATAAGGATGCGGTTGCTTCCTGGAAGAAAGCTTGTGAAATATGTCCAAAATCAAGTAAGAACCTCTATTTGCGCGGGGCAGGAATGTACAGGACATTTATGAATGAGAATAAAGCCAACCCAGAACGAGTCGAACAATTGTTTGATACATTGATGTGGATTTATGATCGGCGTATTGAACATTTTGGTCAAGAGGGTTATGTGTTGGGACGAAAGGGTAGCGACATGCTAAACCTCGGTGGTGATGATGATGTTGAGCCTGCATACGAAACTCTTTTGAAATCTTTCGAACTTCAAGGAAGTAGAACAGAGCCTGGCGTATTGGTCACTCTTTACATGGCTCAATACAAGATGTACAAAGACGATAAGGTGAAGAAAGAAGATCTTTTGGAGCTGTATCCTAAGCTTATGGATGTTGTTGATGCCAACCGGTCTTCTAAAAAGCCCAAAACAGCTGAGCTCTATCTTAACGCAGAAGAAAACCTTGCTAAGATGTTTGCTCCAGTGGCTGATTGCCCCGACTTAATTCAATTGTTCGAGCCAAAATTCAACGACGATTCTGAAAATCTTAAGCTGAATAAGAACATCATCAAATTGATGGATGCTAAGAATTGTGAGGATTCTGACCTATACATAAAGGTTGCTGTGAAATTAAATGAACAGGAACCTACCGCAAATTCTGCTTTTAGTATTGGAAAATGGTATTTGAAAAAGGCGGAATACACCAATGCAATCCAGTATTTTGTTCAAGCAGCGGAACTTGGTGGTGACGATGTTAAGCTTAAAGAAGACGCGTATTATCGTGCTGCTGCCTCAGCTTTGGGCGCTCGTGATTATCCTAAAGTTCGTGAGCTTTGCCGAAAACTATTGCAAGTGAATCCAAACAATGGAGAAGCTTACATTCTAATTGGAGACGCCTATTCGGGAGCTTCAAAAACATGTGGTGAAAACGAATGCGAAAAACGTGCTGGCTACTGGGCAGCATACGATCAATATTTGAAAGCAAAGTCTGTTGATCCTAGCTTGGCGGAAAAAGTAGGAACCAAGCTTGGAGCTGTAAAAGCACAATTCCCTAAACAGGCGGATTGCTTTTTCTACGGAATTCAAGATGGCGCAGCTTACCAAGTTGGTTGTTGGATTGGAGAAAGTACAACGGTTCGAGTAAATGAATAAGCTCTCTTGAAACACTCAATAATTTTAATTAAAAGCATCATCATTTTAGCGGTGATGCTTTTTTCTTGCCAGAACGACAAGCAGACGATCCAGCAAGTAAGTGCTAGTGAAGAATTGCCTGGCGAAACTACATTTGAAGCAGATTTAATGTACAGTGACTCTGCGCGAGTTCAAATACGGATTATTGCACCAGAATTGAATAGGTTTCAAGGGGATGAGATAAAAAGCATTTTTCCAAAAGGGATCGAATTGAGGGTATATGACAAGGAGGAGAAGATAGTCACTACCCTTACCGCAGAATATGGGGAGCATTATGAGACTCAGAAGAAGTTGGATGTTAAGAACAACGTTGTGGTGGTAAACGGAGAAGGTGATACCTTGTACACCGAACACCTAATTTGGGATGAGGTGAATCACACCATTGAATCGGATGAATACGTAAAGATTAGAACGGGAGAAGAAATCATCTACGGTGAGGGATTGGAAGCCAAGGAAGACTTTTCGAGTTACCGCATTAAAAAGATCAAAGGAACAATTGTAATAAAAGAAGAAAAGGATGAGCAAGTACAATAAGTTCATGGAGCTGTTTTGGTTATTTGTAGCAGCAGCAACAGCTCTATTTGCTGCTTACAAATGGTCGCAAGATCCAGCTGTTTTAAGTGAGAACACCTTCTTGTTTGTAATGCCCTTCGTAGCTGCAGGCCTATGGGCAATGCGTCGATTTGTTCGTAGACGTCAAGAAGGTCAAGAGTCAAAACCAGAAGAGTAGTACACATATTTCTTTTACCTACATTTGATAGGTAGGTCATCCTATGGAAGCGCACCCGGTTCTATTCATCCTCTTCTCTCTGCTTTTTTCTGCTTTTTTTTCTGGGATGGAAATTGCCTTCGTCTCAGCAAACAAACTCAAGATTGAGCTAGACAAAAAAGCAGGACTCATCTCCGCTCGAATCATTTCCAGATTCAATGAGCAGCCCTCTATGTTCATCACAGCGATGTTGATTGGAAACAATGCAGCATTGGTGATATATGGAATCTCGTTTGCTTTCCTATTTGAGCCATTGATCATTCAAGTTATTGGTCAGAATGAGATTTTGATGTTGCTCTCTCAAACCATCTTATCCACGGCGGTTATATTGGTGACTGCAGAATTTTTACCGAAGACACTCTTTCGGATGAACCCAAATGGAATCTTGGCGTTTTTTGCCGTTCCAACCTTGGTTCTGTACTTCATTTTTTACCCAATTGTTTTCCTCGTTAGTAGGTTGGCTAAAAGCCTCCTAAAGGGGATATTCCGTATAGAGATTAAGCCTTCAATCTTATCCTTTGGCCGAATTGATTTGGATGATTACGTAAAACGAGGGGCTGAAGGTGTTGAGCGCATGGAGGAGTTGGAGAATGAAGTTCAGATTTTCCATAATGCACTCGATTTTGGTAAGACGAAAGCCAGAGAGTGTATGGTTCCTAGGACAGATGTAGTTGCAATTGAAGAAAATGAGGCGGTTGAAAAGCTGATTGAGTTGTTTGTGGAGACAGGCTTGTCAAAAGTTTTGGTCTACCGAGAGGATATGGACGCCATCATAGGTTATGTCCATTCTAACGAACTTCTAAAGCGTCCGAAAAAAATCAAAAGCATTCTGATTCCCGTACCATTAGTCCCAGAATCCATGATGGCTAAGGATGTTCTCACACTCCTCAACAAACAGCAAAAGAGCATAGCGCTTGTCTTGGATGAATACGGGGGAACCTCTGGAATCATCACAGTTGAGGATATTCTTGAGGAAATCGTTGGGGAAATTGAGGATGAACACGACAAAGAGGAGCAAATCATCAAGGAAGAGGCTGATGGATCAATGGTATTTTCGGCTAGGCTTGAAATTGATCATCTAAATGAGGATTTTGATTTAGGGCTCCCTGAAAGCGATGACTACAGTACACTTGCAGGGATGATATATCATTTTGAGCAGAGAATTCCCGAGGCTGGTGAGCAGATATTGATTACCGATTTACGTTTCGAAATTATTGAAGCGGTCGATCAAAAAATCGTCTCGGTTCGACTCCTCAATGGGAGGGCTCACGACTAAGTTCAGGCTTGGTTTCTGGAGCCCAGAGAATCAATCAATTATACTGCTTCGGCCGTCTGCATTTTTAACTATTTTCGCAGACCAATTTCCAAAACTAAATCGCAGATGGCTGTCATCGGCAAAATCAGAAGTAAGTCGGCACTCCTATTCGGAGTTATAGGAGCAGCAATGGTGCTCTTCATTCTTGGCGACTTGTTGAATTCAGGAGGAGGATTTCTTCGAAATCAAAACAACGTAGGTGAAATATGGGGTGAGGATATCAGCTATGCTGAGTTCGACGCCTTAGTTCAACAACGAATTGGTTCGAACTCTGTGAACGAACAGCAACGCGAAAGCATTCGCGATCAAGTCTGGAGCTCGCTTCTTCAAGATCGTATTCTCTTTAAAGAATATGAGCGATTGGGCATAGATGCTACGGCTGAAGAAATACTGTTTGAAATAAAAAATAATCCGAGGAACGAAGTGCTAATGCAATACTTCAGCAATCCTCAAACAGGAAACATCTTTGAACAATTCATTGATCCTGCCACGGGAGGCTTGAGCAGTAACGCGGTACTCTCATACATGCAGCAGCTCATCAACAGTGGGCAAGATGAAAATTGGGACCCTCTAGAAGCGGCTTTAATTTCGAACAGAAAAGCCAATAAATACAACAACCTGATAAAGTTTGGGCTCAACATCACTAAAATGGAAGTGGCCATCAACCACCTGGATGAAAATAGATCGGTAAGGTTTAGATACGCCATTAAGGACTTTGCTTCTATTCCAAATGAGGAAGGCTCCTACGACGAAAGTGACCTTAAGAGCTATTACAATGCGCACAAGTCAGAGGCGGAGTATAAGCAAGAAGTTACTACTCGTGCTATCTCTTACTTAAGTTTTCCCGTAACTCCAACAACGGACGATTACAACGCAATTCAAGATGAGCTGGCCTCTTTAACAACTGCTTATCGTGAGGCAGAAGACGATACTACGTTCTTGAATGAATTCAGCGATGTTCCTTTTAATTTCAACATGTACGGTGAGGATGACTTGCCTGAGGGTGTTGATTCCCTGATTTTTAACTCAGATACTGGGTCAGTATTTGGTCCTTATGAGTGGAGAAATCAATTGCACATTTCAAAAGTTATTGAGAAGGTTACAACGGCTGATTCTGTGCAGGCACGCCACATTCTAATTACTTGGGGAGAGAAAGATTCTTCGGTGGTTCGGAATCGAGTAGATAGTTTGTTTGGCGTGGTCAAGGAGGGTAAAGATTTTGCCTCATTAGCAGAGAGCTTCTCAGAAGACTTTGGGTCAAGCAATAAAGGTGGAGACCTCGGATGGTTTGGAAGAGGAAGAATGGTTCCTCCTTTTGAGAAGGCTGCCTTTGAAACGAAGAAAGATGAATTTGTGGTTGTTGAAAGCCAGTATGGTGTGCACCTCATTAATGTGACCGACAGAAGCACTGATGTGCAAAAAGTTGTTTTGGGTGAAGTGAGCCGCGAAGTGCTTCCATCAGAACAAACTTTTGAAGACGTATTCAATAAGGCCTCTGAGTTTTCCATCACAAACAACAACATAGAATCTTTTAAGGCCGCAATTGAGGCAGATGAAAGTTTGAACTTGGAAGAAATTGACTTCATCAAGGAAGAGGATCGTACTCTTGGTAATTTTGAATCTCCTCGCACTAAAATTCGTTGGATTTATGACAGTGAATTGGGGGCGGTTTCAGAAGTGTATACAGAAGCGTCTCGCTTTGTTATCATGTCGGTTACCTCAGTTAAAAACCAAGGTTCTCTAGATTTTGAGAATGTTAGGGAGGCCGTAGAACAGAAGGTTCTTGCTAAGAAGAAGGCTGAGAAAATTCTCTCAGGTTTAGGCAGCTTTGCAAACTTTGACGAAGCCGCTCAAGAATTGGGAGGAAACGTTGAATCAGTTGATGGCTTGACTTTCTCGGAATTCTCCATTCCAGGTCTTGGTCAGGAGAATAATTTATTCGGACGTATTTTCGCTTTTGCTCCTGGACAAGTTTCCAAGCCAATAGTCGGTGAAAGAGGTGTTCTTGTTGTGGAAGTACTTGAATTTACAGACCCACTGCAAGAGCCAGACTTCGCACAATCTAAAGTACAATTGCGTCGTAGTCTTTCTGAGCGAGTAGATTTTGAAGCCTTTACTGCATTGCAATCTGCGGTGAATGTTGTAGATAATCGGTACTTGTTCTACTAACAAACGAATTGAAAATTTTTTGAAACCCAAGTTGAATTTTTCGGCTTGGGTTTTTTGTTGCAGTTTTATTAAATGAGACCAATCCTACTGCTGGTGCTTGTTTCTCTTTCTTGCTCAAATGAGAAGAAGAGTGAAGTCAAGAACTATGATGTCGATTCATATCAGGTTGCCTTCTTGATCATGGATGGAGTTTATAATACGGAGCTTACGGCACCTTGGGATATTTTCGAACATACCAAGTATAGAGAGGGCATTAAGAAAATGGAAGTCTTTACAATAGCTGAACATCGTGAGACGATTCGAACGTCCGAGGGCCTGAACATTCGAGCTGATTATGGTTTTAATGATTCCTATCCACCCATTGATATTTTAGTTATTCCAAGTGCAGAATCGCATCTGAGTTCAGCTCTGACAAACAAAGCCCTTTTGAATTTTGTGAGAGCTATCGCCAGCAATGCAACTTGGGTGACCTCTCATTGCGATGGTGTATTTGTTCTTGGAGCAGCTGGTTTACTCGAAGGAAAGTATGCAACTACCTTTCCTGCCGATTTGACTCAATTCGCTGAACGTTTTCCAAAGGTGAAAGTAGTACACGACAAGATAGTAGTACAGGACGGTAAATACATCAGTTCTGCTGGTGGGGCAAAATCATTTGAAGCTGCTTTATACCTCACACATCTTCTCTATGGGGAGAAGGTAACCCAGGAACTTGCTCAGGGACTTGTTTTGGATTGGAGTGAGGAGATGGTAGACAGCCAAGTCTTCGTCAAGGAAGACTAAATATCTGCCCGAAAACCGACAAAAAAGTTCCGACCGGCTGCGCTAATGCCACTTGAATAAGGCCTGTAATGCAGGTCTAGAATATTCTCCACGCCTGCAGTAATGTTCGTTGTGGCACTTGGACGTACGCTAAACTTCAAATTGAGCGTATACCAAGCCAATGAACCATTTGGGCCATATAGTTGAGGCTTGCTTTTCTCGGAAGGAGCGAGTTCGGCAAGAGGAATGGCTCCGTTGTAGTTGAGGTAGAATTCAGAACGAATTTTTTCTGTCACGAATGCAATGGCGGTGTTCCCAAATAACGGGCTAACATGTCTCAGGCTTTCCTTAGTGTCTAAATCAGCACCATCCATATAAGTGAGCGATGAGCGCAAGCCGAAATTCTTATTCAAGTTATACATGAGACTGTAGGAAACCCCGGAAACAAATGCTTGTCCAATGTTTTGTTCGGAGAGCACTTGACTGAGCACCCCGTCGTACATAATGGAATCGGAACCATTTACTTGACTGGTACTCCTTGAAATGGTGTTTTGAAGTGAAGTGTAAAAGAAGTTGACTTGTGCCTGGCCTTTATCACCAAACTTTCGAAGAAGGCCAATTTCACCATTATATGCGTATTCAGGAAGGATGTTTTCATTCGGCACCACGACTCGCCCTGGCTCCGAATCAAACACTTTGGCGACGTCATCAACATTTGGACTTCTAAAGCCTGAGGAAAGGCTTATGTTAAACTGCCACACCCTCCATGGGCGAAATGTGTAGCCCAAACTAGCGGTGAATGCATCGCTGTTGATGTCGACTTCCTCAAAGCTAAAATTGTAGAAATTGCTTCCACCAAAATCAGCATAGAGCTCGTTTCTGGTATAGCGAACCCCCCACAAGACGGTCGATTTTTTCGACATCTTTAATTGATGGGAAAGGTAGGCCGCTACTTGTTGTGTGCGGCTGCCAGCTTCAGGATACCTTGTTGCCACCGGGCTTGATGCGCCAGAAATGACATTGGTTCGAATTCCTTCAGATTGAACCCCATTCCGATTGAATTCAACACCATAGAACAGGGTATTTTTTTCGTTAATTTCTTTGTCCAAATCCGCATTTAAGGTAATCAGTGAGACTTTCTCTGTTCTCTTGCGTAGGGTGTTGGAATTGAATTTTCTGTCGTTTCTTGATTCTTCAAAGAATTGATGGGCTACGGTCAAGTTCAAACGATCGAAGAACTTACGTTTCTGATTGATTTCAACGTTGAGCAAGTTCATCAACCAGCTTTGCGGGCCATAGTACCATTCAGCACTTTTTGGAAGTCCATTGGCAGTTTCAGTAAGCCGATCGTACCTTGGAATATCCGAGGTGCTCGAATAAATTAAGCTGTAGAGGACGGAAACGGAGTCGGAGGGCTTATAACTGATCTTCTGACTAAAATTGAATTGGTCGTAGCCCGAATTGCGCTGCACATGAGGGTCTGAACTCTGGATGATGCTGTCTTTATTGTTTATTCGTTCTACATACCACAAGCGCTTGCCAAAATCCCCTTCAGAATTTACATAGGATTGGCCAGACTTCAGATCGTCGAAAGCACTTGCCGAAAAGGAAGTGAAACTTCCCCACTTTCCTTTACCCATATCGAGATATGCTTTGATGGTTCGTTCATTGTTCGCCGATGAGTAGCGCATTGCGGACCCCAGGTTGAAGCCGGAGCTGTCACTGAAATTACTGGGTTTTCTTGTTTGGAAATTCATGACACCTCCGAGAGCGTCACTGCCATAAATCACGGACCCTGGGCCGAAAATCACTTCTGTTTTTTCAATAAGAATGGGATCGATGTTCAATACGTTCTGCAAATTTCCTCCACGGAAAATGGCGTTGTTCATTCTAACTCCATCTACTACAATGAGAACCTTGTTGGCTGCAAAGCCTCGGATCACTGGTGACCCTCCACCAAGTTGACTTTTTTGCACGAACACTTCTCCGGATTGACTCAATAAGTCGGCGCTGGTTTGGGGGTTTTGGAAATCAATTTCTTTGCGACCAATTACCTTCACCTTATTTGGAACGTCCTCTCGTTTAACTGCACGCTTATTAGCGCTCACCACAAATATTCCGAGGTCGACTGCTTTTTCATTCAAATACACAGCGCCGTTTTGGGCCAGAATCGTTTGCACGGGTACAAACTTTGTTTGAAACGAAGGGTGTTGTATGATGAGTGTGTCCTCTATATTAAAGCTTGCTAGACTGAAGCGCCCTTCTCGATCCGAAATGACCGAAGTGGAGTTTTGAAAGTTGATGATGAAAACTTCGTCAACTCCTTTCAGCGTGGTAACATTATAAACTTGCGCGTTCTGTGCGAAAGCATGTTGGCCAAGCAAGAGAAAGCTGAATAATAAGAAGCGGTTCATAAGGGCTCTAAAGGCTGCAATTCTAGCAAAAATCAAACCACATAGGCCTGCACTTGTTCAATCAAAATTGAGGTGCGGGAATCGCTGAATTAGGCCCTCTATTTTTTGTTGACGAACTTCTTGGAATTGAATGCTTGAAGGAGCCTTTGGATGTTGAGTTCGATGTTCTTGCATTTTAAGAACCTGTTCAATTTCAAAAATTAGCTCCTTTGAGGTCGAGCTAAAGCAATAGTCCATGAGGCCGTCCCAAACGCTATCTACTGCCTGATCACTTGGATGTACAAGGTCATCTTTATAGTATCGGTAATCTCTTAATTCGTCGAGAATTAATTCGTAAGCCGGGAAATAGTGGATGCGATCACCAAGAACAGAGTGGATGCCTTCAAGAAGCCTTGCTTTACTTCTTTGATTGAGGATGGCCCCTTTCGCCAAGTGCCGCACAGGACTGAGGCTAAGTACAATATGAATCTTGGAATTGATTCCTCGCAATTTCTCGAAAAGAGAAGTCAAGGCATGTTGAATTTCTTCAATTCCTAACAGTTCTTGTTGGAATTCCTTGCTGGGCAACTTGTGGTTGTTTGCGATGATTTCTCCAGATTTCGTGTAACGAAAAACCACCGCCGAGCCTAGAGTTATGAAAACGACTTGTACCGTCTTGAGACGGTCTATAAGATCTTCTTGGGTGCGTTGCAATTGTAGAAGAAGTTTCTCTTTGGAAGGATGACAAAAATCGCTGTGAAGGTCAAGTGATTTCCAGAGACCATCGTGAAACACAAGGTGCTCTTCAGAATGAGAAAGATTTATAGCGTCGCGAACATTCCTTGCAATGGAAATCGGATTAAAAAGCGTTCCAAAGGGATTGGAACTGACTGCGAATTTTAGTCTTTTCAAACGATTGCCGATGGAGTCGCTGAAGCACGACCCAAGTGTGAGAATATTTGAAGGGTGATCCAATAGGAATGCAGCTGGATCTATTTTTATTCGACTGATTTGATCTTTCATTGATTTCCAAAGTTCCAAATTTCCGCTTTCCCGAATCACATCAGTATATTTGCCACCCTCTTGAGCACAAAAATCAACATAACACTTCCTGACGGCTCAGTTCGTCAGTATGAAGCAGGGATCAATTCTTTTGAAATTGCAAGAAGCATTAGCGAAGGACTTGCCCGTAAGGTCATATCTACTAAGGTAAATGGTCGCATCCGAGAATTGGTCACTCCCATCCAAGAAGATGCGGAAGTTCAACTTCTCAACTGGGATGACAAGGAAGGTAAAAAGACCTTCTGGCATTCATCTGCACACGTTCTTGCCCAGACATTGGAGTTTTTCTATCCAAATGTTAAACTCACCATTGGGCCTGCCATCGATCAAGGATTCTATTATGATGTTGATCTTGGTGAAGAGGTTTTGTCTGAAAAAGATTTCCCGAAGTTGGAGCAAAAGTTTTTGGAACTGGCTAGGGAGAAGTTTGAATTTCAAATACGTGAAGTATCGAAGTCAGATGCCCTGGCCTACTACGAAAAGGAACACAATGAGTTTAAATTAGAATTGATTAGTAATCTAGAAGACGGAGACATCACCTTCTGCGATCACTCTAATTTTACGGATTTGTGCCGTGGCGGTCACCTACCTAACACTGGTTTGATCAAGGCTGTCAAGATCATGAACGTCGCGGGTGCTTATTGGAGAGGTGATGAAAAGAAGCCTCAACTTACGCGTGTTTATGGTATTAGCTTCCCGAAGCAATCGATGCTGAAGGATTATCTCCACATGCTTGAAGAAGCCAAAAAGAGAGATCACAGGAAGCTTGGAAAAGAGTTGGAATTGTTCACCTTCTCAGATAAAGTTGGCCAAGGTCTTCCGCTTTGGTTGCCCAAAGGTGCAGCTCTTAGGGAGCGACTTGAGAATTTTATGAGGGCTGCGCAGAAAAAGGCCGGCTATGAACCCGTAGTTACTCCTCACATTGGTCACAAAAACTTGTATGTGACCTCTGGACATTACGAGAAGTATGGCGAAGATTCATTTAAGCCAATCGAGACACCACATGAAGGCGAGGAGTTCTTCCTTAAGCCCATGAACTGTCCACATCATTGCGAGATTTATAAAGCAAGCCCGAAGTCGTATCGCGACCTGCCTGTGCGTTTGGCTGAATTTGGAACGGTTTACAGATACGAACAAAGCGGGGAACTTCACGGTCTAACCCGAGTACGCGGTTTTACTCAAGACGATGCTCATATATTTTGCCGCGTAGATCAAGTAAAAGATGAGTTCAAAAAGGTGATCGATCTTGTTTTGTACGTATTCAAAGCACTCGACTTTAAGAACTTTACTGCACAGATTTCTTTGAGAGACCCTGATAATTTAGGGAAGTACATTGGTGATACAGCAAACTGGGAAAAGGCTGAACGCGACATCATTGAGGCCACCGAGGAGCGAGGGTTGAAAACAGAAACGGTATATGGTGAGGCCGCCTTCTATGGCCCTAAGCTCGATTTCATGGTGGAAGATGCTTTAGGGCGGGAATGGCAGTTGGGTACGATCCAAGTGGATTACAACCTGCCTGAACGTTTTGAGCTGGAGTACACTGGGAGTGACGATAACAAGCACAGACCTGTAATGATCCACAGAGCGCCATTTGGTTCTCTGGAGCGTTTCGTCGCCCTTTTGATAGAACATTGCGAAGGAAAGTTCCCACTTTGGTTAACGCCAGAACAGGTAACGATTCTGAGTATTTCCGAGAAGTACAATGAGACTGTACGGAATGTGGCGCATGTCCTAAATAATTACGATATTCGCGCCCTCGTTGACGAGCGCGCCGAAAAAATTGGTCGAAAGATCAGAGACGCGGAAATCCAGAAAATCCCGTACATGTTGATTGTGGGGGAGAAGGAGATGAATGAAGGGACGGTTTCCGTTCGTCGTCAAGGAGAAGGTGATCTCGGAACAATGGAGATCGAAGCCTTCGCCAAGCTGGTCAACGAAGAAATAGAAGCTAAGCTTCAAGAGTTTAACTAAAGTCGAACAGCATCGCTATAAGAAGAAGACGTCCGGTCAGACGCCGGGTTGAAGATCCGCACAGAATTAACGAAAAAATCATCGCCCCTGAGGTGCGTTTGGTATTGGACGATGGTGAGGGTCAACAGATATGTACGACAGCGGAAGCATTAGTTATTGCTCGCGAAAAAGGATTGGATTTGGTGGAGATTTCGCCAAAAGCCAAACCACCTGTTTGTAAGGTAATCGATTATAAGAAATTCCTTTACGAGCAGAAAAAGAAACAAAAGGAGCTGAAATCCAAAGCCTCGAAAGTGGTCATTAAGGAAATCCGCTACGGACCGCATACGGAAGATCATGATTTCAATTTTAAATTGAAGCATGCTCAGAAGTTTTTGGAAGAAGGATCTAAGTTGAAAGCTTATGTCTTTTTCCGCGGTAGAACGATAGTTTATAAGGAGCAAGGAGAGATTCTTCTTCTTAAACTAGCGCAAGCTCTCGAAGACGTTGGTGTTGTAGAGAGCATGCCGAAATTAGAAGGAAAGCGTATGATCATGTTCATTGCGCCGAAAAAGAAGAAGTAAACCAGGACAAACAAAAGTTTGAGACATGCCTAAAATGAAAACCGTATCAAGTGCCAAAAAGCGATTTAAGCTTACAGGCAGCGGCAAGATTAAGCGTAAGCATGCCTTCAAAAGTCACATCTTGACTAAGAAGGAAACTAAGCAGAAGCGAAATCTTACTAAAGCTACTTTGGTATCTGATGCCGATACTTCCAATGTGAAGTTGATGTTGAATATGAAGTGAAAATCACTTCGGTTAATGTTAGACCCGGATTTGAGCTTTAAGATCGTCTAGTGCGGCGCTTTGGTCCAAAAAACAATAGAATGCCTAGATCAGTAAATGCAGTAGCGTCCAGAGCAAGACGCAAGAAAATTCTCAAGCAAGCCAAAGGCTATTGGGGAAGAAGAAAGAATGTTTACACAGTCGCGAAGAACGCAGTTGAACGCGGACTTTCTTACGCTTATCGCGACCGTAAAACCAAGAAAAGAAATTTCCGATCACTTTGGATTCAGCGTATCAATGCTGGTGCACGTGAGAATGGAATGTCCTACTCTCAACTAATGGGAATGCTTTCAAGCAAAAACATTGAGTTGAACAGAAAGGTTCTTGCCGATTTGGCCATGAACCATCCTGAAAGCTTTAAGGCGGTTGTAGAAGCTGCCAAGAAGTAAGGACATTAACTCCTTGAATTAAGAAGCCGTTCAATTTTGGACGGCTTTTTTTATATCCCTAATCTGCTGAGTCCCTTGGCAGATAGAGTATGAGTTGGATCAAGCGCAAGAGCATTCTTATAGTATTGTAAAGCCTCCTCACGATTGCCCTTCAATTCAGCCACAAGTCCCAAGTTGTAAACTGCGTCGGTCCAATTAGGGATGGCTTGAATGCTGGCTTCAAAAGACATAGCCGCAGAGTCGAGTTCGTCGATTTGGGTAAGATAAATGTACCCCTTGTTGTAGTGGGCTTTGGCGTCAGCAGAGTCGAGCTTTAAAATTTCAGAATAGGTTTTTAGAGCAGTTCTAACTCGATTGTTGCTTTGTTCGAAAAGGCCACGATTGTACAAGACTTCAATTGAGCTTGAATCTATTCTCAATGCGTTGTTGTAAAAGTCTATGGCCATGTCGTTCCCTGCAATGGCATATAGAAGACCAAGCTGTAGAAAGGCTTCATAGTGGGAGTTGTTCTGTTCAGTTGCCGTTAGGAATGAGCTAATGGCTCTTGACGTGTCTCCAGCACTCTTGAAGATCATTCCCTTTATAAAGTATGCCTCATCATTGAATACATCTACTTTAAGAACTCGATCTGCAAAAGAAACGGCCTCGTCGTATGCCTCTGTTCTCAAGAGCAGTTCAGCCATAACCAGATTGGCTCCAACATCCTCGGGATTTTGCGCAAGGCATTTTTGAAGTTCCCCAACCGCACCTTGGTAGTTTCTTAGGGCAATCAACAGTTTGGCCTTCTGGGAATAGTGGCTGCAATTTTCAGGCTCAATCACTTTGGCCCGATCCAGCTCTTCAGCTGCTCTTACAAGATCATTCTGACTTTCATAATACTCCGCCCTTAGAACAAAGAGTTTTGCATTTGAGGGGTTTTCAACGATGGCCTTATTTAACGAGTCGATGTAACTCGAAGGGCTGTTGTTGTTCACCGCAGTTGAATCAACACGAGAGGATTTGTCACCACAAGAGAGCAAACAAATCGAAAAGGAAATGATGAATAAGCCGTGCTTCAGCATATCGCAAAGAAAAGCCCCAGGAACTGAGGCTGAACTTTTATTTATTTAGAGGCTAAACCCGCCTTTATTTTGTTCTCGATTTCCTCCGAGAGTTCTGGGTTGTCTTCTAAGAGTTCCTTAACGGCATCGCGACCTTGACCGAGTTTGGTTTCGCCATAGCTAAACCAAGAACCGCTCTTTTTGACAATTTCGTGCTCTACCGCTAAATCAACAATCTCTCCTGATTTACTGATTCCCTTGCCGTACATTATGTCAAATTCAGCACGTCGGAATGGTGGGGCAATCTTATTTTTTACAACCTTAACCTTTGTCCTATTCCCCATGACGGCATCTCCATTTTTAATTTGACTCGATCGTCGGATGTCGATGCGAACAGAAGAGTAGAACTTCAGGGCATTTCCACCTGTGGTTGTTTCGGGATTGCCAAACATCACCCCAATTTTTTCACGAAGTTGATTGATGAATATGCAGCAACAACCTGTTTTGTGGATTGTACCGGTAAGTTTTCTAAGGGCCTGGCTCATCAACCTCGCTTGAAGGCCAACAACCATATCTCCCATTTCACCTTCAATTTCAGCTCTCGGAGTTAAGGCAGCTACGGAGTCAATTACGATGAGGTCTATTGCTCCAGAGCGAATTAAGTTCTCTGTAATTTCAAGAGCTTGCTCTCCATTGTCTGGTTGTGATATCAGCAAGTTTTCCGTATCCACACCCAAGTTTTCCGCATAGAAGCGGTCGAACGCATGTTCAGCATCGATGATGGCAGCAATGCCACCCGTTTTTTGAACTTCGGCAATTGCGTGAATGGCTAGGGTTGTCTTTCCTGAAGATTCAGGGCCATAAATTTCAACGACTCGTCCTCGCGGATACCCGCCTATTCCTAGTGCAATATCTAAAGTTAGTGAGCCTGAAGGAATGGCTTCGACGTCCTCTACGGCCTCGTCGCCCATCTTCATAACGGCACCTCTACCAAAATTCTTTTCGAGCTTATCCATCGTAAGTTTCAAAGCTTTCTGTTTTTCTTCTGCTATATCTTTAGCCATGGGTGTATTGTTTGAATTTGGTACAAATCAAATGTATGAGATTGTAACCTATTTACGTGGTGGGCTATTTCTTTTTTCAGGAATAACTTTAGTTGTCTAAAGCCTCCAAAATCTGCTCAGAGTGCGCTTTGGTCTTCACCTTGTCGAATATTTTTTGAATGTTCCCAATCTCATCAATGACAAAAGTTTTCCTGTGAATGCCGTCGTATTCTTTGCCCATGAATTTTTTTGGTCCCCAGACCTTATAAGCCTCAATTACTTTCCGCTCTGTGTCGGCTAATAGTTGAAAAGGCAGCTCGTACTTATCTGCGAATTTCAAGTGCTTTTTCTCATCATCTGCGCTTACGCCAAGAATGGCAAAGCCTTTATCTAAGAGAACTTGATAATTGTCCCTGAGATTGCAGGCTTCAGCAGTACATCCTGGGGTGTTGTCTTTCGGGTAGAAATAGAGAATCAGTTTTTTTCCGGAAAAATCAGAAAGTGAAACCTCTTTTCCATGTTGATCAATGCCTCTGATTTCCGGCGCTTTTTGTCCTTCTTGAAGTGTGTCCATCTTTAATATACTTGTTGAGTCAAAACAAACTAAGTTGCTCGAAGTTCACATGAAGAAAGCGGAAAAAGTTCAATTTATCATCGACACCTTAGAGAAACTTTACCCAGAGACTCCCATTCCTCTAGATCATAAGGACCCATTTACGCTGCTCATTGCCGTGATGCTCTCTGCCCAATGCACCGATGTGAGGGTAAACCAGGTTACCCCCATCTTGTTTAAGCGCGCCGACAACCCACACGACATGCTTAAGATGAGTGAAGAAGAAATTCAAGAAATCATTCGTCCCTGTGGGCTGTCAAAATCAAAGGCCAAAGGGGTTCGAGTTTCCAGTCAAATGATTGTAGAAAAGCACGGAGGAGAAGTTCCAGGAAATTTCAAGGATTTGGAGGAACTACCAGCGGTTGGTCACAAGACAGCATCTGTAGTGATGAGTCAAGCATTTGGCGAGCCGGCCTTCCCCGTAGACACGCACATACATCGTCTGATGTACCGATGGGGCTTAAGCAGCGGGAAGAATGTGGTGCAAACAGAAAAAGACGCAAAGCGTCTTTTTCCTCGTGAGCTTTGGAATAAACTTCACTTACAAATCATATTCTATGGCAGAGAATATAGTCCTGCCAGAGGATTTCGCATTGATACCAGCGTCATTGAAAAGGTGATTGGTGCGAGGGGCCAAAAACCTTAGCTCAGTTGATCACTAACTCAAGTCGACCCATGTATTTTGATGGCCGATTTGAATAGGCTTTTGAGAAATTTAAAATATTCTCAATCGTAGATTTTTTAGGACTTACAGTTTCCTGTTTCAGTCCAAACTCCTTAATGAGTTTCTGTTCGTCTCTGCAAAAGCGAGACAGTTCGTCCAAGGTAGAGTTTGCATCCATATGATCATGATTTTTGATTGATTCATGAACAAGGAACGCCTTCTTCCTTTAGATATTATTTAACTCGGTAAATTATTGTTTCAGGAGTTGCAGGTTGTGCTTTTCAATCAGCTTCCTAAGGTTGATCAGCGCATAGCGCATTCTTCCTAGGGCCGTGTTGATGCTCACATTTGTTTCTTCTGCTATGTCTTTGAAACTCATTTTGGAGTAGTGCCGCATTTTGAGCACTTCCTTTTGTTCATCCGGCAAGAATTCAATCAGGTTTTTCACGTCCGCTTGAACTTGTCGATCGAATAAGTTGTCTTCTACGCTAGGTTCGTCAAAAACGATGGTGTCGAAAACATCGTAATCATCACCGCCGCGAGACATCGGCATTCTTTTGCCTTTTCGGAAATGGTCGATTACAAGGTTGTGAGCAATACGAAGAACCCAAGGGACAAACTTTCCTTCTTCATTATATCTTCCAGACTTTAGCGTCCGAATGACTTTGATGAAGGTATCTTGAAACACGTCCTCTGATAGAGCAGAGTTGTGAGTAAGATTCATAATGTATCCAAAGATCCGGTCTTTGTGCCGGCTTATGAGAACTTCTAGAGAAGATTCGTGTCCGTCTAAATAACGACGAACCAATTGTTGATCAGAAATGAACGAGTTGTGCATAACACTCAGTTTTAGGTTGATTAATGGTGGGTTGTATATTCCTAAAACGTAGATTTTATGCTATAGGCGAGATGTATTCGTTTGTATTCTGTTTATTTCAACGTTTAAAAAGAGCATTTGTTATATCTAGAACAAAAGTCTCCCCTTCAACTGATCCCAAAGATAGGAAAAGTACTTTTGCAGATTCTCGATTAACAAGGCTTAACGATTGAATGGCAAATCCAGTAAACACAAAATCTGACTCAATTTTTATTCGTGGTGCACGAATGCACAATTTGAAGAATGTTGATGTTGCCATTCCGCGGAATAAATTCGTAGTTGTAACTGGTCTTTCAGGAAGTGGAAAATCTTCTTTGGCATTCGACACATTATATGCCGAAGGGCAGCGCAGGTATGTGGAGAGTTTGTCTTCATACGCCCGACAGTTTCTAGGTAAAATAGACAAGCCAAGCGTTGATAACATTGAAGGAATAGCACCGGCAATTGCGATCGAGCAGAAGGTGAGCAGCAGATCTTCACGATCGACCATTGGAACGAGCACCGAAATCTACGATTATCTAAAACTACTGTTTGCTCGTGTAGGCAAAACCTATTCTCCCATCAGCGATATTGAGGTTCGCTCCGAAGGCTTGAAGGAAATTGTCGAGTTTGTACAGTCGCTAGAGAAAGATTTGCGGATTGTTTTGAGCGCTCCCGTCTTTCTCGGCGAGAACCAAACTTGGGAGAAGCGAATTGACACACTGAAAAATCAGGGTTATTCGAGAGTATGGTGGAAAGATGAAGCTTCTACGCTTGATCAAATTGAGCCGGAGGCAGATGAAATTGTTTATCTCATCATCGACCGTTTGGTGAATCAGCCCGAGAGCGATGAATTTCTATCCCGCTTGGGAGATTCTTCTGAAATAGCTCTTTACGAAGGACAAGGAGAGTGCAGGTTGACCATTGTTGGCGACCAACTCACTCATCGTGATTTTAACGACCGCTTTGAGTTGGATGGAATCACCTTTGAACGCCCGAGCGTAAACTTCTTCAGCTTCAACAATCCATTTGGGGCATGTAAAACTTGTGAGGGTTTTGGGAATGTCATTGGCATCGATCAAGATTTGGTGATTCCAAATAAGAATCTATCGATTTATGAGGACGCCATTGTTTGTTGGAAGGGGGAGAAGATGAGCGCCTACAGGGATGAGCTGATTAATCACGCCGACAAATTCGACTTTCCCATCCATCGTCCGTATTACGAACTCACTAAGGAGCAAAAGGATTTGTTGTGGACTGGGAACGAATATTTTATGGGTCTCGATTCGTTCTTCGCATACCTAAAAGAAAAGAGTCACAAAATTCAGTATCGGGTGATGCTTTCACGCTATCGCGGGAAAACAATCTGTCATGATTGCCATGGTACTCGACTGCGCAAGGACGCATCCTATGTGAAGGTCGATGGATTTTCGATCGTAGACTTTGTTCAAATGTCTATTGGTGATCTTCTCAAAACCGTGAACGATCTGAACTTAGATCAATACGGTTTGAAAATAGCCCAACGCTTGATTACCGAGGTTCGAAACCGATTGGAATGTTTGGAGGATGTAGGTCTTAGCTACCTCACTTTAAATCGCCTCTCCTCCAGCTTGTCGGGCGGGGAAACGCAACGCATTAATCTGGCCACCTCCATTGGTAGCAGCCTAGTTGGGTCGATGTACATTTTGGATGAGCCAAGTGTGGGACTTCATTCTCGAGACACGCAGCGATTGATAAAAGTACTTCGGCGTCTGCGTGATTTAGGAAACACAGTGATTGTGGTTGAGCACGACGACGAAATTGTGCGTGCAGCAGATTACATCATTGACCTTGGACCTGAAGCTGGCTCTCTTGGAGGGGAATTGGTTTTTGCAGGCGAACAAGAGGATTTGCTTTTGGCGAAAAACAGTCTGACTGCCGACTATATGATGGGCAGAAGGGAGATTCCTGTTCCTGAAAAAAGAAGAGCTTGGTCTAAATCCATCAAAGTCTTTGGCGCAACAGAAAACAACCTTAAGAATGTAGATGCAGAATTTCCCTTGGGCGTTTTAACCGCTGTCACCGGAGTTTCTGGTTCCGGAAAATCGACCCTTGTTGGAGGGATTTTATTCCCAGCACTCACCAAAATGTTGGGTGGTTATGGAGAGCGCACAGGTACACATACCGCCGTCGACGGCGACTTAAAAGCAATCAACCGAGTAGAGTTTGTTGATCAAAATCCAATTGGGAAATCCTCTCGCTCGAACCCTGTCACTTACATCAAAGCATACGACGAGATTCGCTCTCTTTTTGCAGCGCTTCCAGCAGCGAGAATGCGAGCTTACAAACCATCCCATTTTTCCTTCAACGTTGACGGGGGTCGATGCGATGTGTGCAAAGGGGAAGGAACTGTAACGATTGAAATGCAGTTTATGGCAGACATTGTTTTGCCTTGCGATAATTGTGGAGGAAAGCGTTTCAATGAAGACGTTCTCGAGCTCACGCTTCGGGGAAAGAACATTTCCGACATCTTAAATATGACCGTCGACGATGCCTATGCGTTCTTTTCTGAAGGAGAAAGTAAACAGGAGCAAAAGGTGGCCAAAAAGCTTGCCCCTCTGCAAGAAGTTGGATTGGGTTACGTTCATTTAGGCCAATCATCAAACACATTAAGTGGAGGAGAAGCACAGAGGATTAAGCTCGCATTCTACCTAAGCAAGGGTCAGGCTGAAGACGCGGAACGCATACTGTTCATCTTCGATGAACCTACCACCGGATTGCATGTTCACGACATATCGAAACTGTTGAAATCCTTCGATGCTCTTCTTCATCTGGGGCATTCCATCGTCGTAATTGAGCATAATTTGGATGTTATAAAATGTGCCGATCACATCATCGACCTTGGACCAGAGGGAGGCGAAGGAGGAGGTCAAATCCTCTTTGCTGGAACTCCAGAAGAATTGGTCTTGAGCAAAGGGCATACTGCCGAGGCGATGCGAAATCGCATCTAGGATTCCTTTAAACATTTCGTCTTGTGTATATTGGCTTCTAGAATCCAATTAAACCGCACAATGGCAGCCAAGTTTTCAGTATTACAAGCGATTTTAAGTCGTCGAAGCGAATTGGGACTCAGTCAGGAGTACATCGCTGAAGAATTGGATATGAAGCAAAGCAACTACTCTAAAATAGAGTCGGGCTACAATAAAGTAAGATGGGAAGAGCTGGATACTTTATTTGAAGTTTTGCAGCTTACTGTTGTCCCGCGCGACACGCGTGAACGAAAGGAAACAGCATTCATCATTCACAAACTCTTCTCTAAGAATGAGAGCGTGAACCGCATTCGTTCGGTCATTCATCTTCTCGACGAAATCGTGAAAGAGTATAAGGAGGAGCTCGATGAGCTTGGGCCTCACAGCTTCGTTTCCGACGAGGACAAGAAGGACTAGTGCACTATGAGCTTTACGCTCACAGGAGGCTGATTGTTTTCCTGAAGATGAAGGAAGAAGATTCCAGTCTTGTTCAGATGAAGTTTCTTGCTTTCCATCGAGAGTTCTTCGATTTCGAAAGGTACTTCTTGTCCAAGATTGTTGGTGACGCTCAAAATTTTCCAAGAATCACTCAACCCACTGAGTTGAAAATCTCCCTTTGAAGGATTTGGGAACACTTCAATGCCTTCCCACGAAAGGGCACTTAGACCAACACTTTCCACTCCTACAAAGGTGCTTGAGCTGTCTGCACAATTCTTCTCAGTATTTGTCTTTAGCTGAACCGGGTAACTACCATTGCTTTGGTAAGTGTGCATAGGCTTTTTCAGGAAAGAGCTATCACCGTCGCCAAAACGCCACAAGTAATAAAACAGGTTTGTATCCAAAGGCTCAAAACCATATACAGCAGGATTCGGGTTACTTACAGAGAAGCCGGCATTCGCTTGAGGATAAACCTCTACATGACTTAAAATGGAATCTTGGCATTGGTTCTTGGAGGAGACAATCAATTGAATGGTATAGACTCCACTGGTGGAATACGAATGAGCCAATGAGTCGGAGCCCGATGAATTACCATCCCCGAGATTCCAGGAAGAAGTCAATGATCCACCAGAAACATTTGAAGTATTCTCAAGAATAAATTCATTGCCCAGCTCACAGAGAGCCGTATCTGAGATTGAGAGAGTGGCCGTAGGAGTAGCGTGAACATTCACTGAAATCTGAACTGAGTCTGAACATCCGCCTTCGCCGAGAACAAGGAGATTAATGAAATAGGTTCCAGCATTTTGGTATTGATGGCTTAGGCCAATCAAGCTGTCGATTGTACCATCTCCAAGGCTCCAAGAGTAGGCTAATGTTCCTGTAGAAACAGTACTCAAGGATTGCAGCTGAAAGTCATTCACATCAAGACACTGTGCGCTATCATTCACTCCAATTTGAGCTGAAGGTTGAGCGTATGTGATTACTGAAATTTGAGCTGAACTATCGATGCAGCCAAAGTTTTCAGTGACAACTTGGTACACCCCAGAATCACTTAGGCTAAGGGAGTTTATACGAACAAGGCTGTCGCTGAGGTTAAGGTTAGAACCATTTTTAAACCAAGAAAAGCTTACCG
The DNA here is from genome assembly GCA_002336245.1 of Flavobacteriales bacterium UBA1986. Lineage (GTDB taxonomy): Bacteria > Bacteroidota > Bacteroidia > Flavobacteriales_G > Salibacteraceae > UBA4419. Next base: position 149,396 of record DDDG01000029.1, read on the forward strand.
TTGAATTTCCAAGGCTGTCGTTCGCGGCAAGTTCGATGAAGTCTCCTTCACAAAACGAACTGCTTGAATCTAAACTCAAACTAACTTCTGGAAAAGCTCGAACATAGGCGAACATACTTCTCGCAATGTTACCGTTCAGCGTAGCCGTTGGTAGGTATAAACCGGCTTGTGGATAAATCACGGTATGCGGCCCGACCCCATAGGCTGATTGGGGAATTGCGTTCAGACCAAAATCCCATTTTAAACTATCGAATCGACCATCAGTGGTGGCAGAGAAAACCATGCTATTTCCAGCGCAGACTGTATTGGTGTCTTGGGATATCTGCAAGCTAGGAGCGTCGAAATACACAAGGTGATCCTGAGATTCTCCATAGTTGAGGGTCTTGCAAGGATCGCCTGTAAGCGTGCTAAAATCGCTCAGCACACGCATGCGGAGGAAAGTGTTTCTACGCGGGTTCAGTTTCGTTCGAATGGTATCCAAACGCTCCGTACGTCCTCGGCTGAAGTTCGAAACGAGTTCATCCGCATCTGAAAAGTCTCCGTCGTTGTTGTAGTCAATGTAGACCTCTACATTTTCGTCGTTGAATGAGCCTACTGTTACCGACACGACGTAATCTTTATTCGGTTTGAGATAAGCAACGCCATCGCAAGTAAAATCGTGATACGAATTGGTTCCATCGTATCCAGAGCTTCGATGGTCGAGGTTAGAGATGCGCACACGTTGAACACCGATTCCGTAGCCAGCGCCTAAGTTGGTTGTTGTATAGCAGCTCGTTGTTGTGCTGTCCGCTATGTGAATTAAGTTTCTCTTTAAAATGGAATCAGTACCGTTTCCATTCGTGACTTTTAGTTGAATGTGGTAGTAGGTGGAGGAATCAAATTTCACGGAAATGTTTCGGTCACTCAAAGAATGACCAGCCGCCAATTGATAGGTCGCTGGTTGAATGTCCCATTGAAATTGATTGGGGTTGTAGGCTGAGCGGTTCGAAAAATCAATGTATTCATTCAGACATGCCTCCGTTCCCGAAGCCTTGAAATCTGCGATGGGCAAGGAGGTTCCATCGTCGTACAAATCAGAGGACCACAATCCTCTTCCGTAGGTACCAGCTCTCAATTTACTCAAGGCAGGCTGAAGTGTATCGTAGTAAATCTCCAATTCGTTGACTGATACATCAGTTGGAAGTCCGTCGTAGAAGCTTACCCAATTGGTTGTATTGCTGTCTCTGTAATAGACTCCTGGAGTTCCACCAACGTACAGACCTTCACTGCTGTATTCGTCGTAAACGATGGTTCTCCAACTAAGGCTTGGAAGGTTGGCGGAGATGTCTGTCCAGCTGTTCCCTAAGTCGGAAGACTTATAAACCTTTGACCCAAGGGTGATGTACACTACAGAATCCAAAAAAGGATGCGCTTCAATATCTGTAGGCATGGAGCTGAAAGGCAAATTGCTCGTTAAATCGACCCAATTTGGGTTTGATCCTTGGATGCTGTCAGAGCGAAAAAGTTTTCTGTCGGCGCGCGCAAAATAGAAGATGTTTGGGTCTGCTGGAGATTGTTCAACCACTCGAATGGTTTGAGAATTTGTTCCGCCTAGATTGTTGGAAATCTTAGTCCAGCTTACGTTCCCGTTACCAGGTGTTCGCACATTGTTTGAACGCCAAATGTTGCGGTATCCAATGAACATTTGATCGCTGTTGTCTTCTCCAATCGAAAAAGGCGTTACCCATGCACCACTTTCAGTAATTCCATTTGTGCCACTTGCGGCAATGGTTCCAAAAGAGGTACCTCCGTCAACGGATCGAGAGATTCGTCCGTAATAAATGGTTCCATAAACGTAATCTGTATTTCTAGGGTCAATGGCACATTCCATTCCGTCTCCACCAATTTCTGTTGACCATGTGCTCCCCCCATAATATATGGCGGTTCCATTGTCTTGGTACCCATTGATTACAATGTCCTCATCGTTTTTTGCCTGACCAATTTTGTAGATTTCAGAGATGGCAATTCCGCTGCTCAAATCAATCCAAGAAGTACTGTCTTCCTTGAAGTATAATCCGCCATCATTTGCAACGTACAAGCGCTTTCCGTCGGCCGACCACTCCAATGCATGCTGATCGGCATGAACCGCGTCGGCGCCCCCGCTGCCAACCCAATGCGCATCGATGAGCCAAGTTTGTCCTCCATCGGTCGATTTAAAGATGTTCACACCAGCAGCATATACCACATCCTTGTCAAAAGGATCCACTGCGATGTCTAAGTCGTACCAAGCTTGACCGCCGGTACCCGTTCCCAAATGGCTCCAGTCCATGATGTTCGGGGTGGTTGATCTTGTAGTGAAGGTTAGGCCACCGTCGAGACTTCGATATGTTCCTTTATAAACGCTTCCTTGAGCCATAAGAACATATACAGCCATTGAGTCGTCTTGAGAAACAGCGATTACACCTCGAGTTCCAGTAGGAATTCCATTAGTGATTTGGGTCCAAGTCTCACCTGTGTTAGAACTTCGATAAAAACGCCCCCCCTCAGTAGCATATACGATTTGAGGGTTGTTTGGCATGAAAACGATGTCTTTGTAGTGATTTGAATTGGATGATTTTCTAGTCCAACTAGATCCCGCATTGATTGATTTGAAGATTCCTCCGCTGGTGGCTGCCAGAATTGTATCTGGCTGGTTCGGGTGAATGATGATCATTCCTACGGTTCGGTTGCCCATTCCGTTGTTGGAAGTAAGCCAACTCGTACCTCCATCGGTACTTTTCAAAACTCCTCGGGCAGAACGTGAACCAGCGTCTCTATCTCCGGTTCCCGCGTATACGATGTCAGGGTTCAGGGGGTTAAAGCGCAAATTTGAGATTTGCATGCTGACCAGAGTGTCTGAGTTGCTCGTCCAGCTGTTGCCGTGATTTATCGATTTCCAAATTCCACCGTTTGGAGCTCCAACTAGAATTACCGATGAGTCTGTTGGATGAAGTCCGACACAATTGAGGCGCCCAAGCCCGTTGGGCTGTCCCGTGCCATTTGCAGGAAGTTGAATGGGGCCCAATGAAGTCCAAAGACCATTGGTAGATTGAACTTGATTTCCACCAAAGCTTTGTTGAGGATTGAACTTTTGATCGAATTTCCTGAACTCCCTCTCGACAGTTGCCGGATCACGGTAACTGCCGTCTGCATTTACCTCAGATTCCATGAACCATTCCCAACGTTTGAAGGGCTTGTAACCTGATCCCTTTGTGATGGGACGGTTTCCCCAATATTTTTCAAAAGCTCTTTGAGTTTTGAAGAAATTCACATCTGGGTTCTGCATCATTTCAATCCAATAAGGAACATTGGCAGTATCTCCTGATTGGGCGAAAGAAAAGATGGGAGAAAGGAGGGCGAGAAGAAGTATGTGTTTCATTCGATTTCTTGAGGAGAGCGAAAATAATCGAGAAGTGCGTTCGATGGACAGCTTTCGGACTAGATGTTCAGAAAGACAGATTAAACGCGCGATAATGTAAAACTGAAGCTGGAACCTTTTCCCTCTTCGCTTCGAACGTTGATGGTTTGTCCGTGTGCCTCAATGATGTGCTTCACAATGGCCAAGCCAAGCCCAGAGCCACCTTTGTGGCGGTTTCGGCTTTTTTCGACACGGTAAAATCGTTCAAATATTCTACCTGCATCTTCTTTGCTTATTCCCAAGCCATCGTCGGAAACTTCGACGACACAATTGTCTCCTACTGAGTGGACAATGACCTCAATTTTCCCTTCATCGCGACCGTAGTTGATGGAATTTACAAGCAAATTCATCACAACTTGATGAATCCTTCCTTGGTCTGCCTTCACCATTATTGGCCCTGACTTGGGGCTCATCCTTATTTTTATTTTGGATTCTTGAGCGGCCATTTTTACATCTGAGATGACATCTTTTATCAACTCGATCAAATCGAAATTTTTAAGATCCAGCTGTTCCGTGCCCGATTCCAATTTTGAAATCCCATCCAAATCATCGACCAACTCAAGGATGCGATCTAAGTTTTTGTCGGCTTTTTGAAGGTAGGGCCGACTGATGTTTTTGTCTTCTAAACCGCCTTCAAGAAGCGTTTGCAAATAACCTTGAACGGAAAAGAGCGGGGTTTTAAGTTCATGAGATAAGTTCCCAATAAAGTCTCTTCTAAAGACGGCTTGTTTTCGAAGTTCTTCGATTTGCTGCCTACTCTCCGTAGCGAATTTCATTGCTTCTCTCTGAGCCGTTTCATATTCGGCTTCAGATTGACGCAAGACTTCTCGACCGTTCGATTGTTTTCCTTGAAGAATGCGGAAGAGTAGGTTGAGTTTCCTTCGAATCATCACTTGCGTGAATGCATAGCTCACGCCGAAGGAAACGGCGAAAATGATCAATGCAAAGATGAGGGTGAATCGAGGGCTTAAGACTGAGAAGTATAGAAACTGAGCAAGAATTACAAGCAGGCTGCTGATGGCGGTGATGACCAAGGAAGAGTAGAATGCTATGGTACGCGAGCTGGTTTCTCTCAATGTTCTTTGTACTTGTAGCCTACGCCTTTGATTGTTTTAATGAATCCTTCGCCAATTTTTTCGCGCAGCTTTCGAATGTGCACGTCGATGGTTCGGTCCCCAACAACTACATCGTCACCCCAAACCTTCGACAAGATTTTTTCTCTATTGAAGACCTTACCCGGAGATGAAGCGAGAAGGGAAAGAAGTTCAAATTCTTTTTTTGGAAGATTCAATTCTTTTCCATCCTTAATCACGAGATATCGATCTCGGTCGATGACCAAGCCATCGATTTTTTGACTGCTAACTTTTGTCTTACCTGAATCTTTGCGGCGCAACATGGCCTTCAACTTACTCAGCAATACCTTTGGCTTCACCGGTTTAGTGATGTAATCATCAGCCCCTGCCTCAAGGCCAGCAATTTGGGAGTAATCTTCGCTTCGAGCTGTGAGGAAAACAATCAACGCAGATTCTAAGCCCTCTACCTGACGCAATTCTTGGCAAGTTTCAATGCCATCCATTTCCGGCATCATAACGTCTAAAAGGATGACTTCGGGCAACTCCTTTTTTGCAACTTCAATGGCCTCCTTGCCATTGCTGGCCTTAAATACTTTGAAAGACTCTTTCTTCAGATTGTAACCAATAAACTCAAGTATGTCTGGTTCATCGTCGACTAAAAGGATTTTTACATCGGGCATAACTCTGACTTAAGATTTCTTTAGAATGGCCAAAGATTTAACCTCATGAACGCCTTCGCATTACTACAATGTTACCAAAAGTTTATGAAAGACATTTTCTCTTGTTTGCGGCCCGAAGACTTCGAATATTTGATCTGAAAGCGCAGCCCAAAATGCAATTAACATCGGGGTAACTTTTTCATCAACTTTCCTTGAACTCAAGGAAATCTATTGGTCAAAATCGATTCATTCATTTGCCTCGAAATTCAAACGTTCAAAAAATCAAACAAATTAAAATGACTAAAAACACAAAGTTGGCATCAATGATCCTTCTAGCAGTTTTCGCAATTGGGGGAACGACTTCTTGCAAGAAGAAAGGATGTACTGACCCAGCCGCTCTCAACTACGACGAAGAGGCTAAAAAAGACGATGAGTCTTGTGAGTATCCACAATCTGAAACCTTAACGCTTACATCGGCATCTGATGGACTTGCAAGCCTTTCAGGCTTTGCGAACGGTACATATAAGATGGAAGCACTGAACACATACATCCTAGACGGATTGGTGTTCGTTAATGACGGTCAAACATTGGAAATTGAAGCTGGTACAGTAATTAAAGCGAAGCCTACTACCGGTGGTGTTGCTTCAGCTCTGGTTGTTGCCCGAGGTGGAAAAATTATGGCTGAGGGAACTTCTACAGCTCCTATCATCTTCACTTCAGAATCCGATGATTTAAACGATCCTTCTGATTTAGGTCCAGCGGACGTTGGTCTTTGGGGTGGAGTTATCATTCTAGGCAAAGCTGAGATTGGCGTTGAAGGTGCTACAGAGGCTGGTATTGAAGGAATTGACGAAAATGAGTCTCGCGCGAAATTCGGTGGGTTAAGCAACTCAGATAATTCAGGAGTTTTCAAATACGTCTCTATTCGTCACACAGGTGCCGAGCTATCACCAGGAAATGAGATTCAAGCCTTGTCTATTGGAGGTGTTGGCTCTGGAACTCAGCTTTCTTACATCGATGTCTTTGCATCTTCAGACGATGGTATTGAGATTTTCGGAGGCACCGTTGATTTGGACCACGTTTCTATTGCATGGGCTGAAGACGACGGACTTGATCTTGACAATGGATGGAAAGGAACTTGTTCCGATTTGTTCATCATTCAGCGTGAAGACGACGGAGACCTTCTAGGTGAATGGGACGGTGCGCAGCCGGATGCCAATTTGATCTATACGCAAGCCGTGGTTAACCGCGCGACCATGATTGGTGCAGGCGAAAGTGGAAAAGCGATACTCATTCGTGATGGTGGCGTGGTGAGCCTGAACAACTCAATCATCATTCGCCCAAATGGAAAAGGCTTGGAAGTTGAGAACAAGGGTGAGACCGGAATTGATTCTTACGAAAAGATCATCACCGATGGGCAAGGAACCTTTAACAACAACACATGGGCAATTGGTGGTGCTACTGATTTGGCTAGCATTCTATTTGCAACGGACGATGTGAACAACTCTGATCCTACAAACTCAGCTTTAATTTCTAAAATGACTGCCGGGAACAGTGTTCAAACAGGAACAGCTGGGATTATCGTGAACTATGACCAGAATGAAGGTCTTGATCCATTCAACCCAACTCCTAGTGGACAAGGAGCTTTCCAAGACGGAAACTGGTTGGAGACTTGGTCTTCACTTTCTTCACTCGGCTTCTTGAAAGAGTAGGCCCATCAAGATTTAGAAATGATATTTAAAAAAGGCGGACTTCGGTTCGTCTTTTTTTATGCATCACAATTAACGATTCCTAGACCTCAATTTAACACTCTGGTCACATTGCAGTTGGACTTTTGTCAACGAAATCAAGGGAATGAAAAAAGGACTTTTAACACTAGGCGCTTTGATCGCCTTTATCCAAATCACACTTGCAGGGGGGACTGTAAGTGGAAAGATTCTGGACAAGCAGACTGGAGAGGCAATATTATTTGCCAACGTTTATAAGGCGGGTACCACGCAGGGGACTACTTCAGACTTTAACGGAGAATTTTTCCTTCAGCTTCCAGCAGGAACTCACGACATCACCTTCTCATTTGTATCCTACCAAACCAAAACGGTAAGTGGGGTGGTTGTGAAGGAAGGAGAAGTAACCAAACTCGATGTGGTTATGGAATCTTCCATGCAAGAACTCGATGTAGTTGTTGTTGAAGCGAAAGCAGTTCAACGCAATGAAGTTGCCCTTCTTAGAATGCAACAGAAGTCGAACAATGTGATGGATGGGATTTCTTCAAAGGAAATTAGAGCCTTGGGATTGAACAACTCTGCCGAGTCGATGAAACGTGTAACTGGTGTTTCTATTGAAGGTGGAAAGTATGCCATCATTCGTGGTTTGGGTGACCGTTACTCAGTGTCGCAAATGAACGGAGTTACCTTGCCTTCAGCCAACCCATACAGAAACAGCGTGAGTCTCGACATGATTCCAGCGAACATGATCGACAACACAATTTCTTTAAAGACATTTAGTCCAGATCGCCCAGGAAACTACAGTGGTGGATTGATCGACGTGAAGACTAAATCGCTTCCAGATGCATTTTATCTGAACACATCAGTGGGCATCTCATACAACACGGTTTCAAGTCTCAACAAAGACTTTTTGCGAGATGGCATTACTTCTTCTACAGACTTCTTAGGGTACGATGATGGTGCTAGAGCCCTTCCCGATTACCTGAAGAGCACCAAGAATACCGACTTGATGAATTCAGCTTTTTATGTGAAAGCTCGAAGTACTTCAGAATCATCGAAAGAGTCGAGCGATTTGTACGACAAGGTTGGAAAAGAACTTTCCTCTGCCTTCGTTCCAGTAAAAAAACGCTCACTTCTAAATCACAATGCTTCCTTCAGCTTTGGTGATCGCAAGAAAGTGAATGAGAACTACTTTGGTTACAATCTGAGTTTCCGTTTCTCCAAATCATACGATATGAGGGAGAACTTCAACACACAAGTAAACGAGTTCATCGGTGGTGGACTTGAGGTGTTGAAAGCAAATCAGACCCTAGCCGGAAGCCAATCAACGGTCAATCCTGAAGTAGGTGGCCTGGCTTCATTTTCATACCAGATGAAAGGCAGCAACATCATTTCAGCCGACATCTTTTACAATCACTCCGCCGACTTTACAGCACTCGAACAAAAGGGTACTTGGCCAGCCGCCCTTTCGGGAGTTCATGAATACAGAACGAGAGGAGTTGCTTTAACCGAGCGTGAAATGTTCACGACTCAATTGCGTGGAGAGCATTTGTTGAAATCACTTTCTGACACGCGTTTCAATTGGGTTCTAGGTCGATCGCAAGTGATGCAAAACGAACCAGACATTCGCTTGTTTGCTGATATCACCGACATTACCAACGACGTCATTAAGATTGATCGTGCTGAGTCTTCTTACCCTTTTCACTTCTTCAGAGAACTCAATGATCAGCAGTACAATGCTCAGTTTGACTTCGAAACTAAAGTTGGAGAAAACAAAAAGAGCAGCATCAAATACGGAGCTCTTGCTCAAATGAAATTGAGAAGCTTCACTGAAGATCGTTTTCAACTTTCCGATGAAGGTACAGATGCGAACACAGAATACCTCGGCTTTACTGAAGCAGATGGAGACTACGATGCATTCTTCCGAAGAGATAATTTTGGAATCATTGGGTTGGACGATAATGGTAGAAACCTTTTGGGACAATCTTACATCAGCCAGACGGCTGCAGCCAACCAATACACAGGTTACGAAAGTGTGTATGCAGCTTACGCCATGGGTGTCTTCCAAATGGGAGCCAACTGGAAGCTGATTGGTGGTGTGCGTGCGGAACTCACCGATATGGAAGTTACTGCTGGAAATGATTCAGTTGGAGACATTTTCCAATTGGACCTTCTTCCTAGCCTCGCTTTAATCCGTTCCTTGAATGAGAACTCAAACCTTAGAATAAACGCCAGCCGAACCTTAGCTCGTCCGAACATGAGAGAGATGGCTCCCTTTACGTCGTTCGACTTCCTTGGAGGGCCTCAATTCGTAGGAAACTCAAGTCTGGAATTGACCAATGTGACCAACTTCGATTTGCGTTGGGAAACTTTCCCAAAGGCCGGCGACTTGTTCGCAGTAAGCGCATTCTTCAAGTATTTTCAGAACCCGATCATGCAACAGCTTGAATCAGTTGGTTCAATTTACCTGATTGAATTCGTGAACGTCGACAACGGGATGTTGGGCGGAATTGAGGTAGACTTCCGCAAGAATCTCGGAGCAATTTCTAAGAGTCTACAGAACTTCAAGTTAGGGGCGAACTTCACCTACACTGCATCTCGAGTTGATCTTACACAAGAGGAAATCGATCGCAATGAAATCCTCAACCCCGACCTTCCCACTTGGAGACCTTTCCAGGCTCAGAGCCCATACATTGCAAACGCGAACCTTACATACCAAAACGACAGCAATAAATTGGCGATATCATTATTTGCCAATGTGTACGGACGTCGCTTGGTCTTCAATGGCGTGAAGGGAGCTCCAGATGTATATGAGATTCTCAGTAACAACGGAAACAATGTTCCTACTCCGGATTTGAACCTAACAGTGAATAAAGGCATTGGAGCCAAATGGAATTTGCGTTTGAGCATCAACAATATTTTGAATACTCAGTATTCGCAAAATCAAGTCTTCAACGATGCATACTACAACGTTCAGTCGTATCGTCAAGGAGTACGCTTCGGACTCAATCTCCGATACAGTATTTAAGATAAGGTTACTTCCCCGTATACCTTGATTTCAAGAGAGGAGCTGCGCAAGTAGCTCCTTTCATATTTTAGGGAGCTTGTGAAGTCTATGAATGGGCTGAGTTCGTTAATTTCGCCCTCTCGAAAAACTCCATGGAATACAATCACAGAGCCATCCAAGAGCGGTGGCAAAAATACTGGGCCGATCATCAGACTTACCGTATAGAGAACGATTCCAGTCGCCCGAAATATTACGTTTTGGATATGTTCCCATATCCGTCAGGCTCAGGACTGCACGTTGGTCACCCGCTGGGGTACATCGCCTCAGACATCATTGCTCGGTTCAAACGACTTCAAGGATTTAATGTGCTTCACCCAATGGGTTACGACGCCTTTGGCTTGCCTGCTGAGCAATATGCCATCGAGACCGGACAGCACCCTGCGGAAACCACAAAGAAGAACAGCATTCGCTACCGGGAGCAATTGGACAAGATTGGATTCTCCTTCGATTGGTCGCGAGAAGTGAACACCTCCGATCCGAAGTTTTATAAATGGACACAGTGGATTTTTCTTCAGCTCTTTGATTCTTGGTACGATGCAGATGCCGATAAGGCAAAGCCTATTCAGGATTTGGTGGAAGCGTTTGAGATCGGTGGAAGTTCCGCAGTGAATGCAAATTCGAGCTTTGAAGGAACATTTACAGCCGCAGACTGGAAGGCGATGAGCCCAAAAGAGCGTGAAGATGTGCTTCAAGAATTTCGATTGACCTTCCTAAAAGAGTCGACGGTAAATTGGTGTCCTGCACTTGGGACTGTATTGGCCAACGATGAAGTGAAGGATGGATTATCTGAACGCGGTGGTCACGAAGTAGTGCAGCGAAAGATGTTGCAGTGGTCGATGCGAATTACGGCTTATGCCGATCGCTTGTTGTCCGGTTTAGATTCTCTTGAATGGACCGATTCGATGAAAGAGATTCAGCGCAACTGGATTGGTCGTAGTCAGGGTGCAAAAGTCTTTTTTGATATAGTGGATTCTGAGCATCAGATTGAAGTCTTTACAACCCGTCCCGATACGATGTTCGGAGCTTCTTTTATGGTACTTGCTCCAGAGCATCCTTTCATAGAGGACCTTTGTACCGACGATAAAAAAGAGGAAGTTTCCAAATACCAGAAATGGGCAGAAGGAAGGTCTGAGCGCGAGCGCATGTCGGAAGTGAAAGAGGTTACTGGAGCTTTTACTGGAGCCTATGCTGTGAACCCTATGAACGGCGAAAAACTCCCGATTTGGATCAGCGATTATGTTTTGATAGGATATGGAAGTGGGGCCATCATGGCGGTTCCTTGTGGAGATCAACGAGACTGGGAATTCGCGCGTCATTTTAACATTCCGATTCCAAACATCATCGAAGGTCACGACATTGAAGTAGGAGCTTTAGAAGACAAAGGCGCAAGTCTGTGTAATTCGGGTTTCTTGAACGGTTTAAAAGCGACGGAGGCAATTCCTTTGGCCATTGAGCACATTGCAAAAGAGGGGCGTGGACAAGCACGCATCAACTACAAACTGCGCGAAGCAGTATTTTCTCGCCAACGCTATTGGGGAGAGCCTGTCCCCATCTATTTTGAAGATGGCATTCCAAAAGGGATGTCGGAAAGTGATTTACCACTGGAGCTTCCTGAAGTAGATCAATACCTTCCAACAGAAGACGGAGATCCGCCCTTGGGTCGAGCAGAAAATTGGGTCACCAAAGAAGGCTTCCCCATCGAGTTGAATACCATGCCGGGATGGGCTGGTTCTTCTTGGTATTTCTTGCGCTATATGGATCCACACAATGAAACGGATTTTGTTGGAAAGGAAGCGGTAGACTATTGGGGTCAAGTTGATTTATACGTGGGAGGCGCCGAGCATTCTACTGGGCATTTGCTCTATTTCCGTTTCTGGACAAAGTTCTTGTTCGACCGTGGATTCATTCCTTTTGATGAGCCCGCAAGAAAGTTGATCAACCAAGGAATGATCGTGGCAGAAGACGGCCACAAGATGAGCAAGCGCTATGGCAATGTGGTAAACCCAGACGATATTGTGGAGCAGTACGGCGCGGATGCACTTCGCTTGCATGAAATGTTCTTGGGGCCAATTGAAGATCACAAACCCTGGAATACGAAAGGCATCGAAGGAGTCTATCGCTTCTTGAAAAAGTTCTGGCGACTTTACACTTCTGAAGATGGTATTTCCCGTGAGAAGGCCAATGCGGCTGAATTGAAATCATTGCACCAATGCATTAAAAAGGTTTCTGAGGACATCGAACGATATTCCTTGAACACCTGTGTTTCAACTTTCATGATTTGCGTGAACGAGCTCTCTGAATTGAAGTGTACGAAAGCAGAGATTTTGGAGCCTTTGGCCATTTTAATTTCCTGTCACGCTCCACACATTGCGGAAGAGGCTTGGTCTAGATTGGGTCACACAGAAAGCATCACAACCGCCGAATTTCCAAAGTTCAATCCCGAATTTTTGAAGGAAGACAGCAAGACCTATCCCGTCATGTTCAATGGAAAGCGACGATATGAGATCGTTGTGCCTGCAGACATGCCGAAAGATGAGGTTGAAAAACTCGCCCTTGAGCATGAGTATGCCGAGAAGTGGTTGGAGGGTGGAGCACCTAAAAAGGTCATTGTCGTTCCGGGAAAGATTGTGAACGTGGTTCTTTAGCTCTTCAAGTTGGAAGGAATCAGGCAAACTGGAATTGCTTCCATTTTGTGTCGATTGGCCGAATTCAGTCTGTGGTATATTTTCAGAACCTCAGATTCTCGCGTACTCAGTTTTTCTTCATCGCCCTTGAAGGTCATGGCCCATTCGAGTTCGTCGTATGAGGCGCCCAATTGATCTTCGTCGGAACGATCGTCTCCAAACAATCCATCGGTTGGAGCTGCGGTAAGAATTTCGGAAGAAACACCCAGGTGCTTTCCTAAAGCAAAAACTTCAGATTTCATTAAGTCCGCTATTGGACTGAGGTCAACTCCGCCATCGCCGTATTTGGTGTAGAAACCAACGCCAAAGTCTTCCACCTTGTTTCCAGTTCCTGCAACCAAGCGGCCATGAATTCCCGCCAAATAGTACAAGCTGGTCATGCGAAGCCGTGCTCTTGTGTTCGCTAAACTCAACTGCAGAAGCCCTTCATCTTCAGTGGTGGGAACGCTCAATTTAAATGCGTCGAACAAGTCGGTCAACTCGACTTCTTGTCGTTCAACATTGCTGTACTTCGCTTGAAGAGATTCAATGTGATGGGACGTGCGCGAAACTTGATTTTGAGCTTGATGAATGGGCATTTCTACGCAGAGAGTCGGAAGTCCAGTACGTGCACAAAGCGTGGAGGTAACAGCGGAATCAATTCCACCCGAAACGCCAACGACAAAACCTTTGCAGTGCGCATTTAGGCAATACTCCCGAAGCCAAGTGATGATATATTCCGAGACTTTTTCTTCTTGCATTAGAAGAATATCGCGACGTTGAGCGCTACGAAGTTTGACCGAGTAATCAAGGTAGGCCCTTCTATTAGACCTCCATTTGGTGCAACCAAATCAGTATCTAAATCTGTTCTTCCGTCATCTGCCAGCTGGAAGGCTTTACCTCTTCCGCCGTTTCCAGTGAGGATGTTTGTGAAGCCTGCATTGTAGGTTAAGCTTACAACGAGGTTCGTGTTTCCTGTGAGGTTGTATTCAATTCCTCCACCGATTTCAATGCCCAATCTGAGACTTGAAATGTCGTCGGTTGCATCCACTTCCTCGACTTCTTCCTCGCCAGAGTCATAGGTGATGGTTCCAGCTTTACGTGCACGAAGTTTGAAACCAGGGGTGAAACCAAATTGCCCGAAGTATTTTATGTAACCAATTTCGGCGGTTTTCATTTTCAAACTAAGAGGAATCTGAATGTAGCGCAGCTTATAGCTGAGTGCTTCTGTACTCGACTCTACCATTCGTCCGCTAATTAAGCTGGTATCTGGCAAAGCATATGCACCTAGGGAACTCATGGCAACAGGAGTATTCGTGAAAATTACACCTGTAGAGAAATAATAATTCTCGTTGTCGGCCAAGCTGAAGTCCGTAACCAATCCGTAATTCAGACCTACTTTCGGACCGTCGTTGATGTAGCCTTTGTTGTCGGAAGTAATCCAAGACGTGTTCATAGATGCTTGAAGTCCGAAGCTCATCGAACGCGACGACTTTGAAGCTGGAGCAACCGTCGTGATTGTTACTTCATTGTTCTGTGCAAGAAGGGAAATAGGGAAGCAGAGAAAAAGTCCGAGAATAAAAGGAAAGGACTTCTTTAGATTGATGTGAATACTCATGTTCTTAACATTAAATTTGCCCCTCGACGAGGAATTCAAAATTAGCCAATTTTATATGAGAGTTGTTGTACTTAGCTTGTGTGCTTTTCTATTCATTACGGCTTGCAACAACGATCCATTGGCGGTGGACGTTTCCGGTATTGATGTCGACGTTGAATTCAAACGCTTCGATCGTGATCTTTTTGCAGAACACAAGGATTTGTCCAAGCACGTCGCCTTTCTAACTGAGACCTACGGGGGCTTTTATAAAAATTTCACCCAGATGATTCCGAGTTTAGGGCATCCGGAAGACCCAGCACACATCATGTACCTCAAGCCTTTTTTATCCGATCCAGGAATAAAAGAAATCAATGATGCGATTGCTGCTCGCTACAAGGACTTGGCGTCTGTTGAAGAAGAATTTGAAGAAGCCTGGAAGCATTATCTCTACCATTTCCCCAATCGCGGTGTTCCAGAAATGATTGCTTTTAATTCGGCGCTCAATGCATCGCCGCTCGTGAACGATACGCAAATGGGAGTTGGTCTAGACCTCTTTTTAGGAGTCGATTTCCCCTTGTATGCAAGCGTTCAGTACCCCATGTTTTTGCGTCAGCGAATGAAACCCGAATTGATGGTTTACAACAGCATGCGCGGATGGCTCATTTCCGAATTTCCCAAAGAAGAAGGCAGCAAGTCGCTGCTCGACAATATGGTTTATGCAGGTAAGATCCTTTATGCCATGGACGCGGTTTTTCCAGGCCATGGAGACAGTCTGAAGATTGAATTCACTGCAGCGCAACTCGATTGGGCCGAGCGCTTCGAGTCGAACGTTTGGGGCTTATTCATCGACAAAGGAATTTTGTTCTCCAAGGATAGATCTGAGATCGGACCTTTTTTAAACGACGGGCCATTCAGTTCAGGACTTGCCAAAGAATCTCCACCTCGAATTGGAGAGTGGATTGGCTGGCAAATGGTTCGGTCTTATATGGCCAAGTATCCAGACACTTCTCTGGAAGAATTGATGTCGTTGCAAGACGCACAAAAGATTATGCAAAAATCGGGTTATCGACCAAATTAAAAATAGATGAGCAAGCAAGGAGAGATTAAAATAATTCTGGAGTTAGATGAGAACAATGTTCCTGAAAAACTTTCATGGGACGCAAGTGATTCGGAGCAAGGCGGCGATTGTGAATGTGTCGTTCTGTCCATTTGGGACAAGAAGGAACAGAACACGTTAAAGATTGATTTGTGGACGAAGGAGTTCAATACAGATCAAATGAAGCAGTTCATTCATCAAAACATCATGACGCTTTCAGAAACTTTTGAGCGCGCCACCGGTGAAAATGAGATGGCCAGTGAGATGCGCGAGTTTGGTCAGTACTTTCAGGAAAAGATGGGCATCTAGCTGGACTTGAGCTGAGAGCTCAGCCCTTGGATGATGGCAGAGGTAAGAAGCACCATGCCGCAGCCAATAAAGTTGAACCACAAGAAGCCAATATCGCTGGTTAAGTAAAGGAAGATTACAAAAGATTGCGAGACTATTCCACCTAAGAAAACTGCCCGAGCTCCAATGCTCTTGATAAAGAAGGCGGCCACAAAAATGCCTAGGATACTTCCGTAGAAGAGCGAACCGAGAATGTTTACTGCTTGAATCAAGTTGTCGAGCAGTGAAGCCGACAGCGCAAAACCGATGGCAAGCAGTCCCCACATTACGGTAAATAACCTCGAGGCCATTACATAATGAGCTTCTGTGGCATTGGGATGAAATACCCGTTTATAGAAATCGATGGTTGTTGTAGATGCCAGCGCATTGAGTTCTCCAGCCGTACTTGACATGGCCGCGGAAAGAATAACAGCCAAGAGCAAGCCTACAATTCCAACAGGAAGATATCTAAGAATGAAACTGATGAATACGTAGTCGGCATCTTTGGTTTCAAGCACAGGATCGGCTGCTTTAATTACTTCTTTGGCTCGATTGCGTAAGTCCATTTCTTCTGCATTCAGAGCAAGAATTTTTTCAGAGCCTTCACCCGTTTCGGAATAATTGAAGAGTAGGGCTTCCTTGCTCTTGTGGACCGCATTGAATTCGTTCTCCAAATTTTGAAAACGCTCTCCTTCGGCAGATTCGACTACAATCTGACGCGCTGGTTCATTGAAGAAAATGGGCTGATCGTGGAATTGATAGAACACAAACAACATCACTCCGGTGAGCAGAATGAAGAACTGCATGGGGATTTTCATCCAAGCGTTGAAGAGCAGTCCAAGCCGACTTTCCTTCAAAGAGCTTCCCCCGAGGTAGCGCTGAACTTGCGATTGGTCGGTTCCGAAATATGAGAGGCTCAAGAACAAACCTCCGGCAAGCCCAGACCAAATCGTATAGCGGTTGTTGATGTCGAAGCTTAAATCTACCGCCTCCATTTTTCCGAGCATTCCAGCCACATCCAAAGACTGCCCAAAGCTCAATGGAATCATAGACAGCATAATGCCGAAGGCGGCCACCATTCCTACGAGAATGACCAGCATTTGCCATTTCTGGGTCATGGTGACTGCTTTGGTTCCTCCGCTTACGGTGTACACAATCACCAAAACACCCACTGCGATGTTCATGAGGTTCAGGTTCCAACCGAGCACCGTAGAGAGTATGATGGCAGGGGCGTAGATGGTTATTCCTGCGGCCAAACCTCTTTGAACCAGAAAGAGAAAAGCGGCAAGTAAGCGGGTGTTGAGGTTGAATCTCTGTTCGAGATATTCATAGGCCGTATAAACGCGCAGTCGATAGTAAATGGGTAGAATGAATGCACAAATGATCACAATGGCTATGGGCAAGCCAAAGTAGATTTGAATGAATCCCATGCCGCTTTCAAATGCTTGTCCGGGAGTAGAGAGAAAGGTGATGGCGCTTGCTTGAGTTGCCATTACACTCAAACCAATGGCGCCCCATTTCAAGGATTTGTCGCCAAGCAGGTAGGATTCAATGCTTTTGTTTTTTCTCGTTTTCCAGGAACCGTAGCCTACAATAAGGGCCAAGGTTGAAATCAAAACGAGCCAATCGAGGAACTGCATCAGTATCTTTGTGAAAATAGAATGAGCACTGCGATGACGGCTAGAAGGAGTAGAATGGTAAAGAGGTACACCCGCTTCCAGTTGGTAGAATCTTGATCCGAATTTCTTTCTGCCTCTTCCACGATCCAAATGTCGTTTTTTCTGTTTACCAATACAGAGAGCCCAAATAGATGAGCGAAGAAAAAAATACGGAATTGCAAGCCGAGGATTTCTACAAGAGTCCTGAGGGTTATCTTATTTTTACCGAGCACTATTTATTGAAGCGGGGCTATTGTTGTCAAAACGGCTGCAAGCATTGCCCATATGGCTTCGACCCAAAAACTGGAACATTCCGAAAAGATGCAAAAACAGACATTCAAAGAGGCGATACAACAGGGAATACCGGAGATTCTTCCAGAACCGAAAAGCCTTGACAGCGAGATCAGTCATGCGCCCAAGCGGAAAGATATTTTAACCAAAGAGGAAAAACGCCTCGCATTGATGAATGCATTGCGCTATTTCCCCAAGGAAACGCATGAAATTTTAGCCAAAGAATTCAGTGAAGAATTGAAGACTTACGGACGCATCTACATGCATCGTTTTCGTCCGGATTACGAGATGTATGCTCGCCCCATACAAGAATACCCAGCAAAGTGCCAGCAAGCCGCGGCAATCATGCTCATGATCAGCAACAACTTAGACCCAGCCGTGGCTCAGCATCCACACGAGCTGATTACCTATGGTGGTAATGGATCTGTTTTTCAGAATTGGGCTCAGTATCTCCTAACTATGAAATACCTCTCGGAAATGACCGAAGAGCAAACGCTCGTGATGTACTCTGGCCATCCGCTTGGTTTGTTCCCTTCTCACACCGACGCTCCTCGCGTTGTGGTCACAAATGGAATGATGATTCCCAATTATTCCAAGCCAGATGATTGGGAGAAATTCAACGCTTTGGGAGTCACCCAATACGGCCAAATGACTGCAGGTTCTTACATGTACATCGGACCTCAAGGAATCGTGCACGGAACCACCATCACGGTGTTGAATGCAGGTCGAAAAATCTCTAATTCTGGTGAAGGCCTTGAAGGGAAACTCTTTGTTACAGCTGGTTTGGGGGGTATGAGTGGTGCTCAGCCAAAAGCTTCGAACATTGCAGGTTGCACATCCATTACAGCTGAAATCAACTCGAAAGCGGCATACAAGAGATTGGAACAAGGCTGGTTGGATGAAGTCGTGGAAGATCTAGACGAGTTGCTGACGAAAGTTCAAGAGAGCAGGCGCATTCAAGAAGTGAAGGCCTATGCCTATTTGGGAAACATTGTTGATCTCTGGGAAAAACTTGTTGAGGCTGAGATTCCTGTAGACTTGGGTTCCGATCAAACCTCTTTGCACAACCCATGGGCTGGGGGGTATTATCCCGTCGGTTTGAGTTATGAAGAGAGCAATCGAATGTTGGCCGAAGAGCCAGAAAAATTCAAAGAGCGCATTCAGGAAACCCTACGACGTCATGCTACAGCGGTCAACGCGCTCGCCGATCGAGGGATGTACTTCTTTGATTATGGGAACGCATTTCTTCTGGAAGCAGGTAGGGCAAAAGCAGACGTTTTTAAGAAAAATGGCGATTTTAAATACCCGTCCTATGTACAAGACATCATGGGACCGATGTGTTTTGATTATGGATTTGGTCCGTTTCGATGGGTTTGCACGAGTGGTAAACCCGAAGATTTAGCAACAAGCGATCGAATTGCAGCCGAGGTTCTTGAGAGGCTAATGCAGGATTCTCCAAAAGAGATTCAGCAACAAATGGCCGACAACATTCGATGGATAAAGGCGGCAGGAGAGAACAAGATGGTTGTTGGTTCTCAAGCTCGGATTTTGTACGCCGATGCGCAAGGAAGGATTGCCATTGCAAAAGCTTTCAACGATGCCATTGCCAATGGAGACTTATCGGCACCAGTGGTTTTAGGTCGAGATCATCACGATGTTTCAGGAACCGATAGTCCTTACAGAGAGACCTCCAATATTTACGATGGTTCGCAGTTCACGGCCGACATGGCTGTGCAGAATTTCGCAGGTGATGCCTTCCGAGGAGCAACTTGGATATCGCTTCACAATGGTGGTGGAGTAGGATGGGGCGAAGTGATGAATGGAGGTTTTGGAATGTTGCTGGACGGCAGCTCAGACGCTGAGAGAAGATTGAAGATGATGTTGCACTGGGATGTGAACAATGGAATTGCACGGAGGTCTTGGGCTAGAAATGAAGAGGCTGTCTTCGCAATCAAGCGTGCCATGGAGGACGAACCTCGATTGAAGGTGACTTTGCCAAATTTCGTTGATGAAAAACTTCTGAATGATTTAGGTTTGAAGGCGTGAACTTCTTGAACATCTTCAAGCGGCGACTGGTTTACCGCCTATGGCTAATTTTCGGCCTTGTCTATCTCACTTCCGTATTAGGCCTTCTCTTCTTTGTCTTTCAATCTCAGAAGATGAGTACAATCGACACTTTTCGCATCGAAAGTGAAAATCGCCTCGAAATTGCCCAAAAGGAATTCAGTTCATCCCTTCGAGCTGTAGAACGCGACATCGCCCTGCTCGCTGAAAGTCCTGCAGTCATCAATTTCCTTCTTGAAGAAGAATCATATGGAAAGGAAGACTTAATCAGTCTGTTCAAGCAGTATTTAAAAACGCGCGATGAATATTTTCAAATACGCCTCATTCGAGAATCGGATGGAATGGAGTTGGTGCGCCTAGAGAAGAAAGACAGTTTGATTCTAAGCGTTGCTGAAGATTCACTTCAAGAAAAGAGCACCAGGGACTATTACATTGAAGCGCGGTCGTTGGAAAATGGCGAGCTGTATTTATCCGACATCAACCTCAACAGGGAACGAGGTGAGTTGAGCATTCCGTACACAAGCACCTTACGTGCGGCGAGTTTATTGAAACGAGATGAGTTTTCCAAGAAGGTCATCATCGTCATCAACATCGACGTTGGACAATGGCTGAAAAAAATCGCTCAGATTGCGGGTGAGCGCGACGACATCTTTGTCTTCAAGGCGGAGGGAGAATACATTTATCACAAAGACGAAAGCAAATCTTTTGCGGCCGATAAAAATGGGACGGCATCTTTTACCACCGAGGTAGAGTGCGGTTCTTTTGCTCTGCTTTCT
>DDDG01000028.1 GCA_002336245.1 Flavobacteriales bacterium UBA1986
TTGCAGGTCATTTCTTTTCATAGTTACTTCTCACTTCAACAATCTTCAGTATTCACTCTTCAATCAATTACTCTTCTTCACCCCCGAAAGCACCTTCTGAAGATCAAAAAGCCGCACATCTCCAAGTGAAGGCAAATCGAAGTTCATGACCCCAACAGCTTTCCAGACTTCTAGAATCTGCTCGGCGGCCATTTCGTAAGGCTCGTACAAAGGATTGTCTGATTTTAGAATGAGCTTCCGCTCGTTTTGCAATTCGTTCAATGCTCGTTTGTAAACGATGCCATCTTCACGCGTAATCATCACATAACACTCATCGTTTTTGATTCTGCCCCAATCCTGAACGTATTCACCAATGATGTAGGAACCGGAAGTGATGGGCAGCATGCTGTCGCCTTCAATTTGGAATACTCGGTAGCTGTGATTCGGATTCAATTCGGGAATGGGCAGCGAGAAGTGCGGTAAGGATTCGATGTATTCTGCATCGCCATAACCACTGGTGTAACCCGCAGCAGCTTTTTCCGGAACCAACTGAATCAACTCCTTGTTGTTTTGGTCCACAACTACAGGCAAGATCCTCAAGCCGCGACCGCCAATATCTGCTTTGGGAATCTCTTTATTCGAAGCCAATTCGTGGTATAAAAGGGCGTCGATGGAGACGTCGAAAAGCTCGGCGATGGAACGTAAAATTTGCAATTTCGGCTCTGCTCGTCCTTCTTCATAGGCTCCAACTGCAGAACGGTTCACTCCGAGTTTGTCTGCTAAATCCGCTTGGGTAAAGCCTTTCAGCTTGCGTAGGTGTCGGATATTTTCTGGAAATTGATTCATGCTACTATAATTAGAGTGCTAATATAATTAGAATGTGTGAATGTGCCAATTTGAAAATGTGGAAATGTGGAAATGTGGAAATGAGAGAATGTGGAAATCCGCCTTCTCAGCCTGTCGGCTGATCATTCGGACAAGTGTGAGAATGAGGGAATCCGCCTTCTCAGCCTGTCGGCTGATCATTCGGACAAGTGTGGAAATGAGGGAATCCGCCTTCCCTTCGCTCTTTCGGACAAGTGTGAGAATGATTAATTCGTAACCTAAAACCAGTAGCCTGTCACTCGTAACGCGTAATTGATCATCGCCAATCAACAATCGATAATCGACGAAGTGAACACAAAGCCCTTATCATTGTACTATCAAAAAGCACAGCTCATGATCACCCTCATTTCACCAGCCAAAACACTCGATTATAAAAACCCGGCGCCCTCAAAAAAGCACAGCGATGCAGCAATGCTCAGTGAAGCGGAACGACTGGTTCAAGTGATGCAGAAGAAGTCGGCGAAGAAGATTGCAGCGCTCATGAGTGTGAACGAT
This sequence comes from Flavobacteriales bacterium UBA1986, assembly GCA_002336245.1. Classification (GTDB taxonomy): domain Bacteria; phylum Bacteroidota; class Bacteroidia; order Flavobacteriales_G; family Salibacteraceae; genus UBA4419. The sequence goes on from DDDG01000028.1 coordinate 1,360, forward strand.
CAAATTGCTCAGCTCAACTACGAACGGTACCAAAACTGGTCAACACCTTTCAGCCCAGAAAATGCCAAACAGGCGCTCTACGCTTTTCAAGGAGATGTGTACCGAGGTTTAGGAGCTGCTGACTTCAGCACAGAAGATGAAAACTTCGCCCAAGATCATATGAGGATTCTCTCGGGCTTATATGGCCTATTGCGTCCGCTTGATCTCATGCAAGCCTACCGTTTGGAAATGGGGACGAAGCTGAAAACTACTCGAGGCAAAAACCTCTATGAATTCTGGAAAAGTAGAGTGACCGACCTTCTTAATGAAGAACTGGAAAAGCACGATCAGAAGGTGATTGTCAACCTCGCTTCAAATGAGTACTGGAATGTGGTGGACCCCAAAAAACTGAATGCTGAGATCATCACTCCAACCTTCAAAGACAATAAAAACGGTGAGTACAAATTCATTCAGACCTACGGAAAAGAAGCACGTGGATATATGACGCGTTGGATCATTAAAAACAAGGTGGACCGAGTAGAAGACCTAAAGGCTTTTGACCTGAAGGGCTACTATTTTGCGCCAGATCCAAGCAGCGAAAGTCAGCCAGTGTACCATCGCGATCAAAAGTGATTCAGATCAATACATTTCACAACTGAGCAGACGTACTTCGCACAAATTTTTAGAATGGATTTCAAGAAAAAAATACAAGAGGCCTACAACTACGAAGATTACCGTTCGATGATCGACGAGCTTGTAGCGCAGGGAAAAACTACGGGTCCGATTCAAGGAGAAATGATGATGCAGCACACCACTATGAATGTTCAGCGAATGAACAAGTGGGACAAAATTGCCAAGTTCGATGCTTCGGCAATTGAGCGTGTCAACAACTTGAAATGTGTACACACTTGGTTGGTGCTAACTGAAGCTTGGTGCGGAGATGCAGCTCAAAACATTCCTTTCATGGCAAAGCTGGCTGAGCAAAGTCCGCTCATCAACTTGAAGCTCTTGCTGCGCGATGAGAACCTCGATTTGATGGATCAGTATTTAACCAATGGAGGTCGCGGCATTCCGAAGCTCATCGTACTCAACGATGAATACGAAGTGGTTGGCGAATGGGGCCCGAGACCGAAACCTGCACAAGAAATTTTATACAAATACAAAACTTCCGACGATTGGGATCACGATGCATTTCATAAAGAACTGCACCTTTGGTACGCAAAAGATCGTGGGCAAACCACTACACATGAGCTCCTTGACCTCGTGGACCATTGCATGGAAAAGAAATAAACGTTTTATATGACTGCGACAATCACTACTGAAAAAGGAGAAATGAAAGTGGAGTTCTTCGAGAAGGATGCTCCCAATACAGTGAAAAACTTCCTGGATTTATCGAAAAAGGGATACTATGACGGACTGAACTTTCATCGTGTAATTCCAAACTTTGTTGTTCAAGGTGGATGCCCAGATGGAACTGGTGCCGGTGGACCGGGATATTCCATCAATTGCGAATTGGATGGAGATAATCAATACCACGATCGTGGAGTTCTATCGATGGCTCATGCCGGAAGGAATACCGGAGGATCTCAGTTTTTCATTTGCCACAGTCGCCAGAATACGGCTCACCTCGATCGAGTTCATACCGTTTTTGCAAAGGTTGTAGAAGGACTTGATGTGATCGACGACATCCGCGAAGGAGATAAAATCCTGAGCATCGCCGTAGAGGATTAAGTCATTTCAACACGACGTAAATGGTGTCGCTTTGCCCGTTGAAGCCAGCGAAAACACCCAAGCCATTCACCACATTTGTGAGTGGTTCCTGCAAATTTCTTGAATCTTGAACGCGCGTTTCGTATAAATCAAGATACTCTTGATTGATTCGGTAGAGGTTGACGATGTGCTTGCCATAATGCGTGACATCGTTAGAGCGAATGATGTACTCATCTGTTTGAAAAGGTTCGCTGAACACGCGAAAGTCAAAACCTCCTCCGCCAAAAAGTCCACCCTGACTGATGCGCCTTTTTTCGCTTTCAATGTTTTCGACAGTAAGGTAGAAATAGTCTTGTGCCGGATTGTCCCAGCGCACGTTCACATTATCGAGGCTGAGTGTGTCGCGAAATACAAAGAACCCCAAATCTATTTCAATCGCCTCGAAACGAATGCTGTCGCTGTCTAGTGAAAAATTCCTTGGGGCAGGCGGGATGCTGGTTTCCGCGTAAGTATCTCTTCCAAAATAGTCGAACTCGATGCGGTACGATTCACCTTCTAAGATTTGGAGGTCGGTTCCGGGATATTTATAGAAACCGCTATCACCACCAGCAGGAACGAGTGGGTATTTGGTTCCTCGCCAGTCAATGAAAACCAGAGCATCGTTGATGGGCTCGGCAGTTGAATCTTCACCGCCGAAAGGAATGAGTTTGGTCAATCGAATGTCGTCGATGGGTTCACCCGCATATATGTAGCCATCCAACACAACTTTTTTCGCGGGATCATCGCTCTTTTCGCAAGAAGCGAAGAGGACGACAAGGCAGAAAAGGCTGAGGAGTTGTCGCATTAGAATCGGATGTTGATGAAGAAATTCGGAACGATTCCCAAAAGGTTCACATCGGTTTGAAGAAGCTTGGATTCGGTGGGCAAGAAGGTTTGTGGATCGAAATTTTGAATCTGGAAACGACGGTACTTGATGTTCTTACGGTTGTAGACATTGAAGACAGAGATCCCAACCTTGTTCTCAGTTTTCCCAATGTTGAAGCTGTAGTTCGCCCCAATGTCCAAGCGATGATAGGCGGGAAGCCGAGATGAATTTTTATCTCCGACGTGAATGTATTTCTGCTGATATCCGTTGAGTAAAGTGATTTCATAAATTCCAACTGGAGCGGTATAAGGTTTGCCCGTGGCGTAGACGTAGGTTCCTGAAAAAGCAAAACGTTTCCACTTGTACATGCCAATCAGCTTAACTTCATTTCGCTGGTCGTGCAGGGCGGGAAATGGGGTTTCTTGAAGCCCGGGAAAAGTGTATTCAACCTTGCTCAAAGTGTAGGCGAGCCAACCCGTTAGAGCTCCAAATTTTTTCTGAAGCAAGAATTCGATTCCTCGAACTATGCCAGTTCCTTCGAAAAAGAGATCGTTGAAATTTTGGGTAGTATCATAAGGATCTCCAAAGCGCAGCGAGTATTCAACCAATCCTGTGTTGGTTTTTTGGTAGGCCTCTACGTCGATGAGGAAATCTTTGGTTTCGAAAGCCGCTCCAACGATGATGTGCTCACTCGATTGTACCGGAATGCTTTCACCATCAGCGAGCAACCAAAAGTCTCGACTTCCACCAAAAATGTTTTCGAGAATGATGCGATTAATAAATTGGTTGTAGCGACCCCAAGCTGCTTTGAGACGGAAGTTTTTTGTTGGTTTCACCAAAACCGATAGGCGTGGTTCGAAGTAGTTTTCCTTCACAACATCGTACTGGGTAAAACGCATCCCGACGTTCAGCTTGAGCCATTTTGTTGGGCTCCACTCATCTTGGGCATAGGCAGAAATGTAGGAGCCAATTTCATTCTGGTTTTGGACTTCAACCGAGTCGTCGATGAAGTTTAAATAGTCGATTTCATTTCTGGTAAACCAAAGCCCAAGACTCAACTTGTGTTGTTCCGAGAGCTTCCATTCCAAATCGTCGCGCAGGGTGATGTCCTGAATCTTATTTCGCTGTTGTGTTGAAAATTGAAAGCTCAGTGTATCGAAGGTGAACTTGTCGATCAGCTCGTAATCGCTGTCGTACTGAGAGTAGGAAGCCAACACGCGATTGAAAATCTTCGGCGACCATTGGCGGCTCCACTTAAAACTCGTCCCGGTATTTCCCCATTTTGTGACGTCGGTAGTTTCCAACTTCGAATCTGTGTCTAAGCCCAAACCGGCACCAAAATCCTGAACGGAAGAATTGTCAAGATTGTCGCGACTGTTGAAGAAATTCAGGCTTACCACATCCTTCTTTCCAAGATTCAAATTGAGCTTGGCGTTGAGGTCGTAGAAAAAGAAATCGGGCTCCACACTTCCGCTGCCGCCAATGCCAAAACCTAGGGGCTCATCTTCTTGATCGGCCTCGGTTACGTTATTGAAAATGCTTTGATAAGTTGGGCTTCTAAGAATGTCGGTATAAGACCTTCGGGCTGCGAGTAAAAAGGAGCCGTTCACAAAAGGAAGCGGAGTTTCGGCCACCACATTTGCACTGAGCATGTTCGCTGTGACGTTGATGGCGGGTTTTTTCAAATTTCCCGACTTGGCTGTCATGTCGACCACCGAGCTTACCCGTCCGCCGTACTTAGCTTCGAACCCACCTTTGTACACCTGAACATCTTTGATGGCGTTTGCATTGAAGGCCGAGAAAATCCCAAAAAAGTGATCGACGTGGTAGATGTTCATGCCATCCAATAAGATTAGGTTTTGATCGGGAGTTCCGCCGCGGACGTACAAGCCTGAAGAACTTTCATTCGCTCCTGATATTCCAGGAAGCAGCTGAAGACTTCGGAAAATGTCCACCTCTCCAAGGTTCGGTAGGTTCTGAAGTTGAGCTGGATTGATGCTAATTTTTGAAATCTCTTCGGAGGACTCAATGCTTTGGTTGCTCTCTTCGGAGTATTCGAAGACGTCGAGTTCCACGGCTTCGTTCACCAATTCAACATTAAATTCTTTCAGGTTTTTAGAACCATCGAGCCAAATGGTATCGCGGCGGTAACCGAGGTAATTGAAGATGAGTCGGCTTCCTTTTTTCGGAACCGCCAATAAGGTGAAATAACCTTCGATGTTGGAAGTAGCGCTTTGCATGCCCGGCAAGGCAACCACGTGCACGTAGGGCAGACTTTCAGAAGTTTCCGAATCGGTTATTTTTCCAGAAATCGTGACTTCTTGAGCACTTAAACCGAGTCCAAGAATCGAAAGGGAGGTAAATAAGTAGAGCCTTCTAAGCACAAAAGCGAATGACGGAAATCTTTTCGAATGAAGCAGGATTTCTTGATGAAAGGAGTTCAAGCTCTATGCTCTGAATCGGATTTGGGATTTGTCGCTTTCGCTTTGCTTCAGCGTCCAAAGGGGCCCGAGATCTGTTGATTAACGAAGATTAATTCCCACATTCCCACATTTTCCATGCTCCATGCTCCATGCTCAACGCTCTCAAAGTGCGTAGCTCACCGACTTCACGGCGTCCATCACACGCTTCACATTCGGAAGAGCTTCCTCCATCAGTGTTTTCGCAAAAGGAAAAGGAGTATCGGATTGGGTCACACGAACGACCGGTGCGTCCAAATAATCGAAGGCGTCTTTCTGAACTCGGTAGGCCAATTCAGAACTCAAAGAAGCCATTGGCCAAGCTTCTTCAACCACAACACAACGGTTGGTTTTCTTCACTGAGTTTATAATGGTTTCAACATCCAACGGACGAATTGTTCTCAAGTCCACAACTTCAACATTGATTCCTTCTTTGGCCAACTCATCGGCAGCTTCTTCAACGACTTTAATGATTTTACCAAAAGTGAGGATGGTGCAGTCCGTTCCTTGCCGAGTGATGTTTGCTTTTCCGATTGGAATCAAATACTCTCCATCTGGCACTTCACCTTTGTCTCCGTAAATTTTTTCAGACTCCATAACCAATACTGGGTTGTCGTCGCGTATGGCCGACTTCAACAATCCTTTGGCGTCGTATGGGTTGGAAGGAGTCACGATTTTTAATCCGGGCACGTTGGCGTAAAAACTCTCGTAGGCTACAGAGTGCGTAGCTGCAAGTTGACCAGCTTGTCCGTTTCCACCACGAAATACGATGGGTACATTGTAAGCACCACCACTCATCTGCAGCATTTTGGCTGCTGAGTTTATGATTTGATCGGCAGCAAGAACCGCGAAGTTCCAAGTCATGAATTCAACAATCGGACGAAGGCCATTCATGGCAGCTCCAACGGCGATTCCTGAAAATCCCAATTCAGCGATGGGCGTGTCAATAACACGACGTGCACCAAACTCATCCAACATTCCTTGACTCACTTTATAAGCGCCGTTGTATTCGGCAACTTCTTCGCCCATCAGGAATACGTTTTCATCGCGACGCATTTCTTCTGACATCGCTTCGTTGAGGGCCTCTCGGTATTGGATTATTCGCATGGTCTTGTAATAAGGGTGGCAAATTTAGTCAAAGAGTCTTTCGTATCTTTATTACACAATGCGGCCAGTTCATTTTCTTTTTGCGCTTTTCCTTCTCGCAACAATTTCTGTGCAGGCTCAAGATTGGAGTCCGGTAGTAGTGGATCGGATTGCGCATTACTCATTGGGTGTTGGAGGGCCGCTTTACCAAAGTATTTGGGTCGACTCAACAACTGTCGACAGTAGTCTGCGAACTTACCACCTTAATAGAGTTTCTAAAATCAACTTGCAATTGATGAATTCAGATTTTGGAGATGGTGAACTCTACGATCGTGTTGCTCTGCTCAATGAGGGCCAATTTATGCAAGAGAAGGTCACTGAACTGGGTGATAAGTCCTGGAAATTTGAAGGTCGAACGACTTACTATATTGACCTTAACGTTGGTGGCAAGTTTTACTTTGGTACAGAGGAAAATCTTGAAGCCGAAGTGATACATCGAGGAGTTTCAAATGTGTTTGACTCACCCGATAGCGTCGCTACAATCAGACTTTCGAATGGAGAGTTTGTTCAGATATCAAAGAACAATGGTATTCTTCAATTTCCTGTTGGTAAAGACACAAGTGCCAATGTTCATTTACTCGGATTTCAGGACGACGCATCGAATTTCAGTTTGGGTTACTTCATGGATTGGCACGAAGGAGATTTCTTTAGGACCACAAATGGAACCACTACAAATGGTTGGGACCACAGCATCTCGCAATTCGATTATTGGATAATGAATCGGAAGTTGAGTAATGGTATGATCAGCTTTGAACTTTATTACCATAGGTACGAATGCTATTCCTGTAGCACGGCATTTCAATTTAATGACACCATCTGGGAATCTGGGACTTATGAAACGTCCCCAACTGCTCTCAACGACAGTTTGCTACTTATCAATGGTTTCACAATCGATAGAAGGATCTGGACCGATATGATTCGAAATGTTTTCAAGGGTGGGGCAATGGGTTATGGCTTTGGCAGTGCAGGCCCAATTGTTTAAAGCACCTTCAAAGGGCTGAATCCACCTCCCCCTCAAATATTGTTATGGTTTCAAGATTTGTCTTCCCCCCCAAAAGGAGATACGGTCTTTAGTGGGCCAGAAATTTTTGGTTATTCTGACCCGGCCATTCTTTTGAAGCAAGTTAACATTCACCGCTTTGAAACGAATTCTAGTTTTGAATTTAGCCATTATAAGATTGGAGATAAACTCTATAACGTAGAAGTGGGTACGGATAAATTTCCCGAACAACGAAGGCTGAACTCAGTCTATCCAAACCCCGTCAAAGGAAAGCTTCAACTTCCATTGACCTTGCGAGGCCAGCCGCGTGTCTTTGATGTTTCTGGCAAGGAGATTAATCTTGCCTACAATGAAGTCGAAAACTCACTCAATACAGAATCACTACCACCAGGTCTTTACCTTTTGATTAGCGGAGACCAGACATTCCGATTCATTAAGGAGTAAAGTCACAAACAGCCAAGGCCTTTTCGACATCTTTGTCGAATGCCGAATTTCATTCAAAAACGTTGGGAAAAATTCAAGGGTCAATCGAAGATGGCCAAGATGTGGGACATTCTATTTCTTGCATTGATCATCGCCTTTCTATTTCCTGATGGAAGAGATGCCATGCGTCGCGCAATTTTGAGCACTGGAATCGTAGGATCTGTAGATGTCAACGCCGATGAAGATTTGACCTACAAAAGTGGGGCTTGGATACTTCAAGATTTGAATGGGGCTGAAGTTCAACTGAGCGAACTGAAAGGTCAAGCCATCTTTCTGAATTTCTGGGCAACTTGGTGCGGGCCGTGCAAGGCAGAAATGCCGTCGATTGAAGCTTTGTACAAAGACATGGGCGATGAGGTGAATTTTCTCATCGTGAGTTACGAAGATCCAGAAGTCATTCGGCAATTCATGAACGATGAGGTCTATGACCTTCCTGTGTTCTTCCCAAAAAACGGAATTCCAGATCAGTTGAAAGCAGAGGCACTCCCTACCACTTTGGTCATCGACGTTGAGGGTAAGATTTTACACCGTTCCAGTGGTATGAGCAATTGGGATTCAGACAGCGCCAGAGAGCTTTTGCGTTCGGCATTGGGTAAAAGCTGAAACAATCTTAATTCCAGCTTCTTGCACCTTTAAAAAGTCGAAAACAAGTCTACCTTTGGTAACCTATTTTCCGATTGAATCGCTTACAATATATTCGCTGTTCTGGAGACATTAGGACATACATGAAAGACATTATGAAGAATTGGATTTTATTTTCACTCCTCACACTCGGCTTAGGATTGACTACATCTTGCGGTGGAGGAAATGCTGAAGAAACAGACGCCACCACTGGAGGAAACAAAATTATTCTCGCCAATGAAAATTGGGCCACCTCGAACGTCCTCACATACCTCACAAAGGCCATTCTTGAAGAAGAAGGATACGAAGTACAGGTGAAAAATTTCAGCATTGAAAAGATTTTTGTTGAAATGAAGCAAGGAGACGTCGACGTTTTTATGGACGTTTGGTACGATGCACACAGCATCTATTTATACGAGTTCGGTGAAGTGGAAGATTACGGAACCGTTTACGACGGTTGTCAACTTGGATGGGCCGTACCTGCTTACTCGAAATTCGTAAACATTGGAGACCTTACGAAAGATCCGGAGGCCTTTGGAGGCACCATCTTCGGAATTCGAAAAGACGCAGGAGTTATGCTCGCCACGAAAGCGGTGATTCAAGAGAATAACTGGAATTTTGAAGTAAAAAATCTTGAAACTCAAGAATTGTCGAAACAACTTCAAGCATCTAAAAGTCAGGGCAAAGAATTTGTTACGGCTGCTTGGACACCAGATTGGAAGAACGCTGAGTACGACTTGCGTTTTCTAAAGGATACTTCGGGTTTATTTGGAAAGAGCGACGAGATTCGGAAAATGGGGCGCGAAGGATTTGCCGCTACTTTTCCAGAAGCACACAAAATCATTGAGGCCATATACATTGAAGACGAGCAATTCTCAGATTTTTTAAATCTCATGCGCGACGTGCGCAATCCGGAGAAAGTTGAAGCGATTGCCAAAGAATGGGTCGCGAACAACCGAAGCATTGTGGATGAGTGGCTTGCGATAGCAAAGAAGGAAGAGGCCACACTTTAGTCGCAGCAATTTGCGCGGCCAGCTCCGCTCGAAGGGCCTTTTAACTAACTTTGCACACCTTAAGTGGAAGCCTAATATTCGAAGCATATGGACATTCTGGTTTGCATCAGCAAAGCCCCCGATACTACAGCAAAAATCCAATTTACGGATGGGAACACTAAGTTCGACGAGAACGGTGTTCAATTTATAGTAAACCCATACGACGAGTGGTATGCACTCGTAAGAGCGCTTGAGCTTAAAGAAGCAGGCGGTGGAAGTGTATGCATCATTACCGTCGGTGGTCCTGAAGCTGATCCGGTAATTCGAAAAGCCTTGGCCATAGGTGCCGACAAAGCGGTGCGCATAGATGCGCAACCAACAGATGCTGGTTTTGTAGCTGGTCAAATCGCAGATTACGCAAAAGCAAATTCCTTCGACCTTATTCTTTGTGGAAAAGAAACCATCAATTACAATGGTTCTCAAGTGGGTGGAATGATTGCTGCTGAGATGGATCTTCCATATGTTTCACAAGCCATCAAGTTGGATGTTGCGGGAGCAACTGCAACTGTTGAAAGAGACATTCAAGGTGGAGTTGAAGTACTTGAAGGAAACACTCCTCTCGTGATTTCCTGTGCTAAGGGAATGGCAGAACAACGCATTCCAAACATGCGCGGAATTATGGCGGCTCGAACCAAACCATTGGAAGTAGTCGCGCCAACTGATCGTCCGGCCCTTACTGAGGTTGTAGGCTACGATTTACCTCCACAGAAAACTGAAGTTAAACTGGTAGACCCAGAAAACGCCGAAGAACTGATCAACCTTCTTAGAAACGAAGCAAAAATTATTTAGAACATGGCTGTACTTGTATTCGCAGACAACACCAACGGAAGCATTGCCAAGTCATCCAAAGAGGCAATCAATTATGCCCATCAAATGGGGCAGGGAGTTACTGTAGTTACTTATGGTGAGATCTCCCAAGACAAGCTTTCTGCTCTTGGAAATTCAGGAGCAAACAAAGTATTGCATCACACAGGAGTAAACAGAGTAGAGCCTTCTCAGCTTTCTAAAATGGTTGCTGAAGCCGCCAAAGCTGAATCAGCTGAGATTGTAGTTTTTGCACACGACTATACTGGAAAATCGGTCGCTCCCTTAACGGCAGTTCGCTTAAATGCGGGCATCGTTTCAGGCGCCGTTGCACTTCCAGATACATCTTCTGGATTTCGAGTAAGAAAGGCCGTATTCAGTGGAAAGGCATTTGCCAACTACGAATTGAAGTCGGATGTTAAAGTCATCAGCCTTCTTCCGAACTCCATCGATTTAGTAGAAGTTTCAGGAAGCGCATCTGTAGAGAATTTCAGTGCCGATCTTGGAAGTGCTGGTCTGGTTCAAAAAGAAGTAAGAGGAACAGTATCAGAAGGTGGACCTGTTTTAACCGAAGCCGAATTGGTGGTTTCTGCAGGACGCGGATTGAAAGGTCCTGAGAATTGGGGCATGGTAGAAGAATTGGCAGAGCTTTTAGGAGCCGCAACAGCTTGTTCTCGTCCGGTTGCCGATGTAGGTTGGAGACCTCACCACGAGCACGTTGGACAAACAGGTGTTGCCATTCGTCCGAACTTGTACATCGCCATTGGTATTTCCGGTGCGATTCAGCATTTGGCTGGAGTAAACGGATCGAAGGTGATTGTTGTCATAAACAAAGATCCTGAAGCGCCTTTCTTTAAAGCTGCCGATTATGGAATCGTAGGAGATGCTTTCGAAGTAGTGCCTAAATTGATTGAAGCGGTCAAGAAACTCAAAGCTGCCTAAGTGGAGCAGAAGATCCAACTTGAAATTGTAGGTCTCTCCTACAGCCAAACTCAAACAGGTGCGTACGCATTGGTTTTGGGTGAGCAGAATGGACAGCGAAGATTGCCCGTGATCATCGGGAATTTTGAAGCGCAATCCATCGCCATCGAGTTGGAAAACATGCAGCCTTCAAGGCCGCTTACCCACGACATTTTTAAATCCTTTGCCGAGTCCTTTCAGATTTCTGTTGTGGAAGTCATCATATACAATTTGGTTGAAGGAGTTTTCTTTGCCAAGATTGTGTGCGAGCGCGATGGTGAACGCATGGAAATTGACGCAAGAACCTCAGATGCCATTGCATTGGCCGTACGTTTTAAGTGTCCGATGTTTACCTATGAATTCATTCTCGAGAAAGCGGGAATTATTCTAGACGACGACAGCGAAATTGAAGCGGGAAGCGACATTGATGAGGACGAAGTGAAAGGTCAGAAGATTGAAGTCTCTGGCAAGAAGTCCTCACAACTCAACAACATGAGCATCCCCGAGCTCGAGGAAGAGCTCAACAAAGCCATCGAAGCAGAAGATTACGAACGCGCTTCGAACATCCGCGACGAGATCAGTTCTCGGTCTTAGTAGGATTTGAGATTGGTGCCAGGGATTTGACCTGCCCAAATCCTAACCCATTATTCATTTCCCACATCTCAATTCTCAAATCCAAACTCTTTTCCTTTCTTTGAAGCATGTCCCAATTAGCAATCACTTTTATTGGATTGAGTCGAGGTCTTTTGGGAATGGCCGTTCTCATTGGCATTGCCTGGTTGTTCAGTTCTAACCGAAAGGCCATCTCTTGGAAGGTTGTAGGCTTGGGCATAGGCATCCAAGCCTTGCTTGCAGTGCTCATTCTTAAAGTGGGCTTTGTCCAAAGTTTTTTTGAGCTGGTCGGGAAGTTCTTCGTGAAAATTCTTGATTTCACGCGCGACGGAAGTCAGTTCCTCTTCGGGAGCTTTATGGAGGTCGACACCTACGGATTCATATTCGCGTTTCAAGTACTTCCAACCATCGTATTCTTTTCTGCGCTGACCTCGGTTCTATTTTACTTGGGAATCATTCAAAAGGTGGTGTGGGGATTGGCTTGGTTTTTCACTAAGACCCTGCGCATTTCTGGAGCTGAAAGTTTGAGTGTTGCAGGAAACATCTTCTTAGGTCAAACAGAAAGTCCGTTGATGATTAAGGCTTATTTGCCTAAAATGAATCGCTCGGAGATTCTACTCGTGATGATCGGTGGAATGGCGACAGTTGCTGGAGGAGTGCTTTCGGCCTACATCGCTTTCTTGGGAGGTGACGATCCCGTTCAACGTTTGCTTTTTGCAAAACATCTCTTGGCAGCGAGCATCATGGCAGCTCCTGGCGCCATAGTAATTTCCAAAATATTGATGCCTCAAACGGAGGAGATCAATTCGAACATCGAAATCAGCAAGGAGAAAGTAGGAAGCAACTTTTTGGATGCCATGTCGAATGGAACGACGGAAGGATTGAAACTTGCTGTGAACGTTGGGGCGATGCTTTTGGTGTTTTTCGCTTTCATTGCACTCTTCAATTTTGGCTTTGAAAAAATTGGACAGGTCACCGGCTTGAACACTTTGATTGCCGACCTCACGACTGGGCAATACAACAGTTTAAACCTGCAATTCATTTTGGGATATTTCTTCGCTCCATTGATGTGGGTTATTGGAGTTTCGGCTCAAGACATGGCCTTGGTTGGTCAGTTGCTGGGAGAGAAGATCATCGCTTCAGAATTTGTGGGATACACCTCCTTAGCTGAGATGAAAGCAGCAGGTGCTTTTTCTTCAGAAAAGTCCATCATAATGGCGACTTATATGCTCTGTGGTTTCGCCAATTTTGCGTCCATTGGAATTCAAATTGGCGGCATCGGATCTTTGGCGCCATCCAAACGTCAACAACTTTCGGAATTTGGAATGCGTGCCTTGCTTGGAGGTTCATTGGCAAGTTTAATTTCTGCTACCATCGTTGGCGTGGTTCTGTAGCGAATTGACTGTGATGAAGAAATTAATATACTTCAGGAGCTCGATTTTAATTCTTACCTTTCTTTCCGCCGCCGTCATCTATGGTTCCATCTCCTTTGTGAATCACAATCTCTTTCGAACCTCGGCTCTTGATTTGGGGGTTTACAACAATGCCATTTACAAGTACGGCCATTTTAAAATGGCTACCAGCGCTGTGTATGAAGAGGAAGCAAGGAATTTGTTTTCAGATCATTTCGACCTTTTAGTTCCCATTCTTTCTCCTCTGCAGTATGTTCTTGGAAACTATACGCTGCTCATTGTTCAGATTCTTGCACTTCTGCTCGGAGCATATGGCCTTTACCTCTACATCAAACCGAAAGGGGAGTGGGCCGCGGTAGCTTCTGTTGTCTATTTTCTGAGCTTCTACGGTGTGTTTGGAGCAGTTTCCTACGATTATCACAGCAACGTAATTGCTGCTGCTATTCTGCCTTGGTTTTTCGTCTTCGTTCGGGACAAAAAATTAGTTCCAGCTCTGGCAATTTTCAGCTTGATCTTGGTGTCGAAGGAGAACATGGCCCTCTGGATGGTGTTCATCTGTGCAGGAATGGCCATCGAGTTTTGGAAGGAAAGCAAAGTCCGAAACCTTCTGATTTTGGGCTCAGTATTCAGTGCATTTTATTTCATTCTTGTACTGAGTGTCATCATTCCTGCGATTGCTCCCACCAAGGAGTATTTCCATTTCGATTTTTCAGTGCTTGGAGCAAGCCCAAAGGAGGCGCTCGTCTACATCATCAGTCATCCTTTTGAAACACTTAAGAGTCTGTTCGAAAATCATATGGGCGATCCAAATGGAGATGGTATTAAGGCTGAGACTTACTGGGCGCTGTGCTTTGCAAGTCTGCCAGTGCTTATTCGCAAGCCGCAGTTTATTTTGATGCTGATTCCCATACTGTTTCAAAAAATGCTCAATGACAATGCATATAAATGGAGCATTGACGTACACTACAACATTGAGTTCGCGCCAATTCTGGCCATTGGAATCTTCTCTGTATTGGGCCTTGTAAAACGTCAAGCGATTCGTTGGAGTCTGCTCCTCATCGTCTGTGGTCTAAACATATGGTCTACGAGTCGGATCTTGAAGTCCACCTACGTCTATCGTGAAGATTTGAAGATTCAATTTCAGAATGAAGAACATTACCGAACACATTTTGATCACGAAAAAGTTCAAGAAGCTCTAAAGCTCATTCCGGAAGAGGCTAGTGTGAGTGCCCACTATCCATTCGTTCCTCATTTGGCATTTCGAGATGAAATCTATGAGTTTCCGATTTTGCATGAAGCCAAATACATCGTTTTCTCTAAGTTGTTTTATCCCTATCCGTTATCAAAGGATCACTTTGATAGCTATACGGAAGAGTTGAAAATCTCGAAGGATTGGGATGTTGTTCTGGATGAAGAGGAAATTACAATCTTGAAGCGAGCCTTCAAGGGCGAAGAGCAACTATAGCTTAGCGGAGAATCAATTTACCACCGAAGCTTTGACCACCTTGAAGAAGATTGATTTGGTAGATTCCACGTGGAAAGCTTGAGAGATCGATTGTCCGCAGGTATTCCGATTCTCCAAGAACATCTTCGAAGTTTTCAAAGACCAGCCTTCCATTGAGGTCATAGATTCTAAGCACCACGGAGCCAACTGCTCCATCACTTTTCAATTGAACTTGAAACTGCCCAGCATTTGGATTTGGATAAATCTGAAGATTTTCACCCCTTATGTCGAAGGTCCGACGAACTGAGACTATCTCGGAATAATCGAAGCTTCCGTCGAAGTCAACTTGTTTCAAGCGGTAATAGGAATTGCCGGTTAAGGGTTCTTCGTCAATGAACTTGTAGGTCGTTTTGGTCTTTTTAGTTCCGGCTCCTTCAAGCTCTCCAATGGAAGAAAAGTTTAAGTCGTCCGAGGATCGCTCTAGGGAAAAATAATCGTTGTTGCGTTCGGAGGAGGTGGACCAGCGCAATTGTACCTCTCGGTCGAATGAAGTTGCATTGAAAAATAGAAGCTCGATTGGTAGGGGAGAGGCAAAGTCGGATCTGTGCATCCAGAATTCTGAAAAGCTATCTACGCTGAACTCCACATAAGATGCGCCAAACTCAGTGCCACTCGACACCTGAGTAAAGTAGTTCAAATCTGTTGCATTGCTCGGGTCGTAAACCCCATTTGCAGTAGGTCCGTTGTACTTGGTCATACCCAATTCTGCAATCGTGCTGAGATCGTCGTCTGCAATTCCGTTGGCGGTGGCGGAATCAACCAGACTAGTGAATTCTGTATTCGAGAAATATAGTCGGATGTTGGCAGTGCCGGATGGTTGAGTATCGGTTTCCAAAAGATAGTGTCGGCCCAAGTATGCTAAGTTATTGTACAACTGAGCCGAAGGCTCAACGAAAGCGGTAGCTCGAACGATACCTAAGTCTGTCCCATTGGGTTCTATTGATGCTATGATTTCGTCGCTGCTCGTTGCGACGTAATAACGGAAAGCGTCTGAAAGAATGCGACAAGAATCGGTACTTGTCGCGGCAGGTAAACCGGCTCCTGGCGTAGGATTGGTTACAATGGAAGGGATGGTATCCAAACAGCCATTGGTGTCTTGAACTTCAACGGAGTAGGTTCCACCATTGGCAACGAATTTCTTGAGAAGACTATCTGAGAAGCCTTCTGAGTAAGCAAAGGCACCGCCAATTTCTCGGTAGTCGTAGGTCCCGCCTCCACCGTAGGATTGAATGAGTAGACCTGTTCCACCAGTACTTGGGCAAGAGCTGACCACGGTGTTGCTGTCGTAGATTGGGTAGACGGTGGCGATGAGCGTATCGCGCCTGCCTTCACCGCAATAACAATCGATGACGGGTCCGCTTCCAATCCAAGAAGTGTTCGAATTCATCCCGAACAAGGTGCCCGTTCTACCATTACCAGAATAATCGGTGAGGCTTGTACCCGGACCATCATCCATCTTGTAGTAGGCTTCTAGATTTGGCTCCGTTCCACTCAAGCATAAATACCTATTGGATGAAATTTCAGTAGCAGTGCGTACGTCACTCCAAATGCGCACTTCGTCTATGTCGCCTGCATAATATAAATCGTTGCGACCAGCATTGAAAGAGCCTGCCTCGGAGCCGTCTCCAATGAAACCAAAACGAGTATTGGTTCTAACGCTTCCCAAATTGGCTCCTGAGTGTGAGTTTACATCTGTCGCCACCAATACACCATCCACATAGATGTACTTATTGGTTCCATCGTATACTCCGGCAATGTGATGCCAGTTGCCATCGTTTACAGACGTTCCTGCAGGAGAATAAAAGTCATTGATGTCACTTGTTTGAGTTGCGGTTGCAAAGCCTACCCGTCCATTGTCACCACGAACGAATAGGTTGTAGTATTCACTTCGATCAAAATCAACGATGGACCAATTGTCATTCGTTCCAACGCCAGTAACAGTTGTTCTAACCCAGCCTTCAACAGTCACTGTTGGAATTCCTGCACCTGGGGAGTAGGACATATTTAATGCAACATAATCGTTGGTTCCATCAAAGCGCAAGGCACTTCTTGTCGTATCTAAATTGACTTCAGCAATGAAGAAACTGTCGGTTTGAAAAAGGTCGGTTTTTAAGTAACTGTTTCCAGAGGCTACCAGGGTATTAGAACCATCGTACCAATAGAAATTAGTGGAATCGCTGTTCACTGTGAGCGTCACGTTTCCAGGGCATACGATCGTATCATTCGCGTCGGGTTTGTAGGCGATAAGAACACGAACCGTGTCATAGGAGGTGCAAGTATAGCCGACGCTATCGGCTTCTACATAAACCAGTGCAGAGGAATCGATGCTTGTTGAGGCAGTAGTGTCGCCATTGCTCCATACAATGTTTGAGAAGCCAAGTCCCAAATCAAAAACAACAGAGTCTGCTCCGCATGTGTCGGGGCCTAAGGAGAGCGAAGGTCGATCGATGATGGCAAGCGCTGTGTCCCTAGTGCTAGTTCAAGTAGGACAAGCGTAGGTATTGAGCCCCGAAGAAATCCAGGCACCGGGAAGGGTGAAGTTGAAGAGATTCGCCACTCGGCTGGTACCATTTGCATCGGGTGCAGAGGTGGCGCTTCCACTTTCATCCATCCGGTAGTTGACTTCTAGGCCAGTTTCAAGCCCTATAAGGCAATTGTTCATGTCGGCTTGAATTTGAGCCTGAGTACGGGCCACACTCCAAATTCTAAACTCATCCAAATCGCCATTAAACCAACTGTTTGGTCCGGTTGATCCATTGTAGGTGGGAGCCTCAGAACCAGTTCCTAAAAATCCATATCGAACAACGCCATTGCCATAGGTTGCTCCTCGAGTGGTGCTCGCATCCAACACTCCATCAATGTAAATTCGGATGGCTCCATTGTCGTAAACACAGGCAACGTGATGCCAATTCCCATCGTCGACCCTTGACACTGAACCAAAATCTTCGATGCCAACATTTGTGTTGATGTCGAAACCAATTTGTCCGGGCCCACCTCCGTCACCATCGATTTCTACTCTCCAGTATTAACTTCTGTCGAAGGAGGCAATGATTTGTGTAGTGCTGTCGGAAGTCCTTACCCAAGTTTCAACCGTCAATTCTGGGATTCCTGAACTCGCATACCAATACGAAGAAATGGCTGCATAGTCGCTTGCTCCATCAAACCGAAGTGCCGTAGTTGTTGTACCAGTATTGTATTCGGCAATGAAGAAACTGTCGGAAGCAGTGAGCGTTGGAGTGGTATAGTTTGCTCCTACGGCAATCAAAGAATCGCTTGTGGGTGAGTCGTACCAATAGTGAAGTGCACCACCACCATTTACATCCAAGAAAAATGGAACAAAATCACAGTTGAGACTATCATCTACAGTAGGTTGAGTGCATTGCGCCCGCGAAATGGCAGGAACCAGCACCAAAAGTGCAAAAAGTGAAGTCAGTCTTTTGGACATGAGAACGGTTGCAGGTCGAAATTTTTTTTCACTCATTATTGAACACACTTCAAAACAACACAAACCATGCTTATGTTCAATTTAAATCTGTTGAAAGTCAGAGTTATACGATTGGTAAACACGTTCTCTCTGAGTACGAATAAGCAAAAATTAGAGCTATTAAAAACTTACTAGATTTCTAATTTTCAACTAAGTGATGTCAATCACATTGAACCCAGAAACTACAGAGCTCAGCTAAGTATTCATCGAAGAGCTTCTCAGCTTGTAGCCGCTGACTTTCTAAAGCTTAAAGTCCTGTGCAACAGCCAGCAGATCGCCTGCTTTAGTTTACTTTGATGATTCCAAAGAGAAACTCATGATCGCCAACGGAGAATATCACGAATTGAAGATACTTAGGGAACTGCCTCAAGGTCTGTATCTAGGTGATGGTGAGGGTATTGAGGAGGAGGATGATATTTTGCTTCCCAATAAGTATTGCCCCGAGCATTTTGCAATAGGAGATGAGCTTCAGGTGTTTGTTTACCGAGATTCGGAGGATAGGAAGATAGCTACAGACCTCGATCCTAAAATCCTTCTCAATCAATTTGCCTTCTTGGAAGTAACGGCAGTTGAATCGGTTGGTGCTTTTATGGACTGGGGAATGGAGAAAGATCTATTGGTCCCATTCCGAGAGCAGCGAATGCCCATGGAGGAAGGGCGATGGTACATCGTTTATATGGAGCTCGATGAAGAGACCGATCGATTGTACGCAAGCAATAAGATTGAAAAACGCTTGAGCAACGATGACATGGAACTCGCTGAAGGTGATCAGGTGTCCGTCATTTTATATCACGAAACCGACCTGGGGTATAATGTGATTGTGAACCATCGGCACAAAGCTCTTCTCTACAAAAACGAAATATTCCGCGACGTCAAAATCGGCGATGAGTTGGATGCATATGTCAAGAACATTCGCGAAGACAACAAGTTGGACGTTGGTCTTCGTCCGAGTGGTTACGCCTCAACAGTAGAAGAAGATGTGAAGCGGATACTCCTCAAGATGCGTTTTCGAGGAGGCTTTTTGGCACTGAACGATAAAAGTGCGCCTGAGTTGATTTATTCTGAGCTGGGGATGAGCAAGAAAGCCTTCAAGAGAGCTATTGGCTCCTTATACAAGGAGAAAAAAATTGTTCTGAAAGATGAAGGGATTCAAATAAAAGGAGAAGACCTCTAAGGGCATTAAGTCCTGCTTATTCCTTTCCATATTCCTTTTTCATTCCCGCAATGAAAAGGTCGAAATCTGAATCGTAGCCTTCGCGAAAGGCCGAATCCATTGAGTTTTGCTGCTTTCTGTACAAACCAAGCCCAGTGAGAATTGTGTTGTTCGCAGTAATGGAGTCTTGCGCCAAAAGTCTAAATCGATTTTTGTTTGAAAATGGAACTTGCTTCATTCGCTTCAAAGCATTCTGGAAAAATTGTTGCTTTAGTTCTCGCTTACGCCAGAGCCTCATTTCGTCATTGAAAGAGGCATAAAGTGCTTTGAGCTTTTTGTATTCATCCAATCCGGCATCAACAAAAAGATCCACGTCGTTCATACGGTTCGCATAGTCTTCGTACTCTTTTGAATCAAGTCCAAATTTATCTTCCAGGAAAAGGTACGCGCCTCGATCCCCAACAAAGGTTGCAAGGTTCTCATTGAATTCAGCATCGCCATCTACGTAGAGTGTCGCATGTGTCAGTTCGTGAATCACCAAACGCGCCAGCATCCCTTCGTCTTCATCGAGCATATTGCTCAGGATGGGATCTCGAAACCAGCCCAAGGTACTCCAAGCTTGCACTGGGCTCACATCTACATCGTAACCTTCGTCCCAAAGCTGCTTGCTCAGTTTGGCGCTGCGCAATGAATCGAAGTAACCACGATAGGGGAGTCGACCCAAAAAGCCGTAATTCCAGGTGTATGCTTCGAGAGAAAATTCTGGACAGGCCTGAACAACCCACATAAGGTCTTTGCCTTCCTGATCGAAAAACGAAGTGTAATTTTTTGAATCGTTTAAACCCAGTGAGTCTTGAGCATAAGCTCGAACTTGCTGAATGAAATTCAACTTGAGTTTAACGCTGTCTGGGGTGTTGGCATTGCTGAGTACGTCTGAAACCTCCTCTGCACGGTAAATGATTTTAGCCTGGCCAATGCCTTGTTGAACACCGTACCAAATCAAGTCACCAAAAAAGCCAATGATGACTATGAAGAGAATAAGACAAATGGTCCATACCGTTCTCATTCGGTGAAATTAGTTCAATTGACCGATAGCACAAGTGATTCTGGACATTAGTGCTGCAAAACAAAAAAGCCCAACTTCTTGGAGGAAATTTGGCTTTTCAATGAATCAAACTAGACTAGTTCAGTGCGGCTTTCACAAAAGAAGAAATGCGTTTTCCATCGGCCTTTCCGGCCAATTTTTTACTTGCAGCACCCATCACCCTGCCCATGTCGGCCATGCCGCTCGCGCCCGTTTCAGAAACGATGGCTGCAATCGCTTGCTCCAGTTCTGAATCATCCATGGGTTTCGGTAAATAACGTGAGAGTACATCTGCTTGCCTCAATTCATCAGCGCGTAAATCTTCGCGGTTCTGATTGGCGTATAAGTCGGCAGACTCCATGCGCTGCTTCAAAAGTTTTTGCAAAACTTTCATCGCTGTTTCGTCGTCAACTTCTCCTTCGGCTCCTTTACTAGTTGCTGCTAGAAGAAACTCAGACTTTGCGGCGCGTAAAGCATCAAGCGTATCTCGATCTTTAGCCTTCATGGCTGTTTTAATGTCTTCGGTTATCTGGCTTACTATGCTCATTAGTCGACGTTGTCGTGTAAGAAACGGTTGTTTGGTTTGATGTCGGTTTTCTTCTCACCATCTTCCCCTTCACTTTCAGACAGCGTATAGCGACTTACTTGTGATTCAGATGAATGTGGCGCATCGTCGAGGTCAATCTGACGTCGTACGTATGCCGGAACACTCTCCATATCGTTGATGCCATTCGGCGATTTTAGTCGCATGCTTAAGTTCTTGAGGTTCATCATGCGTTCTTGGGCACGAAGCTGACGTTCTTCAGGACTGATGTCGGATGCAGTACTCTTATTTTCGGTCGCTTCTTTTGCTTGAGGCACTTCCTCTTTTTCTTTCCGAATGAAAGGTTCGTCGGGTGAAACACCAAGTCGGGCTTCTGGCTCTTCCTTCAGTTCGTAACGAACTTCTTCGCGTTTTTCCAATTCAAACTCAATCGTTGTTTGGGTTTCATCTTCTTCTTCGTCCGACTCATCTCTAATCCAAGAGCGATCTTCTTCTTCCTCTTCTTCCTCTTCTTTTTCTTCTGAAGTTGAATTGACCGTTGACTCCTGATCTACTGTTGAGCTTGGAAAGCTTGATTCAGGAACTTCTTCCTGCTCATCTTTTATTTCTGGGCGAAAAAACGATTTGAAGTCTTCCTCTGCAGGTTCTTCATTGGAATCTTCAATTGGAGTTGAACTCGGGCGGAACAGAACTTTTGGTTCTTCTTCAACTTTTTCTTCCCTCGTCGCTGTTGGCTGAGTGTCAGACTTGAGTTCTGGCTCGTCGCTTTCCAATACGTGGCGAATTGGCTCCTGCTTTGCAACGGGAGCTTCTACTTCCTGATTCAAATTCAGGATTTTCTTCTTTGGCTGGTAGCTCGTATCCAAGCTGGTACCAGTATCAGGATTTTTATTGAAACCGGTTGCAATCAATGTGATGTTCAGGGAATCGTCTTCCATTGTTTCATCCTGACCATAACCCCAAATAACATCGGCAGATAAACCAGCTTCGTTTTGGATGTAATCAGTGATGTCAGTGATCTCGTCCATCAATACTTCGCTCGAACCATAAGTGATGTTCAGGAGGACGTATTTGGCACCTTCAATTTTGTTGTCGTTGAGAAGGGGAGAGGCCAGAGCTTGGTTCACAGCGTTCAAGGCGCGGTCTTCACCTTTGGCTGTTGCGCTTCCCATGATGGCAACACCACTGTCTTTCATTACAGTTCGTACGTCGTTGAAGTCAACATTGATGGTTCCAACACGAGTGATTGTTTCAGCAATACCCTTTGCTGCTGTTGTGAGAACATTGTCGGCTTGGGCAAAGGCTTCATGAACGGCTAGGTTGCCATAGATTTCACGCAGCTTGTCGTTGTTGATGACAAGCAAGGTGTCTACGTTTTCACGCATTTGTTGAATGCCTTCCTCTGCTTGTAAGCGTCTTTTTCTTCCCTCGAAAGCAAAAGGCATCGTTACGATTCCAACGGTAAGAACGTCTAAATCACGTGAGGCTTTTGCAATAACAGGAGCAGCTCCTGTACCTGTTCCACCACCCATTCCAGCAGTGATGAACACCATTTTGGTTCCTTTGCCAAGAACTTCCTTGATGTGATCGATGCTCTCAATCGCTGAGTTGCGACCTGTTTCAGGGTTTGAACCAGCACCTAAGCCATCGGTGAGTGTTTCACCAAGCTGAATGCGGTTGTTGATTGGACTCATGTCCAAAGCTTGTTGGTCCGTGTTGCAAATGATGAAATCAACACCGTTGATTCCCTGATTGTGCATGTGATTCACGGCATTACCTCCTCCACCGCCAACACCTACTACTTTGATGATGTTGCTTTTCTCTTTTGGCAAATTGAATTTCATGATTCAGAATTTATTTCGTTCTTAATTGAGACCTTCATCCAATGCTTGGCTTGAGAAGCGAAGGATTTTATCGAAAATCTTCGAACCCTTTTTCTCTTGCTTGACTTCCTTCTGTTTTAGGTCTGGCTGAGTAATTCTTCGACGAGCCAACTCATCGAAGCCTTTCAAAACAAGTCCAACAGATGTCGAATACATCGGACTCGTAATCTCGTCAAGGTCTTTGTTTTCACTAGTATGCGCTAAGTGTTCCGTTGGATAACCAATGCGGGTATCCATTCCTGTAATGAACTCAAAGAGCTGTGTGATGTGCTTGAGTTGCGAACCGCCACCAGTAACCACGATGCCTGCAATTAGGCGATTCTCGTAAGCAGAGTTTTTGATTTCGTAGTACACCTGCTCAATGATTTCTTCCATCCTTGCTTGGATGATGTTCGAAAGATTACGAACAGAAATCTCCTTTGGCTGACGTCCACTCAATCCTGGAATCACAACAATTTCATTCTCCTGACTTTCACTTGCTAGAGCAGAACCGAATTTCACTTTCAGCAACTCTGCTTGTTTCCGGATGATGGCACAACCTTCCTTTACATCTTCAGTGATAACGTTCCCTCCAAAAGGAATGACAGCAGTATGGCGAATGATGTTTTCCTGGAAAATCGCAACATCGGTTGTTCCACCACCGATGTCGACGAGAACAACTCCAGCTTCTTTTTCTTCTTCATTCAAAACAGCTTCTGAAGAAGCTAAGGGTTCAAGTGTGAGCCCCATGAGCTCTAATTGAGCACGCTCAATACAACGCGTAATGTTGTTGATGGCTGCTACTTGTGCAGTGATGATGTGGAAATTACCCTCGAGGCGCAATCCCGACATTCCAACCGGGTCGAGCACTCCACGTTCATTGTCGACCGAGAAATCCTGGGGAAGGACATCAATGATTTCTTCACCTGGAAGCATGACGAGCTTATACATGTCCTGCTTTAAATCTTCAATGTCTTTCTCACTGATTTCGTCTTCCAAACTTTTTCTCATCAATACACCTCCGTGCTGAATGCTGCGGATGTGCTGCCCGGCGATGCCCACATTGGCTTCGCCAATTTCTACTTTCGACTGGTCTTGGGCTTTAGTAATTGCCGTCCGAATGGCATCGACCGTAGGTGTGATGTGCGTCACAACGCCACGAGTAACCCCAGCAGACGGAGCTTTACCCATACCGAGGATTTCAAGCTTTCCGTGCTCGTTCTTCCGCCCAACCATTGCCACGATTTTTGTGGTTCCAATGTCGAGTCCTACGACGATTTCACCCCCGATTTTTGCTTTTGTCATTTGGAGCAGATTACTTGATTTTCGTACTTGAGGTTAATTGTGCTGTATTCATTCCAGCCAGTCTTTGAAAAGCCTTCTTCGTATAGAATCCTGAGATTCTTGAATTTTTGTTCAAATCCAGTCGCTTTACCGAATTCAATTCTTTGCTTACCCACTTTGGGGATGAGGTAGAGGTTCTGATCTGAATTCACTTCGACCTGGGCAATTTGCGCTCTCCAAAAAGGATTGCTGTGGATGAAAGCACTTAATGCATACAAGGAATTCACAAAAGCTTTTTCCTCTTTAACATCCTCGGTTTCAACATTCAAGAGCTCGGCGTAATTTAGGTTTAGGTTACCGCTAAAGACTAGTACGCGAGCAGTGAACTTATTCGACAGGGGCATCAAACGTCCATCTTCGTCTAAGTAGAAACCTGTTCCATTTTTATTGTAGATGCGGGCAATCGGATTGCGTTCCTCTATATCGACCATCAATGCACAATCGATGGTAGTGTATACCTGAGCATTGAGAACAGAAGGTTTCAACATTAGCTCTCGCTCTATGAGCTTCAAGTCGATTTCGGCCAAGGGCTGCCCCTCCAGATGGTAGCCCAATTTGCTGATTAGGCTCTTAACATCGTCTTCATCAACAAAGTGATTGTTGTTCTTGTGATCGATTTTCACTACAGGACCCTTGCAAATGTCCAATGAGGGATTCTCATTTACGAAGCCGTACAAGGCGATGGTTCCCAGTAGGAACGCAGACCAAAATGTGATATTTAATACCTTGTTAATCAAGTTCTTGTAAGCAATTTGTTATAGGTTCAACCCATTCCGAAACATCGCCAGCTCCCATGCTCACGAGCAATTCTGGCTGGGCAGATTTCAGGTATTCTAAAAATTCATCTTTATCGACCAGCTTTTTTTGACTTGCTGAGACTTTTTCAAGAATCAATTGTGAACTGATTCCCTCCAATGGAGCTTCGCGCGCGGGGTAGATGTCTGTGATAAAAACTGCGTCTGCTTCAGAAAGGGCCTTACCAAATTCAGTGGCAAAATCACGTGTTCTAGAATAGAGGTGAGGTTGAAAGAGTACCTCCATCTTACGGTTTGGGTACAATTCGCGAATCGAACGAAGACTCGTTTCAATTTCTGTTGGATGATGCGCGTAATCGTCGATGTAGACACAAGAATCTGTGGCTAGTTGTAGATCGAAACGACGTTCAATGCCTTTAAAGCTTCCGAGTGCTTCACGAATCTCATTTCCTGAAACACCCGCAAGAAGTGCCATTGCGCACGCACCTACTGCATTTTCTAAATTATGCCGGCCAGGATACGAAAACTTCAAGTGCTCAATTTTACCTTCTGGATGTTTTAGGTCGAAGACAAAGTCCCCATCAGTAAGTGCAATGTTCTCCGCAGAAAAATCAGCGTCTTCAAGGCCATAGCTGAAGTGTTTGCTTTCAGTCAAAAGCTGTGGGTCGATTTTCTCGTTGAGAAGCAGATGACCTCCGGGTCTGAGTCTTTGAGTGAGAACGCTAAATCCTTTCTGAATTTCTTCAGAGCTGCCATAGATGTCCAGGTGGTCGGCATCGATGGAGGAGATCAAAAGAAAGTTAGGTTCCAGTTGAAGGAAGGAGCGGTCGTATTCATCAGCTTCTAGAACATAATGTTTGCTGCTCGAGAAATGTACATTGCTCTTGAAATTTTTCGAGATTCCTCCGAGAAAGGCCTGGCAGTCGAAGCTCGATTGAGCCATCAAGTGAGCAAGTATGCATGAGATGCTTGTTTTTCCGTGAGTGCCAGCAACAGCCATGGAAATTCCTTTGTTGCTGATGTGTCCCAATTCCTTTGCCCTCTTCGACATGGGTGTTGAGCTCTTCTCTAGAATTTGAAACTCACCCAAGTTGGCGGGAATGGCTGGTGTGTACACAACGCGGTCGAGGTCTTGGGGGAGGTCAGCGGAGCGATCTTCATAGTGAATGTGCATGCCTTCATCTTCTAGACTTTTGCAAAGGGACGAACGGTATCTGTCGTAACCAGAAACTTTATTTCCAATGTGCAGATGGTAGCGTGCTAGGGCACTCATTCCAATTCCGCCAATACCGAGAAAGTAGATGTGCTCTTTCATGATTGGCTGAGCCCGATGATTTCATTTGCGATGCGCTCATCCGAATCTTTTTGAGCCATAAGAGCAATGGCATTTTTTAAAGAAGTCTGTGCGTCCCGGTCGTACAGGACGGTTTCCAGCTCTGTCCATAAATTCTCTCGTATGTCCACGTCTTTAATCAAGCGGGCGGCACCCCGACTTACCAATGCCATGGCGTTTTTCGTTTGATGATCTTCAGCTACATTCGGTGAAGGGACTAAGAAGGTTGGCTTATCGATGTGGCACAATTCCGACACGGCCATCGCCCCTGCACGCGAGACGATGAAGTCTGCGGCTGCATAAGCCAAATCCATTTGTTTGATGAACACATGAAGTTTGATGGCTTCGCCGGGTGTAATTTGCTTGGAGAGCTTGTCAGCGCTTTCGATGTACGCCTTGCCGTGTTGCCAGAGAATTTGATATCCGGCAGAAAGCATTTCCTGATAATGTTTTTTAACCGCTTCATTGATGGAGAGCGCACCCAAACTTCCCCCAACGAAGAGGATGGTCTTCTTATTCGGATTCAGGCCAAAGTGCTTAATTCCCACTTCTCGTTTCCCTTCAATTTCAATCACTTCTGTCCGAATGGGGTTTCCGGTCATAACAATCTTCTCTTTCGGGAACCAGCGATCCAAGCCTTCATAGGCGACGCAGATGCGATTCACACTGTTGGCTAAGATTCGGTTGGTGATGCCGGGAAATGAGTTTTGTTCTTGAATGAGGGTTGGAACGCCCATTCTTGATGCTGCAAATAGGAGTGGTCCGCTTGCATATCCACCAACGCCGATGCAAACATCGGGTTTGAATTTGCGGATGATTTTTCCTGATTTGAGAAGACTAGAGATGACCTTAAATGGAAAACTCAAATTTCTGCGATCAAGCTTTCGTTGAAGGCCACTGATCCACAGTCCATCAATGGAGTATCCTGCTTCAGGAACCTTTTCCATTTCCATCCGCCCTTTGGCGCCAACAAAATGAATTACCGTATTGGGATCTCTCTTTTTTAATGCGTTTGCTATGGCAATTGCAGGGAAAATATGTCCTCCAGTTCCTCCTCCACTTATAATCACTCTAAGTGCTTTCATGAGGCGGGCTCCATCATTACATTCTTTCCGATTTTACTATCCTCGTCGGCTGGTTCTTCTTTAAGGTGAGCACTTACACTCAGCACGATGCCTAGGCCAATACAAGTGAACCAGGTGGAGGTTCCACCCATACTCACGAGCGGCAGTGGCTGCCCGGTAACTGGAAATAGGTTTACCGCAACGGCCATGTTTACCAAGGCCTGAAATACGAGCATGAAGGTTATTCCGAGAACCAGGTAGGCTCCAAAGGTCTGTTTGCATTGTTTTACAATGCGCAACACTCGAATGAATAAGAGCATGTACAGCGCTAGGATAAGGATTCCTCCGAGCATTCCATATTCTTCCACAACGATGGCGAAGATGAAATCTGAGTAGGGGTGGGGTAAGAAGTTTCGTTGGATGCTTTTCCCCGGTGCCAAACGGGCAATGCCGCCATTCGCGATGGCAATTTTAGATTGCTCGACCTGGTAATTTCCGTCTTTATTCGGTTCGTTGAAATTTTCGATTCGAGAAATCCAAGTACCCATTCTTGGAAAGAGTTGGGGGGCACTTTTGGCGACAAAAAACGAGAGCATGATCATTAAGAGAACTCCGCCTACTATCGCGCCTAGGTGTTTTATTCGAACCCCGCCGAGAAACATGAGAATGAAGCTTGAACCGAAAAGCAAAGCTGCGGTCGAGAAGTTCGCAGGAAAGATGAGCGCGCAAACCACAAACACAGGAATGAGAATGGGCAACACGCCTTGATTGAAGTCGTGGATTACATCCTGCTTCACGCTAAGCATGCGCGCCACGTATGTAATCAACGCAAGCTTAGCAAGGTCAGAAGTCTGAAAGGTTTGGTTGATGACAGGAATTTCCAACCATCTGCTGGCATCGTTGATGTTTGAACCCATCACTAAAGTGATCAACAACAAAGGGATTGATATGTAGAGCATCAACTGAGAGATGCGCGAGAAATATGAATACCGCAGACGGTGAATTAGGAACATAATGCCCAATCCAGCCAACAAGAAAAAACCATGACGAACGAGGTAGAAAACAGTGTTTCCACCATGATATTTATAGGCCAATGTCGAAATCGAGCTGTACACCAACAGCAAGGAAGCGATGCAGAGGAAGAAAGCGATGAGCCAAATGGCTCGATCCCCTTTGAAATATTGGTCTATAAAACTGTGCATGCTCTACAGGTGACGAACCCAGTATTTGAATTGATTTCCTCTGTCTTCGTAATTGTCGAAGAGATCGAAGCTTGCACAAGCAGGTGACAAAAGCACGGCGTCTCCCTTGTCGGCCATGTTGTAGGCATCTCGAACTGCTTCTTCCATGCTGAGCACTTCAGTCATTGGGATGCCGAGCTCAGCAAAACTAGCTTTCAGTTTTTCGTTTTCAGTTCCAATTAGAACGATGCCTTTTACCTTTTCTTCAATCAGTGGAATTAAGCTAGAGTAGTCGTTTCCTTTATCTACGCCACCTGCAATCCAAACAGAAGGTCGGTCCATTGATTCCAGGGCCCACCAGCTTGAATTTACGTTGGTTGCTTTTGAGTCGTTGATGTACTTCACTCCGCACACGCTTACTACGTGTTCCAATCTGTGTTCGATGTTTTGGAAGTCCATCAGACTATCTCGGATTACTTCTTTACGAAGGTCTAAGATGCGACCTGCCACACCCGCAGCCATGCTGTTGTAGATGTTGTGTCGTCCTTGCAATGCTAGTTTTTGTATTGACATTCTCAGTTTGTTGTTTAGGTTCAATAATTCGGTTTCGCTTTCTTCTTCTATTTCTATCCAAGCCGCGGAATCCGCGGTTTTTTTTGAGCCGTAGGAAAGGGTTCTGGCTTTTACTCGACCGGAGTCGACAAATGCATTCAGAAGCTCATCTTCATTCCAATAGATGAAGACATCCTCAGGGCTTTGATTTTTTGTGATTCGAAACTTGGCTTCGGCGTAATTCTCGAGCTTGTAGTCATATCGATCGAGATGATCGGGACTGATGTTCAGTAGGATTGCAATCATGGGTTTGAAATCCACGATGTCGTCCAATTGAAAGCTGCTCAGTTCTGCCACCAGGTATTCGGGTTCCCGTTCGCTGAGCAACCAGCAGATGCTCTTGCCGATGTTTCCCACCATAGCTACATCCAAGCCTGCTTTTTCAAGCAAATGGTAGACTAAGCCTGTTGTGGTTGTTTTTCCATTGCTTCCCGTAATCCCAATGAATTTGGAATCGCAGTGTCGGTAGGCAAATTCCACTTCAGAAATCAACTCAATGCCAGCAGCTCTAACGTCCAATACAACTTGTGCGCTGTTTTGAATGCCAGGGCTTTTTACAACCACTGAACTCGAATTCCATGACTCGCTGTGAGCCTGTTCTTCGAATCTTATTTCATGATGTATAAGAACGTCTCTGTACTCTTTCTTCAAGCTTCCGCCGTCGGAGAGAAAAACTTCGTATCCCTTCTTCTGGGCCAATAAAGCAGCGCCTACGCCGCTTTCTCCACCACCTAGAATCCAGACCTTCTCCATCTACCGAATCTTCAATGTGACGATCGATAAAATGGCAAGCATGACACCCACAATCCAAAAGCGACTGACAATCTTAGATTCGTGGATACCTAGTTTTTGGTAATGGTGGTGGAGAGGGGCCATGAGAAAAACTCGTTTGCCTTCTCCAAAGCGTTTTTTGGTGTACTTGAAATAGCCTACCTGAAGCATTACAGATAGATTTTCGACCAAGAAGATTCCGCAGAACACGGGAATCAAAAGTTCTTTACGGATGGCAACAGCCAATACGGCTATGATGCCCCCAATAGCAAGGCTGCCAGTATCGCCCATGAATACAGATGCGGGGTAAGAGTTGTACCAGAGAAAGCCTACGCAGGCTCCGATGAAAGCACCCATGAAGATCACCAGTTCCTCTGCATTCGGGATGTACATGATGTTGAGGTAATCCGCGAAAATGAAGTTGGAAGAGAGGTAGGCAAATACGGCTAAGGTGACTCCTATGATGGCGGAGCTGCCACCAGCTAGTCCATCGAGACCATCGGTCATGTTCGCGCCATTTGATACGGCGGTTATGATGAGAATGACGATTGGAATGAAGATGATCCAAACCCAGCTCATGTAGTTATCTCCCATCCAAGCGAGCAACCATCCATAATCAAACTCATTGTCTTTAACGAATGGAATGGTGGTCTTGGAAGACTTGGCCTCTTTCCATTGGTAGATGTTTCCATTTTCGTCGATGCGAATGTCATCTGCGGCAATAAGACCATTGGTTTCAACCTTTTCCTTAATGACAACATCTGGATGAAAGCTTAGAATGAGAGCTATGATGAGCCCCAAGATGACTTGTCCAACCACCTTGAATTTTCCAGCCAATCCTTCTTTATTCTTTCTGAAAACCTTGATGTAATCATCGATGAATCCAATGGCTCCGAATCCAACCGTGGCAATCAGCATTATGATGACGTAGATATTGTCGAGCTTGCAGACGAGCAAGGTTGGAATCAAGATGGCTGCAATGATGATGAGCCCACCCATGGTAGGTGTTCCTTGTTTGGCCATCTGTCCATCGAGGCCTAAGTCTCGAATGGTTTCACCTACTTGTTGTTTGCGTAAAAGGCGAATGATTCGGCCGCCAAACATCCAAGCAATGATGAGTGAGATTAAAGTAGCGAGCGCGGCTCTAAAGGAAACGTAGCCGAACAATCCAGCTCCTGGGAAATCGATTTCGTTGAGGTATTGAAAGAGGTAGTACAGCATCAGTCTTTTTGCAGATTAAGTGCGTTAGACAATTCTTCTAAGTCGTCGAAATGATGGCGAACGCCATTGATTTCTTGGTAATTCTCATGCCCCTTTCCAGCTACGAGAATGATGTCGTCGGGCTGAGCTAAACTGCTTGCGGTGCGAATGGCTTCCTTGCGATTGGTGATGGCCAACACTTTTCGCTCGTCGCCTTTGTCGATGCCCTTGCGCATCTCTTGAATGATGGCCTCAGGATCTTCTGTTCTTGGATTATCGGAGGTAAGGATGACCCTATCGCTGAACATGCAAGCGATTTTGGCCATTTCTGATCTCTTCGTACGATCGCGATCGCCACCTGCTCCAACCACGGTAATGACTTGTTCATTTCCGGTGCGCAGGTTTTGGATTGTACTCAATACATTCTTAAGTGCATCTGGCGTATGGGCGTAATCAACAATGCCAATTACAGCTCCAGTGCTTTGGATGTATTGGAATCGACCCTCGACCGAATCTAAGGTGCTGAGCGTTGTGAGAACTTCAAATGGATCGCTTCCCAAAAGTGTAGCTGCGCCATATACCGCGAGCAGGTTGCTTGCGTTGAAATCACCAACAAGCTTCGACCAAACCTCTTTGCCTTCGATGGTCATCTGAAGACCGGAGAAATGGTTTTCTATGATTCTGCCCTTGATGTCGGCCATGCTCTTGAGGCCAAAGGTTTTAATCGTGCCAGGGCAGTTTTGGCCCATGATTTCCCAATGAAAATCGTCGGCATTTAGAAGTGCATAACCATCTTCTGGAAGTTGGTCGAAAAGCATTTTCTTGGCCTTGATGTATGCATCGAAATTCTTATGATAGTCGAGGTGGTCGTGTGTGATGTTGGTGAATACAGCAACGTCAAATTCGAGCCCTGCCGTTCGGTGTTGCGCTAAGGCATGGGAACTCACCTCCATGAAAGCATAAGCGCATCCTTCGTCGACCATTCTTCTTAAGAGTGCGTTGAGCTGCACCGGATCTGGGGTGGTATGGGTCGCGTCGATTGTTTGCTTGTGAATTCGATTCACAACCGTAGAAAGCAATCCACATTTGTGTCCCATGCTCTGGTACATGCGGAAAAGAAGTGTAGCTATGGTTGTTTTGCCGTTGGTTCCGGTAATGCCGACCAGTTTAATTTGCTTGCTCGGCTGGTCGTAAAAATGACAGGCCATTTGAGCTAGGGCAACTCTTCCATCATTGACCTTTACGTAGGTGATTCCTTCATGCAGACTGTCAGGAAATTCCTCACATACAACAGCTACTGCTCCTAGTTCGATGGCTTTTTCTATATAGTCATGGCCATCAGATGCTGTTCCACGAACAGCGACAAAAACAGTGTATTCCTCAACTTTTCGCGAGTCAAAATGGATGGAATCGCAAGCCACATTTGTAGATCCTTGGACTTCTTGAATCCCAGCTTTATAGAGTATGTCTTTTAATACTTTCACGACAGTTCGATGCGTATGTGCTGACCTTGATTGAATTTTTGTCCGGCTTTAAGCGATTGCTTTTTTACCATTCCACTTCCTTGAATTTCTACCTGCAAGCCGTGGTTTTCCAGAATGAAGAGAGCGTCTTGGATGTTCATACCCTGTACGTTGGGAACCATTCCTGAAAGCACTTTTTGTCGATATACTTCAACTTCTTCTGCCTGTGTGATGGTTCTAGCCCATGTTCCGTCGGCCGATCGAAGGACGTATGGGATGTTTAGAGAGTTGAATACTGTTTCAAGATCCTTGGTATAGCTGTTTTTGGATACTGGAATCTTGATGCGACCCGCTATGTCAACCGATTGAATTTCGTCGTGGATGTCGATGCTGGTAGCGTAGACCTTATCCGCGATTTCTTTAAAAATTGGACCTGCCACAAGGTTTCCGTAGTACACGTTTCTTGAGGGAGCGTTTACAACGACTATGCATGAATATTTTGGTTTCTCCGCCGGGAAGTATCCGACGAAGGAGGCCTGATAGCTCACTTTCGACTTGTACTTATAGCCGTATTTGTCGTTCGCGATTTGAGCCGTTCCTGTTTTTCCTGCAATTTTGAAATGCGCATTTTTTAGGTTTCTAGCTGTTCCATTTTCCACCACGCCCTCCAGCATTGCTTTGAGTTTCGTTAAAGTGCGATCGCTGCAGATTTTTTCATTCAGAACACTAGGCTCGAATTCTTTTTGAACCTTCCCCATTCGCCCTACTTCACGAACGAAGCGTGGCTTCACCATACGTCCGTTGTTGCCTACAGCATTGTACAGCGTTAGGATTTGAAGAGGTGTCATAGCAACCTCATAGCCGTGCGACATCCAGGGCAATGTGATACCAGACCAAGATTTTGATGAGGTAGATTTAATCTGCGGACTTCCTTCACCGTAAATCTCTAGACCCAGTGGAGTGTTGAGTCCAATCTTGTAAAGGTGATCGATGAAGGCTTGTGGGTTTTTGCCGTAATTCTCGTTGATGATTTTGGCAACAGCAATGTTTGAGGAGACTTCAAAAGCACGCTGAACACTGATCTTACCAAATCCGCCTTCATGCGAATCGTACATGTAGGTGTCGTAGAATTTGAATTTCCCGCGTTCTGTGTCTATGCTGTCGGTTAGGTCGATGTAGCCGTCTTCAATGGCAGCCATATAAGGGGCAAGTTTGAATGTGCTGCCAGGTTCAGTGCTTTCTCCTACTGCGTAGTTGTAGATTTCGTAATACTCGCCTCTTTTGGTGCGAGATAAGTTTGCGATTGCTTTTACCTCACCTGTTTCAACCTCCATGAGAACAACACAGCCGTGGTCAGCTTGGTGCATGGAAAGTTGACGTTCTAGGGCTTTCTCGGCAACATCTTGAATGTTGATGTCGAGAGTGGTGTATAGGTCAGCTCCATCGATGGGCTCAATTTCGTTTTCGTCGTTGAGCGGCATCCATACTCCTCCTGCGATTTTCTGCATGAGTCTTTTTCCGGAAACTCCGCTGAGTTCCTTGTTGTAGGCACCTTCGAGCCCGACGGGCTTAATTCCCTCGCGGGTATAGCCAATCGTTCTTGCGGCGAGTACCTTGAAAGGCTTTTCACGTTTGTTTTGCTGGAGGTAGATCAAGCCACCTTTATAGCGTCCACGCTTGAATATCGGGAATTGACGTAGAGCCTTTAGCTCGTTGTAGCGAACCTTGCGCTGAATAAGGTGGTATCGATCTCCACGTTCACGAGCTTCGGTCAAGCGAATTTTCCATTCAAATGGAGTTCGGTCTTTAAAAAGTCCACTTAAGCTCTCAGCTAGAGAATCTACGTTGGCTTCGAAAATCTCGTCGGTAAGTGCTTCTGTTTTTAAGTCCATCCGAACCTCATAAATAGGAACCGAGGTGGCGAGTAAGCTTCCGTCGTCAGCGTAGATGTTGCCACGAACTGCGTCGATGTTTTTGTAGGCGGCAGATTGACTTTTCGCTTTTTCTTTCCATTTAGTTCCTTCAAGAACTTGGATTTGGAAAATTTTGAAGACAATAGCGCAGGCAAACAAGGCTAGCAATCCGAAGATGGCCATGCTACGTTTGAATATGGGGTTGCTCTGCTTCATCAGTCTTCGATCACAATTTTCTTGGGTGGGTCGAAACTTTCGCTCAAGCCAAGCTCACGTTCGTTGATGAGGTCGACCACCTGCGACTGCTTGCTTTCATACATCAAGTCTGACTTGCTAGTGATGTACTCCGAACGCAATTCTTTGATTTCGCTGTTTGTGGTGTTGATGGCGCGAACGGCGCTTTCAGCGAGAAATCCGTTGGTTATATACACCAGCCCTAGGAAGGTCATATAGATTAAGAAGGGAAGGGCTTGAACTACGCGTTCACGGGTCAATACATTTCCATTCACCAATTGAATGAATGGGCGGAAGAGTTTAAAGCTTTGTTTTTCTTCGCTCATAATTTTTCCGCAATTCTCATTTTAGCACTGCGCGCTCGCGGATTTCGATCGCATTCTTCCTGTGTTGGCACAACCACTTTCCGGGTAATCACCTTCCATGGAGTTTCTGCACGTCCGAAGTGATCTTTTTGAAGCTGGCCGTCAAATCGTCCGCTTCTCATGAAATTCTTTACAAGTCGATCTTCTAATGAGTGGTAGGAAATGACAACAAGTCGTCCTCCTTTTTCCAGAACATCAAGACTTTGATTCAGGAAATGGCGTATTGCTCCTAGCTCGTCGTTGACCTCTATGCGTAAGGCTTGAAATACCTTGGCCATCTCCTTATTGAATATTTTGGGATTGCTGATGCGCTCCACTAGGGTAACTAAGTCAGCTGTTTGCAAGAATGGCTTTACCTCCCTGCGCTCGATTATGAGATGCGCCAGTTTGCGAGCTGTTCTCAATTCTCCAAATTCTCTAAAGATGTCGGTGAGTTTGTTTAAAGAGTAGGTGTTGAGGATTTGCTTTGCATCCAATGGGCTCTGCTGGTTCATTCTCATGTCCAATTCCGATTCAAAACGAAATGAGAAACCTCGTTCGGCCACGTCAAACTGATGTGATGAAACCCCGAAGTCTGCAAGAATTCCTTGTACAGGCAGAGCGCCGATCAGCCTAAGATTGTTTTTAAGGAATCGGAAGTTTTGATTTAGTAGCTCCACCTCTTTCAGCTGTTTATTGTCGTGAGCGTCCTGATCCTGATCAAAAGCAATGAGTCGGATGTTTGGGGAGCGTCGAATGATTTCGCTGGAGTGCCCTCCTCCGCCGTAAGTTGCGTCCACATAGGTGCCGACCTTTTGAAGGTTGAGCGCGTCAACAGATTCTTGGAGTAGTACGGGCTCATGATATTCACTCATCTTGCGGTGGCACATCGCCCATTACTTCTTCGGAAAGAGCTCCAAAGTCGACGTCGTCGTCTAACATTTTCGCATAAGTATCCTTGTCCCACAATTCGATTCTTTCTCCGTTTCCACAGACTTTGACTTCTTTTTTCAACTCAGCATAGCCCATCAAGGCTTTTGGAAGCAGAATTCTTCCACTCGCATCTAGACTAACTGGAGTTGCGCCATTATTGAATCTCCGAATGAAGAGGGCGTTCTTTTTTACGAAGCGATTTAGCTTGCTCAGCTGCCCACTTACCTTCTCCCATTCCTCGTTCGGATAGAGCACAAGGCACTTTTCGAAGATGTCGCGATTTACCACGAAGCCCTTATGGAAGTGCTCCTCTAGCTGGCGTTTTATGCCAGACGGCATCGCTAGGCGCCCCTTGGAGTCTAGCTTGCAGTCGTATTCACCGAGTAAATTGATCATCGCCATAGGAATGGGTAAAAGTAAAAAGTTTATCCCACTTTCCCCCATTATACTCCACTTTTTCCCACTTTGTGGAAAACTTTTGAGCTCTGTGAATGAGATGTTTAGGCTTGAGTTGTTCGAAAAAGGCGAAAAGAAGCCCTGTTCACATGTTTGTGTTGATACAGGTAAGAGGAAGCGTTACGGGCTAACTCAGGATTACTATTTTTGATTTCGAATCAGTGACGATGCAAGGGGAAATCATTCAGGAGGGGAAATTCAGATACGTACAGAAGGGAGAAGGCCCAGTACTGCTTATGCTGCACGGCTTATTTGGTGCGCTAAGCAACTTTAAGGATGTCTTCGACCACTTCTCGAAAAGCTACAAGGTCATCATCCCGATCTTGCCGATTTATGAATTGCCCGTTCTTGAAACGAACATCAAGAACATTGCATCCTACGTCAACGACTTTCTAAAATTTAAAGGGCACACCAAGGTCAACCTACTCGGCAATAGTCTTGGAGGGCACATTGCTCTCATCTATGCTTCTCGATTTACTGTACACGTGAACTCGATTATTTTAACTGGGAGTTCCGGCCTCTATGAGAGCGCCATGGGCGATACTTATCCTCGCCGCGGCAACTACGAATGGATTGAGGAAAAGGTGAAAGTGACTTTCTATGACCCTAAAATGGCGAGTAAAGAATTGGTGGATGAGTGCTACGATATTGTAAACGATAAGACTAAAGCCCTGCGAATTTTGGCCTTGGCGAAGTCGGCAATTCGTCACAATGTCGGTAAGGATTTATCGAGCCTTAAAATGCCTGTCTGTTTGATTTGGGGAAAAAATGACACCATCACCCCACCGCAAGTTGCAGAAGAGTTTCACGAACTTTTACCCGATTCAGATTTGTTCTGGATTGATAAGTGCGGTCACGCAGCGATGATGGAACGCCCAGAAGAATTCAATGAAACTCTGCAGGCATGGTTGAAAAAAAGGGGAATATAGTTCGTCCAGAACTCGAAGTTCTCTCAGCCGATTTCCTAGCATCTTACCCTGATTTGGCTACTTGTCCAGATGGTGAAATGTGGGAAATCGCATTCATTGGTAGATCCAACGTCGGGAAGTCCTCCTTGATTAATATGATAACAGAGAGTAAGTCTCTGGCCAAAACTTCTCAGAACCCTGGAAAGACGAGGTCAATCAATATGTTTCGAATCAAAAGTCTGAAGTCAAAGACCGAAATGGTTTGGGATCTTGTTGACTTGCCTGGATTCGGTTACGCAAAATTTGCGCGAACCGAACGAGTGAAATGGCAGAAACGCATTCGCGATTTCATCGAAAAGAGGCCAAATCTATTGTGCACCTTTTTTCTAATTGATGTGCGTCATTCGATGCAGGCCATCGATCGAGAGTGGCTTACATGGATCGGAGAGAAAGGATTGCCTTTTTTCATTGTCTTTACTAAGTCCGACAAGATTTCGCGTACAGCCTTGAAAGCTCAGCTTGCTAATTTACATGGCTCACTTGGTGAAATGTGGGAGCCATTACCTGAAACTTTTGTGACCAGCGCAGAGAAGAATAGGGGGAAGGAAGAAATACTTTCTCGTGTTTTCGGACTTGTTGAGGATGCAAAAAAAATGACGCTCTAAGTAGGGCGCCATTTCAATTCAAAATTTCATAAATCTTATCTCAGAACGAAACGAATCGGAAGGTTGTACTGAACACGTACTGACTTCCCACGCTGTTTACCTGGCTTCCAAGCGGGCATCGATTGAACAACACGAACGGCTTCCTCGTCACATCCTCCACCAATTCCTCGCAATACACGGGTTCCTGATACTTTTCCGTCTTCCTTCACAACGAAGGTTACGAATACAGTTCCGGTAATACCAGCATCCTTAGCCATGGGTGGGTACTTAATGTTTTCTCCGAGGTAGCGGAAAAGTTCACCCTCTCCTCCTGGAAATCTTGGCATGTCTTCAACGATGGTGAAAATCTCGGGTTCTTCATTCTCCTCTTCCTCCATGATCATGGGCTCGATTTCCATGTCTTCGTCCATGTCGGTGGATTCGATTTCCAACTCCTCTTCGAGTTCCTCGTCATCCTCAACAATCTCAATGATGGTTGTTTGCGGTGGCGGCGGAGGTGGTGGGGGTGGTGGTTCCTGTTGAGTAATTGGAATCATTTCTTCCTCTTCCAATTCAACACTCAATTTCCCGAGCTCACCTGGTCCACTTTCAAATTGAGACCACTCGAAAGCTATGAGAATAAGTCCCAAAGCGCTGAGCATTCCAATGGCAAAAAGGAATCCTTTTTTCTTGTCGGGGTCTACTTCTGGGTTTTTTTTGACTTCCATAGTGATTGATTCTTGTGCGAATTCTTATCCAACAATCTCGCCATAAGCTGCGGCGGATAATAGGCCATCAGCACTTGAGCCATCCATTTTTACTTTAATCATCCAACCATCGCCGTAAGGATCGGAATTAACAACTTCTGGTGAATCAGCCAATTTAGAATTGAACTCAATGATTTCACCCGTGACAGGCATGAACAAATCCGAAACTGTTTTTACAGCTTCGATGGTACCGAACACTTCTTCAGTTTCCAAGCTTTCACCTTCAGTTTCTATTTCGACATATACAATGTCTCCTAGCTCACCTTGAGCAAAGTCTGTAATGCCTATGGTTGCTACATCTCCTTCGATGCGAATCCATTCATGTTCTTTGGTGTACTTAAGGTCCTCAGGTATGTTCATCTGCTCTGCTTTGTTACAAATATAGATTCTTTCTTTTCCGAAACAAGTGCCAATTGTTCAGACGAATTTATTCTTCTTCTGCTACGATTTCTGTGATTTCGGGCATCATTTGTTTGAAGATGTTTTCGATCCCGCTTTTGAGTGTTAAAGTAGAGCTTGGGCAACCGGAACAAGCACCTTTTAGTGTTACGGTAAGTTTCCCTTCCTCAAAGCTTTTGAAATCGATTGCCCCTCCATCGCCTGCAACAGCAGGACGAACGTAATCGTCCAAGATGCTCACGATGCGCTCTTCAACAGGGCCCTCTGGCTTCACCAGTTCTTTTGCCTCCACGATTTTTTTTGGCAATTCAACGGTCTTATCTTCAACCGGGTGTCCAGCTGTGAGATAGTTCGCAATGTATTCTCTCAATTCCAAGTGAACATCACTCCATTCTACATGCTCTGTTTTACTTAGAGCTATGAAATTATCACTCAGGAATACCTTAGTAATAAATGGGAAGCTGAAGAGTCTGGCCGCAATCGGGTATTTCGACACATCGTCTTGAGCATGAAGTTCAACGCGCGATCCTGGATCGATGAGCATGCGGTTCGCAACGAACTTCATCGTTGTAGGATTTGGAGTGCTCTCTGCGTAGATTGAATATGATTCTTTAACCATTCCTGTTGATCAATTGTTAGACTGTTTTCACAAAGTCGGTGTACCTTTGCAAAGCAAATGAAAAAAGCGCTTCAGACTTTTTCAGTTTATTTCCTTTCAGCACTCCTTGTTTTCTCAAGCAGTGCTTGGAATCTGACGGTGCTTCAGTGTCAATTTAGTGGACTGAACCACTACCATATAGGACAAGATTCAGATTGTTGTGAAGGTGATGACGAGTCAAAACAGGAAACACGTTTTGAGTCCAGTTGTTGCGATGTAAATTCAATTCATTTTGGCTTTGAATTACTTCAGAGCAAGCAATGCTATTCTGTGTTCCTCCTCCCTTTCAATGATGGTCTTGCAGCCGTAAATGAAGGCAGACGAATTGAAGATGAGTGGATTGCAGTCTCTTCAAATTCGCCCCCTCGCTCTGAACCGCTTCATGAATTGTACAGTGTCTATTTGATTTGATTCCGACAGGAAGAACCTTTTCCCTGTCAAGCAAGTCAATAAATCTGTACATCAGGTCATGAAATACGCATCAATCATTATTCTTTTATTCCTCAACTTAAATCTTCTTTCCCAAGAGAAGCATGGCGAACATGTTATGGGAAGTGTGATGGGTTTCGATGGAGTGCGTGACGTTCCTTTGGTAGGTGCCAACGTTTCTTGGGTGGGTACATCTCAGGGTACTACCGCCGATCTAGATGGTAAATTCCATTTGGATTTCCCCTCTAAACTACCAGCCACCTTAATCATCTCTTTTGTTGGATATGAGAGTTTTTCAAAAGTCTTCAAAAAAGCCGAGATGGAAATGCTGAAGGTGACACTTGAACCTGGTAAAACATTAAGTACGGTTGAAATTCGAGAGCGATTGGAAGCTTCAAGACTCTCCTTTTCCAGCGATTTCCATCAAGAAAATTTATCCAAGAAAGAACTTCAAAAAGCAGCTTGTTGCAACTTATCTGAAAGCTTTGAAACAAATGCCTCAATAGACGTTCAAACTGCCGATGCCATAAGTGGAGTAAAACGGATTCAGATGTTGGGCTTAGATGGTATTTACACACAAATGCAGTTTGAAGGCATTCCATGGATTCGTGGACTTTCTGGAAATACGGGACTGTCATTCATTCCTGGAACTTGGGTAGAGGGAATTCAAGTATCCAAAGGATCGGGCTCAGTAACTATGGGCTATGAGAGTATTACCGGACAAATCAACATCGAAACATTCAAACCAGATGGCCCAGAAGAGAATGTTCATCTGAATTTGTACGGTTCGGCAATGGGACGACTTGAAGCTAACTTGCGCTTAAAGTCGAAAGTGAGCGATAAATGGAGCACCATTTTGATGGTTCACTCGGATGCTGTGGAGCAAAAGAATGATTTTAATTCAGATGGATTTTTAGACATGCCATTGCGAAGAGACATTCACGTCTTTAACCGATGGAAATATGCCAGTGAGCGCTGGCGATTGCAATTTGGTTTGGCTGGTTTAAGTGAAACCCAAACGGGCGGTCAATTGGACTTCAAGCGTTCTGACACAAGAAGTGTCAATTACGGGTATGGCTCAGACGTTCAATTGCTGGATGGCTTTGCTAAAGGGGGTTACCTCTATCCAAATGAACCGTACAGGAGTGTTGCTTTCCTGGCGAAGTATCGTCACATGAATCAAAAGTCTTTCTATGGACTGAATAATTACAATGGGGTTGAAGATTATGCATTTCTCAAGGGAATCTATCAAGGAATATTCAGGACAACCATTCATACTTATCGCCTCGGATTCAGCATGGTTTGGAATCGATTTAACGAAGACTTCCGCGGTCAGTATTTCTCTAGGGAAGAGTATGTTCCTGGAACCTTCTTCGAATACAGCTATAAGCCATCTGAAAAACTCACTTGGGTCAGTGGCTTGAGAGTCGATGTTCACAACCTCTTTGGAATTCAGCCCAGCCCAAGAACACACGTTAAGTATTCGCCGAATGAGAAAACTACTTTTCGACTCTCGGCAGGCCGAGGATTCCGAGCGCCGAATGCACTTATGGAAAACTCTGGTTTTCTGGTCAGCTCACGTCGGGTTTTCCGGACAGCCAGTTTACAAGCTGAAAGCGGTTGGAATTCAGGAATTGTCGCAAGCAGAAAATTCGACGTCTTCGGTCGAGAAAGCAGCCTCAGCTTCGATTACTTCCACACGGAATTCGAAAACCAACTTGTAACTGATGTGGAAACGCCAGGAGAACTTTATCTGTACAACCTAAATGGAAGATCGTTTAGTGATGCGGTGCAACTTGAGTGGCAGTTGGAGCCTTTCCCTCGCTTTAGAGCCAAGTTGGCGGGTAAGTACTACCAGGTGAGAACCAACTATAGAGGGCAGATGCGCGATCGGCCACTCATCCCAAAATTTCGTGGTCTAGCTAATTTCGAATACGAGTTTGTTAAAGACAAGTGGATTTTGGACGCAACTCTGAATTACATTGGCGTTTCACGTTTGCCATCTACTGCGGGTAATCTTGCAGAAAACGAACGTTTGGATCGCTCTTTGGATTACGTTTTACTCAACAGTCAAATACGCCGGAATGGCAACAACATCGATGTGTATTTGGGGGCTGAGAATTTATTGAATTACAAACAGAAAAACGCCATCGTTTCGGCTGATCAAGCTTTTAGTCCTGAGTTTGATGCTTCCATGATTTGGGCACCTGTAAACGGGCGAGTTTTATATTTGGGACTTGATATTAAATTTTAGATGAAAATACTAAGCATACTATTGATCTTCTGGCTCGGAATGGGTGACGGAGGAAAGGACATTCAGAAAGCAGAAATCAAAACATCTGCAGTTTGTGACCATTGTAAAGAGCGCTTGGATAAAGCCCTGAAAGATGTAGAAGGTTTAAAATACGCCTACCTCGACATGAAGACCTTCAACTTGAAGGTTAAGTACGACGCTGAGATCATTACACTTGATGAGATTCGGACTATGGTCAGCAACATAGGTTACGATGCAGATGAGGTTCCTGCGAACCCAGCATCTTACGATAAGCTTGACGGGTGTTGTAAGAAAGGAGCTCACTGATGGCCCTCGTAAAGGCCTTGCGGGGCAACGAACCGAGCTTTGGGGAAGATTGCTATTTGGCCGAAAACGCTACGATTGTAGGAGATGTAACCTGTGGAGATGGATGCAGTTTCTGGTTTAATTCAGTAGTTCGTGGAGATGTTAATTCCATTCGCTTTGGGAATAAGGTTAATGTGCAAGACGGTGCCATAGTGCACTGCACATACCAAAAAGCAGCCACTAGCATTGGAAACAATGTAAGTATTGGGCACAATGCTATTGTTCATGGCTGCACACTGGAAGACAATGTTCTGGTTGGCATGGGAGCCGTCGTTATGGATGGTGTTCACGTTGGAGCCAACAGTTTAATTGCGGCGGGAAGTGTAGTTCTAGAAAACACGAAGATTGAATCTGGCTCCTTGTGGGCTGGGGTTCCGGCGAA
Source organism: Flavobacteriales bacterium UBA1986 (assembly GCA_002336245.1). Taxonomy (GTDB): domain Bacteria; phylum Bacteroidota; class Bacteroidia; order Flavobacteriales_G; family Salibacteraceae; genus UBA4419. The sequence continues at coordinate 44,504 of DDDG01000028.1, forward strand.
AAAGGTACGTGATTTAAACCCAGAACTTCTTGAGGGCGAGGTGGAGCGCATCGCGAACAACTACGGGATGTACGCCTCATGGTATAAGGAATAAAAAAGCCCTTCATCCAATAAAGGAGAAGGGCTTAGATTTCTTTTCGTCAGTTGAGACTACATTTCTTCGTCAGACTCTTCAGAAGACTCTTCGCCTTCAGTATCATCGTCTCCTTCAGTAGCTTCGCCACCTTCAGTGCTTTCTTCGCCTTCAGTGGCCTCACCACCTTCAGTGCTTTCTTCAGCTTCACTAGCTTCAGCACCTTCGCTGGTTTCATCCATAGCTTCTGAAGTTTCGTCCATCATTTCAGTCACTGCTTCTTCAGTAGTAGCTGAAGTCTCTTTCGAACTCTCTTCAGATCCGCCACCACAAGCTGTTAGAAGGAACATTCCTGCAATTACGGCAAATGTCATTAGCTTTTTCATCACTTTAATATTATCGGTTAAACAATTGAGTAGGTCCCAAATGTAGGTAATTCATTTTTGAGGAATGCTACAGAAATCTTGTGGAGAGTGCAGTATAGAACATAAGAAAAGCACAGTCAATTCTACTCAACCGTGA
>DDDG01000024.1 GCA_002336245.1 Flavobacteriales bacterium UBA1986
GTACCCGGGGCGGGAATCGAACCCGCACTCCCAGAAGGAACTGGATTTTGAATCCAGCGCGTCTACCAGTTCCGCCACCCGGGCAAAGTGATTTGGTAGGTCCCCCGAAGGGGCTGCGAAAATAAACACTTTTCGCTTGTAGTTGCAGAAAAGTCCACAGCTAAAAATGATCCAACTAAAATTTGAAATCGGTGATTTTAAAACCGAGCCTACACAAAGCAGATTTGAACTAGTACGCCCGAACGTTCTTGCCTTGCACGAAGTTGATGAAGGATTGATTCACCACTTTGTTTCCACCTGGGGTCGGGTAGTTTCCTGTAAAGTACCAGTCTCCCAAATTCTTCGGACAAGCCTTATGCAAGTTGGAAATGTTCTGATAGATGATTTCCACCTTCGCCGTAATGTTCTTTGGTGTGATGATCTCAGCAATCTTGTCGGAAATCTGCTCTGGCGTGAAGGGGGCGTAAATTTCCTTCACATAATTCACCATATCTTCTTTTGGAAGATCAAGCTGCGCCATGCACTTATCGTATACAGACTCGATCAAATCTTCTTGATTGTTGTCGTGAAGAAGCTCAATGGCTGCTCTGAAAGCTACAAAGTCCCCGAGTTTCGCCATATCGATGCCGTAGCAGTCGGGGTAGCGAATTTGAGGTGCCGATGAAACCACAACAATCTTCTTAGGTCCCAATCGATCCAACATGCGCAGAATACTCTGCTTCAATGTCGTTCCTCGAACAATGGAATCATCGATCATCACAAGGTTGTCGATTCCTGGCCGTACAGTTCCATAAGTGATGTCGTACACATGAGCTACTAGATCGTCGCGTCCTTCGTCTTGGGTGATGAAGGTGCGCATCTTAGCATCCTTAATGGCAATTTTGTGTGCTCTAGGACGAATCGACAAGATGTCTTCTACCACTTGATCATCTGCCAAATCATCCAGCTTGCGCAGCTTATTCTTCTTCACCTCATTGAGGTAGCCATGCAAACCTTTGATCATACCAAAGAAACTAACCTCTGCGGTATTTGGAATGTATGAGAAAACTGTATTTCGGAGGTCTTTGTCGATGGCCTCTAGAATTTTTGGAACCACGAGATTTCCCAATTCGCGGCGCTCGTTGTAAATCTCAAAATCACTTCCCCTAGAGAAATAAATGCGTTCAAACGAGCAGGACCGTGTCTCCCCTTTTGGCTTGATTTGCTCAAAGCTGATTTTTCCACTTTTCTTGACCAACATTGCACTTCCACCTTCCAATTCTTTAATGTCTTCGAAGGGAAGATTGAAGGCCGTTTGTATGGCTGGTCGCTCAGAAGCTACAACCACCACCTCATCGTCGTGATAATAATAAGCCGGACGAATCGAATTTGGGTCGCGCATTACAAAGGCGTCTCCATTCCCAATCAAACCTGCCATGGCGTATCCACCATCCCAGCCTTCGGCAGACTTGCGTAAAATCTTTTTGATGTTGAGGTTCTTCGAAATAAGATCCGTAATCTCCTCATTCGAATAGCCGTGATCTTTATAGCGACGGAAAAGTTTTTCGTTCTCCTTATCCAAGAAGTGACCAATCTTTTCAAGTACCGTAACGGTATCTACCTTTTCCTTCGGGTGTTGACCAAGACGAACCAATAGGTCGAAAAGCTCGTCGACGTTGGTCATATTGAAATTACCCGCCAGCACCAAGTTTCTGGTTGCCCAATTGTTCTGGCGAAGAAAGGGGTGACAATATTCAATGCTGTTTCTTCCGTATGTTCCGTAACGCAAATGACCTAGGAGCAATTCACCTGTAAAGGCTTGATTTTCTTTGAGCCAAACCGGATCGTTCAACTGCTCGGGCTCCAAATCTTTGAAGCGATTCATGATGTAATCGAAAGTGTCTTGAATCGGCTGCTTCGCATTGGTGCGATATCGGCTGATGTACCTCTTTCCAGGTGCTACATCAAACTTAACAGTTGCCACACCTACTCCGTCTTGACCTCTGTTGTGCTGCTTCTCCATCAGCAAATACAGCTTGTTGAGCCCATAAAGGGACGTGCCATATTTTTCCTGATAATAAGAGAGAGGTTTGAGAAGTCGGATGAATGCTAGCCCGCATTCGTGCTTAATGGAATCGCTCATAGTCGCCTTCTAGGGTGCAAAGGTACGAAAGACTTCAGTTGTTTTAGACCTATTACTGTCTTGTGATTTACGAATGTTGGGCTTTGTCGAACAGCTTGATATTCAGACAAAACGCTCGTCGGTTTCCATTACAGTTCCGCATTTTGAGCATGTCCGAAGATCTTCGGATCCATAGAATTCGCGGAAGCGAGGTAGAAAATCCTTCTCGATGTTCTCGAGGGGAAAATAGGTCTCGTGCAACTTGTTGTTGCAGCTGTCGCAAAACCAGAGTAAGCCATCTTGCATATCGGAGCCTTTACGCACGCGCTCAATGACCAAACCTACTGAACCTTCGGATCGCATTGGTGAGTGTGGAGTATTTCCAGGCAATAAAAACATCTCCCCGGCCTTGATGGGAATGTCGACGGCCTTTCCATCTTCTTGAATTCGAACGTTTATGTCCCCTTCGAGCTGATAGAAGAGTTCTTCTGTTTCGTTGAAGTGATAATCCTTACGTGCATTCGGACCGCCAACAATCATGACGATGTAATCGCCCGCTTCGGTATATAAATTCTTATTTCCTACTGGAGGTTTGAGAAGATCGCGGTTGTCGTCGATCCATTTTTGAAGGTTGAAAGGTTTTTGAACGGCCATATTCCTGTGCTCTTTGGTGTTTTTTTGTCTTCAGCAAACCAAGTTAGCAGAAGAGCGTTAAAGCTACAAAGTGATTTGCTCTATTTTCGTGGACCCAATGAAAAAAATTCTCAGGATTACCCTAGCCCTCATTCTTGCACCGAGCTTCCTATTTGCTCAAAGCCCAGATGAGGTCAACGACATGCAACATCAACAGGAATTTTTGGATTCGCATCCAGAACTTCATCAACAAATCGTTGCCAGCGATCGCCTGATAAAAGATCGCGCCAATTGGTTTGAAACCCATGGCTCTGCCACCCGTGGAGAAGTTTACATCATTCCAGTTGTATTCCACGTACTGCACGAAAACGGACCTGAGAACATCAGCTTAGCTCAAATCGAGAATGCTATTGAAGGAATGAACGACGACTTCAGGTTGCACAACGAAGACACCAGCGACATTGTCCCTGCCTTCAAAAGCATTGCTGGGGATTGTGAAATTGAATTCCGATTGGCCAAATTAGACCCCAACGGCGATCGCACCGATGGCGTTACAAGAACTTTCACAGACCTCACAAACGACGCAGGGGAAAGTTCCAAAATCATTTCTTGGCCACGAGATAAGTACCTAAACATTTGGGTAGTAGCAAGCATCGGAAATGGTGCTGCGGGCTATACCTATTATCCATCTTCTGCCCAATTCTTTCCCAGTCGGGATGGAATCATAGTGTTACACGATTACGTTGGCTCCATCGGAACGGGCTCGCTTCGACGTTCTGGAACATTATCGCATGAAGTTGGACACTGGATTGACTTACCGCACGTATGGGGCAGCACCAATGAACCTTCACTTCAATCGAATTGCTCAAGCGACGATGGAGTGAGCGACACACCAAACACCATTGGATGGAGAAGTTGCAGTTTGAGCAGCGAAAGCTGTGGCTCACTCGACAACGTTCAGAACTACATGGATTATGCGGGCTGTCGAGTAATGTTTACCAAAGGGCAGGCAGCCCGGATGCGTGCTGCACTTACCTCCACAGTAGCAGAACGCAACAACTTAATCACGGCCCAGAACCATAAGTTCACCGGAATATCTGAATTGCTCGAAGCAAATTGGTCGAAGTCTAAACTCATTTTCTGTGAAGGTGAAGAAGTAGATTTTTTAGATGCTTCCTTCTATGGCCAAAATGAATGGCAATGGACATTCGATGGCGGATTTCCAAGTTCAAGTACTGTTTCAGCACCCGTAGTTCGGTACGATTCGGTAGGTAGTTATTCGGTAAGTCTTGAAGTAAGCAACGGACAAGAGTCTGTGGTTTCTCTTCGAACTCAGGACGTGCACGTAGTTCCTAAACAAGGCTTTTTCACTCCATACCGCGAAGGATTTGAGAATCCTACCTACATGGAAACGCGTTGGAACATTGTGAATTTTGATAAGTCTAGCTTCTACGGTTGGGATGTTGTACAAAACATTTCCGCCAGCGGAAAGTGGAGCTTAAGAAACAACAACATCTTCTCTGAATCTGGAAGGATTGATCACTTCGTGAGTTCCAGTATGGATTGGTCTTCTTTTGAAGAGTGCGAAGTCGACTTCAACATCGCCTTTCGCCAATTCAATCAAGACAATGCCGATGTTCTTCGATTATACACTTCGCACGATTGCGGCGAAACCTGGAACATTCGTTGGGCTAAAACAGGAAACGCTTTAGCTACAGGTCAACCTACCAGCAATGTTTTTACTCCAACTCCCGGTGAATTTAGAACAGAGGAGGTTTTCTCTTTCCAACCAGAAGATTTCGTTGACAACCTAATGCTGAGATTTGAATTTGTCTCCAATGGCGGAAACCAGCTTTATCTCGATGATATTTTTGTGGCTGGCGTCTACAAACGAACGCCGGTACTGAATTACCCGAAAGACCTCACCGACAGCCTCGACCAAAATGTGCTGCTCGACTGGAAACCAATTTTAGGAATTGGTTCTTATGAACTTCAACTCGATACTTCGGCAGACTTCAATTCGCCCCTACTCATGAATGAAAGTAAAGCCTATTTGGGCATCGAACCCTTTGAGGAAGACAGCGAATTTCAGACAGAAAACTTGATCCCCGGCCAGCGATATTTTTGGCGTGTTCGATCCATTCACACCGGCGTTCCTTCAGATTGGAGCAGCGCATGGGAATTTCGTGTGAGTCCAACTGGCCTTGGAGACAATTTCGTGAAACCCGAAGTTGTTCCGATCAACATAGGAGTAGATGAGCTTGAGGGTGAAATGCAATTGAGTCTTTTTCCAAACCCCATTTCATCTGGACAAATGCTGGAGTTTGAAAGCAATTTTCAAATCGACAACATTCGAGTCATCGACTTAAGAGGCTCCATCTTATTGGAAAAATTCCAGCCGGAAAGTTCCTCGATTCCAACTCAGCAACTTTCTCCTGGAGTGTATTGGTTGCAAGTTGGAAGCAAAGAGCATACATTGGTCCGCAAATTCATCCTCAACTAATGGATTTAAACCTAGAAGGGCGATCGGCTCTAGTATGTGGTTCGAGCCAAGGAATTGGACTCGCAACTGCCATTGAACTTTCAGAATTGGGCGCTACGGTATGCCTTTTTGCACGTAATGAAGAACGTCTCAAAGAGTCACTGAAGAAACTCAAAAGACCTGCGGGTCAGAAGCACCACTATCTTCTCGCGGACTTTTCGAAGGCTCAAGAAGTAGGAACCGTAATTCAAGAGGCCATTGCCTCAGGCGCACGATTTGAAATCTTAGTAAACAATACGGGCGGCCCTCCCGGCGGGAAAATTTCGGAGGCCAACATCGAAGAATTTAGAATCGCATTCAACAACCATTTGATCAACAATCATCAATTGGCGCAGGCTTGCATACCAGGCATGAAAGCATCTGGCTATGGGCGCATCATCAACATCATATCCACCTCGGTAAAAATTCCATTGAACGGATTGGGCGTTTCGAACACGGTGCGAGGTGCGGTGGCGAATTGGAGTAAAACGATGGCCAACGAATTGGGTCAGTTCAACATCACAGTAAACAATGTGCTTCCGGGTGCTACGAATACCTTGAGACTTACGACCATCGTTGAGAACAAGGCTAAAAAGAGCGATCAGAGCACCGAAGAAGTCATCGATCAGATGGCAGCTGCCGTGCCCATGAATCGCATTGGTGAAGCCTTTGAAGTTGGTGCCGCTGTTGCATTTTTAGCCAGCCCGGCAGCTTCTTACATCAATGGAATTAACCTTCCCGTTGACGGAGGCAGAACCGCTTCACTTTAAGCGGAGTTTCATACTCCAACTCTTTTCTATTCCGAATTGTTTTAGCGCAACTCAAAGTTGAATGGGATGCGGTACAGCACGCGCACTGCTTGCTCTCCCTGCGACCCAGGCTTAAAACAGGGCAATTGAGCAACAACCCTCAAAGCCTCCTCATCAATCAAGGGATGCACGCTGTTCAACTTCTCAATTTGGTTCACACTTCCATCCTTCTCGATGACAAACTGGATGAAAATTTTCCCATTTACACCTAAACTCTTGAGCCTGCTTGGATACTTCGTGTTCATCCCAATAAAACGTTGCAAAGCTTCATCGCTGCATTCTGCTCGCAACTCTTTGTCGGAAATACCTTCACACTCGCATAAGTAGGGCATACTCTGAACCACAGGAAGTGCAGGTGGGATGTAATCGGGGTCAACATCGAAAGGATTCTCCTCTTCTTCTCCAAACAGAAGATTGGGATTGATGTCATCGATTTCAAAGTCGTTTGAAACTGCTTTAAACACTCTTGAAGGATTCGGGTCCATTCGCTTGCTGATCGACTTTGGCTTTGGATCTGGAAGCTCCGGTTTTTTCAAGGCAATTCGAATGATGGTATCCACTTCGTATTTATCCTCTTCCATCTCCGACCTCCAGCTGTAATCTTCAAGGATGTATTCGCTTCTATATTCAAAAGCCATTAAGCTCATTCCTAAGGCTATGATCATGCTGCACAAAAAGAGCAGTCGCGTTTTTGGAAGTTCTTTATTCATGAGAATTGATTTAGTGGTTGAGATGATTTGACTACATAAATCATCCCAATAATTGACTAAACGCATTTTTTTGAGATCGTAGTACCTCTTCTTTTGGCGCTATCAATTCTAGAACATGAAAAAGTTCAAGATTTCATTCGCTGCCGTAGTCATTCCCTTGGCAATCTTTGCCTCCTACCTCATCTACAGTCAGATTTTAGGGAACCCCCTAAATTTTGAAGGCGGCGATTTATCGAATCAGCCTTTAAAGAACAATTATTTGGGTACCATTTACAGAGGAGGGCCCATGGTCATTCTACTCATCAGTTTCATTCTACTCACCATCACCTACAGCATTGAACGCTTCATAACCATTTACCAGGCTGGAGGGAAAGAAAATAACCAGCGCTTCGTGCGAAAAATTCAATCGCTGGTTCAATCGGAATCTCATTCGGAAGCTCTGCAAGCATGCGAGGATCAAAAGGGCTCTTTAGCGAATGGTGTGAAAGCCGGACTTGAAAGTCTTGAAAAGGTGAAGTCTGATTCTTCAAAAAACTCAGATCAAAAAAGTTTGGCCGTTCAACAGGAATTGGAAGAAGCCGCGCAATTGGAATTGCCCAGCCTCAGCAACAACCTCATCGTGATTTCTACTCTAGCTCAGATATCGACACTCATTGGATTGCTTGGAACTGTTACCGGGATGATTACGGCCTTCTCGGCATTGGCTCGAGTAGGCGCTCCAGATGCAGTGGGATTGGCAAATGGAATTTCACAGGCACTTGTTACAACCGCTTTGGGCATTTCATCGGCAGCCCTCGCCATCGTGCTCTTCAACTACTTCACGACAAGAATAGACAAGATTACCTACGCAATCGACGAAGCCAACTTCAGCATACTCCATACTTTCAAGGGACAAAATGCCTAAGCTTCAATCAAAGTCTAAGAGCCCAAAGCTCGATATGAATCCCATGACCGATTTGGCCTTCCTTCTGGTCACTTTCTTCATGTTGACCACCACCTTTAAGGCAGAAGAACCGGTAGAGATTCAAAACCCTTCTTCTCGCTCAGAGATCAAGCTACCAGAATCGAACATCGTCACAATTACCATTTCAGATGACGGCAGAGTTCTTTATGGTCTTGATGGAAAATACACGCGTGAACGTCTGCTCGATTTTATGGCAAGTCAACACCAACTTAGCTTCACAGAAGAACAAAAGCGAACCTTCAGTTTGTTGCCCACTTTCGGTGTTCCGATTTCTGAATTGGCCAGTTTTCTTGATCTGGATTTTGAAGCTAGGAACAGTATGGAGCAAAGCGGAATTCCCATAGACAGCAGCGCGAATGAATTGGCAGAATGGATTGTGTACTCACGACTTATCAACCCAAAACTGCGCATCGCGATCAACGGCGATGAGGAAACTACTTATCCTGTCGTGAGCAAAGTCATCAGCACTTTGGTGAACAACAATGTGACTCGATTCAACCTCATCACAAACAAAGAAACGGCTCTAGAAGATGAAGCTTCCGAATCTTAAAAGCATTTCCGAGGGGAAAAGAACTAAGTCGGACAAAAAAAGTTCTGGCCGCCTGGTTGACATAGATATGAATCCGGTGGTCGACTTGGCATTCTTGCTGCTCACCTTCTTTATGTTGACAACTACCTTCCGACAGCCTCAGGCGATGGAATTGGTGATGCCCGCAAAAGCACTAGATGAAGCAGTTGAACAAGAGCAGCCGATCAAAGAATCGAAAGCCATGACGATTGTGATGATCGAGGACAATCGCATCTTTTACTATATGGGGATTTCAGAACCCGAGGTCTTCGAGAGCAGCTATAACTCAAATGGAATTCGTTCCATACTTCTCGAAAAAGGACGCGAAATTCCCGACTTGGTTGTACTAATTAAAGCCGGTGAACTGAGCAACTATAGAAACCTCGTCGACATTTTAGATGAAATGGCCATCACAGAAACCAAGAGATACGCTCTGGTAGACTTCAGTGCCACCGACCGTAAATTGATTGCAGAGTTTTTATGAGCTACTTGGAGGACCTTCGTTCGAATTTGACCAAAGACGAGAGCTTCCTCGACCTTATTTTCGAAGGCCGCAATAAATCGTACGGTGCCTATGAATTGCGGAAACGAAGCGATCGGCGCTTATTACTAGGTTTTTTGATCGCAGTTTTCGTTCTAGGCTCTGCCTTTTCCATTCCTCTAATTCGAGCCAGTTTCACCAAGAAAGAGGAGCCTCTAAAAGTCAAAGCAAAGCGCGTTCTCCAATATTCGGAGCTCTCGGCCCCACCCCCCATTGCCCTTGAGAAACCACCACCCGAGCGGATCACTGAAATCAAGAAGGAGGTAAAGAAGTTTCTCAAACCTGTGGTAAAGCCAGATGAAGAAGTCATCGAGGAAGAGTTAATTCCGACCATGGAAGAACTGGAAACTGTAGAAGTCGGGACGGAAAATATTGAAGGGATAGATTCCATTGCCCTTGACCAAGGGGTTGAGAGTTTTGACCAAATAGAGCCCGAGGAGGTTAGCAAACCTTTCTTAATCGTAGAGCAAATGCCAACTTACCCAGGCGGTGAGGGTGAGCTCATCAGTTATCTCAGTAAAACGGTGATGTATCCTAGCCAAGCCAGAGAGTTCAAAGTCCAGGGTCTGGTGGTCGCTCGTTTTGTCATTGAATCGGATGGAAGCATTTCCAACATCGAAGTGCTTCGAGGAATCGGTGCTGGATGTGATGAAGAAGCCGTGCGAGTCATTGAGGGCATGCCCAATTGGTCGCCTGGTGTTCAAAATGGAAATTACGTGCCCGTGATGTATACCTTGCCCATCCGCTTTGTCCTCAAATAGATTCAGACGTGAGTAATTTAAGAAGGTTCTCATACCTCTTCCGTGGCCTGTTCTTCCTGTTGCTCGGCTCTTTTATTCTTTGGAGGGGAAATGCAACTTTCGGCCTGCAAGAATGGCAAGTGTGCAGTTTGGGAATTTTCGGCATCTTGCTTGGCCTATGGCGACTCGTTCAGCTAGTGCGATCCTACTGATCTTTCTTTTGGCTTGTTCCCCTTCCAAAAAGGGCGGAAGTTTACATCTTGTTTGCGAAGAAAAACTCCGTCCGGGCATAGAGGCTGTTGCCAAAGTCTTTCAAGTGCGCTATTCTGCCAAGGTTAAAATTGCCTGGGTTGACAAGATTGAAGGTTCTGAATTTGAAAGCGACAGCACCCATTTATATTTCAAGCTCGACTCCATGGATTTCAACACTGAACATCAACAAGAGCGCATCGGCTTCCTTGAAGATAGGTCGGTAGTCATGCTCGTTCGAGGCGATTATCAAGAATTGGACGGCGCCTTTGGTGCTTATTTGGTAAGTCCAGCAGGACAGAAAATTCTCGAAAAGGAATCTTGGAAACCGCGTTTTGAATACAAGCGCATGCTTCAGTTTGAAACACCCGGCTCCAACTGATCGAACACGTACTCCTCTATTTGTCGAGGATAATGGTAGTGTTCCAGCTTGAGCACTTCTGCGGCGAGAGAGTCAGGGGTTTCTCCTTCTTTTAAAGAATAGAAGGCTTGAAATAGGACATCTCCTTCATCGTAGTGTTCGTTCACTAAATGGATGCTGATTCCCGACTCCTGCTCACCAGCTTTTACCACCGCCTTATGCACGTTCATGCCGTACATTCCTTTTCCGCCAAATTTCGGAAGCAGCGCTGGGTGAATGTTCAATATTCGAGCGTCAAAATTTTGAGTAAGTCCAGAAGGAATGAGCTTCATATATCCCGCCAACACAATTAAGTCTACCGAGTATCTCTTTAAAACCTCGAGCATCGGCTCCACATTCTTGCGATCTTCTGGGCTGAAATGAACGAAGGGAATTCCATAATGAGCGGCATGCTCTTTTACCCCAGCAGTAGGGTTGTTGCTGCAAATGACCACCACTTGGATGACTGGGTGAGATTTAAAATATTCAAGAATGGAAGCTGCATTGCTTCCTCGACCTGAGGCGAAAATTGCGATTCGTTGCACAGACCAAAATTCTTATTTTGTGGAAAACAGTCTCTATGGCAAAGCCAGAATTTATCACCTATCTCGGATCACAGATTCCAATCGAAGAAATTGGCTTGCGCGCAAAGGAGTTTCGGAGACAAATGGAAAGCAGAAGGAGCGTGCGAAATTACTCCAGCGAGGCCATTCCAAAAGAAGTGATCGACGACATTATTATGACAGCCTCTTCCGCTCCATCCGGCGCCAACAAACAGCCTTGGACATTTTGTGTCATCAGCAATGCTGAGCTAAAGTCCAAAATTCGAGCTGCGGCTGAAAAAGAGGAACACGACAATTACCATCACCGCATGAGTGATGCCTGGCTTAAAGACCTGGAGCATTTAGGTACAGATGAATACAAAGAATTTCTAGATACAGCACCTTGGGTGGTTGTACTCTTCCGAAAAACATTTGAAATGGAAGGAAATGAAAAGCGCAATGTGTACTATGTAAACGAATCGGTAGGGATAGCCGCCGGATTTTTCATCGCTGCCGTTCACCAGGCCGGGCTAGTCACCCTAACGCATACTCCTTCTCCAATGGGTTTCTTAACCAAGATTTTGGATCGCCCTAAAAATGAACGCCCATTTCTGCTCTTACCTGTCGGCTACCCAGCCTCAGATGCAGAAGTTCCTGTGATTGAAAAAAAGGGTCTTGACGAGGTCGCAGTCTATTATTAAGGAGGCACTAGCGCTCCCGCTCAATGGTGTAATTCACCAGTGTCTCAAGTGATTTTCTGGCCTCTGTTTCGGGAAGTTGTGAGAGCAATTCCAGCGATTGGCGTGCATAGTCGTGCATCTTTTGGGTGGCATATTCAATGCCTCCGCTGGCAGAAACAAACTGAATCACCTCCTTCACCTTAATGGCATTTGTGTTGTGATTCTTCACGATGTTCACGATTCTTTTGCGATCGCTGTTCGACGCTCTGTTGAGCGCATAGATCAGGGGTAAAGTTGTCTTGCGTTCTTGAATGTCGATGCCAGTTGGTTTCCCAATGTCTTTTCCCGCACCATAATCGAAGAGGTCGTCTTTGATCTGGAAGGCCATTCCTACCTTCTCTCCAAATTCCGTCATCAAGCGAATGTGCTCCTCACTCGATTTTGTGCTTTGAGCACCCGAACGACAGCAAGCAGAAATGAGGGCGGCCGTTTTCTGACGAATGATTTCAAAATAAACCTCCTCATCGAAATTTAAGAGCCGAGTTTTTTCCATTTGAAGGAGTTCACCTTCACTCATTTCCTTCACCGCGTCGGAAACGGTATGCAGCAATTCAAACTCGTTGTTGTCGACGGCCATCATAAGCCCCTTCGACAGTAAAAAATCACCCACGAGTACAGCTACCTTATTTTTCCACAGGGCATTGACAGAGAAAAACCCTCTGCGCTCATCAGCCTCGTCAACCACGTCGTCGTGCACCAAGGTAGCCGTATGTAGAAGCTCAATAAGAGCTGCAGCAGTGTAGGTGCTTTCATTTACATCGCCCGTCGCCTTAGCCGATAAAAAAACAAACATGGGGCGCAGTTGCTTCCCTTTTCGTTTGATGATGTAGTGCGTGATGCGATCCAATAGAGGCGCCTTCGACTGCATGGAAGTTTTGAACTTGAGTTCAAACTCTTTCATTTCGGGCTCGATCGGCTTCCTTATAATGTCTACAGGATTCATCTGAAAAGCAAATGTATTTTAAAGCTTATGTGGTCTTAGAAAAATCGTTTTTGTTCGCCAATTGACCGCAAGCAGCATCGATGTCCTTTCCTCTACTTCTTCTCACTTTGGCTACAATTCCGTTCTTCTTGAGGTGATGTGCAAAAGCATCAACCTTTTCAGGCAAGGCTTGTTCAAACTCACCGTCGTCAATGCTGTTGTATTCTATGATATTCACTTTAGAAGGAACCTTCTTGCAAAACTTCACCAGCTCTTGAGCATCCTGAATTTCGTCGTTGAAATCCTTAAAAATGATGTACTCGAAGGTGACTTGATTTTTGGTTTGACTGTAGTAGTAATTGAGTGCTGAGGCCAATACTTCGAGGTTATTGCTGTCGTTGATTGGCATTATTTTACTGCGCTTTTCGTCGTTAGCTGCATGTAGGGAAAGCGCCAAATTGAAGCGCACTTTTTCATCTCCCAGCTTCCGAATCATCTTCGAAATGCCGGCCGTGGAAATCGTAATTCGCTTTGGCGACATTCCGAGACCATCTTCCGATGTGATTCGATCAACAGATTGAAGTACTTGTTTTAGGTTGAGCAAAGGCTCACCCATACCCATATAAACGATGTTGCTTAAACCCTCGCCATAGAGCTCTCTAGAAACCCGATCGACCTCGACAACCTGATCGAAGATTTCGAAGGCCTCTAGATTTCGAAGGCGTTTGAGCTTTCCTGTGGCACAAAATGCACAGCTCAAACTGCAACCAACTTGAGATGATATGCAGGCTGTTTTCCGCTTGTCGGTAGGAATAAGAACGCTCTCTATGATTTTGTGGTCGTAGGTCTTTAAGGCCATTTTAACCGTTCCGTCTTCACTACGTTGATCTTCTTTCCCGGCAAAGGAGCGCATCTCGTATTCCTCAGCAAGCTTATCTCGCAAGGCCTTCGGCAGGTTCGTCATTTCCGAGAAATCGTGCACCTGCTTGTTCCAAAGCCATTCCCAGATTTGCTTAGCACGGTACTTTGGCTCCCCTACCTTAATTAAGGTCGATTGCAATCCTTCGAAATCTAAGGATCGCAAGTCAGCGCGCTTGTGAGCATGTTTTATACTTTCCATCCTTTTTCGATTAAGTCGCGCGCCAACACGAGGTCGAGCGGTGTGGTAATTTTAATGTTCTCGGGGTTGCCCTCAATCAAGAAAACTGGCTCTCCACTGTGTTCAACAACATTGGCATCGTCGGTAAAAAGTTCATCGTATTCCTGCTCAAAAGCCGCAAATAGTTGGGATGCACGAAAGCATTGTGGCGTTTGAATCGAAACGACATTCGCACGATTAAGCGCACGGTTATTTGAACCTTCTTTCCATCTCAAGGACTGCTTAACCGGCAGAAAGGGAATTCCAGAGCCTCGTTCTTCTGCACTTGAAAAAGCGGCATTCACTGTTTCATGGCTCACAAAAGGGCGCACGCCATCGTGAATTCCGATGAGGTCCATTTCACGGCAATGTTCAAGACCATTCTTTACCGAATGGAAGCGTGTGGAGCCTCCAGCACAAAAGATCATCCTAGAACTAATGTGTTCCAAGTCTTTCTTGCGAATCAATTCAGGTTCTGGTAAAACTACAACTAGCAGCATCTCAGGATCGAAGGCTGCAAGAGAACTGAGCGTATTGAATAGAATGCTCTTTCCTGCCAAATCAAGAAACTGTTTTGGAATGCTCGAGGCCATTCGCTTTCCCGACCCCCCCGCAACCACAATCATGGCTCGTTTTGTCATTTGGGCTGATCCTTCATATGCGCTTTCAATGCATTGTCGTGCTTCCGTTGCTTTTTATCCAGCTTTCGCTGAGATCTGGTAATGGACTCTTGCCAAGAACCCGCTTTGTCGGGCGAAATTTTATTGCGCTTTTTGTCGAGCTTCCGTTGTTCACGTCTAATTTTCTCGCGTTCGTCGCCAAGCTTCGACTGATTCTTCTGAAACTTCTTCAGCTTTTTATCCCATTTATCGCGCGATTCTTCGGCCTTTCCTGCATCAAATTCAGCCTTGTTCGCTGTGGCTTCAGCATCTTGAGTAGCTTGTTGTTGCTCATAGGCCGCCTTTTTTATTTCATCCTCCTTGGCCGTTCTTTCCGCGGCAGCTTTTTCATCTGGCTTCATTAAAGGGGCAATGATCTTCGACATCGAGCGCTTGCCAGAAAACTGAGTATAGGTGATGGACTTGAGTTCTCCATTTTCTTGAAGAAGAAAAAAGAGCGTTCCGAATTTATCGTCGATTTTGTCAAGATCGGCCTCAACACGGTCCATCATATTTTTCTCCTCGGAGCTCAAGACCTTCATCTCTAAATTGAAACGAACATCCTTTTTTATAGATGTAACATCGAGCACATAGCGCTTATAACCAGGCTGACGAATGACCAGAGAGCGCGTACCTTGAGGAAGATCGCCTTTGAAACGAATGAACGCTTGTCCGCTGGTGTCGGTGTTTATCGTAGCAAGCTTCTTGGAAGCTTGGAATACTAAGATCCCAGCGCTTCCTTGCACACCTTTAGCGGATGTAATGTTTGCTTGAATGGAATATTCTTGCGAAAATCCAAAGAGGGCGGCCGTAATAAGGCCAAGCATCAGAGCGAATTTTTTCATGGAGTGACTCAGTTTAAGGAACAAAGGTAGCAGAGAGAATTGGCTATCGAAAAGGAAATGAAGTATTCAAGCATTTCCAAAAGAAGGGCCCTGCTATATTTGCAGCTCACGAATCGAAAAGGCTATGTACGGGAAATTAGAAATGCACCTCCAAGAAGAACTTCAAAACATTGAAGAAGCCGGACTCTTTAAGAAGGAGCGGATCATCATGGGACCCCAAGATGCTTCCATTAAGGTGAGCACTGGAGAAGAGGTTTTAAACTTCTGTTCAAACAATTACCTGGGTTTATCCTCACACCCAAAAGTTGTGGCTGCTGCCAAAAAAGCCCTCGACACGCGCGGCTTTGGGATGTCGTCGGTGCGATTCATTTGTGGAACTCAAGACATTCATAAAGAGTTGGAGCAAAAGATTGCCGACTTCCTTCACACAGAAGACACCATATTGTATGCAGCAGCATTTGATGCCAACGGTGGAGTGTTCGAACCGCTTTTAACCGATCAGGATGCCATCATTTCAGATTCGCTAAATCACGCATCCATCATCGACGGAGTTCGCTTGTGCAAAGCTCAGCGCTATCGTTATCAAAACAACGATATGGCCGATTTGGAATCAAAACTTAAAGAAGCCCAAGCCCAGAGATTCAAAATTATCGTGACCGATGGCGTGTTTTCAATGGATGGCTATGTAGCCCAACTTGACAAGATTTGTGACTTGGCTGAAAAATACGATGCCTTAGTGATGGTGGATGAATGTCATGCCACCGGTTTCATTGGTAAAACTGGAAGAGGTTCTATTGAATTGCGCAATGTATTGGGACGAGTCGACATTATAACTGGAACCCTAGGTAAGGCATTAGGTGGCGCAATGGGAGGCTTTACTTCTGGGCGTAAAGAGATCGTAGAAATGCTTCGTCAACGTTCGCGCCCATATTTGTTCTCGAATTCATTGGCACCTTCTATTGTTGGAGCGAGTTTAGCCGTTTTTGACCTTTTGAATGAAACGACAGAACTTCGAGATACCCTTGAAGAAAACGTGAACTACTTCAAAGAAGGAATAAAAGCTGCGGGCTTCGATTATAAAGATGGAGAGTCGGCAATCGTTCCAATCATGTTGTACGACGCGAAGCTCTCTCAAGACTTTTCGAACCGATTGTTGCAAGAAGGTATTTACGTCATAGGCTTCTTCTACCCAGTGGTACCAAAGGAACAAGCGCGAATTCGTGTTCAACTTTCTGCCGGACATACCCGCGCTCATTTGGATAAAGCCATCGCAGCTTTTACCAAAGTTGGTAAGGAACTGGGCGTCATTTAATTGCTGGAAATAATCTCGAAATTCACGTCTTGAAAATTTTCGAGATTCAGACCTTGTAAGCCGCCAATAAAAGTTATATCTTCGCAGCCCCTTATTTAGGGGCTTTTGCATTGAATTTTACCAGCAAACAGAACAGAGGTGAATACATTAAGTTACAAAACAGTATCTCAACGAAAGGAAGACGTTCAAAAAGAATGGCTCATCGTTGATGCCGCAGATCAGGTATTGGGCCGCTTGGCTTCATCCATTGCCTACGTATTGAAAGGAAAGCACAAAGCGAGCTACACTCCGCACAACGACGACGGAGACGTGGTGATTGTGATCAATGCCGACAAGATCAAAACAACAGGAAAAAAAGCGGAACAAAAGATTTACTTGCGTCACACCGGATATCCTGGTGGACAGCGTGAGACTAGTTTCGAAAACATGCTGAAGGATCATCCGGAGCGCATCATCGAAAAAGCAGTAAAAGGTATGTTGCCACGAACTAAGTTAGGTCGTCAGCAGTACACCAACTTGTACGTATACGCTGGTAGTGAGCACGCCCATGCAGCACAGCAACCTAAAGAAATTAACATCAATTCACTCCGATAAGAATGGAAACGATTAACGCACTCGGAAGAAGAAAAAATTCTGTTGCACGAATTTACCTCACCAAAGGAAAAGGTAAAATTTCCGTAAACAACCGTGAGCTAAGCGAGTACTTCCCCACTCCTATCCTCCGAAACAAGGCGCTTAAGCCATTCAAAGTAACTGACAACGACAATAAGTTTGACGTAAAGATCAACGCCGATGGCGGTGGTGTTAGCGGCCAAGCCGGTGCAGTTTCTTTAGCCATTGCTCGTGCTTTGGTAAAGTTGGATGAAAGCAACAAAGAACTTTTGAAAGCTGAAGGTCTTATGACACGTGACCCTAGAATGGTTGAACGTAAGAAACCAGGGCAGAAAAAAGCAAGAAAGAAATTCCAATTCAGCAAGCGTTAATATTGGCGTATACCTGTTTAGTATCCAAACTACTGGGACTTCATGCAGCAATGCTGAAACAACCCAGGGTTGACTACTCGGAAAGTAAACACGATTAAAAACAATATCTAAATGTCAAAAACCACTTACAAAGAACTTCTCGGGGCGGGCGTGCACTTCGGTCACCTTAAGAGAAAGTGGAATCCAAACATGGCTCCGTACATCTTTATGGAGAAGAACGGAATCCACATCATTGATTTGCACAAGACCTTGGCTAAGCTTGAAGAAGCTGCCAACGCTTTGAAACAAATCGCCACTTCAGGAAAGAAAATTCTTTTCGTTGCCACCAAGAAACAAGCGAGAGACATCATCCTCAAGCATGTTGGTGACATCAACATGCCTTACGTTACAGAGCGTTGGACGGGTGGTATGTTGACCAACTTCGTTACGATTCGAAAAGCAATTCGCAAGATGGACGCCATCGACAAATTGCTGAAAGACGAAGAAGGTAGCAACCTCAACAAAAAGGAACGTCTCTTCCTTTCACGTCAGCGTGAGAAATTGGACAAAAACCTTGGGAGCATCAAAGACCTTACGCGTCTGCCTGCGGCCATCTTCATCATCGATATCCGTAAGGAGCACATCGCTGTTCAAGAAGCGCGCAAGCTGAACATCCCAACCTTTGCAATGGTTGATACCAATTCTGACCCAACGAAAATTGATTTTCCAATTCCATCAAACGACGATGCGGCGAAATCAATCGACGCAATTATGAGCGTCATCTGTGGTTCAGTGAAAGAAGGTCTTGAAGAGCGTCAGCAAATAAAAGCAAAGCGTCAGCAAGAAGACACAGCCAATCAAGCGAAAGCTGCAGAGGCTAAGTCTAAAAAAGAAGCCGCAGAAGTTGAAGCGGCGCAAACAGAATCTTAATCACCCTTTAAATAGGAAAGCATGGGAAATATTACTGCAGCTGATGTAAACAAACTTCGGAAGCAGACTGGCTCTGGAATGATGGACTGCAAAAAAGCCTTGGTTGAGGCTGAAGGCGACTTCGAAAAGGCAGTTGAAATCCTCCGTAAGAAAGGCCAAAAAGTTGCCGCAAAACGTGGCGACAGAGAAGCATCTGAAGGTTTTGTATTAGCGCAAGTGAATGGAGACAATAACAAAGGTGTCATCATGATCTTAAACTGTGAAACTGACTTCGTTGCTAAAAACGACGACTTTGTAAACTTTGCAAACCAAATTGCTGCAACAGCTTTGAACGGTGGCGCCAATACAGTTGAAGAGCTTTACGCCTTGAACTTAAACGGCAACGGACAAACAGTTGCTGACAGCATTACTGAGCAAATCGGTAAGATTGGAGAAAAGCTAGAAGTTTCTGATTACGCTTACATTTCTTCTGAAGAAGTAGTAGGTTACAATCACCCTGGAAACAAAACAGCTTCTTTGATCGGCTTAAGCAAATCAGGTGAAGTATCTGCTTCTGTTGGTAAAGATTTGGCCATGCAGATTGCTGCAATGGGTCCAGTTGCAATCGACAAAGACGATGTTCCACAAGATCTAGTCAATAAAGAAATAGAGATTGGAAAAGAGCAAGCATTGGCAGAAGGGAAACCAGAAGCCATAATTGAAAAAATCGCTCTAGGTAAACTCAACAAGTATTACTCTGAGAATACCCTGCTCAATCAAGAGTTCATTAAAGAGTCGAAAAAATCTGTTCGGCAGTACATGAAGGAAACGGATCCCGATTTATCGGTCACCGCCTTCAAGCGCATTTCGATTCAATAAACGTTCAAACGAAAAGAGAGAGTTTTTTTAAATTCTCTCTTTTTTTTGTCCAAAATTTGGCAACATGAAGTACAAAAGGGTTCTGTTGAAATTGAGTGGTGAAGCGCTCATGGGTGAAAAAAACTTTGGCATTGATCACAAGAGACTGTCGATTTATGCCGCCGAAATTAAAGCTGCAGCAGATGCCGGAGTCGAAATCGCCATCGTAATTGGAGGTGGAAACATCTTCCGAGGAATCCAAACCGACAACGGAGCCATCGAACGGGTGCAAGGTGATTATATGGGAATGCTTGCAACTATGATCAACAGCATGGCCTTGCAGTCGGCCCTTGAAAGTGCAGGAATGGACACGCGCCTTCAGTCGGCCATCAAAATGGAGCAAATTGCAGAACCTTTCATCCGACGACGTGCTGTGCGCCACCTAGAAAAAGGAAGAGTCGTGATTTTTGGTGCAGGAACTGGTAACCCATACTTCACAACAGACACCGCTGCCTCGCTGCGCGCAATTGAAATTGAAGCAGACGTTATCTTGAAAGGCACACGTGTTGACGGCATCTATGACTCAGATCCAGAGAAAAATCCAGACGCCAAGAAATTCGAGGAAATCAGTTTTGATGAAGTCTACAAGCTTGGCCTGAACGTGATGGACATGACGGCCTTCACACTCTGCAACGAAAACAACTTACCCATCTTGGTATTCGATATGAATACCGAAGGAAATCTCAAGGCATTGCTAGAAGGAGAGAAGGTTGGAACTTTGGTTGAACAGGGGTAAGCACAGTTTTCCTTAATTTGCCGAAAGCATTTGGGTTATGAATGAAGATTTAGAAATGATTTATGATGTGGCAGAAGAGGCCATGTCGGACTCCATTGAACACCTTAAGAAGGAACTCACTAAAATCCGTGCGGGCAAGGCCTCACCAGCAATGGTTGAAGGCGTAAGCGTAGATTATTACGGCTCTCAAACACCGCTGAACCAAGTTTCTAATGTGAACACTCCCGACGCTCGAACAATTTCAATTCAACCTTGGGAGAAAGCAATGTTGGCCGAAATTGAAAAAGCCATCGTCAATTCCAACTTGGGCCTTACTCCACACAACAATGGAGAATTGATCATCATCAACGTCCCAAGCTTAACCACAGAACGTCGCCAAGACTTAGTGAAGCAAGCAAAAGGAGAAGGTGAACACGCTAAGGTTGGCATTCGCAACGCACGAAAAGAAGCGAACGACGAAATCAAAAAGCTTGAGAAGGCTGGACTTTCTGAGGACATCGCAAAGGATGCAGAAGAGACCATTCAGAAAAAAACCGACGCTTACAATAAGAAAGTGGAAGATTTCATTCACGCAAAAGAAGAAGACATTCTGAAGGTCTAATTTGATGGGTTCTTATCCAGATCGTTCGGAATTCTCGAAGTGCGCGTCCAATAGTCTAAGTTTGTTTTCATGCTGAAAATCAGCGCCATCATTCCCTCTTTCAATGAAGAGGACCACATTGAGGCAGCCATCGATTCCGTGTCATTTGCGGATGAAATTCTAGTTGTTGATTCATTCAGCACCGACAATACCGTTTCATTAGCTAAAGCCAAGGGCGCTAAAGTCATTCAAAGAGAATACGTTCACTCTGCAAGTCAAAAAAATTGGGCCATTCCACAAGCCACGTACGAATGGATTCTATTGCTCGATGCCGATGAACGCATCAACGATGCCCTCAAAAAAGAAATTCAGCAAATGCTCTCTTCAAAACCTACGAAACGAGGATATTGGATTGGCCGACTGAACCACTATATGGGCCAAAAAGTCCGATTCGGCAATCTCAGCGGCGACAAGGTGATTCGCTTGTTTCATCGCGATTGCAGATACGAAGAGAAGCAAGTACATGCAGAGGTCATCGTTCCCGGTGGAGCCGGAAAGCTGAAGAACCCGCTCATACACTATACATACAAGAACCTGAGTCACATGATGGAAAAGGCCGATCGCTACACCACTCTGGGGGCAAAAGATCGTTTGGCACGTAAAAAATCGGTTGGGCTCTTTGACTTGGCGTTCAAACCTTGGTGGAATTTCGTTCACAATTACTTCATCCGTCTCGGGATTCTGGACGGCAAGGTGGGTTTTGTTCTAGCCCTATATTCTTCATACTACATCTTCGTGCGTTCGCTCAAACTCTGGCGACTTTTGGAAGGCGAAGAATTGAAAGGCTCATGAGTGATCTGAAGATTCTTCATCTCTCAACTGCCACTTCTTGGCGAGGAGGAGAACAACAGCTCGTCTACCTCTACAAAGAATTGAATCTTATTGGAATCACACAATTGGTTCTCTTGCCTTCGGGTTCTGCCCTTCAGAATTACTGTCGTTTTGAAAAAATGTCCTTTGAAACCTTTAAGAAAAAAGGCTTCATGGCATTGGGTTTAGCCTCCACCTTAGCCAAATTAGCACGGGCCAATTCCTACGATTTGGTTGCTTGCCACGATTCTCATGCGCACTCTGCAGCAGTTTATGCAAGCAAGTTTTTTGGGCTTCAACTTCCTATTGTGGTGCACCGAAAGGTTGATTTTCCCGTTGGCCAAAATTTCATTAGCCGTGCGAAGTACAACCATCCTTCCGTGAAGGCATTCATATGCGTTTCTGAAGAAGTTCGGAGGATTCTTGGCAAGACTGTACGCAAAGCCCAAAGCCTCCATGTGGTTTACGATGGCATCGACCTCGAGCGTTTTAAAGAGCCCGGAAAAAAGCTTAGAAAAGAATTGGAAATCGCAGATGATGAACTGCTCATTGGCAATGTGGCAGCTCTAACGCATCAAAAAGATCACCTCAGCTTCATCAAAAGCGCTGAAATACTATTAGCCGCAGGACAAAAAATGAAATTTGTGATTTTAGGAGATGGCGAATTGATGCCAAGCCTGAAGCACTACATCCAAGGCGAAGTCCTGGAAAAAGAAATATATCTCCTAGGCTTCCGGCAAAATATTGATGAGCTTCTTCCCGAAATGGACCTCTTCCTTTTCTCATCTCGAAAAGAAGGTCTTGGGACCAGTGTCCTTGATGCATTTGCAGCGGGAGTTCCGGTGGTATGTACCGATGCCGGTGGGCTCAAAAACATCATTCGTCATCAGGAAAACGCCTACCTAGGTAAGGTTGGGGATCCCGAAAGCCTTGCAGAAGGAGTTGAATGGATGTTCTCAGATGAAGAACGAAAACTGAAGATTGTCCGCCAAGCCAAAGAGGATGTTCAGGAATTCAGCTATGTAAAAATGGCCAAGGGCTGCTTGGAAGTTTACCAATCAATTTTTTAAGCGTGCCATCCTCTTCTTTTGGCTCTCTCTTAGATTTCTCGAGTAGTGAAATTGTTAGCTTTGTTCAACAAACCACACCACCATTGAGATGGACAAATTTTCCTACATCGGAAACGGGGACGTAAACGCCATCGAAGAGCTATATAAGAACTATCAGAAAGATCCCGAATCGGTTGATTTTGGCTGGAAGAAGTTTTTTGAAGGATTTGATTTTTCGAGAGCAGATTTTGAGGACAACGGCAAAATTCCTCAAAACGTCCAAAAAGAATTTATGGTCATTGAGCTCATCCACGACTATCGTTCGCGGGGTCACCTCTTTACCAAAACGAATCCTGTTCGCACTCGACGTACTTACAGCCCGACCTTAGACATTGAGAATTACGGTTTGGAGGCCTCTGACCTTGAAACCGAGTTTAATGCCGGTTCCGAAATAGGCTTGGGCAAAGCAAAGCTCAGCACCATCATCGCCCACCTGCAGGAAACCTACTGCAGCTCTATTGGAATTGAATACACCTACATTCGTAAGCCAGAGGTAGTAAAATGGATTCAAGAAAAAATTGAACCCAACCGCAACCAGCCAAACTTCGAACCGGAAGAAAAGCAACGCCTTTTCAAACGCATTTGCCAAGCCGTCGAATTTGAGGGCTTCCTGCACAAAAAATTTGTTGGCCAAAAGCGTTTTTCATTGGAGGGTGGAGAATCTTTGGTTCCATCCATCTATTACGCGATCGAACGAGGAGTGGATTTGGGAATTAAAGAATTTGTTGTTGGAATGGCGCACAGAGGGCGCTTGAACATTCTTGCCAACATCTTCAAAAAGCCTTTCGAGAATATTTTTTCGGAATTTGAAGGCAAAGGATACGACGAGGATCTCTTTGATGGAGATGTGAAGTATCACTTGGGTTATTCAATAACTCGCAACACCGAGAATGGGAAAATGGTGCACCTCACCCTTTCCCCAAACCCCTCTCACTTGGAAGCCGTTGGGCCCATCGTGGAGGGCATGTCTCGCTCCAAGATCAACCACCAACACGACGGCGACTCATCTAAAGTTTGCCCAATCATCATTCACGGCGACGCTTCAATTGCCGGACAAGGAGTTGTTTATGAAACGGTTCAAATGGCGGGACTCAGCGGATACGCAACTGGGGGAACGCTTCACATCGTGGTAAACAATCAAATTGGCTTTACCACCAATTACATCGACGGAAGAACTTCAACCTATTGTACTGACGTTGGAAAGGTAACTCTCTCGCCCGTTTTCCATGTGAATGGCGACGATACGGAGGCCGTTGTACACACGATACTTCTCGCCATGGAGTACCGTCAAAAATTTAAGTCGGATGTTTTCGTCGACCTCCTTTGCTACCGAAAGTACGGACACAATGAAGGCGATGAACCGCGCTTCACTCAGCCTCTTTTGTATAAGGAAATTTCAAAACATCAAAATCCTAAGCAACTTTATCTTGAGCAACTGTTGGAGGAAAATGCCATCACTGCTGAAGAAGCGAAAAAGATTGAAACGGATTACAACGATGCGTTGAATCATCACTTGGAGGTTTCTAAAACCCAGAAAACAGCGCCGATCGAGCATTTCATGCAAGAAGTATGGTTTGGTTATGAACATGCTCCTCACAATGCTTTCGACTCTTCACCCAAAACGGCCATCACCAAAAAAGCTTTGCTGTCATTGGCCAAGAGGATCACAAGCCTTCCCGAGGACAAAGCATTTTTCAGGAAGATTGTTAAACTCACCGACGATCGTGCAAAAATGCTCGAGGGTGAAGGGAAGTTAGATTGGGCCATGGGTGAGCTTCTCGCTTATGGAAGTTTACTAGAGGATGGGCACAATGTTCGGGTTTCTGGTCAGGATGTGCAACGAGGAACTTTCTCCCACCGCCATGCGATGATTACAGTCGAAGATTCTGAAGAGAAATACGCTCCGCTACAACATCTTTCTGAAGATCAAGGACGATTTAGGATTTACAACTCCTTGCTCTCCGAATACGCCGTATTGGGATTCGAGTATGGATATGCGATGGCGACTCCAGACGATTTGATTGTTTGGGAAGCTCAATTTGGAGACTTCAATAATGGAGCACAAATCATCATCGACCAATTCTTAAGTGCTGCTGAAGACAAGTGGAGAACTCAGAACGGCCTAGTTATGATGTTGCCGCATGGCTATGAAGGTCAGGGAGCAGAGCATTCAAGTGCGCGCATGGAACGTTTCTTACTGCTCTGTGCAGAGGACAATATGCAGCTCGTAAATTGCACGACTCCAGCCAACTACTTTCACGTCTTAAGGCGTCAGTTGAATCGTCCGTTCCGAAAACCACTCATTGCCTTTACGCCAAAGAGTTTACTGCGTCACGCCAAATGTGTCTCCAAACTTGAAGATTTTACCAAAGGAGGTTTCCAAGAAGTATTGGATGATCCCGAAATCAAAGCGAAAGACAAGATTAAAACTGTCATGTTCTGCCAAGGCAAGATCTACTACGACTTAATCAAAGAGCGTCGCGAGCGCAAAGTGAAAGATGTAGCCATTGTTCGATTGGAACAGATCTATCCGCTTCCTGAAAAGCAATTGCAAGCCATCATCGAGACCTATAAAAACGTCGATCGTTGGAAGTGGGTTCAAGAAGAACCTCTCAACATGGGCGCCTGGACTTATATGCTCCGACACTTTAGAATGGTTACGCTCGAAGAAGTCGGTCGTCCAGACAGTGCTTCTCCGGCAACAGGTTCTTCGCAACAACATGCGAAGCGCTACAATACATTAATGAACGAAGCCTTTAATTAAATTCCTAGAGATGCTAGAAATGAAGATCCCCAGCCCTGGGGAATCCATCACTGAGGTTGAAATTGCAAGTTGGTTGGTTGAAGACGGAGATTACGTCGAGCGCGATCAAGCGATTGCTGAAATTGACTCTGATAAAGCGACCTTGGAACTCCCAGCAGAGGAGTCGGGAACAATCACTCTTAAGGCTCAAGAAGGCGACACCATTCAAGTTGGCGCTGTTGTTTGCATCATCGATACCTCAGCAAAAGCTCCGGCTAACTCAACGAAAAAAGAGGCCAAAGCTGCTGCTCCCGAAACACCGAAAAAAGAGGAGGCAACTCCTTCGACTCCGGCAAAATCTGAAGTTGCAAGTCCTTCGATTGATGTGAAGGCGAGCCCAGTAGCGAAAGAAATTATCACTCAAAACGCCCTGAATGCTGGTAAAATCAGCGGAAGCGGTGCAAACGGTCGAATCACCAAATCCGATGTGCTTCAATTCATGTCGGGCGGAATTACAACTTCCGCTGCTGGCGGTTGGGGTGGAACACGCGAAACTCGTCGCGAGAAAATGTCGATGCTTCGACGCAAAGTTGCTGAGCGCTTGGTTGGAGTGAAGAACGACACAGCCATGCTCACCACCTTCAACGAGGTGGACATGAAACCTGTGATGGACTTGCGCGCTCAATACAAAGACAAATTCCGTGAAACACACGATGTGAACCTAGGATTTATGTCCTTTTTCACCAAAGCAGTTACGGAAGCCTTAAACATCGTTCCTGCCGTGAACGCCCACATCGACGGAAAAGAAATGGTCTTCCACGACTACGCCGACATCGGGATTGCAGTGAGTTCACCAAAAGGTTTGATGGTGCCGGTTTTGCGCAATGCAGAGCAAATGAGTTTGGCTGAAATTGAAGCCGAAATCAAACGTTTGGCTATAAAAGCGCGCGACGGAAAAATTGCCCTTGAAGACATGGAAGGTGGAACCTTCACCATCACCAATGGAGGTGTGTTCGGTTCGATGCTGAGTACACCAATCATCAACCCTCCTCAATCAGCAATTTTAGGAATGCACAACATCGTTGAGCGCCCTGTTGCCGTGAACGGAAAGGTTGAAATTCGTCCAGTGATGTTTGTAGCCTTAAGCTACGATCACCGCATCATCGACGGGAAAGAGTCTGTCACCTTCTTGAAGAATGTGAAGGAAATGCTTGAGAATCCGGTAAAAATGGTCTTTGGTGGAAAGTCTGCCGAAGAGGTTCTTCTGGGTCTTTAAGTAAGTTAAGAAGTCCATCCATCATATTTCTTTTCGGATTTCAATATGAATTTCGGAACTTAGGTTGCTTATTCGCAATCTACCAAGCATGAAAATCTTCCAAAGCCTTGCTATCATCTTACTGCTAGCATCCAATTTCACTTACGCGCAAGTCGTAGCAGACTTTACCTATTCAGGAATTGAATGCGCTGATTCCAACATATTCTTCATAAACCAAAGCACTGGGGCCGTTGATTTCGAATGGGACTTTGGTGATTTTAATACCTCCAACCAAATCAATCCCATTCATACATACAACTTTAAAAACACCTATCAAGTTCGTCTCATCGCGAAGAATGGCGGGCAACGCGATACCGCCATCAAGTTTATTTTCATCAGTAGTCAAGCGCGTTCTCTATTCACGGTAAATAATTTCACCAACCTCTATTGCGTGGGAAGTAGGGTCGATATCAACAACAGCTCTCAAAACTTCGATTCCCTTCTTTGGGATTTCGGAGATGGCTTCAACAGCAACAAACAAAATGTAAGTCATCAATGGCCCGCTGGTTCCGGAAGCTACAACCTTGAGCTCATTGCATACGGCTCATGCGGAAACGATACCTCTTCGAGGCTCATCACATTTTCGAACGACCCCCAACTTGTACCAAGGGCCATATTAAACTCTCCAAACTTAATTTTTTGTCCGGGAGAGCTCATTCAATTCTCCCAATTTTCGCGTGACTACGATAGCATTCGAACCTACTTTGGAGATGGAACTTCTTCAACTGCCACCAACCCCTCGCACAGCTATACCAATCCTGGTGTTTATGATGTGGTTCTAGTGGCCTACAACACCTGCGGACTCGACTCCTCCTTTCCCAGAACCGTTGAAGTTTCCAACACTAAAATGAGCCCAATCTTTGCCTTTGCCAGTCCGTTCAATGGGGTTTGCCCCGGCGATTCTCTAACGATATCGAGTGGAACACAGGTGAAGCAGATGCTTGTGAATTTTGGAGATGGAACCCTTCAAACCTTCAACTCATTTCCAATAAAGTATGCCTACAGCCAAACGGGGAGCTACAACATTCAAATCCTGGGTGAAAACATTTGCGGCGCAAAGGATACTGTGACCATCAATTATCAGGTGGTGAACAACAAACAACCTCTTGTATCATTCAACGCTCAACCCTTCAGTCCTTGTCCGGGCGAAGAGGTGACCTTGACAAACTTCAGCCAAGGATTGAGCTCCATCATTTGGAAGCTTGGTGACGGCACCGTAGTCTACGACACAAGCCTCATCCCCATCAAGCATACATACGCAGGCAGTGGCTCTTTTTCAGTTACCGCCATTGGCATCAATGGTTGCGGACTCCAAGACTCTACCACCAGAACAGTTACCGTGGGCAACAGTCGCGCGGCCAATGCCTTTTTCTCATCCAGTGCAGGACTTTCCGCCGCCTGCTACGACACCCCCATAAGTTTTCAAGCTTTTGGCCAGAGCTCAAGCCATTTGTGGGAGTTTGGCGATGGAGATACCTCACATCAGGCGAGCCCTACCCACACCTATGCTGCTGCTGGGACTTACCTCGTAGTACATACAGTCACAAATGCATGTGGCAATAGTGCGAGTCGGGCAGCACCGGTTATTCTCAACAATTCAAGCAATCCAAGCTCAACCTTTAGAATGAGCCCTCTAACCGCTTGCCCGGGTGATTCCATCCGACTCACCCTAGATCTCAACTCTAGAGCAGGAACAGGTCATTACTTTGTTATGGGCAACGGTGACTTTGTATTGAGTTCAGAGGATACAGCTTGGTATGTTTACCCAAGTGGAGGTCAGTTCAATGTTGAATTGATTGATACCAATGCCTGTGGATATAGTTACGATTCCGACAGCATTATAATTTCCCCTTCGCCAAGCGTTTCCTTCACTTTCAATCCATCGCCAATCTCCGCAGGAGATACCGTAGAATTTACGCCAAGTGGTTCCGGTGCAGTTTTCCTCGATTGGCAATTCGATACTTTGGGAACGAGTCTTGACTTGAATCCAAAATTTGTGTTTGGTGACGAGGGTGAGTACACCATTCGTCTGCGAAGTTTTTCGAGTGTCGGTTGTGAAGGCCTCACGGAACAGATGATCTCTGTCGGACCACCCGCTTCCATTCTAGAACAAGGTCAATCGCACAACCTCTATCCAAATCCATCGAATGGCATGCTCTACCTATCGGCGGAAAATAAGCGTACGAACAACATTAAACTGATCGACTTTCTCGGAAGAAACTTTGAAGTGAAATCATCTGCGGATGGACGCCATACGAGCATTGATCTCAGTTCGGTTCCGAACGGGACTTACCTGCTCGAATTTGAGTTGGATGATGAGCGAGTTGTAGAGAAAGTTGTGGTGGTTAGGTAGTTCTATAACTGAGTTTCACATGACGGAAAGAGCAGAATCCTCCTGAATAAGCGAACGACATCCTGAGTTTAACGAAGGATGTCGTGTTAGGTCTAGATTGTTGTCGGAGTTGGGCAAAAAAGAAAGGCCCACATTTCTATGGACCTTCTTTCTACTTAAATCAAAACGAACTTACATCCGTTCAATATGGGGTGTTGATGATTTCACCCTTGCTCAGCCTAAACTAAACAAATTATTTTCAGCTGAATGCCCTTGGGCTTATCACCCTCCACACATTTCACAGCTGTCGGGATCGTCGAGAGAACAAGCTATTTCTGCGTCTGCTTGAGCGCGGACCGAAATAGGAGCTCCATCTTTTCCAGCGCCTTCTGCGTCTGGAGTTAAATCCTCGACAACTGGTGCCTCCGCATCTGCGGTCTTCGGTTGCTCCAACTGTGTTTTATCAACGGTAAACTGGATGGCATCAGCAGCGGCTTTAGTCCGCAGGTAATACATCCCCGTTTTCAAGCCAGCTTTCCAGCCAAAGAAGTGCATCGACGTGAGTTTCGCAAAATTCGGCTCTTCCATGAAGATGTTCATTGACTGAGATTGGTCGATGAATGCACCGCGGTCGGCCGCCATTTCCAAAATTCGTTTCTGAGAAATTTCCCAAACGGTTTTGTAAAGTTCTTTCAAGTTTTCAGGAATATCGAGGCCTTGAACTGAACCATTTCCTGCAATCAACTGGTGCTTCAATGACTCATTCCACAATCCGAGTTTTACCAAGTCGCGCAAGAGGTGTTTGTTCACCACTGCGAACTCACCAGAAAGTGTTCTGCGAGAATAGATGTTTGATGTGTAAGGCTCGAAGGCTTCGTTGTTTCCAAGAATCTGAGCAGTAGAAGCCGTAGGCATTGGAGCTAGCAACAATGAATTGCGCACACCGTACTTTTTCACTTCTTCTTTCAACACATCCCATTCCCAACGATCGCTAGGCTTTTGATCCCACATGTCGAATTGGAAAATGCCTTGACTCACCGGCGAACCTTCATAGGTTTCGTATGCTCCTTCTTCTTTCGCCAAATCTTTAGATGCCGTCATTGAGGCATAATAGATGGTTTCGAAGATGTCGCGGTTCAGCTGTTTTGCTTTATCCGATTCAAACGGATAGCGCATCATGATGAAGGTATCTGCAAGTCCTTGAACGCCCAATCCAATCGGCCGGTGACGCATGTTCGAACGTTTCGCTTCAGGAATTGGATAGAAGTTGTGGTCGATGATCTTGTTTAAGTTCAGCGTAGCCTGATAGGTCACTTCGAACAAACGCTCGTGATCGAATTTTCCGTCTACCACGTATTTTGGTAGAGCCAAACTCGCCAGGTTACACACAGCTACTTCATCCTCTGCTGTGTACTCGATGATCTCAGTACACAAGTTAGAAGAGCGGATGGTTCCCAAGTTCTTTTGGTTCGATTTGCTATTTGCAGCATCCTTGTACAACATGTAGGGTGTGCCGGTCTCAATTTGTGATTCAAGAATCTTGAACCAAAGCTCTTGAGCCTTAATGGTGCGACGACCCTTGCCTTGCTTTTCGTACTTGGTGTAGAGTTTCTCGAAATCTTCACTGTGAGTGTCGAACAAGCCTGGGCATTCGTCTGGACACATCAAGGTCCAATCGCCATTTTCTTCAACTCGTTTCATGAACAAGTCTGGAATCCACATGGCGTAGAACAAGTCGCGTGCGCGTTGCTCCTCTTTCCCGTGGTTTTTTCTCATTTCCAGGAAGTCGAACACATCGGCATGCCATGGTTCCAAATAGATGGCGAAAGATCCTTTACGTTTTCCTCCACCTTGATCAACATAACGCGCAGTATCGTTGAAAACGCGAAGCATTGGAACGATTCCATTCGATTCGCCATTTGTTCCGCGGATGTAAGATCCAGTAGCGCGAATGTTATGAATAGATAGGCCAATTCCTCCAGCAGATTGTGAAATCTGAGCACAATTCTTAAGCGTGTCGTAGATGCCCCCAATGCTGTCATCTTTCATCGTGAGCAAGAAACAGCTCGACATTTGCGGTTTTGGTGTTCCTGCGTTGAAAAGAGTTGGCGTAGCATGTGTGAACCAACGCTCCGACATCAATTCGTAGGTCTTAACAGCAGAATCGATGTCATTTTTGTGAATACCAATGGCAACACGCATCAACATTTGCTGTGGACGTTCAACAATTTGTCCGTTTACTTTGAGCAAGTACGAACGCTCCAATGTTTTGAATCCGAAGTAATCGTACCCAAAATCGCGGTCGTAAATGATCGTAGAATCGAGCACTTCTTTGTTGTCCTCAATAATCTTGTACACATCGTCGGCAAGCAAAGGAGCTTTTTTCCCTGTCTTATCGTCTACATAATTGTAGAGATCCGTCATGGTTTCAGAGAAAGACTTCTTCGTGCTTTTGTGCAGGTTGGAAACCGCAATGCGAGATGCCAATTGAGCGTAATCGGGGTGATTGGTCGTCATCGAAGCAGCCACCTCAGCCGCTAAGTTGTCGAGTTCGGAAGTGGTTACACCTTCGTACAAACCTTCAATCACCTTCATAGAGATCTTCACTGGATCAACTACTGGGTCAAGGCTGTAGCACAACTTCTTTATACGTGCGGTAATCTTGTCGAATTTGACTACCTCGTTTCTTCCGTCTCTCTTTAATACGTACATACTTCTTTCTTAAGCTGTTATCTAAAAATCTTCATCGGTGGAGAAAACGCGGTTGTCCGTACCGGAATTTCCTGATTTTACGCCTGCTTTGGCATATTCACCAACTCGCTTTTCGAAGAAGTTGGTCTTACCTTGGAGCGAAATCATGTCCATGAAATCGAAGGGATTCGCGGCATTGTAAACTTTCGGATTGCCCAGTTCAACGAGCAAACGATCGGCTACAAACTCAATGTACTGACTCATCATTTCAGAGTTCATTCCAATGAGTTTTACTGGAAGTGCTTCAAGGATAAATTCTTTCTCAATGGCAACAGCGTCGGTGATGATGCGCTCTACCACTTGTTTTGGCAATTTGTTTTTCAGGTGATTGTTGTAAAGCAAACATGCGAAGTCGCAGTGTTGTCCTTCATCACGTGAAATGAGCTCATTGGAAAAGCTGAGCCCTGGCATCAAACCTCTTTTCTTCAACCAGAAGATGGAGCAAAAACTTCCTGAGAAGAAAATGCCTTCAACGGCAGCAAATGAAACAAGGCGTTCGGCGTAAGTCCCTTGATCAATCCACCGAAGAGCCCAATCTGCTTTGGTCTTCACACATTCCATGGTCTCAACAGCATTGAAGAGTTTGCTCTTCTCCGCCGGGTCTTTGATGTAGGTATCTATGAGTAAAGAGTAGGTCTCAGAGTGGATGTTCTCCATGGCCATTTGAAAGCCGTAGAAAAATTTCGCCTCTGAATATTGAACTTCATTCACGAAGTTCTCTGCAAGGTTTTCGTTTACAATTCCGTCGCTGGCTGCGAAAAATGCGAGCACATGTTTCACGAAATAACGCTCGTCGTCGTTGAGCTTATTTTTCCAGTCTACGATGTCGGAACCAAGATCAATTTCTTCAGCCGTCCAAAAGCAAGCTTCTTGAGTTTTGTATGCCTGCCAAATGTCGTCGTGTTGAATTGGAAAAATTACGAATCGATTTGGGTTGTCTTGAAGGATTGGTTCACGTTCGAGTAACTCCTCTTGGGTAAGTACTCTTCCCACTTCCTCTCCGATGTTTTCGGCCTGAACCTCAGTGCTTTTAGTCGTCTCTTTAGTATTCATTCTGTTCTCAATTCTAGCCCTTTAACTTGGAAATTTAACAGAGAGCGTCACTGGGGCAAAAGGCTCGTCTTTCGCCTAAGTGGTTGATTTACAAACTAGTAAAAAAGATTGTGCTCTGGTGGTGCCTGAATTGGCAAGGGGCTACTTTACCAATTTTGACAAGACAAATATTGTCCCAAAAGAAACTGTGTGCAATTCATTTTAATTCACATTCAGACCAAGTTTTCAACACCCGCACCTCACACTCTTGTGTTCATAAAAAAAGTGTTGCTCGGGAAGCTCCGCGCCACCTTGACTTAGACGAAAATTAGGATGAGTTTTAAGCCCAAGTTGACTAAATGTTTTGGTCGGGTCGGAATTTTTACCCCTCCTTTTTCGACCAAGCTTCGGCCACTTTTTCAAATTCGTCGAACCACTCGTCGCCAAATTTTCTGCGCAAGGCTGGTTCGGCAAATTTATAGACCGGAACTTTCAATTCCGAACCCAAATCACAGGCCGGACTGCAAATATCCCATTGATGATAATTGAGCGCTTGAAAGGCATCGTAATCTAAAATTCGAATGGGATATAAATGACATGAAATGGGCTTCAAGAAATCAGTCTTGCCATCACGGTGTGCTAATTCAAAAGAGCACTTGGTGGAACCTTTTTCGTCAAACACCACAAAGGAACATTCCTCATTATTGATCAGTGGGGTGACCAATCCAGGCCCAAACGGATCCTGAATGGCAACACCTTGTTTCTTCACAATCTTCCATCCTTCTGGACGCATATACTCGTGAACTGCCGGCAAAGCAGCCTCCATCTGAGCTACTTCATCCTGATCGAGCGGAGCACCGGCATCCCCTGCAACGCAGCAAGCACCTCTGCATTTACTCAGGTTGCATACAAACTCTTCTGTGAGAAGCTCGTCTGACACCAATTGTCTTCCCAAATCCAACATGGAGCAAAGAAAGGGAAAAGAGAATGAGAGAGAGAATGCCTTTTGGCTTTTGGCTTTTGGCAAAAAAAAAGTGAACTTTCAACTCTAGCCTTCTCGGAACTTGGGACTTCTAACCTAAAACTTAGAACCTAAAACTCGAAGGCTGTCAATTGAAATTGACAAAACAGGCCTTCAAAAGCTGTACTGCGAAATAGAACTTGTTAAACGGGACCAAACTCGGCCAGTTCATTTGCTCTCGTATCAGTGCACGTCGAAGAAATGGGTCGTTTTACCAAGAAATAAGCTGAAGCTGCAGTGGTGCCAAAACTTCGGTTAAATTTGACTTCGAACCTCTTGATATGAAACTGCGAATCGCGATTGCCCTCTTGATCGTCATTCCTGCTGTTACCAATGCCCAACTAGATACTGTAGGGCAGTACGTTACCGGAACTGCAGGAGATCATTTTGACCAAGGAACTTTTTCCATGAGTTTCACCATAGGCGAGCCTGTAATCGCCACCATAGGTCGACAAAGCCTCTTTCTTACCCAAGGTTTTCACCAAGAAAAACTACTCGTTAGCACGCTGGAAGAAGTAACTCCACTCCTTCTCAACCTAAAAGCTTACCCCAACCCTACCGGCAATTTCTTGTACCTCGACCCGGATGGGCACAAAGGCGTAAACATCAGTATGCGCGACATGCGCGGCCGTGAGATTCTCAACATGGAATCTCAAGAAGAACTTATTGAAATCAATCTGGAAGCCTTTCCGGTTGCCACCTATTTGCTCTGCGTGAATGACGCAGCTGGCAACTTTTTAAAGGCTTTTAAAGTCCAGAAAATCGAATAATTCGAATCCAATAACAGCTAGATAAATAAATCGTGATGCGGAAATTAGCTTTGGTAGCCATCTTTTGGTTGACTGGGTTGGCAACATTTGCTCAAGCCCCTTCTTCTTTTAAATATCAAGCGATTGTGCGAAATGGGGCCGGTGCCACCATCGCCAATCAAACGGTGAACATTCTTTTTCAAATCCGAGAGGGAAGTCCGAATGGACCTCTGCAGTTTGAAGAAACACACCTCATCAATACCAACGCCATTGGCTTGGTGAACCTCGACATTGGAAGTCTCACTCCCGACAGTTTGAACAAACTGGATTGGGGAACGGAAACCTACTTCATCCGCATTGAACTAGATCCAACCGGTGGAACCAACTTCCAGTTTATGGGAACCTCACAATTCAGTGCAGTTCCTTATGCTTTTCAAGCGTACGACGTTCAAACCAAACAAGATTTGGAGCTTAACGGAAGTGACCTGCGCATCACCGGAAACACCAACGCTACCGATATCGACATGTCACCTTTCCTCGACAATACCGATGATCAATCCATCTTCTTAGACGCGGGACGATTGATTTTGAGCCGCGAAAGTCGGAACGATACCATCGACTTGAGCTCTGTATTTGATCAAGTGGATACCAACGAAATCGACATTGCCCTGCTTAAAGCAAATGCTACTGCCGACAGCTTGGCTCTGGCCACGCACATTGCATCTGACTTGGATACCGATCCAACAAACGAACTCATCGACAGCGTTCGCTTGGTGAACGACAGCTTCCTCTATGTTTTTGAAGGGGGTGATACGATGATTATTGACCTTACAACTTTGGATGTTGAAGGTGGTATTGACGATGTCCTCGGCAAGGGAAACAACGCACAAGGAGATTCCTTAGTTGGATTGAGCAAACTTGTTATTGGTGACACGAGCAGTTTGGCTACGGCCTTTTCAGGTCAAACCAGTACACACTTGATGTTTGTGAACGACACCTTCGTGAATGCGGCTGGTAACAAATACAACACCATCCTTGTCAAGAGTAGAGGGCGTGCCACGACCGGTGCTCAATCTGCAACATATTTTGAAATCAACGGAACAGGTGGTGACAATTACGCTGTTGATGCAACCTCGAATGGCACATCTACAGGAACCAATATCGGTCTTGATGCATCCTCTGGTAATGCCACCACAAATGTTGGTGTTAGATCTACGGTTTTCCCTGGCCTCATGCCGAACCCGAGCTCTATGAACAGAGCGATTCTCGGTCAAGTTCAAACAATTGGACTTTGGAATGAAGCCCTTTCCGGATTTGCAACAGGTTCTGGCAGCACAACAAACACAGGTGCACACGGTCAAGCTCAAAACTCAACTGGCACAAACAGAGGGGTCGTTGGTGCGGCAACTGGAAATTCGGGTGAAAAAGTGGGTGTGCTTGCTGCCGCCGAAGGAAGTGGCACCAATAGAGGTATTCTAGTTCAAACCAACGACCCAGCTGGTAATTCGAACGTAGCCTTGCTCGCTGAATCTTCTGGCGGTACGTACAACAGAAGTGCTGTCTTCAAAGGTGCTGAAGTAGACATCCGCGACGGCTTGATTATCCGCGGTGATACAACCGCTGGCTACGTATTAACTACAGACAATATAGGCCGCGCTACCTGGCAGCAGGTTTCAGCTAGACCCTTAGATGAAGTTCTTGCAGCCGGAAGTGATGCTGGGAACGATACCATATATAACCTAAACAGCTTAGCGATTGGAAGTTCTTCAGCGAACGGAAATGCCCTTCAAGTAGATGGTGGATTTGTTCAAATCAACGACCAACTAAATGTGGATGTTTCCGGAGCAACACAAACAAATGAAGCCTTAAGCGTGAGGGCCACTGGAAGTACTGCGTTAAATAATTATGGAATCCGTGCTGAAGCGGATAGCGCAACGGACAGGAACATTGCTGTTTCAGGTATCACTGACGGTTCAAATGGAACCACTGCAAACTACGGTGTATTCGGAGACATTAGCGGTGACAATACCGGAATCAAACGTGGTGTAGTTGGTGTTTTGACCGACAGCGCTGATTTGAGCGACGCCGCAATCTACGGTATCGCAAATGGCCTTGGAGACAACATCGCCTTTTACGGTCGTTCAGCTTGGGTCCCAAATGCAAACGGAAGAAACATCGCTCTCTACACAAGAGCAGCCAACGCTGCTGAAAATTGGGCTGCGTGGTTCAATGAAGGAAATGTAAAGGTTGAAGATACCTTATACATCACGGATGGCGCTCAAGAAGGATATGTGTTGATGGCGATGGATTCCACCGGTAAATCCTACTGGGCAAAAGTAGCTGATGCAGATTCAACAAACGAATTAATCACAGGCTTCAGCTTGAACACTTCCAACGATGAGTTGGATCTCACTGAGGCTGGTGTGACAAATACGGTGGACCTTACCATTTATCGAGATACAGCTGCCATCAATGCAAATGCGGCGAATATCGCTACCAACGCAAGCGGAGTATCAACGAATGCTTCCGGAATAACAACCAACGCGGGGAACATTACTAGTAATACTAGTAGTATTTCAACCAACACAACGAACATCACTACCAACACAAGTGGGGTGTCAACGAATGCCGCTGGAATAACAACCAACGCGGGGAACATTACTAGTAATACCAGTAGTATTTCAACCAACACAACGAACATCACTACCAACACAAGTGGGGTGTCAACGAATGCCGCTGGAATAACAACCAACGCAGGGAACATTACCAGTAATACCAGTAGCATTTCAACCAACACAACGAACATCGCTACCAACACAAGCGGAGTATCAACGAATGCTTCCGGAATAACAACCAACGCTGGAAACATTACGACCAATGCAACAAACATTGGTACGAACACCACGAACATCAACAGTCACATATCTTCAGACCTAGACTTGGACAGCACCAACGAGAAAATCAGCACAATGCAATTGCTTGGTGATTCCTTGGAAATCAATGAAGGTGGATTGTTGAGCTATGTGGATCTTGGCTTATTCAACAACAGCAGTCCGTGGAACGATTCGGTGCAAATCAATAATGTCCTCAACATTGATGATGAATTCATTTTTGACGGTCCACGACTGCGAGTTCTGAATACAAATGACAACATATTGATTGGGGACAGCGTGGGAGCTACTGGTTCATTTGGTTCATACAATACGATTATTGGAATGAGAGCGGGGGCGAAGATGAGGGGTGTGAATTGGACAACCGCCATTGGGGGCGCATCGACATTACGCTCATTAACCTCCGGATCGAACAACGTGGTCTTGGGTGCAGATAATGCCGAAACAGCTACAAACTTCAGTAACAATGTTTCTATTGGTAGTGGAGCCTTCCGCTTTAGCAGTGGAAGTAGCAACGTGAACATTGGAGAGTCTTCTCTGCGAAACAATACTTCGGGCAGTTTCAATGTGGCGATTGGACGGAAGTCTATGACCAACAATTCTGGAAGCAATAACACTTCCGTTGGTTATTACTCAGGAGCAAGTGGGGCTGGCTCTGGAAATGTATACCTCGGGGCCCAAGCGGGACGAAACAACACCGCAAGCAATTTGCTGTTCATTGAAAATACCAGTAGCGCTACACCGCTGATTTATGGTGATTTTAATGCCGATTCTGCCCGCATAAATGGCGACTTAGGTGTTTCGCAAGACATCCATGCACACGGTGAAATGCATTCAGATAGTACGGGTTCTTACAACTTGCTTCCCATCGCAATTGGCCAAGTGGATTGGACTGGGGTAGTTTTGAACGGCACAGGAAATTTTACAGTCAATCACCCTTCCACCGGGCGTTATGAAATCACCATTTCTGGTGTTAGTTTCAACATCAACCAGGACATTGCAATTGCCACTTTAGCCGGATCTATTGGATTTGTTCAACTTGGAAGTTTGGGCGGGGATCTTCTTGTGTTCACCTACAACACATCGGGAACTCTGTCTGATGCGCGCTTCACCTTCACTGCGCACGTGCCTTAAACTGAGCTGCCTCTTTGTGCGGTTCGCGCGAAGGAGCCAATTCGCTTGGCGTATTTTTTTTGACGTTCATTTTCCTGAAAGCAGAGTGAACGCCTGATTTCGTTAGTTTAGGTCGTTGAAACTAAATCTCATGGATGCTCCGATCGCCCCTCTTCGCCTATCCAACCTGTGGAAGCATCTTGATTATGCTGCCCTTCCCCTCCTTTTATCTTTTATCTTTCATTTTCAGCTATTTATCAGGCAAGCGCTTAGTAATCGATCCTCACATAAATCTCATTCCTTCTTCCCACAGTTTGATAGGGCGGATTGTACGATAGGTACTCTATCGGGAGGTGGTAGTTGATTCCTTTCTTGTCGAGCCAGCTCAGGAGTTCGGCTTTCTTTGACTTCAAATCGGCAGAACGCATGAAGCCGCCAAAACGTAAGGTGGCTGCATAAACAGTTTCCGTTTGCTCCATGGTAATTCTAGTCGAATTGGGTTGAGGCAATCCTTCCTTCGCTTCTTTAGATGGCATAACAAAACTCATCACTGTCGAGTCCGAATTTTCCACCATGCGCACGGGAGCAGTCATGGGAATGCTCTTTTGATCTTCATTTCCTCCGAAAAT
The DNA here is from genome assembly GCA_002336245.1 of Flavobacteriales bacterium UBA1986. Taxonomy (GTDB): domain Bacteria; phylum Bacteroidota; class Bacteroidia; order Flavobacteriales_G; family Salibacteraceae; genus UBA4419. The sequence goes on from DDDG01000024.1 coordinate 39,055, forward strand.
ATATCCTGCTAGGGTTCTAAAACCATCGCTCGAAATATCCCCCATCTTGCCTTTTTTGCTCACACTAGCCAAAGTAGCCGAAGGGTAAAGCCGAATTTCAATGTTTCCTTCTTGTTCAATGACATTGTAGGCCTGCTGCTCTGTGTTTTCAGTGCTGAAATAAGTCCATGCCTGTGACCCTGCAAATAGCAAGAAAAGTCCGAGTGCGATCATGAGAATGATTTTCATAGTGTTTGTCTTTAACGTCAAGTTCGAACTTCTGTTCATGAAATCGTGTGAGTAACATCACCTATCAAGCTCTAATGTGTTTCAATTTTTGTTAAATTATTTTAAACCAACATTAAACAATACAATACCCCAATTCTCGTAAAACATAGTTTATTGCCTTATTTTCAACACTTTAAAAACTTAATAAATCACTAAAAGGCGCTGCAATTGCTTAGTCATGCAGTCTTTTGTTCAATTATTTTGTCTTTTTGTTATACAAAACAATAATTTATACTATCCTTGTTGAGCAAAACGGAATAAATCTTAAACAAACACGAAAATGTCAACAATCGAATTCAACCAAGCGATGCTCAGTTTTCGACAAACTCTTGAGTATTTCGCACTAAGCCTAACCAAAAATCACGAAGACGCCCAAGACCTCCTACAAGAGACTTTTCTTAAAGCGATTCGCAACCGTCACCGTTTTCTTGAGCAAACCAACTTGAAGGCATGGTTGTACACAATCATGAAAAACACCTTCATCAACAACTACCGACGTAAAATACGCTCCAACACTATTGTAGATCAGAGCCAAGAATTGTATCTTATAAATTCAGCCGATAAAACAGGTCTTCAGGACCCGCAGGCAGATACGAACATGAAAGAAATGGAACGCGCCATCAACGCTCTCAGCGAAGATATACGCAATCCGTTCTTGATGCACTTCAAGGGTTTCAAATACAAGGAAATAGCAGACGACATGAACCTCCCTATAGGCACCGTGAAAAGTCGCATTTTTTCAGCGCGTCAAAAATTGATGCAAGACCTTAAAGATTTTGATCCACGTCTTCATGACTAAGCAAGTAGCAGTAATTGGCTCTGGGATAGCGGGTTTATCTGCCGCAAGTCATTTGGCTAAAAACGGTTATGATGTAACTGTTTTCGAGAAAAATGATCAAATAGGCGGCCGCGCCCGCCAGTTCGAAGAGCAGGGTTTTGTGTTCGACATGGGGCCAAGCTGGTACTGGATGCCAGAAGTATTTGAAAACCATTTCAAGGCTTTCGGCAAAAAGGTTGCCGACTATTACACTCTAAAACGCTTGGACCCAAGCTATCGGGTGTATTTTGATGAAGGTGACTTCATCGATGTTCCAGCAGACTTAGAAAAGATGAAAGCTCTTTTCGAGGAGATTGAACCTGGTTCAAGCATCAAGCTCGAAAAGTTCCTAAAGGAAGCAGCTTACAAGTACAATGTTGGAATGAATGACCTAGTGCGCAAACCCGCTCTGAAACTGGGGGAATTCGTAGACATGAGAATTTTTACTTCCATGTTTAAAATGGATCTCTTCCAATCGGTTTCCTCTCACGTTCGGAAGTACTTCAAAAACTCGCGCCTCATTCAACTGCTCGAGTTCCCGGTTTTATTCCTTGGGGCAGCGCCAGCAAACATTCCGGCGCTTTATACGCTCATGAACTATGCTGACATTTCTTTGGGAACTTGGTATCCAATGGGTGGTATGCACGAAATCATCAAAGGAATGCACGCCCTAGCGGTTGAGCTCGGAGTGAAATTCGAAGTGGGTGCAGATGTTGAAGAAATAAGAGTAGAGGACAAGTTGAGCACAGGGCTCATCATAAAAGGGGAACTCCGAAAGTTTGACGGCATCATTGGCTCTGGCGACTACCATTCGATGGAACAAGATCTTCTTTCCATTCAGCACCGGAACTACACTACCAAATACTGGGACAAGAAAAAAATGGCGCCCTCCTCCCTCCTTTTCTACTTGGGAGTAGATGCCAAAATCGACGGTCTTCAACATCATAACTTGATGTTTGATGCAGATTTTGATTTGCATTCCGACGAAATTTATGCGCAACCGAAGTGGCCAACAAATCCACTTTTTTATGTGTGCGCACCTTCCAAGACAGACCCTTCTGTTGCTCCAGAAGGAAAAGAAAATCTGTTTCTCTTAGTTCCCATTGCCCCAGGTTTGCATGACAGCGACAGCATCCGAGAACGCTATTTCGATCTCATCATGGATCGACTTGAAAGTTTAACAGGACAAGAAATTCGGTCAAAAATTATATACAAACGTTCCTACGCCATTTCAAACTTCATTGCTGATTATCGGGCGTTTAGAGGGAATGCTTACGGCTTGGCAAACACATTAGACCAAACGGCCATTTTTAAGCCAAGCATTCGAAACAAAAAAATTAAAAATCTGTACTATACTGGTCAACTCACTGTCCCCGGACCTGGAGTTCCTCCTTCCATCATATCCGGTGAAATAGTTGCCACTGAATTCACCAAACAACTAGCTCTATGAAGGCTCTTTTCGATGAAGTTTCATTCGACCTCAGCAAAAAGGTCACAAACAAATACAGCACTTCTTTTTCTTTAGGTACTCGCTTACTCGGAAAGGAAGTTCAATCGGCGATTTACGGCATTTATGGCTTCGTACGTTTCGCAGATGAAATCGTGGATTCGTTCCATGGCTTTAATAAGAAAAGATTGATGGTTAAATTTCGCATCGATACAGAGCAAGCCCTGGAAGATGGAATTAGCCTAAATCCTATCCTAAATAGCTTCCAGCATGTTGTTCGCGAATACGACATCGACTACAAACTCATTGATACCTTTCTCAAAAGCATGGAGATGGATCTTGAGGAAACAAGCTATACCGAGGCTGAATACAAAGAGTACATTTTAGGCTCCGCAGAAGTTGTTGGCCTCATGTGTCTCAAAGTATTTGTTGAAGGCGACGAAAAAATGTACCACGAGCTGAAAGATCATGCGATGTCTTTAGGCTCCGCTTTCCAAAAAATCAACTTTCTACGAGATGTGAAAGCAGATTATGAAGAATTGGGAAGAACCTATTTCCCCGGTGTAAACCTCAAAAACTTCACTGCTGAAGACAAATTGGAGATCGAGATCGACATTCGAAAAGACTTCAATCACGGTTTGGAAGGAATTAAAAAACTTCCTAGAAGCTCAAGGTTCGGAGTTTATGTAGCTTACGTCTATTATACTTCCTTATTTCGCAAGATTCAAGACATGGAGCCATTTCGAATTCAAACAGAACGAGTTCGCATTCCGAACAACCGTAAAATTGCGCTTCTTTTCCAGTCATATTTGCGTCATAGCCTGAATCTACTGTAATGGACGAGGTAATTTTAGTTGATACTGAAGACCGTGAACTTGGGCAAATGGAAAAGCTCAAGGCTCATCAAGAAGGTCGCTTACACAGAGCCTTCAGCGTCTTTATTTTCAATTCTAAAGGAGAGATGCTCATCCACCGAAGAGCCCTCGATAAGTATCATTCAGCTGGTTTATGGAGCAACACATGTTGCAGTCATCCTCAACCTGGAGAACCTACAGCGGCAGCCGCCGATAGAAGACTGTTCGAGGAGATGGGGATGAAAGCAAGTCTCGAGCACGTGACTCACATTGTATACAGGGCAGATTTTGAAAATGGCCTCATCGAACACGAACTAGATCATGTCTTTGTTGGTACCAGTGATTCGGAACCAAAAGCAAATCCGGAAGAAGTCTTCCAATGGCGCTATGTGTCGGCCGATGAACTCTTGCGAGAAGTTGACGAGAATCCCGAAATATTCACCTATTGGTTCCGTCTACTGTATAAGGACGTGTTAAAGTCTGTACTTGCCAACTGATGAAAATGAAAGTCTTTAGAAGGGAAACCTTCAACGCCGCACACCGTCTGTACAACCCAAATTGGACCGACGAGCAGAACGAAGCCACTTTTGGGAAATGCAACAACCCCAATTGGCATGGGCACAATTATGTGATCATAGCTGAAGTGGAAGGCGAAATCAACCCCGACACGGGTTACGTGGTTGATATGAAAATTTTAAAGAAAATCATGCAAGAAGAGGTGTGCGAGATATTCGACCACAAGAACCTCAACTTGGATGTTCGAGAAATGCAAAACATCATTCCAACCGCCGAAAACATTTGTGTCGTCGCCTGGAATTTAATCAGGAACAAGCTTGACACCAAGCTCAACCTTAAAATCAGATTGTATGAAACTGAACGGAACTTTGTCGAGTACGACGGAAACGTCTGAATGGGAATCTAACATCGACACGATGGGAGATGAACACATTGGCAGCCCGAAGATTGAAACTCCGATGCGTGAAGGAGCCTTCGATTTGAGCGACGATCAGAAGATGGAGCAAATCGAAAATCACTTCCGTTCCATTATGGACATCATGGGCTTAGACCTCACCGACGACAGCTTGATGGGCACTCCTAAACGTGTGGCTAAGATGTATGTGAAAGAGATTTTTCAGGGCCTGAATCCTGAAAACAAACCTAAAATGGCGCTCTTCAACAACTCCTACCACTACGATCAAATGTTGGTCGAAAAGAACATCTCATTTTACAGCAATTGTGAGCATCACTTTGTCCCAATCATTGGAAAAGCTCATGTAGCTTACATATCGAGTGGCAAAGTAATCGGATTGAGTAAAATCAATCGCTTGGTGAACTTCTTTGCAAAGCGTCCACAAGTGCAGGAGCGTCTTACCGTGCAAATCGCGGAAGAGTTGAAAAAATTGCTGGAAACAGATGATGTTGCAGTGGTCATCGATGCTGTACATTTATGCGTTTCATCTCGTGGAGTTCAAGACACCTCTTCTTCTACCGTTACAAGTTCCTACGGAGGACGATTCAAGGAAGACGATGTGCGCTCTGAGTTCTTTGCGCACATTCAAGCTCCTTCGCCAAGCTGATAGAAGAACATGACCTATTTCTGGTTCCGACGAGACTTACGTCTTGAAGACAATGTTGGTTTATGGCATGCTTTAAATGAAGGTGATGCGGTTCAATGCCTTTTCATCTTTGATAGCGAAATCCTTTCGAAGCTTGAAGATAAGGACGACCGAAGAGTCAGTTTCATTCATGCCCAAATTCGGCGGCTAAAAAAGGAATTGCAAAAGTTCGGGTCTGACCTGCGTGTTGAACATGGAAGTCCGATTGAGATCTGGAGAAAGATTCTGAACGAAGAAAGTGTGACGGCAGTTTTCTGCAATCGCGACTATGAGGCTTATGCGCAAAAGAGGGATGGAACGATCCATGACCTTCTGGAAGAACATCAAGTGGGATTCAATCAATACAAAGACCACGTAATTTTTGAGGCGCAAGAAGTACTGAAAGACGACGGTACGCCCTACACGGTCTTTACACCCTTTATGAGAAAATGGAAAACACACTTTCAGTCCTCCATGCTCGAAGGGAAACCCAGTGAAGGTTTGACTTCAGGTTTTGCATCTACTGAAGCTCTGCCGATTCCGAGTCATGAAGATTTGGGCTTCGTAAAGAATGAAACTCACTTTCCCGACCGCCGCATTCCGGAAGACATTCTTGCCTCTTATCACGAGACTCGAGATTTACCCTATCTATTGGGCACCAGTCGACTCAGCGTGCATCTTCGGTTTGGAACTATCAGCATACGTTCTCTTCATAAATCGGCCATCGACAAAAATGAAAAGTATTGGAACGAGCTCATTTGGCGCGAATTCTATCAGATGATCTTGGTTCAGTTTCCTCACGTTGTAGGTGGTTCCTTCCGGCCGCAATACGATCGCCTCGAGTGGTTGAACAACGAAGAACATTTTCAAGCTTGGTGTGAAGGCAAGACTGGCTTCCCCATCGTAGATGCAGGAATGCGGGAACTCAATGAAACAGGCTTCATGCACAACCGAGTGCGCATGATCGTTTCGAGTTTTCTGGTAAAAGACTTATTGGTTGACTGGAGGTGGGGAGAAGCCTATTTTGCCCGTAAACTGATTGATTTTGAATTGGCCTCCAACAATGGAGGGTGGCAATGGGCTGCAGGTTGCGGCTGCGATGCAGCGCCCTACTTTCGCATTTTTAATCCCGATTCCCAGACGAAAAAATTCGACCCAAAATTCGAATACATCCGAAAATGGATTCCCGAATTCGACAGCTTCGATTATCCAAATCCCATTGTAGACCACAAGCAAGCTCGCTTGCGGGCTTTGGATTTCTATAAAAAGGAATTGAAACGGGAGTAAAGGCTCTACTCCTCAATCGCGCTGATAAGCCGGTTCTCATCGTAAGGCTTTGCGAAGTACTTATCGAAGCCCAGGTTTAAAAATCGATCCTTGTCGTCGGGTATGGCATAAGAAGTGATGGCAAAAACCTTGATGCCTTTGCATGCTGGCATCTCACGTATTTTATTCATCGTCTGAATGCCATCCAAGGTATCCTCTCCGAGGTTGATGTCCATTAAGATGACGTCGAACGAATTCTCTTGAACCAACTCTAAAGCCTGTTCCCCATTGAATGTGCATTCAACCTCAAACCGGGTTTCTAGGAACTTTCGCGCGATCAACATATTGATCGGGTCGTTTTCTACAATGAGGACTTTTTTGGACATTTCTTGGGGCTAAAGTTAGCCCTTTTCTTGCTGGATTTAACTGACGCTATCGCTTATATAAGAAAGGTCGATTTGTTTGCTTTGAAGATTGGCTGCATCCAATCGCACTCGAACCTTCTGGCCCAAGTGAAATTCTTGCCCTGTGTTCTGGCCTCGAATGCAAAATTCCTTCTCATCGAAGAAAAAGTAGTCGCCCTGCAATTCTCTCAAGCGGATGAGTCCTTCACATTTATTCTCGGTCATCTCCACAAACATTCCCCATTCTGTAACTCCCGAAACGATTCCTTCAAAATCCTTTCCAACAGAATCTTGAACAAATAGAACTTGAAAATATTTGGTAGAAGCTCGTTCCGCTTCCGCAGCTTTTCGCTCGCGTTCGGAGGAGTGCTCGCAGAGATCTTCCAAATCGTCTGGGGTGATTCCAGCGGATTGATTCTTCAAATAACACCCCAAAAGTCGATGCACAAGCACATCCGGATATCGACGAATGGGTGATGTGAAGTGAACATAGTAGGGAAAGCCCAAGCCAAAGTGTCCGATGTTGTCGGTGGTATAAATAGCCTTGGCCATCGACCGTATCGCCATCATGGAAATGACATCTTCTTCGGGTTTCCCTTTGATTTGGCCTAAAAGTTCATTCAATGCACGCGGAAGATCCTTCGTGCCTTTCATGTGCACTTTGTATCCGAATTTTGAAATGAATTTGAAAAAATCCGTGAGCTTGTCGAAGTCTGGCTTGTCGTGAACCCGGTACGGGAAAATTTTAGCTTCCCCTTTGGTTGGCTTGCCCACATAAGTTGCAATGGTTTTATTTGCAAGAAGCATGAACTCCTCAATCATCTTGTGGGCATCTTTCTGCACTTTCAACAAGATTCCAATCGGTTTCTTGTTCTCGTCGAGCTCAAAACGAACTTCCGTTTTATTGAAGGCAAGTGCACCAGCTGCGAGTCGCTCAACGCGCATCGTTTTGGCAATTGAGTTTAGTGCCAGCAGTTCCTCTTTATATTTCCCTTCAGCACCTTCAAGAATCTCTTGCACATCCTCGTAGGCAAAACGGTGATCTGATAAAATCAGGGTTCGGGCAATGCGGAATCCAAGAACCTTTGATCCTTTCATTTTAAAAATGCAGGAGAAGCAAGCCTTTTCCTCATTGGGGCGCAATGAGCATAGTTCGTTGGAGAGCACTTCAGGAAGCATCGGGACTACGCGGTCTACCAAGTAGACAGAAGTTGCCCTCTTTTGAGCCTCCACATCGAGCAAACTTCCATCAGCCATATAGTGCGTGACATCTGCAATGTGCACACCCACTTCAACACAACCATCTTCGAGTTGTTTGAATGAAAGGGCGTCATCGAAATCTTTGGCATCATGCGGGTCGATGGTAAAGGTGGTCACCGATCGAAAGTCTTCGCGATCGCTCCAATCGTTTTTCGCCTCGTTTCGAATCCGATCTGCTTCATGCAAAACCTCTGGTGGAAAGCGGAGCGGGAAGCCGGCGCCAGCAAGAGCTGCAAGCATTTCAGATTCTTGTTCACCTGGAGGACCAATAACATCCACTACATATGCAATCGGACTGTCAGCACCTTCTGGCCAATCCTTAAATTCCACTACTACCTTCTCGCCGTCTTTGGCGTGCATAATCTTGTTGAGTGGAACAAAAAAGTCTCCTCTATATTTTTGGCTGTCGGGCTTTAGAAAAGCAAACTTGGCAAATACCTCAAGCGTACCAGTGATGTGATGAAGTGCGCGTTTGCTTACTTCAAGCACACGTCCTTTCAACTTCTTCGCTTTGGCTTTTTTGAGTGCGACACTCACCTCATCACCCTGCAATGCCAGGCCGACATCGCTGGCAGGAATGAAGATGTCCTCCGACAAGCCCGTGACACGCACATAGGCGGCTCCCGAGCGCACAAAATCAATGATGCCCGTGAGGTTTCTGGATTGGTGTGCGAGTCGATATTTGCCTCGCTCCTCTTCAATCAACTTTCCGGTTTTCACCAATTTGTCGAGACTTTGGGCCACAAGTTTTCGGGACGCTTTGTTGGAAATACTGAGTCGACCACTGATCTGTTTGTAATTCAAACTGTCGTTGGCACTTTCTCTAAACACCTCGAGAATCATATTCCCTAGGTTACCTTTTTTATGTTTGGCCATTTAGTGTGTTGGCTGAGTGACATTCACTCGTTTGGAATGGTTCTAAATAAGAGTTTGACTGAACTCTTCAAAGCCTTTCCGTGTTTAATACTTATACTTTTGAAGCTAAATTAGTTTAATCAAATTCGTGGATGTATGTTAAAGAAAAAAATTGAAGATGCCTTAAACCACCAAGTCCTTTTAGAGGGAGAATCTTCTCATTTCTATTTGGCCATGGCAAGTTGGGCAGAAGTTCAAGGATACAGCGGAAGTGCTGACTTTTTCTATGGCCACTCCGACGAAGAGAGAACTCATATGCTCAAGCTGGTACACTACCTCAACGAGCGCGCCGGCAAAGCAGTCATTCCAGCCATAGCTCAGCCAGATACCAATTTCGAATCTCTAACGGCCTGCTTCGAAGCTCTATTGGAACACGAAGTAAAGGTTACAGAGTCCATCAATGAACTCGTCTTCATGTGCCTTGAAGAAAAGGACTACACAACACACAATTTCCTTCAGTGGTACGTTGCAGAGCAACTTGAAGAAGAGGCTCTTGCTAGAACCGCCTTGGATCGCATCAAACTGGTAGGTGGCGATAAGTCGGGAATGTACATGTTCGACCGCGACATCAACAGTCTAAAAGTTCAGTCGGCTGCAGGTCCTATGGGGCAATAAAACGCAAAGAGACTTTCGTTTTTTGGATACCAGAACCTTGAAGTTCTGTGCGAACCTCTTGATACAGTCCGTAGCTCGGACGATACAAAAGGCGAGCATCCAATTGCCTCAAAACGTCTTTTTCACTGTACATATACTCGAGTCGGGTGAGAACCTCACCTTCATATTCGTGTTCAACCCATTGCGTGCCATTCAGTTCCTCATTGGCGCTGAGACGATACGTGGTTTTACTTCCCCAATTGCTGGTCTCAAGCTCATACCTAGCCGAAGAGCGTGTGGAGTTGATGTCGGCCTTTTTTAACAGACCAAACTCGTCCTCCCAATTCGGCGACATTATAACTGTGTCGACTAAGCCAGCACGTTCGGCAATCTTAACGAATTGAAGATCTGAGTTTTGAATCTTCTCAATCTCGGCGTCCAAATCCACATAAAAATGGTAGGCTTTCGCTTCCTCTTTTTTTGGCGGAGTGCACCCAACAATAAAGGCGATTAATATAAGAGAGGCTATTCCTTTCATTCAAAAGCTGCTATTCCAGTAATGTCCTTTCCAGTAATGAGAAGGTGAATGTCGTGCGTTCCTTCGTAGGTGATTACAGATTCCAAATTCATCATATGCCGCATGATTGAATACTCATTGGTAATTCCCATGGCGCCATGAATCTGACGCGCTTCTCTGGCAATCTTCAAAGCCATGTCGACGTTGTTTCTCTTCGCCATCGAGATCTGAGCTGAAGTAGCCCTACCCTCTTCGCGCAAAACACCCAAGCGCCAAGTAAGCATTTGAGCTTTGGTAATCTCGGTGATCATCTCAGCCAATTTCTTTTGAATGAGTTGAAAACCAGCGATGGGTTTTCCAAATTGAATCCGTTCTTTCGAATAGCGCAGAGCCGAGTCGTAACAATCTAAGGCCGTTCCAATGGTTCCCCATGCAATTCCGTAGCGGGCCGAGTCCAAACAGCCAAGTGGCGCTCCCAATCCGCTTTTTCCAGGAAGGAGATTTTCTTTCGGCACTTTCACATTATCGAACACCAGCTCACCAGTAGCCGAGGCTCTTAAGGACCATTTTCCATGTGTTTCTGGCGTCGTAAAACCTTCCATTCCACGTTCTACTATGAGTCCATGAATGCGACCCGATTCATCTTTCGCCCAAACAACAGCAAGATCGCAAAATGGAGAATTCGAAATCCACATTTTAGCGCCGTTCAGTAAATAGTGATCGCCCATATCCTTGAAGTTGGTCGTCATCCCGCTTGGGTTCGACCCATGATCAGGCTCGGTCAAACCAAAACTCCCCATGAACTCACCACTCGCCAGTTTGGGCAAGAATTTCATGCGCTGTTCTTCGCTCCCGTACTTCCAAATTGGGTACATCACCAAACTCGACTGCACAGAAGAGGTTGAGCGAACACCTGAGTCCACGCGCTCCAATTCCTGCATGATGATTCCGTACGAAATCTGATCAAGGCCAGGCCCTCCGTACTTTTCAGGAATGTATGGGCCAAAGGCACCAATGGATGCTAAGCCCGGAATGATTTGTTTAGGGAACTCAGCTTTTTCGTAAGCCTCCTCAATGATTGGAGAAACTTCCTTCTTCAACCAAGCTCGGGCAGTATCTCGAATGAGCTTATGCTCTTCAGTCAACAAATCATCGAGTAAATAATAATCGTGGTGTTCGTATCGATCCATTCTTCAGAATTTCTGCTGCAAATTTAACCTTCAAAGGCAAACTATTGTTTTGCAGGAGCCTTTTAATCTCATACATTTACACACTTATTTACGTCCAGTATGACAAATAAACTCTTCGGCGCTTCATTAATAGGTTGCGCTTTCCTGATTTTTTTTTCGTGCACGAAAGAAGTAATCGACATCTCTACCCCGGATACTTCGGCAATCAGTTTTTGTGACACCGTAACTTATGGCACTCACATCACTGACTTTTTGAACACACATTGCACGACATGTCATGTTGCCGGAGGCATAGGACCTGGTGATTTCACGAACTATAGTGAAATTAAATCTGAACTGGATCAAGGTGATCTTGAAGAAAAAGTATTCGATCCGAACACCTGCTCACCAATGCCTCCTTGTGGAGGTTTAACAACTGAAGAAAAAGATCGTTTACAATGCTGGATTGATGCCGGCGGCCCCAACAACTAATTTTATGAAAAACAGCATTCTCAGCCTAACGCTCATCTTATTGAGCTCAAGTCTTTTCGCACAAGTATGGAAGAGCTCGGAAAATAAAGTCCATTTTTTCTCCGAAGCTCCTTTGGAAAACATTGAAGCGACAAATACCACTTCAATTGCCTTGTACAATGAGGAAAACAAACAATTGGCAATAGTGATTCCCATCAAAGGCTTCAAGTTCGAAAAAGAATTGATGGAAGAGCACTTCAACGAAAATTACATGGAGAGCGAGAAATTCAAGAACGGAAAGTTCAAGGGAACTCTTGACGGCGACATCGACTTCTCAAAAGACGGCACGTATGAAACTACCGCAACGGGTATTCTCACCATACACGGCGTAGAGCAAAAGAGAACAATTAAAGGAACTTTGATCGTAAAAAAGGGAACTCTGCAGATGCAAAGCAAATTCCAGATTAAGCTGGAAGATCACGACATTGAGATTCCGAAAATTGTGTTCTCAAACATTGCGGAAGTCATAGACGTAACCTGCGATTTCAGCTTCAAGCCTCAGCCCAAGAAAAAATGAAACAACTGATTTCAGCCCTTGCCCTAGCCCTGCTCTTTGCATTTTCCTCGCATCTTTCAGCACAGGAAGATTTGATGTCGATGCTGGAAGATGAAGCCGACGCCAATGACGACAGTCGAGTTTACGCAACCTTCAAAACCATGAAGGCGGTAAACTTCCATACGATTGAAATGGTCAAGAAAAAAAGTTTGGACTTTAGAGTCACGCACCGTTTTGGAAATATGGGTTCTGCAAGTGGTGGTGGTGTTCACAACATTTGGGGCCTCGACAACTCCGACGATATCCGCATTTCGTTTGATTACGGAATCACAGAAGATCTTCAAGTAGGCTTTGGTCGAAGTAAGCGAAATGAGCTCATCGATGCCAACATCAAATACCGAATTCTGGCACAAAGTGCTCAGAAGACCCCCATCAGCTTGGTGCTCTTGGCAAATTTTGGCATCACTCCAAAACGTGACCTCAACGGATTTTATTCAAAGTCAAGCAGTCGGCTAAATTATGTGCATCAGTTAATCATTGCCCGAAAGTTCGGGGAGCGATTTTCACTGGAATTGATTCCAACGCACGTCTATCAAAACTTGCGCATTAAAGACAACAGCGGAATAGACCAACACTCCATCTTGGCTTTAGGTGTTGCCGCACGACTAAAATTAACCCAGCGGGTGGCCCTCATCGCAGATTATGCATACATCGCATCCGATTACAGACGCTCGCACAGCAGCATTACCTACCAAGATCCTTTGGGTGTTGGTGTTGAAATTGAAACCGGTGGTCACGTCTTTCACCTCACGGTGACGAATGCAAGCGGAATCGTAGAAAACAATTTCTTACTCAACACTACTGACGATTGGACCCAGGGTGGGATGAAGTTGGGCTTCAACATATCCCGTGTTTTTAATCTAAACTTTAACGGTAAGGAATAGCCAATGATGGAAGCCATACCAATTGAGCAAAGCAATTATCCGGCGGTCCTTCTCAGTCTTTCGTTTTTATCTTATGTCCTGATTCGATTTCGCTTTACCCGGCGAATGTCAGAATTGCTGAGCGCATTTGCTAGCAAACGTTTCATCTCTCAATTGCTCCGAGAAGAAAATCCTTTTTTAAACGTTAGCTCCATCGTTCTTTACCTGAATTACGTGCTCAATGCTGCACTTTTTTTCAGTCTTTTGTTGCAACAAAACGTACTTGAACATCCCCTTTTTCAAGGACTAACCGGCTTCTTTTTCGCATTGCTTCTCTTGTTTCTTTTCGATCTTTCTAAGCTTTTGAGCTACTGGGGTTCAGCATTCATATTTCAATCGGAGACTCAGACCTCCAATTATGTGCTTTACTTAATGTCGAGTAGACAAGTGGGAGGAATTATTTTCTTCGTTCTGAATCTTTTTCTGGCCTATTCTCCTATTCCATCAATTTATATTGCCTGGTTCGCGCTTTTCAACGTGAGCCTTCTTTCCCTTCATCGGCTCATTCGCTCAGTGCCGATTTCTCAAAACTTCGCGAGCTTTTCCATCCATCACTTTTTGTTGTACATTTGCACGCTGGAATTATCTCCCGTTCTTCTCGGCGGAAAATTATTCCTAATAAACTGATTTTCAGTTTATTATTAGAGTAATATTTTAACCCACTTACACGATTTAAGTTGGAAAAAGTAAAATCTATCCTCGTTTCGCAACCAGCTCCGGATAAGAATATAAATCCGTATGCTGACCTAGCGGAAAAGTATAAGTTGAAGATTGACTTCCGATCTTTCATTCACGTTGAAGGAGTCGATGGACAAGAATTCCGGAAGGATAGAATCAATCTTTTAGACTTCACTGCGGTCATTTTTACTTCAAGAAATGCTGTTGATCATTACTTCCGCATGGCGGAAGAAATGCGCGTAACTGTTCCCGATAGCATGAAATATTTCTGCCTATCGGAATCTACTGCCTACTACCTCCAGAAGTATGTTGTGTATAGAAAACGAAAGATTTTCTTTGGCAAACAAACTTTCAGTGATCTGCTCACTGTGATGAAGAAACACAAGAGTGAAAAATTCTTGTTGCCAAGTTCAGACATTCTGAAGCCAAACATTCCACAAGGCTTGGACGAGTTGGGTCTTGATTATCAACGAGCCATTTTCTACAACACTGTGTGCAGTGACCTTTCAGACTTAGACAATGTGAAATACGACGTTCTAGTATTCTTCAGTCCTTCTGGAATCAAGTCGCTCTTTCAGAACTTTCCAAAATTCACTCAGAACGGAACGCGCATTGCTGCTTTCGGGCCAACAACCATTCAGGCTGTTGAAGAAACTGGCTTGAGAGTAGACATCAAAGCGCCCCAGCCAAACCTTCCTTCGATGAGTATGGCCTTGGAAGGTTACATCAAGCAGTCGAACAAACGCTAGGCAATTATTGGCGAACTTTAACCAGTGAACCAAGGACTGGCAAAAGCTCATAAGCTTAAAGGTTATACTGCGATCCGACTCTTATTCGAGAAGGGTAAGTCGCAACGCGTCGCTTTCTTGCAACTTCTTTCAAGAGAAAACCAAGAGGCTAAACATCGCATGGGCTTCAGCGTTCCGAAAAGACGGTTTAAAAAAGCTGTTGATCGCAACTCACTGAAACGCAAGATGCGAGAGGCATACCGCCGCCACAAACATCTACTTCGTTCAGACGGTCCAAAAATGGATTCTATGATTATTTACCAAAAGTCTGAAATCCTTGACTATAAAGAGATTGAAGAGATAATAATTCTAATTTTGAAACGTTTGGCTTCCCAATAATCTCGTATAAACTTCATGAATCGGATCAAATCCTTGAGTACTCGCATAAAAATCCTACTGATCGCTGCCATTGTAGGTGCTACCAGTTTTTTCTCCCTAAGCTTCACCGATTCTTATTTCGAGATTTCTAAGAACATGGAAATCTTCGCCAAACTCTTTCAAGAGCTCAACATCTATTACGTTGATGAAACCAAACCTGGCGAGCTCATCAAAACAGGTATTGATGCAATGTTGAGGTCTTTGGACCCCTACACCGTTTATTATCCGGAAGAAAAAATAGAGGATTTCAAATTTCTAACTACAGGTCAATATGGAGGAATCGGATCCCTCATTCGCAAAAAAGATGACTATGTAATGATTGCAGAACCCTACGAGGGTTTTCCGGCGCAAAAGGCAGGCTTACGTGCAGGAGACGTTGTGCTTGAAGTTGACGGGCAAGATGTGAAAGGAAAAACCACCTCTGAAATGAGTGGCATCCTGAAAGGGCAGGCCAAATCCGAATTGGTCATGAAAATCAAACGGCCCTTTGAAGATGAGATCATCACCAAAACATTAACTCGAGAAGACATTAAAATAGAGGATGTTCCTTATCACGGAATCCTCGATGAGGGTGTTGGATACCTTCGCTTGAGCAGCTTCACCCAAACTGCTTCAGGAGCTGTTCGGAAGGCTATTGTAGACTTAAAAAAGGAAGGAATG
The DNA here is from genome assembly GCA_002336245.1 of Flavobacteriales bacterium UBA1986. Taxonomy (GTDB): domain Bacteria; phylum Bacteroidota; class Bacteroidia; order Flavobacteriales_G; family Salibacteraceae; genus UBA4419. The sequence goes on from DDDG01000024.1 coordinate 54,674, forward strand.
ACTTCCCTTGTCTTCGACTTGCGAGGCAATGGAGGCGGGCTTTTAAGAGAGGCGGTCGAAATCGTAAATCTATTTGTTCCAAAAGGAGTTGAAGTAGTTTCCACCAAGGGGAAACTCAAAAATTGGGATCGCTCTTACAAGACAAGTAAGGAACCTCTCGACATGAATATGCCAGTTTGCATTTTGATTGATGAAGGTTCAGCATCTGCCTCTGAAATTGTTGCCGGCGCGCTTCAAGATTTAGATCGTGCAGTAATCATTGGTCAAAAGTCGTTTGGAAAAGGTCTGGTGCAGCAGACGCTCACCTTGAGTTACAACACACGATTGAAAGTCACTGTTTCGAAGTACTACATCCCCAGTGGACGTTGCATTCAAAAAATCGATTACACTCATAAAGAAAACGGAAAGGCTCAAGAAATTCCTGATTCCTTGGCGGCGGAATTTGCCACGAAGCGTGGACGAGTAGTATACGATGCAGGAGGAATTTATCCCGACATCAAAACCGGCATTCCAACCTATTCAAACATTGCTCAAGATTTGAGTCAAGAAGATTTAATTTTCGATTTTGCAACTGAATACCGATCAAAGAATGATTCCCTAGAAAAGCCGGAGAGCTTTAGAATCGACGACGAATTATATGCTCAGTTTGAATCCTTTCTCGAAGGAAAAGATTTGGATTACAAAACAGAAAGTGAAGAACTGCTTGACAAGCTTGCGGAAGCCAGTAAAAAGGAAAAGTATTTCGAGAATATTCAGACAGAATATCAGAGCATAACAAATAGAATTGCTGAAAGTAAAGGCCAGGATTTAGTGAAACACAAGGCCGAAATCGTTGAGATTTTGACGAACGAACTCGTCTCCAGATATTACTATCAGAAAGGTCGAATCATATCCTCCCTTTCTACAGACGATGAAATCATAGAAGCGAAAAAAGTGCTGAAAGATCGTTCCCTTTACGATTCCATCCTCGATGGCTCCTTCGCGAAAAAAGACTAAGTCCTTCTTGTGCTCGAACTCGAATCAAAGCCAAGACATCGACAGCTCTACCTAATCGGCCTCTATTTGTTTGCCCTTGGACTGCCAATGTCCAAGCCAGTTGTGAGCTTCGCTCAATTTGTTCTTCTCGCCGCTTGGATATACGAAGGCAACATCCGTGAGAAGTTTCAACACGTACTGAAGAATAAAATATTGCTCTTTCTAGTACTCGGGTTCATGGTTCAACTATTATGGATTCCTTTCACAGAAGACCTCGGGCGAGCACTTCAAGACCTCAGAATAAAACTTCCTCTTCTTACAATTCCAATTCTAACTGCTTCAATTTGGCCTTTAGCACGCAAGGAATTTGTTAAGCTTTTGGATCTGTTCGCACTAGGGGTGTCTGCTGTAGCTCTGATTGGAATTTCATTGTACTTCTTCCAAAGTACAAATGCAGATGCTCGAGGGCTCTCCCCTTTCATCTCTCACATTAGAATGGGGATACTTTGCGTATTGGCCATTTTCTCCACCCTAGAACTTGTAAGAACCGAATATCGCTGGTGGCGTCTTGGAATCATAGGCCTTCTACTGATTTACTTGATACTTCTTCAAGGCTTAACCGCCTTGATATTGCTCTCAGCCGGAATACTCGTGTTCATCATTTGGGGCATTGCGAAGTTGGAGAATAAGCGCTTTAAATGGCCCGCACTCGGCCTCTTGATCTGCACTATTCTTTCCGTTGGCACTTTCTTGAGCATCTTCACTCTCAACTTTCAAAAAAGCGACTCAATCGATTTCACCCAATTGGATTACGCCAGTCCGTCCGGTGAAGTCTACCTCCATTTAAGTGAAAATCTGCAACGAGAAAACGGGCACTACATCTGGACATATGTGGCCATGAATGAACTCCGCTCCGGCTGGAATGAACTCAGCGAACTCGACTTTGACGGCTTAGACGAAAAAGGTCAACCTCTTCACGCCACCATCATCCGTTTCATGGCGTCAAAAAATTTGCGCAAAGATCTCAACGGCCTTTCGCAATTGAAAGCCGATGAAATTAGAGCGATAGAACAAGGTCTCACAAACATTCGATTTGTGGATGGTAAGGGTTTATCGGATCGTTTGTATGAGACACTTTGGGAATTGGAGCAAGTACAAAACTCCGGGAATCCAAGCGGAAACTCAGTGGCTCAGCGCTTTGAGTTTTGGTCGGTTGGATGGACGCTCCTTCAAAAAAACCCACTCCTTGGAATAGGTGCGGGAAATCTTGTGCAGTCGTTCGATCAAGCCTATGAGGAGCTCAATAGTGAATTGAGTTTGAATTTCAGAAAACGAGCCCACAACCAATATTTAACTTATCTCATATCCTTTGGATGGATTGGTGGGCTCTTCATTCTTGCAAGTTTTTTCCATGCATCCATTCGTGGCAAACAAAGCTTGCTGTCCATTTCATTCTTTGTGCTTTGGACCTTTTCGTTCGTGAATGAGGATACTTTAGAAACTCAAATTGGCGCGAGCTTTTTCATTTTCTTTCTCTGTCTATACGCCTTCAATGAAGTCAGTCCTAAAGACGCTTAGCAGTCCACTCTTCCTGGTCGCGAGCTGCATCTTCTTAGTGAATCGTTGGTCTGAATTTTACGGCATCTACATCCCTTTCGTCAACTCCTACTTAGACGACCTGATGTTGATGCCCATCGTGCTTACTATGGCCCTTGCGGGTATGCGTTTTATCATCTCTAGCTCCTACCGTTTGAGCTTGTGGCAAATAAGCCTGAGCACGCTAATCTTTTCTGTTTTCTTCGAATATTTCATCCCACAATTTGATCCTAGGTTCACTGCCGATCCTCTAGACGTTCTTGCCTACCTTATTGGAGCACTTGCTTTTCTCCTTTGGGGAAATGCTTCTATCTCAAGGCATACCTCTTCCCAGGAAGAGCCTGAATGATGCCGCTCATTTCCATTTCGAGAAGCAGGCTGGCCAGCTTCCCAAAGTTTATTCCGCTGATCTGAATCAGTTGATCCATCAAAAGCCCTTCGCGTTCTTTTAATATTTCGGCAATCACCTTCTGATCCTCCGTAAGCACTTCAAATAATTTTGCCTGCCGCACTTTCTTAAGTTGGTCTTTCCGTTGCCAGCCCATCTGTTCAAAGATGTCTTGAGGCTCTTCAATCAAATGAGCCTTGTGTTGTTTGATCAGTCGATTGCAGCCCCTCGAAGAGCGGTCATCGCGCCTTCCCGGAAGTGCAAATACATCCCGATTGTATGAATTCGCGTATTCGGCTGTAATCAGGGCTCCACCTTTTTCTGGAGATTCCACTACTAGAACTGCAGTCGCAAGGCCAGCTATGATTCGATTCCTCAATGGGAAATTCTCTTTCTCAGCTTTATCCCAATAGAGATGTTCTGAAATTAAAAGTCCAGATTTTAAGATCTCTCGCGACAAGCGTCGATTTTCTGGTGGGTATACATGACCCAGTCCATGAGCTACGACAGCCCAATTTTCCATCGAGTGTTCAAGCGACATTCGATGTACTTCAGTATCAATACCAAGGGCTAAGCCGCTCACGAGAACAACTCCCAAATTCTGAGCTTGCTCCATCAGCTTCCTACAAAAGTCACGTCCGTACTTTGTACTCCTTCTTGTCCCTACTACTGCAAGAACAGGACGAGAATCCATGGCAACGTCTCCTTGCGAAAAGAGCACAACGGGTGCGTCGTAACATTGCGCCAAACGGATTGGGTAGTCATCCTCGTTGTAAATGTCTGCTCGAATGGAATGAGATTCGATGATTTTCAGCTCCTTTTCAAATGATTTAAACGACTTGACTTCCTTCAATGCATTCGCAAGAAAAGTGGGCATGTTCGTTCTTCGATGCTCGGGTCTATTGGCGTATTCGAAGGCTGACTTCGCGTCACCAAAGGCGTCAATTAGCTGACGAGCCCGCACATTACCTATGCCATTTGCCGAGCGCAGGGCAAGTGTGTAGAGTAGGTTTTCTTCCTTCATCTAGAACTGTCTTAGAGCCCAGAAAGGAAGGAAAGCTGGAATAAAAAGGGAGAATAATGCTATTCGTTGAGGAAGCCTAAAGCAACGGAGACACAGCCCGACCTGGGCATGTCGAGATAGTCTTCCTCCGACTTAGGCGCCATGATAGTGACAGTGAGATCTTGGGTGGAATTCACCATGAAATCAAAGGCACTCTCGCCTTTATCCTCACTGTCGTACATCAAGACATCATCACTGTCTTTCACCTTCAAAACAACGCCTTCACCAAGACTCCCATGTGCACAGACCAACAATCGATATTGCTGTTCTGAATAGAAGGTCATTTTCAAATCTGCCGAATCTCCTTCAAAAAGTGTAGTTGTATTGACTTGTCCATTGTTCACGTATGGCTCAAGTGCTGGAAGGCATTTACGTTGAGTGAAAAACTTGCATTGAGAGAAAGACTCAGTTGTTCCCAAAAGGCAAATCATAAAGACGATGGCGTATCTAAGTTTCATGCTATCTTGCTATGTAGGAGTTCCTCAATTCTTTCGCTTTGACTGCAATTTCTTCTAGTTGCTCGCGAGACATCTTAACCGTAATTTTCTTTCCGACGCGAATCACTCCATGTTCATCCACGGAATAAGTTCCTGGCTCGCTCTTCTCTTCCAATGCCATGAAGAGATCTAAGAGTTCGTTCACACCCTTTTCTATGTCATCCATACTCCCATCGGAGTTTTGAATTTCTAACAACTCTGAAAGGTGCATGGCCGAATACTTCTGCTCCGCTACGCGCTTTTCAAGAAGCTCGTTTTTCTCTCCTCCTGTGGCAAGAGAAGATGCGATGTACAAACCTTCAATCCAGCCACCCGCCAACACATAGCTCGCGATTTTTTCGCGCTCTGCTTCTTCCAACTCAGACTTTGCAGTCCAGTAGGCTTCGGAGATGATGTTCATGATAGAGTCCCTCTTTTCGAGGTTGAGTTCGATTCGTTCCGCAATATCTGAAGTAAATATTCCAGAAAGATTCAACTCGTCTCCCAATACTCGCAATGCGGCAAAATACTTCACACATTGCTCTTGCTGCTGAAAAATGTTGCAGTAGCTCATGTCAGCTAAATAGGCTCCAATATTTACTGCCTGATCAGCACTGGTGACGTAATTTTTTGAATTTTCTGCAGGGTTCAGAATGTCTTGTCGATAAGTGGCTCCCGCCTTATGCATAAGTACAGTTGTTTCCATGGGGGATGGAAGCGAGTAAAAAATGCTGCGAGCCTTGTTGTATTTCTTCTTGTCTTCCTCGTCGAATGAGGCGCTGTCAAAGCCAACGGGCATTTCAGGTAGGCTTGTCTCTTCTTGCACTTTTCCTCTGCAAGAGAATAGACTTCCTACAAGCACTAGTAGTATGAGTGTTCTTATGTTCATGTGAGGTATTTTCAGAATCAAGTTGTTCAAATTTAAGGAAAGGAAATCATTAATGTGCTTCCAGCCAGTTTTCGCCCAATCCTGTTTCTACAAGAAGTGGAACTTTTAGTTGAATGGCACCCGACATTCTGGTCTCAACCAATTCCTTCAATTCGTCCACTTCCGACCGGTGCGCATCAAAAACCAATTCATCATGAACTTGCAAAAGCAATTGAGATTTAAGCTCGCGCTTTTTCATTTCTGCTTGTATGTTGATCATCGCAATCTTAATGATATCGGCTGCTGAGCCTTGTATTGGTGCGTTAATCGCAAGGCGTTCCAACTGACTTCGCACTACTGCATTCGCGGAATTGATGTTTCTCAGAAGCCTTCGCCTACCCATAATGGTCTCAACATATCCTAGCTCACGCGCTTTGTCCACAACTTCCGCCATATAGGTGCGGATACCCGCGAATTTCGCGAAGTAGTTGTCGATGATTTCCTTCGCTTCCTTTCTAGGAATGTTCAAATTTTGAGAAAGCCCGAAAGCCCCTTGTCCGTATGCGATTCCAAAATTTACCGCCTTTGCTTTGGTGCGCATCGCGCGGTCTACCTCATCCTTTGAGACACCAAAAACTTTCGCTGCTGTAGTTGAGTGAATGTCTTCACCATTTCTGAAGGCCTCAATCATCCCTTCATCATCGCTCATGGAAGCTAATATCCTCAATTCCACCTGGGAGTAATCCGAGGCCATCAATATGAAGTCCTTGTTCCTAGGAATGAATGCCTTTCGAACTTCCTGCCCTCGTTTGGTTTTCACTGGGATGTTCTGCAAGTTCGGACGATCTGAGCTCAATCGACCCGTGGCTGCAACTACCTGATTGAAGGTGGTGTGAATTCTGCCATCTTCGGTGTTGACCATTTCAGGTAAAACATCGACATAGGTGTTCTTCAGCTTCACCAGTTCGCGGAAGTCCAAGATCTGACTGATGATTGGGTGCTTGTCTGTGAGCTTGCTTAAAATCTCTTCGCCGGTTGCGTACTGCCCTGTTTTGGTCTTTTTGGCGTTCGGATCGATTTTCAAATGGTCGAAAAGGACCTCGCCAACTTGACGTGGGCTTGCAATGTTGAAGTCAGTTCCAGCACTGGTATAGATACCATCTTGAATGCCTTGAATGTCTGTCTCAAGGGTTTTCGAAAGTTTTTTCAGACTCTCGGTATCGAGCTGAATCCCTTTCTCTTCCATGTCAGCCAAAACCTCAATGAGCGGGGATTCCATATTCTCGAGCAGTTCTTCATTGCCCGACTCTCGAATGATTGGGGCAAAATGATGTCGAAGCCGGAGAGTGACATCTGCATCCTCACAGGCGTAGTCGCTGATGTCTTTGTTTTCCAAGTCCAACATGGTTTTTTGATTCTTGCCTTTCTTGCCCAACAAGTCTTCAATTGGAACTGGCTTGTAATCTAAATAAAGCTCAGAAAGCACATCCATACTTCTTCTGCGCATGTCTGGCTCTAGAATGTAGTGGGCCAGCATTGTATCAAAATAGGGCTGGGCAACCCGAATGTTGTATTTGCGCAAAACCAAAATATCGTACTTAATGTTGTGCCCGATTTTTTGCGCTTTACTCTTCTCAAAGAGCTCCTTGAATGGCAATAGAAAATCTTTAATCTTCTCTTTTTCTCTCGGAACCGGGAGGTAGTATGCCTCACCTCGTCGCATTGAGAAAGAGATTCCTACCAATTGGGCCGTAAGGGCATCAAGACCGCTCGTCTCCGTATCAAAAGAGAAAAATTTGGCAGACTCAAGAGCTGCTAGCAAGCCACGGCGTTGACCTTCCGTCTCTACAAAGTAGTATTTGTGTTGGCTGTTTTCAATGCTCTTCACTTCCGAAAATGAGTCTTCCTCCTCAGTTTCACTTGTACTTCTCTGTGTTTTAGTTTCTTCCTCACCGAGGGCAAATAGATCGTATTGCCCTGATGAATTTGCCGCTGGAGAAGCACTTGGCTTGGCCATTGAGACCTCCTCGCCCAGGACTTTGGCAGCCAAATTTCGAAACTCCAATTCAACAAACAGCTCTTTCAAAGCTTCCTTGTTGGGCTCCTCCATAATCAAGGACTTTGGGTCGAAGTCTACAGGTGCATCGAGCATTATAGTGGCGAGCACTTTACTCATGAACGCTTGTTCCTTGTTTTCTTCCACGCGCTCCTTCAACTTTCCTTTCAGTTCATGCGTGTGCTCATAAAGCCCTTCCAAACTTCCGTAGGCCTGAATCAACTTGGCCGCCGTCTTCTCACCTACACCAGGTAAACCCGGGATATTGTCGACCGCATCACCCATCATAGACAGAATGTCGATGACTTGCTCTGGTCGTTCAATTCCCCAAAGTTCACACACTTCCTTTGGTCCAATGAGTTCCGCCCCACTACCTCCTCTGCCTGGCTTGTACATGATCACAGTGTCGGATATGAGTTGACCAAAGTCCTTATCAGGAGTCACCATATAAGTTGTGTATCCTTCTTTTTCGGCCTTTTTTGCCAAGGTTCCAATCACATCATCTGCCTCATAACCCTCAGCTTCCAAAATTGGGATGTTAAAGCCCTCGATAATTTTCCGGATGTATGGAACGGATAGTTTTATGTCTTCCGGTGTAGCTTCTCGGTTTGCCTTGTACTCCGTATAAATGTCATTTCGAACCGTTTTTGCTGGATAGTCGAAACAAACGGCGAGGTGCGTTGGCTTTTCCTTCTTGATTAAATCGAGGAGTGTATTCGTAAAGCCGAACATCGCCGAAGTGTTCAAGCCCTGAGAGTTCATTCGGGGATTCTTGATGAACGCGTAATAGGCACGGAAAATCAATGCATAAGCATCGATTAGAAAGAGTTTTTTTTCCTCAGGCATGAATTGAATTTGCTGCCTAAAATAACCTTTGTGAGAGAATCAAAGGCCGCCAGCCAAAAGCTTTTCTTCGGCCGGACTCTGGTGGTATTTCTTCTCTATGATATCCAGGGTCTCATAGAGGATGGAGCTGTCCATTTCTGTAACTAAAACCATGCGGTAATCCTTAAATCCGGCTAAGCCGCGGAAGTACTTTCCATAGTGTCGGCGCATTTCCACCACGCCAAGTCTAGGTCCCTTCCAGCGGAGAGAAAAGTCGAGGTGTTCGCGAACAACCGCTACTCGTTCTTTAACCGAAGGCGGCGGCGGGACAATGCCTGTTTTCATGAAAGCTTTAATGTCTCGGAAAATCCATGGATATCCTATGCTCGCTCTCCCGATCATAATGCCATCGACGCCGTATCGGTTCTTCATCTCAAGAGCCTTTTGTGGACTGTCGACATCTCCATTTCCGAAAACTGGAATTTTCAATCTCGGATTGTTCTTCGTCTCAGCGATTAGAGTCCAATCGGCCTCACCTTTATACATTTGAACTCGTGTTCTTCCGTGAATGGAGATTGCCTGCACACCAACATCCTGGAGCCTTTCTGCTACATCCACAATGTGTTTGCTGCTCTCATCCCAGCCCAATCGAGTTTTGACTGTCACAGGCAACTTAACCTGCTTAACGATTTCGGATGTCAGGGAGATCATTTTCGGGATGTCGCGCAAGATTCCTGCTCCGGCAGACTTATTCACCACCTTCTTCACAGGGCAGCCGTAATTGATGTCGAGCAGGTCAGGTTCACTTCGCTCTACGATTTCGGCGGCCAACTTCATGGATTCAATTTCTCCTCCAAAAATTTGTATTCCGATCGGCTGCTCATAATCAAAGATGTCGAGCTTCTGAACACTCTTATCTGCATTGCGGATTAGGCCCTCTGAAGAAATGAATTCGGTGTACATCATATCCGCCCCCTGAGCTTTACACAAAGCTCTAAATGGTGGGTCACTCACGTCCTCCATGGGAGCCAGCAAGAGTGGGAATTCACCCAAGTCGATATTTCCTATTTTTACCGCCATTCCTGAAATTCGGGCAAAATTACTAAAAGCAGAACATGAGTTTAAACGGTCGTTTGAAGGACGAACCTGCAGGCGCTAAACTCTTTTGGCTCCTCTTCATCTCTCTTGGGTTTTTCTTTGTGAGCGGCCTTCTTGCCCTCCTGTTGTCGGAGCCACTTTTTGGCATCGACATGATAGGAAACCCATCACTAGCTCGTGATTTTGGAGACCCCCAAGTGATTCGTGCGATGAAGTTTTCTCAAACGGTAAACGCCATTGGTTTTTTCATCATTCCGCCCATTCTATTTGCCTGGTTGTGCGGCACAGATTTGCGCAGCTTTTTTGGCCTTGGAAGACCGCTCAAATTATTTCCCATTGCAGCTGCGGTTCTTCTTGTAATTGCTGCTCTTCCTCTTGAAAACTTCGTGGCTACATTAAGTGACGCCATTCACTTTCCAGACATCATCGCTGGCTGGGAAACGAATTTGAGAAATATGCAAGAGGAAACGGAGCGCACTGTAGTCGCATTTCTAAAAATGGAGGATCTCGGTGACCTTGGCATCAATTTGATGATGGTTGCCTTACTCCCTGCCGTTGGTGAAGAAATGCTGTTTCGGGGTTGGTTTCAACCCTTGCTCATTCAGCGCTTTCGATCCGTTCACATGGGAATCTGGATTACCGCCGCACTGTTCAGCCTCATTCATATGCAGTTCTTTGCGTTTTTTCCACGCCTCATTATGGGAGCCGCCCTAGGCTATTTGTTCTACTGGTCGAGATCAATCTACCTTCCAATGCTCGCTCATTTCTTGAACAATGCCCTGGCAATTCTCGCCCTCTATTTCATTCATCAGGGAAGCTTACCCGAAGGTGTGGAAGACACTGGAAGCGACAACATCATGCTTTTCAGTCTTTCCGCAGCCGCAGTAGCTGTAATCCTATTCGGGCTTCGGAGGTTCTACAACGAAGAAGGTCATTAAACGAAAAAACCCCATCAGTTAAACTGACAGGGTTTTCATGGTTGGTCGTGAATTGAATCACTTGCTTGCCACGCGATAATTCAAGCGATGAACCAAATAGAACATCACAGGCACAATGATTAGTGTTAAGAAGGTGGCAAAAGTCAAGCCAAAGATGACCGTCCAAGACATCGGCCCCCAAAACATAACGTTGTCTCCTCCAAAGTAGATCTGCGGATCCCAATCTGAAAGAAGAGTAAAGAAATTGATGTTCATTCCCACCGCAAGTGGCAACAAACCAAGTACTGTGGTAATGGCCGTTAATAGTACCGGACGCAAACGAGTTGACCCAGAAGATACGATGCACTCAATGAGAAGTGGAACGCTTAAGAATTCCTTTGAATCCATGCCCAACTCTTCTTTCTTCCGAAGGATTGTCAGGTTGGTATAATCCAGTAAAACGATGGCATTGTTCACCACAATTCCCGCAAGCGAGATGATTCCTACCATGGTCATCATCACAACAAAATCCATTTGGAAGGCAACGAGTCCAAGGAATACCCCGATGAGGCTGAACACAACAGAACCAATGATGATGAAAGGCTGGGCTGCAGAGTTGAACTGGCTCACCATGATTAGGAAGATTAAAAAGACAGCAATCATCAGTGCGTTGCTCAAGAAAGCCATCTCCTTGGCCTGCTGTTCTTGCTGCCCAGTGAATTTAATTCCGTTCTCTTGCGGAAGGTCATAATCCACCAATGCCTCTTTAATTTCTGCAACCACCTCGTTGGGGTTGTAGGTTTCCAGCACATTGGAAGAGACTGTGATCAATCGCTTCATATTCTTCCGCTTCACAGCCGAGAACGTGGCCGATTTAGCCCGAGAAGCCACAGCTGAAATAGGAACCTGTTGAATTTGTCCATTGGTTTGATCCCGGAAAGTGATCTTTTGGTCCATCAAAGCATCTGCATTGTAGCGATACTCATCCGCCAATCGAACCATGATTGGATAATCGTCTTCCCCCTTTTTAAAGGATGACAATTCCATTCCGAACAAAGCATTCCGCAAGGCCATTCCAATTTGCCCTGTAGAAAGATTCAGTCTTCTTGCTTTCGCGCGATCGATTTCCACCGTCATTTCAGGCTTCCCAACTTCAACGTCGAGTTTCAATTCTTCAATTCCTGGAATGTTTTTCGAATCGATGAAGCGCTTCACGTTCGTCGCTTCCGCTAGGAGCTGGTCGTAGTCGTCGCCCGTCACTTCAATTTGAACTGGCTTTCCTGTCGGAGGTCCCGCAGCATCTTTGTCTACTGTGATTTTTAAACCGGGAACTCCGCGAACCAATGAGCGAACTTCTTCCATTACATCCCCGGTCATTTGACCACGTCTGAATTGGAACTGAGCAAAGGAAATAGTAACACGTGCTTTATGAGGTGTGTTGGCCATTGAAGGGCCTTGAGCCGGGTCAGAAGTTCCAGCTCCTACTTGAGCAATCACAGACTCAATTAAATAATTGTGTGTGCGCTCTGTTCCATTAACCGTTTCAATCACCTCGAATTTCGCAGCGTAATCCAAAACTCTTTTCTCGATGACCTTAGTCGCTTCATTCACCTTTTCAATGTCGGTACCAATTGGAGCCTCAATGAAAATGTTCACGTAATTCGGTTGGTTCACTGGGAAGAAAATCACCTTTGGGCTGAAGACTCCCAGCAACATGAAACTAAAGATTAAGAGTCCAAAAGTTCCGATGAAATAGTAAATCGGATTTCTTCCTTTCAAGGCAGAAGAGAGGAACTTCCGATACCCATCTTCCATCCAAGGCAAAATTCTGCCTTGGAAAAACTTCGTTCCAGGAATGAGTAAAAACTTGTTCATGAGACCAAGCACACCGCCAATAATGAGCAAGTTCCCAATCACTGGTTTTCCAGCTGCAACGATCAAAGCTCCAAAGACAATTAGAAAGGCAACTACCATATAGAGTTTTCTCATGTTGGTAGGATCCTCTTTAATCTTCATGTACATTGAGGTGAGAACCGGGTTGATGACCAAAGCCACAAACAAGCTTGAACCGAGTACAATCATTAAGGTGAAAGGCATATAAAACATGAACTGCCCCATGATGCCCGGCCATACAGCCAATGGTAAGAAGGCGGCGAGAGTCGTTGCTGTAGAAGCAATGATTGGCAAGGCGACCTCACCAACACCTAGCTTGGCAGCTTCCCAAGAATCGTATCCCTCGTCCATGAGTCGGTAAATGTTTTCTACCACAACGATTCCGTTGTCGACCAGCATTCCTAAGGCCAAAACCAAAGAGAAGAGGACCATCATATTGAGTGTAACTCCAGCTGCGCCCAAAATCATGAATGCCATGAACATGGACATTGGAATTGCCACCCCAACAAACAAGGCGTTTCTGAGACCAAGGAAGAAAAGAAGCACTAGAATTACGAGGAGCATACCGAAGATGATGCTGTTTTCCAGCTCTCCTACTTGGGTTCTCGTAAACTTCGATTGGTCGTTCGTGATGGTCACTTGAAGATCTTCAGGAAAGTCGTTCGCCATCGCATCTTCTAGGATTACGGTGATCTGGTCGGCCGCATTGATGAGATTCTCACCTGCCCGTTTCTTCACATCCACCATCACAACTGGCGCAGTATACTCACGAGCATAGGATTCTTTTTCCTCATCCTCAAAAACAACTTCAGCAATGTCCTTTAGGTAGACAATGTTGGCTTTCTCTCTTTTGATTATGACGTTTCCAAGCTCTTGGGCACTTTGAAACTCACCAACCACACGCACGGTTCTTCTTAGATTATCGTCGAGGATTTCACCACCCGAAATCGTCATGTTCTCGTTGTTGATGGCTGCAGAAATGTCGTTGAAGCTGATCTCGCTCGCCTCCAATTTCATCATGTCGACGTTTACCTTCATTTCTTTGTCTTGTACACCGCGGATGTCGACTTCAGAGATTTCAGGAAGGATCTCAATTCTATCCTCGAGCACTTCGGCGTACTTCTTCAATTGGTCCAGTGAGTAGTTCCCCGAAAGGTTGATGTTCATCACAGGCGTCAATTCCGAAATGTTCATTTCAAAAATGTTTGGATCTGCGGGTAGGTCGGTGGGGAACTCTGAATCGCTCATAGCGGCATCCACCTTATCCTTCACTTTTCTCAAAGCCTCTTCCGGGGTAACGCTGAAATCGAATTCGACTGAGATGGTTGAATATCCCTGCACGGAAGTCGAGGTTAGCTTATCGATTCCAGTAATGGTCTTGATCTCCTTCTCGAGTGGACGTGTAATCTTCTTCTCAATATCGAGTGGCGAGTTTCCTGGATACGGCGTTCCAACATAAATCTGTGGAATTACTACTTCAGGAAAGCTCTCTCGAGCCATGTTTAGATAGGAGGTCAGCCCACCTATCAAAATGAGGAAGGTGATGACAATGACCGAAGTCCTGTTTTTAAGGGAAAGCGTTGAAAGCCCGAAGGACTTATTGTGTTCGCTTTTTGGAAGATTATCTGCCATAATTGTATGTTTTTTCGCCCCGAAGGATTAGTTAGAGAGCAATACGATTTCACCGTCGCGAATGGCTTTGCTGCCTTCAGCTACGATTGATTCTGTTCCTGTAAGACCGCTGGTGACGTGTGTTTTGCCATCGTACGACATTCCTGTAGAAACGCTGCGTCGAACCGTCTTGTAACTGTTTCCTGTTTTCTCCAAAACGTAAACGAAGTCTGAGCCATCAGGCAACTGTTGAATCAGCGAAGAAGATAGAACGGCCACAGAATCGACGGAAAAGTCCCTAATGCGAACCTCTCCCAACAAATTCGGCTTCAATGAATTGTCGCGGTTGTTGATGTTCAAACGAATTACAAAAGAGCGGTTGTTTGGGTTGATGTACTGACCAATTCTGGAGATCTTCGTTGCGAGAGTGCGCTCCAAGGATGGGAAGTATACACCTACCGAATCACCCTCTTGGATTTTACTTAAGTAGCTTTCCGATACATCACACTTGATGTACATCTCATCTAAATTGATGATGCGCGCAACCGGACTCATCGGACTTGCCATCTCTCCAACTTTCGGACGAAGCTCGTCGATGATGCCTGCAAAAGGCGCTTTTACGCTGTACATCGCCAACTGTGCCTTCAACGCTTCCAATCGTTGCTTCGTTGCATCCATGTTGTTCTTCGCCTCCAAGAATTGAATTTCAGAACCAATCTGTTGGTTCCATAAACTCTCTTGCTTTTTGAACACCACCTCAGTCAAGTCATAGCGACTCTGGGTCTCATCGATGTTGTTTTGAAGGACCTTACTATCAATCGTAAGAATCACATTGCCTTTGTTCACCCGTTGGCCTTCTTTCACCCTAATGCTGGTGATTCTTCCTTGAACTTCAGGAACAATCACGGCGTTCTGATCCGTTTCTACATTTCCTTGAACCTTGAAAAAATGTGAAAAGGTGGTCGGTTGAAGGTCGACTGCAGTAACTACCGTAATTCTCTTTTCAATCGATGTATCCAAAGTAGCAATGCTCGATTCTAGGTCCGAGATCTGAGTTGAAATGCTCGCCTTGGCGTCTTTCAACGAATCTCGTTTGGCGGTTAGGACATCAATTTCGAATTCTGAAGATCCTTGGCACGAAAGGAAAAAGATCCCAGAAAGAAGGAGGATTGTTGTATTGATTGATTTCATTTTGGTGGTGTTTATTGTCCGAGCGCTTGCTCTAATTTTATTTTAGCACTTAAGAGGTTGTACATAGCCCCGATGTAACGTCCTTGTGTTTGAATCAATTGAGTTTCGGCTTGAGTAAGCTCTAAGCTGCTCGCCATTCCCTCTTTGAATTTGATGCTTGTTTTGTTTCGAATTTTTTCCGCCAATTCGAGGTTCTTTTTCTCGTTGTTGTATTGACTAAGAGAATTGTAGAAGTCACTTCTCGAATTGCTTGCCTGCAATCGAATGCTCTGATCCAGTTGTTTCTTTTGAATCTCCATTTTATCAATGTCGATTTTATTCATCTGAACTTTTGACCGTGTTCCGAAGCTGGTGAATAATGGCACATTCAAGTTGACTCCCCAAACCGTGTTTGGGAACCAAGTGCTGAAATCGAGCTCATTCCCAAAATTGTTTTGCTGATGACTGAAGAATGCGCGCAAGGTTGGCGCATAATTCGATTGCTCAACTCGTAGGCCGATGTTTTGAAGTTCAATTCCTTGATTGACCAACTTCATATCGAGGTGCTTCTCGGTGTTTACCGTTTCACTCAATAGGCCTTGAGCTTGGTTGATGTTGAGAACTGCTTCAAGTTCATCGGTGAGCTCAATTTCTTTATCAACTGGATAACCCATGCTCAATTTCAATCCACTCAAAGAACTCTGAACACGGTTTTCAGCATCTTTTAGAGAAGACTCAATTGTGGATTGCATGAGCTTAAGTTGATCTACATCCAATTCTTCCACAAAGCCTTCAGCAAAAAAAGCTTTGGTTTCAGAAAGGCTCTTATCGATGTTCTTGTTGCTCTCTTTTAAAATTTCGAGATTCTTTTGAGCTGCGAGAGCTGAGTAATAGCTCATCAACACTTGGTCTTCAACATCGCGGCCGATTTTATCGTTTTCTACCTGAATGTAATTCGCGTAGGCTTTTGACGCCTTCAAGCCATAGATATACCTTCCATCGAAAATCAACTGATTGGCCGAGAGCCCGTAGGAACTTAAAAATTCAGTTCCAAACTGCACTTCGACAAGCTCTCCAGCAGGTGCGCCAAAGAATTCTCCTGGCACCAGTTGAATTGGTATGTCCAAGAACTGTTGGAAGCTTCCACTCGCCTGAATTTGAGGCAAGCCCATGGCTTGGGTATTGATTACTTCCTGATGAGCCCGGTCAGAGTTCAATTCTCCAATTCGAATGTTGTAGCTGTTATTCTTCGCGAACGAAAGCGCCTCATCTAGGCTGAAGGCCTCTTTATTCTCACCCGCCGCTTGAGCAAAAGTCAAATGCGCGAGGCAAAAACTGAGAATGAATAAAATCGATTGTTTCATGATTGCTGTTTTTCTTTTTTGATCTTTTCTCGGAGAAACTCAACTCCCTTTTCACTCGCTATTCCGCGAATGTGATATCGGAACATTTCTAAATAGATGTCCTTCATCGAGAATTTGGCCCTTGGAAACATCTCTTGATTGAAGCATTGGTCCATGTGCGATAAATAGAATTTTGCGATGATCTCGGTATTCAGATTATTTCTGAAATAACCTTCCTTCATTCCGCGCTCCATATTCTCAAGAAGCCAGTTGTAAACTGTTTCACTTTTATATTCTTCGAAAAGCCGCATAGCACCTGGGTAATGGCGTTGCATATCGAACATCACAGAGGGGTGAATGTCGGATATGTGGTTCATAACAATCTTGCTAATTTCGTAGCTCTCATCAATGGCATTTAGCTTCCGATCAATGACCTCGAGAATGAGATTGTATTCATGAACTTGAAAACCTTTCACACTCTGAATGAGCAGGTCCGACTTATCCTTGACATATTTATAAAGTGTCTTCTTAGAAATTCCAAGATTGCTAGCAACATCATCCATGGTGACGCTCTTTATACCTAGCGTCATGAAAATCTTCAGTGCACCCTGAATGATTTCCAAGTGTTTTTCGTCTATTGTTTCTAGCTCCTTTTTCATTCGGCCGCAAATGTATATGTTATTTCCACACTGGAAACGTTTTTTTACTTTTTTGTTTCTTATGTGACAAACGTGCGGAGTTCAATATGAGCGGTTGAAATCGATTCTCGTATTCTGGTAAGGGATATTGTTCAGGCGGCTACTTTTGATGCTCAATTCTTGTTATTTTGAACCGCATATGAGGAGAACGGAAATCGCCAAAGCAATTGGCGGAGAAAAGATTGGCGATAAGCTAAAAATCATGGGCTGGGTGCGCACCTTCCGGAGTAATCGCTTCATTTCTGTGAACGATGGAAGCACGATTAAAAACATCCAAGCGGTGGTTGATTTTGAAAACTTCGACGCGGAGCTCCTCAAGAGAATCACAACAGGAGCATCGGTATCCGTCGAAGGATTGCTCGTAGAATCTCTGGGAAAAGGACAAGCTGTGGAACTTCAAGTCGAAAAGCTGGAGGTTTTAGGCGACAGCGACCCCGATAAATTTCCACTTCAACCGAAAAGGCATTCACTAGAATTCTTGCGCGAAAACGCACACTTGCGTGCACGAACCAACACCTTCAGTGCAGTATTTAGAATTCGTCATGCCGTGGCCTATGCCATCCACAAATATTTCAACGACGAAGGTTTTTACTACATCCACGCACCCATCATCACCGGATCTGACGCCGAAGGAGCTGGGGAAATGTTTGCCGTGACCAACTTCGATCTCGAAAACCCACCGAAAAAAGATGGGGAAATCGATTACTCTCAAGACTTCTTTGGAAAAAAAACCAACCTGACAGTGAGTGGGCAGCTGGAAGCAGAACTAGCAGCCCTAGCGCTTTCTAAAGTCTACACTTTTGGGCCAACCTTCAGAGCAGAAAACTCCAACACGAGTAGGCACCTAGCCGAGTTCTGGATGATTGAACCTGAAGTTGCTTTCGCCGACATCCTAGACAATATGGACTTAGCCGAAGGCTTCTTGAAATACGTGATCAAACACGTATTGAAGCATTGCAAGGATGACCTAGAGTTCCTCGAGCAAAGAAAACAACAGGAAGAAAAAGGACTCCCAGAAGCGCAGAGAAGTGAGCTCGACCTCATCGAGAGCTTGAATTTTGTAAGTGAAAATGACTTCGTCCGCTTAACTTATACTGAAGCAATTGATATTCTAAGAAACAGCAAGCCCAACAAAAAGAAAAAATTCCAATACCTCATCGACGAGTGGGGGGCTGACTTGCAGAGTGAGCACGAACGGTTCCTTGTGGAGAAGCATTTCAAGAAACCGGTAATCCTTTACAATTACCCGAAAGAGATTAAGGCTTTCTATATGCGCATGAACGACGACAATAAGACTGTTGCTGCCATGGACATTCTTTTCCCAGGAATTGGGGAAATCGTTGGTGGCTCACAACGGGAAGAGCGTTTGGAAGTGCTGAAAACTAAAATGGCGGAGTTCGACATCCCCGAAGACGAAATGTGGTGGTATCTTGACACCAGAAAATATGGAACAGTTGTTCACTCTGGGTTTGGCCTAGGATTTGAAAGGCTGGTATTGTTCATTACAGGAATGGGGAATGTACGCGATGTGATTCCTTTCCCAAGAACACCAAAAAACGCAGAATTTTAGGTCGGTCATGTTAAAACAAAACCTGCAACTAAAGCTTCTTCAAAAACTTTCTCCTCAGCAAATTCAGCTGATGAAGTTGCTGCAGGTACCTACTGTCGCCATCGAACAGCGTATAAAAGAGGAACTTGAAGTGAACCCCGCTCTTGATGAAGGTCGAGAGGAGCAAGATCAAGACAACGACGAATACAACGAAGACGAGTATGGTGAGGTGAGTGAGGCTGAACAAGAGTTCGACTTCAATGAATACATGGACGACGATGTCCCCTCCTACAAAACGTATTCAAACAATTCCAGCCCCGACGACCAAGAAAAAAGTGTTCCCATCTCCATAGGCGACACCTTTCAAGAACGATTGGAGAGCCAACTCAACATGCACATCCTTACTGGTAAGCAAGGCGATTTGGCAAGACACATCATCGGTTCCTTAGATGAATCGGGCTATTTGAGAAGAGAAATCGCTGCCATCGTAGACGACCTTGCCTTCACTCAAAACATTTATACCGACGAGCGCGCCTTGGAGGACGTATTAAAAATTGTTCAAGGCTTTGACCCGGCTGGTGTAGGTGCTCGTAATCTTAAAGAATGCCTTGTATTACAATTAGCGAGAAAGACTCATCCAACCATTGAGCAGTACACCGCCAAGGTCATTTTGGAGGAGTGTTTCGACGAATTCACCAAGAAACACTACGACAAGATTTGTGCGAAACTTGAAATTGAAGAAGACGACTTATCGGCGGCCTTGGATGAAATCACCAAACTGAATCCAAAACCAGGTAACTCGGCAAGCGATTCTTACAAACCGGTAGAGCACGTTGTTCCCGACTTCCTTCTAAACGTTGAAGACGGAGAGTTTAACTTGAGTCTCAATCAACGAAATGCGCCGGAGCTCAAAGTGAGCAAACAGTATTCTGAAATGATGGAGCACTATTCTTCCATCAAGGGTACACCCACCAAGTCCGACAAAGAAGCTGCACAGTTTGTGAAGCAAAAACTGGACTCCGCAAAGTGGTTCATCGACGCCATCAAGCAGCGCCAGCAGACGCTTCTGAGAACGATGAATACGATCTTGGAATATCAACGCGAGTACTTTTTGACTGGTGATGAAACCAAATTGAAGCCGATGATCCTGAAGGACATTGCCGACATCATTCACATGGACATATCCACGGTGAGTAGGGTGGCCAACAGCAAGTACATCCAAAGTCCCTACGGCACGTTCCTTTTAAAATCCTTTTTCAGCGAATCACTTACCACAACTTCCGGAGAAGAAGTTTCTACTCGAGAAGTCAAGAAAATTCTTCAAGACCTCATTGAAGCCGAAGAGAAAAAACGCCCGCTCACTGACGAACGTCTTGCGCAATTCCTGAAAGAAAAAGGATACAACATTGCCCGACGCACCGTGGCAAAATACCGCGAACAACTCAACATTCCTGTAGCACGATTGAGAAAGGAAATCTGACTTGAGACGCACTGCCTTAATCTTGAGTTACCTAAGCCACCCTGCCTTTGCTCCGGTGATAGCACTCAGCATTGTACTTACTTCTGAAACTTATGTGTCTGCCAGCCTTGGCCCCGATCTAAAGAGAATCGCTTTGGGCCTTACCTTCGTGAACACCTTTGTATTGCCACTCCTATTTCTCTCTGCCCTCAAAAGAATCGGGATAGTCAGCAGTCTGCACCTCGATAAGCGAAAGGAGAGAATCATTCCCATGGCGATGGGTGTTTTCTTCTATGGATTCAACTTTTACCTTTTTTACAGCACTCAATACCCGCGAATCATTCAGCAATTGGCCCTCGCGATGTTTTTGGTTGCTCTACTCAGCTTGCTGATCACCTTCGTAACGAAACTCAGCATCCATGCCGCCGGCATCGCAAGCCTCTTCGGTGGGTTACTGGCCTTCTCGAAACTCTTCGGCCTAGACCTCTCATTCGTCTTGGTTTTCATTGCCGTTTTAGCGGGTCTGGTAGGTACTTCAAGATTGCTTTTAGACGCTCACAATGCAAGTGAACTCAGCCTTGGCTATGTACTCGGCTTTGCGGTTTCGTTTTCGGTGGTGTACTTTGGGTGGGCCTAAGCTCTATAGGAAGTTCTCGAGGTCGTCCATGCGACCGAGGTAGTGCAAATTCCCTTCTTCTTTCATCAATGGCATGAAGCAGGAATACAAATGATCTGTATCGGGCAATCTTTTCAAGGCCTGAGAAATCAGATTTTTATTGTGTCCTTCCGACTTACTTCCTGAATAGAAAGTGACAACATAATCGGGCTTGAGGTGCTTCCCGGCTGTAACAACATCCTCAAAAGGAACGTTTTGGCCGAGGTAATAAACTCGATGATTTCGAAGCTTAATGAGGTAATAAGAAATAAGTAAACCAAGTTCATGGAATTCCTCCTCATGCAGATAGAGTAAGAAGGTTTTTTGAGGGTTTTCTGGCGCTTCAATTCGATCAATTTCCGCGATTACTTTTTGACGAATCAAATGGGT
This sequence comes from Flavobacteriales bacterium UBA1986, assembly GCA_002336245.1. Lineage (GTDB taxonomy): Bacteria > Bacteroidota > Bacteroidia > Flavobacteriales_G > Salibacteraceae > UBA4419. Next base: position 75,704 of record DDDG01000024.1, read on the forward strand.
GATGAAATGCTCTTGGGCAGGATTGATTTCATCCATGTTCCACATCAAGCCCACTTTGTAAAGAAAGGGGTAAAGTACTTTTTTGTATGCTTCAGAGAACCCTAGACGCTCCGAAGCTTTCTTAAATATTTTATTGAAGGCGGCTTCATCGAAATCAATCATGGCCACAATCAAATTCTTAATGAACATGTCGGCTTGCGCATCATGTTCCTTCAATTCGTTCTGGTAACTGCTAAACAAATGATCTTTAAACTCGCCCGGCTTAAGCTTGGCTATTTTGGAGATTTTCATTCCTCCATTCAGCAGAACTGTGATGTTCAGCAACTTACGCAGCTCATCATCGGAATAGAACCGGATGTTTGTCTCGGTACGTTCAGGAATGATGAGATCGTAACGCTGTTCCCAGATACGTAGAGTTCCGGCTTTCACGCCGCTCAACTTTTCTAAATCTTTTATCGAGTACTTGCCCATCTGTAGTGTGTTTCAAACTCTTTAACAGACATGAGGCCTATTGGTTCGTTCCAAGCCATTTTTATTTCGACTTATGTTTGAAGAGTGAATAGCCAACTCAAAGAAAAAGTTCAAAATCTTCCGCAGAAACCTGGAGTCTACCAGTACTTCGACGCCGAGGGAACCATCATCTATGTTGGAAAGGCCAAGCGTCTCAAAAATCGGGTTAGTTCGTATTTTAATAAAGACAAGCATCAATCAGGAAAGAAGGCTCTTTTAGTTCGCAAAATTGTCGATCTCAAGTTCATTCTAGTGAACACTGAGTACGAGGCTTTGCTGTTGGAGAATTCACTGATCAAAAAATACAAACCTCGCTACAACATCCAATGGCGCGACGATAAAAGTTATCCCTATATCTGTATAAAAAAGGAACGCTTCCCACGCATCTTTGCTACGCGCCAGATGGTAAAAGACGGCTCGCTCTATTTCGGTCCTTACGCTTCCGCCAAAATGATGCACGCCATGCTCGACTTGATTCGGAAGCTGCATAAATTCAGGACATGCAGCTTAAACCTTTCGGACGAAAACATCCAAGCCAAAAAATTCAAAGTTTGCCTCGAGTATCAAATAGGCAATTGCTTGGGCCCTTGCGAGGGTCTTCAATCGATCGCAGACTACGACCAAAGTGTTGAAAACGTCAAAAAACTACTGAAAGGAAGCGTCTCGGATTTGATCTCTGAGTACAAAACTGAGATGAAAACCGCCGCTGAAACCATGCTCTTTGAACGGGCCAATGAAATGAAGGAACGGGTAGAAATGCTCGAGCATTTTCGTGAGCGAAGTGTTGTTGTGCACCCAAACATTGACGATGTAGACGTTTTTGCTCTAGAGCAAGACGATAAGTTCGCCTACGCCGCATTTCTAAAAATCGTGAAAGGGGCCATCATCCAATCGCACACTTTAGAGATGCGTAAAAACGCCACTGAAAATGCCCAAGAGCTTTTGATCTCGGCTGTCATTGAATTGAGAAATCGCTTTAAAAGCACTGCCAAGGAAATCTTTTTGCCTTTTGAAACTGGTGTTGAACTTCCCGAAGTGAAGAGTTTTGTCCCTCAACGTGGAGACAAAAGAAAGCTCCTCTTCCTGGCGAAGAAGAACGCGATGCAATTCATGAAAGATCGGCACCGCAAACAAGAGCAAGTTGATCCCGACCGAAGATCAAATCGAATTTTGACTGGTCTGCAAAAGGATCTCAACATGAAAGAACTTCCATATCACATTGAGTGTTTCGATAATTCAAATTTTCAAGGAAGCAATCCGGTAGCTGCTTGTGTAGTTTTTAAAAATGCCAAGGCCTCTAAAAAGGATTACCGCCACTTCAACATAAAGACGGTTGTTGGTCCAGACGATTTCGCATCCATGACAGAAGTTGTTTTTCGGAGATACAAAAGGCTGCTGGCCGAGAAACAAGATCTTCCGCAACTGATTGTCATCGATGGTGGTAAGGGCCAGCTTTCAGCAGCATACGAGAGCTTAGTTGAGCTGGGTCTTGAGAAGAAAATTTCAATCATAGGAATAGCCAAGAAGCTCGAAGAAATATTCATTCCCTTTGAAAGCATTCCTTTATACATCGATAAAAAATCAGAATCCCTCAAACTGATTCAAATGCTAAGGAACGAGGCGCACCGATTTGGAATCACACATCATCGAAATCAGCGAAGCAAATCGAGTCTTAAGTCGGGCTTAACAGAGATCAAGGGCATTGGTGAATCCACTTCAACGGAATTGCTGCGGAAATTTAAGTCCTTAAAGCGCGTGAAGGAAGCCAGCATCGAAGAGCTGACGGAACTTATAGGACCATCAAAGGCTAAAATTGTACACAAAAGCTTGCATACAAAATAGACCAAAGAGTCTTAATCTGCCGCGACTCTCTTTGCTTTTCTCTTGCCATCCACTTTCCGCTGCCAATAAACAATCACAGGCACAAATAGTAAAGTTGGCCCCAGCCAAGTCACTAAATTCGGTAGGAACGCGAGAGCGGTAACACAAAATGCCGTGAATGTGGCAATGTAGCCGCCGATCATTCCCCCGATGTGTTTCTTCAACCAAACTTTGTAAGTAACCTTTTCCTTTCTCAGAGTAAGAATGTTTTGAATCGACCCTGCCAGCCCCACTCCTCCAAACACAAAACAAATGGTAGCAAAAGAGAAAGAATTGTTTCTCGCCAAGAGATAAAAACCAAAAGCGATCAAGCCCAGATTGAAAGCAAAAGAAACCCAGTGCAGAGCCTTGTCCCAAAAGTTTTGCTTCTCACGGCGCATAAACTTATAGGCTTGTTTTCCTGAAAGCACCAAATAGTATGAGAACACCCCAACTAAAAATAGGAATATGAGTTTGCCAATAATTGCGAGCAGGATCGCCGATGCAAATACGGCCGTCATTGACCAGAAATACCATTGACCAATGCGCTTGTGTTTTGCCGTTCCCTTTTCTAAGATCATGGCTAGACTACCTGTGAATAAGCTGCTGAAGCCTGCCGTTACATGAAGTACTAAAAGTGTGTTTTTCAAGACTTCCATAGTGTTCTAGTTTAAATTCGAAAACGAATCTAAGCTGGTACAACTAAGCCTGAAAATTCTTGGTAAGAAGAGCGGATTTTTGGTGCGATTGTACAGCCTGTGGGACGAAAGGCAATCATAAGGGACGAACAGCAAGGGCTGGCGTATAACTAGGGTCGGATTAAAGCGCGAAATTCTTCCACCTTTTGACGTGAAACCGGAACGTTCAAATCAGTTCCGCCAATATTCAAGCTGTATCCTGCCGAGTTGCCGCTGATGTTTTCCACGCAATCGAGGTTCACGACGTAGGTTCTATGGCAGCGAAAAAAGGAAGGGTGACCCTGAAGAGTCTCTTCCATGCGTTTCATGGAATTCCGCATAACTTGACGATCGAATCCATGTTCAATTCGAATATAGAGGTCAACATAATTGTTCGTCGATTCAAGAAAGAGCAGATCATTGAGATTTACCTCCAAACGATCTTTTCCGTTCTCTGCAACAAATTCGATCAAGTCTTCATCCTTTTGACTGCCTTCTTTTTTCACTTGAAACTGACTGTTCATCTGCTGAGCTTCAGCTAGGTTCTTCTTCAACCTTCGAATCTGACTCAGAAAAATAACCAAGGTTAAGGGGATGCTTCCAACAGCAATGGTGATGAAGAATATGGCGGCAAAGTTTTGAACATTAAAGTGATCTCCGAATAGAAAGAGATTGTACGTCCAGTTACCAATGGCAATGGTTCCAAAGTTCCATAGGCTCCAGATGATCTCCTTCCAAATGACCCAGTTCTCCTCTTTAAAACCGAACATTTGGAACAACAACCAATTCAAATGCATGATTGAAAATGTCACCATAGAATAGCCCAAGGTAATCGGAAGGATTTTTTCCGCTTGAATGCCATCCATGCCAAAGGGCTTAAAAACGAAGAGTAAGCCAAATACAAAGGCCGAGATGATGACCGCTACGCGCAAAAACGAGCGGTAGCTAGTGTCGTAGCCATAGGGCTCACTAAGTTTTTGGAAAAAATTCATCTATTGACCTTGGTCCTAAGTCCGTGAAATTAGAGGAAATTATCAAGACTCTTTTCGCACGAATAATTCATAATTTCGCCCCGCGATTGCAGCAATGAAATTCGGAACCAAAACCATTCATGCGGGACTTCATCCAGATCCCGAAACTGGAGCCATCATGACTCCAATCTATCAAACCACAACCTACGTTCAAGCCCGTCCGGGTGATCACAGAGGTTACGAATATTCAAGAACAGGAAACCCAACTCGGCATGCTCTTGAAAGTAATTTGGCTGCCCTAGAAAACGGGAAGCACGGTCTCTGTTTTGGCAGTGGAATGGCCGCAATTGATGCGGTTGCAAAGCTGCTGAACCAAGGGGACGAAGTCATCAGCACGAACGACTTGTACGGAGGAACCTATCGACTTTTCACCAAAATCTACGAGCGCCTTGGCTTGAAGTTTCAGTTTACCTCTATGGCAGACCCTTCGGCCGTTGAAGCATTGGTAAACGAAAAAACGAAGATGCTTTGGATTGAAACTCCAACAAATCCGATGATGAACATCATCGACATCCAAGCAATGGTAACCATTGGGAAAAAGCACGACTTAATCGTTTGTGTCGACAACACCTTTGCCACCCCTTACCTGCAGCGGCCTTTGGATTTGGGTGCTGACATCGTGATGCACTCTGCTACCAAATATTTGGGCGGACACTCGGATGTAGTAATGGGCGCGTTGATTAGCTCGAATGATGAGCTTGCGGAGCGATTGTATTTCATTCAAAACAGCTCAGGTGCCATTTGTGGTCCAATGGATTCATTCCTTGTTCTTCGAGGGATAAAAACCCTGCATCTCAGAATGCAACGGCATTCAGAAAATGGAAGAACAATTGCCGAGTTCTTAAAGAACCATCCGGAAGTCGAGAAAGTGTACTGGCCCGGATTTGAAGATCACCCAAATCATCAGATTGCAAAAAAGCAGATGGACGATTTTGGCGGCATGATTTCTTTCGTGGCAAAAGGAAACGACTACGAGAAAGCCATCCGAGTTGTGTCGTCAGTAAGGGTGTTCAGCCTTGCTGAATCTTTGGGAGGTGTTGAGTCTCTTTGTGGACACCCAGCCTCTATGACACACGCTTCTATTCCAAAAGAAGAACGCGAAAAAAATGGAATTGTAGACGCTTTGATTCGTCTTTCGGTAGGAATTGAAGACATCGAAGATCTCAAAGCGGATTTAGATCAAGCATTGAAAAGTTAATATGGGAGTAAGTAAATATGCCGTGATCGGCTTGGGTCATTTCGGAAATGAAATAGCCCGCGAACTTGCCGAAAGAGGCGCACAGGTTTTGGCCATCGACAACGACGAGTCGCACATTGAGAAAATTAAAGATGACGTGGCTTATAGTGTAACTATGGATTCCACGGATAGAAAAGCCCTGCACACTCAAGGTCTTTCAGATATGGATGCCGTTGTGGTTGCTATTGGTGCTGATTTTGAGGCACTATTGCTCACCACCGTTTATTTAATGGAGATGAATGTGAAGCGAATCATCGCTCGTGCCAACGGATTGCAGCAGAGAAAAATTCTGGAGCAAATGGGGGTTGAAGAAATCCTATCTCCAGAAAAAGAAGTTGCTGTTAACCTTGCGGAAAGACTGCTAAACCCAAGCATTCTAAATTATTTACAGCTTCCCGACAATTACGAAATCGTTGAAATAAAAAGTCCGAGGCGCATCATAGGAAGGAAAATTGTGGACCTCGATATGAGGAATAAATACAAGATCAACCTCATCACCATCAAGCGCGAATTCATCGACACCATCAATGGAGAGGAGTGTTGCGAAACGCACACTTTGGGGGTTCCCAATTCAAAGACGGAAATTTTTGAGAGCGATACTTTGGTTGTCTTCGGGCAAGTAAAAGACATCGAACGATTCATGGAAATCAATTGGACCTTTCACTGATTTTGTGCCGCATTCCTGAACATTCTTCGAAGACTTCCGTTTGGGATTTGTTGTTTCGTACATCTTTTGACATTTGTCACGCTTATCAATTAGTCTGAATTTTTTAGGCTAAAGACGTACATTTGGAGCTCTACACGTCCAAAAAAAAGGATTTTATGAAGGTATTGAATGCGAGTTTTTCGACACTGTTAGTGGTCATTTGCAGCAGCATAATGGCTCAAGCCCCGCTTAAGTATTTCAATACCAACGACACCCACTGCGGGACCGATGCTTATACTGAAGAGTATTTCCAAGCTCATCCCGAGAAGCGCATTGAATTCTCCGATAATTCTAGAGCAATCTTCGAACGAGCACGTCATACGTCTGCACGTGGTAACGAGAAGTTCATCATTCCTGTTGTGGTTCACATTGTTCACGACAACGGCTTAGGAAACATCGATCTCGAACAGGTGCAAGATGCCATTGACATCTTAAATGAAGACTACGAACGATTTAATGCCGATGCAAACGAAACTCGAGAAGAGTTCAAACCTTTTGCTTTGGGAGCTCCTTTTGAATTTCGTTTGGCGCGTTTCGACCCGAATGGAGATCCAACGGATGGTGTTGTGCGCATCAACAACCCCAGTAAAACATATAATATGCGCAACGATGTGAAAAGTGTGAGCTATTGGAATTCTCGCTATTACTTCAATATGTGGTTGGTAAACTCCATTCAATCCTCAAGCGGAGGAACCGTTTTGGGTTATGCGCAATTTCCAGGAAGCGGCTCATGGTCAACTTATGGCTTGGTGATGCGCCACGATCAATTTGGCCGCATTGGAACGAGTGTTGCCGATGGCCGAACTCTTACGCATGAAATGGGTCATTGCCTCGGACTTTACCACACTTTCCAAAGTGGATGTGGTACACGTTGTTACGACCGTGGAGATGAAATTTGTGACACACCACCATCTTCTTCTCCAACCTACAACTGCAACTTCAATCAAAACACTTGCTCAACGGATGAAAATGGAAACAAAATTGACTTTGTAGTCGGAGTTGGTGGCGATACGATTCGCGTGGACACGATTGAACTTGAAAAAGATTACCCAGACCAGATTGAAAACTACATGAGCTACGACGCTTGCCAGAATATGTTTACCCGCGGGCAAGTGAACGTTATGCTGGAGGTAGTGAAATCGTACTCCCGTTTGGAGGACCTTACTTCCGATAATAATTTGGATGCAACAGGGGTAAGCCAATTGTACTCGGCGGATTTTGAGGCCGACCGCTTAATGGTTTGCACAGGCGAAGAAGTGAAGTATAAAGACAAGTCGGCCTATGGCCCCGAATCTTGGTTTTGGGTTCTTGCAGGAGCAACACCTGAAATGCCAACTGGTGAATCTGTGAGTGTCAAATACAAAAGTCCTGGTCTTTACAGCGCTCGCTTATCCGTTTCAAATGGCCTCATCACCAAAATCAAAAACAAAGACAATTTCATCATGGTGAACCCAAAGGATGGCTATTTCTTCCCAGACTTTGAAGCCGATTTCGAAGATGGCTTGTTCCCCTCTGCTAAATGGATTGCTGAAGATGCAGACTTGGATGGCGTCACATGGGAGATGAATTCTCAAGTTGGAAGCTCTGGAACGCACAGCATGAAATTGAATAATTTCAATTCTACCCAAGGTGATTTGGACATCCTCTATTCTTCCACTTATGATTTGAGCGTGTTCCAATCGGCAGAATTGAGTTTTAGTTATGCCTCAGCAGAAAAATTTGTCTCCAATAATGATCGATTGATTGTGTCCTACAGCACCGATTGCGGCGAAAACTGGAACAGCTTCTGGAATGTGAATACAAACAACCTAGCTACTGCAAGTCCTGTTTCTGGAAGTGAGTTTGTTCCGAGCTCGAGCGATTGGACAAACGTTTCTCAAAGCCTTCCTTTGGCAGCTGCAAGTTCAGAAGACGTTCAAATTCGATTCAGTTTCATCTCAGGCGGAGGAAACAACTTCTATATAGACGACATCAATATCACCGGTGTTTGGAAGGGCAAGCCAACATTAAACTCTCCTGAAATTGGAGAAGAAGTCGACGCATTTAAAGCAACCTTAGATTGGAAATCTTTAGATGGTGTTGATGAGTATGAATATCAAATTAGTGAAACCAGCGACTTCTCAAGCATACTGAAAAGTGGGAAAAAGAGCTTCATCGGCATAAGCCCCGACGGACTTGATACTGAGGTAGAAATCAATTCCCTGGATCGCGGAAAACTCTACTTCTGGAGAGTACGTGGTTTGAATGCAGGAACACCAACCGATTGGAGCGACGAATGGTTCTTCCGTATTTCTCAAACAGTTAGTCAAGAAGAGGTCTTCACTATTGCTCCAGAAATGCAAGTATTTCCCAATCCAACATCTGGCCTTTTGAACGTTCGCTTTGTGGGAACCGATGAGTCTTTTAAATTGGAAGTTCGCGACCTATCGGGACGTTTAGTCCTTGCTTCTTCAAATGAAGTGAGCGAAACCTCTAGCATCGATGTATCGAATTTGGTCGAAGGTGTTTATCTAGTATCAGCCAGCAATTCGTCGTCGAGTTTTGTAAAAAGATTTATTCTTAGAAAATAGAACAAGACACTCGACTAGTTTTGTCGCATGCTCATCGACACGCATGCCCACCTTTTTCTAGATCAGTTTAAAGAAGATCTTCCCGAGGTCATTCAGCGCTCCAAATCAAATGGCGTTGAACTTTGCCTCATGCCCAACATCGACCTTGAGACCATCGACGATTTAAAGTCGACCTATTCTCAAGACCCAAGTTTCTTCCGAAAAATGATGGGCCTCCACCCTACTTCGGTTGCCGAAAATTGGGAGGAACAATTGGAGGGAATTAAGACGGAACTTTTCTCAAATCAAGAGGAGTACATCGCCGTTGGTGAAATCGGTGTAGATCTCTATTGGGAACAAAAACTCAAAGCGGCACAAGAAAACGCTTTTCGTGAACAACTGCTGTGGGGCATTGAACTGAAAAAACCCGTGGTGATCCACGTGCGCGATTCCTTCGATGAATGCCTTCGCATTGTGGAAGAAGTAAATCACCCCGATCTCAGAGGAGTGTTTCATTGCTTTACTGGCAATCTCAATCAAGCCAATCGCATCCAAGAATTCGGTGACTTCTATATAGGTGTGGGTGGAGTCTTGACTTTTAAAAATAGCGGCCTCGACAGCACCCTTTTGAATGTCCCGCTTTCTTCCATGATTCTCGAAACAGATTCTCCCTTCTTGGCGCCAACACCTCATCGTGGCAAACGAAACGAGAGTTCATACATACGTTTGGTTGCAGAACGTTTGGCAGAGGTAAAAGACACAAGCATCGAGGAGTTGGAAGAAATCACCACGAGCAATGCCAAGAAACTCTTTAATTTGGACTGATGCCAAAACACTCGATACTTCTAATTTATACAGGCGGCACCATCGGAATGATTTCAGATCCGGAAAGCGGTGCATTGAAGGCCGTAGATTTTGAACATTTGAATGAGCAGATTCCAGAGTTGGCAAACTTTGATTTGAATATTGCCGTGCATTCGTTCGATAAGGCTTTGGATTCTTCCAATATGGGCCCCGAACATTGGAAGCACATTGCTCGAGTTATTTTCTCGGAATACGATTCATACGATGGCTTTGTCATCCTCCACGGCTCCGACACCATGGCCTATACGGCAAGTGCGCTGAGCTTTATGCTCGAAGGTTTGGGTAAACCTGTGATTCTCACTGGCTCTCAACTTCCAATTGGAATCATTCGAACAGACGGTAAAGAAAACCTCATCACAGCAATTGAGATTGCCGCTGATAAAGAGGACGGCGTGTCAAAGGTTCAAGAAGTTTGCGTCTATTTTGAATACTCCTTGTACCGAGGAAACAGAACTCATAAAATAAGTGCAGAAGATTTTGAAGCCTTCGAATCTCCCAACCTAGCTCCAATGGCTGAGGCGGGTGTACACATTACCTACAATGTTCCGGCTTTATATCGCTCGCCTGTACCTGAGTTGATGTTGCGCGATGAGCTGGATGCTTCAGTGGGACTTCTCACGGTTTACCCCGGAATGCCCAAAGCATATTACAAAAGCATCCTTGGTGTTCCAGAGCTCAAAATCGTGATTCTACAATCTTATGGCTCAGGAAATGCACCAACTGACCCAGAGTTCATCGCCGCACTAAGGTCCTTCATCGATTCTGGAAAAGTGATTCTGAACATTACACAATGCGAGGAAGGAAGCGTTGACCTCGGTAAGTACGAAACAAGTCGGCACCTATTGAATATTGGCGTAATCAGTGGATACGATATGACTCTTGAAGCTGCCTTAACGAAAAGCATGTTTCTACTCGGGCAGTCGGATGACATCGATTGGATTAATGAACAACTACAGTCCTCTTTGCGAGGCGAATTGACTCGGCCATAATCATGTCCAAATCTGCTCAAGCTTGGTTGCTCTTTGCTCTTGCCTGTGTTCTTTATGGAAACACGCTCTCGTTTGGATTCGCCCTAGACGATAAGATTGTCATTACCCATAATCAGTTCACAAAAAAAGGTTTGGATGGAATTGGGGACATTTTCTCCAACGATTCTATGACGGGTTTTTTCGGGGTGGACAAAAAACTTGTCGCAGGTGGACGTTACCGTCCGCTATCTATGGCGACCCATGCCATTGAGTGGGAATTTTTTCGTGACAATCCCTTCATTTATCATTTGGTCAACGTGCTTATGTACGCCCTCACGGTTTATGTGCTGTTCTTGTTTTTATCGAATCTATTCCGAGCCTACATAAAAGACGACAAGCAGTGGTACTTGCAACTGCCATTTTTGGTCTGCCTGATTTGGTTGATTCATCCGTTGCACACAGAAGCCGTTGCCAATGTTAAGGGTCGGGATGAAATCATGAGTGTTTTGGGCGGAATCGCTGCCATGCATTTCTACCTCAATTATTGGGACAATCAGAAGAAGAAGGATTTGATCATTGCCATCTTGTGCTTTTTCGGAAGTCTCTTATCCAAAGAGTCGAGCATAGTATTGATCGCCGTTTTCCCACTTGCTCTATTCTTTTTTCGGGAAGCTCCTTTGAAGCGATTGCTTAGGCCTACTTCCGTATTTGTACTTACAGGACTCGCCTACATCGCTTTGCGATTTGTCGTTCTGGGTTCAGCCAAATTGGATTCCTCTTTAGAGTTGATGAACAATCCTTTCATCAATGCATCGGGCACAGAAAAGATTGCCACTCTATTTCTGACCTACATCCTCTATTTTAAACTTCTAATTTTCCCACACCCTCTCACACACGACTATTATCCGAAGCACATTCCAATCGTAGATTTTAGTGATCCCCTTGTTCTTCTTTCTGTTTTGATCCACATCGGCCTCCTTGTCGTTTTGCTGAGAAATTGGAAGAAGTGGCCACTTCTGAGTTTTGGAATTCTACTCTATTTCATTTCCTTTTCCTTGTATTCAAACATCGTGTTCAACATTGGCACCTTCATGAATGAGCGTTTTCTGTATTTACCCTCGCTCGGCTTCGCGGTCATCTTGGGCGCCTTTGTCGCTCGGTCGAAAGTAAATGTGAAGTTGATCCCTCCTCTTTTGGTTGTATTTGTTCTTCTTTCATCCTGGAAAACAATCGATCGAAATTTTGCCTGGGAAAACGATTTTACGCTTGCAACCACCGATGTTCTGACTTCATCGGAAAGCGCGAAAGCGCAAATGGGTGCCGGTTCTGCTCTATTGGAAGCCGCTCAGGCAGAAACGAACCCGGTGAAAAAGAAAGAGCTCTTGCAATCGTCCATGGAACACTTGTATCGCTCTATTCAAATTCACAAAACATACTTCCCTCCAATGATTTTGATGGGAAATGCGCTTGCCGAGGCAGAACGATGGGAGGAGAGTTTAGCCTATTACGAGAACTGTTTGAAGTTAAAACCTGGAGATAAAGATGGAATGAACAACCTTGAATATGTCGGGCAGAAATCAGCACAAAACAATTTGCACTCTACTTCAGTTAAGGCCTACAACATGCTCTTGAAACAATCTCCCCAGCTGAGGTATTACAATGCGCTTGGCGAATTGTATGGTAAGAATATGGGCGACCTAAACGCCACCATATCTATTGTGTCTCAAGGGCTCGAGCGTTTTCCAAACGATGCCGACTTGCTTCAAAAGCTAGGAGTTGCCAAAGCGATGCAAGGAAAAACCATCGAAGCCTTGAAGTTGTTTCAGACTGCTTTGAACATCAAACCTGAAAGTGCTCGACTCCATTTGAACGTAGGCGTGGCCTATCAAAATCTCGGACGAAAAGATTCAGCAGATTATTATCTGCAAAAAGCCCTAGAAATTGAGCCAGAGCTAAGATTTAATTAAAGTGGGCGGTATGGAAAATTTTGTATTTTTTCGCTCCGCTTTACGGAGCTACTAATCTCCGTGTTTTTGGAGAGGTGGCCGAGTGGTCGAAGGCGCACGCTTGGAAAGCGTGTAAGCGGCAAAACCGCTTCGGGGGTTCGAATCCCTTCCTCTCCGCAGTGGCATGAATAATTAATGAAACCGAATAACGACTTAAATTAAATCAAACAGACGTACAATGAAAAAGGTACTTACGCTTGTAGCACTATCTATGTTCCTAGTTCTCGGAACTAGTAATCTGGCTTACAGCCAAGGGAGTGAAGACGATGAAGAATCAACTGAAATGATGGCTGCCGAAGAAGGCGCTGCAGATTCAGGAATGACTGAAGAGGCTGTAGAAGAGGTTGCCGCACCGGTTGAAGAAGAAGTAGCAGCCGACACAATGGTCGAAGAAGATGTTGTTGCTGAAGAACGCGGATTTCATCAAGTGGTGAAAGACAAGTTCATTGACGGTGGACCTATTTTCATGTCTTTCGTGCTTATTTGTTTGATTCTTGGTTTAGCTATTTGCATAGAGCGTATCTTATATCTCGCTCTTTCTACAACGAACACAACTAAGCTTCTCGAGAACATCGAAGGAGCTTTGAATTCAGGCGGCGTTGAAGCAGCAAAAGAAGTTTGTCGCAATACCAGCGGCCCAGTAGCAAGCATTTTCTACCAAGGATTGGATCGCTCTTCTGAGGGAATCGATATGGTTGAAAAATCTGTGATTGCATACGGTTCAGTTCAAATGGGCCAGATGGAAAAAGGTCTTTCTTGGATTTCACTTTTCATCGCCCTAGCCCCAATGCTTGGGTTCTTCGGAACAGTAATCGGTATGATTGGAGCTTTTGACGCGATTGCCGCCGCCAACAACATCTCCCCTGGTATCGTTGCCGGTGGTATTGGAGTTGCCTTGATCACGACCGTTTCAGGTCTTTTGGTTGCAATGGTTCTACAAGTATTTTACAACTACATCGTAGCTAAGGTTGATTCAATGGTGAACGACATGGAAAATGCTTCAATTTCATTGATAGACATACTCGTTAAACACAACGCTAAAAACGGATAAGATGACAGATCGAATTTCCAACATAAGCATGTACGTGCTCATTGGGATTGGCATCGTCGTCTTCCTTTTGGGTGTGGTTCAGGAGAACTACTCTCCAATGCTGTATTTCAGTTACTTACTAACTGTTTTAGCCGGACTTGGATGGTTGGGCGGAATAGCTGTTTCCATCGCTATGAACCCTTCTAGCATCAAACCGATGTTGATTTGGGGCGGAGCTCTAATTGCTGTTTTGGCAGTTGGTTACGGCTTGGCATCTGGCGAAGTCCTTGAAAATTATCCAATAGGAACTAGTGAACAAGCTTCAAAACTCTCAGGAATGGGACTTTACGTACTCTACCTCGTTTTCATCGGGGCAATTGGGTCCGTTTTATTTGCAGCTGTTTGGGGTACGATAAGAAAATAAGCTGATGGCTAAAAGAGGCGCACCACCGGAAATCAATGCAAGTTCGATGGCGGACATCGCATTCCTCCTGCTTGTATTTTTCTTGGTTACAACAACAATGGATACGGATTTTGGTCTTGCACGTAGGCTTCCGCCACCGCTAGATTTAGATCAACCGGAACCACCTCCCATCAAGGAGCGGAACGTATTTGTTGTGTTGGTAAATGCGAACGACCAACTTTTGGTTGAAGGTGAACTACTCGATATTTCTGAGTTGAAAGAAAAAGCAAAGGAGTTTATTGCCAATCCTTACGACGATGAGAATCTTCCGGAAAAGAAGATGACGGAAGTTCAGTTCTTTGGTCAGTACCCTGTGAGTAAGCAAGTGATTTCTCTGCAGAATGACAATGGTACTTCCTACGACATGTACATTCAAGTTCAGAATAGTTTGGCTCAGGCCTACAATGAACTTCGTGAAGAAATCACCATGTCGAAATTCTCAGTGAACTATGCTGATTTGGTCGAAAAAGCCAAAGACGATGAGATGGCCAACAAAAGGTACAAAGCCGTCAAGAAGATTTACCCTCAGCGAATTTCTGAAGCAGAACCTAAAGACGTAGGAAAACAATGAGCAAGTTTAAAAGCAAAAAAGAGAAAGACACGCCAGCGATTTCTACGGCTTCTTTGCCCGACATCGTTTTCATGCTCCTCTTCTTCTTCATGGTTACAACTGTAATGCGTGAGGTCGACCTAAAGGTGAAACTATCGTCGCCTGAAGCGAGTGAAGTGAAAAAGCTTGAAAACAAATCCTTGGTTAGCTATGTGTACATCGGGGCTCCTTTGGATGAAAAGAAGTTTGGAACAACACCTCGAATTCAACTCAACGATGCCTTCGCAAGTGTTGAGGACATTCGACCCTACATCGAAACAAAAAGATCTGAAGTTGACGAGCAATTGATCCCAAAATTGACCACCTCTTTAAAAGTAGATGTGGAGACTGAAATGGGCATCGTAACCGATGTTAAACAAGAGCTTCGCAAAGTGAATGCCTTGAAGTTGAACTACTCAACCCGCGAGCGATTAAGATAAAGTCGCCAATACAAAAATTATTAAAAACCTGTGGGCTTCTCAGTCTTCGGGTTTTTTTGTTTTGGGGTGTTTTCAACCTTTCCTCCTGCGAAAACCCTGAAGTTAAAGAACCAGTGTTCCTTGAAAGGAACTACTTAGGCATCCTATTATTAGACGAAGAGGAGGGCATTGAACTTCCATTTCAATTCAATGTAAGATCAAAAGACTCGGTTCAATACCAATGGGAAATAATCAACGGCGAAGAGCGAATTCTAATAGACAGCATATCGTCTTTGGGTGATTCCATTTATGTTCAGATGCCTGTTTTTGAGTCCTACTTTGTATTGATCGAAACCGACGGATTCTTAGAAGGTTATTGGAAGGATCCTAGCCGAGGCGATTACCGGATTCCTTTCAAGGCATTTCCTTGGGAGGGCGCCCGCTTCAGATCCGAGCATGAATTTAGCGAGAAAGACTTTTGGGGTTCCTGGAAGGTTAAGTTTAGTCCGAAAACGGAAAACGAAAGTTTAGCCATAGGGAACTTTTATCAAGACAGCGTTGGGAGAGTAACAGGGAATTTCCAAACCGAGATGGGCGACTACCGCTTCCTCGACGGTCAGCTTATTGGTGAAACCTTGTATCTATCTTGCTTCGATGGCTCACACGCATTCCTGTTCACCGCTGTAATGTCGAAGGGTGGCCGATTGTATGGATCCTTCTATTCAGGGAATCATTGGACAGAGAAATGGAGAGCCTTGCGCGATCCCGATTTCAGACTTCGAGAAATGCATGAAATCACGCAAAAGGTCAATTCAGAGCCTTTTGCCTTGACCCTCAGAGACAGCCTTGGAGATGCATTCGACTTTGCTACATATAGAGATCCAGACAAGGTTTATCTCATGCAAATTTTAGGCAGCTGGTGTCCAAATTGTATGGATGAAAGCCGCTATTTTCAAGAGCTTCAAGAAAAATATGGATCACAAGGATTACAGGTGATTGGCTTTGCTTACGAACGTCATACCGAGAAAGCTTTGGCGAGAAATGCCATCGACAAAATGACCCGAGACTTAGAATTGGACTATCCCATCTTTCATGCAGGAAAAGCCAATAAGCAAGATGCGAATGCCGATTTTGCACAACTGGATACCATCATCTCCTTTCCCACAAGTGTTCTATTGAACCGCCGAGCGGAAATAAAATGGATCCATTCCGGCTTCAATGGCCCAGGAACAGGTGCTGACTACAAACAATACACAAGAGATTTTGAACGTTTGCTCTTAAGCGTTTTGAACGACGCCTCGTTAGAATAAGGCTCTCGGGCCCCGGCTTTCGAACATTAAATCCGTAATTTTGTTCTTTAGGGAAAATCACCACAATGCACCCACAAACTGGAGAACTGCTCTCCAAAATTGAAATTCCAGAGGATCTCCGTAAACTACGCGAGGATCAGCTGCCTCAAATCAGCGAAGAACTTCGAGATTTTATCGTTGACGTTGTATCCAAGAAGGGCGGGCACTTCGGCGCAAGTCTGGGTGTTGTAGAGCTTACTGTAGCTCTTCATTATGTATTCAATACACCTGTCGACCAGTTGGTATGGGATGTTGGGCATCAAGCTTACGGACATAAAATTCTCACCGATCGTAGAAAGGTTTTTCACACAAACCGGAAGTACAAAGGGATCAGTGGGTTCCCAAAACGAAGCGAAAGTGAATACGATACTTTCGGAGTTGGACATTCATCCACATCCATTTCTGCGGCATTGGGAATGGCCGTTGCCAACCATTTCAAGAAAGACGATCGTCAGCACATCGCAGTTATTGGTGATGGTGCCATGACTGCAGGTATGGCCTTCGAGGGATTGAACCATGCTGGAGTTGAAAACTCAAACTTGCTGGTGGTACTAAACGACAACTGCATGTCGATTGACCCGAACGTAGGTGCCTTAAAAGAGTATTTAACAGACATCACAACTTCTCATACCTACAATAAGATGCGGGATGAGGTGTGGCATTTATTGGGCAAGATTTCTAAATTCGGTCCGAATGCCCAAGAACTCGTTTCGAAGGTTGAAAATGCCGTTAAAAGCAGTCTTCTAAAACACTCCAACTATTTCGAATCGCTAAACTTTCGATACTTCGGACCCATTGACGGACACGATGTAAATCACCTAGTGAAGGTGATGAAAGACTTGAAAGACATTCCTGGCCCGAAAATCCTCCACTGCGTCACGGTAAAAGGTAAAGGCTACCAACCAGCCGAAGACGGCGACACTACGAAGTGGCATGCTCCGGGTGTTTTCAATAAGGAAACTGGGGAGATTGTTAAAGTCATTCCGAAAAACCCACAGCCTCCAAAATATCAAGATGTTTTTGGTCACACAATAGTCGAGCTTGCTGAAAAGAACGACAAGATTATGGGGGTTACCCCAGCCATGCCGACAGGAAGCAGCTTGAAATTTATGATGGAAGCCATGCCCGATCGAGCTTTCGATGTGGGTATTGCTGAGCAACATGCGGTGACCTTTTCTGCCGGGCTTGCGACCCAAGGCATGAAGCCTTTTTGCAACATATACAGTTCGTTCATGCAAAGAGCCTACGATCAGGTGGTGCACGACGTAGCTCTTCAGAACTTACCCGTTGTTTTCTGCCTCGACAGAGCGGGCTTTGCCGGTTCCGATGGACCTACACACCATGGTGCGTATGACATAGCTTACATGCGTTCCATTCCGAATATGATTGTCACCGCTCCTATGGATGAAGCGGAACTGCGCAACCTAATGTATACCGCCCAATTGGATGAGACCAATGCACCTTTTTCCATACGTTACCCACGTGGCGAAGGGGTGTTGACGAATTGGAAAACTCCAATGAAAAAAGTTAAAATAGGCACTGGTCGTCGCATGATCAATGGAGACGATATTGCGATTCTTACCATTGGCCACATTGGAAATTACGCAACGGAAGCTGCCAGAATTTTGGATGAGAAAGGAATTTCTGCTGCTCATTACGACCTTCGTTTCGTCAAACCTTTGGATGAGCTTCTCCTACATGAAGTGTTTTCTAAATTCAATAAAGTAATCACGGTCGAAGACGGATGTGTGGTTGGCGGAATGGGTTCGGCAGTTCTTGAGTTTATGGCCGATCATGGCTATCAAGCACAAGTGAAACGACTTGGAATTCCTGATGAGGTTATTGAGCACGGGAGTCAAATGGAGTTGCATGAACTCTGCAAGTTCGACCCCTTAAGCATCGCTGAATCCTGTGTTGAAATGATGTCTTCCACTGAAGGTTCTCGCCAAGTTTCTGCAGGCTAGCCATCCACCTCGAGTTGTTCTCGCTTGGGACAAGCAAAGTCCCATATCACAATGACATTGCACGTCTAGGACTTCATTTGCCGAATGGTTGAAGTCTACCCTTTTGCATAATTTTAGCAGAAGAATCAACAGCAAAATAGCCCAACCAAACGCGGTGGGAACAATTGAATTCTATGATAGAAAACATTGAAAATGTAGAGCTTCAGTTTTTAACTCTCGATGACTACAAGGAGTTGAAAGAAGTAATGATTGAAGCATATTCCAGCATGTCGGATTCGTATTGGAAAGAAGCTCAAATTGAATCCTTGATTGATAAATTCCCTGAAGGTCAGGTTGTAATTAAAATCAACAACGAATTGGCTGGTTGTGCATTATCAATCATTCTCGATTACAAAGCATTTGACGAAAAACACACTTCTAAAGAAATAACTGGAGCCTATTCATTTGACACCCACGACGATGATGGCGACGTTTTGTATGGCATTGATGTTTTCATCAAATCTGAATACCGCGGATTGCGCCTCGGACGAAGACTGTATGACTACCGGAAAGAACTCTGTGAGAAATTAAACCTGAGAGGCATTGCCTTTGGTGGTAGAATTCCAAATTATCACAAGCATTCTGACACCCTATCGCCGAAGGAATACATCGAAAAGGTAAAGCGGAAAGAAATACACGACCCAGTACTGAACTTTCAAATATCCAACGATTTCCACCCATCAAAAATCCTAAAGGGCTACTTGCTTGGAGACGAATCCTCCAATGAATTTGCCGTACTCCTTGAATGGAACAACATCTACTATGAGCGGCATACAGTGAAAGCCGCAACAAAGAAAAAAGTGGTTCGCTTGGGCTTGATCCAATGGCAAATGAGGCTCTATAAGAACCTCCAAGAACTCATGCAACAAGCGGAATATTTCGTAGACGCTGTATCAGGATATCGTTCTGATTTTGCCCTTTTCCCGGAGTTTTTTAATGCGCCCCTAATGGCCGACAACAATCACCTTCCTGAGTCGGAGGCAATACGTGAGTTGGCAAAGCATACGCCTGAAATAGTCCAGAAATTCACTGAACTGGCCATCTCATACAACATCAACATCATTGCTGGTAGTATGCCCGAAGTGAAGAACAATCTGCTTTACAACGCAGGCTATTTGTGCAAAAGAGATGGTACAGTCGAGCGCTACGAAAAACTTCATGTCACTCCAGATGAGGCTAAGGTATGGGGTATGCAAGGTGGAAGCGAGTTAAAAACCTTTGATACTGATTGTGGTAAAATTGGAATCCTCATATGTTACGACTCGGAATTTCCTGAATTAAGCAGATTGCTGGCGGAAGAAGGAATGGACATCCTATTCATTCCATTCTTGACAGACACTCAAAATGGTTACTCCAGGGTTCGTCATTGTGCTCAAGCACGTGCAATTGAGAATGAGTGCTATGTTGCCATTGCAGGAAGCGTGGGCAACTTGCCAAAGGTTCATAATATGGACATTCAGTTTGCTCAATCTATGGTTTTCACTCCTTGCGATTTTTCCTTTCCAGCCAATGGAATTAAGGCTGAAGCCACAACGAATACCGAAATGATTTTAATTGCTGATTGCGACATCGATTTGCTTCGAGAGCTCAACCAGTTTGGGGCTGTGAGAAACCTTCGGGATAGAAGAACAGACATTTTTGACTTGAAGAAAACTGTTGCCAGCTCCAAGTAAATTTCATTCTGGCACGCTTTTCATCAAGCGTTTGGCATTAAACCTTCTGATTGGACTTTCGACCTGAACGCTTAAAACCTTCTACTCACAATTTGGACACGAGCTTTGTCCATGTTTAATATCTTCCGCGCCGATAACCAATGCAGTAGCTTAAATTTGACTCGTGAAAAAAATCATCCTACTCTTCGTCTTCATCTTCCCACTTCTCGCATCGAGTCAAATAAAGAACCTTTGTAAAGACTCACGATCGAACTGGAAGCCTCTCGGTCCAGTCGGGATTTTTAAGGGAAAACAAAACTACCAGGGCATCGTAGTTTCTGTTGAAAGTCGCAATGGCAAAGAGATATACGCCGGTTCTAACTCTGGGGGTTTGTATAGAACCAATGATGGAATCGAATGGGAAAACCTCACAGATCGCACAGGATTGCCTGGTATGGGCATTCAAGACATCGCTTTAGGAAACCAACGGCAAGATCTCATTTTACTCGCAACAGGTGTTAGTACTTATGGCAGGGATTACGGACAAGGAATCGTTTATTCTACCAACGGTGGAGAGAACTGGACGGTCGTTCGACAGTTCAATTCCGGTATAGTAAAGCAAGGTTTGTGCAAAAGAGCATTGCTCCACCCAAAAAACGATCGCATTGCATTCGTTTCTGTTGGGGGAGAAGTTTGGAATACTTCAGGATTAGGGGATGAACAGGCGGTATGGCACAAAGTGTTCTCATTACCGACGGATGGGGGAATCATCAATGAAATGAAATTCCATCCAAATTTCAGTCAAAATGGTATACTCTACGTTTCAAGCGCACGAGGTAAAGTGCCTTCCGAAGTTTATCGCCTCGATGTCAACCTCGAGAGCTCCAAGAAAATAACTCCCCCTAAAGCTCCTAAGTCCTTCAATGCAGACGTAGCTGTTTGTCCTGAAAAACCCGACCGCGTTTACATGATTTTTAACAAGCCCGGAAGTACATTCTATTTCCACGTTTCAGAAGATCGAGGTGAGACTTTCGCGATGAACAGAAGTATAAACGCCTTTGGAATGGGCATGGCTGGATTCGAGATTGAGGTTAGTCCGATTCAAGCCGACCGCATTTATTTCGGAGGTATTTCCCTTCACCGAATGGAGGGTTTAACCTCCAAAAAACTAGAGAAAATTCAGGGTACGCAGCACGACGACATCCGCGACATTCGCATCATTTCCCGTGCTGGTGTCGATCAACTCATATGTGGCAACGACGGAGGGGTCTCCGTAAATGGTCAGAGCGGAGATGGCTCTTGGACTCACCTTGTTGGTGTTGGGCTAAAGGGTTTGAACATAAGCCAATACTACGACATCGACGTTTCGGATTGGGACCCTACAGTTTTTGTGGGTGGACTTCAAGACAATGGTACCATTGCCTGGAAAAAAGGTACGCGACCTCAACACCTCTACGGTGGGGATGGCGGTAGTTGCAATTTCGAACCTGGAAGCTCGAGTGAGCTCATTGCCAGCTACAACTCAGGAGCAAGCCCGGGAGCATTGGTGAAAATTGACTTGCTAAAAAATAAAACAAGTAGTATTTGGAACACAAGCTATGGATCTTCGATCGCACCGATTGAACAGGCTGAATACGACGACAACAAAGTATTGTACGCCTACGCCAAGCAAGGAAATCCTGCCAAATATGGTTTGTACGAATACGACTTAAGCACTAATGAAAATAGAATGCTAGGGTCAGACGGAAACAAGGAGGTTTTGGCGATTGCAAATGCTCCCAACAACCCATCCACCATCTATTACGCTATTTACGATGTTACCTATGGCCCGGACCCTGAAGGCATTCTTCGTAGGTCCGACAATATGGGTAAAAGTTGGCGCGACATCTCCTCAGGACTGAATGGTTCCAAGGACAACAAAATTTCACACATCGCAATCTCCCCAACCAACGATTACGACGTTTGGGTAAGTTACCAAGGCTTTCGCGATGGTCAAAAAGTCTATCGCAGCACCGACGGAGGTTCGAATTGGGTAAATGCTTCCAATGGCTTGCCGAACTTTCCGGTAAACCGCCTAATGATCATTCCCGGCAGTCCTGAGCGCATCTTTGCTGCTACCGATTATGGAATCTATACACGTACAAAAGAATCCAATTGGACCTGTTTTTCAAATGGGCTTCCACCCACGATGGTAACGGACCTCGAATATTCTCGTTGCAGCAATAAACTCTACGCAGCTACATTCGGTCGCGGAATTTGGGAATCGGAGTACCCATTTGATGTGAAGCCTTCGCAAAAGATTGTTCAATATTCCTCGAACGATACCCTCTCAGGTAACCAATTTTGGGACTACAACATCCTTGTTCGAAAGGGCGCTCACCTCATTATAGGAGGAACTTCAAAAAGTGAAATTAAAGTCATGCCAGGGCAAAAAATAACGGTGGAAAATGGAGGTCAAGTGACTTTTACCAACATTGATGTAGCTGCGAGTTGCGGTGGCAGTTGGGAAATCGAACTTCTGAGCTCTGGCTTTTGGGGCAAATCAAGAAGCAATAAATCTGTTGCTGTTCTTGGAAATCAGGTGAAACTCCTCAACCTTGAGAACAAGGGGCAATTTCCTTTGTTAAAGAAATTGTGAAAAGGTATCTCATCTCCGGCGGAACAGGCCTAATTGGTCAAGCGCTTAAATCTCATTTGGAATCTTCCGGCCATGAAGTTCGAGTACTGAGTCGTCGGAAAACGGATGCCTCAAATGGTGTTTTCCATTGGAACGTTGACTCTGGTGAGTTAGATCTAAAAGCCTTTGAATCGATTGATTACCTCATCAACCTAGCTGGCGCTGGCGTTATTGATAAGGCTTGGACCGTTGCCTACAAAACTGAAATTTTAGAATCCCGCCTAAAGTCGAGTCGGCTTTTGCAGAAAGTGATTTCAGAAAACAAAATCAGCCTAAAATCTGTCGCTTGCGCTTCGGCCATCGGCTTTTACGGGGATCGCGATTCTGAAGAAATTCTAACGGAGGAAAGTGCAACGGGCACTGGATATCTTGCAGCTGTTTGTTCGAATTGGGAAGAAGTCAACAAAGGCTTTGAGCAATTAGGAATACCAACACAAGTTCTCCGAATCGGAATTGTGCTCTCAAACAAAGGTGGGGCATTGAAGCCCCTCATTCCACTAACTAAGGCCTTTTTGTCAGCCCCTTTAGGCAATGGAAAACAAGTGGTGAGTTGGGTTCATATTCTAGACCTAGTACGTATGATTGAATTTGTACTTGAAAAAGGAGAATCG
Organism: Flavobacteriales bacterium UBA1986; assembly: GCA_002336245.1. GTDB lineage: Bacteria > Bacteroidota > Bacteroidia > Flavobacteriales_G > Salibacteraceae > UBA4419. The sequence continues at coordinate 98,905 of DDDG01000024.1, forward strand.
GCCACATACAATGCTGTCGGACCTTCGCCCGTCACAAATAAGGTCTACACAAAAGCTATTGGAAAAGCTCTCAAACGGCCAATTCTATTTCCATTCGTCCCAGTGTTTGCAATCAAATTGATCTTTGGAGAAAGGAGCGAGGCCATTCTTATGTCGTCGAATGTTCAGGCCAAAAAAGCGCTCAGTGCGGGTTTCGAATTTCGCTTCAAGAAGATTGACGAGGCTTTGAGTGATCTGCTCTCTTAATCAGACGGTTCTTTCCATCAAAAGCACTGCGAGCTCAAATAGTGGTGCTTTTGCTTCAGCATTGACCAGAATGCCCTGTAAGTCCTGAAGAGCCTTTTGATGATACTCTTGCATCATTTGCTCCGCTTTGTGACGAAGGTGCAGGCTGTTGTAAATTTCAAGAACCCGCTCAATCTTACCTGCTGTTCCGGCGGGACTTGAATAAAGCTCAAGCAACTCTTTCTTTTGAGATTCATTCGAATGCTGAAGCGCGAGTGCAAAAAGAATGGTCTTCTTATTCGCGTCTATGTCACCGCCTTCTTTCTTCCCAAATAGTTCAGCATCTCCATATGCATCTAGAATATCGTCTTGAATTTGGAACACTAGCCCCAACTTCTCGCCAAAATCACGAATTAATTTTCGGTCACTTAAATCTGCTTCGGCAACGATGGCTCCTAAGTCGAGAGAGCCTGAAAGCAATACCGCTGTTTTCAAACGAATCATTTCCAGATATTGGTCAAGGCTCACTTCAACCTCTGATTCGAAATCGATGTCCATCTGCTGACCACGACACACATCGATGGCGGTCTGGCTAAAGGTGTTGAGGAGCTCCAAAGCATGCACCTCTGCCTTTCTTGGAAGAATCTGGTAGCTCAAGATCATCATGGCGTCGCCGGAAAGAATCCCCGTATTGGCGTCCCATTTTTCATGCACGGTAGTCTGCCCACGGCGCAATGGAGCGTCGTCCATGATGTCGTCATGCATTAGAGTAAAGTTGTGAAACACCTCAACGGCCAAAGCCTGGTTGAGGGCAATCTCACTGTTTCCTGAAAACATTTGGGCAGACGCCAAACACAGGCTTGGTCGAACGCGCTTTCCTCCGATTTTAAGAATGTATTCAATGGGCTCGTACAAACCTTTGGGCTCTTCAATCCAAGTTTGCGATTCAAGAAAGCTCTTGAATTCTTGAGAAAGGGCAAGAAAATTTTTCATCGGGATTCAAGTACCTGTTTGAGGTAGTCGCCATATCCACTTTTTTCAAGTGAGGAAGCGAGGATGAGCAATTCCTGACGATTGATGTAACCCATTACGTAGGCAACCTCTTCGATGCATCCAATCTTTAAACCTTGTCGGTTTTCAATGGTTTGCACAAACTGACCAGCTTCCATGAGGCTTCCGAAGGTGCCGGTATCGAGCCAAGCAGTTCCACGTTCCAAGACGTTCACCATGAGCTTTCCACGCTTCAGATAGACGTTGTTGACATCTGTAATCTCATACTCGCCTCTAGCACTCGGCTTTAGGGATTTGGCGATTTCTACCACATCTGAATCGTAGAAATAAATGCCAGGAACCGCGTAATTAGACTTCGGTTTACTGGGCTTTTCCTCGATGGATATTGCTCTCAATTCTTTATTGAACTCTACCACTCCATAGCGTTCGGGGTCACGAACATGATAAGCAAACACAACTCCCCCATCGGGTTCGTTGTATTGTTTGAGCATGTTTCGCATGCCATTTCCGTAGAAGATGTTGTCGCCAAGAATGAGGCAAACCGAATCGCCAGCGATGAAATCCTCGCCCAGCACAAATGCCTGCGCAAGACCATTTGGTTCTTCCTGAACCACATATTCGAAGCGACAGCCCAATTCTGAACCATCTCCAAGAAGGTCTTGAAAACGAGGCAAATCGGTAGGGGTTGAGATGATGAGAATTTCCCGAATTCCCGCAAGCATTAATGTGGAGAGCGGGTAATAAATCATCGGCTTGTCGTACACAGGCAAAAGCTGTTTACTCACCGCCCTAGTGAGGGGATGCAAGCGCGTTCCAGATCCTCCAGCTAAAATGATTCCTTTCATGAATTCGGATTGTAGGATTTAAAACTTCCCGGTTCACCCTTCCTGATTTCCAGTTCGTCGTGGTCGATGTCTTCTTCTTCGTCATAAATCTCAAGAAGCGGTTCTCGAAATGATTTTGAAAGAAGTGCCTTTTCAAGGCTTAAGAGTAGAGATGGAAGTAAAATTAGGTTTGCCACCATGGCCACAAAGAGGGTCAAGGAGACCAGAATTCCCAAGGCTTTTGTTCCTCCAAATTGAGAGGAGTCGAATACGGAAAAGCCAAAGAATAAAATCACAGAAGTGTAAAACATGCTCACCCCTGTTTCGCTCAAAGTAAAGTGGACGGCCTTTCCAATGTTGTCGTCTTGATGCCTCAATTCTTGTCGGTACTTAGCCAAGTAATGAATTGTGTCGTCGACGGAAATTCCAAAGGCGATGCTAAAAACCAAAATCGTAGAGGGTTTGATTGGAATTCCGAAGTAACCCATCATAGCTGCGGTTATCATCAAAGGCAACACATTGATGAAAATCGAAATGAAAATCATTCGAGCCGAGGAGAAGAGAAGAGCCATGATGATTCCGACAATAAGAATGGCAAGAAGCAAGGAGATGAAGAGGTTTCGAACGAGATAATTGGCTCCCATTAGATATACAACTGAGGTACCTGTGTACTGAACATGATATTTTTCTGGTGGAAGTATCGAGTCAATCCTTGGCTTTAGATCCTCCAATATGGCGCTCATTTGCTTCGTGCCCACATCTGCCATTTGAAGTGTTATTCGCGCTCTCTGACGTGTGCTGTCGATGTAGGGCGCAAGAATGGACTGATCGCCACTAAAATTATCAACGTAGGGTTTGAAGAAGGCTTTCTCACGTGAGTTTATCAAGGAATATTTCTCGGGGTCACCTCCATAAAAACCTTGCTTGATGAATTTGACACCTTCCACGATGGACATTGGTCGTGTGAACTCATCGTAGGAAGCAACGAGGTCTTGAGTCTTTTCGAGCCGCTTCATGGTTGAGCTCTTCATAATCATCTTGGGCTTGAGTGCATCAACCGTAATTTCAAAAGGCATCACACCAGTAAAATGCTCTTCAAAAAAGGCCAAATCACTCAATACATAGTGATCCTCAGGGAGGTCATCAACCAAGTTGCCTGTAGAAACAATCTTGCTCATCCCATAACCAGCCGCTAACATTAAAACGATGGTTACTAAATAAACTAGAGGCCGTCTTCTCTCTACAATGAAAGTGACTGATTCCATGATTCTCTTCATCCAAGCCAACTCCAAATGTTGAATGTTCTTTTCTTTCGGGTCTGGGATGAAAGAGAAGAAAATTGGGATGAGGCATAGGCTAAAAACGAAGAGCAAGAGAATGTTGATGGCAGCTACCCAGCCAAATTCCACCAGCAAAATCGATTGGGTAAAAATGAAGGTTCCAAAACCAGCGGCTGTGGTGGCGTTGGTCATAAAGGTGGCTCTACCTACCAGCACAACTACGCGGGTCAGCGCCTTTGCTTTGTTCTTGTGCTTCAGGTATTCCGAATGGTATTTATTGATGAGGTAAACGCAATTCGGGACTCCGATTACAATAAGCAAAGGAGGAATGATGCTGGTTAAAATTGTGATTTCATATCCCAAAATGCCCATAGTCCCAAGCGACCATATGACAGCCATCCCAACAACAATGAGTGCAATGACGACCGGACGATAATCTCGAAAGAAAAAGAAGAGAATTAGAATGGTGACGGCCAAGGCAAGGAAAATAAAGAGCTTCAGCTCACGCTCTACCATCGAGCTCACAATAGATCGGACAAAAGGCAATCCCGATAGGTGGGTTTCGATGGCGTACTTTTCACCGAACTCATCGGTAACCGCCATGAGAGCGTCTACCAAAATCATTCTCGTTTTCGAATTAAATTTTGAATCGTCGAGCGAAAGCGCCATCAAACTGGCGCCAGTAGAGTCGTTGAATAGGAGTTCAGAGTAAAAGGGTAAGGAGAAGATTTTGTCGCGGACAACTTTCAACTCTGCCTCATCCTTAACGGGTCCTTTGTGCACAAATGAAAGATTGAAACGCTGAGCTTCTACATCCTTCTTCAGCTCAAAAAGATTGCAAACGGAAACAACCGTATCAACGCCCTCGATGGCTTTAAAATCATTGCCAAGCTGATACCAAGCGTTGTACAATTCCACGGAGTTCAGAGGGTTCTCGGGAATTCCTAGAACGATTACCGTGGGTTCCTTTCCATACTGTTGCCTAAACTCTTTGTAGGCGATGAGTGTTGAATCGCTGTCGGGAAGCAGCTGTGGTAAGGCGTATTGAATTGCCACTCCTCTCCCCATATAGCCCATGAAGACAGTGAGCAGAGCCAACACGATGAGAATGGCAATCCGCTGCCGAAGAATGAAACTGGCTAGTTTAGTCCACATGAGCTTGTAATCGGGAAGTGTGCCCGAAAATATAAACATTCAATGGGATGGCAAAAAGGGCTTTATATTCGTTATTCATGCGCTTTGTTGTCCATTTCTTCCTCTGTATTTTCTTCTTTTTCCCAAGTGCGAATGTAACTGGTCAGAAGCTTGCCGCTGACCTTGGGTCAAGAATTAAAATCGACTTGCAAGAAGGTCACATGGAAATGAGACTAGATGGAAAGCCTTTTGTTCGCGGAAACTTAAAAAATGGACAGCCCATCGGCAAATGGGAACGTTACCATCCCAATGGTAGCAAAGCAGCAAAAGTCAATTACGGCAAAGGGGTAAAAGACGGAAGCTGGCACTTCTATCATTCGAACGGGAATTTGAAAGCAAATCTCGAATTCGAGAATGGAAAAAAAGTTGGAGTCTGGAAATCCTTTTGGCCTTCGGGCGCAAGTCAACTCGAAATTCATCATCGAGAAAAAACTGCTTCCCTAATTCGTTACTTCGAAAAAAGTGGGACGCAAAAAAGCTTCTTGGCCTTAGAAGAAGATCGCAGAGTTGGAGCAGACACAATTGAATTTCAGCGGAAGTTTTTTAGTCAAAATCGTCCCTATTCATTCGAGAAAAAAGTAAACGGAAAACCGGACAGTGTTTGGATTCGGTTCCATGAGAGCAGCTCCGTTTGGGAGAAACTTTTGTATGAGAAAGGAAAGTTAAAATCTGTACTGCTCATGCAAGACCCTCTGCACAATCCACTGGACTACGGTGATTTCGTGGAAGGTTCGGGCCTCCTCAAACGATACCGTCCCAGCGGGAGTCTTTTTTCAGAAATCCAATACAAAAATGGAGAGCGACATGGCCGAGCTTGGTACTATCGCAATGGAAAAATTGCAGCGAATGGTTCCTTCCGGAATAATCTGAAAGTTGGCACTTGGAAGTTTTACAATCAAGCTGGAACGCTCCATTACGAAATCGACTTCTACGACGCGAAAAATCAATGGGCATATGTGACCGTTTATGGCAACTCGGGATTTGAACGCGAGGAAAGCGAATATTGGAAAGGACTGCGACATGGTTTGGCGCGCACCTACTCCTTCCTGAATGAACTCGAAAATGAAAAGCATTACGCCTTTGGGTACTTGCACGGGACTTACCTGGAATTTCTAAAAGGAGGCAAGGAACGTACGCAAGGTGCCTACGCTTTCGGGATGAAGGTTGGCGATTGGAAATATTTCAACCCCAGCGGGAGAACCACTTTTGAGGAGCGCTTTGTGCGCAATCCAAGCATCGACACTTCCTCAATCCAATTCTACGATATGAACGACATCGAGCGAATTCCAATGATGAGTTCAGTAATCTGGAGTACACTAAAAAATCCAAAAGACCGCGCTCTCTTACGCTTTGATGCGCTGATAAACAAACACCCAGCGTACACCTTTGAACCTGAAGTCACTTACACTCAGTTCGCTGGTGGTCAAACTGCAGCCGATGAATATGCACAATACTTGGAGGAAGCGAAAGCCGAACTGAGTAGTGATGTGAAAGGTGAGGCCGTTCTTCGACGTGTGGTTGACGAATTTGGTTTCCCCTATTTTTCAAAAATGGAGTTGGGCCTTGGGTTTGGCTACGATCAAGCGATTTTGGAAAGCGCTAAAACTCCATTAATCTACCTACCAGCTGAACTTCATGGACTTCCTTCTGTTGGAACTTATAGACACCGCATCGACATCGACTAGCACCTTTGCAAGAGTTATCTTTGCGCTCTCAATCACACACATGGAATTAATCACTCATAAAATCTGCATGACCCGCGACATTGGGGTTCATGGGAATCTTTTTGGAGGAATGATGTTGGCCTGGGTCGATGAAGCCGCCGCTGCATTGGCCACCAAAGTTTGTCATACGCCCAATATGGTCACCATAAAAATCGAAGAAGTAGTCTTCAAAAAAGCGGTGAAGGTCGGAATGCAAATTCACATTTACGGCGAGGTTTCCCATGTAGGAAACACTTCCATCAGCATGAAAATGGAAGCTCGGAAATACAATGTTTACAGCGGTGAAGAAACGGTTGTCTGCACAACCAATATCACTTTTGTTCGCATCGATGAAAATGGAGATGCAGTTCCGATTCCAAGTTTGGTGAAGGATCGCTATGCGGAGCTGGGCTGAGAGCATGGAGCATTGAGAGTGGAGAGTGGAGAGTGGAGAGTGGAGAGTGGAGCAAAAGATTATTCTTCTCGTCCAATTGCAGAGAATTTAATTCCCAGTCAGGCTGAGCCTGTCGAAGCCCGTCTTATGAAGTCTGATGGAAACTAAGTTTCGACCCTTGGCAAGTGAACTAATCCCTATGGAGTATAGCTTCCAACTCGTGTTCAAATCCGATTCATCCGCAGTCAGACCGAATCATGAGGTTCTCCAAGGCCTTAGGACTTCTTGACAAGCCGCTCTTCGACAGGCTCAGAGTGACTGAAATTGTTGGCGCCTAAAATCGGTACACACATAGAGCCTAAAGCATACACCTCATTCTCCCTTGCCCAAATTCCAATTCCCATATCCCATAATTGCTCACTTAAAATACACAAACAACCTCCCAAAATTCTTGGAGTCCTTATCCATGCGGTGGTACTTGGCTTTGATGTGCTTTTGCTCGAGGAATCGAATCACCTTCTTCTTAAGCTGACCTGAGCCTTTGCCTGGAATGATTTCGAGCTCTCGAATGCGGTGCTCTGCGCAATGGTCGACGGCATCGTTCAAGGCTTGATCAATCTTAGCGCCTTTGTTGTAGATGTCGTGAAGGTCGAGTTTGTACTTGGCCATGTTCAAACATAGTCCATATTGATATTCATAGAAGTCGTTGACATCCTTAAATTTGTGGCTCAAGAAATACCTGCGCCGAAACAAAGAGCAGACTGAAGTGTCTAAATGATATGGGAACCCGATTCACCCTCTTACTCTTCGTCCTGCTTTGCCTTCTTGGAGTTGAGGTAAAAGCTCAAAAAGCCAACAAGTTTACCAAGGCTGAAAAGAGACTCATCAAAGAAGATGGGCTCATGCGCGTGCTCACCATCAACAACGAGGAAGACTCTTTCCTCCTTCGCAAGCCCAGTTTTGATGTCAAGGCCGACTCCTCTAACAAGAAGTTGTTGCGCTTGATCGATCGAACGATTCTCACCATGACCGACTCTTCCCAAATGGGTGTTGGAATCGCTGCTCCGCAAGTAGGGTTGCTGAGAAACCTAATCATTGTGCAACGCCTCGACCAAGAGAACAGTCCGATTCAGGCCTATGTGAATCCCAGAATCATTTCCTGCGCCGGAGAAAAAATTGAAGGTAGAGAAGGCTGCCTTTCCATTCCCAATCGTTCGGAAATGGTGTTTCGTCAGCAAGACATCGAGTTGGAATATTCAGATTGGAATGGCGGAAAGATTAGAGAACGAGTAACTGGGTTTACCTCTGTCATCTTCCAGCACGAGATTGACCATCTAAATGGAATCTTGTACATCGATCATTTAGCGAACGATCAAGACTGATCTAAGTATCCCTTCAAAGCATCCACGTATGCCGTAAAAGCCGAATTTCCCTTTTTTGTGATGAAGGCAGTAGTAAGGGGGTAATTCCCTTTAAAGCTCTTCTTCACTTCAATGTATCCAGCTTCTTTCAATTTGCTGATTTGAACCGAAATATTCCCTCGCGTAGCCTCCGTCTTCTCCAACAAATAGTTGAATTCCGCCTCTTCTACGCTCATCAAAAGAGACATGATCTTCAGCCGCAGCTGATTGTGTAAAAGCGGATCAAGATCCTTGAACATCTATGCGCGTTTTAAAAGGTATCCATGAATGAGGTAACATGCAGTGATGGCAACCGCCATCGTGAGCAGCTGTTGTGGAAAGGACATCCAAAAGGAAGCTGCAGCCAGAACCCAACAAACCATGGAGCCAATCACCAAAGGTTTGAATCGAAGGATGCCTCCGGTAATAAAGGTTCCCATCGCCCAAATGCACATCATCAATGGATAGATGATGGTGTATTCCACCGTGCCCATCAACAATAGAAGAATGACCAAAAAGATCCCGAAGGCACGCCATACGTATGCAATGATTCGATCAATGTGTGTTCTCACCACCGTCTTTTTCGACTCTCGAATTCCAAGAACGGCTGAAACGAGTCCTCCGAAAATCATGAGCACTGGCCAGGGCATCCACGAGTATTCATGCAGCTCTTGCGTGAGTAAAATGTAGTGCGCCAATGAGGCAAAGAGTGTGAGCCAGCCCCATAGCAGGAAGTATGTACTTCCATCACGAATGTTGTCTTGTGTTTTCTGAATCATCTCTGAGATGATCTGCAAACTTTCTTGAGGGTTCATTTCCTTATTCATGCTTCCTTTTTATTATTTGAAATAGCATACACGACATAACCCAGGCCCATGCCTAGAAACATATAGGCAACCAAATTTCCAAGAAGGAAACCTATGCCCATACCCAAAAAGGTTCCGGCCGATATAAAACTCTTGAGGGTTTTAGATTGAATTGTTTTCATGGTTGATTGTTTGAGAAGGCAAATATATAAACTTGTTTACATTATAAACCATATTGATCAAAAAAATATCAAATGCTATCAGCAATCGCCTGCTCAGAGATTCCATTCATACACTCAAAACCCTTACACAGCCCTTTACCAAGCTTCGAGCACGGTCTACTTCTTAAGCCTTCAACTTGAATCATTTTACTATCGAACCCAGGCAAGTATGGGCTCATCCCAAATTCCGGAACAGTACATCCCCATATGGAAATCACCGTCTTTTGGAAAGCACTTGCGATGTGCATGATGGCCGTATCGTGCGCAATTACTGCCTCTGCCTGCCGAACTACCGAAGCCGATCCATGCAGACTTAAGGACCCACAGGCATTGATTACCTCATCGCCAAAAGGAGCGCGAATGCGTTCTCCTCTTGCTTGATCCTCTGGGCCTCCAAGAAGAATGACGCTTTTCCCTTTTGAAACCCATAGGCCCAGAGTCGCAATAATTTTCTCTTCTGGTAGAATCTTCCCAATGTGGTTGCCTCCAATGCCGTAAGCGACATAATTTGAAATCCCCCACTCTTCTCGTGGGTTGAGTTCTTCTGATTCAGGAATGAAGTAATCCAAGCCTTTTCCATCGTTTTTGACTTGAAAAGCTTGAACGGAATCAAAGTAGCGCTCAACTATGTGGCGCTTTGGCATTCGATTGACCTTAAAATTTACCAAAAGCCATTTCTCCCAGTTGTGTTTTGGAAAGTCGAAACTCATAATCTTGAGCATCTTCTTCAATTGTCGCGACCGAAGATTGTTGTGTAGATCAATGATGTAGTCGAAGCCAACATTCTTCAGCTCATCACTGATCTCGAAAACAGACGAATTGATGCTGTGTACTTGGTCGATGTGCGGGTTGGACTCCAGCAATCCGAGAAAGGGCTTCTTCGTAAGAAAATGAACTTCGGCGCCTTCGACCTGCTCCTTTAAACAGCGCACAACAGGGCTGGTAAGCACAATATCTCCAATGGAAGAAAAGCGAACGACTAGAAATTTAGCCATGGGACAAAGCTATCAGACTCTAAGGTGCCAAACGAAGAATTTCTACTCTTTGGTGTTCGCCTTCTGATTCCAGGTCAAGAATGTACATTCCTCCCGGACTCGGAAGAAGAATTACTTCGTTCACTCCTTTGGCAACCAATTTTCCTGAGAGGTCGAAAAGCGAATAGGTGAAATCTTCCAATCCCTGAACTTCAACATAAGCTGAACTAGGATTTGGACCAATCTTTAAGTGAGCAAATACTCCTTCTTTTACTGAATAAGGAAAGCTTCCTTCAATGTTTACACGGATGGTATCGGCCCCTCTGCAGCCATTCGAATCCGTAACCTCAACCCAATACTTCCCTGTGACTGTAGCCAATATGATGCTATCGGTTTCGATGGTGTTCCAGCGGTAGCTGTTCCAATGCTTTTTTGTCCCAAGAATCACTGTAAAACCACTCGAGAGGTTCGTGTCATTCCCAAGATTGGGAGATGGGGCTGGCTGATCGATGACCAAGATGGTGTCTGATGAATTGCAGCCTGCCGTACCAACTTGCACTCTATATTCACCGCTCTGCCGAACCGGAAACTCCAAGCCAAAATTCTTATCATTCCACACAGCAAAAAAACCAGAATCCATAAAAGAATCAACGCTCAGGATTAGTGTGTCTCCTTCACATAATGTGGTGTCAGCACCCAAATCCACCCTCGGAGGATACACTGCGTTTTTTTCAAAGATAAAATCAACCAAACAGCCATTGCTGTCGGAAAATTGAATTTGATAGCTACGACTCGAATCCCCAAACAACAGCAATGACGTTCCATTGAGAATAACATCAATTGAATCACTCCACAGCATTGTGGAACCAAATTGATTCCAATCAACAGAATCTACTGAGCCATCGACACAAAAATCTCTCGGGACAATTCCACCAGAAACGCTATGACCCGGCAAGGCCAGAGAACGAAGACCATTCATTGCCTGGATGGTATCTCGTCTGCTTGAAACGTGTTTGGAATCACCTAGGTCAAACGACCAAAAAGACTTGTTCACATCAAAATAATAGGTGGTAGGTGGTTTATAAACACGAGCAAAGGCCAAAGTGTCGTCGATGGAAAGCTCTGTGACTTGTCCCTGAAAATACGCACTCTGTTCGAGGTTACTTCCCAA
>DDDG01000021.1 GCA_002336245.1 Flavobacteriales bacterium UBA1986
TTGCAGGTCATTTCTTTTCATAGTCACTTCTCACTTCAACAATCTTCAATATTCATTCTTCAATAAATTCACCTTAGAACAATGAAGTTTGTCCATCGTCCTCACGTTCTTGTTTCCGAACTCTCGCTTGGGTGTGCCCCATACCTTCAAGCTTGAGGTCGTTGTAAATCACATAGTCGTGTTCTTTGCTGATGCGCTCACCCTTGGGTTCTAGCAATTCAAGTCCGTTGTTGCGGGGATTTTTGATGTTCGCTGAAATGGGATAGGCGTTCAGCTCCGCGCTAGGAAAGGCCTCGAGTAGTGAGGTTACTTCTCCCAATGGAAGCTTTGGGTCGAGCCAGAGCTGTTCGCAATCTGCGGGTAGAATTACCGGCGAGCGATGATGCTGAATGGCTTGTGTGACCGAGTTGGAAACAGTAGTGATTATAGCGAAGGATTTGAGAATTTCTCCCGTTTCTTTATTCACCCACTCGTCCCAGATTCCAGCAAAGGCAAAAGGGCGTTCTCCATCGCGTCGGTACACTAAGTAGGGTTTATTCAGCTTTTCGTTTTTCGGACCTTCAACAAAAGCATCTGCGATCACCAAACATCGCTTCGAGCGAATGGACTGACGAAACATGGGTTTGTTGATGATGCCTTTTGCGCCGTGGTAGTTGGGGTCGTCTTCTTTATTGTGGTCGCCTTCCGAACGTGCGTTTATGACATAGGATGGTTTTTTCGCCCAAGAAGGAGTGAAACCAAACTGATAAAACTTAAGCTGCTTCGGGTCTTCATTGCTGATGACTGGTGCCAATTGACCTGCCGACACATTGGTGTTGATCTGGTACTGCTCGGGGTTTTCAGTGCTTACATTGAAGCGCTTCTCAATCGCTTTTAGCTTACTTACTGTTACATATCTACCGCACATCTTTTTAGAATATCGAATAATGAATAATCAATGATGAATGACGAATGACGAAATTTCAGCCTAGTATTCATCATAATTTGCTTTGAGCCGTTTTGATGCTTTTGTAGAAAATTGAAATCAATTCGTTGTTCTCTTGGAGCAGTTTAGTCACTGCTATGTTCCTTTTTTTGAAAAGCTTCAGACATACCATTGATTCACGCAATTCTTTCAAACAGATTTTCATTTTGTGCACGAAGTCTTTTGATGATTCAGCAGCCTGGGCTTCCCCATAGTTTAATGCTGGAGATATCGAAGAGCGCATCAATTGACTGCCTAAGTATTGGCTTAAGTAGCTGTTGGGTAAGTCTTCAACAAAATCAATAACTGAGTTGCTGAAATCGATCAAACGATCTTCTAAATCATATTTCATTGCCATAAGCCTTCATAATTCGTTATTGGATGTTCATTATTCATCATTCGTTTTAGGCATGCCGATTCGCCAACAGCATCGGTGGCTCACCGGTAAAAGGGTTCATCGTCTGTCCTATAGTTTTCGCGCCCATCCCCGACGCTCTTAATACTGCACGATCACCAAAGCGATTGCGCATTCGATCCATGGCCTGGTAGAGGCTAATCATTTCTTCAGAATCTTCAAACAGATTGATTTGATGTCCGCCTCCAACGAGGTGGCTGAAGCGAACGCCTACCAATCGTACCAGTAGGCGTTTGTCGTACAAGCGATTGAAGAGTTCATTCACCTTGGGAATCAACAGATGGTCGGCTGCAGAATAGGGAATGCGTGCTTGTAGGCTGTGTGTGTTGAAATCGGAGTAGCGCACTTTCACGGTAATGCAAGCAGTGAGCTTGTCGCCCCGACGAAGTTGAAAAGCCAGGTTTTCGGCCATAGCGGCAAGGATGCCTTTGAGTTTCACCACGTCGATGGTGTCGCGTTCGAAGGTGCGTTCGCTTGAAATAGATTTTCGTTCGGAGTAGGGTACGACGATGGACTTGTCGACGCCTTGCGCTTTTTTCCAGATATCGATGCCGTGTTTTCCAAACACACGCTCCATCATCTCCATCGGCATTTCCTGAATCGTTTTGATTTTTTGAACGCCTAGGTTGCGTAGACTTTGGTAGGTTTTGTTCCCCACCATCGGAATTTTCTTCACCGAAAGCGGAGCCAAAAAAGGCTTTTCTTGTCCGGGAGCAATTTCCATTTCATTGTTGGGCTTGGCTTCTCCGGTGGCAATCTTCGAAACGGTTTTGTTGTGCGAGAGGCCAAAAGAAATGGGTAATCCTGTTTCGCGGATGATGCGTTCACGAAGTTCATGCGCCATTTTCATGCAACCGAAAAATTGATCCATTCCGGTTAAGTCGCAGTAAAACTCATCGATGGACGATTTCTCCAACACAGGCACCGATTCCTTCATGATCTCCGTCACCATTTGAGAGTACTTGCTGTAGTTGGAGGTATTGCCTCGAATCACCACAGCCTGCGGACAAAGTTCCCGAGCCAAACGCATGGGCATGGCGGAATGAACCCCAAAGGTGCGCGCCTCATAACTGCAGGAAGCAACCACCCCGCGGTCGGTTACACCACCAATTAAAATGGGGCGTCCGTTCAATCTGCTGTCGAGTAAACGCTCTACAGAGACGAAGAAAGTGTCGAGGTCGAAATGGCTTATTATCACGGAGTCTTGTACTTATTACTATCCACTTGACGATTGAAGATTTATGAATGAATAT
>DDDG01000017.1 GCA_002336245.1 Flavobacteriales bacterium UBA1986
CATCCTCAAAAGACTGAACCATTTTCCCTGTTCCAAACCATGGAAGCAGGCCGCCTTTCTTCGCAGTTCCTTTATCGTCGGAAAATTGTTCAGCTAAGGTCTCGAAGGATTCGCCAGCTTTTAACTTGTCGAAAATCTCAATTGCCTTTTTCTCGGAGTTCTTCAATTCTTCTGCCGAAGCATCGGGCTTGTTTCGAACCATGATGTGGGCCGTGCGAATCTGACCTCTTGCAGCCCGACGATCTTTCACATAAATGATGTGGTAACCAAATCGCGTTCGCACTGGGTCACTCACTTCACCTTTTTTGGTGTTATAGGCTGCTGTTTCAAAAGGGTAGACCATATCAAAAGCAGAGAAATATCCTAAGTCTTCACCAATTGTGCCTTCGTCAGAATCGTTTGTAAAACTTCGAATCATTCGCTCGAAGTCGCGCTGAGTTTTTAAGCGTGCCTTCATGGACTTCATCTTCCGAAACATTTTCATAGAATCTTCCGGACTGGCGTCTGGCTCAATTTTAATGAGAAGGTGCAACGCATTAACCTCTTCCAAAAGGCGATTCGCAGCTTCTTCAACCAATTGGTCTGTGACCTTTTGATCGGTTAAGTATGGCTGAGCAAGCTGCCTGCGGTAACCCGCCAATTCCTTTTGAAGGCTACTGATGGTGTCGTAACCGAGCGTTTCGGCCTCTTTAACTTTCAATTTAAAATTGATGAACAGCTCTAAGTATTCATCAACCGTTTTTGGGTCGATGGCTTTGGCCGTGACATTGTTTTTGGAGTAGACCTTCCAAAACTCATCGACGGTCACACTTTCTTCTCCAACATTCAAAAGAACGGGTTCGGTGATGACAAATGGATCTTTTTGAGCAAAAGAGTTGGTGCCCAATGTGAATAGGAAGAACACTGAGCAGATTAGCTTCAATTTCTTATTCATAATAATTCAATAATTTATTTTCTACTGTAATTCGGAGCTTCGCGGGTAATGAAAACATCGTGTGGATGGTTTTCAATTACACCAGCTGATGTAATGCGCACAAACTGCGCTTGCTTGAGGGCATTCAAATTCTGTGCCCCGCAATATCCCATTCCTGCTCTCAGCCCTCCAATGAGCTGATAGACAATCTCGGCGAGTTTCCCCTTGTAAGGAACGCGGCCAGAAATTCCTTCAGGAACAAGTTTTTTAATGTCGTCCTCCGCATCCTGGAAATAACGATCCTTTGAACCTTTTTGCATGGCTTCAATGGAGCCCATTCCCCGATAAGACTTAAATCTTCTGCCTTCGTATATGATGAGTTCACCAGGTGACTCTTCAACGCCTGCGAAGAGCGAACCCGCCATCACCGTATGCGCTCCAGCCGCTAGAGCCTTCACAATATCACCTGAAAAACGAATTCCTCCATCGGCGATCAATGGAACGCCAGTTCCTTCCAAGGCGGCAGAGACTTCCATAATGGCAGTAAGTTGAGGAACTCCAACTCCAGCAATCACACGCGTTGTGCAAATGGAGCCCGGACCGATACCAACCTTCACTCCGTCTGCTCCTGCCTTCACCAAAGCTTTGGCTGCTTCAGCTGTGGCGATGTTTCCTCCAATAACTTCCAATTCAGGAAATTTGGATTTCACTTTCTTCACCATATCGAGGACGGCGATGGAATGTCCATGTGCCGTATCTATGATTATTGCATCAACTCCCGCATTAACAAGTGCTTCTACTCTTTCTATAGTATCTGGGGTTACTCCAACTGCCGCCGCAACACGTAAACGGCCATAGGTATCCTTACAGGCATTTGGCTTTACACGAGTTTTGATGATGTCTTTGAATGTAATTAAGCCAAT
Source organism: Flavobacteriales bacterium UBA1986 (assembly GCA_002336245.1). Classification (GTDB taxonomy): domain Bacteria; phylum Bacteroidota; class Bacteroidia; order Flavobacteriales_G; family Salibacteraceae; genus UBA4419. Next base: position 1,837 of record DDDG01000017.1, read on the forward strand.
GAGCTTGTTCGATTCGTCAACTACTGGTAGCTTTTCAATCTTATGCTCTTGGAGAATATCCTCTGCCTTAGCCAAGTCGGTATTCTCAGCGGCTGTGATGAGTCCTTTACTGGTCATCACCTCGCTGATCGGACGAGACATTTCTTTTTCAAAACGCAAGTCTCGATTGGTGATAATACCTACTAAAATTCTATCAGAGTCTACGACTGGAATTCCTCCAATCGAATGTTCCTTCATAAGGCTGAGTGCATCTCCCACAGTTTCTTTTGGTCCAATGGTAACTGGATCTTGAATCATTCCACTTTCAGAACGCTTTACACGGCGGACTTCAACAGCTTGAGCTTCAATGGGCATGTTCTTATGTAAAACACCTATCCCTCCCTCTTGTGCAATGGCAATGGCTAAACCAGACTCTGTAACCGTGTCCATGGCGGCAGACACCAATGGAGTCGGCAATACAATGTTTCTTGAAAAGTGCGACGAGATGTCCACATTTCTAGGAAATACTTCCGAATAATTTGGAATAAGGAGAACATCATCGAAGGTCAGGCCTTCTTGCAGAATCTTTGGTCTTTCGCTTTCCATACGCCGATTGCAGCTATTTTAAAAATTGCGCAAAGTTAATCTTTTGACCCTAGAATTGGCGCCTAAAAAACGCAGGCAAATACCAAGAAATTATAACACTAACGGAGCAGGGTGAAACTCCCTTTTCGGTCGACAACTGACCCTCTCTCAGTCGTTAATCTGAGATGATAGATGTATGCTCCAATTGGATGGGGGTTGCCATTTCCATCAAAACCACTCCATCCTCTGAAATCGTTTTGATCGATCACATAGACCAATTGCCCCCAACGATCGTAAATTTTACATTCATAATTCTGGGGATTAATGTAGGGTGTAACGGGTTTGAAAAATTCGTTTGTCCCGTCTCTATTTGGAGAGAAAGCTGTCGGGATGTAAAGGTCTGATTCAAAGGACACGCAAACTCTGTTTGAGCGACTCGTATCGACGATTCCAAATGTGTTTCGGCTTCTCTCTCTCGCCTCCACGAAGTAGCATATTTTGGATCCTTGTTGTTGAAACTCTGCAAGATCATCTTCAAGTTCAAAGACATCCTTTGCGCCTTTATAAATAATCTCAGAATCAGTTTCGTTGTTAATCACCCGGAACATCTCATAATGACCAACCCCATCCCCATAAGCTAACCAGTCGGTGTATTCCGTCCAGTTTAGGGTGTTATTGAAATTGTATTTGTCAGGAAAAATCTTCAGATGTAAGGTGCGCGCATAATTTGATCGCAACAAGATTTGATCGCAATTGTCAATCGCATCGACTCGGTAAGTGTATTCGTGCATTTCAGGATACGCTGAACTATCTGTGTACTCTATCAACCAATCATCATCTCCCAAAATGAGCGTGTCGATGGTTTCAAAAGGACCATCCACAGAAAGGCCTCGCTTAATCTCATAATAGACTACGATTCCAAGATCAAGGGAACTGTCAACATAACAAGAGAGCTCAACATTGTTGTCTTCAGTAACGCTTACTTTATTCAAATACTGGTAGGAGGGGTATGTCAAATTTGGAAAAGCAACACAGACCAAGTCAGATTGTGAGCTCGACAACTGCACACCAGCACCATTTGCCCGAACGATGTAGCAATAGATTTTCGTAGCATCGATTCCTGAGTGCACAAAGCTTCGTTCATTCGGATCTGTGGTCCCCAACAAGGTGTATGGACCTCCAGCTTCAGACATAAGTATTGTGTAGCCGTTCACTACATTCCAGCCTTTGTAGGCAGTCCAACTAAGAGTAATGCTTCGTTCGCAAAGGTCGCGCGTGAAGCTTAAATTCATCGTCTCATGCTCTCGAACTCCAGGAGTCACATTTCCGCATGAATCAATGGCCGCAATTTCATAGGCAAGACTTTGATTGAAATAATCAAGACCAGTTTCATTATCTACATATACGTTGGTTAAACGTCCGCTTACCGTATCTAGTGGAGTTGCTGGATTCAATCTAGTGATGGTATATCCAGTAACATCGGGCGAACTGCTAGGGCTCCACGAGATTGAAATCGTACCAGTAAAATTATCAATGGAGATGCTGTCAATTTCTGGAGCGCGGGGAGGTGTGTTGTCGATCAAGTTTTCCTTCGCAACAGTAGAAACAGAATAACATGCGATTGCATCTTGAACTCTTACTCGGTAGTAAACTGTGTCGTTGCATCGAGAAATGGAATCAGCAAAACTCTCATTACCATAGGCCTGACCACTGATATTTGCCCACATTCCTAATCCTACTCGTCGCTGGACTTCGTAGCCCCCATTGCTCGGAATGGGAGTGCCGTGAATTGGATTCCAATTCAATTGACCCGCATAGTCTTGCTGCCAAAGAGTCAAGTTCATACGCATCGGACTAATCGTATCCGAAGAACTGCTGTTTTGCAGGCTACCATCATTAAACACAGTCTGAACAAAGTAATAATGGGTGTTAAAATTGTTCACAATAGCCCCCGCATGATTGTAAGAAGCCGTCGCAAATGTTGGAATGCTTACAAGAAGATTGAAGGGGCCTGTTGGATTGATCGATTCAAAGATTTGATACTCTACAAATTCTATTGGATTACCAATTGGAGGAAACCATGAAATGGTCACGCCGCTAGCGCTGTCGACGCTTACACACCGCATAGTTGGTGGGTCGAGTGCCGCCCTAAGACCTATAGAAAGGAAAAGGAGTGTTATGATTCCAAGTAGCTTCTTCACAATTCTGTAACGAATCAAGTTGTGCAAAAGTATGAATTGTGGCCTTCGTCAGCTCTTAGGAAAGCTCGACTTGATTGAATGCTCTGCCACTTTTGGCAGAATCCTTAAAACGTAAAGCGATCTCCTTTCAGCCCAGCAGCGGCTTGATGATATTCTTCAAGAATGTTTGCCACGATTTGAGCGGCGGGTAAAACATCATTCAGCTGTGAGGAAATCTGACCAATTTCCAATTCTCCGTTTTCCAAATCTCCTTCGAACATTCCCTTTTTAGCTCGGCCTCTTCCGAGCAAGTTTCGAAGTTCTTCAACAGAAGCTTCAGCCTTGTATGCATTTTGAATTTCTTGGTAGAAGTCGTTCTTAATTAGGCGAACTGGGGTGAGTTCCTTTAAGGTGAGTTCCGTCTCACCTTCCTGCGCACTCAAAACTGCCTTTTTAAAATTTGGGTGTGCCGATGATTCTTCAGAAGCCACAAAGCGGCTCCCTATTTGAACTCCGTCTGCTCCCAAAATCATAGCAGCCAACATGGCTTGACCAGAAGCGATGCCTCCTGCTGCGATCAATGGAATGTCAATAGCCTTTGCCACTTGAGGAATGAGCACCAGAGTAGTAGTCTCTTCACGACCATTGTGTCCTCCAGCTTCAAAACCTTCAGCTACGACTGCATCCACACCGGCATCCTGCGATTTCAAGGCAAACTTCACGCTCGACACCACATGAACAACTTTAATCCCTTTTGATTTTAAATAGGAAGTGTAGGTTTTTGGGTTCCCTGCGGAGGTGAACACGATTGGCACCTTGTACTTCACAATAGTTTCAACGTGCTTTTCGATGTCGGGGTATAATAAAGGTAAGTTGACCGCGTACGGCTTTGATGTTGCCAATTTGATTTTGCTCAGATGTTCGTCAAGAATTTCAGGATACATGGAACCTGCTCCAATTATTCCCAGTCCTCCAGAATTAGACACTGCCGATGCCAACTGCCAGGGTGAACACCAAATCATTCCTGCCTGCACTATAGGCAGCTTTATCCCAAATAAGTTTGTCAGTCTATTCATAGCTTAATCTCCGTCAACAAAGTATGCGCTTTTCTGGAATAAAAAAAATGTACTTTTGGGGCTTCCTAGTCAAGAATGACAATCGCTAAAACTCTTTTACTCGCAACTTTGTTGCTCGTCGCTTCAAGCTCAAACGCCCAATATGTTTGGGATTTTGGTGTAAAGCTCGGCGCAGCCAATTACCTTGGTGACATAGGGGGTGGCGCTGGTGCAGCCCGTGGTTTCGTCTACGACATGAAGCTGGATCAGACAAGATTTAATCTTGGCGCCTCAGCCAGATACTTCTTTGGGAATAAAACAGCCGTTTCCTTACACTTCACTCAAGCCCGTTTGAAAGGAGAAGATGCCAGCAGTGAAAACCCAGAGCGTTACTCAAGAAATTTAAGCTTCCGCAACGATGTGCTTGAACTCAGCACTCGACTGGAATACCATTTCAGTCAAATCAATGATGTTGGGCGAACGTTTCGCTATCATTTGAGTTTTAGCATGTTTTTATGGGGAGGCGTAGGTGCTTTCTACAACAATCCAAAAGGATATTACGAAGGTGAATGGGTTGCCCTTAGGCCCCTAGCTACTGAGGGAACGAACTATGGGGCATTTGCTTTTTGCGCTCCTGTTGGTGTTGGAATGCACTACAGGTTCAATAAGAGACATTTAATTGGTTTCGAAGCTGGATGGAGATTCACCATGTCTGACTTTATTGATGATGTTTCTGGCTTTTACGTTAACCCAGATGACTTCTCAAGTCCTCAAGCGCTCGCTTTATCTGACAGAAGTGTTGAGGTAGACCCAAATGACCCATTGTTTATTGGAAGTCAGTTTTATGGCGCTGGAACAAAAGCCAATCCCGTAGAGCCAGCCAAGCGTGGTAATCCAGAGGACAACGACAGCTACTTGTTAGCAAGCTTTACATACAGCTATGCACTCCGAGGTAAAACTTCATTTTCTAGAAGTCGATACCGCTTCGTGAAAGGACGNNCAAGAATTGACCAATTTTTCTGAGAGGTTTTAGATATCTGGTGAGAGCTGGTCTTTTGAGTCCGTTCATCTCCCAAGCCAAGACATCTTCCTTATTCGCCAACATTCGATTGTCCAAGGATTTATTGCTTTCCCCTCCTACCCGCATCAAAATGCTGAGTTCCGGCAGATAGGCCACATTGATTTTTTCCTTGTGAATGAGGCGGAGCATACACTCATAATCGGCACTGATTCTTAAATTTGTATTGAAGTTTCCGAATTTCGCATAGACCTCCTTGCGCACATAGAAGGTAGGATGCGGAGGCATCCAACCTCGCTTGAACATTCCCTCTTTGTATCCGCCAGAACGCCATTTACGAATGGTTCTTTTCAAATCTCCGGAAACGTAGTTCAAGTCGGAGTAAACGGCGTCGAAGCCTTTTTTGAAGAGCTCGACATAATGACTAACAACAGATGAGTGAGCAAACAAATCATCTGAGTGAAGGAATCCAATGACATTGCCAGTTGCAGCTTCGATGCCTTTGTTGAGCGCATCGTAAATGCCATCGTCTTTCTCGGAAATCAACTTCCCTATTCCTGCTTTGTTGGCTTCAAGGATTTCGAGGGTTCTGTCTTTGGAAGCACCATCAATGACAATGTGCTCAATGTTCGGATAATCCTGTTCACGCACAGAACGCAGGCAAGCCTCAATGGACTTCTCTGAATTGTAGGTCGCGCTTACAATACTCACCTTCATCCGATGACTCGTTCTCCAACTTTCACAGCTGGGTTTCCGCGATATATTCCTCGCGCCTCCAATTCATTGCTCGCCACCGACTGAACCCCCAGCACAGCTTCTTCACCAACCAGCACACCTTGAGTCACGATGCTTTTTGCCCCCAACCATGCCCCATCGCCTATGTTGATGGGCTTCACGATTAAATCGAATTCGGCCTTTTTGTAGTTGTGGTTACCACTCAAAATCATGGCTCCTTGAGAGATGCAGACGTGTGACCCGATCGCAACTTCATCCAGGTTGTCTATCCAGACCTGCTCGCCAATCCAAGTGTATTCTCCAATCTCAAGCTTCCAAGGGTATTTGATGTTGACTTTGGGTTTTACGACAACACCTACTCCTACTTTGGCGCCAAATGATCGAAGAAGAATCCGTTTAAGACTGTAAAATGGAAAGAGATAGGAATTGAAAAAACATTGGTTGATCAAGAACCAGATTGACCGCACTAAAATGCCCTTTCCTGGTTTGAACCAAGAATTATCAAATTGATCAAGTTTAACTTTCGTTCCCACCACTCAAAAGTGTTTGATATGCAAGGACATCTTTCCTGTCCTGATTCTTCTCGCGAACCAAGGAATGGCATTTTATTCTCCACTCAACAAGTTCTTTTTCTGGCATCTTGAAATGCTCTTTGAAAGCCTCCTGCCACAACTGCTTCGCATCGAGTGAAATATCCCAACCCAAATGCTGTTCTTTTAAATTTCTCCAAGGAGTATTCTCGCTCAGCAAAACCGGCAAACCATGTCCCCAGGCTTGGAGAATCACATGGCCGTAGTTTTCATGCAAGGTTGGTAACACCATGAGGGAGTACTTCGGCAATTCATTCTGTAAATCAGCTGGGTGCATTGCGCCTTTCCAATGAACTATAAGTCCGGCACTCGCAGCAAATTCTCGGCATTCCAATTCATAGGCTTTATCCTCACTTGGACCAATGACAGTGAGTTCATAAGGCTCCTCTATTTCTGCCATACGCTGAAGGATAAACAGCAGGTTTTTCTTTCTACTGATTCGGCTCAAGAAAAGAATGGACTTGCGGTCTCGGCCTTCGATGTGTTCTAATTCTACAGGAACCTTTGAAGGCAAGTTTGGAATTACATGAATTGCGGCGCCCTTCCCGAAATGCAATTCGATTTCGTCCCTTTCTGAGTCATCTGTTGCATGCCATTCAAGCCTCGAAAACACATTGAACGTTTTAGCAAGTCGCAGAAATAGGTTCTTTTTAAAGCTCTTAATCTGCAGTGCTCCTGCGCCCAGAATTCCCCGAGGTGCGAGTAAACATCTCAAGTCATTTTTTCTTGACAGGAGCAGCGGATAGATAGTCCAGGTCGGAGAGAACAGACTGTTCAAATAAACCTTCGACCAATTTCCTTTAGTCAACTCGACTTTGATTTGCTTCCGAGCCAAACTTGAGTTTGAACTGTAGTAAACGTGCATGCCCGATTCTTCCAGCCAAACATCCGATTGAACATCTAAGTCTTCTATACTGCCATGGTCTCGATTTCCACAGATGAGCCAAAAATCAATGTCGGATTTAAGCGCCTCAACGAGATTGTATACGGATGTTATTGGGCCACCCGCTTTAAAGGCAGGAATGTACCATTGGGTAAGGATGAGAACTTTAGGCTTCTTCGATTCCATGTTGTTTCATCCAATAGCCCAAAACGACCAATGGCCATAAGCGCGACCATCTGTATTCTGTTGAACCCAATTTAAACTCCCTCCAAACGCGCTCAAGCTCCTGAGCATTCATTTGTGTTTTTTCAAGCAAATATTGAATGCCTTCTTCACAGAATTCATTCAAATCATTTTTCATCCACTCGGCCCATGGAAATACAAAGCCCATCTTTTTCCGATTTACTATTTCATCCGGCAGGAGATCGCCTAAAGCTTTAACCAACAATTGTTTGGGAGTAGATGGCCATTTCTGTTTGTCTGAAATCGACAAAGTAAGTTCGACCAAGTTATGATCCAGAAAGGGCACACGAATTTCGAGCGCATGTGCCATCGACATTTGATCTGTATCCCTCAAAAGCACATTGCTCATATAGGTTGACATTTCCAAGCTTGAAATCTGCGAAAGCAAAAGATTTGAATCACCTGGATTGATTCGTTTCGAGCTTTTCTTCTTTTTGGGAAAGTCAATTATGCGCTGCGACATGGAGGGCAACCACACCGAACGATACAAATCGTGCAGTTCATCGAGTTCTCCAGTCGACTTCAACATGCTTTGCAATTTTTTTGATTGCACACTGCGCGTTGGAAGCCCCGTAGAAATTAGTGTTCGAACGGACTGAGGCAAGGAGAACCACCAAGATTTAGACTTAATCTTTGGCAGGTTTTGAAACAAGTCGTAGCCCGCGAACAACTCATCCCCACCCAGTCCACTTAAAGCGACTTTCAACCCCTTAGACTTGACAGCCTTGGATATGATGTAGGAGTTTGGCCCATCGCCAGAGGGATGATCAAATGATTTCAAGACTTCTGGAATTTCTTGGAGAAAATCCTTCGACTCTAGGTGAATCTCCGTGTGTTTTGTCTTGAATTTGGCCGCAACCAGATCTGAATATTCCTTCTCGGAATACTTCTTCTCCCCAAAGGTTACCGAGAAGGTCTCCACTGGCAGTTCCGATTGTTCGGCCATTAAACCCACAATCGCGGAAGAATCGATTCCACCGGAAAGAAAAGCACCCAAGGGCACGTCGCTGATCATGCGATATGAAACTGCTTTTTGCAAAGTGCCTTTAATCTCTTTCAGCTCCACATCTCGTGAAGGACGACTTTCATCCAGAGACCAATAGGCTTTTTCTTCAATTCTTTCGTTCGAAATTTTCATCCAATGACCCGGCATCAACATCTCAATGTCTTGAACGATGGTAGCAGGGGCATAAATGGTTTGATGACCCAAATACTCAGAAAGCAGTTTTGCGTTTGTCTTTTTGCTGGAATGCCCTGAATGTATGAGTGGTCTTATTTCAGAAGAAAACAGCAAGACTCCCTCCTTCTTCAAGAGATACAATGGCTTTATTCCGATTCGATCGCGGGCGATGAACAGTTCTTGTTTCTCGGAATCCCAAATCGCAAAAGCGAACATCCCATTGAAACGCTCGACGCATTTAACCCCCCATTCTTTGTAGGCCAAGAGAACGACCTCCGTATCGCTTTGAGTTTCACCCTCCGTTTTAAGCTCCGATTTTACTTCTTGATAGTTGTAAATCTCCCCGTTGAAAACCAGGTGATATCGACCATCCTTGAGATGGAAAGGCTGATTGGCGCGTTCTGATGTATCGATGATGGAAAGTCTTCGATGACCAAGAACCACAGGACCTTCTGCGTAAATTCCGTCTGAATCGGGGCCTCGATGTGATAATCCGGCAGTCATTCGTTTGACCAGCTCAAGATCGGGAGCCGAATCGTAGGAGAGCCAACCAGCAATTCCGCACATCAGTTGAAATTGGGATGATCGATCATTCTTCGCACTCCCTCTTCCAATGAAATCAAAGGATGATCCAGGAGCGCTTTCATTTTCGAGTTGTCGGGTTGCCTGCGCGTCATGTCGCCATCGTCGAGTGGGGGCAGATAGACCAGCTTACTGCTCGAATTGCACAAGTCGATGATGAGTTCTGCCAATTCTTTAATCGTATAGATCTTGTCGCCTCCAACATTGATGATGTCGTTCACATATTCATCCTCGTAAAAAGCCTTTAAGCAAGCCTCCACATTGTCGTCGACAAAACAAAAAGTTCTGCTCTGACTTCCATCCCCATAAATGGTGATGTCCTCATTGTTCTTTGCAGCCTTTAAGAATTTAGAAATCACAAAATCTTCCGATTGATCTGGACCATAGGTATTGAAAAAGCGGAAAATGGTGAAGTCCAAATCAAAGACTTGCTGATATGTTTTGAAAAAGGACTCTGCCACGTTTTTCACCACCGCGTATGGCACTCGGCTGTTAAGTGGAGTTCGTTCTTCGTGCTGAGGGATTTCAACTGGTTCCCCGTTGACTTCCGAAGAAGACGAGAAAAATACACGTTTCACAGAGCTTTGCTTCGAATTATTTAGGATGTTCTTGATCCCTTCGATGTCTTGAAGAACCATCAAAGGATTTGCCTGAGTTCGTTCTACCCCGACAAGAGCGGCGTAATGAAATACATAATCAAAGTTCTCTCGGAAAAGAGAATTTACTTCATTGGGCTCATTGACGTCACATTCAACGAATCTCCAGCGATTGGATGGTTCGGGCAATTTATTCAAGTTGCCAGTAATGAGGTTGTCGGCAATAGTGCCCTGATTTTCAGGGCCTTTTAGAAGTCCGCTCACCAAAGCACTTCCAATGTTTCCTGCGCCGCCTGTTACTAGAATTCGTCTCATCTCAGTTAAAGAACGAAAGTAGTTTTTCTGCCCACATTTTCGGCGTAATTGCTTGAGCTATTCGATGGCTTTCTGTCGACATCTGAAATAATTCTTCGTCGGATTTAGAAGCCAAGGATTCAAAACTCTTGATGAGTTCTTCTTCGCTTCCCGCTTTGATGACCCAACCATTCTCTGCACGCACAAATACCTCCGCTGAGCCAACGATCTCCGTGCTGATGACCGGCAAGCCCGCTGCGACGCACTCATGAATCACAAGTCCCCAAGGCTCAAATGTACTTGGGAGCACAAAAGCTCCGGCCTCGCTCATCAATTCACCCAAGTCGTAGGGTTGAATGAAACCCAGATGCTCGATGTCGGGCGTGTTTCGATATTGATCTCTCAATGCACCCGTTCCTGCGCACACAAGTTTCCAATCGTTCGAAGTGGCGGCTTTATATTTCTCAAAAGCAGAGATTAAAAGGTCGAGCCCCTTCTCTTTCGCATATCTTCCAAGAAATAGGATTGTGTGCGGATACGATTTCGTCTTTTGCGATTTGGCCTCAGAATAGATGGCATTGAAATAATCTAGATTTGCGGAGTAGAAGTTCAAATGAATTTGTTCTTCTGAGAAACCAAGCTGCAAGGCAAACTTCTTCTGCTTCGAGCCCGGCACCCAGATTCCATCGAACATCGAAATGAAAGTAAATCGAGAAGCAAGTGCCGCAAGTCGCTGCCTTGGACTGCCAGTCCACTGATTGTCCATGGTGAGAATCCTCTTTGTGTTTTTAAATTTCTTCAAAACTCGGATGTAGCCCTTATCGAGCCAGCCAGCACAAAAGACAATTTCTGGATTCAGCTTTTCTAAAAATGTCGACAACTGATCATCATCGCAGTTCGATCTCTGAATGAAATCCACATGCTCCGGGAAGCGAAATTTAAAGGGAGCTTCTGGGTTTACGTCCCAATGCACTACCGTGATGTGAACTCGTTTTGGGTCAATTTGCTTTAAGCCCGACAAGAAATAATAGGAGAGCTCTGAAAAGAGGAAAACGATTGAAGGAAGATTATTCGATCCAGCCACGCGATAAAATTAATTCGTAGGCTTGATTGGCCAAAAATTTATGTCCTTCCTCATTGAGGTGAATGTCGTCGCGGTAAAAAGACGGCTTCATCAGTTTAAGGTTTTCTGTGAAAGAAATGTTCCGGTCTCCTAGCTCTTCGATAATTTTTTGACCGCGCGCATCATAAGAACCTGCACTTATTTCCGAAGTAGTCGGATGCACAAAGACATGAATCTTTGGTGTCCTTTCAACGAACAGAGATAAGAGTCGAGAAAAGGCTTCTTTGCCAAAATTATCCTCTTCCATGAACAAAGTATCGGAAGGAAAAAAGGGACGCTTCACAATGAAACTCTCGAGGACTTCATACAGGGCAAAAGGAGGATTGTGATCTGGATAATTAACGCTTACCCCAACTGGGCTGAATCTCCCAATCGTATCGAATAGATCGTGCGACGAAATATAATAGAGTACAATATCGGGCGACAGTTCAGGATTGGCTTGTAAAAATTTGAATTGGTTCTCTGGTCCCCAGCTCCCGCATGACACATTTTGCACTTGCCAGTTGCTGTCTATTTGTCGAATGGAAGCCTCCAAAAGGCTTGAACTCAGACCCTCATTTCCAATGCGTTCGCCTCCATTGATGACGGAGTCGCCGATTTTTAAAATCGTAGATTTTACTCCGCCCGCGCTTGGGGACTTCAAACCAAAATCGTAGGATACAATTCTGTTTCCATCACGGACAACGTCTTGAAAGGGGGCCACATAATACTCGAAAACATCACTTTTCTCAAAAAGCAAAGGCGACCCGAGGCCCACAAAAATTCGCAATCCAATTTCAAGAACTACCACGAATGCCAAAAAGACTAAAAGCACTTTAAGTTTCAATTCTCTCGGGTTCAGGTTTGCAGTATAGAAATGAGGTCAAGATCATCAATAGAAGGATGGTATAGGGATTTAAAGCAGCAGCTAGCCAAGGCTCAAAGAACGCAAGAAAGAGGCATGCAATTAGAATTGGCAGTGCCAGCTCTGACTTTCTTATTGCTCTGAGGAATACAGAAAAGAAACCGCCAAAAAACAACAGCAGACCAATTAATCCGGTGTTCATCCAAAAAATCAAGTATACGTTATGAGCTCCTCCTTCATGATTTAGTGCATTTAGAAATACCTTTACAGCTGGTGAGTGAAAGAGCTCTTCCTCATGGCCCCAGGCTTTTCCAAAAAAGAAATTGGCCTGAATTTGTTCCCAAGCAAAATTCCAAGCAATCAAACGACCAGAGCCGGCGGCAACTGACTGGGCACCCTCTGTGTTTAACCTTAAAGTATCACCCAATCCGAAATCTATTAGAAGAGCTACCAGAGGATCAACTGAGAATTGAGATGTTATAATGAGCACTATAACTGAGAAAAAAGCAATGAGCGTTGAAAACCTCGAAATAAAGAGAAAACCATAAAAAATAAGAATCGAAAACATTGAAGCTCTCGAGGAAGTTTGGACCAGCAAAACAGCCGCAAGACCGTAGAAAAAATAAACAAAATACTTTGGGCACTCGATTTTAAAGTACCTCTTCGCCACTTCGAAAAACAAGAGTGAGAAAAAGCAGAACATGCCCAAACCATTGGGATTCCCAAAAAAAGCTTTTAGTCTACCTCCATGTGAGTAAGCTGCTTCTGGCTGCAGAAAGCGGTAAAGAAAATTGAATATGAGAACAGCAAATAGGAAGTAAACAAGCCATTGAATCCACTTTGCATCATAGCGTTTGTACAAATGATGGAATAAGGGAGGAATGGCAAAAAAAAGCAGAATGTAGGCTGCGTTTTTCTGTACCGCAATGGCAAGGTAATCGCTCAATGGCCACAACATAATGGTGTAAATGAAAAACGGAATGAAGCTCTTAATGAGCATGGCTTCATTTCGAATCTCACTTCTGAGAAGTATATATATCCCTAGAAGAACAAGCAACAAGGGCTTCACAATGCCTGGGTAATGCAAAAAGTAGTTGTCGCTCAAAATGAGCATTAGAAAAAAGCCCAAAAGCATCTCTCGTTCGAAGCCCTTCAAAAGAAATAGAATGAAAGTGCCAGCAACGAGAACAACCCCAAGGTTGATGCTGAAAGCGCCCACAATCGTCCAGATGAGCAGAATAAAATAGGACCTTCTCTGAGAAAG
>DDDG01000015.1:0-55469 GCA_002336245.1 Flavobacteriales bacterium UBA1986
ACTTAACTTAGCATGTCTCTGGTAAACTTTCTTTGAAGACTTACAGTGCAGACGATTTACATCCTTAAACATCAGCCTCTCCAGAGCACTCGCTATTGATTTGCATTTCTTATTTTAGTCGACAAGCCAAAGTCGCAGCTATACGTCGGACTGAACGAGACAATTTTAACCAAGCTGGGGTTGATTAAGTAAATAACAAAAGAATAAAATGGACATTAAACAGATCTTCGAAAACAATCAAAATTGGGTTGAGAATCAATTGAACCTCGACTCTAGTTACTTCAACGATTTGTCGAAAGGCCAAAGTCCAGACATTCTCTACATCGGTTGTTCCGACAGTCGGGTGACTGCAGAAGAACTTATGGGCGTTCTGCCAGGGGACGTATTTGTACATCGGAACATTGCCAACATGGTTCCCAATACTGACTTGAGTTCAATGTCGGTCATCGACTACGCTGTAAAACACCTGAAGGTAAATCATGTAGTTGTTTGTGGGCACTATTACTGCGGCGGTGTGAAGGCTGCTATGGAATCCAAGGATTTGGGAATTCTCAATCCATGGTTGAGAAACATCCGCGATGTTTACCGTACCCACAGGGAAGAATTAAATTCCATTTCTGATGAAGACAAACGCTACCAGCGCCTTGTTGAATTAAACGTTCAAGAACAGTGCATCAACGTCATTAAAACTGCGGAAGTTCAAAAAGCATATCGAGAGAGAAATCTTGCGGTTCATGGTTGGGTCTTCGACATCCATTCCGGGAGGCTCATCGACTTAAAAATTGACTTTTCTGAAATTTTGAAAAACGTGATGGAAATCTATCGCCTGGACATCTGAAGTTAGGCATCTAAATTCGTTGCGTGGATGCGTTTATAAATACGACTTCAAAAGCATGACATAGCTGTCCGGACAGATTTGCTAAATCATGAGTGAGGCCTAACTCGAGCTCTTTAAATGTCCATAAACAAGAATCCTCTGACTCCATATTCCAAATGCAGTTCATCTGGAAGTGGGCTTGAGTGATTCATCAAAAACTCAAGATAATGACGAATCTCGAAGCAAGTGTAATCGGGACCTTCGGCTTTTCCAATGAAGAATTCCAGAGCATCCAATCCTTTTTCAAGCCTCTGAGCATTAAAAAAGGGGAATACTTTTTAGAGGAAGGCAAGTATTGTAGGTACTTGGGCTTTGTTGAGAGTGGAATTCTAAGAGAGCACATGTACATCAATGAAAAGGAAGTAACCAAATGGTTCTCGTCGACTGGATACTTCGCTACTGATTTAATCGGATTCCTTCACGGGGAAAAATCAAGGGTAAACTATCAAGCCATCAACGACGTGGAACTTATGGTTTTGTCGAAAGACAATTACGATTTGCTTGGTAAGCACGTTGAAAGATGGGCGACTTTAGAAAAGTTGTTCTTAACCAAGTGTTTTTCGGTTTTAGAGAATCGAATTGTTTCGCACCTTTCCATGAACGCAGAAGAACGATACAAGGCATTTTTTGAATTCCAACCTTCCTTGTTCTACCAGGTTCCACTGCATCAAATTGCTTCTATGTTGGCCATGTCGCCCGAAACCTTGAGTAGAATGCGCGCCAAATAGCTGAGTTGAACTTCTTGATATATGTCAAGACGAAGGCTGCCAATGTTGCTGACTTTTGGTGAAACAAAATTCAATAAACATGAAAAAGTCAATAACAGTATCACTTTTAGCCGCCATTGCTGTTGAAGTGAAAGCCCAAGATCAAGCAACAATTAAAATCAACTCGCAAGCAGCAGTTGTACAAAGCCAGGAGATCATCATCAATTCAAACCCCGACCTAGTCTGGGAAATACTTACTGGTGTTGAAGATTGGCCTTCTTGGAACGAAAAAGTAACGAAGACAAGCATAAAAGAAGAACTGCAAGTAGGATCCGTTTTCAGTTGGAAGAGCGGCGGAGTAAACGTTCACTCAAAACTCCACAGTTATAAAGACCAACAAATTATGGGTTGGACAGGCCATACCATTGGCGCCAAAGCAGTACACAATTGGCATCTCATTCCCACGAAAAACGGGACAAAGGTCATAGTAGAAGAAAGTATGGATGGTTGGCTGGTCGAACTCTTGAAGAAATCGATGAACAAAAAACTAGAGGCTGATATGATTTTCTGGTTGAGTCGATTGAAATCGGAATGTGAAAGTCAAGCCAAGGAAATTCAAGTAAACATCTAAACTTAAAAGCTTTGTGCGCTTCAAGCCCGAGTCTTTATTGAAGTGAAAAATCTTTCGGAGGATGAGTTAATTTGCGTGGAAAAAGCCTCCGAAAGATTGCACG
Organism: Flavobacteriales bacterium UBA1986; assembly: GCA_002336245.1. Classification (GTDB taxonomy): domain Bacteria; phylum Bacteroidota; class Bacteroidia; order Flavobacteriales_G; family Salibacteraceae; genus UBA4419. The sequence goes on from DDDG01000015.1 coordinate 2,319, forward strand.
AGTGCGGATTTGAAATTCTCCGCGACAATTTATAGTTTAGCCCTTCTCGCATTGCAGCCAAGCGATGCATCGGCAGAGTATAAACCTATGAGCTGGAAACGAATTCTCGCATTCATTGCATTCTCGACTGTGGTATCGAATGTTTTCAGATTCGATTTGTTTGACCATAAAACCGCTTTGGAAGTACTTCCCACTTGGATGTACATACTGGCGAATGTGCTTCTAGAAGGCAGCGGGGTTTTTATTGGTGCATTGATCGCTCTTTCGTTTTTGAAAAAAGAGCGGAAGGTGGAGACGAGTCTTTTTGGCAGCTCAAAATCAAAAAGCTTGATCATGTTGGTGATTCCAGTCATTCTAATATCAGTCATTGGAGTGGACAATCAATTTGAGATGGACTCCCATTTCTATGGTTTGATTGCCGTTCTGGGGACTTTGGTCTACTGCATCATGGAAGAATATGGTTGGCGAGGCTATTTACAGGAAGAATTGAAAAGCTTCAACCCTCGTCTCAAATACTTGATTGTTGGAACCGTATGGTATTTATGGCACCTGAGTTTCCTCACTACAACCGACATCGGTGACAATTTATTCTTCTGGCTTATGATGATTTTCGGAAGCTGGGGCATCGGGCAAGTGGCAGACTCAACCAAGTCGATTTTAGCATGCGCCTGCTTTCATTTAATCATCCAAATCATGATGTTTAATGCCTTGATTAAAGATGGAATCAACGGAACTGAAAAACTCACAATTCTTGGCATTTCTGCAGTCCTATGGTTTTTTATTGTCAAGAAATGGGAAAGGGCAAACACAAAACCAGAAGGAATACAAGCGTCTCAATCAAATGGGAATCTAGAACGAAATTCGCAGACCTAGAATTAGGTTTAAGCCTAAATCATTGGCGAAATACCTCTGGCGATTCAAGTAATCCCGGTAAGTTTCATTGAGCAAATTTTCGGCCTTTATGTGCACACTCACTCTCATCTTTTTTAATTGTCTTTCTGCTGAAAGCCTCGCTCCAAGCAAATAATATGAACCTGGTGGAGCGACAAAATCTTGAGAGGGCAGCACATCTTTTTGTTCAAAAACGTATCTGTTGTTGAGCTCGAATTCCAGCTTCTCAATTTTTCCTATGGACGGAAATTGATACTTAAAGCTCGCGATTAAATTATTCGACGGCATAAAAACCAATGGCAGATCATTCGTTCGATCGTATCCATATATGAAGCTGTATTTCCCCATAACATTAAATCGGTCTGTTGCCTGAAAGCTGGTCTTAATGTCAAATCCCGTCAATTGTGCGTCTGTTTGTTCGTAGCGGAAAACAGGAAAAGCTCCACGAATGGTCAATCGAATTTCATCCTGTGGACTGAGATAAATGTAGTCTTGGATGTATTGGAGGTACACCAATCCTTCAACGAACAGCTTATTCTTCACTTGGCCGGTGAGCGATAATGTGCTTTTAATGGAAGTCTCCCTATTGAGATTAGGATCCCCTTCTTCAATTCCACTGACCCCCTGATGCAGTCCGTTGCTGTAAAGCTCATTTATTTCAGGGTTTCTAGCCTTGTACCCAATGTTCAGTGTTGACTTCCACTCTGGCGTAAACTTATGTGCAAGGCCAAGCATTGCACTCATGTTATGAAAGGCGGCTTCGTAGCGGACAATTTCTCGGGGTGTGCTGATGGAAATTGCCGCCACATTGCGACTCTCAAAATCATATCGACCGGCGAGCTCGAAGCTCGTTTTCTTCCCAGAATTTCTGAGCAAAGCAAATGCTCCCAACTTGTTAGAAATATAATCTGGAATAATTGGTAGAATGCCCGTTTCTGGAAGGTTGATGTTGGAAATTCGATTGATCTGAACACCACTCTTTAGCACCCAATTTCGTGCTAAATAGTTTGAGTATTTGCCCTCAAGAAAATTGGATGTTTGTTCTAAACTCAATGCTGGAATCTCAGATCTGCCACTTCTGCGCACATCAAACTCTTTTCTCAAATCGTATTGCAGGCCATAGGTCAGCTGAAGTTCTTGTTTTTCACTAAGGCTGTATTTTGAATGTAGTTTGAACAACTGATGGTTGACCTTTTGAGAGGGCGAAGAGATGGAATAACTAAACTTCTTCTCAGTAAAAAAAGGAACGTCGCGTTCGAGTGCTGCTTCTAAGTCTGTGAGATTGCCGATGTGTGAACCTCTCAGAACACCGTAGTTCGCATTGAAAGAGCTGAAATACAATTCAGTAAAGATTCTTTTTGTCCATGCCTTTTCGAGTTGCAGCGCGAAATTCGCAGACTCGCTTCCCGTATTTCTGAGGTAGTACTTTGACGTTCGTTTGTCGCCACTTTTTTTGATTGTACCCACAAGACGCCATGCGAGCGACTTATGGTATCGCTGCAATTCAAGGTTGAGTCCGTTTGCCAATCCATTGCTCTCAAAAAAGTACCGTCCTTCCCCATGAAGATGTGGTTCTTGGTTTATTTTTTCAGGCTCAACCAAAACAACACTTCCGAGTGAACTTCCTTGATATTCGAGTGCCCCTACTCCCTTTATCACGGTAATTCGATTGGCCGCCAAAGCATCGATCTCAGGACTGTGATCTACACCCCACTGCTGGCCGCCTTGAGTAATTCCGTTGTTGATAATGCTCAGGCGATTTCCATACAGCCCATGAACAACGGGCTTAGAAATTCCACTGCCGTTTCTTATCGTGCTCACTCCTGCAATATTTTCAAGCATCTCGCCCAAAGCCTTTTCGGTATTTCTAGAAATGTTTTCCGAATTGATCGACTGGCTTTCCTGAAGAATGGCACTTCCACTCTCCCCCACCACCGCCACTTCATCTAAGAGTTGGCTGTTGTGATCCAAGAATATCGTAAGACTTGTATCGCCGTGAATGTTTAGGAAAAGTTGAATCGTTTCGCAGCCTATGTGTGAGACTGCCAGATGGTACTTTCCGGGACAAAGAGATTCGAGTGTAATAAAGCCAAGAGTGTCGCTGACAACGCCCGATTGGATTTCCTTCAAATAGATGTTGGCATATGGAATTGGGGCTCCTGTGCTTAAATCTTTGACAAAACCAGAAACTTGCAGGTCACAGTTCTGCGAATAGCCCGTTGTTCCCGAGAACAAGAGGATGAAGAAGCCAATGGCAAGCCTATTGAACTTCCACATTAAAAGTCACTTCTAGGTCTGTTTCGCCCCCAGCATTGGAGATATCGCCTTCTGAGACCCCAGATGCATTCTTATCCGGTTGATGTCTTAAGGTTATTTTGAGGACTCCAGAACCTGCTTCCTCAGTGCTTATAGTCGTTGACAAACCTATTGGCTGACCGTTTACATCCGCATCGCCGTATTCCACCTTCAGCCCCTCGACTGTAGTTTCAAAAAAGAACTGATGCTCAGCACCTTCTTCTTCAATCTCAAGGCTAATGTCGGCCGTAGGAGTCTCCAATTCATTCAACAAAGTAATGGCCCCGGAATAGTTCGTGTTCACTATAAGACTTCCACCTGTAATTGTGGGTGGATTACCTCCGTCTCCATCCAAATCCATAAAGCTCAGCACGACCGGACTTCCTCCTCCACCAGGAGTAAGAGTGAAATTGAAGCTTGTAACAACTTCTTCCTCATTCGGAATGATTGGATCCTCTGGTTCGTTTTTATCACAAGAAGTGCTGCCTATGACCGATGTGAGGCTTATGCACAAGAATGAAATGAGTCTACTGCTTTTCATTGCGCCTAAATTTTTGAATGTGGCAAAAGTATTTCTTTATGCAACATCGTTGCACTAAGAGGGGAGTCCTTTTTAGATAACAGCTAAACTTGACATAAATGCAATCTACATTACTGTTGCAATCGTTCCACGGCTAAATCAATAGATCGTACTAGCCATCAAACACTTTAGGTTCATCCTTTCGTCTTGAGGGTGGATTGACTTCCATCGATTTCAAAAAAAGGCCGTCATTTAAAAGACAAAAAATGGAATTGAATGGTCCATTGTATCCAAAATGCTTTGTGGCAACCTGCAGTACCTCAAGATTCTCTGTGAGACTGGAATTGAGGAAATCTGCGATGCGCGGATCAGCAATCTAAGGTTGGTGAAAGAAATCAATCCCGCCATCCGGACTGTTTACATTAAACCACCCGCCAAAAGAAGCATCAAGAACATCATTAAATACGCCGATGTCAGCTTCAACACCCAAATAGAAACCATTCGTTGGCTGAGCGAAGAAGCCCAGCGACAAGCCAAGAAACACCACGTTGTGATTATGGTGGAGATGGGTGATTTGCGCGAGGGTGTTCTTGGGGATGATTTGGTTGACTTCTACGAAAAGGTCTTTGAGTTGCCCAACATTGAAGTGGTGAGTTTCGGAACCAATCTGAATTGTCTTCATGGAGTGATGCCTTCTCACGACAAGCTCATTCAACTCAGTTTGTACAAGCAACTGGTTGAAACCAAGTTTCACCGCAAAACCCCTTACGTAACGGGTGGCACAAGCGTGGTTATCCCCCTGATTTTCAACAAACAACTCCCGAAAGGCATCAACCATTTCCGTGTTGGTGAGACCCTTTACTTTGGCAACAATCTCTTCAGTTTGAAGCCAATTAAAGGAATGAAATCGGACGTATTCAAACTCTACGCAGAGGTCATTGAAATCTTCGAAAAGCCAATGGTTCCAAGCGGAGATTTGGAGGCCAATCCTTCGGGAGAAGTATTTGAAATAAACGAAGAAGACTACGGTAAAACTTCATATCGAGCAATCATTGATTTAGGACTGCTCGACATCTCCCCCGACTTTTTAATTCCAGAAGCCAAAGATTTTGAAATCATTGGAGCCAGTTCAGATATGATTGTTCTTGATTTGGGCGACAAACCAAAATATAAAGTGGGCGATCTGGTGCCCTTTCGCTTGAAGTATATGGGCGCTCTTGCACTTATGAACTCGAACTATATTGAGAAAAAGGTCGTGTAACTAGCGCTGAAGTCAACAGTCAGATTCTTCGTGCGGGCTTAATTATATTCGTTGAACCAATTTGCGTTCAGCTATTAATATCATGACCTCAAAAAAGCTGTTGCTCGCAATCATTCTTATAGCCATTGGCTTGCTCGGAGTGTTTTCTATTCTCACGATGGAATTGCCAATTCCTGCAGAAGCTGAGGCCATTTTAAAAGCGAGGTTTACGGATTTTCAAATCCAGCTCCTACTCTTAATAAATCCAACACTAATGTTGCTCATTGCAGTGGCTGTTGGCACTGCACTCTTCCAGAAAGTGAATCTGGGAGTGCCAATCATTGAACGCTTCATTGGAATAAAAAACGACTCCTTAAAGCTTTCGGACATTCTCAAATATGGACTCCTCGGTGGTCTCTTATCAGGAATTCTCTTGAGTCTTGTTGGGCTCATCTTCAATCCAATTCTCCCCGCAGAATTTCTCGAATTGGGAGAATCATTTCAACCCTCTTTGGCAGCACGTTTTCTTTACGGAGGCTTAACAGAAGAAATATTGATGCGCTTTGGCTTGATGACCTTCATCGTATGGCTGCTCTCATTGATGTCAAAGAATAAGACTCCACTGCTTTATTGGATCGGCATTCTCATTTCTGCAATCATATTTGGGATTGGGCATTTTCCGATTGCATTTCAATCTCTCGAGTCCCCTTCTGTTGCCTTATTGTCCTACATTCTCATCGGAAACTCAATCGGCGGGATCGTGTTTGGTTGGTTGTATTGGAAAAAGGGATTGGAAGCTGCTTTCATCGCTCACATCATAACGCATGTTGTGATGCTCATGGCTGAATCAATCAACACCTAGAATTGAATGCAGTAATTATTCTCAAATTGATGAGAAGGTATGTCTTCCTCGTATTACTGTTCAGCCTTTACATCGGATTAAGTTCCTGCGATGCCGTAAATCGACTTCAATATTCGTTGCAGAATAAAACCGAAGAAACCATAAGAGTTCGAATTCCCAATTTCCCTATTGAACCTGAAAAAGGCGAATTCAGCACTAGACTAGATACCATCATCGAAATCGCGCCAGGTCAGTCGCTGTGGATTGGCAGCTCTCCCACCGACATCAACTTCCCTTGGGCAACGAAGAACATCTATAAGGAGGCGCCAGGAATCTGCGGTCTGGAACTCATTGCACAGGGCAGCCTTATAAAACTCGACTGTTCGAAGGCTAGTTGGAAGTACAAAAAGAGGTGGTCGACACTCAAAATCAATTAATGAGCCCTCAGACAAGAATATAAAGCTATACTTGAGGTATACAAGAAAGTATCAGCCCTGTAGAGAATGGAAAAATCAGAATTTTTAGAACAGCACGTCTTCAATGAATTGAAGAAGGTTAAAACTGGAGTTGAGTCGGTAGAGGCTCAGTCTTTTTCCGAATCGGATTTTGAAATTATCCTCAAACGAATTGAGCACTTTGGAATCGGAGTGTACAAAATTGAGGCTTGGCAGGAGGACAAAGTCGTGGACACTTCAAGTCATGAAGATTTTAAGAAGAAAGTGACAGATTCGTCTTGGTACAAGAAAGCCTTTTTAACCCTTAAAACACGCCAAGCCGGACTCAGCTACTCTGCCAGCTATAAAATCTCACCCAAACTTTTGGCAAGAGATCCATTTGTGGCAAGCCCTACTAAATCCGCCGACGATGTTCAAGAAGCCAAAGATTTAACAGAGGACTAATATTTAAGACCGCAGAAATGAAATCAAAGCAATACCTAAGAACTGGAGAAGGCGAGAATTACAACTACGCTCAAGATCATTGTTTCATAAAGCTTTCATCCAGGGACACAAATGGTGAATTGTGCATCATCGAAGACACCTTAAAACCTGGCTTTCACCTTAAGCGTCATCATCACAAAGTAATGACTGAAGTCTTCTACATGTTGGAAGGCACAATGGAGCTCATCTTTGACAATGAGACAATCACTCTGAGCCCAGGAGATACGATTACGGTTCCACCAAATGTTTGGCACGAAGCCATTTGTGTTGAAGGAGGTAAAATGCTGACGATCTTTAAAAATGGTGAATTCGACGTTTTTCTGGAAGGTCTTTCGAAGATGAGCGAGGCTGATTTTTCCGACGCAGAGCTTATGAAGTCGTACTCCGAGAAGTTTGACATTTATGAAGAATAAAACGACTATGAAAAACTCCATCTTAAGTCTTGCACTGCTTCTCATTACAAATCTTGCCTACACCCAAGAAAGGGCCTACGTGGTCTATACGGCCCAGGGAAAGAAAGTGTCCTACGAAAAGATGATGAAGTCCCTCGTGAAAAGCGATGTGGTTCTGTTTGGTGAGCTCCACAACAATCCAATCAGTCACTGGTTGCAATATGAAGTGACTTCGGAACTCAACAATACACGTGAACTTGTTCTAGGCGCTGAAATGTTTGAAGCCGATAATCAGATTCCACTGAATCAATATCTGCTCGACAGCATCACTTCCAAAGAACTCGATACCCTGGCCAGACTATGGCCGAATCACAAAACAGACTATGCTCCATTGGTGAATTTCGCGAAGGAGAACCAGCTTCCATTTATTGCCACCAATATTCCAAGAAGGTACGCTCGTATGGTTTTCAAAAAGGGCTTCGAAGGGCTTGACTCTCTGACTTCGATGGAAAAAGAATGGATGGCACCCCTACCGATTCCCTTCGACAGCGAATTGCCAACTTATAAAAACATTCTCGTCATGATGGGCGATCATGGCAGCCCCAGCTTGGTTAAAGCCCAAGCCATGAAGGATGCCACCATGGCGCACTTTATTTTGGCAAACTATAAAGCAGACCAATTGTTCTTGCATTTCAACGGCGCCTACCATTCTGATTTTTATGAAGGCATTCTATGGTATTTAAAAGGCGCTCAAAAGGATTTGAACTACACGACCATCTCCACGGTTTCGCAAGAAAACATCAAAGAATTGCTCGAAGAAAATCGTTCGAAAGCAGATTATATCATTTGCGTGGACGAGAACATGACCACAACCTATTAGAGAAGAATAAGATTCCCATATGACCAACAACGACATCTTTAGGCGAATCAGATACGTATTCGACCTTGATGATAGCGCGATGATTGCGCTGTTTAAATTGGCGGAATATGAAGTTGATCGCGCGCAAGTGAGCGACTGGTTGAAAAAGGAAGACGATCCATTGGCGATTGATATTTCCGACCGAGAACTGGCCATTTTTCTCAATGGTTTCATCATTGAAAAACGTGGAAAAAGAGAGGGCCCAATGCCCGAACCTGAAGATCCTTTGAGCAACAATATGATTCTTCGCAAACTGAAGATTGCACTGGACTTGAAGACTGAAGACATGCTGGAGCTCTTCTCTTCGGCAGGAAAGAAATTAAGCAAACATGAGTTGAGTGCCTTTTTTCGAAAGCCTGACCATAAATCCTATCGCCTTTGTATGGATCAATACTTACGCAATTTCCTTAGCGCACTGCAAACGAAATACAAAGTTGAGTAAGAGAACACAATAGAGGTTTCGTTTTTCAGTTTACATATGAAACATTCATCAATGAAAAACACACTATCAATCTCTCTCTTGTCAATTTTGCTTTTTCCTTGCAGCAAAGATTATGAAACTGGAACCGTCAAAGATTATGGAGCTCAAGCTCTAGATGGCTGCTGATGGGTGATTGAAATCGGAAGCGAGGTTTATTCCACTACCAATTTGGCCACTCAATATCAACAAGACGGACTATCAATAGAGTTGGAATACAAAGAATTGAACTCCATTTACACTTGTGGGTTGTTGCCTACATCCTATCCCGAAATTGAGATTAAGGATGTGAAATAACTTCAACTCTCTGAAGCAAATGTCAAAGCACGTCGCTTGAACTCCACCTTACATCTCGACAAAGTGCATATGGAATTGTGGCTTCCATTACTTTAGCTTCTCTTGTAGTAAAATTCACCAAAAGTAATTGACTAGTTTAGCTCTTTCTAAAATGAGCACATGTCAAAATTAAGCACCCTACTAGCCTTAACAAGTCTTCTTACGTTCTCTCAGGTTCATTCCCAAACTCTTCCATTCGATTTCGAAGACTCTTTATCAAGCTCAAACTTTGTTGACTTTAGTGGTGGCGGTGCCATTGTTATGGCAAATCCTTTCTCGGGTGGAATCAACACCAGCGATTCTGTGGCCCGCATCATTCGCAACGGTGGCCAAATTTGGGCAGGAAGTAAAATCATTCTTTCGGCCAATCTCGACTTCTCGGTCTTAACCAAGATCAGCATGAAAGTGTACACCACTGCTCCAATCGGAACTGTGGTGAAGTTAAAACTTGAAGGCAGCGCACCTTCCGTAGAGGCCGATGCCTTTACAAGTACGTCTGGCGCATGGGAAACGCTGGAATGGATCTTCGCTGGCACACCCAATACGCTCAACGAGCTCGTGTTTATGTTCGATTACGGGAACATTGGCAATGGATCAGCAAGTTCCACTTTCTATTTTGATGATGTTCAACAAGTTCCTGGCCCACCTGCCCCTCAGTTGATTTCATTGCCGATAGATTTTGAGTCAGGAATTGTGAGCAGCGATTTTCTCAACTTTGCTGGAGCTGGAGCAATCCTGATTGCAAACCCACAAAAGCAAGGCATCAATACCAGCAATACAGTTTGTGAGATTATTCGCAATGGAGGCGATTTATGGGCTGGAGCTACCCTTCTGCTCGACAGTGTTTTGGATTTGTCGAACATGTGGCATTTTTCTACGAAAGTGTTTACCTCCGCTCCGGTTGGAACACGCATGAAACTGGAACTTCTCGGCCCAACAAGTTCACACAGCATAGATGCTTTCACAAGCGTTTCTGGTGCTTGGGAAACGATCGAATGGAATTTTCACGGACAACCGAACACCTTCAATAAAATGGCCTTTCTCTTCGATTTTGGACATGTGGGTGACGGAAGTGCGAGCTCTACTTTCTTATTCGACGATGTGCAGCAGTTCGTAGGCCCTCCTCTGCCCGCACCAGTTCCCACCAGCCTACCCATTGACTTTGAATCAGGAATGCTGAGCTCCGATTTCACCAACGAGTTCGGCGCTACTGGTAGCGTAGTTGCCAATCCTCAGGTCGGCGGCATCAATACAAGCGACACCGTAGGCCACATCATTAAAAGTGGTGGGCATGGATATGCACGCACCAAATTGATCTTGACCAACAACATGGACTTTTCAACTTTAAGTTCAATTTCCATGAAAGTATATTCCGATGCTCCAGTGGGCAGCATCTTGAAGCTGAAGGTGGAAAGCACAACTTCAGGCGCTGCAAATGAACGAGATGCTTACAGCACCGTTTCTGGCGACTGGGCAACATATACTTGGGATTTTGCTGGAGATCCACCTGTGTACAATGTGCTGACCTTCATGATGGGCTTCGGCGTCATTGGTGATGCTTCTCCAACTTCCACCTTTCTCATCGACGATATAGAACAAGTTGCCGGCTTGCCTCCACTTCCTAAAGCCAGCTTGCCCATCAACTTTGAAAATGGTGTTAGCACCGCTTCCTTCTTAGATTTTGACGGAGCAGGTTCCACGGTAATTTCCAATCCCGAAAAGAATGGCATCAACCCTTCTGATTCTGTAGGAAAGATGGTTCGAAATGGTGGCCAAATATGGGCCGGCAGTAAGCTCTACCTCGACACCACTTTAGATTTCTCAAGCTTTCCATACCTCACAATGAAGGTCTTCACCCAAGCTCCCATTGGAACAACCGCGAAACTTAAATTGGAAGGGACTGCTGGCGCTGAAACTGAAGTCGATGTTGTCACCACAGTTTCAGGTGAATGGGAAACGCTCAAATGGGATTTCAGTGGTGAGCCAAGCATTTACCAAGACATCGTCTTTATGTTCGACTATGGAGCCATTGGAGACAGTTCATCCGCTTCAACCTTCCTATTCGACGATGTTGAGCAAACAGATGGCACGAGCAGCAATACGGGTTTGGATCTTATGCCTCATTTGGAAGTGATCAAGAGCTTTCCAAATCCTGCAACAGAGTTCATCAACTTCGCTGCAGAAAGCACCATTGAGTCCATATCACTTTTCGATGTACTGGGAAATGAAGTCTTAAGTCAAGGAAGCAATAGTAATGAAGTAAGAATGGATGTAATTGGCATCGCCAGCGGCGTCTACACAGCTCAAATCACCACTTCCAAAAGTCATCACAGACTCAAGATTGTGATTGAATAAGCCTGAATTCCTATGCTTATTGGGACTCAAATGAGTTCTCGCCTCTTGAGTTTTCTTTCCAATTTGCTGATGGCCATTTTTTGCATCAGTCGCTCCCTTTTTGGTGACTTCCTTCTACGAGCTGACCAGTTACCGTAGGCGTTTTTGCTCATGAATACTCTAAAGAGCTTACGTTTTAGCTTTGAGCCATTCACTCTATTTCGAGTTATATTACCAATTACCTTTTCCCCTTCAACGATGAGATAATTTTCAAGGCATAGATCGAGCACCAACATTTTCCCAGTGAATTCGCTGGCCGCACCATACTGAAAAGAATTCCATTCATTTAGCAGATCACCTGTGACGATGTATCTCCTGCCCGGCTCCTTGTGCGGTAGACTGTGAAAACACTCAAAACCTTTGTCATTCAACAAGTACAGCGTGTCCAAGCCATAATCTCCTTTGAGTAGGCGAAGAACCTTTAAGCGAGTAATGGTATAGGCATACTTCGAAGTATCGAGCGCTTGCACATCAATCACTTCCACCTCCATCATATGTTGACCGATAGAGTTCACAAATTTATCGGGCCCCTTACAAGAACAGCACATTACCTGAACGTGCAGCACGATCGCGAAAAAGCTCAATGCAAATGCTCTGGGAATTCTCATCGCTCTTCTTGTATTTTATAGCGGAAAGGAAGCATGGTATAGCAAGCACGGCTCTTTCCTGTTTGATCTTTCGCTGGTTCCCAAGCTGGCATTGAGCGGGCCTTTTGCATTGCTAAACTATCTAAAATGGGATGAAGGCTTCGCTTCACTTCTACTTCTGTAACCAGCCCCGATTCGCTCAACATTAGTTGAAGAACAAGCTTTCCCTCTACTCCAATCTCAGTCAATGGGTTCTCATTTTCCAAAAGAAACGCTCTTAAATCCTCGGCCGAAAAGGGAGGCTCGGCATTTTCTTGTAAAAACGCACAGGCGATAATTTCTGGAGTACCTGAAACAGCGATGATTGGTTCTTCTTCAACCTCAACTTCCTCCTCAATTTCATCACCCAAACAGCACCGTCCTCGCGCTTCAAATGCCTCGATCATTGGGTTGTTCTGGGCCATCTTAAGAAGAGCTAAGGAATCAATTCGAGCTTTGTACTCCTCATTCGCCGACTGGTACTCATAGACTTCAAGAAATTCCCGAATGCATCGGTTGTAATGCCAATGCCGTAATCGTGTACGTCTCCGCCAATCTGTATTGCCCAAACAAAATTGCCCTGAACATTTAATTTTAGGATGAAGGCATCATCCGTTGGACTGATGATTCCCGGGGTGGTTAAGAAATACGTGGCCGAACCAGGATCGAAATCAACCGTCCCCTTAAAATAGCCAGTGACTAAAACATTGTGATTGATATCTACAGCAATCGAACTTCCCTCATCATTCACATTTGCTCCGCCCAAAGATTTGGCCCACAAATAATTACCATTGGCATCCAATTTTTGAATGAAAACATCTCGTGCGCCGCCGTTGGCAACCAAGTTATTTACTGAGCTGCCCGGGTCAAAATCTACCGTGCTGCCAAAATAACCAGTGGTAAGAACATCACCATTTTGATCTGCAGTAACTGCATTTGCTGAACTGTTGTCCATTGATGCAGCCCAGATAAAGTCTCCATTGGTGTTCAGCTTTTGAATGTAGCTTCCAGTGCCTACTACCGTCATCATAAAGGAGGCAGATCCAGGGTCAAAATCGATGGTTCCCCTAAATGTTCCTGCGGTGATTACATTCCCACTTTGGTCTATGCAAATAGAGTAAGCAAATTCGTTGTTGCTCCCAACAATTCTCTTCAGCCACTGGTAATCGCCATTTTGATCGAGCTTAAGTGTGAAGGCATCGCGATTTCCACTTGTGTTATAAACGGCCGTCCCCATTCCAGGATTAAAATCAACAGTACCTTGAAAATACCCGGTAACAAATACGTTCCCGATCGTATCGACTGCAATTGCTGATGTTATCACAATATCCGCAGCTCCTGTTCCCCCAATGTTTTTTACCCAAAGGAGGTTGCCGTTCGCATCCAGTTTTTGAATGTAGGCATCAAAACTGCCTGTGCCTATTGAGGTGTTCACTGAACTTCCAGGGTCGAAGTCTACAGTATCTTGATAGGTACCAGTGCTGTAAACATTGCCATTGATATCTGCAGCTATTGAATTCCCTACATCATTACCTTGACCACCCATCGCTGCAGCCCACTCAAATGTTGGGTTTTGTGCATTGCAGATCAATGCAAAAAGAATTGATAAAGAAGTAATTAGATGCTTTCTCATGATTCGAAAAATTCGCTTGGCGCTAAATTACATATTGATGAGCTATAGCATGCCTTCTCAAGTGAAGAAACAAGACTTGTGTCACTTCTTCGCCCTTCGGATAGCCTTACCTTTGCACTGAATCAATCTCAGGACGAAAAACGATTTCCTAATGGTCCTTAGATATTGAAAACTGCCGCATGATTTTCCGCCTCATCCTCTTCCTTGCGCTCAACTTTGCCGCTTTGGCTATAGGAGGCATATTCACGAGTAATGGAATTCCATCCGATTGGCATCTGGGCTTGGCAAAAGCACCTTGGACACCCCCAGGCTGGGTTTTCGGTGCTGCTTGGACAACGATCATGATTTTCTTCGGATTGTACCTAGCTTACTTATGGCCCACGGTTGAAAACAATTATTTATTCATTGGCCTCTACGTCATTCAATGGATTTTGAATGTTGGCTGGAATCCAACCTTCTTTTACTTCCATCAGGTCTTTGTAGGTCTAGTGGTCATAAGCAGTTTAACGCTGCTCGTAGGTTTCTTCCTCTTCTACTATTGGCCAGAGTTGAAACTCAAATCTGCACTCATACTCCCCTATTTCATTTGGTTGCTGATTGCGACCTCCTTGAATGGGTACATTCTTTTCAAGAATTGATTTAAGCCTTATAAGATGAATAACACTATGAATAAGGAGCAAGAATTGAAAGAGATCGTGAAAGAGCGGTATGCTAAGATTGCCGAACAAGGAAAGGCGGAAAACGCGTCTTCCTGTTGTGGTGCTACCACTCCTTCGAACAAGGTCTACAACATCATGATGGACGACTACTTTGATACCGAGGGTTACTCTCCCGACGCAGATCTCGGATTGGGCTGTGGCTTACCTACTCAGTTCTCCAACATTCAAAAAGGAGATACCCTGATCGATTTAGGTTCTGGCGCTGGCAACGATTGTTTTGTGGCGCGTCATGAAACTGGTGCGGAAGGAAAAGTAATCGGCATCGACTTCACCCCAATTATGGTTGAGAAGGCTCGGATGAATGCAGAAAAGTTGGGCTACAACAACGTTGAATTTCGAGAAGGTGATATTGACGCCATGCCGGTGAGCGATGATGTCGCTGACGTGATTGTCAGCAATTGCGTGTTGAACCTCGTCCCGAACAAGCAGAAGGTCATACACGAAATTTTTAGGGTTTTAAAACCTGGCGGACACTTCAGCATTTCAGACATCGTGCTGGTTGGAGACTTGCCAGAGGCCTTGAGAGAAGATGCAGAGATGTATGCTGGTTGCGTAGCTGGTGCCATTCAGAAATCCGATTACCTCGGGCTGATTGAGGATCAAGGTTTTCAAAACATCAAAGTTCAGAAAGAGAAGACCATTGTCATTCCAGATGACATTCTTGAAAAATACCTCTCCACTGAAGAGATTCAGTCATTCAGCAAAGGAACTACTGGGATCTTCAGCATCACGGTCTACGCAGAAAAACCCGGTGTAAAAAGCGGTAAAATCAAGCTAAAAATGGCGGATTTATCTCAGGGGAATTCTTGCTCTCCCGAGAGCGGATGTTGCTGATATCCGTCACGCTGTTTTAGGCCATTTGTTGTAAAAAATGGTCACTACTCTTCCTTGTATTTAGATCACCACTTCAGTAACCATCGGCGTCAAAGACTCAGTCAGTCTGGGATAAAGCCATTCATGAGAAGCTAGATTATGGATTGATTGACTTATTGTACATTTGACCTTTAGTTCATTTCCACACACAATTCCATTCCCATGAAATTTGGTTTAACAACACTAGTAGTACTTCTCTCTTCTTATTTCGCTCTAGGTCAAAACGTACCCATCGATTTTGAAACTCCAGGCAATGGAGCTACATGGAATTGGACGGTTTTCGAAAATGACGTCAATCCTTTATTGGAGATTATAGTGAACCCAGACCCATCGGGCATCAACAAATCGTGTACGGTTGCCAAGTTTACCTCTCTTGTAGCTGGAAGACCATACGCAGGCGTTGAGTCATTGCACGGTGCAGGAATAGGAAGTTGGACCGTTACAGACTCTACCGACACCATTCGAATTATGGTTTGGAAATCCGTCATCAGTGACGTTGGTATCAAACTGGTTCGTTCCGACAACTGGTCTTTAGGAGAAATCAAGATTGCGAATACAGTTACGAATGAATGGGAAGAAATCATTTTTGACTTCTCGGCACACATTGGAAACACTTACGATCAAATCGTCATCTTCCCTGACTTCCAGGCAAGAACCACCGACAACATTTCTTACTTCGATCACATTTATGGTGATGCAAGCACCTCAGGAGGTTGTGGTTGCACTGCTACTGAAACTGCGCCGGTTCCAGACAGCGTAGACTTGGCTGATGTGGAAGGAACTTGCAGCGTTGATAGCTTGGTTCCACCCACCGCAACCGACAGCTGTGGCGAGACTGTATTTGGAACACACAATGCAGTTCTTCCAATCACTACTCTTGGCAGCACCATCGTTACTTGGACATACACAGACCGTGGTGGAAACGATACTACCCAACTTCAAAATGTTGTCATCCGATGTGCAAATGGATTCGATGACATTCAATCGTCGAAATTTTCGATTCACCCAAACCCCTCTAAGGGTTTCGTGACTATCGCGACGAAAGATGCGTTCGAGGGACAAATTGTGCTTCGAGATCTTCTCGGACGTGAATTGAAGCGACTTGATGTAAATTCAAACGAAACTGTACTGGATTTACGCAGCTTGCCGTCAAAAGGCATCTATTTCACTGAGCTCGTCGATGCGAACGGCAGCACTCTAGAAGTTAAAAAGGTGATCTACGAATAATAAAGTAGACGCCTTTCTCCTAGCCTTTCTGGTTCAATACAAATTTTTCTAGCCAGCTTTCATGGCTGTAACCGTAGGCTTTACCAAGATGGGCCACATGATGAAAGTTCTCTTCAGGGCTGCTTTAAGCAAATTTAAATTGGCCCAATTCACGGCAGAGGCCAATACCAAGGATTTGGAAATTCTAGCTGGCATGATTGAAAATAAGAAGGTTCGTGTTCATATTGAGAAAGTCTACCCCTTCGAAAAAACACCCGAGGCCATTGCTTATATTGAGTCAATGCGGACGAAGGGAAAAGTGGTGATGGTTTGGGATGAAGAGCTGAATGCTGAGTGAGCCGAAAATAGCGCGTACCTTGTTCGATGATAGTTCGGCAAGGCCTTGTTAATAACTAACATGAACATTCCAGTGCTGGCTGTGTCCTTATGACTAAATGAAAATTCTACTCACTGGCTCAACCGGATATATTGGAAAACGCATACTGCCCGTACTGGTAAACAAAGGCCATCACGTCGTTTGCTGCGTTCGGGATAAGTCGAGGTTCAATCCACCTCAATCTTTAAAAGCCAACATATCGGTCATTGAGATCGATCTACTGGATGAATCGTCGTTGGAAAAGGTTCCTTATGACATTGACGTCGCCTACTATCTCGTTCATTCCATGTCATCCTCCGACGACTACAAATCCTTGGAATTGCAATGTGCTGAAAATTTCCGAAAATCCCTTTCCAGCAAGAGAGTAAAGCAAGTCATCTACCTCAGTGGAATCGTAAACGAAAGCAATTTATCGACGCACTTAATGTCTCGAAAAGCCGTGGAAGATGAGCTGGGAAAAGGCGATTACAGCCTTACAAGCTTACGAGCGGGCATCATCGTTGGATCAGGAAGTGCCTCGTTCGAGATCATGAGAGATTTGATTGAGAAGCTTCCAGTAATGATTACACCCAAATGGCTTCTCACGAAATGCCAACCCATTGGGGTTTCTGATGTTCAGCGCTTTTTAACAGAATGTCTCTTAGTCGAGAAAACCTTCAATCGAAATTTTGACCTTGGCTGCGAGGACGTACTCACATACAAGGAGATGCTTTTGGGAATAGCGGAAGTGCGAAATCTAAAACGTAAAATTTGGACCGTTCCGGTTATGACGCCAAGGCTCTCCTCCTACTGGCTTTACTTCGTGACTTCAACGTCCTATAAACTCGCCAGCTCACTTGTTGATAGTATGAAGGTTGAAGTCGTGTGCCGGGATAACGAGATCAATCGAATTCTGAACATTCAACCGATATCCTACAAAGAGGCGCTCATTCGCGCCTTTGCCAAGATTGAAAGCAATGAAATCGCATCCAGTTGGAAAGACTCGTATTCCAGCAGCGATCTCAACATAAACATCTCAGAATTTATCCGGGTTCCCACCTTTGGGTGTTATAAAGATGAGCGCAAAAGAAAGTTCATTAATCGCGATTCAAGCATCCAAAAAATCTGGAGCATTGGAGGTGAAAAAGGATGGTACTATGGGAATTGGCTCTGGAGAATCCGAGGCTATTTGGATAAACTCTTCGGTGGCGTTGGCCTGAGGAGAGGACGTACCAATGTGACTTCTTTGGCCGCCGGTGATTCCTTAGATTTTTGGCGCGTTTTATATGCAAATAAAGAAGAAGGGCGCTTGCTGCTTTTTGCGGAAATGAAACTGCCTGGAGAAGCATGGCTGGAATTTCGATTGGAGGGAGACCAATTGGTTCAGACGGCCACCTTCAGACCTCTAGGCTTGGCAGGAAGAATTTACTGGCTAGCCGTCACACCTTTTCACGGCTTCATTTTCAATGGCTTGGTAAGCGCCTTAAGTAAGGACAGTTAAGCCGAAGCACCGTCACTACTTTAGCTGTTACCATCCCCTCTGAATCCATACCTTAGCCATTCATTTCAATCAACGCATATGAATCTCTTCTTCAAGTCAATGATTGCAATAGTTATCGTTGGTTCCAGCTTCGCCTTCACAAGCATTCAGAATGAAGGATTGGAAGTCACATATGGTGTTTCAGCAGACAATCCATCGAGCATTGAGCTTCGCCTGAACAAAGACTTCAGCGTTAACTATCAAGACTTTTCAAACCCAAAGCAAAAGATTAAGGTTCAAGGAACTTATACGCTGAAGAACAGAAAGGTTCAGCTCACAAGTCAAGATGCGAGCCCCAGCTTTCACGACAAATGGAAGTTTAGCGAAGAAGGCACAAAAGCAAGCTCACGAAAAGGCTTGGCTTTTTACACCTTGAGTAAAAAATAGATCACCAGCCAACAAGAGTATTCCCTGTTGGAAATCAACGAATTAAGCAATAGCCTCATGAATAAGTTGTCGATTTTTAGTGCCGTATTTTTCATTTTCGCACTAGCTATGCCTTCCTGCTCTCCGTCAAAAAAAGTAACACGGATTGATGAAAAGCAAGCCGTTGATCTCAGCGGGAGATGGAACGACACGGACTCAAGAATGGTTTCTGAAGAAATGATTCGGGATGGCTTATCTGGAGATTGGATATCTGATTTTGTGGCAGCGAAGGGTCGAAAACGGACGGTTTTAGTCGGCATCATTCGAAACAAAAGCAGTGAGCACATCAGTACCGACATCTTTATTAAAGACATCGAACGGGAATTCATCAATTCAGGAAAAGTAAAAATCGTTCAGGGTGGAGAAGCGCGTGACCAGTTGCGAAAAGAACGCTTGGAACAGCAAGACTTCGCCTCTACGAAGTCAGCAGCCGAATGGGGAATGGAACTTGGTGCAGACTATATTTTACAAGGAACGGTAAATTCCATCACCGACGCAAATAGCAAACAGAAATTGGTCTTTTACCAGGTTGATTTAGAGCTGACACATATGGAGAGCAACGAAAAAGTCTGGCTAGGTAGCAAGAAGATTAAGAAGGTCGTTAAGTAGGCGATCAAAAGTTACAATCACTCACCTCTCATTGAATAAATCAAGCATTAAAACACAATCCCAAGCCTATACTATTGGGATTGTACTTGCAGGGCTCCTAGTCTTCATTTCAAGTTGCGCAACCTATTATGAAAAGAGTTTGTTGTTCCAAGAACAATTCGTTCAAGGAAAGTTTGAGGATGCGCGCAAAACGCTAGACAAGAACAAAAGAGCCGCCAAGGATAAGAATCGATTGCTCTATTTTTTCCAGAAAGGTGTCGTTCTTCAAATGCTGGAGAACTACTCTGAAAGCAACGAATCCTTTGAGGAGGCCTACATTTTCTCCGAAGATTTCCAAAAGAGCTACGCGCGACAGGCAGCCAGCATTCTCAGCAACCCCACCACAATGGTATATGCAGGAGAAGATCATGAACTCGTTTTGATGCACTATTTCAAAGCCTTGAACTTCCTGCGCATGAATCAATTTGATGAGGCTTTGGTTGAATGCCGAAGAATCAACAACAAATTGAACCTATTGAACGACCGTTACGAAAAGAAAAAGAATAGGTACAGGAGGGACGCATTTGCCCTGAATTTGATGGGCATTGCTTACGAGGCGTCTGGAGACGTCAACAATGCTTTCATTGCCTACAGAAATGCATATGAGGCCTACGACGAGGACTACAAAGTGTATTTTGGGACTGAGGTTCCTGAACAACTCAAAAAAGACCTCCTCCGAACGGCCTATATGAATGGCTTCAAAGAGGAGCTTGAGAAATTTGAAGGAAAATTCTCAATGAAGTATGTACACGAAGAGAAAGCTGGTGGTGAGTTGGTGTTCTTCTGGCACAACGGCTTGGGTCCTGTGAAAGATGAATGGAGCGTAAATTTCTTCCTGGTTAAAGGCCAAGGAGGACTTGTTATGTTTGAAAATGAGGAACTGGGACTTAGCTTTCCTTTCTCAACATCCTCTAATGGACAAAGCTCCGAAGGCATCGGCGATTTGAAATTTGTGCGTGTCGCATTTCCTCGATATCGCGAGCGCAAGCCCTATTACCGGAGTGCGATTTTGATTTCTGAAACTGAGACTTACCCGTTGGAAATGGCTGAGAACATCAACGACATTGCTTTTAAAACATTGGACGATCGAATGCTTAGAGAACTTTCGACATCACTCATGAGATTGGCTGCGAAGCAAGCTGCCGAGCAAATGCTGCGGAAACAAAATGAGAATCATGGCGCATTGCTCTCTGTCATCAACAGTGTTTCGGAAAAAGCCGACACTCGAAACTGGCAAACACTTCCGTACAGCATTTCCTATGCGAGGGTTCCTCTTATAGAAGGAAGCAATCCAATGAAACTGAAAGCCTTTTCCCCCAGGAAAAGCAGGGACACCGAAGAAGTGTTCAACTTTCAGGGAAAGACTGGACAAACTCAATTTTATATTTTCAATAGTCTTGAGAGCATTCCACTCAACTATTGATTTAATCGGCGTAATCCTAGATTAAAAGTGACAAAAGAGGAGAAAACAAAATCCGAGGGTCGTACTGTCTCCCTTGTTCTTGGGAGCGGAGGAGCTCGAGGATTGGCTCACATAGGCGTCATCAAGTACCTTGAAGAGAACAACTTTCAAATCAAATCCATTTCAGGCTGTTCGATTGGCTCTTTGATTGGTGGGGTTTATGCCGCTGGTAAACTCGACGAATTGGAAAAATGGATGCGCTCCATCGATAAGGTAGATATGGCAAGTCTTCTCGACCTCTCTTGGGGGAATGGTGGTGTTTTTAAAGGAGACAAAATCATCGATACCTTGATTGATCTCATAGGGGATGTGCAAATTGAAGAAATGCCGATTCCTTTCACTGCTGTGGCTGCAAACATTGAAACTGAGAAGGAAGTTTGGTTCAATTCAGGCTCCTTGTTCGATGCTATTAGAGCCTCGGTATCTCTACCCCTATTTTTCACTCCTTTTGA
This sequence comes from Flavobacteriales bacterium UBA1986, assembly GCA_002336245.1. GTDB lineage: Bacteria > Bacteroidota > Bacteroidia > Flavobacteriales_G > Salibacteraceae > UBA4419. The sequence continues at coordinate 23,524 of DDDG01000015.1, forward strand.
ACATCAGAGTGAACTACTCATCGATGGCGGCATACTAAACCCTGTCCCCATCTCACCCACCACCGAAGATGAAACCGACCTTACAATTGCAGTGAACTTGGGCGGAGCTCCTGAGAGTGAGAGTGAGAGTGAGAGTGAGAATGAGAGTGAGAGTGAGAGTGAGAGTGAGAGTGACCTTTCCTTTCAGGATGGTATTAAGAAGTTCTTAAAGCGCTTTCAGAATGATGAGGATACTTCAGAATCAAAAAAATGGGGTATGTACGAAGTAGCCAATAAGTCGTTGGATACCATGCAAGGGGCCATTGCCCGCTATAAGCTTGCCGAATGTCCGCCCGACATCGAAATAAAAATTGCACGCAATGCCTGTGGAACCTACGACTTTGATCGGGCCAAGGAAATGATTCAATTGGGATATGAGAAGGCAGAGTCGGCCTTGAGACAGAACTAAAGCAATTCAAAAACAAATAAGCCGTCGTCAAATGAAAGCTGCCGTAACCACCAAAGCAGGTAATCCCGAAGTAATCCAACTGCAGGTGGTTCCAAAACCAAAGGTCAAGGATGGCTGGGTGCGCATTCAAGTAAAGGCCTTTGGACTGAACAGATCGGAACTCTTCACCAGAAGAGGAGATTCGCTAGGAGTAGATTTCCCGCGAATACAAGGAATTGAATGTGTGGGAATTGTTGACGAAGATCCTTCAAACACCTACCCTAAAGGTCAGCAGGTTGCAGCCATTATGGGCGGCATGGGCCGCTTCTACGACGGTGGATATGCTGAGTACACGCTGGTCCCTCTCGAAATTGTGTTCCCATTTAAGAGTAAGCTCGACTGGGACATCCTAGGTGCCATTCCCGAAATGTTCCAAACGGTATCGGGTTCATTGAATCAAGCCTTGGAAATTCAAAGCGGCGAAACCCAATTGATTCGTGGAGGCACTTCTTCCATTGGGATGTTGGCCTGTCAGCTCGCTAAAACAAAGGGATTGTCTGTGGTTTCTACCAGCAGGAACCCCGACAAGGTGAAGCACCTAAAAGACAATGGCGCCGATCATGTCGTACTCGAAACTGGTACCATCAGCGAATCCGTTCGAGAGATATTCCCAGACGGAGTCAACAAGGTTTTGGAGCTGATTGGAACTAGAACATTGAAAGATTCACTCAAATGCATCGCTCCAAGGGGAGTTGTTTGTATGACCGGAATTCTGGGAAATGAGTGGACAATACAAGAGTTTACTCCAATGGGAGACATTCCATCCTTAGGTAAACTCACTGTTTATATGGGTGTATCTAAAAACCTCTCTAAAAGTCTTTTACAAGAATTTATTGATGAGGTTGAAAGCGGGAACATTCGACTGAACATCGACCATGTATTTGGGCTCGACGAACTTGCCATTGCCCACCAATACATGGAAGACAATAAGGCCAAAGGGAAGATTGTTGTACGACCATAAATGAACGCACCTGCCCCATCAAGCTTTGCGTTAAGATTTTACCGCCCATCTCATTGGCAGGCTTGAACACTTTTTGGACTAACTCGTTCTTTCTTTATCTCTAGAACAATGCATGAATTTCAAGCTTCCCCCTCTCACTGAACGCGAATTGAACCGTGTCATTGAAATGGCCTGGGAGGACCGCACGCCCTTCGAAGCCATAGAAGTGCAGTTTGATCTTTCTGAAAAGGATGTCATTAAATTGATGAGAAAGCATTTGAAGGCTTCCAGCTTCAAACTTTGGAGAAAGCGTGTAAATAGCGGCGTGAGCCAAAAGCATCTAAAAAAGAGAAGCAGCGAAATCACGCGCTTTAAAAGTAAAAGTCAACGAACAATCGCGAACAATAAAATCTCTAAGCGTTGAAATTCGAGGCATCCTATCAATTCGTTCTCGACAAAATCGACCGGATAGATCCATCGGCTTATGCACGAACTCGCAATTATGCGGATGGAGCCATAACAGGCCTCTCCCCTTACATTTCCAGAGGATTCATCTCCACAAAGTTTGTTTTTGATAAACTTCAGGAGAAGGGATTTAAGCCCGGTGAAATGGAGAAGCTTCTTCAAGAGCTTGCATGGCGAGACTATTGGCAACAGGTGTGGAAGTCAAAAGGAGATTTAATCAATTCCGACCTCAAAAGAACTCAACCCGATTTCGAACACTGCCAGCTACCTAGTGCCGTATTGAATGGTGAAACTGGCATAGAGGTCATTGATGAGCACATCAAACTCCTAAAAAGCACCGGATACATTCACAATCACATGCGCATGTACATCGCTGCGCTGGCCTGTAATCTTGGAAAAAGCCATTGGATACTTCCTGCTCAATGGATGTATTATCACCTCTTAGACGGCGACTGGGCTAGCAATGCCTTAAGCTGGCAGTGGGTTGCAGGAAGCAATGCAAACAAGAAGTATTACGTTAATCAAGAGAACATCAATCGGTTCTTTTACAGCAATCAACTAAACACCTTCTTAGACGTCGACTACTCTTCCTTTGAAAATCCAGTGCTGCCAGAAGAGCTGAAAAAAACTGAGGTGCCAATACTGACGACGGAATTGCCGACCGCGGAAGCTTTATCGATTCATCCCGAACGACCTAGTTTGATTTACAATTACTACAACCTTGATCCTGAATGGCACAAAGGAGAGGACGTAAATCGGATTCTACTGCTGGAACCGGAAGTGTTTGCGAGCCATCCAGTGTCAAAAAAATGCATCGACTTTGCCATGGGACTGGCTGAGTGCATTCCAGGAATTCAGCTCTATGTAGGCTCTTTCGAAAACCTAATGCAGGAATACAGCTTGAAGGACGTCTTTTACAAAGAACATCCCTTGAACACATCCTATCGTGGAACTCAAGAAGAACGCGATTGGATGTTCACGGTTGAGGGCTACTTCCCATCCTTCTTTGCCTTCTGGAAAAAATGTAAAAAAGAAATCGGTCTATAAATCGCTAAGCGCGGTCACACTGTCCTTAGCTCAAACGAAGTCCATGTACCTCTCTAAGTCAGACATTAAAAACACAGAACGCGTTAAACGCCTGAACATCATCAATTCGGTTTCGGGAATTAAGCCTGGCAATCTTATAGGCACGCGCTCGAGCGCGGATCAGGCGAATTTGGCCATCATTAGTTCCGTAGTGCACCTTGGCAGCTCTCCGGCCTATTTAGGTTTTATCATACGGCCAAGCAATGAGGTGCGCAGACACACTTTAGAAAACATCCTCGAAAACGGATGCTTCACAATAAATCACATTCAAACCAATTTCATCGAGAAGGCGCATTACACTTCAGCAAAGTTTGATGCAGAGGTTTCGGAGTTTGAAGCCTGCGGACTCACAGAAGAGCAGCTCTATGGATTTCGAGCGCCATTTGTTGGGGAAAGCACTCTAAAGATGGGATTGAAACACGTAGAAAGCGTGGACATCAAAAGCAGTGGAACTCAAATGATTGTTGGGCAAATCGAACATTTGATCATCCCAGATGAAGCCATGGATGAAAGAGGTTACATCGACCTAGCGGCTGCAAATACTGCAGGCATTTCAGGCCTGAACTCCTACTATGGCTTGGAAAAGCTCCAAGATTTCCCTTATGCCCGTGTTACGGAAGTTCCAAAGTTCAATGTATGAAAAAGGAACACCTGCCACACAAGCTTTGCCCTGTCTGCAATAGACCATTTAGCTGGCGAAAAAAATGGGAACTGAATTGGGATTCAGTTAAGTACTGCAGTGAACGTTGTCGTCGCAGTCGATCCAGTCAAAAGTCAAAAACATAAAAACTCAAATAGGCAGTAATTGCTCGCCTTTTGGCTCCCCATTTGGCAGCACCTGACTCACTTCTTTCAGAATGCTCTCTTTCATAACCTCTAGGATCTTGTGTTTTACAAAATGCTTGTGAACTGCTAAACCAATGGTCCTGAATGGAACCGGCTTAGCAAAGGCGCTCAGGCGCTCTCTTTCTTCTTCCGACATCTCTAGAGTTGCAAGGAATGGTAAGAGGGTACTGGCCTTGTTGGCTTTCACGAATCGCAGCAAGCTGTCGATCGACCCGGCTTTGTAGTCAAAATTTAAGGTGCTTCTCAAGTTGAGTTTATGCAGGTCGCACAGGTTCACCACTTGGGTGCGCATGCAATGACCTTCCTCAAGCAAACACAGATTTGACACGTCCATGCTATCTGCAGTCAGTTGATCTTGCCTCTCTTCTCCTGCATTGTAGAACATGAACGGCTCATGGTAAAGCGGATACTCGACAACGTCTTTCTGCACCAATGGCGTTGAGACAATACCAATGTCAAGCTCTCGCGAACTCAACTGACGCAATATCTCACCTGTTGTTTGCTCCTTAACCTGAATGCTCAGGTTTGGAAATTTCTTGGCAAAACTTTGCAAGAACAAAGGGAGTAAAAAGGGTGCTATCGTTGGTATGACGGCAATGCTGAGTGTTCCCTTCACTTCACCCTTGATCTCTTTGGTCATTTCTTCGAGCTGACCAATTTCCCTTTGGATCATCTTGATTTGCTCTAAAATCCTTTCCCCTTCAGAAGTGAGTTCCACCGGCTTCTTCGATCGGTCGAAAATCTTGAGACCAATCTCATCTTCAAATTTTGAGATCATCGTACTCAAGGTAGACTGACTGATGAAACATTGCTCTGAAGCCTTCACAAAATGGCGATTCTCCGCAAGAGCGACTATGTATTGAAATTGTTGAATATTCATCGACTGTATAGATATTGGAATCTAAAATATCATTTCTATAGAACATAACAAGCACATACCTTTGCCCCAACCAAAAAAGGGAAACCAAAACCACAAAGCATGAAACGCATCCTACTCATCTCAAGCTTAGTCCTTAGCTTTACTGCATGCGACAAGAGCAACACAACTGAAAATACTATGGAAGAAAAAGCATCATGCCCCTTTGGCTTCGACGGAGGGAAATCCGCGGGGACAACGCTAAAAGGAGAAGGCCCTACGAATAGAGACTGGTGGCCAAACCAACTCGACCTCAGCATTCTCCGTCAGCACTCGAACCTCTCTGACCCAATGGGCGAGGATTTCGATTACGCCGAGGCATTCAATAGCATCGACTACGATTCCCTAAAAAATGACATTCGAAAAGTCATGACGGAATCCCAAGATTGGTGGCCGGCCGACTACGGCAACTACGGTCCACTTTTCATTCGCATGGCCTGGCACAGTGCAGGAACCTACCGCACTGGAGACGGACGAGGTGGCTCTGGAGAAGGGCAACAGCGATTCGCCCCACTCAACAGCTGGCCCGACAATGGGAATCTTGACAAAGCACGACGACTTATCTGGCCAATCAAGCAGAAGTACGGACGTAAAATTTCCTGGGCAGACCTCATGATTCTGAGTGGAAACGTCGCTCTCGAATCGATGGGTTTTGAAACCATAGGTTTTGGTGGTGGTAGAGCCGATGTATGGGAACCAGCAGGGAACGTATACTGGGGAGCCGAAGGCAAGATGCTTGAAGACAAGCGTTACTCAGGCGTTAGAGAATTGGAGGATCCATTGGCCGCGGTGCAAATGGGACTCATCTATGTCAACCCAGAAGGACCCAACGGAAACCCTGATCCAGTTTTGGCTGCAAAGGACATTCGTGAAACCTTTGGTAGAATGGGCATGAACGACGAAGAAACTGTTGCACTCATCGCCGGCGGTCATACCCTAGGCAAGACACATGGCGCAGGTGACGCCTCATTGGTAGGTCCCGAACCCGAAGCAGCTGACATAGAAGAGCAAGGTTTTGGCTGGAAAAGTGAGTATAAGTCTGGAAAAGGAGCTGATGCCATCACATCTGGCTTAGAAGTCATTTGGACTCCCACTCCAACTCAATGGAGTCAAGGTTTCTTCGTCTCGCTTTTCAACAATGAATGGGAACTAACGAAGAGTCCAGCTGGAGCTGCTCAATGGGTTGCTAAGGATTCCGAAGAAATTTTCCCAGATGCTTTTGACTCCGAAAAGAAGCACAAACCAACCATGCTTACCACCGATTTATCTCTTCGCTTCGATCCTGAGTATGAGAAAATCTCAAGAAGATTTTTGGACAATCCAGAGGACTTCAACAAAGCCTTTGCTCGCGCTTGGTTCAAACTGACTCACCGAGATATGGGACCAAAAGCCTTGTATTTAGGGCCCGAAGTACCAAAAGACGATTTCATCTGGCAAGACCCAATCCCGGCTGTAAGTCATCCTTTGGTAAATACTCAAGACATCGCATCATTGAAGGCGAGCATTATCAAATCGGGATTGACTATTCCTGAAAGGGTTTCTACAGCTTGGTCCTCGGCTTCTACTTTCCGTGGTTCAGACAAAAAAGGAGGTGCCAACGGGGCGCGCATTCGACTCGAACCTCAACGCAGTTGGGAGGCTAACAACCCTGAGCAACTCAATAAAGTGTTGACGGCCTTGTCAAAAATTCAATCAGATTTTAACACAAGCTCAAAGAGTGCAAAGGTTTCCATGGCAGACCTAATCGTATTGGCTGGAAATACAGCCGTCGAAGAAGCAGCCAAAGCTGCGGGGAATGAAATTAAAGTTCCCTTCACTCCTGGAAGAACTGATGCCAGCCAGGAACAAACAGACGTCGAATCAATGGCTGTATTGGAACCAATGGCCGATGGATTTGTCAATTATCTGAAGAAGCCATACAGCATCCCTACAGAAGCCCTCTTGGTAGATAAAGCTCAACTACTAACTCTAACATCCCCAGAGATGACGGTATTGGTAGGTGGACTGCGTTCCTTGGATGCAAACTTCAAAGGTTCTAAACAAGGGGTCTTCACTTCTCGCCCTGGCGTTCTGAGCAACGACTTTTTCGTGAATCTCATGAGCATGAGCAATTCCTGGAAAGCAACTTCAGAGACTAAAGAAGAGTTTGAGGCTTTAGATCGTGAAACTGGCGAAGTTCAATGGAGCGCTTCAAGAGCAGATTTGATCTTTGGTTCGAACTCAGAATTGCGTGCTTTAGCTGAGGTATATGCCAGCGACGATGCCAAGGAGAAGTTCGCACAGGATTTTGTTGCGGCTTGGACTAAAGTGATGAACCTCGACCGTTTCGACATAAACTAAGCATTCAACATTCACAACAGAAAGAGCCAGTTCAACGACTGGCTTTTTTTTGGACCAAAAGTTCTCTCGGAGAATAGCTGCGCAATTGAATACAAATAATGCAAGCTTGATTTTCAGTTTGGATTCTAGTCGCTGCAACTTGTGTAAAGAAGGTTGTTGGCTTGCCTCCCTCCTAGCTTTAGCCTATTTTCGGACAAACTGTTCCAAAAAACTCAGGCCATCAGCTCATCTCGAAAAATTGGGTTTTTCGTAGGACCTCTCCTCTTTCTCATCCTAGTTGTAGGGCAACCTTTTGATGAAAGCATTGTCAACAACGTGCTTTCGGTGTCGGCTTGGATGCTGACTTGGTGGATTTTGGAAGTATTCCCAATTTACGTCACCGCCTTGCTTCCCATGGTCTTCTTTCCAGCTTTAGGAATTCTAGACCTCCGAGAGACCTTCATGCCTTACGGAAGCCCGATTGTATTTCTTTTTCTTGGCGGCTTTATCATAGCTCTTGCGATGGAAGAACGTCGACTTCACGAGCGCCTTTCCTATGGCTTGATCCGATTAACCGGCACACGTCCTAGACAGATCATATTAGGCTTTATGATTGCAACCGCCCTGGTGGCAATGTGGATTTCCAATACTGCTACAGCGGTGATGCTCTTGCCTATAGCTCTATCAGTTACCGAGCTCCTGAAAGAGCAGACAAAAGACGAAGTTCTGTTGAAGCGATTTCGGCTTGTCCTCATGCTGGGCATTGCCTATGCTGCCAACATTGGCGGCACCATGACCTTAATTGGAACCCCTCCGAACCTTGTGTTTGCAGGCTATTACTTTGAGACTTTCGGCACAGACTTTCCCTTTTCGCGTTGGTTTATTTACGGTCTGCCAATTGGAGGCGTTTTACTTTTTCTGAGTTATCATCTTCTAACTAGGGTGGTGTATCCGGTAAAAGGAAGCGCAATAATTGGGGCGAAAGAACTTTTCCAAAAGAAATGGATTGAGATGGGGCGCATGTCGAGGGCCGAGATATCTGTTCTTGTAGTGTTCGCTGTAACTGTCTTCCTCTGGGTTTTCGCGCAATCCATCAACGACCTGATTGGACAGAGGGCGCTCAACAACACCAACATCGCTATGTTCGGTGGTCTTGCCATGTTTGTTGTTCCTGTAAACTGGAAGAAGAGCGAGTTCATCCTCGATTGGAAAAGCACCGTGAAACTTCCGTGGGGAATCCTCCTACTCTTTGGAGGGGGCTTAGCCATGGCAAAAGGCCTTGAAACTGCCGGTATCATCCAGGCAATTGGTGATTTCATTTCACACAATACCGACTTGAGTCCGTTTATGCTGGTCTTACTTCTAACGGCTTTCGCCCTTTTTGCAACAGAACTCATGTCGAATGTTGCCCTAGTAACCGTTTTATTGCCGGTTGTAATTGGTATTGGAGAAAGTACTGGCGTTGACCCTCTGCTTCTAGCCATCCCAGTTACTCTTGCTGCAAGCTGTGCTTTCATGATGCCCATCAGCACACCTCCAAATGCGGTTGTTTACTCAAGTGGACATGTCTCTGTTCAACAAATGATGCGCGCAGGTTTTTGGATGAACCTTGTGTCAATCGCTGTGATCGTTGGTGTCGTGATGTTGCTTCTCGGATAGCACTCGATAAATGGAGGGCACCTTTCTAATTGAATCAGAACCTATGCTCTTCTCTGTTGCCTATTTTCGCACCCAGTCAGCAACTTCCATGATCAAGAACTTCTCTAAACAAGCATGAGCATCATCAAATCACCCAGCTTAAATCCAATTCTTAGATTCTGTTTGAGAACATGGAACTCCATCGATGCCGTGATCAGGGGCAAGCTCTTAGGCAAGATTCGCTTCTCTGGAGTAGCAAGTTTGAAGCTCGATGACTTGAAGTTTAAGATGTACTCCAATTGCGATGATACCATCGTCGATCGTCTATACTTTGACCAAAGCAAATACGCCGAGATTACAGAAATCAAACTCTTCAAAGCCTTTGCTAAACAGAGCTCGGTAATATTTGACGTTGGCGCGAATACCGGACTGTACTCTGTGGTTTCGCGTGGAATCAATCCCAATGCAAAAATTTATGCCTTTGAGCCCTACCTCATCAATGCACATCGATTTAAGAAGAACATGCAGCTCAACAACATTGAAGATGTGAATCTGCTGGAAAAAGCCGTAGGAAATAGCAAGGATGATATTGAATTTGCCGTCCCAGCCCACGATCAGATCTGCGATGTACTCTCAGCAGACACCGAGTTCACAAATCGTTTCTACAAGAAATGGGGGAGTTACAAAAACGTGATGGTCCCACAGATTACGATTGACACCTTCATGACATCTGAAAACTTGAATGGAATCGATCTGATTAAAATTGACGTCGAGAATTACGAGTCTTTTGTTTTGGAAGGAGCATTAGAAACACTCGATAAATTCTCCCCCACCATCTTCATAGAAATCTTTGTAGACACTGAGAAAATCAAGTTTTACGAGGAGAACTTAAAACCCTTGGGATACCACTGCTACTCGCTGTTGAATGAAGGAATCATCCGAACAGAGAGCCTCGTTGCCAACCCCGATTGCAGGAACTTCATTCTCTCTAAAGCCCGCACCCAAGACGAATATCTCTCCTTTTCGGAGCTCGACAATTTGGTTGAACAGCTAACATAAATTCCGACGCAAATAAGGGTTCAATTGGGCATTAAAATGTTGTTTTCTGTTGAAGTAATGTGCATGGTTTTTTTTCACATTATGGATGCAGTAGGTTTTTTCGATGTTTTCGTGCAAAGCGCTCAACTATGTTTAAAATTCTATCTTCAATACTTGTTCTTGCGAGCCTAGGCATATTTCAATCTGCTAGCGCTCAAAATTTTGTTTACAGCCCAAAGAAAGACCACTCTTCAATAGTGGAAGTTGGGAGACTCATCACCTACCAATCTGATTTTCTCCCTGCCGACTCTTCCGACATTACGTTTAAGTGAAAACAACTGCAGAACACCATTGACAGCGCTTGGTCGTATTCTCTTTGCGACTATCAAAACTGTTATGTTGGCATTCCCGACTCTGGAGTTATGGGGACTTTATCGACTGCAGAATTTAGGAATGGAATCAGCGGTATGTTCCAATTGGTTTTAGATACCGACGATGAGCCTAGAACAGCGACTGTTCAACTTTATGTCTACGACTCTAGAGATATTAGCGTTGGTGATACGGTGACCTTTCACTTGCAAACCATCCCTGAAGATACTGGAAGTCCGGCTGGCTTGAACCTTAAGAACATTGAAAACACTGTAATTCGCCCAAATCCTGCACAGGATCAAATCTTTGTTCAGGCCGATGTTCAAGAAGTGAAATTGATGAACATTAATGGTCAGGAAATGGCCATCCGACCAGAAGCTAAAGATGACGGAATGTTGATCTCTGTGGGAGCTTTCGATCGAGGAATCTACTTCTTGAAGTATGAAGTTTCAGGCAAGGCATACGTTCGGAAAGTGATCCTGAACTAGCCTGGCTTAGTGAGAAAGCGACTATCTCTTCTTCTATTTCTTTCAATACTTTCTACGCAGCTTTTTTCTGCCATAGAAGCACGTCTATACATCAACACAGGATTATACACGGCAATTGATGGCAGTCAGTTTGAATTTGCTGCATTCAACCCCACTCCTGTTTTCTCGCCAATCAATGTTCAACTGAATATTGTGTTTGGCGATACTCTTATCCTTACGCTGCTGAATACAGACTCCGTTCAACGGGGCTTTCACATTGAAGATTTGAACGTCAGTATTGTGGTTTCAGCTGGAGACAGCAGCGTCCTCAGCATCTCTGCCCCTCCTACGAAGGCTTCATACATCTACTACGACCATCTGGACTTTCCAAGGAACACGGCGCTTGGCTTAGCTGGAGTTCTTGCAGTAGGCTTCGAAAATTTGAGCACCTTCTATTGGAATTTGAAAGAATTTCAAAAAGATTGGGCCCCAAGGCCTGCGAGCGGGCAGAATGTAGATTGGAGTACTTACTACCCAGACTACTTCACCATCAATGGCAAGAGCAGTCCCGACATCAATTCTGACACAAACGCACGTGTGCTTGGCGCTGTTGGTCAAGACCTCTACATCGTGATTGTCAATTCTGGTCAATCAACACACTCTCTTCACTTCCACGGATTCCATGCAGAAATAGTGTACTCAAGTTCAGCCCCTCATCACGTGGCGCGAATCAAGGACACATTCCCAGTAAAGCCAATGGAAAGTATGGTGCTCAAGATTACTCCCGATAAAATTGGAGAATACCCAGTACATGACCACAACCTTGTTCCTGTTACCGCAGGGGGGGGTATATCCAAACGGAATGTTTACTACAATGCTCATTCGATGATGAACTCTACTCGAGCTCTTCTCCTAGGTTTTTTAGTTTCTTGCTGCTCAAGTCTAGTGGCGCAAACTGAAATATCCCTAATCGGAAGGAACACGGGTAAAAAGGTCTTATCCGATGGCAACGAAATACGAGTGATGGGATTTGCTCGGAAACTGAATGAAAATCCAGGTGTTCCAGGACCAACCCTAGAGGTAGTTGAAGGGGATTCAGTAGAAATTGATTTTTGGAATGTTTCTCAAGGTGCCCCGCACACGATTCACTTGCATGGTTTAGATGTAAATCAAGAAAACGATGGCGTTCCTCATCTGTCCTTCTCAGTAGAACATATGCAGCACGGATACTACAAGTTCAAGACGCCGCATCCTGGGACCTACCTATACCATTGCCATGTGGTTTCAACAATTCATGTGCAGGCTGGGATGTTCGGAATGCTCATCGTTCGTCCTAAGACTGAAAATAAAACATGGGAAGGTGGATACAAGATCGATCGTGAGTATTCATTCCTCATGTCGGAAATTGACACAAACTGGCATGCCGATTCTGTATTGCTCCACGATCACGACAGCAATATGCCGATGATGCAGATTCCTGTTCCTGTCTATGAACCCCAACACTTTTTAATCAACGGGCGGGCCGAGCAACAACTTCTTCAGGCTGTTGAAGTTCAAGCTCAGGCAAATGAGAACATCTACCTGCGACTTGCCAATCTTGGATATATGTCGAACCGCATTGTTTTTCCAGCTGAACTCAATGCCCGCGTCATCGACTCGGATGGCCGACCCCTGCCGACTGAAGAAGCAGTTGACACTTTGGAGATTTATCCAGGGGAGCGCTACGGTGTATTGTGCAATTCATCCATCGAATTTCAAGCGCAGATGTTGGTGCAGTATTTCAACTTGAATACGCATTTGATGGAAGATCAACAAGAAATCGAAGTTCTAGTTGAAGGTTTTAATGGACTTAAATCAATTCTAGACAAGCAAGAAATAAAAATCTTCCCCAATCCTTTTGGCGAATGTTTCTCGCTCGAAGGTGAGAACATAAAGAACTCCCAACTTAAACTACTCGACCTGCAAGGAAACCAAGTTCACCAAAGTATGGAAATGAGTGACGCAGGTGAGATTTGCTTACCCGGCTTGAAGCCTGGAATCTACCTCTTGAACATCTTAGATCACGAAAGCCATCAGAGCTCTGTGATTTTCAAATATTAGGATTGTTAAAATCAGCGAAATATTCTAGCAGACTTAGTCAAGTATTTCAACCCAAGCAATAGCACATAAGCCTGTATTTTCATAGAGGCTTTTTATATGTTTCCCGCATTCCTACATACAAAGAGGGCACATTCAAAATTCAGAGAGAACCCTACTCGCTTTTAAAGCTCTTAGTCTACGAAAAGTCCGATAGAACCTTACTTTTGCAGCAAGTTCATTCTGAAGAAAATACTCTATGGCAACGCACAAAATCATCTACACCAAAACCGACGAAGCACCTGCTTTGGCAACTCAATCACTTCTACCAATCATTAAAGCTTTCACAATCAAAGCGGGAGTTGATGTTGAAACCCGAGACATCTCTCTAGCGGGAAGGATTCTTGCCAATTTCCCTGATTGTTTGAACGAAGATCAAAAGGTAGCAGATGCTTTGAGTGAATTGGGGAAACTAGTAAACCAGCCCGATGCGAACATCATCAAGTTGCCGAACATTAGCGCTTCCATTCCACAATTAAAAGCCGCCATCGCCGAGCTTCAAGCACAGGGTTATGGGATTCCAAACTTCCCAGATGAACCTGCGAACGCACAAGAAGCAGATTACAGAGAGCGTTACGACAAAATCAAAGGAAGTGCTGTAAACCCAGTACTTCGTGAGGGAAACTCAGACCGAAGAGCTCCAAAAGCCGTAAAGGAATATGCGCGCAAAAACCCGCACAGCATGGGCGCCTGGAGCGCAGACTCTAAGTCGCATGTGAGCAGTATGACCGACGGCGATTTCTACGGCAGTGAGCAGAGCTATTGTGTTCCCGAGGATACGGAAGTGCGCATCGAGCATAGAAGCCTTTCTGGGGAAACCAACATCTTAAAATCGAACTTCCCTGTGCTTTCTGGGGAAATCATCGATTCTGCAGTATTGAGTAAAAACGCCTTTGTGGAATTCCTAAAAGCCCAGCTTCTGGAAGCCAAAGAACAAGGCGTTTTATTCTCGATCCACCTGAAGGCTACCATGATGAAGGTGAGCGATCCAATTCTCTTTGGACATGCAGTGAAAGCATACTTTGCTGAGGTATTTGAGAAACATGGAGCAGCCCTCGAAAAAGCAGGAGCAAATCCGAACAATGGCTTGGGCAACGTGCTCGCTCAAATTGCCAAACTCCCAAAAGAACAGACTGAATTAATAGAAGCTGACATTAGAGCTGCTTTCGAGAACGGACCAGATTTGGCCATGGTGGATTCCGATCGTGGAATCACCAACCTCCATGTTCCCAGCGATGTCATCATCGATGCTTCCATGCCAGCCATGATTCGCACTTCAGGAAAGATGTGGAATAAGGAAGGGAAAGCCCAAGACACCAAGGCAGTAATCCCAGATCGCTCTTATGCCGGCATTTACCAAGCCACCATTGAAGATTGCATTCAACACGGTGCTCTCGACCCTAAAACCATGGGAAGTGTTTCAAACGTTGGTTTGATGGCGCAAAAAGCCGAAGAGTATGGCTCGCACGATAAGACCTTCGGAATCCCTTCAAATGGAACCGTGAGCATCATTGATTCAGAAGGAGAAATCTTGATGGAGCATGCAGTAGAAAAAGGCGATGTCTTCAGAATGTGTCAAGCGAAAGACGCACCCATCCAAGATTGGGTAAAACTCGCTGTGTCGCGTGCAAGAGCTACAGGAAATCCTGCCGTTTTCTGGTTGGATGAAGAGCGCGCTCACGATCGTCAAATCATTGAAAAGGTAGAAGCCTACCTTCCAAACCACGATACCTCAGGCTTGGAGATTCACATCATGTCGCCAACGGAAGCAACCAAGTATTCTCTTGGAAGAATTCGCGAAGGAAAAGACACCATTTCCGTTTCAGGAAATGTATTGCGCGATTACCTCACCGACCTCTTCCCTATCCTAGAGGTTGGAACCAGCGCCAAAATGTTGAGCATCGTTCCACTCATGAACGGCGGTGGTTTGTTTGAAACAGGTGCCGGTGGATCCGCGCCAAAGCACGTTCAACAATTTGAAAAGGAAAACCACTTACGCTGGGATTCACTTGGTGAGTTTCTTGCCTTGGCGGTTTCACTAGAACACATTGGGAACACAGCGAACAATAAGGCTGCTTTAATCATGGGTGAATGCCTCGACGAGGCAACAAGTAAGTTCTTGCTGAACGATAAGTCTCCATCACGTAAAGTGGGTGAATTGGACAACCGCGGGAGTCACTTCTATTTGGCTCTGTATTGGGCGGAAGCTCTGGTGGCTCAAAACAAGAGTGCGGAATTGAGTAGAGCTTTTACTGATTTAGCCAAGACTCTGAGGGAGAATGAAGAGAAGATTGTAGCCGAACTGAATGCGGCTCAAGGCCCTTCCATGGACATTGGTGGTTACTACCACGCAGACGATGCAAAGGCGAGTGCAGCGATGCGACCAAGCCCAACGCTGAACAACATCATTGGTTAGGATAAACCTATCGAACGAACCAGGCTCTTTTAATTAAGCCAGAATCGACTTCATAGATCGCAACTATTTTGAATTCCTTGTCACGGCCTTTGATCCATTCGTGATCGAACACAAAGTTACCTTAAACCATACGGCCAATTAAGGTTGAACGATTGTTTGGATTCTCGGTAAACATCTTTCCATAACGCTCTTTGATTTGGGCTCTTCCCTGCATACTGGGTTCTGTGTCTCCAATATTCAAGAAGATTTTGGCGCCCTCATGAAAGGTGGCTGAGAAACCCTCAATGTCTTGATTGTTGTATGTATCCAGCTGCTTCTGAACAACTTCAATGGGATTTTGGGCCATTCCAAGAACTGAGAGCAGAAGAAGTAAAATGATTGAGCTGATTGATTTCATTCGTAATTGGTAATTGGTAATTGGTANNGTAATTGGTAATTGGTAATTAATCATCGACAATTGTTCACCGCTATTTGTTCAGTCAATCTTTAATTTAGCGCACTGAATTCTTTATGCTACAAACAACAGCAATAAATTGAGTCCTTCGGATCACATCAACGCCTACCCAATTCGCTTCATTGAACCAGTGGTTTTGAAAGATGGGACACTGATTCAATTGCGACCGATTCATCCCATCGACAGCAATCAGGCTGAGGCCTTTAGAGGAAAGCTCTCGAGCAAAAGCATTTACGACCGCTTCTTAGGTTACGTCCCAAAAATCTCGAGTAAATTGATTGAGCGATTGACGAACATCGACTACACGAAGGAAATGGCCATTGTGGCAGAAGTTCAGCACAAGAAGGAGAAAGAAGTTATAGCCGTTGGCAGAATTGCTGGTGAACAGAGCGCCGGTGCCGACATCGCGGTGATCATTGCCGACGATTGGCAAGGAAAAGGGCTCGGAAGCATTCTCACGAATTACATGATCGATGTTGCCGAGGAGATGAAGTATGAAAAAGTGTACAGTACTGTATTTGCTCACAACACTCGTATGTTGGAAATTTTGCGTCATCGCGGATTCAGCATTCGAATTGAAGAGTACAACATTCGCTATGCAGAATTGATTTTGACTACCACAAACTAGCATGGCTTCCAACAGTCCATTCCTTTCTTTTGGAAAATCAAGTCGGTGGCTGGCCCTCGTTTTTTTCGTTTTCAATTACATCCTTGCTCTGTTTAAGCATCCGGGAATGAATCCCCTTAAAATATTGCAGCAGGATAGTTTGGGTTACTATCAGTTCTTGCCGGCTGTATTCATCGACGGAAACATACGACATCTGCCTTGGGCTACTGTTCTGGAAAACGGAAACCATTTGAGCCTTTTCCACATTGGAGTTGCAATTCTTCAGGCTCCTTTCTTTTTACTTGCCCACCTCTCCTCAGTCGTTTTTGGTTTTGAAGCAGACGGTTATTCGGTGCTTTACCTGCACGCACTTTTTCTCGCAGCAAGCTTTTATCTGGCCATTGGACTGTATTTCAGTTTCAAACATCTTAAAGCTTACTTCAATGCAAGAACGGCCTTGATGGCCGTCATCCTCATTTATCTCGGAAGCAACTTGATGTTCTACAGCGCCAAAGAAGTGGGAATGTCGCACATCTACTCCTTTTTCCTTTTTGCTTCCTTCATCTACTGCACTCCAGGTTTTCTCGCAAAACCTAGCTGGAAAAACTCAAGCATCATTTCTCTTCTCTCCGCCTTGATTGTTCTAATCAAACCGAACAACGGGATTCTCCTCCTCTATCTTCTCTTCTACGATGTGAAATCCCTCGAAGACCTTCGAATTCGCTTTCGTCTGTTCCAATTGAACTTTTCAAAAATCATTTGGATGATCGTTTTGGCTGGAATGGCAGTCTTCCCGCAGCTTCTATATTGGAAAACTGTGACCGGCGATTGGATCGTATACTCCTATGGATTCAAAAATGAAGGATTCAATTGGTTGGCTCCTGAACTATGGAATGTGCTTTTCAGCCATCAAAACGGTTGGTTGCTCTACTCACCTTTGCTGGTTTTCGCGCTCATAGGCTTGTTTTGGGGCGCGGTAAAGCGAGTCTCCAACTTTGCTCTCACGGGCTTGATTCTCCTGCTTGCTTGGTACATTTTCGCCAGTTGGTGGAACTGGTGGTTTGGTGCTGCTTTTGGCCATCGAGCCTTTGTTGAGTACTTAGCTCTTCTGATGGTTCCCCTCGCCTTTTTCCTGGAACGAATTCAAGAAAAACATCTATCCAAGTGGTTCTATTTTATTTCGAGCATTCTTGTTTTTGTGAATATCCGTATGATGTCCGTTTATCATCCTCCATGGGATGGTCCTGATTGGACTTGGTCCAGTTTTTTGGAGGTTTTGCAGAAGGTTGTATACATTGGAACCCCTCTTTAGGGAACAGAGAAAAGAGAAAAGAGGAAAAGGGAAAGAGGAAAGGGCAACTCATCGCGATCGCTACTTTCGTCTTGTCTGATTTCGGCAACAACACACAAATTATGAAACTAGGAATTGTGATTTCTTCAAACGACGCTGAAACGGTATGGAACGCCTTCCGACTTGGAAACCTCTCTCTCACGAAAGGCGACGAAGTAAAATGTTTTCTGCTCGCGAAGGGTGTTGAAACAGAAGGTTTGAGTTCTGAAAAATTTGATGTTCAAGCTCAAATGGAAAAATTTGTCGAAACTGGTGGGCAAATCCTTGCCTGCGGAACTTGTTTGAAGATCAGAAATTCTGAAGGCACAGAGCTATGCCCTCTCTCAACCATGGAAGACTTGTACAGACTCATTGATGAATCGGACAAGTTGCTCAGCGTTTAGGAGCTGTCGGTGCTCTCTAAAAACTAACTTCAGCTAGAGTCATTCGTTTTAAATTAGCAGGAACTGACTTCGCATGAATAAAGACCGACTCAGACTTTTCATTTTAATCTCAAGCATACTTCTAGCCATGCCGCTCTTGGCAATGGAGTTCACGGATGAAGTTGTGTGGGAACGTGCAGATTTCGGAGTTGCAGCAGTTCTACTCTTCGGCACGAGCATATTACTTGAGCTGATACTAAGTAAACTCAAAAACAAAGGCTTGCGGATAGCTATATCGGCAGCCCTAGTCTTGGCTTTGATCCTTATCTGGACTGAACTCGCTGTCGGGATTTTCAATTCACCCATAGCAGGGAGTTGATCTATATACTGACTTGATTCAGGTCAGGAAAAAATCTGCTGCGCCAGCCCTTTCCGACCTCCACATTCTCATTTCAGACAGCTACAAACTTTAATTGTGCTCACTTGTTATATTGGCATTCCTAATTCAGGCATATTCACACAAAATATCACAGAAGCTGAATGACATAGATAACTTTAAAAGGAAACCCAATCAATACTCTTGGTGAACTTCCTTCAATTGGCGAGAAAGCCAAAGAATTTCATTTGGTAGCCAAAGACCTTTCAACAAAATCATTGAACGACTTTGCAGGAAAGAACTTAGTCTTAAACATATTTCCAAGCATCGACACAGGCACCTGTGCCGCTTCCGTGCGAAACTTCAACAAAGTTGCCGCTGACCTAGACAACACACTTGTACTCTGTATCTCAAGAGACCTACCCTTCGCTCAAAGCAGGTTTTGCGGAGCTGAAGGCATTGACAATGTAGTGATGCTCTCTGATTTCAAAACAGGTCAATTCGGCAAAGACTACGGACTGGAAATCTTAGATGGTCCCTTAGCAGGCTTGAATTCTAGAAGTGTTGTTATCGTGAACACAGAAGGCTCGGTGGTTTACACTGAACAGGTTGCGGAAACTACTGAAGAGCCAAACCACGAAGCAGCCTTGGCAAGCCTTTAAGGCCATCTTCCTGCGCTAAAGTAAGCCCTATATATTTCAAGTTTCCAATCCTCATTTAGAGGTAATTTGAAGGTATTTGTTTTTGCAGCGCTAAAAAGTCTATCTTCGGGCCACATTTATATATATTTTTTATGAGCACCGGTACAGTTAAATTTTTCAATGACGCCAAAGGATTTGGATTCATTACTCCAGAAGACGGAACCAAAGACGTATTTGTTCACGCAAATGGCCTTATTGACGAAATCAGAGAAGGAGACAAAGTGACCTACGATGTAGAAGAAGGTCGCAAAGGTTTGAACGCAGTAAACGTAAAAGTCGTTTAGTCGTTTTCCTTTAAACTTATTTGTAACAAGAAAGCCCGTCGAAATCGATGGGCTTTTTTTATTTGCTTTGGTGAAGGTTTATTTTGCCAGATATATAAGCGGAATACATTCAAGCTCTCGTTATATGATTCACAGGAAAAGAATAGCTCATTTCGGATTGACCCTAAGCGCCTCATTGCTCATTGTAGCCTGCGCAGAACAAGAAGTAAAACAAGAAACAATGCCTGAAAATATTTTGCTGCAAGAATGGACTGGACCTTACGGCGGTGTTCCTGCATTCGATGAAATGAAACTTGAAGATGTAGCCCCTGCCATCCTTAAAGGAATGGAGCTGCGACTTGCAGAAATCGACGCCATTGCAAATCAAGAGGCTGCTCCAACTTTTGACAACACCATTGTCGAGCTCGAACGATCTGGAAAAGAATTGGATCGTGCGTTCAACTATTACGGCATTTTCAGCAGCAATGCCTCGAGTCCTGAGTTTCGACAAATTCAACAAGAGCTCGCACCTAAAATATCGGAGTACAGCTCCAAGATCACTCAGAACGAAAGGCTCTTCCAGCGCATTAAAGCCGTTTACGATGCTTCTCAAGAAAAACCTCTTGAAGCTCAAGAACAGCGTGTTGTAGATCTTACCTACAGAAGCTTTGCTATGAACGGGGCTGAGTTAAGCGCAGAGAAAAAAGAACGTTACGCTGCCATCAGCAAGGAACTCTCTAGCCTCTACACCACTTTTTCATCGAATGTTCTTCACGACGAGGAGAACTACGTCACCTATTTGAACGAAGATCAACTGGGCGGACTCTCTGAAGGCTTCATTAAATCTGCCGCTAAAATCGCTGCAGATAAAGGACAAGAAGGTAAGTATGCAATTACAAACTCACGCTCTTCCATGGACCCCTTCCTCACCTATTCCACTGAGAGGGAGTTGCGAAAACAAGTATGGACTAATTACTACTCCAGAGGCGACAATGGAGATGAATTCAACAACAACGAACTCATTGCAAATGTCTTGCGACTTAGAAGAGAACGCGTGGAACTCTTAGGTTATTCAAATTACGCTGAATGGAGACTGCAGGACCGTATGGCTAAAACACCCGAGAATGCCATGGGACTGATGGAAGCCGTTTGGCCAGCCGCCATTGCACGCGTTGCTGAAGAAGTAGCCGACATGCAAGCAGTTGCCGACCGCGCTGGCGACAACATCACCATCGAAGCTTGGGACTACCGCTTTTACTCAGAAAAAGTTCGAAAGGAGAAATACGACCTCGATTCTGATGAAGTGAAACAATACCTGCAACTGGACAAGCTTACCGAAGCCATGCATTATGTTGCAGGACGCTTGTTCGATTACGAGTTCACCCCTGTTCCAGAAGGTTCCGTCCCTGTTTTTCATGAAGACGTGAAGGTTTGGGAAGTGACCAATAAAAACAATGGTGAGAACGTCGGCTTATGGTATCTCGATCCATACGCACGTCAAGGAAAACGTTCCGGAGCTTGGGCTACAACATACAGAAGTCAGTCGAGTTTCGATGGCGACAAAAACGTGCTCGCCTCCAACAATTCAAACTTTGTAAAGCCAGCTCCTGGAGAGGCGCTTTTAGTTTCTTGGGACGATGCAACCACCTTCTTCCATGAATTTGGTCATGCATTGCACTTCTTCTCTGCCGATGTGAAATACCCAACCTTAAACGGTGGTGTTCGCGATTACACAGAGTTTCAGTCGCAGCTGTTGGAACGCTGGTTATCGACGGACGAGGTGATCAACAACTTCTTGAAACATAACAAAACTGGGGAGGCTATGCCAGCCGAGCTGATTGCGAAGATTAAGAAGGCCGCTACTTTCAATCAGGGTTTCTCAACGACCGAATACTTGGCTTCAGCTCTTATGGATATGAAACTCCATTTGGCCGACCCGAGCAATATAGACATCGACCAATTTGAACGAGAGACCTTGGATGAATTGAAGATGCCTAAGGAACTTCCTATGCGTCACCGCACTGCGCACTTCGGTCATGTATTTTCAGGAGAAGGATATGCGACGGCTTACTACGGTTATATGTGGGCAGATGTATTGACGTCAGATGCTTCAGAAGCCTTTGCGGAAGCTCCAGACGGCTTTTACGACAAAGAGTTGGCCACCAAGGCTGTTGAGCTCCTTTTCGCTCCTAGAAACGCCATGGATCCGGCGGAAGCGTATCGCAAGTTCCGTGGTCGCGATGCGAACATCGAAGCATTGATGCGCGATCGAGGATTTCCAGTGCCTGGAGAATAGAGAATTGGGAATGGAGAAATGGGTATGGAGAATGGAGTGCAACGAAACCATTTTAGGTTTTAAAAGTAAATCTCCAAGCCTTCAGATAATAACCTAGAACGAAGAGATTATAACCAATAACCGTATTTGGTAATAGGGAATTGACTTAGGTCAGCTCATAGTTTTTCACTCTTACACTCCTTCACTCTTGCACTCATGCTTCGAGCAAAATTCACCTCTACGTGCAACCCGTAACCTGTAACCCGTAACCCGTAACCTGTAATTGGTAATTAAACCTACTCCGGTTCCACAAAAGTAGCTGGATGCTCTACCTCTTCTGCTCCGTGCGTAAGTGCTTTCAACTTCTTCACGAAGATGAGAATGAGGAATCCCAGCAAAATGCTGAAGACTGAAATCCCCGTGAAAATGGCCATTTCACCAGCGTCTTGCGCAGCTTCCCCAAGAATTCCTGCAAGCTTATTCCCTAAGCCAGTGACAGCGAAATAGGTTCCCATCATCAAACTGGCGTACTTCATTGGAGCCAACTTTGTGATGAACGACAGAGCAACTGGAGAGATGCTAAGTTCTGCCACAACGTGCAAGAAGTACGAAAGGAACAACCAATAAACGGGTGCCTGATTCAACACGCTTTCTGAAACGTCGTAAGCAGCTCCCATAAGAGCAACAAAACCGAAGCTCATGATGATGGAACCAATTCCCATCTTAAATAGGGATGAGGACTCTCTCCCACTCTTTCTCCATTTCACCCAGAAATAGGCCATGGGAGCACCAAGGATGACCACGTACAGTGCATGCAAGGATTGAAAAAAGCTCGTAGGGATTTCATAACCCAACACTACGCGATCGATTTTATCCCTGGCATATAAATTCATCAAACCACCCGCTTGTTCATAGGCAGCCCAGAATACCATCACAATTAAAAAGGAGATGAACATCACCAGCATGCGGTCCTTTTCAATCTTGCTCAAAGGTTGAGATGCCAGATGGGCATGTTCCGCCGACTTCTTGAATAAGTCTCCAATTCCCTTCAAGTACTTTCCTCCAAACACATAGACTATTTGGCCTAAGATCATTCCGAAGCCAGCCAAGGAAAAGCCGAGATGCCAATCGACCATTTCGCCATAATAGCCAACGATCAATGGCGCCAATACCGCTCCTATGTTGATGCCGATGTAAAAAATGGTGAATCCCGAATCTCTTCGAGCATCACCCGATTTGTACAGACTCCCGACCATGGTGCTGATGTTAGGCTTTAGAAGTCCAACCCCAATGACAAGCAAGAACAATCCGCTGTAGAAGGCCGTCATGCTCTCCACCGCCAAAGAGAATTGACCTAAAATGATGAAGATTCCGCCGAGCAACACCGACTTTTTCTGACCAAGCCAGTTGTCGGCAATGGCACCCCCAAAAATTCCTGTGAAGTAGACGAACATGCCATACCAACCATAGAGAGCCAAGGCCTCTTTACTTGTCCACCCCAAGCCTGGATTGATCTTGTCTGTGGTTTCGGCGGTGAGGTAAAGCACGAGAATCGCACGCATTCCATAGTAGGAAAAGCGCTCCCAGAGTTCTGTAAAAAAGAGAATGAAAAGTCCTGTTGGGTGTCCGAGAATAGTGCCTTTCGCCATGTCGGTTTGAATTTAGTTCGACGAAAGTAACTTATTGTTGGAAAGATGAAAGCTGAAGGAATAAAGAGGAAAGAAGAAAGAAGAAAGCTGAGATGTTAAAGAGGGGGAATTCCGACTCAAAAGACTATAAAACCAAATCTCTTGCCCACATCTTACATCACCTTCCCCTGCCCTTGCTCATATCTTCAAGATGAAAAAAACGTCAAGTTCTAAGCTGAAATCTGGCTCAATCTCATCTGAAGGCGATTCTTCTTCATGACGATTAAGCTTACCCAAATCACCCACCAAGCATCAAAAACGAAGGTGATTTTCTGTAAGAATGGAAGGTAATAGAAGCCCAATTTGCTCACAAAGATGAAGAACACAATGAAACTTAAGATGTAGCAAAAGAAGGCCAAATGCCGGAGTCCCTTCTTCGGGTACTTGTTGACTTCAATGAAAAATGGAATGAGCGCAATAGTTCCGAGAACGGCTGTGAGCGTGACAATAGAATCGTGGTACTCCGTATACATAAATACGAAACCGATCATAGTGAGCACCCCAAAAAAGCGTACAAGCTTGGTGTTTCTATTTTTCACCGAGAAAATATCGGGTAGAATGTAGAAGAAAGCCATCATTGTGATGCTCAGAATGAGATGGGAAACAATCGCCATGGAACGGGCATCGTTGAGAATCCCTCCTTGGGTGACCGGATTCATCACATCGCACAGGAAATTGTGGAAGAAGCTATAACCCGAATGATCATTCGGAATATTCACCGAGCCACCGGGATAACCGGAAGCAGCGATGATGAACACGATCAGATAGGCAATCATTCCTACAATAGGAATGAATGGGTAATAATGTTGTATTCGTTTGGCCAACTTCATCAATTTCCTTGAGTTCGAATCATACGGATCGACTTTACAAGAGCACAACACCCTTTCGAGGCAAATGGTTTGAGCACTCAAAAGATTTCCCGGAAAGATATAAAGAGAATTTTGGCATAGACTGCAGCAGATTAGGAACTTGTCATCGCAAAGGTGATGATAAGTCGCCGTGATTCAAATGGCCATGCATTCTCTATATTTGACTCAAGCCCCACTCATTCAATGACCTGGACAATCGCCATTGTGATTTTACTTTTCTATTTAGCCGCCAATGTCGGTGTGTACCTCTGGCAAGAACGGCTCCTTTTTAAGCCTGAAAAACTTCCTGCCGATTTCGAATACAAATACGCCAACCAACAATTCAAGGAGTACAACATTGACGTTGGACCTGGGGTGAACATCAACGGAATTCATTTTCACATCGAAAAGCCTAAAGGCATCGTTTTCTACTTAAAAGGCAATTCTCGTTCGATCAAAGGATGGGGGAAATTCGCCATCGACTTCGGACGTTTGGGTTATGATGTGGCTATGGTCGACTACCGCGGTTTTGGTAAAAGCACCGGAAAGAGATCTGAAGAGAGCATCAAAAAGGATCTTCAAATCGTGTACGACATAATCAAGGAACAGGTGGACGAGAAGTACATCATTCTCTACGGAAGATCTATGGGCTCTGGCTTTGCTGCAAAGCTGGCCTCCACCAATAAGCCTCGGATGCTAATTTTAGAATCTCCTTATTACAGCATGAAACGGCTAACGCATCGTTACGCTCCCTTCATGCCCTTGTCGATTCTGCTCAAATTCCCCATTCGCACCCACACCTGGTTGAAGTACGTCGAATGCCCCATAAAGATCATTCACGGCACGAACGATAAGCTGATTCCCTTTAAAAGCAGCGTAGCTTTAAGTGAAATTAGATCTGAGAACACACGCATCTACCCAGTCATTGGCGCAGGGCACAACGATCTTAATACTTTTGAAGATTACCATCGTATGCTCGAGGAAATCGTGAATTCTAAACTCCCTGAGGCCATCAACCCAGAAGAGACAAGCCTCAATTTCACTCGAGGAAAGACTAAAAAGAAGAAAGAAGTTGGGAATTTATAGCATCATCCTCGTTGGAGTCGCAGTCATCTACATTTCCGTCGCTCTCTTCTTTTACTTCTTTCAGGAACTCTTGTTGTTTAGGCCAACAGAGTTGGCCGACGACTATAAGTTCAACTTCGATTTTCCTTTTGAAGAGCGCAATTTCGAGATGAAAGATGGGGCGGTCATCAATGCGATCTTTATCCCGGCTGAAAATGAAAGGGGTGTCCTACTCTACTTCCATGGAAATACTGGAAGCCTGGAGCGCTGGGGACCCATTGCCAAGTACTTCACTCAATTTGGCTACAGTATTTTGATTCCCGACTACCGCGGATATGGAAAAAGTACTGGAGTTCGAAGCATGCAGAGTTTTTTCAACGACGCGCTCTTTCTCTATCAGGATCTTCAAAAAACTTATGAGGAGAATCAGATCGTGATTTACGGACGCTCGATTGGCACTGGTACCGCCAGTTGGCTCGCTTCTCAGACGAAGAGTAAGGCGCTCATTCTTGAAACTCCATATTTCAGCGTGGCCGACATCACTTCCATTCGATTGTTGTTTTTGCCTACTAGCCGAATTCTACGCTTTCCGTTTCCCAGCCATCGGTATTTAAAGTCGGTTGAAACTCCCATTCACATCATTCACGGCACCAAAGACGCCGTTGTTTCCTATTCTTCAGGAATGAAACTCTATGAGAGCATACCAAACAAAACCAATGTTCATTTCACGACCATCCAAGGCGGGAAGCACGGTGATTTGGCAACTTTTGAGGAGTTTCATTCAACGATTGCCTCCATTCTCGATGATTCCAAGAATTAAAAAACTAACCGCTAGCGCGAATCACGGCTAGCGCGAATCTCCTGATTCGTGCGGGTTCATTATTCTCACTAAATAAATTCGATGGCTTACTTTAGACTTGGAATTCTAATTTCCACGAGGCAAGTGGCAATTCATTCAAGTCGGCTTCAGTTAAAGAACCAGCCTCGCGGGTGTTGGGGATTTAGCGAGCTTTAAGGAGTTTCACTCAACGATTGCTGCAGTGCTCGATGATTCCAGCTATTAAAGCACTACCTCTGTTTATCATCAACTCCGATGTAAGCTAAACTCAAGCCATTGAATGGAATAAAAACTTGCCTCCTCTTCCTGATACTCATCAATTCAGGATTGCAAGCTCAATCGCAAGTTGATAAGGTCTATGCTGGCATCAACTACGGGCGCTTCAATCTCTCCGGTTACACGCCAAGAAACTATGGCGGTCTCAATTTGGACATTCAATTGGAATCCAATCTTGGCTTTCATTACAACATTTCCTTTGCCCGAGACTATTTTCACATGCCGGCTGTTGGAGCTCTAGGCTTTCAGCTTGGGGCTCACATTGCATCATCCAAGAAATCGACCGACACCACAAACGATAAAATTGGTCTGGGCATCTTCATCGCTATTCTAGGAATGCTTATTCCTGAAGGTATTTATTACAACTTTCAAGTCAATGATTGGCTAAGCTTTGCTCCTTACCTCAACCCTCTTCAGATGGACTTCATCAGCAACAAGTCGACTGAAGAAAACCGAAGAAGCTTCGGCGGTGCTTTGGGTATAAGGACCCACCTCTACTTTTCAGATAAAAAGTTTAGAATTTCCCCATATGCAGAGTACAAGATTCACTACGATGAGAAACTTGGTAAAGGACCAGCCTTTGGTTTGTGCTTTTCCATGTACGTCTTCAAACTAATCTGAACTTGGCCTAGGCCAGCGATCCATCCAATCTTCTGCCTGGCTTTCGGAAAAAGTGAGTTGGATTGAAACATCCATAAACATCGTTTCAAACAGAAGTATCCAAGGGATTGATAGCATTCCTAAAAGTCATAAAGTCGGGCTAATTCAGCAGGGTTCCAGTTCCTATTTCGGCATTACGAGCACTGATCTAAGCTACGATACGACATACGCGATTGTTCAGGACACTCTCATAACACAGCAAGAACTGGACTCTACACGCCAAGGTCGAATGGATTTCCAGATTTCGTACATCGAGTTTCCCTTCATGCTAAACCATGACTTTAAGACGGGGCCACTTCGCCTTCAAGTAAACGCTGGACTTGTCGCGAATTTATTGACCGGACAAAAGATCGAATCTCAATCCTTGGCTCTTGAACAGAGCTACAAAGCGGAAGTTGCCAAAAGTTATTTGCAAGGAATGGCAGGACTTTCTGTCGTAGGCGACCTCAATACAAACTGGACTGTGCGCCTTTCAGGCTTGATGCGAAAAGATCTTTCTGCTTCCACCTCTGAAACTCCCGAAGCCGCGCCACTTAGAAAGATGAACTATGGTTTGAGGCTTTCTTTGAGATACAGTCCTTATTGAACTGGCCTTAGGTCTTAGTCAGCACCAAAAATAGACTTCGGAATAACCCTTTGAGCATTTAAAACAACTCAAAATCTAAGGAAATCCTTGTCCTCGAGTTCTCGTTGAGCTAAAATAGAAGCATTGAGCAGCTCTATTATTTTGGTTCGAATTAAATCAGTTCACCACCACCCTACTTTCTACCTTTGCCGCATGGCAGGAAATAAGAAGGACGAAAAAGCCATTCTGGATAAATTCGGAATTAAGGCTCTTAATCCAATGCAAGAAGCGGCGCACAAAGCCATTCGAAAAGAGTCTGAAGTTGTTCTGCTCTCCCCAACGGGAACAGGGAAAACACTTGCCTTCCTACTACCATTGCTAGATGAATTGGATCCAAAGCTGAAAGCAGTGCAAGCGCTCATCTTGCTTCCTTCTCGAGAACTCGCAATTCAAGTTGAGCAAGTCTTTCGCGAAATGGGAAGTGGTTATAAAGCGAATGCGGTATATGGCGGCCGTTCTGGCTACAAGGATCGAATGGAAATCCAACATCCTCCAACGGTCCTAATTGGAACTCCGGGTCGAGTAGCTGACCACATGAGGAATGGTAACCTAGACATGACCTTGGTAAAAACATTGATTCTTGACGAGTTCGACAAATCATTGGAAGTAGGCTTCGAAGACGAAATGAAAAAGATCATTGTAGGTCTTCCTGCATTGAAAAAGAAGATTCTCACCTCTGCTACAGAAAAGGTCAAGATTCCCCCATTCGTAGGGATTAAAAATGCCACACGGCTCGACTTTCTAAAAAACAACAACGTTCAGCTCCAGATCATCAGCGTGGTTTCTCCAGACAGGAACAAGTTCAACACCTTGGTTCAACTGCTTAAGTACAACACGCACGGAAATGGAATCATTTTCTGCAACCTCAAAGACAGCATTCAAAAAGTAAGCGACGCTTTGACGAGAGACAAAATTGATCACGCCTGTTTTTACGGAGGATTGGAGCAGCTCGATCGAGAGCGTGCACTCATCAAGTTTAGAAATGGCACTCATCGGCTTTTGGTGGCCACCGATTTGGCTGCGAGGGGGATCGACGTGCCCGCAATGGACTTCATTGTGCATTATGAGCTCCCACCCACCGAAGATGAATTCGTGCATCGAAATGGACGGACTGCGCGCATGAAAACGGAAGGAACTGCATATGTACTTCGATGGAAACAAGAAACATTGCCGGAGTTCATCAAAGGAGCAGAAGAAATATCTCCTCGTTCAACCAAAGAAGAGAAGGTGCGCAAATGGAAAACCTTGTACATCACTGGAGGACGAAAAGATAAAATCTCAAAAAGCGATATTGCTGGATTGTTCTTTAAGCAGGGCAAACTGACGCAGGAAGAATTGGGCGTCATTGAATTGAAGCAAGATTGCAGTTACGTATCTGTAGTAAGTACAAAGTACAAAGAGCTCATCGAGACTTTAAACAATTCCCGATTGAAGAAGAAGAAAGTTCGAATCAGTCTACTTGAATAATCCTTGATGGAAGAACAAGCAAACAATCCGCTGCACGGGGTTAAGCTAGCTGATTTACTTGCCGACCTCGTAGATTATTATGGCTGGGAGGTTTTGGGCGAATACATCAAAATTCGCTGTTTCACCCACGATCCTTCCATTAAATCGAGTTTAAAATTCCTACGCAGAACCCCTTGGGCACGAGAAAAAGTTGAGCGACTTTATCTTAGAATGCTTCGAAATAAACACTCTTAAGCCGCCCAAAAAATGCATCCAAAGAATCCCTTTGCCGAAGATTACGACTTTGACCTTCTCATTGAGCATAAGCCCGAGTTGAAGGACTTTGTATTTGTAAACGAGCACGGCACCAAAACCATCAAGTTTGGGAATCAAGAGGCGGTTAGAGCTTTAAACTCCGCTTTGCTCAAAAGCCAATACGACCTCGACTGGAGCCTTCCCAAAGGCTACCTCTGCCCTCCTGTTCCAGGAAGATTGGACTATCTTCTTTATGCTTCAGACTTGCTCGAGAAGGAAGACATCCGGCTTCTGGACATTGGCACTGGTGCAAACTTGATTTATCCCATGTTGGGCAAACGTCATTTCAACTGGAAGTGTACAGGCAGTGAGGTGGAGTCGCTTTCTCTAGACCATGCTCAGAAGATTGTAGATCAAAATGAACTGCTCGACGATACGGATTTAAGACTTCAGACGAATAAGAATCGAATTTTCGAAAATGTAATTGAAGCGAAAGACCAGTTTGATTTGGTTGTTTGCAATCCACCATTTTTCAAGAACGAGCAGATGGCTCAAAAAGAGAATCAACGCAAATTCAAAAACCTCAAGCTCTCGGAATCAGAGAAGTTGAATTTTGGGGGAAAGGCGAACGAGTTGTGGTTTCGAGGTGGAGAAGTCGCTTTCATCGAGCGTATGGCTTTGGAGAGTCCACAATACAAAGAACAAATTCATTGGTTCACCTCTTTGGTTTCAAGAAAGGAAAATCTGAAAACCATCAAGCGTTCTATAAAAAAAGCCGGAGCCAAAGAAATTCGCGTGGTTGAAATGGGGCTTGGTAATAAGCAGAGTCGATTCATTGCATGGACGTTCAAATAGTCTTCTATTACTAGCTATTGAAGAGAGTGCGACATTGTTAGACTGTTTATGAAAAGTTGGAAATCAACCATAATTCTCTTGCTCCTCTTTTTTAGTGGGGGAAATACAATGGGTCAAGGATCTGGAGATTGTATTGATTTCGACGGTGGAAATGATGTTGTTGAAATCACCGACAATCAAAGCTTTGCAGCCTCGGGTCTAGACTTTACCGTCGAATGCTGGATCAAGTCTTCAGATGGCTCCTCTACAAACATGGCATTTGTAACGAACTATGGCGGAGGTGCACAGAATCCTTTTTTCATGCTTGGCTTCGACAACAGCAATGCCTTCTTTTGGGTACGTGACGCCTCGAGAACTTCAAGTCAAGCAACCACTTCTAAGGGCAATGTGGTAGATGGAACATGGCATCACCTTGCAGGTGTACGATCTTCTACTGGAACATTCCTCTACCTCGACGGCGTTTTGGTCAGTACTGCAGCAGCACAATCCGCTGGTTGGGGATGGAAAGCAGTCTTTCATTGACTATTTTGACCGCATGCAGGATGAGTATCCCAATAAAAGCATTGAATTCGTTCGGACTATTGCGGAAGGCAATTTAGTTGCTCTTCATACACATCAGACCTGGCCAAGTGATCAAGAATACGTCACCATGGATTTCTTTCGATTCGACGAGAACGGGAAAATTGTTGAGCATTGGGATGCCATGCAAGAAATTCCTGATGAGTCTGCAAATGGAAATTTAATGTACTAAACCACCGAGCATGAAAAACATATTCG
Organism: Flavobacteriales bacterium UBA1986; assembly: GCA_002336245.1. Classification (GTDB taxonomy): domain Bacteria; phylum Bacteroidota; class Bacteroidia; order Flavobacteriales_G; family Salibacteraceae; genus UBA4419. Next base: position 54,369 of record DDDG01000015.1, read on the forward strand.
TCAAGTTCCTATTAATTGCAGCTCTATGCATCGTCTCGATGTTTCCCGGTCACAAGGTGTTTGGGCAATCGATCTGCGACTCCATAGACTTCAACACCGACAGCATCTACCTAAATCAGCTGGTAGACGACTCGATCGAAATTCGATTTGATTACGAATGGGCTCTTAATCCTTCCGTGGCTTATCCAAGCTATAAAATCGTTCTCGATGATACTTCACAGCTTGTCTTTCGCGATGAATTTCTTGGAACCTTTTTAGGTCAGCAAACTTCAATTTCATTCGAGGCCAGCTATAAGAATCAGAACATCCCCACTTCCTACCAAACAAGCGGAAGCTTCGATGTTCATGATCCCAACAGCACACCTACCCTTATTTGTCAATTCCCGATTTTCATAAGCTTCGAGAGACCTTCAGGAATAAACGCTGCGTCAACAGCACTTGAAAACAAGGCTTATCCAAACCCTTGTTCAAACGTCCTACACTTGAAGGGCTTTAAAGCTAAGCAAGGTTTCACAATCTTCACATCCGCTGGTCAAGTCTGTAAGCGTGGTCAGCTTTCTAACGAGGCTGACATTGATGTTCGAAACCTGCAAAATGGCCTTTACATCCTTCAGTTGGAATCTGGTTTTCAAAGTAGCTTCTCAAAATTTTAACATTGGATTCTCGAGCATTTAAAATTCTTGAGAAGGCATTGAAGGGAACTAAACTTGAACTGCGCTCCATGAGCCTCGTTGGCGCCAACCGTCAACCATTAATCGATTTTCTACTAAACAAAAATCAGCTGAGGTCAATTAGCCTGAGCTACAACCCGCAGCTTGGCGGTTCAGGTATCACGGAATTAGTTCATCACCTTCCAAGTTCCATTACAGAAATTGGTCTGGTCGATTGTGGATTTGGTGATGTTGGAGCTACCGCTTTATTGGATTGGATATAGAATGCGCCTCAGCTAAGGATGGCTTGCATTGAGTACAACAACTTTTCATCAAAGCTCCAGCAAGACTTTAGTGCCTTGCGAAAGGAAAACCCACAGCTCGTTCTAATTACATAACACAGCTCGATCACCATCCCCTTTCCCCTTTCCTCTTTCATCTTTCCCCTTTC
>DDDG01000015.1:55498-94158 GCA_002336245.1 Flavobacteriales bacterium UBA1986
AAAAAAATTTGTCGTATTCATGAACCATGTGTAGTCATCCTTGTTTAAATATTCATAACAATCATTAAACAAAAATCATGAAATCTAAGTATTTACGTTTTTCAGCTTTAGCTCTAGCCCTTTTCACCGCAGGCAGCCTAAGCGCTCAAACCAATGTCTTCGACGACGTTATTGCAACCAGCCCAAACCACACTTCTCTTGAAGCAGCATTGATTCAGGAAGGTTTAGACGCGGCTCTTCGCAATGGCGGAAGTAGTTTAACAGTATTCGCTCCAGACGACGATGCCTTTGATAATTTAGCGACAGCCCTGAATACAGACATTCCTGGTCTTTTGGCTCTTCCAAACCTAGACGCGATTCTATTGTACCACGTATTGGGCTCCACAGTTCCAGCATCATTTGTAACCAACTTTGCAACCGTAACTCCATTGAACATGGACAATACCTTGAAATTGACAAAAACTTCAACGGGTAGTGTTTATGCAAACCAGGCGATGGTAACCACAGCTGATTTAGCAGCAGATAACGGTGTTGTGCATTCAGTAAACTCTGTACTTCTTCCATACGAAACTGTAGCTGATATTGCTATTGACAATGGGTTCAGCACATTGGTAACGGCAGTCGCAACAGCAGAATTGCTTCCAGCACTTACAGATCCGTTATCTGACATAACAGTCTTTGCCCCAACCAATGGTGCCTTCGACGATTTAGCAGCAGATTTGGGAACCGACATCAACGGAATCCTCGCTCTCAGCAATCTTGCCGACATCCTTACCTACCATGTGTTGGGAACAAACGTAGCCGCTAGCGCGATTACCAATGGTGACGTTGTGACTCCACTAAGTGCAACAAATACATTGAAACTGACCAAAACTACAATGAGAGCTGTGTACGTGAACCAAGCTATGGTAACAACGGCAGACATAACGGCAGACAATGGTGTTGTGCATGTTTTGGATGCAGCTTTACTCCCAAGTGAAACAGTAGTAGACGTAGCATTGGACAATGGCTTTTCAACTCTAGCAACGGCAGTAATCACTGCTGAGTTATTGCCAGCTTTAACAGATCCTTTCGCAACACTTACAGTGTTTGCTCCAACCAACGAAGCTTTCGATGATTTGGCTGCAGCTTTAAATACTGACATCGCTGGAATCTTAGCCTTGTCTAACTTAGCTGACATCCTAACCTACCACGTATTGGGTTCATCAGTTGAAGCAAGCGCCATCACAAACGGTGATGTTGTTACTCCATTGAGCTCAACAAACACTTTAAAACTGACAAAGACCTCAGCTGGTAGCGTTTATGTAAATCAAGCCATGGTGAGCACAGCAGATGTAATGGCTGACAACGGTGTAGTACACATTTTAGACGCAGCTGTACTTCCAAACGAAACAGTGATTGATGTTGCACTCGACAATGGCTTCTCAACCCTGGCTACAGCTGTCATCGCTGCTGAGTTGCTCCCTACCTTGAGCGACCCTTTCGCAGAGTTCACAGTATTTGCACCTACCAACATAGCTTTTGATGATTTGGCAAGTGACTTAGGTACTGACCTCGCAGGAATCCTCGCTTTGTCGAACCTAGCTGACATCCTTACTTACCACGTTGTAGCAGGAACAGTTCTATCAACTGATCTAACAGCAGGAAATGTAGCTACAGTAAATGGAGCAAGTGTAACAGTTGATTTGTCTTCAGGAATAATGATTAACACAGCAACAGTATCAACACCAGACGTAACTGCAGACAACGGAGTAGTTCACGTAATCGACGCGGTACTTGTACCGAACGCAGTAGGTGTTAATGAAGTGGAGAACATCGACGTACAGTTGTTCCCAAATCCAGCTATAGACTTGATTTCTATCTCAAATGCTTCAAACAGTAACTACTCCATCATGGATGTTAAAGGTTCTGTAGTATTGGAAGGATCACTCAACATCAACTCAATCAACGTATCGAGCTTGCCTAAAGGAGCATACTTCATTCAAATTGAAGGAGCTAACCAAAGCAAGTTCATGAAGTTCTAAGCTGTCCTAGTTTAGTATATTTATCACGCTTGAAGGCCCGATATTTTGTTGGGCCTTTTTGCTTTCTTGAATTCAAACTAGGATTTTCAAACACTGCTCCCACTCCATCTAGGCAAAGGCGTTTTCAACACAATTAGCCTTCGAGCTGAAACTTAAAACTCCTACATTTCGACCTTCAAAATTTAGCCACATGAGCGCACACAATTGGATTAAAGTCCACGACTACGAAGACATCACCTACCACAAGAGCGGCAAGGTTGCCCGCATTGCTTTCAATCGTCCAGAAGTGCGCAATGCCTTTAGGCCTAAAACAGTTGCAGAACTCTATGGTGCTTTTCTAGATGCACGAGAAGATGTAAATATTGGAGTGGTGTTGTTCAGCGGCGAAGGACCCTCAGCAAAAGACGGAGGCTGGGCCTTTTGCAGTGGCGGCGATCAGAATGCCCGTGGTCACCAAGGTTATGTGGACGAAGAGGGAATGCCTCGGCTGAACATTTTAGAAGTTCAACGGCTCATTCGCTTTATGCCCAAAGTGGTGATTGCCGTTGTACCTGGCTGGGCTGTTGGTGGCGGACACAGTTTACACGTTGTTTGCGATTTGACGCTGGCGAGTAAGGAACACGCCATCTTCAAACAAACCGATGCCGACGTTACTAGTTTCGATGGTGGGTATGGCTCGGCGTATTTGGCAAAGATGGTCGGACAAAAGAAAGCCCGTGAAATCTTCTTTCTTGGAAGAAACTACAGCGCACAAGAAGCCTTCGACATGGGAATGGTGAACGCAGTGATTCCGCACGAAGAGCTCGAGCAAGAAGCCTACAATTGGGCTTTAGAAATTCTCGAGAAGTCCCCTACTTCAATCAAAATGTTGAAGTTCGCCATGAACCTCACCGACGACGGAATGGTTGGTCAGCAAGTGTTTGCGGGTGAAGCAACTCGCCTCGCCTATATGACCGATGAAGCCAAGGAAGGACGAAACGCCTTTCTCGAAAAGCGAAAACCGAACTTCGACGACATTAAATGGATTCCCTAGGAAGCAATACTTTCAAGCAATGAAATACAAATACGGAACGCTCCTCCTCGCTTTTCTAGGATGGTCCTCTACTTACGCACAGAATTTTGGCGGTCTGAAAAAAGCTGTAGAATCTAAGGTTGAGACAGTTGCACCTAGCGGTTTATCAGAAGAGGAAATTGCAGCTGGGTTGAAGGAAGCTTTAAATTCTGGAGTTGAAAAGGGCGTAACACAACTTTCCAAACCCGACGGTTTTTTCAAAGATCCCGAAATCAAAATCCCACTTCCACCGGAAGCTCAAGAAGTAGAGAAAAAACTCCGGGCCATTGTTCAGGGCGACAAAGTAGATGAAGCCATTGAATCCATCAATCGAGCGGCGGAGGATGCTGTGATTGCTTCCAAGGACATCTTCGTTGCTGCCATTAAAGAAATGAGCTTAACAGATGCGCTTGGCATTCTGAATGGCGAAGACGATGCTGCAACTACTTTCCTGAACAAAAGCACGCGTTCCAGTTTGGAAGCGAAGTTCAAACCATCGATTAAAGCTTCGCTGGAAAAGGTTGGTGCTACCAAACATTGGAACTCCATTTTCAGCACCTACAATAAGCTTCCATTCGTAAAAAAGGTGAATCCAGATTTAGAGGATTATGCCACTACCAAAACCATCGACGGACTCTTTGTTCAAATTGCGAAAGAAGAGCTGGCCATTCGAAAAAATCCGCTTGCCCGCGTGAGCGACTTGTTGAAGAAGGTGTTTAAATAGACTTCCTGGCAAGCATTTCAGATCGACTAGTTTCCATTTCTCCAGTCCTCTGGGTTGAACGAAAATCGGTTCTCCAGAAACAACTCACCATCCGCGATCATACGCACGGTGTAGAAATCCTCGGTATACACACTGTGATCAAAGGAATATTCAACTACATGTTCTCCGGGTGGAGTTTCTTTATTGTTGAAGAGTTCACGAACTACAGTATTGTCTTCATTGAATAAAGCAATTTCTACGGCCATCGGAAAACTCGCATTGAATGTGAATGCCCCACCAACGGTGGCTTTCGTCACGGCAGCACGGTAATTCCGCTGATAGTCGTCGGCTGCAGGTTTTGGCGGAAGTTCTTCTCCATTGAGATTGGCTACGTAACGAATTAAGGGCAAACCTTCATCGTAATGATAACCACTGATCTCGCGAGCAGACTTTCCATCTGCCACAGCCCAAACCGCATCTTGGCCCATATATGAGTACAATTCATTCGCTTGTATGATTCTTCCAAGCCCTTTCAGCTTATCGTTTACCCTACCGGAAAAATGATAATCGCTTCCTCCCGATGGGGCGCGATCGTGCGCCTCAAGACACATGGCTCGCACCTTCGTTTCCTCCCTTTGATTGGGAGCTAGGCTAATCAGTTGTTCCTGGACAATCATGAAGTTTTGATATTCAGACTCTCCAGGCTCGAGCTTCATCCCATTTTCGAGCTTAATCTTTAGATTTCTACCACTGATGTTTTTCAATTTTATCTTGAAAGGCTCATGGTAATGTGTACTATTCGTGTTCACTTCTATCTCAGCTGTGACGAGTGAAGAGGATAAGGCTTGGTAAAAGGTGTATTCAGACACAGGAGGTGCGAAGCCTAAAAAACAAAGTGCGAGTATGAAGAGTATGTTTTTCATGGGGGTCTTTACATAAGAACGGCTTAATTTTTCTAAATATTGTCATCCGTTCACTTAGAACAGGACATTTCGTTCAAGGACCTTGAAGTCGGACAATTTGCTCTTGAATAGATAGAATTTCCATATGAAAAGGTCAATTTCGTGGAGATCAATTGAGCATGTACAGCATATACGTCATAGAATTATCCAAGAAGGTCTTCAATGATAGCCGGAAATTTCGAGAAGCAAATCCTCAGTTTAATGGTGCGCTTCAATGTCTTTATGTTGGCATGACTAGCAAGACTCCTAAGGAGCGTTTCGAACAGCATAAAACGGCCTACAGAAATGCTAAAGGACATAAGCTGTCGTCGAACATCGTCGAGAAGTATGGGATGTATCTTCGTCCGAGTTTGTACAACCACATTGCCCCAATAAAAACAAGAGCTGAAGCGCTGAAAGCTGAAGAGCAACTTGCATTGAAACTACGTCGAGAGCGCTATGCTGTTTGGTTCAATTGATGCTATGGCCCTTCTATGAAAAAACTATTTACCCTACTCGCACTGGGCGCTCCTCTTTTCTGCTTGGCTCAGAAAACGAGCCTGGAAACCATTTCAGTCGAGCCCTATCTCGGCTTTGAGAACTACGAACACTTCACACGCCTCAATTTAAAATCAAGCAATGCCTCAGCGAGTTACATCGAAGGTTTCGAATTTGAATGGGGCTTTCACTACAAACTGCGAGTAAAAGTGATCGAGTTGCGGGAGACACTCTCCGATGGCACCCAATACGATTTCGCTCTCGAGAAAGTGCTTTCTAAAACGGCTGCCCCAGATTCCTTCACCTTCAGACTTCACTTAGACCCAGATCGATACTATTATGAACTTCCTCCAGACGAGCAATACATGAACGCAACTTTCAAAGCCACTTCCGACAGCACGTATTGCTACTTCGATGAAGTTGAAATTGTGATTCCTGAAGAACACAGAGATCGTTTCAAAGCCTTTATTGCTGGGAATGGAGGGCGGAATTCTACTTTCAAGTTCGATGGCAAGAACCGCATTAGGTTGGTGAGTTTTTAGAGCTTTTAGAATTAAAAAAATCTATTCTGGCGAGTAGAAAAGAAATTCCATTGGACTGAAAGCTGGGCTATCAACAATGTGTTCTTGAATACACCTTAAAATTCAACGACAATAAAGCCTTCCAAGACTTACTTTCGTCAAAAGCACATCAACGTCTTTTCCACTCAGAAAAGTTGACCTAAGCTTTTTGAATCGATGCAATGAGAAGTTTACGCATACCCTTCTTTATTCTATTCTTCGGACTAGGTCTCTTCAATTCATGCGACAGCGGGCCATCTGAAGAAACCATCATCAAAAGAAGTCTTCCAGACACGCTGAGCGCAAGCCAACGCTTTATTGCTCGTCAGGTAGACCTTGGCGACATTCGAAAGCAGGAAGAATTTGAGATGCGGCTTTGGATTAAACCTACAACGAACAACACCCAAGAGGTGATTGTGATTACTGCTATTGGAAGCTCTTTCATTTGTGAGAAAATCAACCTCACCTATTCCGAAGAAAAATTCCCACCTCAAGCTGAATACGGTCTTAAACCAAAAGTGGAATCTTTTTCCATCAACGTAGCGATTCCAATCATTCCGATTGACTCCCTGATTGCACTCATCGAACCTGAAGACCCTAGAACATTGATTCACCAGGATCTCTTAGACGGCTTCGAAGAACGTGATGTGGATGGCATTCAATATGAGTTTGAATACGCTTTGGGGGAAAAGAGAGGAAACTTCAGATTCCACTGCCCGGAACTGTACATGGATGAATTTGAAGAATGTGCTCGTATGCAGCGTATTATTCTGGCTTTTGAGAAAGCATTCGGCGCTCACCAATTACAGCATACTCCTTGCTCTCATCACTTATAAGCTAGATCGGTCATCTTGAAGAAATATTATTCCCCTTTTAAGTTTCTCCCGACCAACCAAAGCTTAATTTTGCAAGACCTACTGTAGACACGAATAGAAGCCAGTGAAGAGTACAATAATCATAGGAACAGGAAGTTACATTCCAGAAGGAGTCAAAACAAACAGCGACTTTGCTGAGAACCATTTTTTCGACGCGAATGAAGTCGAGATTGACCTTACTGGCGAAGAGATTACATCTAAGTTCGAAAAGATTACCGGAATTCGAGAGCGGCGATATGTAAGACCCAACCAACTGAACTCGGACATTGCCTACTTAGCAGGAAAAAAAGCCATTGAAGATTCAGGAGTTGACCCCGAAACCATTGATCAAATCATCGTCGCCCACAATTTTGGTGATGTTCGTAATGGCTCGATTCAAACAGACATTCTACCAGCCATCGCCTCTCGCGTGAAGCATCATTTGAAAATCGCCAATCCAAATTGTGTGGCCTACGATATACTTTTTGGTTGCCCAGGCTGGGTTCAAGGAGTGATTCAAGCAGATGCTTTCATGAAAGCCGGGATGGCAAAAACAATCCTTGTCATTGGATCCGAAACTCTCTCACGCGTGGTAGATGAGCACGACCGCGACAGCATGATCTTCTCAGACGGCGCAGGAGCTTGTGTATTGAGCCACGAAGAGGTTGGAGACAGCAAGCAAGGAATTCTTGCCACGGCATCCATGTCGCACACCCTTGACGAGGCCTTCTACTTGTTCTGCGGAAAAACCAATAAACCTGAAGCCAACCAAGACGTTCTGTACATTAAAATGCACGGTAAAAAGGTGTATGAATACGCGCTCACTAAGGTTCCTGGAGGCATTAAAGAATGCTTGGACAACGCCGGTGTTGACATCAGCGACTTGAAGAAAATATTCATTCACCAAGCCAATGAGAAACTCGACCAAGGAGTGGTGAAGCGGCTGTACCGCTTGTACGGAATTCGCGAAGTTCCTACACATGTAATGCCGATGAGCGTTCATGAACTTGGAAACAGTTCAGTAGCAACAGTCCCTACTCTATACGATCAAGTTTTGAGAGGAGAGCTGGAAAATCAAGAAATCAAGAAAGGTGATGTCGTCGTTTTTGCATCTGTTGGTGCAGGAATGAACGTGAACGCCGTGTGTTACAGAGTTTAAAAGAGCTCAGAGTGACAGTGAGAAACTGAACATTCATCCACATTCCTTAAGATTCGCTTAACCCAATTTAAGCGGTAATTCACGTCCTTTGCCGGACCTGAGCAAATTCAACAAACAACAATGACCGGACAGCCACAATCAAACTACACAAGTTCAATGGATCACTTCTTTAGAGGAGCTTTTTCAATTGACCTTGCCTTGTTTAGGTTTCGGGCTGGAAACTTGGAATTGCTGCTTCAAGAAAAAGAAGAAGTGATAGATGGCCTACAATTGGGTTTACCCGGGGCTCTAATTCTTCCAGATGAAGATACAAAAGCAGCAGTAGCTGACTTGAGCGAGCAACTCATCGGACGAACAGACTTCTATCATGAACAGCTGAGCGCCTTTTCTGAATTGCACCGACATCCACTTGGACGAGTCATCACCATCGCTTATTACGGACTTATTTCCAACGAGAAACTTCTAGAAAAACTTGGAGACGACCTTCGCTGGTATCCAATGAACCAGATTCCAAAACTGAGCTACGATCACAATCAAATTTTAGAGTCGGCCATTTCACGCTTCAAGGAAGATCTTTTAAATCAGCCAATCGTAGCCGAATTATTGCCGAAGGAATTCATCCTGGCCGACATCATTTCAATCTACGAACAAGCCTTTCAGAGAACTCTGAATCAATCGAATTTTCGTAAGAGTTTGAAGCGGAGTAAGCTCTTGGTTCCTTCAGGAAGAAAAATGTCTGCAGGCGAAAACATTGGACGACCGGCTGAGCTCTATTCTTTTGCAAATCTCGATTCTACAGAGAAAGATCCTGACGTCATCAGCTTTAACTTTTAGAGGCACTGCTCGTTCTATTGCAGCAGTGGACTTTTAATCACCATCAGCTTCTCACGAGTCATCTCGTGCATGCTGTAGCCGATGCCACCCATTCCAATCCCCGAAGAATCGCGGCCACCGAAAGGCATCCAGTCGACCCGAAATGCGGTATGATCGTTTACCATCACTGCAGTAGCATTCAATTTCTGAACACATTCCATGGCAACATCGATGTTTTTGGTGAACACAGAGGCTTGAAAGTGTTCCTCTAAAGAGTTCGCAATGCCTATGGCCTCATCTCGATCGGAATAGCTGTAAACACATACGACTGGTCCGAATATTTCGTGGGTAGAAACTCTAACATCCAAAGGTGGGTTTAGCAATACAGTAGGCTCAAAACAGCTGTCAGAAATTCGCTTTCCACCAGTAAGCACTTTTGCACCGGCGGCAATCGCCTCGTTTACCCACTCCTCTACCCGATCCACTTCCCTCGGAAGAATCAATGGACCCACTTCAGTTTTGGGATCCATTTGATTGCCAACAACCAATTTAGATGCAGCCGCGGCCAACTGTGAGGACAATACATCCGCAATATCCTCATGAGCAAAAACACGCTGTACCGAAACACATACCTGACCCGCGTGGTAAAATCCTCCCTTTGTTAAAGACGGAATCATAGATTCAAAATCTGCATCGGGCTCCACGATCACGGGCGCCACTCCACCGTGCTCAAGAGCCACTCTGGTTCCGGCTGAAAGTTTTGAGCGCAGCATCCATCCAATTCTTGCAGAACCAATAAACGAAAAGTAGTTGACACGGGCATCCGTTACAAGCAATTCTGCCGCCTCGTTGTCGCATACAACTCCTTGGCACCAACCTTCTGGCAGTCCAGCTTCTTTCAATATTTCCACGAAAGCCATGCACGACATAGGAGTTGTGAGTGCTGGCTTGATGATGACCGGACATCCAGCGGCAACAGCAGTCACGGTTTGATGAATGGCTAAGTTCAGTGGATGGTTGAATGCGCTGATTGAAGCAACAACCCCAATGGGTTCCCGCATGGTAAAAGCAAGGCGATTCTCAGATGCTTTTGTCAATCCCATGGGAATTTGTTCTCCTTTGAGCTGTCCGATGTGCTCAGCAGCCAACTTCACCCCGTTAATGGCGCGCATCACTTCTGCTTTTGAATCTACATAAGGCTTCCCTCCCTCTGCTGCAGCTCGATTGGTGAGCTCTTCAATTCGCTCGTTCATGATGGCAGCCGTGCGCTCAAGAATGGCAATTCGTTCGTGCGGAGGAATCCATCCCAACTGATTCTCAAAAAGCCCATAGGCTTTGTCTAAAGCTTGAAGCACTTCTTCCTTTCCAACTAATGGAATTTCGGAAAGCAAAGATTGATCGTACGGAGAGCGAACTTCAATGGTCGACATAGAATTGATTTAGCGTTTTTCGTGCAAGAGCACGTTTAATATGGAGTGGTTCAAGGAGTAATCGACGGGCAATTCAATCAGATGAACGCCATCCTCCTCAAAACAAGACGTTAAGATGTTGATGAAATCATCATCGCTCGTTGGCAAGTATCCTTTGGCTCCAAAACTCTCAGCGTACTTCTTGAAATCTGGATTGCCGTAATCGAGACCAAAGTTTTCGAAGCCCATCCCTTCTTGTTTCCACTTGATCATACCGTAGGCATTGTCGTTGAGCACGATGACAATCAAGTTTAGATTCAGGCGCACGGCGGTTTCGATTTCTTGAGAGTTCATCATAAAACCTCCATCCCCCGAAACAGAGATTACCTTTTTTGTTGGGTTGATGAGCTTGGCTAAAATGGCAGATGGCAAGCCCGCCCCCATTGTGGCCAGTGCATTGTCAAGCAATAAGGTATTCGGAGAGTAGCACTTATAATTTCGTGCAAACCAAATCTTGTACACCCCATTGTCGAGGGTCACAATGTCGTCGTGATCGAGTTCTTCACGGAGGATGTTCACCAAACGTTGAGGAAGCATTGGATAGCGCTGATCGTTGCTATACTTTGTCAAACGCGCTTCTACCTCGATCTTCACCTCATCGAATCCTGAGAAATCCCAATTCTCTTTCTTTTGAACCTCACGGACCAATCCTTCCACTGAGGAGGCTATGTCACCAATGACATTGAGTTGAGGGAAGTAAACTTCATCTACTTGGGCTGGAAAGAAGTTCACATGAATGACCTTAGCTCCACCGTCGCGCATAAAAAATGGCGGTTTCTCAATCACATCGTGCCCAACATTCACGATAAGATCTGCTTGCTCAATGGCAACGTGTAGAAAATCGTGTGAAGAGAGTGCTGCTGTTCCTAAGTACTTCGGATGACGTTCATCCACAACCCCCTTGCCCATTTGGGTGTTGAAGAAGGGAATACCCGTTTGATTAACCAACTTGGTGAGTGCATTGCTCGTTCGTTTTCTGTTGGCTCCAGCACCAATTAGAATCAAGGGTCGTTTGGCGGCCTCAATCATTTCTGCAGCCTTCTTTATAACCCTCAAGTCGGCGTTTGGCCTTCGGTGCCCAACCACGTCATAAATTTTACCGTCGGTTTCTTCTGCAGCAATATCTTCAGGCAGCTCCAGGTGAACAGCACCCGGACGTTCTTCTACAGAAAGGCGATAAGCTTCACGCACCATCGCGCCAATGTTATGTCCGTTTACAATCTGGTGAGTATACTTTGTGAGAGGTCTCATCGATTCTACGATGTCGACGATTTGAAACCGTCCTTGCTTCGATTTCTTGATGGGCTTCTGCCCTGTAATCATCATCATGGGCATAGCTCCCAGTTGAGCATATGCAGCAGCAGTGGTAAAGTTCGTAGCACCAGGCCCAAGGGTAGAAAGACAAATTCCAGGCTTTCCTGTAAGTCGGCCATAGGTAGCCGCCATAAAGCCCGCGGCTTGTTCATGTCTTGTAAGAATCAATCGAATCTTAGAATCTTTAAGTGAGTTTAGAAAGTCTAAGTTTTCTTCTCCAGGAATTCCAAATATGTATTCAACCCCTTCATTTTCTAGGGCTTTCACAAATAAATCAGAAGCTTTCATACAGTCATTTTCGTGTAGTGCGCACCTTCCAGAGGCGCCCAAGTGCATCCGACCAATCTATTCAATAAATGGTAGATAATCTAGTGTCAATCGCAATATGTCGCCTCCCACTCATATCTCCATTCATCCGCTCAATTTCCTGCAGAGCCAGATTTGGAAGATCTAACCTCCTACGATATCAAAAGGTTAATTTGGCTTCGTGAAAAAAGATAAACTGGGTTTTTCCATTGCCATTGGGGTTGCTATTGGCGCTGCAATAGGCTCTGCAACCGGTTACACATCCCAAGGAATTGCACTGGGAATTGCACTGGGAGTTGTTTTTGGAATCATTTGGATGAAAAAAAGCAAACAGGGAAATGAGAAGTGCAAGGATTCTTGAACGATCCGAATTAAGCTAGAAGAAGGGCAGTCTAATTCTGACTGAAGCGCATGACGCGACTCACGATGGCATAAGTTCCGCCAACCACCGCTCCACCCAGTCCACCTTCAATCGTTTGCCAGCTTAAATCGAACAGTATGTGATCGATGGAAGGAGACGCATAAAAGGTGATTCCAAAAGAGAAAGCGACCAAATACAAGAAAAAGCCGGCTCCGCAACCAAATAGAATTCCTCTCTGAAGAAAGCTGATGTTGATGGGCACAAATTTCACAAGCAGGACGATTACCAACGAAGTGATTAAATAAATTAGTCCGAAAGAGAGTAAAAGGATGTCCTTAGGATAGCTGATTCTCTGAAAGTCGTTGAGGAAGATCGCATGCCAGCTGTAAGAAGCTAGGTACATGACGATTGCACCTAAAAGCCAAGCAAGAAAAAATCTTCGTTCAAACATTCCAATTAACCTTAGTGGTTACTTACTGCAAATGTAGTTCCTTATACTCAAAAGACTATAGTTTCTTTCGATTAGTTGTCCCTTCCTCACGCCAAACTACAAGAGCTAAAACTCCCTTGTGCATTGACTTTCATTTTGAATGGCGCTTCACTATCCATAGCCTTATGTTGATAGTTTATTTGGCTAATTTTGACCACCTATGCGCAGCATTCTAAAATGGACCATCATCAGCATCACCCTGCTGCTCACACTCCATTCATGTGCGCGTTTCGAAATCGGGCCGAAATGGCAAGTTGGTGGTCTTCTTCCCATCTTGCAGACCAGCTTTGTACTTCAAGACATCGTTAAGAGTTCCTTCTTAAAGTCGGATGCATCAGGAAATCTTGAAATTCAATATTCAGATACAGTATTTGATTTCAATCTCGACGACTACTTCGTCCTTCCAGACACTACAGTAACCGTTACCAATCAAGGGCCGTTCATTCCTATAGCCATCGCACCCGGTCAGTCGTGGGTTGCGGAAACGAACCGCAGTCAGTTCAGCATCGACAATATGGAGCTCACCGAGATGCGCGTTGAAAGCGGTAGGATTTCGTTTTTCATTGAAAGCACCATCCTAGCTCCCATGAACATCACCTACTCCATTCCTTCGGCGCGAAAGGATGGAGATTCCCTTGTTTTTAAAGCTCAAATACCTGCAGCCAGCTCAACGCAGAACAGCAGCATTGTCGGAAGCATTGATTTGAGCGATTACATCATGGATTTGCGCGGTCAGCAGAAGGATGATTACAACACCATCTACTACACCATCGACATCCAACTGGATCCTTCTTCTGTGGGTTATACCATTACCTCCAGCGATGTGATCACTTCCCGAACAACCTACAGCAAAATCGTTCCAAACTTTGTAAAAGGAAATTTCCTGCAACAAGTTCAAGCTGAAGAAGGGGACTTGAACGACTTCGATCTCTTTCAAAATTTCGGTACTGGAGAATTTGACATTGAGTCTTTGGACCTCGATTTCGAGATTCGAAACAGCCTTGGGGTTGACATTCGAGCTCGTCTGAAGGAGCTCGCGGCCGTTGGGCCTAATGGTGATGAAATCAAGTTGGAGGGTTCCATCATCGGACAAAACATCAACCTCGATCGCGCGACCGTTTTTGGAACTGAAGACCCACCCGTGTACACACAACGCAAGACCTTCGCCATCAATACCGACAACAGCAACATCGACGAACTTCTAGAGCTGAAACCCATCGGCTTGAAGTATAAGGTAGAATTGGAAATCAATCCACTCGGACTTGTTTCGAATGGGAATGACTTCATCTACAAAGGCACTGGAATCGAAATGTCATTGAATGCTCGCTTGCCTATGAGCTTGAGAGCAAATCAATTGATGTTTACAGATACTTCCGAATTGAGCATCACCGACAGCCTTCCCGACCCAAATGTCCTGAAGATAAATGGTGGTGAACTCATTTTGCAGGCACGGAACGAGTTCCCTTTCAGCCTAAGGCCGCAATTGTACATTCTTGATGAATCGAATGCCGTTATTGACAGCCTCTTAAGCATTGGAAACATTCCGGCACAGGGAGAAGTTGGCTTAAACGAATTTTCATCCTACGCAGTCTTGCGTTTTCCTTTCGGAAAAGAAACTTCCACAAGAATTTACGACGCTACCTCTATCAAAGTTGATGTCTTCATCGACGGACCCGAAGCTCCCTTTTATGGTACAGTTAAATCTAACGACAGTTTGAGCATGGTGTTGAGTGCTGATTTTCTATATGACTTTGCTAAGGATGCGAATTAGACTGGGAATCATATTCAGTTTGATGAGTTTAGTCGCCAACGCGCAATGGATTGAAGAATCCAGCGACGCCTCCATCGAGTTTCGCTCTGAGACCTATGCCAATTCCAATTCGGTCAATCAACACTTTATCAATTCCCTTTTCTTCGACCTCGAAGTCGATGATGAAGACATTCAACAGAACCTGAATAGAATTCGGGCGAATGCCAAGCTTGGGGTGGTCAGCATGCACAGCTTAAACATCAAGCTTGACCAAACTGCCTTTGGCCTTAAAATCAGCGACCACAGGTATGCCTCACTAAGAGCCGATGGTGAGCTCTTCTCGCTGGCCCTTCAAGGAAATTCGGCATTTGAGAACGATACGATCGGCTTAGGGAACACGGCCTATCAGGTGCAGTCTTTTCAAGAAATAGCCCTGAACTACGAGTTTGCCCAATCCTCAGGCCCACTGAATTTGAGCCTCTCCTACCTCAATGCCGGCACTGGAGAATTTGGCAGAGTAAAGTCGGGAAGTTTCTACACCGCTCCCCTCGGAAGTGAACTTTGGATTGACCTCGATGCTGAGTTCAGAAGCAGCGACAGCATTAAGAGGCAAGTACTTCCTTCGAATGGACATGGAGTCTCCGTCGGATTCAGGAAAGACTGGAAAAAGCTTTCTAAAGAACACGACTTAAAGGCTTTCGTGAGCGTTCAGAACTTCGGTTTAATCCGTTGGACTTCGAGTACGAGCAGCAGAAAGATTGACCGACAGTACCGATTCACTCCATCCGATTACAACATTGCGAGCTCAGAATCGGAAGTCATCCGACTCGTTCTTCAAGACACCCTAAATGCTTACGCTCCTGAGAAAGCAAATACTCACAGTCAACTCAGTCCGTTTAGAATCGACTTGGGAATGAGCCATCGTGCTGAAAGCGGTCATGCCGTATGGCAGAACAAACGCTCTTTTGGCCTTCAGTACATCGATTTACCCGGATATGTACCTCGCTTTTGGTACAGAGAATACTTTGCCATCGGCTCCCAAGTGGAAGCCTTTGCAAGCACAGGATTTGGTGGATTTGGTTCGCTCTTCTTGGGTTTAGGACTTCAGATGGAAGTCGAGCATTTTCGCATATCAGGAAATTTAAGCAACATCGCAGGCCTCGCACTGCCCAATCATACTGCGGGCTTGGGGGCATCCATTCAACTCACTTATCTTTTTTAGCATGTCGGTATACGAAGACTTAAGCGCACAAAAAAACTTCTTCCTACTGGCCGGACCATGTGTGGTGGAAAATGAGCAGGTGGTAATGCAGACCGCCGAAAAAATCAAAGCATTGTGCGAAGGATTGGACGTTCCTTTTGTATTCAAAGCTTCCTACCGGAAAGCCAATCGATCAAAATCTGATTCCTTTCAGGGAATTGGCGATGAAGAAGCACTTCGCATTCTACAAAAGGCAAAAAACGAACTCGGATTGGCATTGGTAACTGACGTTCATTTACCCGATGAATGTGCCATGGCAGCTGAAGTTGTTGACGTTCTGCAAATTCCTGCCTTTCTCTCGCGACAGACTGATCTATTGCTCGCCGCTGCCGCAACGGGAAAGATTGTGAACATCAAAAAGGGGCAATTCCTCTCTCCCGAATCCATGCGATTCGCTGCGCAAAAAGTAGTCGATGCGGGCAACAATCAGGTGATGCTTACTGACCGAGGAACCAGTTTTGGCTACCACGATTTGATTCTCGATATGCGGTCAATTCCAATCATGCAAGAAGGAGGCTGGCCTGTGATCGTTGACGTAACTCATTCACTTCAGCAGCCAAATCAGGCCAGTGGAGTTACGGGTGGGCTTCCAAATATGATAGGAACCATTGCGAAGGCGTCCATTGCTGCTGGAGCAGATGGGATTTTCCTAGAAACACATCCAAAGCCATCTGAAGCTCTCAGCGATGGAGCGAATATGTTGCCCTTAGATCAATTGGAAGCTTTGCTCATTCAACTCAATGCAATTCGAAAGGCCGTTTCCTGATGCGACGAGCGTTTATCAGCAACCTTTCACTCCTACTCTTTTTAAACTTTCTGATTAAGCCTTTCTGGATTTTCGGGATCGACCGAAGCATTCAGAATGTGGTTGGCGCCGAAGGTTATGGAATGTTCTATGCCCTCTTTAACTTGAGCTTCCTTTTCAACATCATGTTGGATTTGGGCATCACCAATTACAACAATCGTCACATCGCCCAAAACGAGCAACTCGCCGGGAAAAACCTATTGGGCGTGGCTTACATCAAGTTTGGCGGCGCCTTATTGTACAGCCTACTCACCTTTTCAATGGCTGTTTTGCTCGGGTATGAAGGCAACCAGATGACTCTGCTCGCCTGGCTTTGCCTAAACATGTTCATCCTTTCGGGCATACTCTTCTTAAGGTCCAACATTTCCGGACTCCAGCTTTTCAAAACCGATTCGTTCATCTCTGTTTTGGATAGAGCCCTACTCATATTCTTGTGCGGATATCTCCTGTGGGCCGAACACGCCTACGGTACTTTTCAAATTGAGTGGCTCGTGTACGCCCAAACTTTTGCCTACGGCATCACTTTTCTAATCTGCGTCATCGTCGTTTTGGTGAAATCAAAGTACATCTCTACCCGCGTGCAGTTCCCGGTGCTCATCAGCATCATAAAACAAAGTGCACCCTTTGCGCTCATCATCTTCTTCATGACCATCTATTATAAGATGGATGCAATTATGCTCGACCGGATGCTGGAAGACGGTTCCTTCCAGGCAGGCATCTACGCCCAAGGTTATCGCATTTTGGATGCCTTCAATATGGTGGGTTACCTCTTTGTGAGCTTGCTCTATCCTATGTTCAGCAATATGCTTTCGAAAGGTCAGGATTTCCGACCTGTCATGAAGCTCTCCTCCCCTTTGCTCATTGCATTTGCCGTCATTATTTCGTCTGTTAGCCTCATCTACGCACCGCAGATCATGAACCTGCTTTACACCGAAACCGATGAAAACTCAGCCTTGGTCTTTGCTACTTTGATGCTCTGCTTCGTTCCCATTTCCATGAACAACATTTACGGAACCTTACTCACCGCCAACGGTAATTTATTGAGCTACAATAAGATTGCATTTGCGGGAATTCTGCTCAATTTCGTATTGAACCTAAGCCTCATACCCTTGCTCTCCTCCTTTGGTTCTGCACTGGCCAGTTTAGGAACCAACATACTCATAGCCATCTTGATTCTCTACCGTTTGAGAAAACACTTAAATTTAAATTTCAGGCCAAAACAAGCTTACCGCTTCGGACTCCTTTTCTGTCTTACCTGCGGCTCAGCTTTGGCTTTGGAGGAAATCGCGTTCATACCGTGGGAATTGAATATCATTCTGTCGGGAAGCTTAGGTATACTATTCGCCTTCCTGTTTAAAATTGTAGGTACGAAAGCGCTCATGGATTTCATACGTTTGAAGATAGGTAATGCATAAGATACTTCCCCTCCTACTTTTCCTTCTCATCCAATCTATTGGTGGAAACCTTGGCGCTCAAGCGGACAGCACTGTCATGTACACTTTCGGAGGGACTTCTGAGGACGTCGGCCGCGACATTATTTCTACAAGAGACAAAGGTTACTTGGTGACTGGAAGCACTGGAAGTTTTGGAAATGGGAATTCAGACATCTATGTCCTAAAACTAGACAGCGCATTCACTAAACAGTGGTCAATCGCTTTGGGGGGACCGCAAATTGAAACTGGTTACAAAGGACTTCAGACGCTCGATGGGGGCTATCTCATTTTGGGCAGCACAAACAGTTTTGGATCTGGAGGATACGACGCTTACGTCGTAAAGCTGGATGCAAATGGTGCTGTAGAGTACCAAGAAACCTATGGAGGTGCAGATTGGGATTTCTTTTACGGAGGAGCCATTCTTCCAGACGGATCAAGCATTCTAGTTGGTGAAACGAATTCTTCTGGAAATGATGGCAGTGAGGCCTTTGCCGTGAAGGTCAATGTGTTTGGGATAAAGGTTTGGGAGAAGACCTGCGGCGGAACGGCCAACGACCTTTTTAGAGGAGCTCTTATTACGAGCAGCAACATGCTGCTTTGCTATGGCAGTAGTGGGAGTCACAATACAGACAAAAATCTCGATCACTACTTGATGTTCCTAAACTTCGATGGAGAGGAACAGGACAAGTGGACGTTTGGCGGCGAATTAGAAGACGGAACGAACCATGTTTCGGAAACCAGTGATGGCAGCTTCCTTCTATCAGGGTACTCGAAAAGCCCGCAAATGTCGGTCGACAAAGACGCTCAAATGCTGAAGGTTAGAAACGACACGCTCGTATGGGAGAAGAACGCCGGACACAACTCATCTGGTTCGAACAATAATGACGAGTTCTATGGAAGTTTCGAAAACTCCGATGGCAACATATTTTACACGGGCTACACGGAAACATTTGGATCAGGAGACGCAGATATCATTCTTTCTGTTGCTAGCAGCGGACAATGGGATATTGCTGGAAGGGCGGGAACTATTGGTGGCAATGTCGAGGACGTATCCTACGCGATTATAAAAAAGGGAAACCAAGGAGCTGTCGTCGTCGGTAGCACACGAAATTTTGGCGGGATCTACTCAAATATCTTTGTCCTGGCGGTAGACTCTGTAAAAATATTCCCAGATTTCTATGGTGATCCTAGCGTGAGTTTTATTCATTTCGAAGATACCCTTGGCCAAGACACTACATTATTGTCTGCAGATCAAGTGAACACTCCCTCCATCTCTTTTTTCGTAGAATCCGATGGCAAACACATTCAAATTTCAGGCTTGCCTGCTGAAGATGCGTTCCTCCAGGTCTACAATTTGAGCGGTCAATTGGTGTACGAGCAAGAAGTGATAATGAATTCTAGAATTGCACTTCCCTTTCTCGAGTCAGCTGTGTTTATTGGTCAACTCAGCACTCAGAATGTAAGCATTCACAAAAAATTCCAAGTGCTCAGTGAATAGTAATGGGTTTAAAGGGCTTCTCCTACTACTTCCCATTGCTGTCGTAATCTTCTTCAGCTGGACGGGCATGAACGTCCCATTCTATTGGGACGCCGCTTGGGTATACGCGCCGGGAATTCAACAATTGGCGGAAAACTTCTCCCTCTTTCCAAACCTTGAAACCATTGAGTACTCCAGAGGTCACCCGCAGCTATTCTTCATCTTGGGCGCCCTGTGGACCATGATTTTTGGAAGCAGCTTAATCTCCATTCATTCTTTTGCCCTTGTCAATACTCTCGCCATCGTAGCAAGTGTTTTTTGGATTTTGAATAAGTGGACAAGCCCTTGGGTCGCGCTGCTCGGCAGTTTGATTCTTTCACTTCAGTTGACTTTCATTACCCATAATGTTCAAGTACTTCCTGAAATGATGTTAAGTCTGGGCATCCTATGGAGCGTGTATTTTTTCGCCGACAAGAAGTATTCGGCCTATGCAATTGCCATTGTCCTAAGTTGCTTTGTGAAAGAGTCTGCCTGGGTGCTTGGCGGATTGATTTTCGGTCTCCAGGTTTTGCTTTTTGTATTAAAAGCTGAAGTCTTTTCTTGGAAAAGGCTCCTACTTGTAAGTACACCATTGTTTCTGGTGATTCTTTTTCTGGCCTACAATTACTTGAGCTTTGGTTGGATACTCTATCCTGAGCACACTGGTTATCTCCGCTTAAGCTTTCAGGAAATATTACCTACGCTTCAAAAAGCTTACTCCTTCACCTTCGAACTTGAAGGCAGACTGTACCTATTCTATCTGGGATTGATCTTGTTCTTTTTCCAAGCCAAACAACTGCCTTGGTGGGAACGAATCCTTCATTTCCTAATAATGGGAAGCGTGGTAAAGGTTGTTTTTGGCCGCATTCCCTTCATTCCGGGAACAGAGCCCTACCTTCTACCTCTGATTCTTCTAATTCCTTGGGTTCGATTGACGTTCCCACTATTTTACTCGGAGAATAAAAGAGATCGATTCTTAGCCCTCGTCTTCACATTCTTACCCTTGTTCATTGTATTCTCAGCAATGAATTTCTTTACTGAACGCTACCTCCTTAATTGCCTAGCGCTTTTAACCACAGCTTCATTCCTTGTTATTGGAATGGTGAAAATTAAAAAAGCGGTGGTCAATATCGCATTGGGCTCACTCATCATCGTACCAGTACTCTCAGCAAGTTTAAATCATGCCGAACACTGGAATCCGAGCTCGCTTTACTTAAACGATGTTCAAGTCACTCAGGCATATGTGGCCTATCTTGAAGAGGAAGATTTTTACAATGAAAGCATTGTTCTTTCATTTCTCGAAGGAGTTGCGCTTAACAATAAGTATGCTGGCTATAAAAGCACAAACATTGACTTTTACCAACCGAAGAAAAGGATTGACGAAGGTGCCAATTGGGTGCTGTTATGCAACTTAACGCAAGGATATAAGAGAGAAGACCTTGTCGAATACATCCTTCAAAAAGAATGGGCCGTGGGGAATTCTTGGGCCGAACTTTACAAGCGAAAGACTAAAGAACCTTAGCCTCAATTCTTCGATTCTTGGCTCTACCCTCTTCTGTTCCATTATCTGCTACAGGATTGCTTTCACCATAACCCTTCCACTCAAGCACACTTTCAGAAATCCCTTTCCCAAGCAAATAGGTCACGACCGCCTTTGCACGGTCTTCCGAGAGTTTTTGATTGGCCACGGAAGAACCTACGTCGTCCGTAAAACCTCCGATTTCAATGCGCATACCGCCAGACTTTTTCAGGTATTTCGCGAACTTGTCAAGCTCCGCTTTGGACCTTGGAAGAAGGGCGAAGCTGCCGCTTTCAAAGAAGATGTTGTTGAGCACTACTGCGCTTCCTTGAGAAAGCTTCTTTAAGCGCACATTCAATTCATAATGCTCTTCGGGAGAATGGCCTTTTAAGCTGAAGTTCTCTGAATGAAATAAGTAGCCCCGCTTGGTGACATTCAATGCGTAATCTCTGTCGGTTGGTAAGGTCACCATGAAGCTGCCATTCACATCGTCGCTGTTCGACTGCACCACCAGCTCAAAAGTTTCCAAATCAATCAGCTCGAAATGCGCCTCCAGGCCGCGGTCTGTTTTGTCGTCCACAACTTTGCCAGCCGCATAGGTGACCCGCTCAGGACGAGCCGCTTCGTGGATTGGGAAGCTGTACAAATCAGTTCTATTCTCTTCACTCCGATCGGAAGCCATGAAAGCAAAAGTTCCTTGGGGCTCTACAATAAGACCGTGCTCATCTTTGTGCGTGTTGATGGGGTAACCGATGTTCTTTGGACGTCCCCAAGATCCGTCCGTCTTTTTCTTCACCACAAAAATGTCGAAACCACCCAATCCCGGTAAGCCATCGGAACCGAAATACATAGTCTTTCCATCGGTATGTATGAATGAAGTGAGTTCATTTCCTCCAGTGTTGAACGGAAGGCTTACTGGCTTCTGCCAGTTTCCAAGTGAATCCATTTCGCTCATCCAAATGTCCATTCCTCCCTTGCCTCGAGGCCTGCTGCTTGTGAAGTAGAGCGTTTTCCCATCCGACGACATACTCGGTTGTGCATCCCACTTCTTCGAATTCAATGGCTCTTTAAGGTTTGTAGGAGTGCCCCATTTTCCTCCATGACGCTCACTGAAGTACAAATCGCAGGAACCTACGCCATCTTCTTTGTTGCACACGGTCAAAAACAAAATGCGTCCGTCGGGTGACACCGATTGCGCGCCTTCATTCAGGAAACGGTTGTTGACAGGCTCTCCCAGGTTTAGAGCTGTAATCCACTCTCCACCATTCTTTCGCTCAGAATAGTAGATGTCTTCTTTCAAAACCTGACGACCAGCTTGCATTCCAATGGCTTCCTTTCTAGTGAAGTACAGTCGATTGCCGTCCACAGTAAGCGAAGGATGGAAGTCTTCCCATTCGGTGTTGATTTCAGGTCCAAGGTTGGTAAGCTCAAAGGGGACGGGCTTATTCTTTAAGGCTATGGCGGTATCGATGCTGTTGCTCAAACTTTTCGCTCTCTGCCCAACCACTTCATTTCTCATCGGATAGCTTAGGAACTCAGTAATCTGAGTTTTAGCCAAGTCGTAGTCCCCAGAGCGGTATAGGGCTTTTGAATGATTGAAATAGTTCCCTGAAAAGAAGGTGGGTTTGATTTCTATCGCCTTACCATAGTTCTCTGCACTCTTTTCGTAGTCGCGGAGTTCGTAATTTAAGTCTCCCATCATCATGTACACTTCAATGAACTCCGGATCTACTTCCAAAGCCTCAATAAGCAGTATTTCCGAATTGGAATACATCTTTCGGTTGAACAACCTCACTCCTTCTTCAAAGGCTTTAATCGCCTTTTTCTTCTTAGTACTGTAATTCCCATCAGCTTGAGAAAAGCCAGATAGGCATAAGCTTAATAGTAAAAAGAGGGCTGTTATGAGGCGGAGCATAGGCTAAGGAATGTCCATGAATTTATGACTTTGAAGGGAAATCCTCCACTTGGAATGATCTTTCACATAGGAAATGATGCCAGGAAGTATTGCTTCCTGCTGCCCCCATTCGGGCTGAAGATAAAGTAAACATTGGGCATTGAGTTTCTCTACATGACCTTCCGCCCATTCAAAATCTTTCGGACGCGAAACCACCACTTTCAACTCATCTGCCTTTACGTAATTTTCTTCCATGCATGCTTTGAATCTCTTTGGTGACAGGCAAAGCCAGTGCCATTCTCCAGTAATGGGATATGCTCCGGAAGTCTCGAGCCAAAGTGATAAGCCAGCAGCTTTAAATTGTAAACACAATTCTGTGAGGTCGTACATGCAAGGTTCCCCACCTGTGATGACCACATTCTGGGCCTTTGATGCCAAAACGACATCAAGCAAGGCTTGAACTGTCATTCCTGGATGAACGGAAGCGTCCCAGCTCTCCTTAACATCGCACCATTTGCAGCCAACATCACATCCGCCAATGCGAATGAAATAGGCCGCCTGCCCCGTGTGGGCGCCTTCTCCTTGGATGGTGAAGAAATGCTCCATTATTGGGAGAGTGGCTGACATAGAAACGGCTAGGGATTTCGGCAAATAAACACATTTAATTGATTTATTTGTTGGCTCAAACCGCGCCATTATGCCACTTTCAGAAGTTCACAGCAAGAAATTAGAAGAAGCCATCAAAGCTCTCCACACCAGAGGTCATTACGAGGCCTTCATGGAAGACCCTAGAAGCTATCCCAATGATGGTCAGAAACTCGAAGAACTCCTAGGAACAAACTTCTCGATGATGGGAGAGGACGCGAAGGACTTTCTTGAGTCGTCCGAGAAATCCCCTTTCACTCAACAAATGCTCGGAGTCTCCTACCCTTTCTTGAATACAAGCACGCTTGCTAACCAAGCGGAAAAGGCTTTTGAAGTCTGGCGGAAAACTTCTCGGGAAGAACGCGCAAGCCTATTGATGGGCAGTTTGGATCGGATTGCAAAACTTTTTCCTCTGATGGCAGAGGCAACAATGCACACAACAGGGCAATCTTCCATTATGGCCTTTCAAGCCTCTGGTCCACATTCCAGTGACCGCGCTTTAGAGTCTTTGGCCATTGGCTATGAACTCCTTGGGCGTTATCCAAAGCATGCAGATTGGCACAAGAGAGTTGGAAAGCAAGAGATTCACTTAAAGAAGAATTTCGTGGCAAAGCCATACGGAATCGGCCTGAGCATTGGTTGCTCCACCTTCCCTGTTTGGAACAGCCTTCCCTCCATATTCGCAAATCTCATCAGCGGAAATGTTAGCCTACACAAAGCACATCCCTCAGCAGTTCTGCCGATAGCGCTCGTCCTCAATGCCATTCGTGAAGAAGCAATTGAGCAGGGCTTTGACCCAAACATCGTACAACTAGCAATTGACCCAAAAGAAGGACCGCGGACAAAAGAATTGGCTGAGAGTCCAATGGTGAAATTGATCGACTATACCGGTGGTTCTCCTTTTGGCGAGTACATCGAATCTTTAAAGGGGAAAATCACCTTTACTGAAAAGTCTGGGGTTAATCCGGTTTTGATGCGCTCCAGTGAGAACTTGAACGCCACTCTCGGCAATCTGGCTTTCTCACTTTCCTTGTATTCGGGACAAATGTGTACTGCTCCGCAGAACATATTCATTCCTGCAGAGGGTGTTTTTGAGAACGGTGAACTCATTCCATTCGATGTTGTAGTCAAATCCCTTCTAAAAGCCATTCGGGGCATCAGCGAGCACGAAAAAATCGGTCCAGGCACATTGGCTAGTATTCAATCTGAACAAACCATAGAACGGATTAAAACTTCTTCGAATTCGGGGGCACAAATACTCTTAGAAGCTTCGAGTTTCTCCGATTCTCATTTTCCAAATTCAAGAAACTCCAGTCCAGCAGTTCTTTTAGTTGAAGAGGATGAGATGGACCTCGCTCAAAGCGAATGCTTCGGCCCCATAGCAATTGTGGTGAAAAGCAAGAGTTTCGAATCTGCTGTGAAGTCAGCTAAAGATCTTGCGGCTGAACAGGGAGCCATCAGCTGCGCCTGTTACTGCATCGACGGCAAGCTCAATGAATGGGTAGCAGATGAAATGAATCAAAGTTTTGTACCGGTCTCCTTCAACCTCGAAGGTTACATCTGGGTGAATCAAGCCGCCGCCTTCTCCGACTTTCATTTGAGCGGTGCCAATCCAGCTGGCAATGCTTCCTTCGGACAAGTTGAATTCGTGAGCAGACGTATGGTCTGGTTGGGAAACCGTTACTTCCAAAAGCCAGAATAGAAAGCTTTTTTCGGCTCGGAAAAATTCTACATTTGAAGCGCTCTTTGGAGCACACAATTGACATCCCACAATGCCCAGGTGATGAAATTGGTAGACATGCAAGGTTGAGGGCCTTGTGCTCGTTTTAGGGCGTGCTGGTTCGAGTCCAGTTCTGGGCACAAAAAAAGGCGACACGAAAGTGTTCGCCTTTTTTGATGGAGTGATGGAGTGATGGAGTGAAAATTTAAGAATAGATTCAGTCGTCGTTCCAAAAAGTTGAATCATTTCTTCGCTAAATGTTTGACTTTAAAAAGCTCCGCGTTTACGCTCTATCAAAAGAACTGCACACCACCATCTATGAGAGCATTATAAAGTCTTGGACTGGTGAGCGATACTTCAAAGATCAACTAGGACGTGCCGCTTTGAGTGTCTCACTTAACATCGCCGAAGGAAATGCTTGCCTGAGCTCAAAAGCCAAAAGAAGGTATTTCGTTATCGCCCGTGCTTCGCTCTTTGAAACGATAGCGCTTCTCGAGATTCTAAAAGACTTAAATCAATTGAACCCAGCGCATTTCGAGAAATTGAAATCGGAATGTACTCACATTTCAATCCTTCTTTGGAAGTTCATTAGAAGTCTAGAAGACTGAAAAGACTTGGAAATTGGCTTAGCCCAATTAACACTCTACCACTCCTCCACTCGCGTTTAGCTATACATCGCTGTTCATCAACTTCTTCCTGAGAATATCAAACGGAATGATGAGGAAGGACATCACTACTACCAGCAACCACTCTTGCCAACCAAGGGCAATTGTGCGGAACATAACGCCTCCAAAGTAGACGAGAATGACTTGGATGATGAAGATGAGAACTACCACACGGATGAAGCCTTTGTTCTTTCCAATGTGATGAAGAAGAGTAGTCTCCTCCACGCGCACATTCAACTTATTGAAGTTGTTCATGAATACGAAGAGAGTGAAGAAACCTGTAAGGAAAGGCAATTCCATATTCGGTGTTCCTAGAAGTTCAGGACGTTCGAAGAAACCATGAATGAAGCCCGTTTCAAGGAAGATGATGCATATTAAAGTGATGAAGATTCCATTCGAGAAAATCGACATCCACATCTGAGGCGTAATCAAGGCCTCGTCCCTACTCTTCGGCTGCTCTTCCATATGTTTCGCCAAAGGTGGTTCACCACTAAAGGCTAAGGCAGCAAGAGTATCCATAATCAAGTTGATCCAGAGAAGTTGAATCATAGTAAGTGGCAGTTCAAAACCGAGGAAAGGCCCCAAGAAAGCAATCAATATGGCCCCTACGTTCACGGTCAATTGGAATATGATGAACTTCTGAACTGACCTATATATCGTTCTTCCGTAATGCACCGCGTTAGCCACAGAATGGATGTTGTCGTCGAGCAGAACAATATCAGAAGCTTCTTTTGCCACCTCTGTTCCACTTCCAAGAGCGAAACCAACATCAGCCTTACTCAGGGCCGGACTGTCGTTTACACCATCGCCGGTCATACCAACAACCAATTCTAATGATTGCGCAAGTTTGACTAAGCGCGTTTTATCACTTGGAAGACACCTACTCACCACACGAAGGCGTGGCAGCATTTCTTTCAATTCAGCATCGCTGAAGGATGCCATCTCTTTTGAACCGATGGCAATGTCGTCGTAACGAGTCATGATGCCTGCTTCTTTAGCAATGGCAATGGCTGTACCGTGTCGGTCGCCAGTAATCATAACCACCTGCACTCCCGCTTTCTGCAAAGATTCAATGGCTGGACGTGCATCTTGACGCAATTCGTCACGAATCAGACTAAAGCCCAAAATCGTTAAGTCATTTGGAAGTTCAGCATCTTCGGTCACTTGACTGTCCGTTGCGCCCAAACCAATAATTCGATAACCCTCAGAAGCTTTATCGTCGATGTAGGAACTCACAAGCTGCATGCTCTCTTGAGTCAACTTCTGACGCTTACCATTTGAGTTATAAAAGTGAGTGCTCTTTGCAAGAAGCACTTCTGCGGCTCCTTTAACCAAGGATATTTCATCAACAATCTCGTACTTGATTCTCGTTGCCGAGAACTTGCGTTCTGAATTGAAATGAACTTGGTTGATTATTCGAACTTGATCTGGAGTGTAGGTATTCTCGGAGTTGTAAACGAATTTCAAAAGAGCCCGTTCCGTAGAGTTTCCACCCAATATTAGATCGTCGTCCCCTTTTGCTTCCTTATTTATGATGCTAGTAGAGTTTTCACGAAGAGACAAATCGAGCAGGTTTCTGACCTCGTATGGCATCTCTTCCGGACTTCTCCAAGACGTACAGTGATATTCTCTTTCAGGATCAATCGTAAGAAAGCTCACAGCTTCCAATTTTCCTAGAGTTATCGTACCCGTTTTATCCGTGAATAGAATATTGAGACTTCCTGAGGTTTCAATTCCTAGAAGTTGACGCACCAATACGTGTGACTTCAAAAGTCGCCGCATGTTCTGAGCCAGAACGATGGCAATCATCATGGGCAATCCTTCCGGAACGACCACTACAATAATGATAACAGCTAGGATGAGCGCAAGAACAACGTCCTTCATCACCAATTGCCATTGGGAGAAGTACATTTCAAAATCTCCGGAATTGTCGAGATAAATCACCTTGAACATAAAAGCCAGGGCAATGAGTGGCGCTCCCAAATAAGCAAAACGAGCAATCTGATTCGCTAAGCTGGAAAGTTTCAAACGCAATGGACCAATGCGTTCTTCCTTTTTTAATTCATTTGCCAATCGACCAAATGTGGTTTTGTCTCCAACAAAAAGGACTTCCATCACGGCTTCACCATCCTCTACTACACTTCCACGGAAAACACTGTGACTGTCTTCAAGGTCTGGAGTAACAGGTTCACCCGGGCGTTTATGCACGGCCTCGGGCTCTCCATTTAGTATGGCTTGGTTAACTTTAACATCTCCTCGAATGATTATACCATCCGCCGGAACTTTACTTCCTGCCTCTATATATACCTTATCACCAACAACAATTTGCTCAATTCCAATTCTTGTAATGCTGGAACCTCGAAAAACATTGAGAAAGATTTTGGAAGCTTCTTCTTGAAGCTTTTGGAAGGTTTGTTCGTTTTTGAATTCCGACCAAGTTGAAACGAAAGTGGCTAAAACCAGGGCAATACCGATGCCTAAGCCTCCATACCACTCGGTATATCCAAAAAACGAAAGGACAATAACAATCACGAGTGCTACTACAAGCACAATAATCATCGGGTCCGCTGCATTCTCTGCAAGCTTTGACCAAAAGGTGTCTCCCTTATGTTCACTCAGGCTGTTCGAGCCATTCTCTGAACGGGATTTTTCAACCCCCTGCTCACTAAGTCCTTGAACCTCAATCATAAAGTAGGGCGCTCCAATCGGAGGGTTTTAGCATAGTATTTCAAAAATATAATTTCTGACTTATGGACCTCAGTTTATCTCACTTTTTAGAGAGTTTTTCCAAAAACAATTTATGAACCCTTCAATCTGAATTCTTTCTAGCACATGATAATGACCTATGTCATTTCAAAATCGCTATTTTAGAACCCCATATCTAGATAGACAGCCCAACATATATGTCGAAAAACATAAGTCACCTTTCAGGAAGAGAAGGAAAAGCCCTCGAGTTTAACCTCTTTGAAGAGTACGGAATTGTCGCAAATGAAATTGGCACAGTTGACAAAAAGAAAAGCGAAGAACTCGCCAAACACTTTCTTGTCGGAGATGCAAACACCTTTGGAGCAACCTCTTTCTACGATTTCTTGAAGGAAGAAAACAAAGGAAAGCGCGCCTATGTATGCAATGGCAGCGCGTGTCTTTGCGCTGGCACTCAGAATGGAGTAAAAGAAGAGCTTTCAAAACATATGAAAGCCGAAGAAATTGGCCATATGACCTGCCTAGGTAGGTGTCATGAAACTGGTGCATTCCACCTCGACGGTGAAAACTACTCAGCCAAATCTTCAGAGGAAATAGCTCAGATTTTCAAAGATGGTGAACGTCGTGAAGACGAATACATCGTTGGAAGCAATTGCGCCGATCCAATTCTCACACGAGATTTCCCCGGAGTAGACAAATACTATCGCCTATTAGAAGACTGCTTCGCTAAAGGTCGTGAAGTTGCTCTCGAAGAAATGAAGCTTTCCGGACTGAGAGGTCGTGGAGGTGCTGGCTTCCCCATGGGCATGAAGTGGGAATTCTGTAAGAATGCGGAGGCAGACCAGAAATTCATCGTCTGCAATGCTGATGAAGGTGACCCAGGCGCCTACTCAGATCGCTATTTATTGGAAAAACAAGTCCACTCGGTCCTTTTTGGAATGATGGTCGGCGGTTTCATCATCGGGGCTGATAAAGGAGTCCTATATATACGTGCTGAATATCCAGAGTCTGTTCGAATTACGGAACAAGCCATCGAAGAACTCAAAAGTGCAGGCTGGCT
This sequence comes from Flavobacteriales bacterium UBA1986, assembly GCA_002336245.1. Classification (GTDB taxonomy): domain Bacteria; phylum Bacteroidota; class Bacteroidia; order Flavobacteriales_G; family Salibacteraceae; genus UBA4419. The sequence continues at coordinate 85,013 of DDDG01000015.1, forward strand.
CGGCGACAACATTAAAGGAAGTGGATTCAATTTCAACTTCAAAGTCATAAAAGCTGCGGGTGCTTACATCTGCGGTGAAGAAACGGCTCTCCTCTCTTCCATTGAAGGTCAACGGCCAGAAGTGAGAGTTCGTCCACCCTTCCCAGCACAAGAAGGACTTTTCCGAAAGCCTACTGTTGTGAACAATGTAGAGACGCTGGCAAGTGTGCACTACATTCTTTCTAAAGGTGGTGAGCATTTCAAAAATATTGGGCGAGGAAGATCCACCGGAACCAAATTGGTTTGTCTGGACAGCTTCTTCAACAAACCAGGATTGTACGAAGTTGAAATGGGTACTCCCATGTCTGAGGTCGTGAACGATCTTGGTGGTGGCTTTAAGCAAGAAGTGAAAGCCATTCAAGTGGGTGGGCCTTTGGGCGGAATTGTTCCCACGACACACATAGATAAACTCAGCTTGGATTTCGAGTCCTACGCCGAAAATGGATTTCTACTTGGACATGCGGGAGTCGTAAGCATTCCGAAAGACTTTCCCATGGTTCAATACCTCGAACATTTGTTTGAGTTTACATCGGTTGAATCCTGTGGTAAATGTTTCCCTTGTCGATTGGGTTCAAGAAGAGGCTGGGAAATGCTTGAGAAAGCAAGAACTGAAGGATTTAAAATCGATCGTCAATTGATGGACGACCTTCTAGAAGCTCTGGAAGATGGATCGCTTTGCGCTTTGGGCGGCGGATTACCTTTGGGTATCAAAAACGCACTCAAACACTTCCACGAAGAATTGTCGCCTTATTTCACTGAACCTGTAACAGCCTAAATCAAGAAGATGCACAAACAAATTTCCGACATCGAATTGGCCATGATTGAGAAAGGAGAACTCGATCTTAAAGTTGGTTACATCAACGACGAAGCCTACACCATGACTGAGGGTGAAACCGTTCTCAGCTTTGTTCGTCGCTACTTCAATATGGACGAAGTTCCTACGCTTTGTGACGCACCGAACCTCGAAGCTTTTGGTTCTTGTCGCGTGTGTAGCGTTGAAGTTGCTTTAGAAAAAGGCGGTAAAAGAAAAACCATGGCTTCCTGCCACACCCCTGCATCGGAAGGCATGTTCATCTACACGAACTCTCCAAAAATTCAACGTCTTCGGAAGAACTTGGTTGAACTCGTTTTAACCGATCATCCTTTAGACTGCTTGACCTGCGAGGTAAACGGAAACTGTGAACTCCAAACAGTTGCCGCTCAAGTTGGAATTCGCGATGTGCGATACCCTAAAGGCAAAACTCACCTTCATTACGAGAAGGATATGAGTCATCCTTATATGACTTCCGATCTTTCAAAGTGCATCAACTGCTATCGATGCGTTCGTGCCTGTGATGAAGTTCAAGGTCAGTTCGTACTCTCCATGGCTGGAAGAGGTTTCGACAATAAGATTGTGAAAGGATCGGATGTGAGTTTCAAAGATTCCGATTGTGTTTCCTGTGGCGCTTGCGCGCAGGCCTGCCCTACTTCTGCAATTTCAGATATTTTTCAATCCAAAGCCATCAATGCAACAGAAACTACACGTACAGTATGTACTTATTGTGGTGTTGGTTGCAACCTAGAAGTATCCTCCAAAAACGGTGAGGTTCTGAGCATCCAAGCTCCATACGACGCTGAAGTAAATCAAGGACATACTTGCCTGAAAGGCCGTTATGCCTTCAAATTCTACGATCACCCAGAACGATTGAGAAAACCTCTCATCAAAAAGAATGGTGAATTCAAGGAGGTTGAATGGGACGAGGCCTACGATTTCATTGTAAACAAACTCAATAAAATCAAGGAAGAAGATGGTCCAGATGCCATTGCTGGAATCTCCTCTTCACGTTGTACAAACGAAGAGAACTATCTCATGCAGAAGTTCATTCGTGCGGTTGTTGGAACAAACAACATCGACGGATGTGCGCGAGTATGTCACTCCCCTACTGCACTTGGAATGCAACGCACTTTCGGAACTGGAGCTGCTACGAACTCCATCGAAGACATCAAGCATACAGATATGATGATGGTGATTGGCGCCAACCCAACAAAAGCTCATCCTGTAACCGGAGCTAAGTTGAAGCAGGCCGCCATGAAAGGCACCAAACTCATCGTCATCGATCCATATCGAACGGAAATTGCACGATATGCAGACTTCCACCTTCAATTGCGTCCGGGAACAAACGTTGCCGTTCTCAACATGATGTTGTACTACATTATTATGGATGAGCTCGTCGACCAAAAATTCGTTCAAAACAGAACTTCTGGCTACGACGATTTCGTAAAAAGCATTCATCACCTCGACATTGAGAAACTGGAAAAAGTGAGCGGCGTTGACCGCAATCTAGTGCGCGAAGCTGCACATGCCTATGCTACAGCTCCGAACGCAATGTCATTTCATGGCTTGGGAGTTACCGAGCATTCTCAAGGAACTTTCACGGTTATGCAAATCGCTCAATTGGCGATGGTTACCGGAAACATTGGTCGTCCGGGAGTTGGTGTGAATCCACTTCGTGGACAAAACAACGTTCAAGGATCTGCCGATATGGGCGTTCAGCCGCACCAAGGTGCTGGATACATGGATTACACGCAGCCTGGAATCACCAACATCTATGAGGATTACTACGGTGTAGATATGCCCACCAAGATGGGACTTAAGATTCCTGAAATGTTCGACGAATCGATTGCAGGAAAGCTTCGTGCCATGTGGATTATTGGAGAAGACGTAGCTCAAACCGATCCAAATACGCAACATGTTGTTAAAGCATTGAGCAGTCTTGACATTCTCATCGTTCAAGAGCTCTTCATGACTGAAACGGCCAAGCTCGCCGACGTAGTTCTTCCTGGGGCTTCATTCTTGGAGAAAAGCGGAACCTTCACCAACGGTGAACGCCGTATACAACGGGTAAACAAAGTAGTTGACCCTGTTGGTGACGCCAAGGTGGACGGACAAATCATCATCGATGTTATGAACCGCATGGGTTATGCTCAGCCAGATTACGACGCTGAAGGCATGCTAAAAGAGATTGCTGGAATCGTTCCTTTCTTCAAAGGTGCTACTTGGGCAGGCTTGGCAGAAAACGGTTTGCAGTGGCCAGTTGCCGAAGATGGTACCGATACTCAGATCCTTCATGAAAAAGAATTCAAAATAGGAAAAGGACGTTTCTACTACTTCGATTGGAGAGAGTCAGAAGAAGTTGAAACTCACGGAAAAGAATATCCATTCATTCTAACCACTGTGCGCGAATTGGAACACTACAACTGTGGCGCTATGACGCGCCGTACGGCAAATGTGGAAATCCTGAAAGAAGATTTCTTGGTCATCAATCCAGCGGATGCGAAAGCGAAAAACATCGCCGATGGTGATATGGTGTGCATGACTAGCGAACGAGGAAAAGTGGATGTACGTGCACGAGTATCGGAAGACGTAAAGCAGGGTGTTTTGAGTTCGACTTTCCACTTTCCCGACATCATGCTGAACAACATCACTTCGAATGTTTCTGACAGCGAAGCTATGTGCCCAGAGTACAAGGTGGTGAGTGTCGACATTCGCAAATCGAAGGGGGTGCACAAGCATCAGCCGACGACTGCGCTAGTTTAGATATAGGTTTCGAGTCCCTGAGTTCATCGAAGGGCGGATGGTCAACCAACAAGCTAAATATCGCTTACCCGGTCTTCGACGAGCTCAGACGCTCGTAAATTTGCAAACCCACTTCGAGTCCCTGAGCCTCCTGAGCTTGACGAAGGGCGAAGGGCGGGTTATTTCTTCTTAGAACCATTATCATTAGAAAGTCTAACCAACTCATCCAAATCTCCATTCATAAGTGCAATTTTCTTTGCCCTACTCCAACCCTTAATTTGATATTCTAGCTCATATGCTTCTCGAATATCGATGAGTTCATAGGCAAAAACAAGTTTTACTGGTCTTCTCTTAAATGTATAGGCCTTTAAGTCAAGTCCTTCTTGGTGCTCTGCAAACCTTCGCTCAAGATCGTTTGTAGACCCCGTATAATAGGATCCATCGAAACATTCGAGGATGTAAACCCAGCTTGATTGCATGTTTCGAAAGAAGTCATTGTCATTGATATATGGCGAATAGGATGATTCATTCTGAACCGGTCTTCGACGAGCTCAGACGCTCGAACTTTCAAGAACAAACAACGAGTCCCTGAGTTTATCGAAGGGCGAGTAGATTACTCCAACGTTCAATTCCCGTTGTAGTTCCGATTCTTCTAGTTTTGCAGCCGCAATGGCAGATTCCATAAATCTTAAGGAGAATTTCCAAAATGTAGAAGCCCAACTTCAAGAGGGTGTGCTTCTAGTAGCTGTGAGCAAAACCAAGCCCAACGAACTCATTCAGGAAGCCTACAATCTAGGCTACAGAGACTTTGGCGAGAACAAGGTGCAAGATTTGGCCGCCAAGGCAGAGGTGCTACCGCAAGACATAAATTGGCATTTTATTGGGCACTTGCAGACAAATAAGGTCAAGTACATTGCGCCTTTCGTGCACCTCATCCACTCCATCGACAGCTTAAAGCTCTTAAAAGAAGTTCAAAAGCGTGCCGCTTCAAACGATCGTACAATTTCTGTTTTGCTTCAAGGAGCTATTTCTGAAGAAGACACCAAATTTGGCTGGGACTTAAGGGAGTTGTCGGCCTTCTTAAAAAATGAAGAATGGAGGAACTACCCAAATGTTTCTGTGATCGGACTTATGGGAATGGCCTCAAACACCAGCGATGAGGAATTGGTGAAGCGCGAGTTCAAAAGCCTGAGAAGCTTCAGAGATGAGCATTCTAGCGCTGATCTTCCCTTGAAGGATTTGAGCATGGGCATGAGCGGTGATTTTAAATTGGCAATGGCCGAAGGAAGTACGATGGTTCGGATTGGAAGCAGCCTATTCGGAGCAAGAAATTATTGAGATGGCGACAAAAAAGCAGAAGGAAATTCACAAGGACCTTCAAACCGACGATCCTAACAAAATCTACGCAGCTTTAATGGATTTGCGTGTACATGGAACTCGCGAGAGCATTCCTTTGGTGATTGACCAGCTCGGAAAAGACCTAGGAGATGTAATCGACAAAGAAGTCATCGACATTCTTGGAGATTTAAAAGACAAGAACACCGTTGAATTCTTCATCGAAGCCCTGGAGAATCCAAAAAATGCGGAAGTTCAAAAAGCCCTACTGCAGGCGATCTGGAATGCCGATTTAAAAATTGAAGAACATCTTCCCTACTTCGTGAGCTTGGCGATGAAGTCGGACTACCTCACTGCTTTTGAATGTTTCACAATCATCGAACAAGCAGCGATCGAAGACGACATGGAAGCTTTAAACCTTATCGGCGATTTACGCGAAGCCCAGATGAGGGAGCATGAAAGCAAGGAAATTCTTGAATTCATAGTGCAGTCTTTGAACTCCAAAATCATCGACTAAAGTCTTTCGTTATAACTTGTTGATATCTGTTTAGGATATTCCCCTCTCATTCTTTGCATCCCGAGTTTCGCTCAATACAATTGAGAAGAACAAATCTTAAACTGTATTATGAAAATTGCGAAACTATTTTTCGTGGCAGTAATTGGACTAAGCATGAGCTCATGCGTAGTTACATATCACAGCGTCACGAACAACCCTGTTGGAAGCAAAGAGGGCACAGCTAAGTCGGGCATTTTTGCCAAAGACGTAGACCTATCTTTTATGGCCGCGGCCAAAAAAGGCAACATCCAGCGCATTGGAACAACCAAGTTTGTATACGGAGTATTCAGTGTACGTAACCAAGTAACCGGCGATTAAGATGAAAAAGACTTTACTAAACTCTTTGGGAGCATTGGCGATAGCCTTGGCTTTCTCTTCTTGCAGCGTTACCAATCCATTGACTGCGACCAACAATCCAATTGGCGATAAAGTTGGAACTTCAAAAAACTCTTGTTTGTTTGGAGCGAATACCTACGGGGCTGGACCAGGTCTGGCTACTTCATACGGCATCTGCTTCAACACAAAAGACTAGGGCATTTACGAAGCCGCCAAAGCCGGCGGGATTTCTAAGGTGGCGACGGTTGACTTGAAGACAACCAACTATTTGTTTTTCACCAAGTTTGAACTAATCGTAACAGGCAAATAATTATGAAAAAATTCACACTATTCTGTGCAGTGGTCATAGCAGCTATGGCCTTGCAATCGTGTTCAGTTTCAATGCCTGTTTTGGTTACCGACAACCCAGTTGGATCAAAAGTAGGTGAAGCTAGCTACAAAGTAATTTTTGGTTTCCCTCCTATGAATGCAGATGCTGGTATTGCCACCGATGCTAAAAATGGCGGTATCTCAAAGGTTGCCACTGTTGATATAAAAGTAAGAGGTGGTTTATTCACACAAACTGTTTCTACAGTAGTTACAGGCGAATAAGTTCTTCTAAATCAATAATTGAAGGCAGCATCTCCTCGGATTTGCTGCCTTTTTTATGACTTTTATCCTCATGGGATTCGAAATCTATTTAAGATGCATCGCGATATTTATATCCCTTTTTAGTCCTTTCTTCATACATCTCGCTCATTTCAGTGAGCACCATTTCTTGCTCATCACATTTAAGTTGAACATGGACTCCTTCATGGGCTGATTAGTTGAGAACGCTGAAGCTCCTGCTGATTGGTAGTATTCGATTGCGAACCAAGCGAATTGTAAAATCCATCGAAATCTCTGACTCGCCTTTCAAGCACCTTAGCGCTATGTAATTGACTGAAATTTCATACCCTGCCCTCAACTTTACCGATAAACGCATTATATATCGGCGCATGAAATTAGGCTCAACTAGTTTACCAATAAACAAACAGTAATGCTTCGTAAATTCCTTCTAAGACCTTTTAGCGTTTTATTTGTCGTGGTACTAATCTCTTCTTGCTCGATTGAAAAAAGAGTTCATTTACCAGGTTACCATGTCCAATGGAAAAACTTAAAAAGTAAGTCAGTCGGAAATATTAATTCACATCGCGGTAATCAGATTTCTAAAGATCTAATTGCTCTGACCTCCATAGCATATAAGGATTTCAAATCTCCAAGTTCAAAAGTTGACAAAGACTCAAATACGCCATTATTATTAAACACACCCTTATTGGCGTTCCTAAATGACATAGCGCCGTCCTATAAACTCAAGGGAAATAAGTCTGTAAGTGACATCACATCAATAAAGGCACTTAAATCTAGTTATCCTCAGCTTGACATAAAGGACGACATAGAAGATTTAGAGGAAGAAATTCAAAGAAAAAAAACCAATTCTTGGATATGGATAGCTATGGAGCTTCTTGGTTTAATCCTATTTTGGTTTGTAAGCATCTTGTTAGGCCTTCTACTTGTGCTTGGTTCAATTATAGCAATAATTATTCTTTCTATCAAAGTGAGTAAACTAAAAGACAAACTAGATAAATTGAGGTACGAGACAAGTTCAAAGGCTTCATTGGGAAATGATGTCGTTTATTTAAAAAATGGAAGTGTCATAAATGGGACTATCATTGAACAGGTAATCGGCAAGTCAATCAAAATAAAGACTGCCGATGGTAATGTATTCTTTTACAATCTCGATGAAGTTAAAAAATTCGGAAAGAAAACTGATTAAGAATAGTTAATCCTTCATCATGCAAACGCAGCGAACCGAACCTTTCTCTGTAGACATCAAAGTAAAAGGCGGTTTGTTCGTACAAACAGTTTCTACTGTAGTTACGGGCGAATAAGCTCTTTTAGCTCAAAAAATTAAAGGCAGCATCTCCTCGGATTTGCTGCCTTTTTTATGACTTTTGCACTCATGGAATTCGATACCATATGCGCTATTGCAACTCCTCCAGGTCTCGGTGCTCTTGGAGTGGTCCGAATTTCTGGTCCCGATTGCATTCTAAAATTGAATGAACTCTTTCCGACCAAAGACTTAAGCAAACAAAAAGGCTACACCATTCACTTCGGACGCATTGAATTTCAGGGTCAAACGATCGACGAAGTTCTGCTCAGCTTGTTCCGAAACCCAAAATCATACACAGGAGAAGACCTCATTGAATTGAGTTGCCACGGCTCTCCTTACATTCTAAAACAACTTCTTGAAGCTTTAAACGCACAAGGCATTCGATTGGCTGCAGCTGGAGAGTTTACTCAACGTGCTTTCTTGAATGGAAAGATGGACTTGAGCCAGGCAGAAGCTGTTGGAGACTTGATTGCTTCTGAGAATAGCGCTGCACATCGCACGGCCTTGTACCAAATGCGTGGAGGATTCTCTGAGGAAATCAAAGAAATGCGTGAGAAGCTGATTCACTTTGCTTCCATGATTGAATTGGAATTGGATTTTTCGGAGGAAGATGTCGAGTTCGCAGACCGCTCTGAATTGGTTGCACTCATCGAAGGCATCGAAAGCTACCTGCACAAACTCATCGAAAGCTTCAAGCTAGGAAATGTAATTCGCAATGGAATCTCGGTGGTGATTGCCGGAAAACCAAATGCTGGTAAGTCTACCCTACTCAATGCACTCTTTAATGAAGAACGAGCATTGGTCACTGAACTCGCTGGAACCACCCGCGACACCATTGAGGAAGAACTTGTGATTGAAGGCATTCGTTTTCGATTTGTGGATACCGCAGGATTGCGCGAAACCGAAGATGTGGTAGAAGCCCTTGGAGTTAAAAGATCTTACCAAAAGGTTCAAGAAGCCAGCATCCTACTCTACCTCTTCGATGCTTCTGTTGAAGAAGAGTCGATGGTGCTGCAAGAATTGGAAGACTTGAAAACAAGTTCCGATCAACGTGTGTTGGCGATTGGCAATAAAATGGATCAAGGTCAAAGTCAATTTGGAAAATTGAAACCCATCTTCATCTCAGCCAAGGCAGGAAAAGGTTTGGAGAAACTCAAACAAGCCTTACTTTCTGAGGTGATGAGCGAAGGTTTCAATGCGGAAGACACCATTGTGACCAATGCGCGTCATGTAAACGCCTTACAATCGACCCTAGACGCCCTTGAGCGCACAAAGGCCGGAGTTCGTTCCGGCAACAGTGGCGACATGGTTGCCTTAGACATTCGTCAGGCTCTCAACTACCTCAGCGAAATCACCGGCGACATCAGTCATGAGGATTTGCTGGATAATATTTTCAGTAAGTTTTGTATCGG
>DDDG01000002.1 GCA_002336245.1 Flavobacteriales bacterium UBA1986
TACGGATTTTAGGGACCCTTACAGAAGAATAATCATGTGACAGCAGCTGGAATTCCTTTTGCAGTGACAGTGACAGAGCTTATGAAAACAAAATTGAAGAATTAGCCAACGCAAGTTCAAGCACATTGCAATCCTCCTACGTGCGGTTGCAAAGAGCTTTCTCGCCAACGCTAAAAACGAAATGAATAAAATAAAAACGGCATCTACAAGAGTAAGGGTACTGGAAGTACTTATTCTTTGGTGAGGATCAGGCCCAACTCCCTCGCCTTTTTCTTCAGTTCTGAGATCTCCTTCTTCCTTTTGTTTCGCATCTCTGCCTTCTCCTTTTCATCCTTTACGTAGGCTTCAAATGCTTTAGAAATATTGTTCGCTACTACCCTCTTTTGCGAATCGGGTAGTTGATTGAAAAAGGATTGGATCTTCAAGCCTTTTGGTGTTGTGCCTTGCCCTATGTATTCGGTAAACAACTTCGCCACTTCTGCTGGTTTCATAAGTTCAAACTATAATTTGTTCTCATAGGCAAATATATAATTCTCACTAAGGCAATTCTTCTATTTTCCACTCCTAATAAAACAACCACGGCCAAACTCCATTGCCTTTCTCCTTCGTTGCACTCCGGTGAACAAAGGTGGGATACTGCGCATAGCCAAACCGTTGTAGCCAATCTTCGATCGAACCCTACTCCAAACCCTCCCACCAATCTTCTCCGGAAGATTTCAGCGTACTTAACGAACCCAAGTTGGGGGTAGAAAGAGGCAAACCCTTGTTCCTGGCTTCGGCAGCGAAGCGCTCGATTGGATCTTTCCAATGGTGGAGCGCAAGCGCAAAACCGCAGCAGTGAACCGGCAAAGCTCTACTCACTTTTGAATCTATGGCCGCCTGCACGGCCTCTTCTGGATACATGTGAATCTGATGCCAGTTTTCATTGTACTGTCCGCATTCCATAAAGCCAAAATCAAATGGTCCAAACTTATCGCCGATTTCTTTGAAGTGATCGCCATATCCGCCATCGCCGCTCCAGAAAATCTTGTGCTTGTTGGAAATCATCACCCATCCACCCCAAAGGGATTTTGCTCTGTCTTTGAGTCCTCTTCCAGAAAAATGCCGCGATGGAGTGAAAGTAAATTGAATGCCTTCAAAACGCGCTTCGTCCCACCAGTCGAACTCTTGAATGTTCTCGGATGGAACGCCCCAAGCTTCTAAGTGCCGCCCGACTCCTAGAGCCACAAACCACTTCTTCGTTTTTCCCTTGAGTTTCTCGATGCTGGCCAAATCCAAATGATCGTAGTGATCGTGTGTCATCAAAAGCAAGTCAATCTCTGGAAATTGATCAATGAGATCGAGGGTGTTCTCCGAGAAACGCTTCGTAGTAAAGGGTGCAATGGGAGAGGCATTGGGGCCCAGCATTGGGTCCATTAAAATCGTCTTGCCCATCCATCTGAATAAAACTACGGAGTGCCCGTACCAAATGAATTTTGGCTCATCGCTTGGCGCCAGGAAAGCTTCTCTATTGAAGGTTTCTACTGGCAGAGGCGTTTTGGGATTGCGGCCAGCCCGCTGGAAAAACTGCTTGTAGAGCAACTTTGGAAGATCTTGAAAACTGAACTCCATGCTGGTCTCTGCCAGGTTCATGAACTTACCTTCTTTCCAATTCTCCGACTGCGCGTATTTCTCTTTGTGCTCGGGCTTGAGCTTGCCTCCAAACTGCTTGATCATTTGTGGGGATATTAATGGAATGTTCGTTCCAAGGTCCTATTTCGCTACAACAATTCCTTCGTCGATCAGCTGCTGCAATCCGTCTTCCATGCTTTCTTGAAGTGGCCTGAATTCCATTCCAAGTTCTTTTTTGATCTTAGAATTATCGCCGCTCCACGGCACATTGACATTGTCCTTAATGAATCTCCTTGTGTAGTTTTTATTGATGAGAGGTGCAACAATCATCAGCAACCATTTCGGCAAGGCTTTCTTTGGAAGCGGAAAGCGATCTCCGTATTTCGGAATCAAGCTCATGGCCATCTCCAGCAAATCTGTCTCTGTTCCTGAAGTGATGTAACGACCTTGAGCCACTGGAGTGAAGCCTGCTTTAAAATGCGCTTCTGCAACATCCCGAACATCAACAACTCCAAAACCCAATTTGGGAGCTCCCATCTTCATGGTTCCATCCACCATCTGCATCAGCACGCTTTGACTTTCAGAGGTGGTGTTTTTTGGATTCAGTGCAGGGCCCATCACAAAACTTGGATTGATGCAAACCAAATCCCATTGAGATTGAGCTTTCTGCATTTCCCAAGCCTTCTTTTCGGCTAAGGTCTTGGAATAGGAATAAGGGCCGTGCTCAAGCGAGGAAGTGGTGTTCCATATTTCTTCGGTGATTTTACCACCCGGTGCATTTTGAGTATCGATGGCGTCGCCATAAATAGCAGCACAGCTGCTCGTAACAACCACTCGCTTCACGCTTGGCGTTGCACTGGCTGAATTCAATACATTCTTGGTTCCATTTACCGCTGGATCGATCAAATCGCGTTGCGCATCTTTCACGTCAAGAGCAAATGGTGAAGCTGTATGGTACACCAACTCACAGCCTTTCATGGCCTCGGCATAAGAACCTTCTTCCAACAAATCAGATTTGAAGTAGCTTATGGAGCCTTTGGATTTTGCCGCGATTTCATCGAGGTGGGCAAGCTTCGCTTTATTGTCGGGGTTCCGCACCGCCGCGTGAACATCAATTCCTTCTTCCAGAAGTTTTTTCACCAACCATCCAGCTACATATCCCGTTGCACCTGTTACAAGCACAGGTTTTGTTTTGTCTATTTCAGTCATAATTTTCAGTTGTTCTTCAAGAAGACAATCGAGATGAAGATTTGATCAAATGTAAAGTTCATTCAGCTGGTCGTTTAAGATGGTGTGAAATTCTATCCTAATATGAAAAGAGGCTGGAAGCTTTGCAATTAAAGAAAGCGCACCCACAAAAAATACAGACTAAAGAGGGAGAGAAAGGCGATTCCAAACAAACTTAAAAGACGAAGCTTTCTGGAAGGCCTGTCGCTTGCTGGGAAATTCTCGTTTGTTACGGACCGGTAGTTTAAGAGTGCCAAGGCCGGTGCAGTGAGAAATGATATCGTGGTAGCCATATCCACCAAGCCGCGCATATTGTCGGCAAAAAAGACGAGGATCAACATACTACCAGCAATCAGAGCGATCAGAATCCGGTTGTACAGCTTCTCATTGTCCACCTTTTGGTTTTCAAAAAAGATGAGTTTGAAGGCCGGTCGCAATACCCTCGGAAATGCATCCAACAAGGTCAAAGTGGTAGAGAACATGGTGGTAAATGCTGCAAGGGCGATGAGAGGAAAGGCCCAGTCGCCCAAAGAAGCTGTGTACATCTCTATGAGCTTTCCGGCAAAGGCTGCTCCACCCGAGGGCAATTCTTCCCCTGAGCCATACACAACCATACTTCCTAAAAGAAGAAATCCCGCCGCCAAAACAGCGGTTCCCCAGTAACCAACTTTAAAATCAAAAAGGGCTTCCCGTTTCGTGTGTTGCTTCTGCCCCGAACGATTTCTTGCAACCGTCCACACCGAGTGCCACACGGCTATGTCGATTGGTGCGGGCATCCATCCGATGAGGGCAATGAGAAAAAAGAGGTGTTCGTCGATCCGAAATGAGAAGGACTTCTGCAACGATTCCAACTTATAGAATTCACCCGTTGCCGCAGAAACAACAGCTAGGATTGTGGTTATGGCCAATACCACGATGATGATCTTCATAAGCTTGTCGAGCACAGAATAGCGGCCCAAAAACAGAACAAAAGCACACAAAGTCAGCATGAGCCCCGACCACTTCCAGGCGTCCAATTCCAAGCCTGTGATTTGCTGAGCAATGCCTGCAGTAACAACCGTAACGGCAGCCTGAACGATGAACATCGTAGAAATGGTGAGAAAGAGAAAGAGCATCAGGGCCCATTCGCCCTGCCATTTGTAACCGGTCAACAAGGATTTTCCAGTCACAGAAGCGAAGCGCGGTCCGGCTTCAAAAAAGGGATACTTAATGAGGTGAGCCAGCACAATCACCACGAGGAGAATACTCCCAAACTCTGCGCCAGCGCGGGTAGATTGAACCAAATGCGACACGCCAATGGCAGCTCCTGCATAGAGCAATCCGGGACCCAAACTTTTCATCAATTCTCTATATTTGGCCAAGGCACATTAGCTTTCTTCAAAACTAGTTATTGTCCTTGCCTTCCACCTTAAATTCTACCAAGTACCTCCGTGTTTCGTTCAACTAACCTTTTCCGCCTAAGTTGGCTCCTCACAATTCTCAGCGGAATTTTTCTGTCGTTCAAAGCATTGCGGGAACCCGATCTGTGGTGGCAACTTCGAAGCGGACAGTGGATGGTCGAGAACTTCGCCGTGACCCGCAGCGACCTTTTTTCCTTCACCCAGGAGGGAGTGGAATGGATCAATGTGAAGTGGTTTTTTGAAGTCTTGCAGTATTTCTTCGCCTCGCTCGGCGGACCAGAATTGCTGCTCTTGATGCAGACGTTCGCAAACATCCTTCTGCTTTGGATGCTCTACAAACTAGCTCAGACGGTGTATTCACTACAGCTCGTTAAAAAATTTCAAGTTGGAATCGCCTTCATCATCAGCGTGCTCAGCTTCCTCTTCGCCATGGACTACCGCATGGCTGGACGACCTGAAATGGTTTCTCACGTTCTCAGCTTGGCCTTTCTTCTCCTCCTTTTGAATCATCGAAGGGAGAAAAGCAAAGGAATCTTCTGGCTCATTCCACTCCAGCTTTTTTGGGCAAACAGCCACGAGGCCTACGGAACCGGCTTGGTCATTCTGGTGGTGGCAATTGCAGCCCATCTGTTCGAAAGCCGCATTCGCAAGTGGGAGCCGCTCGACAAAAACTTCATGCTCTCGAGCCTTTTGGCCATTGCGTCAACAGGCATCAACCCACGCGGACTGTACCTCTTCATTCATCCCTTCAACATCTTCAACCAGGTTGGCGACAATAAGTTCACTACCGAGCTCTACAACATTCAAACGAACTATTTCTGGCAGCAAACCGAAGCTTGGTTGGCCATAGGTGTTCTATTCATCTGCCTCATTGGCTTTTTTCTTTTCCGGAAAAAGTTGGGATCACCGGGAATACTCAAGCAATTTGGGCTCGCATACTTCGTGCTCTTCGTTTTATTCATTTACCTCGGAAGTACAGCGCATCGGAACCTCACATTCTTTTTCATTTGGGCCTTTCCACTGCTCCTTCTCACCATAGAATCTATTGGCCAGTGGAAACTCAAAAACATCAAACTTTTTGGAGCTCGACCTTGGGTGTTTCCAATATTTGCTCTTCTGCTTTCAGTATTTTGTTTGGGCTATGTGCTTTCAGGAAAGTACTTTGAACGCTTCAACAATCGGGAACGACTCGGATTGAAGATCTCACCCATGTTCAATCCAGTGGGTGCCGCCAATTTCTTGAAAGAAAAGAATGCCGCTGGAGCTACCATCTTCTCCGACTATCTGGCCTCGGCCTACCTCATGTGGGAATTGCGCCCAGAATTTAAAAGCTTCATCGACCTGCGGGATCTCGACATCTACCCGGCTTCCTTTTTCAAAGCCTTCGAACAACTCTCCGTTGAACCTGCGGGCTTCGACAAATTCGATGAAGAATACCACTTCGATTACGTCGTTTTAAAACGACTCTACATGCCCAACTTACATCGCTACATCAGCAATAAAGCAGATTGGCAATTGGTGTATGGCGATGCAATTACGGTAGTCTATCAGCGGACTGATGCAGCGGTCCTGGAAATTCCTTTCCGGAGGGTCGAGCAACCAGAGAGCTCCACTTTGGCAAGCCTTCTGAACTTCCCAATATCGCCTTTCATACCAGAAGAGACCATTCCGAGCCCTTACCTCACAGCAGCCGAATATTATCTGACCGTCGGTCGTTTTGAACTGGCTTGGACTGCATCCCAAAAAGCTTTGGAAGAAGATGCCTTAAACGACAAACATCGTCGGATGGCTCTTCAAATTCTGGTTCAGAAAGCGGCTTCTTCACAAACACAAGAGGAGCTTCGCTCCTACTTCGACATCGGGCAAAACATTCTCAATCAGAAAAATCCAAAAGATTGGAATGCCTTCGATTATCTAGAACACGGCCGCTTGTTTATGTCCATGGGCGACGCCATCAACGCCATGGTTCAATTTCGAAAATCGGCTAAACTCAGTGAAGGAAAAGACATCTATTCCCTCATGGCGCAATGTCAAAATCTGCTGATGCAAGTGGACCCAAACAATCAAACGCTCTATGCGAAAAAGTGGTACGAATACATGCTCAAGGCCTACAGCTTTGCTCCAGATGATCCTACCCTAAACTTCAACCTCGGAGTGAGTTATTGCCAATCGGCGCGTTGCCAACAAGCCGAGCCTTTCTTGAAAAAGGCAAGTTTCCAAACCAGCTTTTCGGATCAGGAGCTGAAGGCTTTGGCAGAATGCAAGAAGATCTGTAGAGTTTCGAATTAAGGCTTTACAATGCGCTCGTTGTGCACGACTTTTCCTGCACGAATCACTTGGCACAGATAAGTCCCTCGTGCAAACAAACTGAGGTTTAAGCTAACCTCACTTTTACCGCTGAAGGATGAAATGTGCACATTGGAACCCTTCATATCGCGCAAGCGAACTTCCCAAAACTCATACTCTCCCACATCGGTCAATCGGATGTTGAGTTGAGATGAAGTAGGGTTGGGTGAGATTTGAATGCCCGACTCATTCTCTACCTCTTCATTTGAAAGTGTTTGACAGTTCAAGGTCTCCGTCAACACATCTTCAACAGCCGGGTCGGTATCGCTGGCAGCGATCAACAATTGACCTCCAGAAAAAACGGAAGTCATACTCCCGGAAACCTGAGCCAACTGCACGAAGTAGGCTTTTCCATTTTCCAATCCGGGAACTTCAAAGCGATTCGTCCCTTGAAATCGATAGAGCTTATCGAATTGATAAATCGTATCTGTGCTGCCCAAAGTGTACACTCCCAATCTGAAATCGTACGGACCAGAAGAAGGTTCTGAGACCACAATTTCTGGCTTTCCAGAACTCGTTTCAACACTAAAGCTCGGCGTTTTTGGTGCATTCGCTGCCACAATCATCGAAAGGGCATTCACGGCAGAATTGCGAGCCAGGTAATTGAAGTCGACATAGAAACTGTCGATGCTACCGTTGTTGTCGGTATCTGCACCAATTACATCATCCTCCGAATGCTGTCGGTCGTGGTAGTTGGGATCGTTGTCGCCCGAACCATTTCCATGCTCAACTGCAGAGGTAAATCGAATGGCATTGAAGCCATCTTCACGGAAGGGGATGTGATCTCCTCCTCGTCCCGTACGATCCTCTTGATTCATTATTTGAATCTGCATGGGAACTTCAACGTTTCCTGCCAGCTTTTCTTCGTAATTCAACTTCACCCAACGAGCCAAATTTCGGTTGCCTAGAGTACCAAGAGGGCTTGCGAAAATTCGTAGTCGGGTGCTATCAACATTGCCTTCAGCGGCACAAACCGTCGGCGGAGACGCAGTTTCGCCGCACATGACACCTCCAACGATGTCGTTGTTAAAAACCGCTCTTATGTTTATGTCGTTGTCGACACATAAATCCGAAAAAGCACGTCCACCAAGAAGGCCTTGCTCCTCACCAACTGTGAGCATAAAAACCAGAGTTTGCTTTGACTCAAGTTGATTGAGCACTCGTGCGAGTTCAAGCACAAGCACACTTCCAGAACCATTATCATCTGCACCATTTGCTTTGCAGTTCGGGTCGCAGCGCGTTCCGCAACGAGAATCCAAATGCGCTTCGATGAGAACAACTTCACTTCCTTCAATGCCCGGGCGAATCGCCAACACATTGCGCGCACTGACATCACCGCAAGCATGCCCGATCACATCGAAGTCGAGGTATGAAAACACCATTCGATCTCCAGCTGGATCAAAACTTTTGAATTTGCTCATGGCCCACCGTCGAGCAGGTCCAATGCCAATATTGTTTCCGTTGGTATCCGAGAAGGTATTTCTATTGTGATATGACGTGAGGTTGAAGAGATAATTCTCCAGCGTATCGGCATTGATGGCCGCCTCTAAATCGCAAATGCTTTGGTCTACGCTCGAAGCAGTTCCTGTATTGTACTGTGCAGTTCCAATGCCCTTCAAGACGCTTAAGGCTTCAGAGTTGGAAAGACGCACGTTGGTTTGGGCGTTCAGAAGAAAAGGGAGTAGCCCAAAAAGAAAAGCTAGAATTCTCATAGCCCGAAGTTACCCACAATAAAAAAACAGCCGACACCTAAATGACGACTGTTTAGAAAAACATTTTTGTTCCAATTAGTTAGAACTTAGAACAAGAGCTTGATAAGCTTTAACATTGAGTATTCCGAAAAATTCCCCCATTTGCGCTTGGGTTTGTAAAAACCCTGCCCCTTTCTGAAAATCTTCCATCGACTTCCAACCTATTAAAACTACTTTATCACCAGTTTGCAAATCAGTGAACTCCCTATCGAAAATGTAGCCTTTTTGCTGAGCAATTAAATCAAAAAAGGCTTTTCGTTTGGCATCATACTCTCCTTCGTTCCCTTCTTTAACTGTTCTCACAGCAACTTCAAGCACATTATTGCCTGACTTGATGTAATCTTCTAATTTGAAATCACCACCATCAGCAGGTTGAATAGCCAGAAAAGCTTTCATATCAAATGTTCCAAAGAACTTACCCGCTTCGGGCGACTGCATTAAGTTATTGGCAATCTCCTGCATTGCCTCCGCTGACTCATATCGTGTCATTCCAACAAACACATCTGTTTCATCAGGTTCGGGCATTGTGAAGAATGACTTAAACTCCCAATCCTTTTCAATTCCATTTTGGTCTTTGAGTCTTTTTATGAATGCCGTTCTCGCATTTACAAATTCGCTGTCTTGCCCTACTTTGACCCTACGAATTGCTATTTCCATTACTGATTTTTGCTCCACTTTACTTTCTGTTTTGGTATTTGTCTCTTCAATTTTTTCTGTTTTGGAAGTACCTTGATTACATGCCATTAAGGCTGATAGCCCAACCGTAAATAGGGCAGATTTGATCATATGGGTTTTCATAGTGCTTTATTGATTTGTAGTTGAAAAGGAAAATTGAGAAGCAACCACATCAAATGTGCTGAAATACTTTTGTGTTATTTCTTCCTTCATAATGGGTTCTGCCAATTTCATAAATGCCTCTTTGGTCTTGTAAACAGTCATTCCAACTGAAAGACCGTCAATGTCTTTCCCACCTACAACTTTAAGTTCATAGCTTTCTTTTACGCCTTCATATGAACTCAATAACTCAACGAACTTTTTGCGGTATTCATTAAATTGACTTTCCATTCCAGGTTTTACTTTACGCACACCAACTTCAAGAATTTCGCCACTACCAGACGCCAGAGTTTTTAAATTAAATTTTGGACCTTCCGTTTGTTGAACAAACACATAAGCCTTTAAGTCCATATTCTTATTGAACTTTAGAAACTTACTTACGACACCTATTTTCCCCTGAACCTTGCCTACAGTTTTATACGTTTCATAATCAGTCATTCCAATGAACACATCTCTTTCATCAGGTTTAGGCAAGGCATAAAAAGATTGAAACTCTCTATCTGCCAAAACACCGTCTTGTTGTTTCAGAATTGCAATGAAATTCTTACGGGTTTCCATAAACTCATCGCTCTTTCCTTCCTTGACAATACGGATAGCAATTTCTGTTACAGAATCTTCGGTTTTTAAAACCAATGATTTTTTAATGGGCGAGCAAGAAAAAGCCAAAACTCCAACAAGGCCTGCGATAAATATTTTTTTCATTCAATCGTGTTTTTAAATTCTTTGCAAGTTTGACCACTAATCCGTACTTTTGCAAGTAGTTACAATAAAGTATTATAGTTACATTTTAGTAACCATTGTTAATTTTAAGGGGATTAAAGAATGAAAAAAATTGAAATTAATTCAGAGCGATTCGACAATATGGTTGAGAATATTAAAAAGTATGGCGGCTGCCCTGTAAGTGCCACGCTAAAAATTATAGGCGGTAAATGGAAGCCTTTGATATTGTACTTTATTTCAGTTGATGTAAACCGATTTGGGCAACTTCAACGAATGATGCCCGACTGCAGCAAAAGAATGATGACAACTCAACTCCGGGAATTAGAAAAAGACGGATTGATTAACAGAAAGGTATTTGCCGAAGTACCACCAAAAGTTATCTATACTTTGACGATCACAGGGGAAAATTTAAGACCCTTATTTGGGGAACTAAGAAAGTGGGGCATTGAGAACATATTAGAGCCCAAAAAGAAAAGCTAGAATTCTCTTAGCCCGAAGTTAGGGATTTCAGAGGCAAGCATGTTCATGAAGTATGCGACGCATTGATGTGCAAACTCACCTTAGCTCCTACTCACGAACCAAATCACACCCAAGCAAAGAAGCAGATTGAGCAGAACATTCAGACTTCCATAGAGGTGAAAGCCACTCTGGAAGAGCTTAAAGGTTTCCATGCTAAATGTAGAGAAGGTGCTGTAACCACCGCATAGTCCGACCACGAGAAATAGATATACGAGTTCACGCTGTTGTATCCATCCCTTGGCAAGAAAAACTGCAGAAGCCAAAATCAAACATGCGATGGTGTTGGAGACTAAGGTTCCCAGTGGGAAGTTCTCGGAATAGCGCGCAGCAATCAAACTTGTAATGTAACGGAAGGAACTTCCCAGTCCGCCACCAATGAATATGACAAGAACTTTATACAAGGCGATTGAGGACAAATTTGCTCATCAGAAAATATAAGAAACTTCCCGAGGCCAAGCCCCAGAGAAGTCCACCCAAAATATCTGCAGGATAATGCACTCCCAAATAAATCCGACTGTAAGAAACGACGGCAGCCCAAGTCAACATCGAAACCCAGATCCAGCGTTTTCGCATCAAAAAGGAGAAGTAAGTCGCCAAACCAAAGGTGTTTGCGGCATGACTGGAAATGAATCCGTACTTACCGCCGCAATGTCCATCCACAATGTGAATCATCGACATCAAGTCGAGGTTGTGACAAGGTCTATAGCGCATAAAGACCTTCTTGAAAAGATGTACTGAACCCAAATCTGTGAAGGCCAGCATTACTCCAAAAGAGAGAATCACCAAAGGCGCCAAACCCTTGAAGCCGTACTTGCGGTACACCGAGAAAAGAATGACTAGGTAAAGTGGAATCCAAATGCTTTTACTGGAGATCAAAGCCATAACTGGATCCATGCCTTCGGAGTGCAGCCCGTTCAGGAAAAGAAACAGTTGTTGATCTAAGCTCTCAAGTTCTTCCATCATCCCTCAATGCTCTTCCAAATCGCATCCTTTAGGGCTGGTATGTTGTAACCCGAAACGGATGAGAAGAAGATGTGCTCCAAATCACCCAAATCAGCAGATATTTCAGACATCAATTCTTCATCGAGCATATCGGCTTTACTGATGGCGAGCAAGCGTTTTTTATCCAACAACTCTGGATTGAATTTTTCCAGTTCTCCCAATAAAATTTCATACTCCTTCGCAACATCATCGCTGTCGGCAGGAACCATGAATAGAAGCGAAGAATTCCGTTCGATGTGGCGTAGAAACCGAAGACCCAAACCTTTTCCATCACTTGCTCCTTCAATGATTCCGGGAATGTCGGCCATTACAAAAGAGCGATGGTCGCGGTAGGATACAATTCCGAGGTTCGGGGTAATGGTCGTGAAGGCGTAGTTTGCAATTTCGGGCCGTGCTGCCGAAACGGCACTCAATAAAGTCGATTTTCCGGCATTCGGAAAACCTACCAGACCAACATCAGCCAGTACTTTCAATTCGAGGATAAACCATTCATCCTTCCCTACTTCACCTTCTTGTGCGTGTCGAGGGGTTTGATTTGTAGGCGTCTTAAAATGCCAGTTTCCCAATCCGCCTCTACCACCAGGTAGAAGAATTGCTTTTTTCCCTTCCTCTGTAATTTCTAGAATTTCTTCTTGAGTCTCGGCATTGCGCACTACCGTTCCCAAAGGAACATCTACAATAACATCATCTCCGTTCGCTCCTGTTGCTCTTTGTTTTGAACCGTTGCCTCCACCTTTGGCAATCAAGTGCTTGCGGTATTTTAGAGGGAGTAAGGTCCACATCTGGCGATTACCTCGAAGAATGATGTGCCCGCCTCGTCCGCCGTCGCCACCATCGGGGCCACCTTTGGCAACATACTTCTCGCGACGCAAGTGCGCAGAACCTGCACCTCCTTCGCCTGAGCGGCAGTTGATTTTGACGTAGTCGACAAAATTTGAAGTTGCCTCCTTTCGATTGCGTGAAGGCATAGGCTTAATTATAAGTCTTCGATTACCGAACAGATGTCCGAAAAAATGCTGTCGATGGAACCAACTCCATGAACGCCTTTGTATTTATTCTGGCCGGAGTAAAACTCTGCCACGGGCATCGTCTCATCCTTGTACACTGAGATGCGGTTGTTGATCTTATCCAAGTTCTGGTCGTCCGCTCTTCCAGATGTCTTTCCCCTCTCGAGAAGACGTGTTCTAAGTTCATCGTCTGGAACTGCAAGCGCAATCATGGCGTCGATGGCCAATCCATGCGATTCTAGAGCTGAATCCAAGGCCTCAGCCTGAGCAACAGTTCGCGGAAAACCGTCGAAGATGAAGCCCTTTGCCCCCACTGCGGTTTCGATTTTGTGTTCGATCATTCCGATGACCACATCGTCTGGAACCAAATCTCCAGCATCCATTAATTTTTTTGCCTCCAGCCCTCGTGTGGTTTGAGCTTTAATTTCTCCGCGAAGAATATCACCTGTAGAAAGGTGGATGAAGCCGTATTTCTCGATCAGTCTTTCCGACTGGGTTCCTTTTCCTGCCCCGGGTGGGCCGAAGAGTACAAGATTTGCCATAGTCTACTGTTCAACGAACTTATAAATATCTCTAAGATTTCTCCCTTTTCCTTTGTAATCTAAACCGTAGCCCAGCACAAAATCATTTGGGATTCGCAAAGCCCACCAATCCACATTGTCTTTGTGATCGTGGGCCATTGGCTTGTAGAGAAAAGTTGCGGTAAATATTTCTTTGGGTTCCTTCTCTCTAAATTCTTTGAGAAGGGTGTTGAGTGTGTTGCCCGTGTCAACAATGTCTTCAATAATAACAACTGTTCGTCCCTTAATTTCTCGATTTAATCCGAGAATGGTATCCACTTTTTCTCGTCGCTCACGACCTTCATAAGAACCCATTCGAATGAAGTCGATTTCACATTCAAATTCAAAATGACGCATCAAATCTGCTGCGAACATAAAAGCGCCGTTGAGTACAACGATGAAAACTGGCTTCTTATCAGCGAGTTCTTTTTCCATCTTCACAGCAAGATCGTAGATCACTCTTTCTATGAGCTCATGCTTCACATAAAGCTCAAACCGATCTCCATCTATATCAACGTGCATGTCCTTTATTTGGGCTCAAAAGTAGATTTTTTTAGGGGCCAAAAGGGGATTAACTTTGTAAGCTATGAGGATGAATGAGCGTCTTAAACTCTGTGCCCTTGCTTTTGGCATACTCACGCTCTCTTCCTGTCGGACCATATACTATCCGAATCTGCAAAACGTTGCAGATCTTCAAGGGAAAAACGACGCGAACATTGTTTTTAATCCGAGCAACCTTCAAGCTTCTTGGGCTTTCACTGAGCATTTTTATCTACAAACCAATCTGCAGTTTAAGCCTTCAGCCTGGAGCGATAATCCCGAAGCCGTAACAACTGATTTTCGCGCAGACCGGAAGCTGGCGGAACTTGCATTGGGATATACCAAGCCCTTTGATGATCAAATTCGATTCGAAATTGGCGCAGGAGCTGGCTTTGGCGAGAACATCTTTGAAGAAGAACGCAGCATCATCGACGGCCCCACCCGTTACCTCCGGTACAGCAGCCAGCTGACCAAATACTACTTCCAGCCAGCGCTCATTTTTAGGCCTCGCCCTGGCATCGGGATGACATTCTCCATGCGGGCCTCTGTACTAGATTACTACAACGTTCAATCGGTCAACTACAGTTTTGAAGAACTGAGCAGCCTCAATCTACTGGATTTGAACGTCAGACCTCATGCTTTTGCTGAACCCGCATTTGGAATCAATTTCTCGAAAGGTCGCCTGAGATTGCAAAATCAAATCATGTGGATCTACAGAGTCTCGGATACACCCATCAACCATCAACGATTGAAGTTTTCCTTCAGCCTCATCATGAAATTGAATGGGAAGTACTTAAAGAACACAGAGTCTGATTAGTTTTACGCTCCTTCAAGAAAAACCTATGAACCTTCGTTTCCTTCTCGCACTTCTCCTATTGAGTTCAATGAGCCAAGCCCAAGAGAAAAAAGAACTCAGCTTGAAGGACGCTGTCCTGAAACAATGGACCGAATACGCTCCCAAAAGAGTCAATAATCTGAGCTGGTTGATCGACCGACCAGCCTACTCCTTTCTTGAAGAAGACAGCACGGGCTTGCGCTTAAGCATCCAATATTTGGATTCAGCACGTACGATCGAATACATCAACTTAGAGCAATTACAGGCTTCTCACTCTGAGTTGAATGAACTCAAAAGAATGCCCAGAATCACATGGGTGAGCGCGAACTCCTTTGTCTTTCGGTTCGACCGCGTTTTCTTCGAGTACAATTTGGAGGATAAGCAAAGCTTTTACCTCATCGAGCTTCCTGAAGAAGCCGAAAACGTGGATTTCAACTCTGAAAACTTCATGGCAGCCTTCACCAATGGAAACAACTTACGCATTGGAACCATTGAAGGAATCATTGACGTCACAAAGGATAGCATTGAAGGCATCGTAAACGGACATGCCGTTCACCGCTTCGAATTTGGAATTAGCAAGGGAACGTATTGGTCGCCTTCGGGACGCTACTTAGCATACTACCGAAAAGACGAGCGCATGGTTACCGATTATCCATTGGTCGACATCACCACCAAGCCTGCACAATTGCGTTCAATCAAATATCCTATGGCCGGCGACAGCAGCCATCAGGTGAGCATTCGGATCATTGACGTAGCAACACAAAAGCAAAGCGAATTGATCATAGAGGGGCCAAAAGACCAATACCTCACAAACATTCAGTGGTCTCCCAACGAAGAATCCATCTATGTCGGAATCCTAAATCGCGATCAGTCTTTCATTCAAATGAATGAATTTTCACGCGACAGCGGACTGCTTAAGCGAACTCTATTCGAAGAGAAGGACTCTATTTATTTGCAAACCAATCATCCGATGGAATTTGTCCCGCTGAATTCTGGGGAATTTTTGTGGAGAAGTGAGGCCGATGGCTTCGATCATTTTTATGTCCACCACATCGACAGTGGTCTTCAATTCCAAGCCAGCAAAGGAGATTTTCAAACAGATCAGTTCCTTGGTTTTTCTTCCGACAACAAAAGCTTCTTTTTCACCGCTTCCACAAACGACGGCATGGACCGCCAAGTGTACCGCAGCTCTCTTGACAGTTTCAAGCAAGTACTAATTACAGAAACTCGAGGTGTGCATTCGGCTTCGTACAATTCAAAAGCGAATGCATTGATCGTGAGTCACACATCTCTTGAAAATCCATTGACGACCTATCTATTGGACCTAGATTCAATGACTAGAGACACGCTGATTCACAACGAGAACCCAATGGACAGCATTGAATTTGGCACCATTGAATTCTCCAAACTATACACCTCTGATTCCACGATTTTAAATACGCGCATGATTTACCCAGAGTCTTTCGACTCTAGCAAATCCTACCCAGTATTGCTCTACGTATACAATGGTCCTGGAGTTCAATTGCTGACAAACAGATGGAGAGGCGGAGCTCCAATGTGGATGAATTATATGGCGAATAAATACGACTACCTCATCTACACTGTTGACGGACGAGGAAGTGAGAACCGCGGAAAAGATTTTGAGCAAGTCATTTTTAGGCAGCTAGGGGAAGTTGAGATGGACGACCAATTTCTAGGGGTAGATTATTTGAAGAGTCTCCCCTATGTGGACAGCAATCGATTGGCTGTGCATGGTTGGAGTTATGGAGGCTTCATGACCACTTCGCTGATGATGAAAAGACCAGGAACCTTCAAGGTTGGGGTGGCCGGCGGCCCAGTCATCGACTGGAAGTATTACGAAATCATGTATACGGAACGCTACATGGATCGACCTCAAGACAATCCGGAGGGCTATACCAAAGCGAGTCTTCTAGATAAGGTAGATTCACTTTCAGGTGATTTGATGATCATTCACGGATCCATCGACGATGTGGTGGTACCTCAGCACAGCATCGACATGCTGAAAAAGTCGGTGGAAGCTGGAGTTCAGCTGGACTTCTTTCTATACCCAATGCATCCACACAACGTTCGGGGCAGAGACCGCATTCATCTGATGGAAAAGGTGATTACCTACATCACTGAGAAAATGGAGAAACACGCACCCGCCGAAGTTCTGCCCGTCGAGGAGAAAGCTTCTGAAGCGACTAATGAAGTTGATCAAGAGCCAAGCAAGTCTAGCATCAAAAAAACGGAGCCTAAAAAGGATTGATCTCTGGGCAATCCTTGCATTCTCTTTGAAAATCTACCTCCCGCTTTAAGGCAAAAAAAAGACCCCCAAAATGGAGGTCCTTCCCGAATCTGTTATTTTCTTCAAGCCTTATTCTCCGATGCGGATAACACTCAATTCATTGAGGTCAGAAGGATTGAAGTAATCGTATTGATACAAACCATCCTCAGCGATGAGGAAAAGAACACCGTCCAATGCAATTACATCGTAGGTGTTTAAACCCGTTTTATGGTGAATCATATTCCCGTCGATGTTGAGCAGGTTGCTGTTGTTGTACACTTTGAGTCCGTCGCTACCATCACAAACGAAAACCAATTCAGCATCTGCATCAACGCCCAATCCGTGTGGGTTCGTCATAGGATAAGTCTTTAATAAGGTTGGCTGTTCGATGTTTTGAATATCAACTACATCCATTTGATCCGACCAACCTGGACATCGAGTTCCACCAGAACGTAGAGTAATGTATGCAACATCTTCAGAGATCACTACAGGGTCGCAAGCATCGGCGTGAAGGAATTGTGAAATGTAGTTGGGGTCAGTTCTATTGGTAATATCGTAGATGAACATTCCTGAGTTGCTCCCAATGAAGAGATGATCTTCATTGTAAAAGAGTGTCTCAATATTCCATCCTGGCTCAAATTTCCCTGCGGCAGTAGGATTGCTTTCGTCCTGAATGTCGAAGAAACTCACTTCATTTTGATTACTGATCACATAAAGCACCTCATCAACGACCATAAATCGGGCGAATGAACCGCCAATCCCTTCTGAAGCTCCACCTACATTTCGGGCAGCTCCATTATCTCCACTGAATCCTCCTCCAAAAGAAGCTTCAGAAGAAGTTGATGCAAACATCAAATCTCCTTCTACCGGATAATACATCGGGTAATACTGTTGATTCACATCACGCACTTCTGTGATCGTTTCGAGGGTAAAGCCAATTACAATCCCTTTCGATTCATCAATTTCTGCAAGTGGATATGCGTAATCGTATTCAGGAATGGTGTATTCAAAGACATCTTCAATGCGCTTAACCATTTCCATGTTCTTCAAATCACCCAAACTGAAGACGAGCAGATCAGTAAAACAATCTGCATAAAGATGATTTCCGCGAATGGCGATGTCGTTGTTGCCTGGAATGTTCAAGAAGCCAACTTTCTGAGGTGACCTCGGATTTGCATTGTCGAAGATGTGAACACCTTTTGTCCGTTCACCAATAAACAGGAAGTTCTTGTAGTAATATATCTTGCCTGGATTCTCAAGGATTTCGGAAGTTTTGGAATATTCGATGGAACCATAGAGTTCATCGTAGGACATGTACACAGGTACATTCGCCTCATAGGTAACTTCCTGAATGACCTTGTCTTCACACGAACTGAGGCCGATTGCCAAAATAAATCCAAGAAGTATTGGAAGGAAATTTTGCTTTTTCATTGGTGATTGAACTTAATTTGAGTCTAAATTACAGAACTACAGGATTCTAATGCGTTTATCATTAAGTCTTTTTCTACTTATTTATTGTTCGGCGAACCAATTGTTTTCGCAATCGCTTGCTTACGACCTACTCATTCAGAAAAACGGCGATGAAGTTCGTGGACAATTCATTCGTTTTGAGGATGAGCGAGCCGTTTTTGTGACCTTCAGCGGAGATAGTTTGCGCGTTCCGTTTCAAGGCATTGCGAAAATCATGAAGTCAGCTAGCACTGAAAACCAAGGAACATCGCCGGATGATTCTCCGCGTGGGCATTTAAGAGGCAAATTCGAAAACTCCATTTCTCTCAACATCCTTTCGTCCGTACCGCCAGGCTCTAATGTCCCAATCGGCGGCTTCTTCAATTCGGCAGGCACGAGTCTTATGCTCGGCATGGGATATCGTATAAATCCACACATCTATTTTGGTCTGCAAACCTCATTTGAAAGCATGAACGTACAGGCTCTTCCATTTTTAGCTGAAGTGAAGCTCAATCTAAACAAGCGAAAGTTTTCTCCCTTCATCATTCTTGGGTCAGGTTATTACCAAGAAGTATGGGGTCTCGGTTTACTCTTCGACACTGGGGTTCCTGCCGTCGGATTTAAAGGCCTCACTACGAGGAATGGCCTTGGCTTCGATCTTCTTGTAACTTCGAGTGCAACACTTTCATTTACTCTCACTCACCGCTATTACGACTTGACCTCGAACTTCGATTCTTGGAACAACCAGGTGGTTACGAAGGCTCAATTGAATCGTTTGGCCTTTGGAATTGGCCTTCAGTTTTAGATTCTAAAACACTCATTTACATCACGATTGGACGACTGAAAACACGAGTGTTTTTCTTGTACCAAAAAGCTATATTTGCCGCCATTTTAAAATACGCTAAGACAAATTTATCTCATGAATTTTATCGCTGAGAACTTAATGATGATCATTCCAATCTTTGGACTGATCGGGCTAGCCTACATGGCTTACCTAGCTAAATGGGTCAAGAAACAAGATGCTGGTGATGCCAAAATGCAAAAACTTGCAGGCTACATCAAAGAAGGCGCCCTAGCCTTTTTGAAAGCAGAGTATCGAATGCTCGCAGTCTTTGTTGTTGTTGCCGGACTCCTCTTAGGAGTTGTATCAATGATGGTTGAGACCACACATTGGTTCATCGTTGTTGCTTTTGTTATTGGAGCGACATTTTCAGCAGTAGCTGGTAACATAGGAATGCGAATAGCGACAGACGCCAACGTTAGAACTACCCAAGCTGCAAGAACAAGTTTGATGCAAGCATTAAAGGTTGCCTTTACCGCTGGTACCGTGATGGGACTTGGCGTTGCTGGTCTTGCCGTATTCGGCTTAAGTGCCATATTCGGCTTATTAACTATGTCCTTTATGGCCGATGGTTACGACTACGTTAATATGACCATGGTGCTCGAATCCTTAGCAGGCTTCTCGTTAGGTGCTGAGTCAATCGCATTGTTTGCTCGTGTTGGTGGTGGTATTTATACGAAGGCGGCCGACGTAGGAGCTGACCTTGTAGGTAAAGTAGAAGCAGGCATCCCAGAGGATGACCCCCGTAATCCTGCAACCATTGCAGACAATGTGGGTGACAACGTTGGAGATGTTGCCGGAATGGGTGCCGACCTATTTGGATCTTATGTAGCTACTATGCTTGCAGCAATGGTCCTAGGTAACTATGTTGTGAACGACCATACAAGCGGAGCTGGAATGAACGACGCCTTTGGAGGTATCGGTCCAATTCTTCTTCCTGTTCTCGTTGCTGGTTTGGGGATTATCTTCTCAATCATTGGAACATTGGTGGTAAAAGTAAAAGACGACAATGCCAAGGAAGCTGACGTTCAAAGAGCATTCAACATTGGAAACTGGGGTTCTATTCTCCTCACAGGAATCTCAACCTACTTCGTAATTAAGTGGATGCTTCCAGACACATTACAAATGTCATTCTTCGGTGAAGGAATGAAGCCTATTACTTCGAACGGTGTTTTCTTCGCTGTAATCGTTGGTTTGATTGTAGGTGGATTGATCAGTTACTTAACTGAGTATTACACGGCAATCGGGAAAAAACCAGTCAACACAATCATTCAAAATTCATCTACTGGAGCTGCCACAAACATTATTGCTGGTCTATCTCAAGGTATGATGTCAACCTTCTTTCCAGTAATCCTATTTGCCGCAGCCATTTGGGCTGCCTATGCATTTGCAGGATTTTATGGAGTTGCCATTGCCGCGTCTGCTATGATGGCAACAACAGCCATGCAACTAGCAATTGATGCCTTTGGTCCAATCGCCGATAACGCGGGTGGTATTGCTGAAATGAGCGAACTTCCTAGTGAAGTTAGAACACGTACCGACATTTTGGATACTGTAGGTAATACAACTGCTGCAACCGGAAAAGGATTTGCGATTGCATCTGCCGCCCTGACAGCATTGGCATTATTTGCCGCTTATGTAACCTTCACAGGTATCGACGGAATCAACATCTTCAAAGCACCTGTTTTGTCTGCCTTGTTCGTTGGGGCTATGATTCCAGTTGTATTCTCTGCTCTTGCTATGAGCGCTGTTGGTAAAGCAGCCATGGCTATGGTAAAGGAAGTGCGACGACAGTTCAAAGAAATTCCAGGAATTATGGAAGGTGAGGCTGAGCCGGAATACGACAAGTGTGTTGAAATTTCTACGGAAGCTTCCTTGAAAGAAATGATGGTACCTGGTTTACTAACCATTGTAACACCTATCGTTATAGCATTTGCAACAAAGCTCTTTACCGGCGATAACCTATTGGCTGCGGAAGTTCTAGGAGGTTATATGGCAGGTGTGACTGTATCAGGAGTTATGTGGGCCATCTTCCAAAACAATGCCGGTGGTGCTTGGGACAACGCCAAGAAATCATTCGAAGCTGGAGTTGAAATCGATGGTGTTATGACCTACAAAGGGTCTGATGCTCATAAAGCAGCAGTTACAGGTGACACAGTTGGAGATCCTTTCAAGGATACTTCAGGACCTTCGATGAACATCCTCATTAAACTAACCTGTTTGGTTGGTTTGGTCATAGCACCTATCCTCGGCGATGTTCATGGAAATGAAGGAGCAACTTCTATTGAAATCGAAGAAGAGAAGAAAATTGAAATCTCAACGGAAAGCTCCATCGACGATCCAGCCATTGAGGCAGCTGAGTATTTCAACTAGCAGCTTTGAAAAGTTTTAGAAAGGAAAGGCCCTGGTTCGATGAACCGGGGTTTTTTTATGCCTTATCTCCTTGGAATAAACCATGAATCTCAGCGTCGATCATGCTGATGATTTTCCCAAGATCTTCATTGTCATTTTTGAAGTTGTTCTCGTTCACATCGATGATGAGCAAGTTCCCTTTGTTATAGGTCGAAATCCAAGCTTCATAACGCTCATTCAATCGCTTGAGGTAATCTAAGCGGATTGCTTCTTCGTACTCTCTTCCTCGCTGCTGAATCTGACTAACCAATGTTGGAACAGATGCACGCAAATAGATTAGAATGTCTGGTGGAGCAATGAAACTCTCGATGAGGTTGAACAATGAGAAGTAGTTCTCAAAATCGCGAGTTGTCATCAAACCCATCGAGTGTAAGTTCGGGGCAAAGATGAAGGCATCTTCATAAATGGTACGATCTTGAACTACATCCTTGCCACTTTCACGAATCTCAAGGATCTGACTGAATCGAGAATTCAAGAAGTAAACCTGAAGGTTGAACGACCAGCGCTGCATATCGTTGTAGAAGTCATTCAAATATGGATTGTCGTCCACATCTTCAAAATGAGCATCCCACTTGTAGTGCTTTGAAAGTAAAGCTGTGAGTGTAGTTTTTCCTGATCCGATATTTCCTGCGATGGCTACGTGCATTCTTCCTCTTAATTTGGTGAACTAAAATAGTAATTGTCGAAGAGGCCTAGGCCCCTACGAGGAACTAATTTGGAAAGGGAGTACTAATTATTTTCAACACACCCCCTTTTACGATGAAGGCTTTGTTTTCGCGCATTCTGAATTGTTGAATTCCGTCTAGTTCTAATTTCAAATCTTCCAACTCTGGTCGATTGAGTTGAGATCGAAACAAGCTCCCCTGCTTGAGATAAAAAAGATATCCCGATTCTATTTGAAAATCTGAAATGCCCGAAATTGGAATTCTCTTGTAAAATGCCCCAAAGATGTCGAACACGTAAATCCCGTCTTCAGAGTCAGCCACATAAAGCCACTTCCCCACTTCTTGCATTTTAACAGGATCCAACGACTTTCCCAAGACCTGCGTGAGATTACCCGTTTCAATGTTCACCTCTAAATTCTGATTGAGCCTAAACATTCCTAAATAGACTTTGTCATAAACCCACAGCCCATTGTTGTAGGAGGCGCAAACAACCGACGACTGCTCCAAGCCTTTTTCTTGAAGGTAAAGATCGTCTGAACGAGGACCAAGCTTGTTGTCTAAAAAAGTAACAACTGAATTCCCTGGATAATGCACCAGTATCTTGTGCGGGTTTGAGGCATCAATGCCATCGAGGTACCCCAAACTTTTATTGCTGTATTGATTTAATGTGTCGCCCGCTTCATTCAGTTGAGTCACCTGCTCATTGAGGCCGACATAGATGTAGCCCAAATTGTCCATTTCAAAAATCGCCCTTTTATCAATCGACACCGAATTCTGCCCAAATGAGCTGTAAGCTAGGCAAGCGATAAGAAAAACAACAATTTGATATTTGAGGCAGTAAAGGTTTGGCATATCAGGATGTCATGAGGGCCATAACACTTTCCAAGTGCTCCCTTGTATTCGACAAGCGTGGCACTTTATTTTGCCCTCCAACCCTATTCCGAGCTTTCAACCAACGGAGAAAGATGTCTTTTGGTGCTTTGTGGACGATCGGAAGGTTCATGTTCATATCGTGATAACGCTTAGCCTCATAATCCGAATTCACTGACTTCAATGCATTGTCGAGCAGTTCCACAAAGTACTCCATATTCTCTGGTTCCCGATTGAATTCTATAATCCATTCGTGTCCCTGACTTTCGCCTTTAAAATATGGAGCTGCCGTATAATCCCTAACCTCTGCTCCTGTTTTCTCACAGGCAATGCGCAAACCTTCGTCAGCGTTGTCTGCGATCAATTCTTCTCCAAAGGCATTTATGTAGAATTTGGTTCTACCACTTACGCGAATGCGGTATGGCGCCAAGTTGGTGAACTGAATGGTGTCTCCCAGCATATATCTCCACAAGCCAGCATTCGTTGAAATAACCAATGCATAATTCACACCGAGCTCTACCTCATCTAGTCGAAAGGTGTTTGGGTATTTCTTTCCAAGTTCCGTCATCGGCATGAACTCATAGTACATACCATAATCCAGCATAAGGAGCATGTCGTTCTCGTCCTTGCTGAAGTCGTCTTGAATTCCAAAGAAACCTTCCGATGCATTGTATGTTTCCAAGAAGGTTACAGAGTCGGAAGGAAACAACTCCTCATATTGCTTTTTGTAGGGTTTGAAGCTAACTCCTCCATGAGCATAGAGTTCAAAGTTTGGCCAAACTTCGAGCATATTGTCTTTACCCGTTATTTCAAGAATCCGCTTTAAAAGAACAAGGTTCCAAGAGGGCACGCCAGAGATGTTCGTCACATTTTCTTTGGCCCCAGCCTGAGCCATCAATTCAATTTTATCTTCCCATTCGGGCATTAGAGCTACCGATTTCGCAGGAGTTCTCATGTATTCAACCCAATAGGGTAAATTGTCGATGATGATGGACGAAAGGTCGCCATAGTAAGATTTCGATCGCTGGCTGAAGGTGTTGAGATTTGTACTTCCTCCAATGACTAAACCTTTTCCTGAAAAGAGTTTTGAATCTGGCTTTTCATTGTAATATATCGAGAGTAGGTCCTTCCCTCCTTTATAATGACAATCCTCTAATGATTCCTTACTTACTGGGATGAACTTACTCTTGTCGGTAGTAGTTCCAGAACTTTTTGCAAACCATCTGATACTGCCTGGCCAAAGAATATTCTTTTCTCCATGTTTGATTCGAACGATGTAACCCTTCAAGGATTCATAATCTTGAATGGGAACTCTGCGCATAAATTGATCGTGGGTTTTAAGATCACTGAAGCGGTACTTTTTACCAAACTCAGTTCCCTTCGCTTGATCGAGAAGTTTTCGTAGCCAATCGTTTTGAACTTCAGAAGGATACTTCTTGAAGAGTTCAATTTGGTGAATCCTTTTTTTGATCACCCAAGAAACGATTGAATTTAAAATCTCCATTTACCCTTGATGCTAGAACGCAAATATTGCGAAAGAATCCAATAAAAAAGCCTTTCCCCAAGTTCTTGGGAAAAGGCTTTTAAAAACCGTTTTAACTGCTCCGACTATTTAATGATCATCTCGTAGGGCAATCGCATCTGAATGCCTTGAATTTCACGAAGAGATTTAATCTTCTCAACGTACACGAAGTCATCGCCAAACATTTTTGTTCCAAAATAAGCCTGAGCGTTGAATCCTTCCATAAGTGCTTGGAATGGATCTTTGTCTTTCGGGAAAACACGCAGCTTATAATTGTCGAGGGAAGCCAACTTGGCCGCTGCAGAAATCGCATCGTCCAAGCCACCCAAGCTATCTACTAAGTTGCGTTCAAGAGCATCACGTCCAATCCATACTCTTCCACGAGCAAATGAATCCACAAGGGCTGCCTCAATGCCGCGACCTTCTGACACCTTACTAATGAAGGTATCGTAAACGCGAGTAATGGATTCATTTATTATGTCCGATTCGTTTTCTCTTGCAGGTCGCATCACGCTTAAAAAGTCCGACTGTTCGTTCGTGCGAACCACGTCGAAGTTGATGCCTACTTTTTCTGTCATCAACTCCTGCATGTTTGGAATGATCCCTATAACGCCAATAGAACCCGTGATGGTGTTCTCATCAGCGAAAATCATGTCGGCTCCACAACTGATGTAATAACCACCAGAGGCAGCCACGTCACCCATACTCACGACGAAAGGTTTAGTTTCTTTTGCTTTCTGAGCAGCACGCCACATAACGTCGGAAGCAAGTGCACTTCCTCCACCAGAATTGACTCGCATTACGATGGCCTTAACCGTAGTGTCTTTTTCAGCTGCTTCAATCGCTTTCACGATGCTTGCAGAACCCATTTGACCTTGCTCGCCGGATCCACTTACAATGTTTCCACTGGCGTAGATCACTCCGATTTTATTCTTGATTTTATATGGTTTCTCTTCACCTTCAACCTCCACACGAGGAACCTTAGAGTACTTCGCCAGGCTCACCATATTCAAGTCATCCTTTTTCTCTACTTCTACTGCAGCCATTAAAAGCTCCATTACTTCATCGCGGAAACTGAGTTTGTCGACTAAGCCATATTTGACCGCGTCTTGCGGCTCACGAATCAAAATACTATCTGCAAATGCTTCAAGTTGATCAACTGAAATGTTTCGACTATTTGAAACTGTGGTAAGCCAGTCCTCCCAAACCACATCCAAAAGCCGTTGCATCTGCTCACGGTTCTCCGGGCTCATCTTATCGTACATCAAAGCCTCTGCTGCACTTTTGTACTTGTTATCAGGACCACGGAAAACTTGGGCTTCAACGCCAACTTTGTTCAGCATGTTTTTCAACATCGCCATTTCCATGTACAATCCTTTAAGGTCCATTTCCCCTTCTGGATAGAGATGAACTTCATCAGCCGCACTGGCCAAGTAATAACCAAACTGCGAATAGCCTTCGGAATAAGCGTAAATGAACTTTCCCGATTCCTTGAAAGCATCAATTGCTTTGCGCACCTCCATAATGGTGGCCATACCGGCGTTCAATCCGCTGATGTCTAAAAATATCCCTTTTATTTTTGGATCTACAGAAGCATTGTCAAGACTGCTCAAAACATCATCCAGCCCGATTTGCGATTTCATGTCGAAGCTTTGAAAGTCAAAATTTTCAAACGGATTATCGACTGCATGATCAACAATCTCTTTTGCAAGCCTTATTTGCAAAATGCTGTTTTCTTTGATCTCTGGTTTGTCATCGGAAAGTGAGCCAATAGCCGAGACTATGACCATTATAAATAGGCCCATAAAAATGAGCGCTGCAAAAACACCTAAGAAAGAGGCGAAAAAGCTTTTTAAGAATCCTTTCATGTTCAGTAGTATTAATTTGTAGTCAAATGTACGGGCTCACTTATGCACTTCGAAGCATTCTACACTAATGGAATTGTCCCTTGATAAATGGAGCAAAATCGAACTTCAAATTCAATCTACCTAGGCATAGGCGGTAACAAGTCGGGAACAGCGGACGCGATTCGGCGATGCATAGACTCCCTTAACCCGGAGTTTCAGGTTGAATTAGTTTCCAAATGGTATTCTTCTAAAGCTTGGGGGAATACAGACCAAAACGATTTTATAAATCTTGTGGTTAAAGGCAGCAGTGAACTGTCTCCAATAGATCTCATGGCTCACCTATTAAATATGGAAAGTCATTTAGGCCGCGACCGCCTAAAATCGGAAAAATGGGGGCCGCGTTTGATTGACCTCGACATATTATTTTGGGAGGGCCTTCGCTCCACTCAAACAGAAATACGCCTTCCACACCCCCATTTGCTCGAAAGGTCATTCGCTCTCATTCCATTGCTTGAAGTTGGTCCTCATTTATTACAAGACGAATACTTTAGTTCATTAACATCGCAAAAGCTTTCGACTTTAAGAATAAAACTGAATGAAATCGCCCTTTGAATTCCATCCTTATGTTGCCATTGAGGGCAATATCGGTTCTGGGAAGACAACGCTAGCAAATATGCTTAGTCAGCGTTTTGATCAGGAATTGATTTTGGAGGAATTTGAGGAGAACCCCTATTTGGCACGCTTCTATAAGGACCGAGATCGATATGCTTTTCAGTTGGAGTTGAATTTTTTGGCGGATCGGTTCCGGCAATTTAAACATCGAATTCCAGGTCCTTCTCTATTCACCGAAAGTATGATCAGCGACTACACCATAGACAAATGTCTAATCTTCGCTCAACTGAATCTTCGACGAGAAGAGTATACAATGTACCGAAAGATTCATAGGATCCTTACTAAAGGCCTACCTCGCCCTGAGCTCACGATCTACCTCTATGCTCGTCCTGAAAGGCTTCTGTCCAATATCCAAAAGAGAGGTCGCTCATTTGAAACTGACATCAAAGAAGACTATCTGGAGGGCTTAAATCATGCATACCTCAAGTTTTTTCGTGAACACCCAGAACAAACTGTCCTCATTTTGGAACTTGGGGAGCACGATTTCGTTGAAAATGTTGAAACATTTGACAAAATTGTCTCGATTTGTTCAAAAAAGTTTAAAAAAGGCCTTCATCAAATCAGCCTCTAACCCGAGATTTTATCAGGGTTTCGGAGGCTCCTAAAACTTTCTAATTCAAAAAGTATTCGTTATTATTGCAACCGATATTTAGTTAAAGCATTATTTAGCGTTTAAAGAAAACAACACACAGATGAAAAAAATAACCGCAGTAGTTGCCCTAGCCATTCTTATAGCAAGCTGTAACCCACTCAGCAAAATGGCGAAGTATGCGGATTCCGTAAAATACGACGTCACTCCAAATCCGCTGGAAATGCACGGTGATAGTATAGCCGTTAGCATGAGCGGTAAATTTCCGCCAAACTATTTCCACAAACTAGCCAGCATAGCAGCTACTCCAAGCATGAGAAATGCCAGTGGTGAAGTCGTTAAAAGCTTCGAGCCAATCAAATTGATTGGAATCGATGTTGAAGGTGATGGTCAGAAGATTGACTTCACTAAAGGTGGAACCTTCAGCTATGAAGATGTTTTGGCCTATGACCCAAAAATGGAAAATGTCAAATTGACTTTGGATGTTTCCGCTGGGTATAAAACCAAATCAAAGGATTTTGGAAACGTCGACTTAGGAGATGGTACGATCATCACACCATTGATGGTTCGTTCTGATGAGAAGCCAATCATGGGTCCAGACAAATTCAACAGAATTACGCCGAAGAACATTGACGGTCAAATCAACTACCTCATTCAATCTGCTGCAGTTCGCGGATCAGAACTAAACGACGAGGATATGAAAGCTGTAAAAAGCTTCATCGCCACTGGAGTTGAAGAAGGTCTAGTTTGGAAAGGGATGTCAGTAAGTGCTTACGCTTCACCAGATGGTGAGATGGACAAAAACGCAAACCTTGCCAACGACAGAGCCAACACAGCTGCCAAGTCGGTTCAAGGGATGTTGCGATCTAAAAAAATCGACGCTGCGAAATCTGACGATTTCTTCAAGAAAGAAGGAAAAGGTGAAGACTGGGCTGGCTTTGAAAAAGCAGTTATGGCCAGCGATTTTCCAGACAAAGACATCGTAGTGCGAGTTTTGAAAATGCAATCTGACCTTGAGGTTAGAGAGAAGGAAATAAAGAACATGGCTGCTACTTACAAGTTTTTAGCTGAGGAAATCCTTCCACAACAAAGACGTGCAACTTTCACCTTAATGGCAGAGAAAGTGGGGAAATCTGATGAAGAAATTTCTCAATTAGCCAAATCAGATCCTAGTCAACTGAACGTAGAAGAAATGCTTTATGCCGCTACTCTTACTGATGACATGGCTGCTAAGTTGAAGATCTACCAAACAGCTAAAACTCAATTTGCCAAGGATTGGAGAGGTCCAAACAATGCAGGTTATATCCTTATGCTTCAGAATAAAATTTCCGACGCTCAAGCAGAATTTGAAGAAGCTGCAAAAAGAGCCGATAATGGCGTGATCAACAACAACCTGGGAATCATTAGCATAAAATCAGGCAATCGCACGAAAGCCTCAGAATACTACTCTAAAGCAGTTGGTGCTGGACCAGAAGTTGGATACAACATGGGAATCGTCGACATCAAGAATGGAGACTATGAAAGCGCTGTGAAGAACATGGGCAGCAATAAGTCATTCAATGCAGCCTTAGCCCAAATGCTCAAAGGCGACAACACGGGTGCCACAAGCACCATTGAAGCAGGTGATGATAAAGCTAGCGGTGCGGGATACTACCTAAAGGCAATTTTAGGAGCCCGAACTGGAAATAAAGAAATGATGGTCAACAATTTAAAATCAGCCATCGGAAAAGACGCCAAATTCAAAGCGAAAGCTAAGACAGATGTCGAGTTTATAAAATTCATGCAAGACTCTGACTTCATAGGTTTGGTGAACTAAAATTTCTTATTATTGTACCCGAATCTTAATTTACAAACACTAAAATCAGCGTCATGAAAAAGTTTTTATCATTTGCCGCAATCGGTCTTTTCGTTGCAAGCATGTCTTCTTGCACTAAATGTTACGATTGTGAATGGGAATTTCTAGGTACTACTACTTCACAAGAATTTTGTTCTGGTGACGGCGTATCTAACTCTGAGTTGGACGAGGCAATTGCAGCTTACGAAGCTCTTGGTTACGAATGTACTGAGAATTAGACCATTTTAAGATGAAAAAAAGATTTTTATCACTAGCCTTAGCAGGTTGTTTCCTTATGGGATTGGCTTCATGCTCAACTTGCGTTACTTGCGATTGTTTCGGTGACTCAGATGAAATCTGTGAAAGCGACTTCGATAGCAAAGACCAATACAATGCATCCGTAGATTTATTGGAAGCATTGGGTTGCAGCTGCAGCTAGGATATAATCAATACTTTTAAAGTCCGCCTCGGCGGACTTTTTTTTTGCCCATTTTCTACATTATCTTTGACGAAAGGAAACTATGAAAACACCTATCTTTTTAGTCTTAGCGTGCCTCATTACGCTAGCCTCTTGCGACAATTGTTATGTATGCACTGAACCCAATGGGGTTAAGGAACAGGAAATCTGTGAGCGGGGTGGGAAATTCAAGAAATCTGTTGATGAAGCTGAAGTGGTTGGACCTGTGTCGAACTCCTAGATTAATTTTTAATGCGGATTCTTGGTCTAATCATCGTCTCTGCTCTCATGCTTTCGTGTGAACGATGCCATCAATGCTCGTACACCGATGACTTTGGTGACCAGCTTATCAGCGACACATTATGCGGGTCAAAAAAACGACTCACAGACTTCGAATCTGATTTAGAAAGCCAATGGGCTGCCTTTGGAAAGGTAAGCTGCGCTCAACTTCCCTAATTTCATTTTAATTCTATTTTTGACCTTAATGAAACTATTTATAAAAGGAATGCTGCTAACTGCAGCTCTTGGAACAGTTCTTTCGTGGACTGCTTGCGAACGTTGTTCTACTTGTGAACGCTACGACACTGCACTCGACTCAACGATGACATCGGAGATTTGCAATGACCGCCCTAAGGTCTACGACGACGAAATCCGCGTCTACGAGAAAAATGGTTGGACTTGCTCAGACGATAACTAGTCTAAGCTCTTTCTAAATATTTCCCAAAGAACCATTCCAGCCGTTACTGAGACATTGAAGCTGTGCTTACTTCCCAATTGAGGGATTTCAATCACAGAATCAGAAAGGTCAATAATGTCTTGATCAACCCCCTCAACTTCGTTACCCAACACTATGACGCATGGCTCATCAGTGAACTCAAATTGTCCTAAACTATGGCTTCTCTCCGCTTGTTCGATGCTAAATATGCGGTAACCCTTTTTCTTGAGTTCCAAAAGCTCGTCTTTTAAACTCTCAACCGACCGCCAGTCTACCGTTTCAGTTGCGCCAAGCGCCGTTTTCATGATCTCGCGTTGAGGAGGCTTCGGACTGAATTCTCCAAGAAGTATTTCCTCAACGAGAAAAGCATCTGAAGTACGGAAAATCGAACCCACGTTGTGAGCACTTCGAATTTTATTTAAAGCCACAACGACTTTACTTTTCTTCGCTTTTTTGAACTCGTGCTGGTCTTTTCGACCAAGTTCTTCGTTTTTCAATTTTCTGTTCATAAAATCTGATAATTCAGGGGGGCTTAAAAGGTCAACTCCAATGCCCAAAGCTAAATTCGTAGCTCTAAGCACCGCAATATTAGGAATTAAGATGTCTACAGAGACGCCCCTCATGAAACAGTACAACAGCATTAAGGTGAAGCACCCTGATGCCCTGCTGTTGTTTCGGGTAGGAGACTTTTACGAAACCTTCGGACAAGATGCCATCCGTGCCGCAGATATTTTAGGAATCACTCTCACCAAACGAAAAAATGGCGCAGCAGCAAGTGTTGAGTTGGCAGGATTCCCGCATCACGCTTTAGACACTTATTTACCAAAGTTGATTCGTGCTGGCCTACGCGTTGCCATTTGTGATCAGCTTGAAGATCCAAAACTCACGAAGAACATTGTAAAACGAGGAATTACAGAGTTGGTTACTCCTGGCTTAGCCTTAAACGACCAAATTCTTGAAGCTCGAGAAAACAATTATTTAGGAGCAATACACTTTGGAAATAAGAGCATAGGACTCTCCTTTCTGGATGTTTCGACAGGTGATTTTTTGATTTCAGAAGGCAGTCTGCTCGAAGCTCAAAAGTTGATTTCTAGCCTTTCTCCAAAAGAAATTCTTGTCCTCCGGTCTCGCGCTGATCAATTCGAGCGCGAGTTCCAACCAAACGCGTCCGTCTTCCGTTTAGAAGATTGGGTATTTCAAGAAGACTTCGCTTACGAAGCGCTCAAAGAACAGTTCAAGTCGAACTCACTTAAGGGATTTGGCATTGAAAACCTCAAACTAGGACAAGTTGCAGCCGGCAGCATTCTTCACTATCTCAAGGAAACTCGACACACAGATTTAGACCATCTAAAGTCCATTGCTCGTGTGGAGCACGACCGATTTCTTTGGCTCGATCAGTTTACCATTCGAAATCTCGAATTATTTCACGCCACCAGCCCCAATGGAACAAGTCTATTGAAGGTACTTGATCATACCAAAACCCCCATGGGTTCAAGAATGCTTAAAAAGTGGATGGCTTTCCCCCTCAAGACCGCAGAAGAAATAAAGAACCGCCTCTCAGCTACCGAAGCCCTTTTGAAAAAAGACGACCTCAGGCAAACGATTTCTGAGCTGTTGCAGAACATGGGCGACTTGGAAAGGATCGCTTCAAAAATTTCCTTTCGTAGAATTCGGCCAAAAGAATTCCAATCTCTAATGTTCAGCCTCGAGGCTCTGGCTGAACTAAAGAAGATGGCGAAATCAGTTCCCAAGGCAATAAAAGTCCGCTTGGAACAAATCGATTCATGCGAAGATTTGGCTGCTAAACTGTTCAATTCGCTCGCTGATGACTTACCTGTACTTCTACAAAAGGGAGGCGTTTTTAAAGAAGGTTTCTCGAAGGAATTGGATGAATTGAGGTCCATCTCTAAATCCGGTAAAAATCATCTTCTTAAAATCCAAGAAAGAGAAGTTGCCCGCACAGAAATCCCCTCGCTAAAAATCGGCTTCAACAATGTCTTTGGTTATTATCTAGAGGTAACGAACCGTCATAAAGACAAAGTTCCAAAGGACTGGGATCGCAGGCAAACTTTGGTGAACTCAGAACGGTACATCACACCAGAATTGAAAGAATTCGAAGAGAAAATTCTTGGCGCAGAAGATAAGATTCAAAGTCTTGAAGCTAAACTCTACGAAGAGCTCCTCACCTTCTGCCAAAAGTACCTGGGCAACCTTCAACGAAGTGCCCTAATCATAGCAGAACTTGATTGCCTGCTCAATTTCGCTGAAATAGCCCAGAAAAACGAATACGTAAAACCACAGATCAAAGAGGGAGGAGAACTCGAAATAAGCGCTGGTCGACATCCCGTCATCGAACGATGCCTGCCAGAGGGCGAAGACTACATCCCCAATGACCTCTTTCTCGATCGCAAAAAGCAACAAATTCTAATGATTACCGGACCGAATATGTCGGGTAAAAGTGCCTTGTTAAGACAATCAGCTCTCATTGTACTCATGGCGCAAATTGGTTCGTTTGTTCCTGCCCAAAGCGCAACAATAGGTGTTGTCGACAGAATTTTCACTAGAGTTGGTGCCTCCGACAATCTCTCCCAGGGGGAATCCACTTTCATGGTCGAAATGAACGAAACGGCCAGCATTCTTAACAATCTGTCTGAAAACTCCCTCATCCTCTTGGATGAAATCGGTCGCGGCACTTCTACCTACGATGGAATTTCTATCGCGTGGTCGATCGCCGAGTATCTTCATCAAAGTGCAGAAAAACCCAAATGCCTCTTCGCCACGCATTATCATGAACTAAACGACATGAGTGCTCAATTCGAACGCATTAAAAATTTCCACGTTTCGATCAAAGAAGTGGGTGGCGAAATTCTATTCATGCGCACACTGCTCGAAGGTGGTAGCGAGCACAGTTTTGGAATTCACGTTGCCAAATTGGCGGGCATGCCCAATAAAATTCTTCGGAGGGCAGACCAATTGCTCGCTGAATTGGAAAAGAACCACCAGAAAAATGGAACTGAAGCTCTCGGCCCGCCTTCAGATGAGATGCAACTGAGTTTCTTTCAGCTCGATGATCCTACTTTGGCTCAGATCAAAGACGAGCTTTTAAAAACAGACATCGACCGGCTCACCCCCGTGGAGGCTCTTTTAAAGCTAAATGAAATAAAGAAAATGGTTGGTGAATCTTAGGCTTTTCTCTGAAAAGAAAATGATTACTTTTGGCCTCCCATTGCGAGAATAGCTCAGCTGGTAGAGCACGACCTTGCCAAGGTCGGGGTCGCGGGTTCGAGTCCCGTTTCTCGCTCAAAATCCTCCAAAGACAATGCGGAGGATTTTTTTTGCTCTTTGAGCTGCCCAGGTGGTGGAATTGGTAGACACGAGGGACTTAAAATCCCTTGGACAGTAATGTCCGTGCGGGTTCGATTCCCGCCCTGGGTACATTGAAACCCCTATAAGCTTAATGTTTATGGGGGTTTTGTTTTTTTAGGTGACGGGTGAGTGACAATTTCATCAAAAAAGAAACAAAGATGACTAGGAGCTACTTGGAGATTCATTTAGTTCTAGGCCTCTGGATTCTTGAGGGCCAGGCCTAGTCAATATTCAAAAAGTGCTCGTTTTGTTCCAGAGCATCTTGAATTTGACCGATGGTCATTTTGCTTCCAATCTATTCGTGGATAATTATTGTTCGATTAACTTCCTAAACAGTTCGATTTTTCGAACCATAAAAGAATAAGCTTATTCCAGGCTACTTAATTGGATTTAATAAGTTTAATAATTTGACTGTCTATATACAAGTAATACATGCTTGGTGGAAATTCTGATAAGTCAATTTGTT
The DNA here is from genome assembly GCA_002336245.1 of Flavobacteriales bacterium UBA1986. Taxonomy (GTDB): domain Bacteria; phylum Bacteroidota; class Bacteroidia; order Flavobacteriales_G; family Salibacteraceae; genus UBA4419. The sequence goes on from DDDG01000002.1 coordinate 34,345, forward strand.
TCTTATCACCAGTTAAATATCCTTCCAGTAAAAGCTGCCCCATGGATGAAATAATTTTATACTGACCATCTCCATGCATTTCTATATTAACTATATTCTTCGTTGGATTAGGATAAACTCGACTGACCCTAGGGTCAGTATCATCAACATTTGCCAACGCTCCCAATACTGGATTAACCACGTCTAATAATTCACATTCGAAATCTTTCTCTAACTTAGATACAATTGGCGGGCTTACTAAAAGCGTGTCTGTTAATAGGGGGCAATAACAGTCATTTTTTTCTACATATAACTTAAGCCAAGAAAGAGCTACTTTTCCAATATAACCGCCGCCACCGCTGGGAGTATTAGCAACAGAGTGATTGCCATTTGCAATTTCGAATAGTACTTTGTCAGTTGTATTTGGTGTTTGGTTGTAATGAATATTTGCGTGAAGCAGGGGAGGAGCTGTAGGATCAGCCTCTCCACTAAAAATTAGTAACGGACTTTTGTGGTTGAGCTCAGGATTAAGGAGCCATGGACATAAGGCGACAACACCAGCAATAGTGGTATCAAGTGCAGCGGCCCTTTGTGCGCCACCGCCACCCATAGACCAGCCACTCACGGCCAATTGATTTAGGTTAAGGGCCCCTTCGAGAGGAGATGATACTCTAACATTTTCTTTCTTTATGGTTTCCAAGGCATCTAAAAGAGCTTCAGCACGTGCCTCTGGAAAATCAAAAAGAGAATTCGTGCCTATAATAATGGTTACAATTCCGTGAGAAGCATAGAATGGTCCCCATTCTTTTACACTTGAAGGAAGTGCTGTAAATCCAGGTACGATTGCTATACTTGAGAACGGCGGATTAGAGTTTGTAGGGTAGTAGATAGTTGCTCCTGAATAATCAGGACCATTCCGTATTCCATCTGCTTCGGTGAGCGTGGCTACTTCAAAAGCCCCAGGGTTCGTAAGACTCTCCAAGGTTATGCCATCACATTGGGCAATAACAACATTGGTAAATAGGGGAGAGATAAGAGCGAGTGATATTTCAAGGTATAAATTTTTCATTTTAAAAAAATTTATTAAGTTGATGTTCATTATTATTAAGCAAGTAAAAGGTGTAGCCTTCCCCTTTTTCAGACAGGGTATAAATTTACAAAATCTGTTTTATTCTTCTCGATATCGCTCCTAGGAGCATAGGTGTATGTCGTCAAAAACAACTGAACTTTTTCAGTCAAAAAATAAGCGAGTGGTTGTGCTAATTTAAATGAAATTTATAGTTCTGTTTTTTTTGTTCAATTAAGGTTTGTTTTTGATGCTTTTTCAGAGCTTAGATTAGCAAGGATAGCTGAGTGGAAGTATATGTATTGTTCGTGCCTCAATGCTGGGTTCAGCCGGCACCACAGGAAAACAAACTAAGTCTCTTATTATCAGGGGCTTTTTTTATGCTCTATTCTGAAATAAATTGAACTCCCTCCGAAATTCCGCCGAATTAGCCGGATCTTAAGAAATCTGACGATATCATAGAATGCTAATTTGAAGTGTCTGCACTGTAAATACCCCAATATTTAGG
>DDDG01000007.1 GCA_002336245.1 Flavobacteriales bacterium UBA1986
AGTAGAGAGTAGAGAGTAGAGAGTGGATAGTAGGTCATCTTCTTGGCTCTTGTTCAAATTCACCGAAGCATAGTCAGACTGAGCTTGTCGAAGTCTTCTTTAAATAGGATGATTTCCGCCTTCGTTTGGCTCCTGCGGGTAAAGAGAGAGAGAGTGATGGAGTGGAGGAGTGAAACCCGCCTTCCCCGCCTTCGATGCTCTCATTCGGGCAGGCCCGCCAGCCGGCGGATCTTTCGGTTAGAGAGTGAAAGAGTGGTTTAAAGTTTTTAGTTGGAGGTTATAAGTTACAGGTTGATGCTCAACTAAAATCATGAATCAATAATTCGCACATCTTCATATCTGCAGATTTCCACATCTACACCTATTCTTTCACGATTCGGAAAACCTCGAATAAATACTCAAAGTAGAGAAGTGATAGTCGGGCGAATGCAATAATCTCGGATATTCGTCGTATTCAAAACTGAATGAACCGCATAGCCCTCATTGTACTTTCATTTTTTCTGTCAACGAATTTGTTGGCTCAAGTATCGGGATCGCGTGTGTACACATTCCTCAACCTACCTCAGTCGGCTAGAGAAGCTGCTCTAGGTGGGGCTTCAATGGCGCATCGCGATGGCGGACTTCAAACCGCTTTATCGAATCCAGCTCTTCTAGATGCTCGGGCCGACGGCTCATTTGGCTTGTTGTTCAGTCCTTTCATTGCGGGAATGAATTACGGAAATGTGACTTACGCTAAAGAGACGAAAGCACTTGGTACAGTCGCAGCTTCAATGCAGTTTTTCAGTTATGGGAAGTTCACGGAGGCAGATGAAACTGGCGTTCAACTCGGTGAATTCAGTGCCGCGGATTACGCTCTTTCTTTCATGAACAGTCGGAAGCTCAGCGACCAAATTCAAATGGGAGTTGCTGCCAAGTTTATTTATTCAAGCCTTCAAGATGTTCAATCCTTTGGCTTCGCCTTCGATGTGGGCGCTTCCTATGCAGGTGCAGATTCAGCATTTTACTTCAGTGCTTTAGTTAAGAATGTAGGGAGTCAAATTGTTCCCTACCAGAATGGAGAGTTCAACAATCTTCCTTTGGATGTGCAATTGGCCATTTCCAGGAAAGTTGCGAAAGCACCTTTTCGCGTTATGGCGGCAGCCACAAGTTTGCAACGTTGGGACCTGCGTCACGATTATCAACTTACAGCCGATCAGGCAGAGGCAAGGTTTAATCTCGATATGCTGATGCGGCATTTTGTGCTCGGATTGGAGTTTGTTCCTTCGAATAAGTTCAACCTCCGACTGGGCTACAATTACAGGCGTCAACGTGAATTGCAATTAGACGATCGAACGGGTGCTGCCGGCTTTTCTGGAGGATTGGAGTTCAAAACCAAGAAGTACAGCTTTAGCTACGGATTTGCTCGCTACCACCTAAGTTCTACGAGCCACCATTTGAATCTCATCCTCAACTTCAAGGAATTCAAAAGAAGGACCGAAAATTCCTAGATTCGTCGTCATGGCGGACAAAATAAACATTGCAATAGATGGCTTTTCCGGTTCTGGAAAAAGCACCCTCGCAAAAGATTTGGCAGAACGATTGTCGTACCTCTTCATCGATACGGGTTCCATGTATCGTGCTGTGAGTTTGTTTGCTCTTCAGGAAGGTCTTTTTAAAGACGGACAATTGCAGACCCAATTGCTCATCGATTGTTTGGATGTGCTTCATGTGGATTTCGCCTTTAACGAAGAGGAGGGAAAATACTGCGTTCGGCTGAATGGAATGGAAGTGGAGAAGGATATCCGCGGTCTGGAAGTTTCGAATGTGGTGAGTCAGGTAGCTGCTGTTGCAGAAGTACGTAAGAAATTGGTGGCTCTGCAGCGCCACTTAGGAATGTCGAAAGGAGTGGTAATGGACGGTCGGGATATTGGGACCGTCGTGTTTCCCGATGCAGAACTGAAAATATTTGTCACAACTTCAGCCGAAGAACGAGCTCAAAGGCGCTATGCGCAGTTGCGCTCAAAAGGTGAGGATGTTAATTACGATGAGGTTCTCAACAACATTCAATCGCGCGATAAAATGGACACGGAGCGCGAAGCTTCACCGCTTCGGCAGGCTGCAGATGCTAAGTTGCTCGACAATCAGCGCATGAATCGCTTAGAACAGCTCCAAGTCGCTTTGAAGTGGGTTGAGGAAACTTTAAACTAGCTCAACAACCATGGCGCTCGCGCCACCTCCGCCGTTGCAGATTCCAGCAGCTCCAAGTTTAGCTCCGTTTTGCTTAAGAACATTTAGAAGCGTTACAATGATGCGAGAGCCGGAATTTCCTAGTGGATGACCTAGAGAAACAGCTCCACCGTTGGTGTTCACTTTTGCCGGATTCAATTCCATCATTTGTGTGTTGGCGATACCGACTACCGCAAAAGCTTCATTGAGTTCGAAGTACTCGATGTCGGTCATTTCCAAACCTGCTTTTCCAATCGCGATTGGAACTGCTTTGGCTGGAGCTGTGGTGAACCATTCGGGTTTCTGAGCCGCGTCGGCATAAGAGCGAATCTTAGCGATGGGCTTCAAACCTAAGGCTTCCATTTTTTCTTTCGACATCAATACGAGGGCAGAGGCACCATCGTTGAGCGTGGACGCATTGGCAGCGGTAACAGTTCCTTCTTTCTGGAACACTGGACGAAGCGTTGGAATCTTCTCCATTTTTACATTCTTGTATTCTTCGTCTTCAGAAACTACGATGGCATCGCCTCTTCTTTGTGGAACCTCCACAGGAACAATCTCGTCGGCGAATTTACCAGCAGCCCAAGCAGCTGCAGAACGTTCGTAAGATTCTACAGTGAATTTGTCTTGGTCTTCACGGCTGATCTTGCATTCAGAAGCGCAGAGCTCAGCGGCATTTCCCATGTGGTAGTCGTTGTAAACATCGGTGAGGCCGTCGAGTACCATTCCGTCTTGCATGCTGATTGGGCCCAACTTAACGCCGTTTCTGGCATTCATGTAGTGAGGAACAGAAGACATATTCTCCATTCCACCAACAACAACCGCTTCGCGATCTCCGGCGATGATGGCTTGAGCACCGAGCATGATCGATTTCATTCCTGAAGCACATACTTTATTCACAGTGGTGGCTGGAACGTTCTCAGAGATGCCAGCAAACATGGCGGCCTGACGTGCAGGTGCTTGTCCGAGTCCGGCTTGAAGAACACAACCCATGTACACCTCTTCGATTTCTGAAGCGTCGATGCCTCCTTTAGTCAAAGCACCTTTAATTGCTGCGGCGCCCAACTTAGTGGCGGGTACTGTAGATAGTGATCCCATGAAGCTACCTATGGGAGTTCGGACTGCTGATACGATGAATACCTCTCTCATGTTTGTGATTTTTCGGATGATGAATCGCCCATTTTGGGGGCAGCAAAAGTAATGATTCCATAGTGCAATTCAAGGGGCGAATTCTGTGCGAATTCTTATAGAATATTCCGTTGTTCAAAAAGCATCGAAGAAGTCGTTTGGAAGCATTGGATTCAAAGCCTTCATTCCCCTATTTTCGTTGTGCCCATGAATAAGATTCTTGAAGACATCCGAAGTACACCGCAGCTCTTGTTGAAGACCTTTTTGGTCGTGCTCGGAATAGCGTGGTTGGTGACTCTATTTCCGAGAGAAGTGAAGTTCAAATATGAATTTCAGAAGGGCATGCCATGGTTGCATGAAAAACTCATAGCTCCTTTCGATTTCGCCATCTATAAAAGTGTTGACGAACTGCAAGAAGAAGAGCGCGCTATTCGAAATGATCACAGTCCTTATTTCGTTCGACGTGCCGAAATCGGGGAGAAACAATTGCATGATTTTGAAGTCAGCTTTCGAGCGATTTGGGATAGTTTGCATTACTCCGATGAAGATGGATATCCGGAGTTTACTCAGAAGGCTGAACTCGAATTTGGTCAAGAAGTACTAGGGGAGATTTACCGACGAGGTTTGATTGAAAGCCATGAAAGCATCGACGGAAAAGGAGAGCAATTCGTGCTGAATATTTCCGATCAACAGGTTAGTGAAGAGTATGAATTGAATGAAATTTACTTGATTTCAGGTGCGATACAATTCATTGAAAATCAGTTATCAGAGAACTCTCAATTCAACAAAACATTTATTGAAACCTTGCTCGCCGAGCATTTGCGTCCGAACGTTTTTTACGATAAGACGACCACTGATTTAAGCTTGCAAGAACGCTTGAAAGACATCTCACTTACCTACGGTAAAGTGGCCAAGGATTTAAAGATTGTGGATCAAGGAGAGGTGGTAAACGACGATCTTTTTCGAAAGCTGTCTTCCCTCAAAAGAGAGTATGAACTCCGCAGTGGGAACATGGAGAATTCGGCCGTCTTGATCTTTGGCCAAACGCTCATTGTGTTCATCTGCATTTCGGTGCTTCTTCTCTTTCTAACCATTTTCAGAAAGGACGTCATCAACGAAAACAACCGCTTCTATTTTGTGCTTTTAGTTTTCGTGCTCACGGTCAGTTTTTCGGCTCTTCCTTCCGTCTTTGATGGACTGGATATTATGGCTTTGCCCTTTTGCATATTGCCCATTCTAATTCGAACTTTTTTCGATACACGACTGGCCATTTTAACTCATGTAATTGCTTGCTTGTTGATTGGCTTTTTAGCTCCCAATGGTTTTGAATTTGTCTTTGTTCAATCCGTAACAGGGATTGCAGCTGTATACAGCCTGGTTAGTTTGAGAAAACGATCTCAACTGCTCACGACCTCATTGGTGATTTTTATAGTGTATTCAGCAACTTATACGGGGCTTTCAATTCTTCATGAAGGAGATTGGGCAAGTATCAACTGGAGAAAGCTTCAATGGTTTGGCGCGAGTGCGATTTTCACCTTACTGGTCTATCCATTGATTTTCATTTTTGAGAAGATGTTCCGCTTCGTGTCGGATGTAACACTGATGGAACTCTCCGATTCGAACGCTCCTTTGCTTCGCGACTTAAGCAGCAAAGCACCTGGAACCTTTCAGCATTCCTTACAAGTGGCGAACCTTGCCGAGGCAGGCGCATCAGCGATTGGCGCAGATCCACTCTTAGTTCGTACGGGAGCCTTGTACCACGACATTGGAAAAATGCTTCAGCCACAATACTTCATCGAAAATCAACTGGGCGGACACAACCCTCACGATGAACTTGCCTTTGGAGCTTCAGCTCTGGTAATCATTCAACACGTTTTGGATGGGGTGCAGCTGGCTCGTAAGGCAAATCTCCCAAGTCAGATCATTGAGTTCATCCAAACACATCATGGAACTACCCATACTCGATTCTTCTTTGTAAAAGCTCAGCAAGCAGGGGAGACAGTGAATGAGAAGGATTTTCAGTATCCAGGACCAATTCCATTTTCCAAGGAGACGGCGGTATTGATGATGGCCGATTCTGTGGAGGCTGCTTCGAAATCATTGAAGGAATACAGCGAAGAGAACATTGATCATTTGGTAGAGGGGATTATTGAAAACCAAAGAAAGGAAGGCCAATACGAAGAGGCCGACATTACTTTCAAAGACATCAGCACCTTAAAGAAATTGTTTAAAGGGATGCTTAAGAACATTTATCACGTAAGAATCGAATACCCAGAGGAAGAATAGGATGCTGTATGAGCTTCTCATTTTCTTTTTGAATGCAGTTGGGGTGCTGGTTGTACTCGGGTGGATCATTCAGCGCAAAGCAGATTCAGGTTTGAGCAGTCTGCGTTTTTGGTTGCACCGAAGAACCCTTACGTATGTCTTCAGTGTTCTTGGCTTGTTTTCCGTTTCCTTCTTCGTGGTAAACGTCCTAATTCAAGACCCTTCCTTAGATTCTGCGGAGCAGAAGATTGAGCACTATTCTAAGTTGGACGATTTTCATGAATTGGCCTGGGCTTATGTCGAATTGCTTGATTTTGAAGATACCACCGAGGCAGGCTTGGATTTGCATTTCAGTTTGGTTCACAACACCCGTGGAGCTGTAGCAAAGGACAGGATTACGCATGGAGCCGATTCGACTTCGCATGAATTGATTGGAATTATTGAGCGACTCTACAGAGGTGAACTTGAATCGGATGATGCGCGTTTGTTCTATGGCATGCATCAGGTAGACCTGGGAGCTTTGGACTCGGCTTACTATCACTTGAGCCAGGTAACGAACAAAGATTTGAAGTACTACAATTACGCGTGGGGAAGGTTTTATAAGCGCATGGGTTTCCTCGATTCTGCCACGGTCTACTTCCAAAAGAGCATCGACGCCAATCTATTTCCTGAAGGCTCATATCGCGAGCTGTCTACATACCTATTCGACGAGGGAGAAAACCTTGCCCTGCGCGATTTGGCCTTGAAGGATGAAGATGGAATGATTCATACTTACATCCGCAGGTTGAGTTTTTACTATCAGGCCAACTTCTTGGATTATATGCTCGAAGTTTTTCGAATGGACATCAAGCGCTTAAATCTTTGGGGCACATTGGCGGCCTTTCTTATCAGTCTTATTTGGATCATCTACATCTGGAAGCTGGATGTGTACGAACCCGAACGCTGGAGCTACGTAGGTCTGACCTTTCTGCTCAGTGCGATCACGATTCATTTCGTGTTTCCCATCACCGACACCCTAAATTTTGCGGGATTTGAATTGAATGGAAGTCCGCTCAATGACCTCCTGTATTGTATTGTGGGCATTGGAATGGTGGAGGAGATGGTGAAGATCCTTCCGGTTTTGTTTATGGTTTATTTCACCAAGGAGGTCGACGAACCCTATGATTTTATTCTCTACGGATCTGTTTCGGCACTGGGCTTTGCCTTCGTTGAGAACATTGGCTACATCGAACAAGACAAGCTCAATAATATTGGTGCCCGCGGTTTTCTTGCTGCTGTAGGTCACATGATGTGGACCTCAACCATTTGCTATGGAATGCTACTCAATAGATATAAGTGGCATCAGCATAGGTGGTTAACATTCTTTGGCTTTTTCTTGCTTGCAGCAATAGCACATGGGTTTTATGACTTTTGGCTCATCAATGATTGGGCTTCCAGCTACAATTTTCTCACGCTGATTTTCTTCTTGATGTCGGTGCATATATGGTTCTTGATGAAGAACAATGCCATCAATATTTCAACTTTTTTCGATCCCAAAATCGTCATCCGAAACGATCAACTGAAGTTCTTTTTGATCATTTCCTTTTTAAGTCTGTTTCTATACGGATACATCGCCCAAAGTATATACTTAGGTGCTTTTCATGCCAACGATTACCTCATGGTGAACTTGGCTTTCTATGGCTATTTCATCATTTACCTAGCCTTCATTTTCAGTCGCTTCGACATTGTTCATGGTTACTTCGCGCCGATCAACATCCCCTTCAATGTAGCTTTTCCTCGCTTGATAAAAACTGCTGAATACAGTGGAAAGCGAATAGAGTTGCAGCTTATCCCGGGGCACAAACACGATGAGTTACTTGAAGAGGCTAAGAAGGTATTTCCGCCCAGCGCCTATATGAGAAAGAGGAAGGTTGTTGATGGGGATAAGCATTGGTACGTGCTAGAATTGGAGAAACAGGTCCAATGGTCTAGGGGCATTCCAAATACCCTATTGATGTTCCAAGATGATTTGGATTTCGACTACCAAGTGGGTGAGGAGGTTCAAGTATTTCTTGCAGCCATACCTCGGAAAGAGATGCTGAACCAAACCTTTCTCCACCGTCGACAATTGGTGGAGATAGGTTGGGCTACAGCGGTAGTTTTAGCGGACGAATAGTCGCTGAACTTCAGTTTGACCTGAAGCATTCATTTCAAGAAGATACAATCCCGATTGAAGCTCGGAAAGCAATGCACGATCAGTGTTCGCTCCACTCAATACTTCTCTGCCTGTAAGGTCAATCAATCGGTACGAATCCAAAGTCTCGGAAAAGTACAGTCGGTCGATAACCGGATTCGGATATGCTTTGAGTTTAGACAAATTCAATTCGAATGTTCCAGAAGGTGCGCTTGCATCTTGAGTAATTGCGAGGCTCCCAGTTCGAATGTTGTCACCGCTGTTGTTTCCGTTGTTGTTGGCAGCGTTTACTGCAGCATAAAACGCAATGTCTCCTGCGTTTCCGGTCGGTGCTGTCCATTGTACACTAAATTCCAAGGTATCGTTCCCAATAATTTTATTGTTGTGGGTCAGGTTCTGAGTAGAGATCTGCGTTCGGTTGTCCATAATAATCCACGAACCTTGCTTATCTCCTGCATCGTCCTCTGCTACGAGCTCAAAACCCCAGGCTTGAGCTCCAGTAACCTCAGCGCGCAAGGTCAGTGTGTATGTACTGCCGTCGAGGTAACCTCCAGCTGGTACATCGGAGCTTATGGTCACCCCACTTGCTGTAGCAGGAACGCTGTGACAGCCGCCCTGGGCACAAGAACTTCCATTGTCGCCTGGCGAGCCAGTTTTATTTCCTGGTGATTTGGTTGCCCAGAAAATGTTGATGGAGGCAACTAGTAAAATACTTAGAATGCTGATGTAGTTTTTTCTCATAATATGTGTGTTTGATAAGACTCAAATATAAGCGCGATAATATGTAATTCCCAATTCTGATAAAAATCATTGCGTGAAAGGTGTGCTTCAATACTTTTGCTTTATTATTGACCGAACGTTCAATCAAAGTAAATGGCACCAAGATCGGAAGAGCAGTTTGAGGAAATAAGAGAAGCGCGGAAGGCGGAGATTCTCGAAGCGGCTTTTGAGCTTTTCGCCACGGAGGGTTACCATGGAGCCTCGGTAAGTAAAATCGCTAAGCAAGCTGGTATATCCAAAGGCTTGATGTATAATTATTTCAACAGTAAGGAGGATGTCTTGCGCGCAATAATGCGCGATATTATGAATCAAGTCACAAATCGTTTTGATGTTGAAAGCATTGAAAAACTTGAGGAGAAAGATGTGTTCAATTGGGTTGATTTATCCTTTGATGTGGTTTCCGAGGATCCGGTAAAATGGCGCCTTTACACAAGTCTTTCCACACAACCTGAAGTAACCCCAATTCTGATTGAAGAAGCCAG
>DDDG01000025.1 GCA_002336245.1 Flavobacteriales bacterium UBA1986
AGTCCAGATTTTGCTGACGATTTAAAGTTTTTGAAAAGGTTGTCCTCAATGACTAAATCTCCAACATTTCCTTTCAGACTGATATAGGCATCCTTTTCCCCAATAAATTGGCAACCTCTGATAGTGAGCTCCTCAATCTGATCGCTGGATGAAAAGTTGTTGATTTCAAAATCAGTAATGGGGAGAAGCAGTCCAAGGCTATCATAAGTGCTCTCATCTTGAAAAGCACCTTTTTTATCCAAAATAAACTCACACTCAGAAATGTAAATATCCATTTCAGTAGCTGAGTGATATACGAAAAACCGATTCCTAATCGTGGATTTTATTATCTCTAGGTGCCCAATAGTCGTGAGGTTCAACTCCATTCCGTCATTAACTATGCAGTCAATAATGCCAAGAGTTGCCTCGGCTGATTCGGAGTTGGAGAAGCTCATGTTCATTTTCTCCATCCATAAATTTTTGAAGGCATAATTCCGCTTAGTGGAAATGCAATCTGTCATCGACAGTCCCTTCTCAAACTTGATATATTCAAATGGTCTGAAGTCACCGCCAAAGGCGCAATTTTTAAAGACGAGTAGTTTTTCAATGACCATATATTCTACCGAATCGATGGTCTCTATTTTGGCCTGACTGCCAAAGATGTCCTTCAATATTTTAACCCCACCCAAATCGATTCCCGCAAAGGAGCTTCCAGAGTGCAGCGACTTATAGGAGATGAACTTATTGTCTATGACAAATTCGTCGTTTTGAAAATCGAAGCCCAAGAAATCATCTCCGAAGTCTGAGCTCGAACCTCTACTTTCCAAATTTGGTGCGTCGATTGAAAAATCGCCATCTTTTTCATCCAAAAGAGCCTCCAATTTACCCTGTTGAGCAGAAGCTGTGGGTTTATCCAAATCATTCAAAAGGGCGTTGATATCAACATCATTTTTTTTGTGGGAAAAGTGGGGCAGGTGGTCCGCCTTTCTTTTCTAAACTTTATAAGATGTCGTCTAGGTCATCCTCTTCTTCCGGAGGGCTATCTGGTCCGGGAAGATCTGAGGGCTGGTCTTCTAAGCCTTTAAGAAGGTCTTCGAGATCATCGTCACTTGAGTTTAAATCCTCAAAGCTTTCGGTTTGCTTGAGAATAGTTGATGCTCCGGATTTAGAAGTACCTGTTTTGGTTTTAATGGCAACTTGAGCATTTAATATTTGCTCGAAGAGTTCAAGGATTTCAATGGTATCTCTCTTTTGGGTGATTTGCCCAAAAGAAGACATGCTGCATACCAGAAAAGCGATGCTGAGAAATGTGGCCGAAGCTCGCACGTTGGTTTTTATTTGCAATGATCCTTGAGAGAAGAAACCACGGCTTCAGAATGATACCCAGCTTGGACAAAACTCTCAAACTCTTTACAGGCTTCTTTTTTCTTACCTACATAGAGGAGTGCAAATGCACGATTTATCAATGCTTCATAATTGTCTGGATCTTTCGACAACACCTCGTTATAAAGGGAGATGGCCTCTTCGTTGTTCTTTAGGTGCAAATGACAGTTCCCAATAAAAAGCTTGTCTTCAAGTGGGTTCTTATGCTGACGAAGTTCAGAAAGTCGGCTGAATAAATTAATGGCATCCTCATATTCACCATGATGATAAAGCGCGACACATTTCAAGAAAATGAAGTTCGTGTCGTTCGGTGACTTTCCGAGAATAAAGTCTAGATCTCGAATGGCTTCCCCAAACTGCTGCATGTGGATTAAAAGCATGGACCGCTGATAGCGCGCTAGTGTGTAGTTTGAATTTTTGGTAATAGCCAAGTTGAAGTAGTTCCTTGCTTCGCTTAGGTTCGCAAGTCCGTAGTAAGCAAGAGCACATTTGAAATATGCGTTGGCATTGGTGCTATCCAATTCAATGGCTTTCTTGTACGAAACCACAGCCCGGTAATACTTCTTCGTCTCAATCATTCAATCGCCGTGTGCTTGGTAGTCTTCAGAATCCTGACCGTGCACTCGAGCCGAAACAACGAGAAGCAAAATAACTAACCACTTAATTCGAGCCATACTATCATCTCAAATGTAAAAAAGAAGTCCTTGTGGAATTCTAACTTTACCGCCAGCATGCACAAAACATTGTTGAAATCGTGAAGAAAATTCTAGTAGCAAATCGCGGCGAAATTGCCCTACGCATTATGCGTACATGTAAAGATATGAAAATCAGCACTCTGGCGGTGTTTTCGGAGGTGGATAGGAACGCTCCATTCGTGCGATATGCTGATGAGGCTGTTTGCATCGGGCCAGCCCAATCGAGTGAATCTTATCTAAAAATTGATCGAATCATACAAGCAGCGAAGGATTTTGGCGCAGATGCCATCCATCCAGGCTATGGTTTCCTCTCGGAAAATCCTGTTTTTGCAGAAGAAGTGCAGAAAGCTGGCTTAATCTTAATTGGCCCTTCAGCTCACTCGATGCGAATCATGGGATCGAAGCTCGCAGCAAAAGAAGCTGTGTCCAAGTACGATATTCCGATGGTTCCAGGTACGCCCGGAGCAATTCACAATCCGGAAGAAGCGGTTCAAATGGCTGAACAAATAGGCTATCCTGTTCTCATCAAAGCTTCTGCAGGTGGAGGCGGGAAGGGAATGCGAGTGGTAGAAAAGAGAGAGGAATTGCAAGAGCAAATTGAACGTGCACAAAGCGAAGCGCGCTCAGCTTTTGGCGACGATGCAGTCTTTGTTGAAAAGTTTGTCTCAAAGCCTCGCCACATCGAATTTCAGGTAATGTGCGATTCTCATGGAAATGGCATTCATCTCTTCGAACGCGAATGCTCAATTCAAAGGAGACATCAAAAAGTTATTGAAGAAGCACCTTCTAGTATTTTGACGGAAGCCATGCGAAAGGAAATGGGTGATTGTGCAATTCGAGTGGCAAAAAGTTGCGATTATCTTGGAGCGGGAACTGTAGAATTCCTTATTGACGACAAGCTCAATTATTACTTTCTTGAAATGAATACACGACTTCAAGTAGAGCATCCAGTAACAGAAATGATCACTGGTATGGATTTGGTTCGCGAACAAATTGAGGTAGCTAGAGGAAAGGAACTTTCCGTGAAACAAGAAGACCTGAAAATTCATGGACATTCTCTTGAAGTGCGTGTGTATGCTGAAGATCCGAAAGAAAACTTCCTTCCTGCAACAGGGACTTTAAACACATACTTAAGCCCAAAAGGTCCGGGAGTTCGATTGGATGACGGTTTTGAAGAAGGGATGGAAATACCCATTTACTATGACCCAATGATTTCGAAGCTCATCACTCATGGCTCGAACCGAACCGAAGCCATCGATCGGATGCTTCGAGCAATGGATGACTATGTGATTACCGGAGTTAAAACAACAATTCCCTTTTGTCGTTTTGCCATCGATCATAAAAGTTTTCGTTCTGGGGATTTTGATACTAACTTTGTGAAGCAACATTTTAAGCCGGAGTATTTAGACGAACAATATCCAGGGGAAGAAAGGGCGGCTGCAGTTTTAGTGAATGAGCTTTTAAAGCAGGCACAATCGGGCCAAAAGGCAAGCAATGAAACTGGGGCTTCAAAGTCAAATTGGACAAGCAATAGGAAACAGTATTAATCAGTAAAATGGCAATCATCAGCAAAAGTTCTTCGAATCCACTTCTCAAGGAGAAGGTTTTTGAAAAGTTTGATCTCACAGAAGAAGTGAGGATGACCGTCGAAGGAACGGTAAACAAAACAATCATTTCGGTGCTGCTCACAATTGCAACCGCGGCCTGGATTTGGTCTAAGGTTGGCGAAGGGACGAATTTCGCCTACGCCATTGGAGCAGGGCTATTTGCATTTGTTTTTGCCATGATCACCTACTTTAAGCCAACTTGGGGCGCCATCACTGTTCCGATATACGCTGTGTTGAATGGATTGTTTTTAGGAGTTATTTCTGCGTCCATTGAAGCGATGTACCCAGGCATTGTCCTGCAGGCTGTAAGTCTAACGTTTGGAACTCTTTTTTCAATGCTTTTTGCCTACAAAGCAGGATGGATAAAGGCGACAGAAAAATTTAAGTCTGGAATAATTGCGGCGACCGGCGCTATCGCTTTTGTCTACTTTTTCTCTTTCATCTTATCTTTCTTTGGAACTTCAGTCCCTCTCATTCATTCATCCGGAATGTTCGGCATTGGCTTCAGCTTGGTGGTGATTGTTATTGCAGCCTTAAACTTCATTTTGGATTTCGATTTTATTGAACAAAGTGCTGCGCAAGGCGCGCCAAAATACATGGAGTGGATGGGCGCTCTTGGCCTATTGGTTACTCTGATTTGGTTGTACATCGAATTTCTGCGACTGCTCTCCAAATTGCGAAACGACTAATGGAACATCTTTTGATTTCACAAGTAAAATGCAAAAGTGAAACAGCTTCTATTTATAGTTACAATTGGTCTTCTCTGCGCTAACAATGTTAGGGCTCAGGAAGAGCACTTTGTGCATGCAACTGTTATAGATGGCGACACGGTGCCGAAGGTTTGGCTGAACACGGTGTATGTGAGCGAAACTCGTGCCTTTAAGAGCAACAGGGCTCGAAAGAAATACAATCATTTAAAATACCACGTGAAAAAAGTGTACCCCTACGCTAAGATGGCAGGGAACCTTTATCATAAGTACCAAGACAGTTTATCCTTGGCGGCCAGCGATCGACAGCGAAAGAAGTTCTACAAATTAATGGAGGACGAACTTCGTGCTGAATATGAAGAAGACTTGAAGAAAATGGGAATGACACAAGGCCGAATCCTCATCAAACTCATCGACCGCGAGATAGGGCAAACCTCATTTCATGTGGTCAAGGACCTTCGAAATGGTCTAACGGCTTTTGTCTTTCAATCTTTGGCCAAAATTTTTGGTCATGACCTAAAAGCTCAATACGATCCAACGGGTGAAGACCGAGTGATTGAAGATATTGTAGTAGCCATTGAACGTGGCTACATCAAACTTGAATAGCGAATTAATCAGTCCTTAAGCAAAGGAGGGAGAGGCGGACTTTTCCTTTGTCTCTCGGTTGTAGACATAAAAACCTTCCCCGGTTTTAACACCAGTTTTCCCTGCACGAACCATGTTTACGAGAAGGGGGCATGGAGCGTACTTGGGGTTTCCAAAACCTTCGTACAGAACTTCAAGAATGGCCAGACAAACGTCCAATCCAATGAAATCAGCCAAATGGAGTGGTCCCATTGGGTGAGCCATTCCGAGCATCATAACCGTATCTATCTCTTCAACGCCAGCCACACTTTCATAAAGAGTATAAATGGCTTCATTAATCATCGGCATTAAAATACGGTTCGCAACAAAACCTGGATAGTCGTTTACCTCAACAGGGACTTTAGATAGTTCCCGTGATAGACTCATGATCTTTTCAGTAACAGCATCTGAAGTGGCATATCCACGAATGATTTCAACCAACTTCATCACAGGAACTGGGTTCATGAAGTGCATTCCCACCACTTGCTCTGGGCGATTCGTGACCGCTGCAATTTGTGTAATTGAAATAGACGAAGTGTTCGTTGCAAGTATGCATTCCTTCGGAGCATTCGCGTCGAGGTCTTTGAATATTTGGAGCTTGAGGTCTACACGTTCAGTTGCAGCTTCAACGACCAACTGTCGATCGGAAACGGCAGAGGGCATGTCTGTATGAGTACTGAGGTTGTTTAAGCATGCTTGCTTATCCTCTTCGGAAATCAATTCCTTTTTAACTTGGCGATCCAAGTTTTTCGTAATGGTCGCAATTGCGCGATCGAGTGAAGCTTGACGGAGGTCAATTAGGTTGACCTTAAACCCTTTTTGAGCAAATACATGGGCAATTCCATTTCCCATCGTTCCGGCTCCAATCACTGCAATTCTTTCCATAACATTCAATTTTAGGCTGGCAAAAATAAAGGATTCATCGGTCTACTTACCTCGACCTTGAAGAACTATCAATATCGTGTAAATCAATATTTTAATGTCTACAAGTAGACTCATGTTCTCAATGTAAAGCACGTCGTACTTCAGTCGTTCGATCATTTCATCTACATTCTCTGCATAACCATATTTCACTTGTCCCCAGCTCGTAATTCCAGGACGAACCTTGTGGAGATATCGATAATGCGGTGCGCGCGCAGTAATCTGGTCAATGTAATGTTGTCTTTCGGGCCGGGGTCCAACCAAACTCATATCTCCAATGAGAACATTCCAAAATTGAGGGATTTCATCGATTCTTGTCTTACGCATGAATCGTCCATAGCGCGTAATTCTCGGATCTCTTTCACTCGAAAGCTGCGGACCAGCTTTCTCCGCGTCTTGAATCATGCTGCGGAACTTGTACATTCGAAAGGCTTTGGCATTTTTTCCGATTCGTTCGTGAGAGTAGAATACCGGGCCTTTTGATCCCAGCTTTACAAGAAGTGCGGAGAGTGCATAAACAGGTGTAAGTAGAAATAGAGCTAAGATTGAAATGACCACATCCATGATTCGCTTAATAGCGAGCTGGGAATCGGGCATGATTTGGTGGTTCACCTCAATGAGAGCCGTACCGAAAATGGAATTCATTTTCACAGATCCCGTTAAAAGGTCGTAGGTATCCGGAATCACCTTTATACGAACCTGTTCTCCTTCCAACTGTTCAATGATGCTTCGGAGTTTATCGTGCTCTGATGTTTCGCAAGCAATGATTACTTCTTCAACTTCACATTGTTCAATGATTTCATGAACATCCCTAAAGTGTCCTAAGTGTTTTAAATGTCCGTTCAAACGATGGTCTTGACCACCATTGATGTGAACGAAGCCATTGAATTTAAATCCGCTCGATTTTTTCTGACATTCAAGTTCTTGGAAGAGCTCTAAGGCTTTTTCGTTCGAACCGACCATGAGTGTATTGAAGCCAAATTCTCTATTATGAATTCTATGAACGAGTTGAGATGTAATTAAAAAGCGAAAAAAGAAGGTGGTTGAAAAGTGCACTCCAAACAAAACGAGAAATGCAGAATAGTAGGAGCGATAATCGGCAATTTGGTCATCTAGAATCAAGGCGAAAAAGATGATCAAAACACCAAGAAGACTTTGCCAAAGGGATTGAACAAATTCCTTCAGCCTAGATTTTCTCAGGACTTGATTGTAGAAGCCTGTAAGAGCATAAAGGCTAAGCCAAAAGAGTGGAATAATTAGCAAACCCACATAGTAGCGCTCTGTAAATTGAAGTTCGACTTCCACGCCGAATTTTAAGGGTTCTAAATAGAGCTTCCTATAAACAAAAAAGACAGTCCAGGCGACAGAGGCCGTGAGTAAGTCGGTAATTATATACTTGATTACTTGCGACTTACTGTTCATTTTCGATAGAGCAATTTGATGTTATCGAAATATAGTTTAGAGTTGGTCACTCCTTCTGGGATAAAGGCAAGTATGAAAATCTCAAAATCTTTCACATTTGTTTCTTCACTGATCTCTTCGCCAAGTTCTACATAGATTTTTTTCCATTCTGTAGTCGGGTTCACCACAATCATGCTTTGCTCAAATACACTTCCGTCAAGTCGGTTGGTTCTGTAGCCAATTTCAAATTCCGAGTCGCACTTATAGTCAAGTTCAATGTAGATCTCAGCTCCGAGTTGAGGAAGGTCTAGGGCATCTGAGTTGAGCGCTTTAAACGCTCCTGCATTGGGCCCTAATTCGACGAGACCAAATCCATTTCCTTCAAAGGCTTCACTTGATCTCTTCAAGATTAAGTCTGCATCAAAGCTGGGAGCGTTGGTCATCGTTAAGGAAAGGTCTTCGAAGTCTTCTTTCCATGCGAATTCCAGCCCAGATATGTAGTTGAACTTGGGCTTTACGAGGTGTTCTTCTCCTGCTTCAAGAATTAAGTTCGAGTCGTTTAGGTAGGAGGTGTAAAAGGGGTATCGAACCCTTGAGTTCGAAATTCCATTCTTTTTTATTCCTGGAAAAATCTCCAGTTTCGATTGGCCTTCATACAGCACGGGAACCGAAAAAGGTGGCTCAAAAATCCCAATCAATTGATCATCTATGTACAGCCAGCAGTCGTTGATGGCTTGAGAATTACTACCCTCTACAATGTAGGTGGTTGATAGAGACACATCATCTACTCTAATGTATGCAGGAATCATTTCATCCTCGTCGAGAAGATTGCATGAAAAAGTGCCTATGGCTGTCAGAAATAGAAGGACACACTGCGGAAAGCTCAAAAGGCGAAGATTAGCGAACAGAAGTGAACGTAAGTTGAAGCGCATTATTGCAGGCAGAGCCTGCAAAGAAATGAAAATTGTTAGCCCTGAAAGAAGGAGGGAGAACGATCTACTTTTTCAATGATCTGATGGGCTACATCGAGAGCCTTCGCTCCATCCCCTAAACTCACAGCTGTAGGAATATCCAATACGATGGAACGTTCGAATGCTTTCAATTCTTCCTCGATGGCATTAGTGGCAGGACTTTCGGGACGAATGAAATAAATTTCTTTAAGCTTTTTTCCACCACCTGGATCAATTGTAATGGAAAGAGGGTCGGGTTCGCCAACAACTTCTTTGATGCGAACTACTTCAGCTTTCTTCTTTAAAAAGTCGACTGAGACGTACGAATCTCTTTGTGAGAACCGCGATTTACGCATGTTTTTTAGAGAAATCCGACTGGAGGTAAGGTTGGCAACACAGCCATTATCAAACTCTATTCTGGCATTTGCGATGTCGGGAGTATCACTGATCACAGCTACGCCAGAAGCTGAAATTCTTTTGATGTTGGAATTGACTAGACTTAAAACGATGTCGATGTCGTGGATCATCAAATCTAAAATGACGGGAACATCTGTACCGCGAGGATTGAATTCTGCCAATCGATGCGTTTCGATGAACATCGGATTGTCGATGTAGTCCTTTGAAGCCAAGAAAGCCGGGTTGAATCGTTCAACATGTCCAATCTGCGCTTTCACATTTGCTTCTTCAGAAAGAAGGATGAGTTTTTTAGCTTCTTCAACTGTGTTCGTAACAGGCTTTTCAATGAAGACGTGCTTGGAAGCGCGAAGTGCCATCTCAGCGCACTTAAAGTGCGACAGAGTTGGTGTAACAATGTCTACTGCATCAACGGCATCTATCAGACTCTCAATGGTGTCAAACTTTTCAATTCCGAATTCATCTCTAGTAAATTCAGCCTTTTCATGGTCGGGGTCGAAGAAACCAACAAGTTCGAACTGCGGAAGTCCCTTGAGAATCTTCAAATGAATTTTGCCGAGATGGCCTGCGCCTAGTACACCTATTTTTAACACTGATTTTCCAGTCTTTGTCTAACTCAAATGTACTCCCTCATTTCAGGGGCAATTGAATGCGTCCAATACTTTATGCATATCCCGAGGTTGATAAATCGAACTTTACTCGGCTGAGCAAAAACTTACATTTGACCGATGTCGAAAAACTTCAATGATAGCTTCCGAACACAGGGCCTGAGAAAGCGGCTCTTGGAGACTTTAAGGTCGAAAGGTTTTGAGGATGAATTAGTTCTGGAGGCAATGATGAAGATGCCGAGGCATTATTTCTTCGATGGGGCCTTCGTAGAAAAAGCTTACACCGATTTGGCTTTCCCCATTGGCGCAGGCCAAACCATCTCGCATCCAATGACCGTGGCAACACAAAGCTCGATTCTGGAGGTTAAAAAGCACGAGAAGGTATTAGAGATTGGAACTGGCTGTGGTTATCAAACTGCCATTCTAATGCTTTTGGGGGCAAGGGTCTGGACAATTGAACGCCAGAGGGAATTGTTTGAAAAGACATCAAGACTTCTTCCTGAATTGGGCTTTCAGCCAAAATTCTTCTACGGCGATGGATATAAAGGCCTGCCAAGTTATGCTCCATTCGACAAAATTCTTGTTACCTGTGGCGCACCCTTCGTTCCTGAAGACTTGAAGAGCCAAGTTAAAGTAGGAGGACTGCTGGTTATTCCTGTTGGAGGTGATGACGTGCAGCGAATGATTCGTCTCCGAAAGATGAAAGACGGAACCTTCAAAAGAGAAGATTGGGGCGAATTCCGCTTCGTTCCTATGTTGGAAGACAAAGAGTAGAATATTTTATAGTTAAGTTCGTTTTCCGTCCAAATCAATTCTATGAATAAGATTCTTTTGAGCCTAGCAATTGCAATGAGTATAAGCATTCATGCTTTCTCCCAGGACTCATCTTCGGTTGTAAAACCTACCAAGTCCAGCATGGGGATTGGTATGAATGTTAGTGGTATTATTTCAAACATTGGTTTCTCCAGCGAACAAGACCCTTTTGGAAATGATTTGGTTTTTGCGCGTTATTACAGCCATGAGCTTGTTGCTTGGCGCATGTCTTTAGGCTTATCGGGTGGGCAATTCCAAAGCCTACAAACTGACAGCCTGGGAGCGGCATTGAGAGAATTTGATTCCAGCCGAACTCAGCTGAATGCCTTCATTGGAATAGGTGTGGAACGGCATATTAAAACCAGTGGAAGACTGGATCCTTATTTCGGAGGGGAACTGAATTTAGGGATCATTGGAAAGTCGCGCATAAAATCCTCAACGAGTCTGCAAGACACAAGTGGTACGAGCAGAATTGAAGTGGATGAGCAATATAAAGGTGGTGTTCAATTCGGAATTACCGGTATTGCTGGATTGAACTATTTCTTGACCGATAATTTTGCCCTTGGAGCCGAATATAGATTGGGATATTCGTTTACCTCAACAGGAGGCGACTTCGATATCATTACGACCAACACACCTATCACCGGAAATCCTACGATTCAGCGCGAAACAGGAAGTCAGGTAATCAGGCAAAACACTCTCCTTACGAGCGGTACTATTGGGATTCGGCTTTCCTACTTTTTTAACGCTCCGAAGAAGGGTTAAAGCTTAAGCGAAATTGTTCTTGCGACCTTGAATTACCCCAAGAATTTTTCCTTTTGGTTCGTTTAGCTTTGGGTAATTCACAGCCTTCGATTTGAAGTTCAGGTCGGCTGGTAAACTAGGGTCAAACAAACATAAATTCGCCTCTAAATCTTCCTCCAACAGCGGGATTTCGAGCTTAAGCAATTTTCGAGGGTTGCTGGTAAAGCTTGAAATAATCTCACTCAAATCCTCTGCTTTGAAGGCTTGCATTAAGAGTGGAAGAAAAACTTCTATGCTCGCCATTCCAAATTCAGCGTTTTCAAATTCACAACGTTTTGCTTCAATTTCATGAGGTCTGTGATTCGAACACAAAACCTGAATATTTCCATTCTTTAATGCTTTGAGCAAAAACTTTCGATCGCTTTCTGAGCGCAGTGGTGGTTCAACTTTAAAGCTTGAGTCAAAATCGTGAAGTCGCTCATCATTCCATACGAGATTCGAAATCGCAACACTTGAACTGAGTTCATCTGAGTTTGCCTCAAGAATTCTTTTGAGAGCTTCCTTGGTTGAGATGCAGAAGAAATGCATTCCTGATTCTGTGTATTCAATCAGTTTTAAGTCTCGTACTACCCTAAGCTCTTCTGCAATGGCAGGAATTCCTCTAAGTCCCAATGAGGTACTTGTAGGACCTTCGTGCATCATACCTTCTGCAGCCAATTGGTGATCAATTGGGTGGCAGAGAAGCGGGGGCCTTAAGTTGTCTGAATATAGAAGAGCTAGCTTCTGAAGCTCAGGATTGTGGATGTCGTTGAGCCCATCTGAAAAAGCCGAAGCACCAGCTTCAGTCATATCATAGAGTTCGGCCAATTCAAGGCCTTCTCCTTTTTTGCTCAAGCCACCAATGGGGTAGACTTGCACGATGTGATTCGCTCCTGCATCAATGGCATATTTTATCGCCGATTTATTGTCGCGAAATGGGAATGTGTTCGGCATTGGAGCAACTCCAGTGAAGCCTCCTTTTGCTGCTGCTGCAAGTCCGCTTTCGAAATCTTCTTTGTGTTCAAATCCAGGGTCGCCAATCTGAGTCCCAAGATCGAACCAGCCGATGCTCAAATGAAGATCTTTTGAATGTATGACAGTGCCTTTACCAGTTGGAATTGGCTTTTCAGAAATGCGAACAACCTTTCCGTGATCAACAATGAAGTCGCACACTTTATTGTGAAATCTACTTTCTGGGCATAAGACTTTTGCGCGTTGGATGTGGATCATCTTTTCCAGAGTTTAATTAGTGCTATTTCAAAGAAAACGAACATCAAGGCTAGGAGAAGGGCCGTTTTCCAATATTCCTGTTCGCTTGAAATGCGTTCTACATTGGCTCGAATTTCATTGATATTCCCATCAATCACCCGAACCATCGGAAGCTTTTCGGCCATGTTTTCTAGCGAGCTTAGATCTAAACCAGTCATATCCGATTCCTTCCTGTTGAAGTTGAAAGCTAAAATGCCAAATTCCACATCATTTTGTTTCAGTCGGTAGAAGCCAGATTGAACTAAATTTTCATAGGATTTCACTTCAATAGTTTTTTGTCGTCTACGCTGAATGGGGATATAACGAAGGCTGTCCTTCGGTGCTAAGAGATATACTGCTTCAGGGTCTTGTTGTTTTGGAAGTTTGAAAGAAGCCCAATCCTCCTTGCCAATAAACTGAAAAAGTGGTCCAGATTCGTTTGACCTTAAAATCATCTGATAAATGCTTGGAACGAACAGGGCATGCTTGCTCATATTTCCATAGGAACCTGAAAGGGGAGAGGAGAAAACGTACATCTGACCACCATTGATTCGTTTGTTTCTTAAGAAAGGCTGTCCGTCGCTGTATGAAATAAGCAGCTCTTCACCGCTCGCGCCACCATCCTCTATGAGAGCGCGTCCACGGCCTTTTGGAAGGTCGATGTTCTCAGGAATCCGTTCAAATACTCCTTCAAAGAATGGATGTTCGAGAGCAATGTTCCCAAGAAGATATTTGCTGGTATCCCACGACCTAAACCGCGACATTTCTTGAAGACTTAAAAGTGCATTCAGGTCTTCGATGGAGCAAGCTGGACTTGGGAAAAGGCAAACATCAGAACCTTCTTGAAGTGCTTGACCCAGTGTTTGAATGAGTCCAGATGAGAGTAGGTCAAGGTCGGCGAGAATAATCAGGTCAGCTTCAAGAATTTGCTGAGGCTCCGCTTTATCGCTTTTGACAATCTCATAATGAAAGCTTGAGTCGGCCTCCAAAAGATTCCCCAAAGCAGTGGTCAACTTCTCGTCATTTGAAATGCCTAAAATGTTGTACTTCGAACGGATTTGATAACTGAAGTAAAGACTGTTGTCGAATGTCACAGGATAATCGTCGATTCTCAACTCAGCCTCGATGAAGCCATCGTCTTGAACTTTGTAACTCAAGTTTGAGCGTATCTTACTTCCTGCAGGAATCTCCAATATTTCTTGCGATCGCTGGCTACCGTTGATGAATAGATTTACTTGCACATCACGCTCATCTTCATTGCCGTAATTACTCAATTCGAAGTGAATGATTTCGCTTGCTCCTTGCTTTCTTACAGGAATTTCAAACCAGCAAGAATCGATCGAGAGGTTTGATTTCTGCTCAATTTGAATGGGTATAAGACGAATCTCGCTTTTTGAAAATCCGTCCAACTGTAGAGTATCAAATTGGAAGTCGGAAATCATATAAACCAGACTGGGCGAAGATTCTTTGGTGCTGAATCGATTCAACAATTCTTCTGGCTCAGGCTGGAGCGGATTGCTTTCGATGGAAGCAATGTTTTCCATACTTCGTTCTCGGTTCTGGAAGCGGTTTCCTTTTGATCTGAAGTCGTTGCTCAGTATTAGGTATTCGGTGTTTGCAGGATGCGATTTTACCAATTCGTGAGCGATTCGTTTGGCATTATCAAGCCCACGACCTTGGCTACTTAACTGATCCATGGAAAAGGAATTGTCTACATAAATTCCAATTTGATCGTGAACACGTGCCTCCTCAGTACTTGGAATGTAAGGTTGTGCAAAAGCGAAAATCAAGAAGGTAAGGAGAAGTAATCGCGAAAGTAGAATTAACAGCTCCCTGAGTCTGCTCGTAGAATGTCGCTCTTCTTTGATCTCCTTTAGGAAGCGAACATTACTAAAGGCAATGCGCTTCGCTCTTCTGAATTGGAAGAGGTGAATGACAATGGGGATGCTTAAGGAAAAAAGGGCGAAGAGAAATTCGGGGTGCAGGAATTTCATTCAGCGCCGAAGTTAAAATTATTGCTCATCAACTCAACTGATGTTTTCACGGAGTGTCCTAAAGTCTGTGCCGCTGGGCTGTTCAAAGATTTCTAGGTCAAAGTGTTGAACTGTCGCCAACAAATGATCAAATATATCTGCCATGATTCGCTCATAATTCACCCAAACTTTATCGGAGCTAAAAGCATATACCTCAAGAGGTAAACCTTCGGGGCCAGGTGCAAGCTGACGGACCATGCAGGTAAGATCTGTATTGATCTTAGGGTGAGCCTTTAAGTAGTACTCGATGTAGTTCCTAAAGAGTCCAATATTGGTCATACGGCGCCCGTTGATAAGAACCTCCACTGCAGCATTCGTATCCTTGTTGTAAGTCTCGATTTCATTTTGCCTGTGTTGAATGAATTCCTGAATTAGACTGACTTTCGAGAGGTATTCCAATAATTTTTCATCCGCAAATTTGATGCTGCTAATTTTAATGTTCAGGGCACGCTTAATCCTCCGGCCACCAGACTCCGACATCCCGCGCCAGTTCTGAACTGAGTTGGAGATGAAGGCATAGGTTGGCACCGTTGAAATTGTGTTGTCGAAGTTTTTAACCTTTACAGTATTCAAGGAAATATCTATCACATCCCCGTCGGCTCCATAAGAAGATACCGTGACCCAGTCGCCAACTCGAATCATGTCGTTGGCCGCAAGTTGAATGCTGGCAACAAATCCCAAAATCGTATCCTTAAAGACGAGAATGATCACTGCCGTTAGAGCTCCCATAGCCGTCAAAACGGTCAGCGGACTTTGACCAATCATTAAACTCAATATCAGAATTGCTGCTACAATACCAATGACAATTTTCATCAGCTGTATATACGAGTTGATGGGTTTGTCTTTGAATATGACAGATGATTGAAGAATGTCCTTGAGGGCATTCAGGAAGGAGTAAATGACGGAGATTATGATGACGATTATGAAAATCTCAATTCCCGACTTTAAGATTGGAATGAGATTTACGAAGTCCGCGAAAATCAGGTCTGAAAAGAGCGCAACGGCTAGCGCGGGAAGAATATTGGCCAAACGCTCAAAAACCTTCTTCTCGACTAGAATGTCATCCCAATTTGATTTGGTATGGACAGAGATTCGGGTGATGATTCGAACGATGACGGATTTCCCGATGAAATTCAGGACAAAGCCAAGAAGGAACAAAGCCAACAGCAGTATGCCGAGCTTAATGTAGATTGCCATTTCGTGGGCAATTCCAAAGCTTTTGATGTAGTCGAGTAGTTGTGTTGAAATCAGTTCAGACATCTCGGCAAATCTACAAACTCATGGCTTGAGTGGTGCTAAAATGGGTAACCAATTCCAAGGTTCAAGTGGAAGTTTCTTAGTACAGGAGCTCCAGGATCGATGCCTTTCGATGCAAGCAGCAGATCTGTTTGGGTTTTAGGCTCAAAGAACCAGCGTTCTCCAAGAAGGCGAGAAGGGTCGTGCACTTTGGCACCGACGTCCAAGCGAATGATGAAAAAATCTAAATCGATGCGAGCTCCAAAGCCAGTTCCCAAAGCAAGCACCTGATAGAATGTCTTGGGATTGAATTCGCCGCCAGGGCGATCGTCATCTTTGTTCAAGAGGAAAATGTTCCCAGCATCAACAAAAAAGGCCCCCCGGTACAATTTGCTGATCTTAAATCGGTATTCCAGGTTGGCCTCCAATTGTAAGTTTCCAAGTTGGTCGATGTCGAGTACTGCCGAACTCACGTCGCCAGGTCCAATCGTACGAGTTGTCCATGCTCTTAGTCCATTCGACCCTCCAGCGAAAAAGCTCTTTTCGAACGGCAAGGCTGGGAAGTTTCCATAAGGAACTCCAACTCCTACGTAAGCCCGACCAACGAGGTCGCCTTCTTTGCTCACTGATCGATAAATGCGGTAGTCGGCTTCGAGGCGAATAAATTGGGCGAATTGGATTCCAAAGAATCGGTAGTTCCCGGCTGTATCGGTTGCTTGATTTGTGATTTTAAACAGCGACTGTATCGCATTTCCACTCAATTCTATTCCAGATTTGAAATAGGTGAAGTTCCTTTTTCTACGTGCAGATTGGGTGGAGTAGGTATAGTTCAGTTTACTCGAGCTGATGAGGTGATCCGAATATTGATAAATCAACTCGGTGTCTTTAGTGTCTTCAATTTGTTGTTTGAAAAAGGGTTCTTGTTCAATCCAAACCAAGCCCAAGTCAATTGGAAACACTTGAAAACTATGGTAATCCGATGCTTGCCAAGAATAATTGAATGAAAGGTTGAGTGCGCGCATTCTATAATCCGGACGAGCTTGAGACCTTAAGCCAAGGTCAAATCGCGTTTTTGGGTTGGTATACTTCGGAGTTTTTTTCATGCTTGGAATGAGCAGGCTGGGAACGAAATAGCTCAGTTCTACCCCGAGTTCTCTGGTATTGAATATGGTGTTCGCAGAGCTTGCTTGAGTTACTTGTTGATCTTCGAGTCCTCCAGTCACACTGAGCTCAAGATTATCAGCGCTTCCCAGTGTGTTGCGATTGCTGTAAACAACGCCTCCAGCAATACCGAGGTTTCTGTTTCTATGGGTTCCTTCAAGCTCCAAACTCATGGCTTGTTTCTTTGCCATGCTCATATTTATGTAACAATCCAGTTCATTGGGTCCAGCCGAACTCTCTTCAAAACGAATCGAAATTGACTTAAACACGCGAAGAGCACCCAATCGTTTGTAGGTGTAGTCGACAAGATCTTTGTCGTAGAGGGAATTCGTTTTTATAAAAATGGATTTCTCCAACATTTTGGGATTCACTTTAATCTGGTCGGCGTTCAGGAAATAGATTCCGCGGGTTGCTGACTTTATTGTGTCTTCACTGATTGTCGGATTTTTAAGACTGTAGTTGGCATTGACGAGGATGCGATTCACTCGATATTTTTCGTGCGGAGTATAAATCAAACTGTCTTCATCGTTTGGCCCATAAACAGTCTTGCTTTTGTCCCTTAAAATTATTTCTACGTCCACTTGATGATTGCCCACTGTAGAGTCCATCCGAAAGAAAACATATTCCTTCCTTAAGTTGTAGAAACCAGCATTTTTCAAAACTCGTGTTGTTCGATCTCGCTCACTGGCAAAAACGTCCTCATTGTAAATGGTTCCGATTCTTAGCTTGGTGTCACGGGCCCCACGAACCAAATTCATCATCAAATTCGAGTCTGTCTCAGCAAACGAAATCTTTCTCACGTGATAAGCATCGCCCAGGGTGCAGTTGTATGTCGTAATGGCTTTCTTTTTCCTTATTCCGTATACTTTATGTGAGGCTTCCACTGAATTGAAAAAGAATCCCTTCTTTTTGAGCTGGAGCTGAAGCTGTCGACTCGATTTTTCACTCAATGTTGAATCTAAGAGGACTAAAGGTTCCCCAAGTTCAAGCCACTTGTCTCCTCCTTTTCCTTTTTCTGCACGAATCTCACCGCGTCGGTACATCCAGGGGTGCAAATAGACCAACCCAAGAAATTTTTTGCGACTGGCTTTCTGTTTTAGAATTCCTTCCAGTTCCTCCAAATCCAGAGACTCGCGGTATTCTTTCTCTCCGATTAGGTCAAAGCGGTTTTTTTTGAGGGCGACTTCACCATCGGGAACAAAGCGATGAACCGTGCAGGAGCTGAAGCAGCTTGCGATGAATAGGATGATGCATGTACGAAAAAGCCACTTCATTCGAACGGCAAAACTATTTCATCCTTTTGGAGAACTTTCACAGGCATTGATTTTCTTTGAAGAATCGAATGTTATCCAAACAGAACATATCAAAAATTAGATCTTTAAGCCAAAAGAAGGTTCGCATGCGCGAAAAGCTTTTCGTCGCTGAAGGTCCTAAGGTATGCGAAGAATTGTTGCAATCGGATTTGGAAGTAACCGATGTATTTGGCGAATCCTCTTGGTTTTCTTCAAATATGCATCTACTAAAAAGTAGATCGACGAGAATGCATGAGGTAGATGGGAATGAATTGAAGAAAATTAGTTTCCTCAGAACCCCCAACGAAGTACTTTGCATAGCAAGAATTCCTGAGAAGCAGGCTCTAGATGAAAAGAAGGCACTGCTCTGCTTGGATGAGATTAATGACCCAGGGAATTTGGGAACGATACTTAGAACGGCAGATTGGTTTGGAGTAGAAGATGTTCTTCTCTCCAATTCCAGTGTAGATCCCTACAATGAAAAGACTGTGATGGCGAGTATGGGCTCATTGTTTCGGGTAAACCTACACCAAGCGGATTTGGGAGAATTCCTAATGAAGCAAGACGCGGGAAGAATTTATGCGGCTCACCCAAGGGGTGGAAATGCAAGCGGACCCCAAATTGACAACCCCATATTCTTGTTCGGAAGTGAAAGCCATGGTCTTGGCTCCGATTTGCTCAAAGTTTCAGGAAATAGAATTACGATCCCCGGGGCTGGTAAAACGGAAAGTTTGAATCTGGGTATTTCAGTCGGAATTGTTCTTTCTGGCTGGTTCCAAAACAGATGATGAAGAAAACTGGATAGATGAAGGAAATTTTAATTTGCAACGACGACGGCATTTTCGCGCCAGGGATTCAAGCTCTCATTGAATCGATGCGTCCTCTTGGAAGAATAACTGTAGTGGCCCCCGACAGCCCTCAATCTGGCGCCGGACATGGCATTACGCTCAACTCCACTCTGCGAATCAACAAGGTTAAGGATGAGGAGAACTTGAAAATGTACAGCACTTCGGGAACTCCGGTAGACTGCGTTAAGTTGGCAGTGAATGAAATCATTCAAAAGAAACCTGATCTATTGGTCTCAGGAATCAATCATGGTTCGAACGCCTCAATCAATGTTTTGTACTCAGGCACCATGTCTGCGGCCATGGAAGGAGCCTTGGAAGGGATTCCTTCCATCGGGTTTTCTCTTCTTGATCACAGCATAGATGCAGACTTTGAAAGCTCGAAGCATGTTGCGCAGAAGATTGCAGTCAAGGTGTTGGAAACTGGTTTGCCTTGGGGAGTTTGTTTGAATGTGAACATTCCGAAGCTGAGTATGCAAGAGATTCGCGGGATAAAATGGTGTCACCAGGCTCGTGGTAATTGGACTGAAGAGTTCGACGGACGAACAGATCCTTCTGGGCAGAAGTATTTTTGGTTGACAGGGAAATTCAAACTCTTCGACGAAGATGAAGAGAACGACATAAAATCATTGGAGGCTGGATACGTCAGTGTAGTACCACAGCAATGCGACATGACAGCTTATGATGTTTTGAAGGATATGAAATCTTTGAATTTTGATTAAAAAAGATCACCTAATAACGGGCCTTGTTCTTGGGCTGCTGGTTCCACCATTGGTATTTTTAATCGTGTATTTACCAAACGAGACTAAAGGGAACTATTTAACCAATGCTTTCTTTGAGAACTTAGCACTGATGTCCATTTTCTTTAATGGACTGGCAATGTGGATTGTCATGAATGGATTTAAGTTGGATAAAACAGGCCGAGGAATTCTATTGGTGAATTTGATGTACGCATTGCTCTTCGTAATCTATTTCTACGCTCTTTGATGAAGAAGTTTTACATCATAGCAGGTGAGTCTTCTGGAGAGTTGCATGGATCGAATTTGATTAAGGCTCTCCGAAATCAGGACAACGAAACCGAGTTTCGTGTTTGGGGTGGAGACCGAATGAAAGAGGCAGGAGCGGAGGTCGTTCGAGATTATAGAGAGATGAACTTTATGGGATTCTCTGAAGTGCTGGCAAATCTGAGTACCATTTTGGATGCCATTCGATTCTGCAAGCAAGACATTCGTGATTACAAACCAGATGCAGTGGTTCTCATCGACTACCCCGGTTTCAATATGCGCATTGCGAAATATGTGAAGAAGCTTGGGATTCCTGTTTTCTACTACATCTCACCTCAGATATGGGCATGGAAGAAGGGAAGAGTTCATCAGTTGAAGAAAACGGTGGATGAGATGTTCGTTATTCTTCCTTTCGAAAAAGATTTTTACGCCGATTACGATATGGATGTGCATTATGTTGGCCATCCATTGCTAGACGCCATTGAGGCTTTCAATCCTGAGTCTTCAAATTCTTCAAATCAGATCATAGCATTGCTTCCAGGAAGCAGAATGCAAGAAGTAAAGAAGATGCTTCCCATTATGCTTGGAGTCGTTGAACGCTTTCCAGAGCTTAATTTTCAGGTTGCTGCTAGCTCAAGCATTCCAAAGTCGACGTACGACGAGATTCTGGGCACAAGTGGAGTAACCTGCTCAGAGATGAGCACGTATCAATTGTTATCGGAGTCGCACGCCGCTTTGGTGACCAGCGGGACAGCTACTCTGGAGACGGCCTTATTTCAAGTGCCACAAGTGGTCTGTTATAAGGGAAGTCCGATTTCAGTATGGTTGGCCAAGCGTTTAGTGAACATCAAGTATATCTCTCTGGTAAACCTCATTTTAGATCAGCCGGTCGTTTCAGAGTTGATTCAGGCAGATTTGAAGGCAGATCGATTGGAGAGTGAATTGAACTCTATCTTGGCGGGGTCTGGACGCGATCAAATGATTGATTCGTACGCCGATTTGAGAGAAAAACTTGGCGGCGGCGGAGCTTCAGAGCTTACAGCGAGCCTCATGTTGAAAACTCTGGAAGGCACTGCCAACTAAGCCTTTTTTACGGTTCTATTTTTGAAACGAAATTTCGTATGCGATACATACTTGCTATATCTATGATTATTCTCGGAAGCCTGCAAATTCAGGCGTCTGAAGTAATTGATGTGGGCATGTATTGGGACTCACGTCCAAAGGGTTCTGTGATTTCTGTTGCTCGCGGTTCTTACACTTTGATGGGGGATGGGAAGAAGATTCGCGACATGGCGAAAGCCGATGTCATTCAGTTGTCGATTTCAGGAAGTTCGGTTCAAGTTGCTTCTATGGGGGTCACGCTTGGCGCTTTTGGCAAGCTAAAATTGATTCGACAGTCTTGGGGGAGCAGCCTCAATATTAAAGCGGTGAACCCTTCTTATCCAAGAAGAGAATACAACGACAACATATTTGTGACTGTTTCTGGCGGAAAGCTTAAGATGGTGAACAATGTCTACATCGAGCATTACATTGCTGGTGTAGTGGAGGCGGAGAGCGGGATTAAGGAGGGGTTTGAATACTACAAAGTGCAAGCAATCATTGCGCGTACTTACGCCCTGAGTAACCTAAACAAGTTTGCACACGAAGGATTTAACCTCTGCGACAATGTTGAATGTCAAGTGTACAAGGGTAAGAGTAAACGCAACGCAGAAATCATTCGTGCAGTCAACGCAACAAAGGGTCTTGTAATCGTGGATAAAGACATTGAATTGATCAATGCCGTATTTCATTCGAACAGTGGAGGGCACACAGTGAATTCGGAAGACGCTTGGTCGAAGCCTGTGCATTACTTGAGAGCCATCAGCGATGATTTTAGTAAGGATCAGCCGCATTATGCTTGGGAAGTGAACATCGATAAAGTGAAGTGGTTGAATTATCTATTTCGCCGCTTCAACTATCCAATTAGCGATCCTTTAGCACGAGAGTATGTGATGGATTATTGTCCTTCGAGTCGTGAAGTGTTTTTAACTCCCGTCGATACAAACATTCTGCTCAAAACCATTCGCCGAGATTGGGGACTGAAGTCAACCTACTTCAGCATAGAAGAGGTAGGGGAGAGCATACGGGTGCGCGGGAAGGGTTTTGGTCATGGTGTGGGCTTGTCGCAAGAAGGAGCTATGAAAATGGCGAATATGGGCATACCTTTCAATGAGATTCTTCATTACTACTACCAAGACATACATCTCATTCACCTCAGTGCTCTAGATTTCTTCAGAGCAGAGTAGGAATCCAATTATTCGTCTTTTGGAATGCAAGCTATTTAGCTTGCGTCAATGACCTTCCGACTGAAGCTTAGTCTTTGTTTGTTTGCCTGCATTCTTGGGATTCTACTTTCACATTACGATTTCATTAAGCTCGAAGCAGAACAGCACATAAAGCTATTGGTTGGTTTCGCCTTCCTTCTGATGTTTCAGAGCTATACGAAGGCTCGCTTTTACGACTTTACATTCTGGACAATTCTCATCAGTTTTACTGCATTGGGCTATGTAAATGAGAGTTCAGAGAAAAGAGTTCACCTAAATCACTTCAGCAAAGCATTGAAGCCAGCATACCTTGACGCCGAGATCCTTGAGACTAAACCATATAGAACTGGACAGAGATTGATTGTTCGAAGCCTGCGAGTCTTTGAAAATTCTTATGAAATGTACACTTGCAGTGGTAAACTCCTCTTGCGCTCCTTTGATAGCAATGGAGCTGAGGTGGGCGACCTCCTTCGTTTTCCTCTGCGACCAAAGTTGATTGTGAATGATTCAAAGAATGATTTTGACGCTAAGTCATACTGGAATCGACAAGGCGTGTTTCACGAACAAAATCTTGGAGAGGAACTGACATTATATTCTCCCGAAGAAATTCAAGTGACCTTTAGAATACGGGACGAACTTAAAAGGCGCCTCAATATGCTGTACAATGTCTACGAGACAGGCTTTTTGAATGCCCTACTGATTGGAGATAAAAACAGCATGTCGGTGGAGGAGAAGGCAAGTTTTAAACGAGCCGGCCTCATGCATATTCTTGTGGTAAGCGGAATGCACGTAGGTATTGTCTACTTGCTCATCACCTTTTTAATCAGGCCCTTTAGATCCCTTCGAAGCCATAAATTTCTTGAAGTAGTCGTCGTTCTAACCGGTATTTGGACCTATTCCTTTTTAACGGGAAATGGTGTGAGCGTTTTGCGTGCTTGTACCATGTTGAGTCTCTATACGGTTCTGAGAGCTTTAAATAGGAAAGTTAAGGGCCTTGATGTTCTTTTGATCAGTGCATTCTTTCTTCTTGCCTGGAAACCCGCGGAGCTGTTCAGTCTAGGCTTTCAGCTATCCTATTCTGCTATGGTTGGAATTTTCCTTTTGTATCCAAGATTCACTGGATTTTTTCGACCGCGTCAAAAGCTGCTCGTTTATGCATGGAATCTTACGTGCCTTTCTTTAGCAGCTCAAATTGGTACTTTGCCGCTCATCTCATATTATTTCGGAGAGATCGCTGTTTTTTCCTTGATTAGCAATCTACTTGTATCGCCGGTTTTGGTCTTGCTCATGGCAAGTGCCTCTCTGAGCATTGTCGCCGTTGAAGTTCCACAAATACTTATGCTCCTGCAAAGTTGTACTAAAGGGTTACTGTACTACATTTCGCTCATCGCTTCCCATATTGCACAAGATGACAATGCGGTAATAATGTATAGAGCGAGTGTTGAGCATGTGCTTTGGATTTACTTAGGGATTTTCCTACTTGCTTTCGGGATGAAGCCCAGCCTACTTAAATGGAGTCTTTCGGCAGGAAGTCTGCTATTTATTGTTGGTTGTATTTTGAATTTTTGAGCAAAAAAAAACCCCCAGATTGGAGGATTTAAGTTTTTGAATGCTTTGAAGCTTATTCCGTACCAGAAGTACCCATTCCTTCAAACTCTTCAGCGTATTCGTCTTCATAACCAACCATGATGACAACGCAACCTTTTGGGATTGACCTTGTGTCTTCCGCAATGGAAGCAGGAATGAGAAACTCAAAATAGATGTAAGGTAGGGGTTGACTAATGTCTGGTTCATAGGTGAATTGACCATCTTCGCTGTTAAACGATGCAAGTTCTTGTCTCTTCTTGACAAACTCATTGTCGCTATACACCTTTACCTTAATATTCTGAGGTAAGTTTTCCGTATTGAATACAAAACGGTGCTTGGTGTCGAACATGAGAGGGAAGGAAACGGACTTCTTTTGATTGTAACGGCGAAAGAAAATGCGCTGAACTGACATGTTCGTGTATCGGTAAGGAACGAGTTCTTTTTTGAGTTTAACCTTGGCGTCTTCTACGTCACAGGTTGTGCGTCGTTCTTGCTTAGAAGTTGCGGCAACGAAGCCAAATGCGATGAAAGCAAGTGAAAGGATGATTAGGTTTCTCATTATACCTCAGTAATTAACGTTCTCAATTCAGCTATTTTGCTGGAAATTTCATCAAGTTCTTTGTCTTCAATAACAACTTTAGCAAAATCGATGCTTCCGTTTTCGTCTCTTATGTAATCAATCTGATTGAAATAATCATAAATGCCTTTTAAGCCTGTCATAACCTCAGAGATGTCCTCCATGTTTCGGTCTGTGCTTTCAAGTGCGCTGATTAGATTCCCCAAAATATTTAGTTGTTCTACCAAGCGCTTGCTGATTTTAGCCTTGTTCTCCTTGTTGAAAGCTTTGCTACCGAGGTACATTCCTTCAACCCATGCGCCACCAAAGATTACATAAGTCTCAGCACGCAAATCATTTTCAGAAACGAAGACGTCTGTGTTTTCTTGAATTTCAACAAGAAGATTTAGAATACTGTCTTGGTTGCCAAGGTTTGACTCAAAGCGGTCGTATAGACCATTTTGATTGAACACAGAACCAAATCCAATTCCTTCCGAAAGTTCCTTGACAGCAACCAATAGAGACTTGGAATTTTGTGATTGTGAATTTAGAATGGTGTAAGCCAAATCAGCGGAAAATACACCGAAGTTCAGAAGCTGTGTGTTCTTTCCAACATACTTACTGGCATTTTCAGGGTTAGCTGTAATGCCTTCCATGTACCCTAGGCCAGAACGTTTGAAGATGGTTCCAATCTGAAGGGCAGAGGGGAGGTAAAAACTATGCTCTGGCTCTGGAAGTTCTCCAGACTCTTCCATGAGCATTTCTTGCTGGAGTTTATCCTTAAGATTTTCGTTTGATTCTCCTGTTGATTCACCACATGCGTAAAAGGCGAAGGTGAACGCTATTAACAAGAAAACAGAGAGTAATTTTTTCATCCTATTTGGGCTTATTCGGCAAATTTAATGCTTGAATCCTGAATAAAAGACAATGCAACCAGAGGTCGAACCGCCATCTTCAATTGATGGAACTAAGTAATTGATAAAAATACGATTGTTTACGTGGGCTTCCGGTGGATCGTACACGATGACTTTTTGTCCTGCATCTGCTGAAAAAAGAAGCTTTCTTCCAGGGAAGTTCGCGGGAGCATTCCATATTTCAACTTTTACGTCGTCGGGAAGTTCACCTTTATGAAAAATGAATCGGTATTCCGCGTCGTGAAAAAGTGGAATTTGCAACTCCTTAAGAAGAGGATCTTCTTCAGCAATGATTTTTGAAACCTTGAAAGCATAGTATTTGAAAGGTTTCAATTTATCCTGGCTTTCAGACTTCATCGCTTCCCAATCACAGCCTTGGGCAAAAAGCGCTGGAATCGAACCGAACAGCAAAAGGGAAAGGATCAATAATTTTCTCATTCTGCTTGATTCTTGGTGAGCTTAGTCCGGATTGAGCTTAGTGCGTTTTTAAAGCTCATGATTTCTTCGGGTCTCAAAGTATGCTCGTGGAATTCGTACTGGTCTTTTGGATAGTCTTCTGAGGCAGAAACGCTCTTGTGGAGCTCCTTCAATTCTGTAGCCAAATTTTGAAGTTCCTCTGGATCTCCTGGGTGAAGTTCAAGACCTTTAATGATGTTGTCAAGCATATAGGTTTGCTCAACAATTCTTTTTCCCAATTCCTCGTTTTGTCCGGTTGAGTATGACTCAAGACTGACGTACATCCCCTCAATCCATGCTCCTGTAAAAATGACCATAGCAGTGTGCTCTTCATTGGTCTTTTCTATATAGTCGTCTGTTTGCTCTTGAATTTGAAGAACGTACTTCAAAACAGAATCTTGATTGTCAATATTGGCTTCGAAATTCTCCAGAATTGTTTTGGTGTTAAAAATCTCGCCCATTCCAGCCTCTTCAGAAAGCTGCTTCATCGCTTTGAGGTACTTTCTTGAGGATTGATTCTGATCGTTTAGAACACAATAGAATAAGTCAGCGGAGTACACACCAAAGTTGAGCAGCTTGCTCATTCTGGTGCCGTATTGATTAACATTCTCTGGTGAATTGACCAACCCATCTGAAAAAGCTAAGCCAGATTTTTGAAAAAGGGAGCTCAAATGAAAGGCAGAAGGAATGATAAAACCGTTGTCTTCGGGAATATCATCCATTGAAGATTGTGTCTCCGAAACCTCCATTTCATCTTCAAGAGAGGCGTCACTTTCCGATGGAGCATCGCTACTGCAAGAACCTAAGCTCATTCCAAGAAGAAGAAAAGCAGCAATTGAATATGACGATAAGGAATTGAGCATATTCTTAAACGTTTTTATAACCAGACGCTAGAACAATGCAACCCTTTTGAATGACTTCATCCTCAGTGTCCTCTAGTGCTGGAACAATGTAGTTTATGTAGACGCGGTTTTTTAAGTATTCCTCGTCCAACTCAAATGTGAATTGCTTCTCAGAAGATTCCATGATCTTAACTGGATTCTTACGCATTCCCATCGGTTGGTCATAAACTTCAACTTTAACGTCGACGGGTAAACCTTCACAATTCACGACGAATTTGTATTTAGTGTCGAAGAAGAGAGGAATTGCAACCTCTTTGACTTGGTCGTAATTCTTAAAGGTCACGTTTGTGGTAGTAGTTCGCTCGTATCGATAAGGAACCATTTCTTTTTTCACCGCTTGAATCGACTCACTTCGTTTGCAAGCATCATTGACTCCGGCTTCTTTCTTACCTCCGGATAAAGAGGTTCCTAAGATGAAAACAATGGCCAGTAGGCCACTTGTGCTAAGGATTGATTTCAATTGCATGATGTTTTCTAACTGTTAGTGATTAAGTTTCTCATATTGGTTACACTCTTGGCGATCTGATCGATATGAGCCTGAGTGATTTCGTAACCATCTCCACCTTTGTTGTCTTGCTTTTCACTGATTTCATAAAGTGAAAGAAGGCTTTTCATTTGAGATCTTAGTTCGTCCAATTTAGGAGATGTTTGCTCGATCTGAGACAATAACCCGACCACATTTTGAAGAACCGTCATTTGCTCAGCAATTCTGGCGGGAATACTATTTGAATTGTCTCTTGTAGAATTAGCACCCAAATGCATTCCTTCAACCCAGCCACCAGCAAAAATGATTACTTCTATCTCGTCTTGACCATTCTCGTGAATGTGCAAGTCAATGCGGTCTTGAATATCAATCAATAGGTTTAATACTGAATCCTGGTTTCCAAGGTTGGCTTCGAAGCGCTCCACGAGGTTAGTTCCGTCAAAAACACTTCCCATTCCTACTTCCTGAGAAACATCCTTGATGGATTTTAAAAACTCCTTACCGGTTTGAGTTTGATCGTTTAAAATGCAATAAGTCATGTCCGCAAATAGAATCCCTAAGGCCAAAGACTTATCGACTGAGGTCGTTAAGTTGTTTGCGGCATTTGGATTGACCACTAAACCTTCCTGGTAATTTAAACCGGCGTTCTTAAAAATGGAACCGATTTGTAATGGACTTGGAAGCATGAACACCTGATCTGGCTCATCATCTTCCTCAAATTCCATTTCTATATCGTCCCCAGAAATTTCATCTTCGATGGCGTCGGCCACGGTATTGTTGGAGTTATCCCCTGAAGAACAGGAGGCTAGCGTGAACAAAAAGGTCACTGCAAAAATTAGAGCGGATATTCTCATTGAATGATGGATTTTTCGATGGCTACGAAGATAATTAAACATTTCGATAGAACAATACTCAAAGTCGCGTAGGTAAAGGCTTTCACGTGCTTTGTCAATTGGCGAAGTTTTTTACTTTTGAGAGCATCATGAATCACAGGTAACCTCGACTATGACCCTACTTACTACTATGTTGAACGCTGGAACCGGCACCGGAATGGATGTTCTTGACCTCATCGCCCTTCTCGTCTTCCTCGCTGCCATCTTCACTTTCATCAATATTCACTACCTCAAATTGCCCGCCACTATTGGTCTAATGATCTTGGCTTTAGTCATGTCTGTGGTCATCGTTGGAATTGGAATTTTATACGAGCCCCTGCGGAATGCCGCAGAGGAAATAATGCTCGAAACGGACTTTACAGATGTTCTTTTGAATATTATGTTGAACTTTTTACTGTTTGCTGGAGCCCTGCATGTCGACTTCCAAAAATTAAAAGAAGAAGCAGCCTCCGTTTTGGTTTTGGCCACTGTAGGTACACTGCTTTCTACTTTTTTAGTAGCTACGGCAATGTATTATGTGATTGGCGCCCTAGATGTCGGTTTTGAAGTGACTTACATACATTGTTTGCTTTTTGGAGCATTGATATCTCCTACGGATCCAATTGCGGTATTGGCCATTCTTAAAACGACAAAAATCTCTAAGAACTTGTCCATTAAAATTGAGGGAGAATCTCTTTTCAATGATGGGATTGGTGTTGTTGTCTTTTTAACCATTCTAGGAATTGCCACAAGTTCAGGTGGTGGCGAGTCCATGGAAGCGTCTAGTGTAGGCTTCCTGTTCGGTCAGGAAGTGTTCGGTGGAATCCTCATGGGACTCATGCTCGGATTCTTTGCTTATTACATTCTAGAAGTCATTGACAACGAACACATGGAGTTGGAGGTACTCACAACCTTATCCCTTGTATTGGTTGGTGGGCAGGCAGCACAGAGCCTACACATCTCAGGTCCACTTTGTATGGTGGTTATGGGATTGGTTATCGGTCAAGGAAATTCAG
This sequence comes from Flavobacteriales bacterium UBA1986, assembly GCA_002336245.1. Taxonomy (GTDB): domain Bacteria; phylum Bacteroidota; class Bacteroidia; order Flavobacteriales_G; family Salibacteraceae; genus UBA4419. Next base: position 28,795 of record DDDG01000025.1, read on the forward strand.
AGGATACTGAAGAAGAAGGTATTGCTGGTGAATATGTCCTCAAGTTTTGGGAGTTGGTAGATGAAACGCTCAACGCGATACTCTTCATCTTAATTGGTCTGCAGATATTGATCATTACGTTTAACATGGACTACCTCTTAGCGGGTATCATTAGCATTTTCGTAACCCTTGGTTGCCGTTTAGTTGGAATTGGAATTCCACTCATCGTGATGGGTTTCTTCAAGAAAATGGATAAAGGCACGATTCCTATCCTGACCTGGGGTGGACTGCGCGGTGGACTTTCAGTTGCATTGGCACTTTCCCTTACAGGCGAGATTCCTAAAGATGTTACAGAATTGATTGTAGCTATCACTTACTGTGTAGCTCTCTTCTCGATTTTGGTGCAGGGAATGACCATCGAAAAACTCGTTAAACGCTACGCCGAATAGGAAAGGTCCTTCAAAAAGTTTTTTTTAAAAGGGTGCTCAATATTGAGCACCCTTTTTTTTGCCCTGATGACAGGTTGTTTTCCGTCATCGCTTCGACCCTTCGGATAATGAGTATTGTCCGCCATTGCTTCGCTCCTTTGGGTAAAGAGTGTTGTCCGCCATTGCTTCGCTCCTTTGGGTAAACAGTGTTAGAGTGACCTAGTTATAAAGTGATGGAGTGCTAGAGTGGCGGAACTTCTTAAGTTAAGCTTCCCCATGAATGTGACGAATATCGAAGTCGACAAGCCGAACAACTCAGTACCCTATGCTTAAAGCTCTGATCTAATATTGTTGTAGGAAAGGCTAGAAGAAAAATAGAGGAGTGCAGAGGGATTAACGCTGCCCAAACATTCTCAGAATCTTTTTGAGAAGATCCAAATAGAGTGTGGCAATCATTGTAAGTGTCATGATCCAAATGACCATAACATTTGCCCAAAAGGTGGGCAATACCTCTCCAAAAAAGACTTTCGTCGGAGCGAAGAAGTGTGAACGGAAAGCCATTCCATCTCTGTATATCGGGTCAGTTTGTTGAATCAAACGACCATCCATTTCGATGTTCACATCCAATTCAAGCTTGTTTGTGACCAAATCGCGTAAGCTCTCGTTGTGATACTGTCGCTTTAGCGCGATGAAACCACCCTCATCTTTATATTTCTTATTTAGTTTACTCATCACCACGTCTCTCTGATCGGTAGTGTAATTGTAAACCTTGATGTAGAAGTTTTTTAAACGATCCAAATAGTCCATCAAATCGTAAAGAAGGTCGGAGTTGACCTCAACGGCATTCAACTCTTCCATGCGGTCAAATTGAATCTTTTTTGTGAGCTCATTCTGAATGGCAATCTCATTGCGTAGAAGGGTCAGTGATGAAACGAAATCCTGTTCATCCCGATCGTCTTTCTCCAGCATGTTCTGAATCTTGCCCACTTTAGCCTTCATCTTAGGTACCCAATAGATCTTTCGATAATCGGCCTTTTTCAACTCTTTGTCGTAAGGATAAATGGCCTGTTCGAACTTATTTTTGACAAATTGCTGAACAGAAAGTGCTTCAAAAGCCCATCGTGCGGTCATCATTTCCCCAATAACAGGCACAACTGTTCTGCTGCTAATCGTTGGATTCAGTTTATCGAACTTTACAATTACTCCACTAAAGATGAGCTGAGGAATGACCAAGAAAGGAATGAGAATGTATATAGTGACAGCCGAGTTGAAACTTGCTGAAATGTTTAGGCCGAGTGTGTTTGCGAAGCAGGCTGTAGAAAATAAGACCAGCCAATAATCGAAGTGCATCCCTTCGATGCCTAGAATTGAATTTCCGACCAAAACAAAGGTGAAAGTTTGAATGGCCGAAAGGCTAAACATAATTAGAATCTTACTCAGCAAATACATGCTGTTGCTGAGATTTAGGAACTTCTCTCGATTTCGAATCTTTTGATCGCGTATGATCTCCTCCGCACTTACTGTGAGGCCAACGAAGAGTGCAACCACCACAGACATAAACAAATATGCTGGGATGTTTTCGTTGTCCATGAAGACATAGTTTTCCTCTTCATGAACGTGATAAAAACGAATGAAGTAGGAGAGGAGCAAGGCCAGAACCGGACTTTCCAAAAGGTTGATGGCCAGATATTGTTTGTTGGTGAGCTTCGATAATACATCCCGAGTAACAAAAACAGAGAACTGCTTGATTGGATTCGGAATCTTAAACTCACTTTTTGGAGGAGTGCCTGGATCTTGAACATCGCGAATGTTCGGCGCAATGGCCTGCTTGTAATGCTCTACAAACTCGTCGGGTAGAATTTTACGCTCAAGAGTAAAGTTTCCATACTCGTCAACAACTTTCGATTCGATGATGTTGAAAATCAGTTCAGGGTTCACATGACCTGAAGAATCCATGTCTTCTAGGTTCGCATAATTCGCGCGTTTCTTGAAGTAAGAAATACCCTCAACAGGATTTCCGTAATAAATCAGCCTTCCACCCAAGTCAAGAATGAGCAATTTGTCGAACATCTTGAAGATTTCCGAACTGGGTTGGTGAATTACAGTGAAAATCAATTTTCCGCGCAAAGAAAGTTCCTTGAGCAAGTCCATGATGTTCTCTGAATCTCGCGAAGAGAGTCCAGAGGTTGGTTCATCAACGAAAAGAATGGGAGGCTCCCGGATAAGTTCAAGCGCAATGTTCAATCTTTTACGCTGACCTCCACTAATGGTTTTATCCATTGGAGAGCCTACTTTAAGGTCTTTGGTTTCCAACAAGCCTAAATCACGTAGGGTGTTTAAAACCATTTCTTCAATCTGAGCTTTACTCAAACGAGCAAAACACAATCGTGTATTGTAATAAAGGTTTTGGTAAACGGTTAAGTCCTCCATGAGAAGGTCATCCTGAGGGACATACCCAATAACTCCATCAATACGACTTTTAGGGTCGTTGATGTCAATGCCATTGATAGTAATAGCTCCTTCGGTAGGAACGTAGTTGCCATTTAGAACGTTGAGCAAGGTAGATTTTCCAGTTCCAGACCCACCCATGATACCGAGCAGTCCACCAGCTTCTTCAACAATGTCGAGTTTGTGGAGGCCAATGTTTCCTCCCTTGAACCTATACTGAATGTCTTTTGCCTTGAAAACGATTTTTTCTTTCTCGCTTACAGAAAGGTAAGCGCTAACAATGTCAGAGAAATAAATCGGAACGACTCTGGCATTGCGAATCGATGAGCCTTGAGGCACGATGTAGGATTTCCCCTTTTTAATGATCTGCCCATTGAGGTACAAATCTTCATCTCCGAAATAACGGAGAACATACATGCCTACACTAGGAAAGCGAAGAATGGAGCATTCTCCATCCAAATTTTCCGACATCTTGTATTTGCTTCTAGAGCGCTTGTTTGTGAGCTGCGTAGAACTGATGATCAGAATGTTTTCGTGGTCTGGAAGAGAGTATCGCTTATCGCTATCGAGGAACTTAAGACAGATGTCCGATTCTTCTTTGGGAATCTTGAATGAGTTGGAAACAAGGTTGATGAAACTCAGTTCGTGGTCTGAAATATTTTCATCTGCAAAGATGTATTCAATGAGACGAACCAAAACCACCACCTTCTGGCGTTGTTGTAGGTCTTGGTTAATTTTTGAACAGACGTTAAGAACCACATCGTCGTTCACTTCTTCCGAGCTCTGGGTGTCTGTTCCAGAGAAATCAATACCGTGATAGCGTTTTACAAACTCTTCGTAACGCTTCACATATTTCTGGGCAACCTTAGCATTTAGCTCCCCCTCGAGATAGTGTTGGACGACAGATCTACTCTGGCTTGTGATGTCATCGACATCCGAGGCCAGAGCAAAAAGTTTCATTAAGGCCTCTAATAGTTCCTCACTCATTTATACTGTCAAATCAGCCCAAATATAAAGACTCCGATAGAATATCAATGGTTGCTCAGTCTTTTTGTTTTCTACTCAACTGCCTCTGCAAATCTTTGTCCTTGATACTCTCGCGTTTATCATATAATTTTTTTCCTCTGGCAAGTCCAATTTCGAGCTTAGCCCAGCCCTTTTCATTGATGAATAGAGCAACAGGTATTATGGTAAGCGCTTGGTCTTTGAGTTTTTTGAGCAATTTCTGCAATTCTCTTTTCTGAAGAAGAAGCTTACGCACACGTCGAGGCTCTTGCTCAACATAACCGGCGTTCGAGTACTCTTTTATGTACATGTTTTTCACGTACAATTCTTCCTTTTGAAAGAAGCAATAGGATTCGCTTATGCCTGCTTCACCGTTGCGCACAGATTTTATTTCTGGTCCAGTTAACTGAATGCCAGCGACAAACTTCTCCAACAACTCATAGTTGTAGTAAGCTTTTCTATTTTTAATGTAAATGTCTTTGCTAGCACTCATGCTCGAACTCTCTTGCGAATCAACCAAACGAATATGAACAGAATTCCCGAGAAGAATGCCATAGATCCAGAAATGCTCGTACTGGTAAAATCGGCGAGAAAAAAGCCGCCAATGGCAATTATAAGGGCGAACGCACTCGAGAGAGTGTAAATTGATTTCATGCGATGGCTTATGAGCAATGCTGAGGCTCCAGGGGCGACCAAAAAGGCAACAACTAAAACGGCACCTACATTTTCAAATGAAACAACTACTACAGCGGTAACCAAAATCATCAGAAAATAATTCCACACTTTGATGCGAACTCCTTTTGATGCGGCGAAATCTGGATCAAATGAGGTGAGATTAAATCCTTTAAATGAAAATCGGAGCACAAGAATAAGAATGGCAAGAAGGCCCAATCCAAGCCAAAAGCTTCGTGGTCCCATGTCAGTACCATTCATAAACCAACGGTCTAAAGGGACGTAGGCGATTTCACCATAAAGAACATGTTCCTGATCAAGGTGTACTTGACTTGCGAAGACAGAAACCAAAATGACTCCAATCGAAAACAATACGGTGTAGATGAGTCCGATGGCACTGTCCTCCTTTAGTAAAGGAGATTTTTTGAGCCATTCGATGCTAAGAACCAAGACCAATCCGGCGAGGGCTGCTCCTCCTAAAACCCCAATCAAGTTGGTGTCTCCGAAGTAAAAGTACCCCATCACCATGCCTGGTAGAACCGCGTGCGACAAGGCGTCACCTATCATCACACTTTTGCGAAGGATGAGCAAATTTCCAACTAGACTGCAATTCAATGCAACCAAACCTCCAACAACGATGATCCAAATCGAGTCCATTAGCTATTCCCGAATTTCCTGCGAAAAGGCAGAACAGCAAAAACCATGAGGCTGAGGCAGATGACAATCCAAGGACCTGTTGGCATGGCAGGTAGAGTGTAACTGACAAATGAACCAAGCAGCCCGGAAAGTCCGCCCACAAATGCGCTGATCAAAAGAATGAGCCAAAGTCGATTGGATAAAGCTTTTGAAACGATGGATGGAGCAATGAGCAGTGCTGCCATTAAAACTACTCCTACAGCTTGAATGCCAATGGCGACGGCCATTACAGTTAAGCTCGACAAGATTCCGTTGTAAATGCGGACCCTCACACCAATGCTTTGAGCGAAGCCAGCATTGAAGGTGATCATTCGAAAACTTCGGAAGAATAGGATGAGGCAGGCGAATATCACTGCTGCGACAACAGTGATGTAGGTCAAGTCGTCTTGATTAATGGCAGCTGCCTTTCCGAAAAGAATGGCATCTAGCCCCGCCTGGCCAGCTCCGTAATTTTGCTGGATGTATGTAATGAGCATAACGCCAAGACCAAAGAAGACGCTGAGAACAAGTGCAAACAATGCATCAGGTCTCAATACACTTTTCCGACTGAAGTAGTCGGCGGCAATTCCCGAGAGTAAACCAGCTACCATAGCACCAATAAAAAGATGAATACCACTGCGAACAGGGTAGAGGATGAATGCCACACAGATTCCTGGAAGAATGGAGTGGGAAACAACATCTCCGAGCAGAGATTTGCGAGTTAGCACCATGAAGGTTCCAATACTTCCTGAGCAAGCTCCGATGAGGGCCGTGCCCAAAACAACGAGTCGTACGTTTGGGTCGCTGAATGAGAAGAATTGGAGGAAGTCGTTCATACGTCTAACTCTTGCATGATGCGCATACTTCCACCGTAAGAAGCAATTAGGTTTTTCGTCGTGAACACCTCTGAGGTTGGGCCCGAAGCAATCAGCTTATTCTTTAAGATGACCAGATGATCGAAATTGTCGCGGACACTTACAAGGTCGTGGTGGATCAAGACGATTGACTGCCCTTGAGACTTCATGTCGAACATCAAATCCAGAATGGCTTTTTCCGTTGCGGCATCAACCCCGGCAAAAGGTTCGTCCATTAAATAGAGTTCAGCACGCTGGGCTAGAGCTCGTCCAATAAACACACGTTGTTGCTGACCTCCTGAAAGTTGACCGATCTGAGTGTTCCTGTATTCAGTCAATTGAACACGTTCCAAACTTTCCTCAGCAATCTTTCTGTCTTCTGCACTGAGAGGAAGGAAAAGTCGACCCGGACGATATCTGCCCATGAGAATTACATCGAACACACTTACAGGATAATCCCAGTCGACGCTCTCACGCTGAGGCACATAGGAAACTCGCTTGCGTACTTTATCCAATTCCGACCCCAACATGCGAACGTTGCCTGAGTTGGCGGGAATGAGGTTCATGGCACTTTTTATCAAGGTGCTTTTACCAGATCCATTTGGTCCGATGATGCCTGTAATCTGGCCCGCTGGAATGCTCAAGCTTATGTTTTCTAAGGCAATCTTTTTACCGTAGGAAACGCTGAGGTTCTCTATGTCGAGTGCGGAATTCATTTGAGGGCCCTTACAATTAAATTCACATTTGAGCGAACCGTACCTAGGTAAGTTCCTTCTTCAGTGTCGGCTTCCCCCAGTGAATCTGAGAAGAGCTCGCCGCCGAGGTTGACAGAATATCCTCTCTGCCTGCAGCCTTCAACCACTGCTTCAATGTACTTTGGGGGTACAGATTGCTCGGTAAATACTGCGGGTATCTTTAATTTGATGATGGAATCGACCATGTTGGTTACGTCTCTCAACCCAAACTCTGCTGTGGTTGTGATTCCTTGAAGGCCCTTTACCCTAAAACTATAGGCTCGTGAGAAGTAGCTGAAGGCATCGTGCGAAGTGAACATGATTTTATTTCCTTCAGGAATGGTATTCAATTGCTCTATCGTCCAATTGTGAATTTTATTCAGGGAGTCCTGAAAAACCTTCAACCTCTCATCAATGGCGACGGCGTCATTCGGAAGAGCTTTGCTTAAGGTTGTGGCAATGTTTTGTACACTTTGACTCCAAAGCATAGGGTCGAACCAAACATGAGGATCGATGGCCGAGCCATGTCTTAAATAAGATTCAGGTGCAAAGCCTTCTGAAACCGCGCTCACGATTTTGTCGCCTCCGAGTTTCTGAAGGATGTCAGTCATTTTACCTTCCAACTCGAGACCATTGAATAGTATCACGTCCGCGCTGCGCAAAAGCGCTAAGTCATCGAGGGTAGGTTTGAAATAATGTGGGTCGATGCCCGGTTTCATCAGCGGAAAAACTTCAACTCCCTGTGGAGCTAAGTTTTGAGCAGCATCCCAAATCATCGTGGTTGTGCAAACTATTCGGAACGCTTTGTTGTTGATAGCACCTTTTTCACCCCCACAAGAGAGTAGAGCCAAGGATAGAACGACAGCGAACAGCGATTTTAATTTCATAGGACCTCTACGTATATATTGTTTGTTGCTTCTAGACCGAGTTCAATTGCATTTTCATTGCACATAATTGTAGCTGATTGATCCCATTCATTTTTGGCTCTCAATTGAATTCTAGAACCAATTCGAAGCCCTTTGCTCTCCATCATTTTTAAGAATTCACTCGACGACTCTTTCAAACCGACAACAATGGCTTCCTGTTCGCGGATTAAATCCGAGACTTTTAGATCGGCGTGACTTTTTACATTGCCATCTCTATCGGGAATTGGGTCGCCATGTGGGTCTCGCTTTGGGTTTCCTAAAAAGTCATCCAATCGATTCACCAACTCCAAGGAGTCGATGTGCTCCATCTGTTCGGCAATGTCATGAACCTGATCCCAGGTGAAATGGAGTTTTTCAAGGAGAAAGACTTCCCATAGACGATGCTTACGAAGAGTATGGATTGCAAGCTTTTCTCCTTCAGCCGTTAGCTTGCCACCTCTGTAAGGCGTGTACTCCAAGAGTTTTTTACCTGCCAGCTTTTTTAGCATGTCGGTAACGGAAGAGGCTTTGGTGTTCAATCGCTCAGCGATGGCGTTTGTACTCACCAACTCTTGTTCTCGTCCAGATAAACGATAAATCGCTTTTAAATAATTTTCAACCGATTCTGAAGCCATACTGCTCTTTGTTGAGGACGCAAATGTAAATTTTTAGACGTGTCTAAAAAACATTTTCTTCATCATTCCAAAGGCTTTCCGCAGTGGGGCAAAACTTGCCTTTACTCGGCGATTTATGCTCTTTATGTTTTTGAATTCGCTCGATGAACGCAGAGCTGAGAATTCCTGTTGGCAGGGCGACTATGGCGATTCCTAGAAGAGCAATAACACCACTCAACACCCTTCCCAATGCTGTTGCTGGAATGATGTCACCATAACCAATGGTTGTTAAGGTGGCAAGTGCCCACCAAATGGCTGCGCCGATGTGTGGAAATACATCTGGCTGTTCGTCTTTTTCAAGACTGTACATCAAAGAAGCCGCAATGATGAGGATGATGAGTACAGAAGAAACAACTATGAGCATGTCTTTTTTCTTTTCCTTCAGAATGTCGCCCAACATCCGGATGTTGCTTGAATGGCGATTCAGTTTAAAGAGTCGCACCAAACGCATCAGGCGAAATGCTCGAATGAAACGCATGTCTCCAAAACCAATCATTGGGAGATAGAAGGGAAGAATAGCGAGAAGGTCGATGACGCCATAGAATGAAAAGGCAAATTTTAAACGAACCTTGAAGCCAGATAGCTCTGGATAAAGCCGATCGGCTGTGAATAGGCGCAAGAGATATTCAATCGAGAAAACGACAACGGAAAACAATTCGAACCAATAGAGACTTCGATGATGCTCAGCGTGGATCTTCGGATATGAAGACAATATGAATGCAATCACATTGAGGACAATCAATGATGAGATCAGAAGATCGAAGCGCTTTCCATAAGACGTATTGGCTTTGTAGCCATTGAGGGTTTTGTATATGTGCTCTTTCATAAGCTAGATATCTATTCTCAAATGAAGTGCTTAGGGGGTAAATAGGGAATGAGAAATATCAATTGTGAAATATTCATATTAAAATGTATCTACATTAAATGTATATACATACATTTGTCCTGTGAAAATTGAAGAAGCAATACAGCAAAGTACATTTCGAACTGAGCGCGAGCGACTTTTGGTTAATTTAACCTACACCTACACTCGCATTCAATTTAAAATGAATGAAGAGTTGAAGGCCTTTGGGCTCTCGGCTCCACAATTCAATGCCCTTCGAATTCTTAAAGGTCAACACCCCAAACCAGCTTCCGTAAAGTTGGTGATGGAGAGAATGCTTGATGTAAGTTCAAATGCGTCGCGCTTGGTGGATAAGCTTGTAGAAAAGAAGTTGGTAGAACGGAAGTCTTGCGACCACGATCGAAGGCAAGTGGATGTTCTAATTACAAAGAAGGGTTTGGAAATTGTAAGCCAAGCCACTACTGCTCTCAATTCAATGATTGAATCCTTGACCATGAAAGATGAGGAGGCAAGAATGTTCAACGATATGTTGGATGTAATTCGAGATCAAATATTAACGTCAAAACCAATCAATAAATAATTACAAGCATGAAATCAATACTCAGCATAGTAAGCGCATTCATCATCAGTTTTAGTTTGAGTGCACAGACGTTTAACGTTTCTAAAGACAATTCAACCATTGACTGGAAAGCAGCCAAAGTTTCGGGTGAGCATTTTGGGAAGGTAAATATCAAGTCTGGAAGCTTAAAATTCAAGAATGATCTACTTACTTCAGGTGAGTTTACAGTCGATATGCCAACAATTACGGTAGAAAACATTCAAGGAGAGTGGGCCGACAAATTGAAAGGACACTTGAATTCTGAAGACTTTTTCAGCACAGCTAAGTTTAAAGAGGCCAAGTTGGTGACTAAGTCAGTAAAAAGTACTGGTACGAATCAGTATGAGGTTACAGCTAACTTGACCATCAAAGGAATTACTAAAGAAGTTGTATTCCCAGCAAGCTTGAGTGTTGAAGGCAACAACGTTCAAGGAAAAGCGAGCATAAAAATTGATCGCACCAAATACGACATTAAGTACGGAAGCGGTTCATTCTTCGAAGGTCTTGGCGACAAGATGATTTACGACGAATTCACGCTCGATGTGAATCTAATCGGAATGAAAGCCGGAAACTAAAGAGCAATTTCAAGCATGAATTGAAGGGCCATCTGACAATGTCGGGTGGCCTTTTTTGTATTTTGACCCAATGAGCACAAAGTCGATCGTACTTCGATTTTCACTCTTTGGGATTCTCGCCGGCCTTCTGAATGTTCTTGGCTGGCTTGGTGGAATGGAGTGGGTATTCTGGCTTGGGCTTGTTTTGTTCTGCGGCATTTATTTCAGCAGAAACATCAGACCTCCGTTTTTCTGGCCAGCTATGTTACTAGGGATTATTTGGGGACTTTCAACGGCCTTCGTGCAGAGCTTGTTCTACGATTTGTTTCTGCACAACAACCCGAATTATGCAGCGAGTTTCAATGAGCTCTCAAAATTCATCGACCCTCGTTTATACTTATTGATATCGAATCCCTTGCGGGGGATCATCACAGGAATGCTCGTCTTCCTTGCAGCCTTGCTGTTTAAGAAGTCTAAAACGTGACTTGCACTTCTTGCTCGTCTTCACCTCGTTTGAAGCGGACGGTAGTTGATTGACCTTTTTCGAACTGACCAAGAGCTTTCATGTAGGACATCATGTTCTTCACTTCGACATCGCCCATTTGTAAAACGATATCTCCCTTTTGCATTCCAGCATTCTTAGCTGGCTTTCCTTCGCGCACGCCGTCCAAACGCATTCCGGTTCCATCGAAGAGGTAATCAGGTACAACTCCAAGAGTCACCTTGAAACGGGGTGTTTCTGAACTTTCATCCTTTGTTTTTGTGAATGCCAGTTTTTCCGTTTCCTCCAAAGCAACGATCACATTAAAGATGTAGCTCGCCACATCGTACATGCCTTCGAAGTTTACTTTCTCAACGTCATCGCTTGGTTTGTGATAATCGGAATGCTGCCCCGTAAAGAAGTGCAAAACTGGAATGTCTGCCAGATAAAAGGAAGTGTGATCGCTTGGGCCGATTCCAGATTCCTTTTGAACAACTTTCAATGCGCTTGTATTTGCTTTCTCAAGAGCTGGTTTCCAGGAAGGGGAGGTGCCAGAGCCATTCACGGCCAACTTGCGCTCATCGTTCAAGCGACCAACCATATCCATGTTGATCATGTAGTCGAACTTCTCGATGGGATAGTCGGTGTTTTTTACAAAGAAATTGGAGCCCCACAAGCCTTTTTCTTCACCGGAAAAAGCTATAAAAATGTAGTTGTGTTTTTTAAGTGTGTCTTTCAACCAGTCGGCCAAAAGAAGCATGGTAGCGACACCTGATGCGTTGTCGTCTGCGCCATTGTGAATTGCTCTTATCCCAGGCGCTAAAGAACCTGCTCCGCCCCAACCAAGGTGATCGTAATGTGCTCCGATTACTATTGAAGTTGGAGCGCCATTGTCTATGATTCCTGTTACATTCAAACCTTTTACAACCGTCGCTTTAACGGTATCAAGATCAATGTCTTTGTGTGGATCTATGTCTGCAGGGCGAATTTTTTTCGAGAATTTCTGAGCATAAGACCCGAGGGGTTTAACTCCAATTTTGGCGTAACGCTTCCGAATAAACTTCGCGGCCATGCGCTCTCCTTTAGTTCCCGTTTCTCGTCCTTCTAATTTGTCATCGGCCAAATAACTCACGTCTCTTCTCAAAGACTTTATGTCGGAAGTTTTTGAATCGCTCTCTTGAGCGTTGAGATTACTTGCTGATGCAAGGAGGATTAGAAAATAAAGAATCGATTTTTTCATGGCGCCAAAATATACAATATGAACAGGCCGCGTGCGAGATTGTTTACCTTCGGCGCCCAAATTATATTTCGGAAAATGAAGAGAATTTTATGGCTTTCAATGCTTGGATTGGCGGCATGTCAATCAAGCCCAGAACAAAGCACAGAAACAGTTGAAACTGTTGATTCCTCAGCCACTGAGGTACTGAATCACATCATCGAAGGCGAGACGCATTTCAAAAGCCTTACAAAATTAACATCGGGAGGTGACAATGCAGAAGCCTACTGGAGCTTCGACGACAGTAAGTTGGTGTTTCAAGCAACCAACCCTGCATGGGGCGACGATTGCGATCAGATCTATTACACCAATTGGGCTGAAGACAACCTGCACGAGAACAAACCTGAGTTGCTCAGCACAGGACTTGGAAGAACTACCTGCTCTTATTTCCTGCCAGGCGACACCACAATTGTCTATGCTTCCACCCACTTGGGTGATTCTGCTTGTCCTCCGGTTCCCGAACGAATTGAAGGCAAATACATATGGCCGATCTATGCAGACTTCGACATTTTCGTTGCCAACTTGGAAGGTGAAATTGTAGCTCAACTCACCAACGAGGAAGGTTATGATGCAGAAGCTACTTTGAGCCCTCAAGGAGATAAAATGGTTTTCACATCCATGAGAACTGGTGACCTAGAGCTTTTCACGATGAACATTGATGGTTCAGACGTAAAGCAGATCACCAACGAACTTGGTTACGATGGGGGAGCGTTCTTTTCTCCAGATGGCAGTCAACTTATCTTCAGATCAAGTCGTCCGAAAACGGAGGAGGAAATCGCAACTTACAAAGGCTTGCTTGCAAAAGGTATGGTTCAGCCGACCGAAATGGAGCTCTTTATTTGCAATGTCGACGGAAGTGAATTGCGTCAGCTTACTGACCTTGGTCAAGCGAACTGGTGTCCTTTCTTTCACCCATCTGGTGAGAAGGTAATCTTCGCTTCCAATCATAAGAGCGAGAGAGGTTACCCCTTCAACTTGTACATGATAAACGTTGACGGAAGCGGATTAGAGAGAATTACCGCTGACGGAACTTTCGACGCATTTCCAGTGTTCTCCAATGATGGGAAGAAGCTTGTTTTTTCCTCAAATAGAAACAACGGTGGCACAAGAGAGACAAATCTCTTTGTGGCTGAATGGAAGGAATGAACGACGAAAAACAATCGTGGCTCGAGCGTCTTCAATTTAAGTGGGGACTGAAGTCGATTAGGCAAGTAATTCTTGTCTTAGCAGTTTTTGCTTGCACGGGTATTACGGTGGTTTACATCAAGGCTCCCATCCTCAATTTTCTTGGCATTTCTAATCCCGATGGTCTGCTGTCAATAAGTCTGTACCTCCTTGCGGTCCTGCCCTTATATCAGATTCTGCTTCTCGCGTACGGCTTTGTGTTTGGCCAGTTCGCTTTCTTCTGGTCTTACGAGAAGAAGTTTTTCAATCGTCTTTTTGGGAGAAAGAAGTCCTAGCTCTTTGACTAAAACGAAATCCTAAGTAAGCTAGGGGAAGGTATACCAGTGAATCCAAAACGGCGAACCAGATTGGGTGATAGGGTAAGGCGAATAAATTGGAAATACCTCCAAGGGTAAACATCACTCCAAGCAGAAGTGCATGGTGCATTTTATCCGTTCTACTGATTTTATAAGCGGTCCAAGAAGCGAGAAAACTGCCAATTGCGTGCGCTAGGATTAAGAGGATGTAAGCCGTAAAGGGAAGATTTTTTAAGAGTTCCTCCAATTGCCCTAAATCCCTGGAATCAAAATCTGCAGGGGGAGGGTAGAGTAGGTGTGCTGCGTTTTCCAACAACGAAATAGATACAGCACCAACTACTAAGGCAAGCAACAAAGCAAAGAGCTGTCGCACCATACTTAGGGTTGTGGATTCATTTCCTTGGTTCCAAGAGCAATGCCCTCTCCTCGAGTTTCATCGTGAACGCCAAAGACTTCCAAAGAATCATTGATGTAAATGGCTTCTTGAAGCCCGATGCTATTCCATATTTCAACGTCGTGACCCTTGAGCGACAATTCACTGATTAAGCTGCTGTCGGCCAATTTGTACTCCAAATAAATTACATCTGGCAGCCACTGATGATGAAAGCGCGGAAAGTCGACGGCTTCTTTTGGACTCATGTCGTGTTCGATCAAGTTCAAGATGTTCAGAAACACATTTGTTATGATGGTCGAACCACCCGGTGTTCCCAAAATGAAATGAGGTTGCCCGTTTTTTAGCACAATGGTTGGACTCATTGAACTCAGCATTCTCTTTTTAGGAGCGATGGCATTTGCTTCTGCGCCAAGAAGTCCGAATTGGTTTGGCGTACCGGGTTTTGCTGAAAAATCGTCCATTTCGTTGTTCATGAAAAAGCCTGCTTCAGAAATGAAAAGCTTTGAGCCGAAGTTGCTGTTCAGCGTTGTTGTTAGAGAAACGCAGTTGCCATTTTCATCAACGACAGAAAGGTGTGTTGTTTCATGGCTTTCAATCACTTCAACTTGCGGGCCTTCTATGTCTGCTGAGGAACTATTCGTATTGAGGTTGATTCCGGCCATCCTCTTTCGGAGATATGCTTCTGAAATAAAACTGTCGATTGGAACCTGCACAAAATCCGGATCGCCCAAGTACTGAGCGCGATCGGAGTACACTCGTTTTGCAATCTCAGAGATGAAATGGATGTATTCAGAAGAGTTCGGTTTAAGCTTGTCGGGCTTAAGCATCATGTATGATTTTAGCAATTGTAGGATTGCTACACCACCGCTCGAAGGAGGAGCCATGCTGACGATTGTATATTCTCCGATGCTGTCGCGCACTGTTTCGCGCCAAATGGCCTCATAAGTTTTAAGATCGCGTATAGAGAGAATGCCACCTCGGTCGTTGATGTTCTCGGTCATGTATTTCGCGGTGATTCCTTTGTAAAAACCATCTCTTCCTTCTGCAGCTATTAGCTTCAGCGTGCTGGCAAGTGCAGGTTGATACAGAATGTCGCCAGGAAGCCATCCTTGGGCTGTAAACAAGATGGTGTCTTCATTGACTTCGTGAAATTCTTTCTGATATCTGAACAGCATTTCAGCGTTGTACGGACTTAAAGCGTGACCACCTTCAGCCAATTCGATCGCCGGTGCTACCACATCTCTCCAGCTCAGTTTGCCGTACTTTTTATGGAGTTGAACCATTCCCTCTACAGTACCCGGAACTCCAATGCTCAGCGGTCCTTTTTTACTCAAATCGGGAACTACTTCTCCGAGTGAATCGAGGTACATATCCCTTCTCGCATCTTTAGGAGCCCGTTCTCTAAAGTCAAGACTGCCGTAACCTCCATTTTGAAGTCGGAAAGTTGCAAAGCCACCACCCCCAAGATTTCCTGCGCGCGGGTATACAACGGCTAAGGCGAAGTTTGTTGCTATGGCAGCGTCGAATGCATTTCCACCTTTCAATAAAATAGATCTTCCAACTTCAGAGGCTAAAGGATGGGCCGAAACCACCATTCCTTGGTCCAGTTTATTCTCTACCGAAACTTGAGAGTCGCAGGAGCTTAGGCTCACAAGAAGTAGCAGAAGCAGAACTGATTTTTGCATGAACGATAATACAAAATGTGGGGAATACGATGGCTCATATCCTGGGTCCATTTAGGAATATAGGTTCGCATTCCTAAATTTAGAGTCTCAAGTCTTTTACTGTCTGCTTTCTTGGTTTGAAAAGAATTTGATATAGCATAACAACAATGCGTCATCAATACACTAAAGTCTGAATGCCGTGCGCAGGAATCTCTTGGAGACTTTCTTGAGTTCCAACCATCAAGCGATATTCAATGTTGTTGTCGGTGGGATTCATGACAACAGTTGCTACGCTTTGATCTGGGTTGATGAAGCTCGTAGAGAGCAAATGACTTCTGCTGCTTACGGTGCTAAGCCGTTTAGCGCCGGGCCGAATGAATTTTGAGAAATGGCCGATGTAGTAATAGGAGGGTGTATAGATCAAATCTCCAGAATTCAAGTCTGCATGAACGGGTGCAAAGCAAAGATTGCCAACGTGGTTGGGACCTCCTTCTTGATTCAATAGAATGTTCCAGTCGGTCCAGCCAACGGTTCCTGCATTAAAATCATTGATCATCGAGCGACCGTAACGCTCGGCATTTGGCCAATATTCGTACTTGCTGGAATCGAATCGCTCATTGCATCCCTCTGTAAAAAGCAGTTCCTTTTCAGGAAAAGCCTCTTTCACCTTTTGAAGGTTTTCGAACATGGGTTCTCCGCCTGCCCAATTCTCGTACCAGTGAAAGCCTATTCCCCAAGCGTATTTAGAGGCTTCTGGATCTTCGAAAATAACATTGGCTCTTTGATTGATTAAGTCTCTGTTGTGGTCCCAAACAACAATTTTTTTGTCGCCATAACCTTCTCTTTCTAGCACAGGGCCCAAATGATTTTTTAGGAAATCTCGCTCTTCCTCTGCAGTATAGATGCACGATTCCCAGCGCTGAACAGCCATGGGCTCGTTTTGTATTGTGATACCCCAAACCGGAATTCCTTCCTTCTCATAAGCTTCAATGAACTTGGCGTAATACAATGCCCAAGAATTGTAAAACTCAGGCAGCAATTTGCCACCTTGAAGCATGTCACCATTGGATTTCATGAAAGCTGGAGGGCTCCAAGGACTTGCATAGAAAATGATGTCTTCGCCGGCTTTCGCTAAAGCCCTCTTGATGATGGGAAATCTGAACTTCCGGTCGTGCTCGATGTCAAATGTCTTCAAGTCCTTATCTGCATCCGAAACGTAAGTGAAACTGCCGCTGCTGAAATCGCAACTGTGAATGCTTGTACGTATGATGCTGTACGATAGGCCGTTGTCCCCAAAATAGGCATTGAGAAGTTCTTCTTGCTTATCGTCGCTTAAGGCGCTTAAAACCTCTGCACTGGCGTCAGTAATTGCCCCGCCAATCCCCAAGAGAGATTGAAACCTTTTATTCGGGTTCACGAAAATTGCAATGTCCGATTCCAAGGCTTGTACAGACCTTCTGAAAGTGTCTTTTCTGCTTTTGCTCAGTCGGTAGTCGCCCTGTTTAGCAGTGGTGTAGGTGAGGAGTATTTTTCCTTCCGCACTGAATGAAGGGAGCTCAACTTTCTTTTCTGTCGGAGTATTTTTAGAACTTCTGGTCCCTTCTTTACAGGCTGAGAGGAGCGCAAGAGCAGCAAGAGCGGTACTTAAAATCCTATTCATGGAGGGAAAGATATTTATTCTTCGGAATCGTTGGCCTTCTTGTTTGGACGAATCAACAAGCGCAAGGATTGGTCGTAGGTGAGGTAATTCCAGCCCCAATTCACGAAAATCAACAAGCGGTTTTTAACACCTACAATCGACATGAGGTGAATGAACATCCATATCAACCAAGCAAAAAATCCACTGAAGCGGAAGGAAGGTAGGTCGGCCACGGCTAAATTTCTTCCGACTGTAGCCATGAAGCCCTTGTCGTTGTAATGAAATGCCAGTCGCTTTTTCCCATTCTTATTCCGCAATAAGTTTTTCGCTAAAAGCTTAGCTTGCTGAATGGCAGTTTGAGCAACTTGCGGATGTCCTGCAGGAAACTTCGCCTCCTCTTGGTACGCTTGATCTCCCAAAACAAACACATTGGGCATTTGAAGCGATTCGTTGTACTCATTCACGGGCAAACGATTTCCATGAACGTAATTCTCCTCTGGAATCCCTGCAATTCGAGGGCAGCTTATACCTGCAGCCCAAATCAAACTTTTCGAAAGTAGGTCGTCGCCTTCCTGCAATGCAACGCGTTCTCCGTCGTAGTCTGTTACAATCGTATTTAGTCGCACGTCTACATTTAGTTCATTGAGATAGCTCAATGCTTTTGTACTCGCGTTTTTCGACATACTGGCAAGCACCCGTGATGAGCCTTCAAGTAAGTACACGCTCATGAGGTCAAAGTCCAATTCAGGATAATCTTTGGGTAGAATAAATTTTTTCATTTCCGCCAAGGCTCCAGCCAGTTCTACCCCAGTTGGACCTCCTCCTACAACCACAATCTTCATCAGAGCTTCTTGTCGATGAGGAGCAGATTCGTTGAGGGCGGCCTCATAATTTTCTAGAATCGTGTTGCGAAGGTTTAGTGCTTGCCCCACAGACTTCATGACGAGCGAATGATTTTCTATGTTTTTATTCCCAAAGAAGTTTGTTGTTGCTCCCATACTCAACACGAGGTAATCGTACTCAATCTCTCCGATGCTCGTATGTAAAATTTGCTTTTCAGAATCAATTTTCTGGGCTTCAGCCATCCGGAAGTGGGTATGCTCTTTTTTCTGGAATATTTTTCGAAATGGGAAACTAATGGCCGAGGGCACGAGGCCGGCTGTTGCTACTTGATAGAAAAGGGGTTGGAACTGGTGAAAGTTGTTTCGATCGATGAGAACAGTTTGGAACTCCTTTTTTGAGATGACACGAATCAGCTGGAGTCCGGCAAAGCCGCCACCTACAATTACAATACGTTTTAGATCAGTCTCTGGTATGTTTTGAATTTTCACAGAACTGTATTCTAGTTATTTGGTGCTGTAATAGGTTGTCATAGGCTCGAAGTAGTGTTCAACCCAACCTTTCCTGTAATCTTCTATTTGGTCTTCGGGTATGTTTGTATGAGTAAGACAGAGGAGAGTGCCTGAGGCATCTTCTTTGAATTCTATCTCCAATAGAGAATCTGGCATGTCATCTGTGAATTCACTGGTGCGACACGTTTGAAGAATTCGACTGTGAGCTTCTACGGCCAAATTACGACCTTGAATGTATCCGTCCCAAGCTTTAAATTCAGTTCCAACTTCTGGCTTGATTTCAGCCTCGGCACCTGTCAGGTTTTTATGACCTTCAGAATGAGTGAAGTCCTGAAATAGACGTTTGGCACTCACTGCAAAATGCTTTTCTAAATAGATGCTCATGGAGGTGAAATTAGAGATTTCCTCCGTGTGCAGAACGAAATGCAGGCATAGAATTAAGCTTTGTCCTTTTGTAACATATTCGCCTCAGGATGTTGCTCTTTTTTTAGCTTCGTTCCAGAATTCTGAATTATGCAAAAGCACCTAGTAGTATTGATCATAGGCCTCTCGATTTTTTTCACAGGCCAAGCGAAAGAAGGAATGTGGATTCCATCTCTAATTCAATCTCTGAATGAGGGAGATATGAAAACCATGGGGATGAAAATTTCCGCTGAACAGCTCTATGACTTCAATAAGTCGAGCATAAAGGATGCTGTAGTTCATTTCGGTGGAGGTTGCACTTCCGAAATCATTTCCGGAGAAGGTTTGTTGCTCACCAATCATCATTGTGGGTATGGCCGCATTCAGGCGCACTCTTCCATGGAAAATAATTATTTGAAGAATGGCTTTTGGGCGATGTCGAGGGAAGAGGAGAAATCGAACCCGGGTTTAACTGCAACCATAATAGTTCGCATGGAAGATGTTACCGATAAAATTTTGTCGAGTATTCCAAAAGAGGTGACACAAGCAGAGCGCAACAAGTTGATTGCGGCGAACATTCAGAAAGTTGGTACTGAGTCTACAAAAGGTTCAAAGTACGGCTACATCATACGCCCATTCTATTGCGGAAACCAATACTTCATGTTCATCACTGAAGTATTCAAAGATGTTCGATTGGTTGGAGCTCCTCCTTCGAGCATAGGTAAGTTTGGTTTCGATACAGACAATTGGGTTTGGCCTAGGCATACGGGCGACTTTTCAATTTTTAGAATTTATGCCAGTCCTGAGAACAAGCCAGCGGCCTATTCAGAGGACAATGTTCCTTATAAACCGAAACACTTTTTACCTATTAATATCTCTCCTGAAAAGAAAGGAGATTTCACTTTGGTGTATGGATTCCCGGGCCGTACCGAGGAGTATTTGACCTCTCATGCAGTTGAATATTTGATGAAAAAGCAGGATCCTGCTCGCATTGCGATGAGAGACATCAGCTTAGGTATTATCAATAAGGCGATGGCAGCCGACGAGGCGACAAACATCAAGTACGCTGCCAAGCAAAGCAGCATTAGCAATGCGTGGAAAAAGTGGCGAGGCGAATTGAAGGGCCTAAATAAGTTGGATGCCATCGAGAAAAAGCGTGACCTTGAGAGGCGATTTGAAGAGGCCATTGCCGGGAAGGAGAAGTATGTTCAATATGGTGAGTTGATGAACAACTTCAATAAAACATACGAAGAGATAGAGCCGTATCAGTTCTCGCGCGATTATTTCATTGAAATTTTCTACTACGGTCCCGAATTGATGCGCTACGCCGATGGCTTCAATAAGCTTATAAAGCTGCTCGAAGCCGACAGCGTTCAACAAGAACTCATCGACGAAGAAATAGCCAAGCAAAAAAAGCGAGCCGTAGGTTACTTCAAGAATTATGACGTCGACATCGATCGTCAGTTGGCTTCGGAAATGCTGAAAAAGTATTTCGATATGCTCGACCCACTTTTGGTTCCTGAGATAAAAGAAGAAATTGATAAAGACTACGACGGTGATTTGAAAGCCTATGCGGATAAACTTTTTGCGAAGAGTTTGTTTGCTGATCAAGCCAAAATAGAAGCATGGTTGGCCAAGCCTAAGGTTAAAAAATTGAAGAACGACCCCGCATTAAAACTTGGAAATTCCATCGTTCAGAACTATTTCGAGAAGGTAAAGCCAATACACAGTGTTCTCAACAATCGCCTCGACAGCCTGTACACCATTTATATGGCTGCTCTTATGGAAGTGCTGCCAGACGACAGAATTTACTTTCCCGATGCGAACAGCACTTTGAGGATTTCCTATGGCCAGGTAGAAGGCTATGCAGCAAGTGATGCTGTGGACTATGGCTATTACACCACCTTGGAGGGTATAATGGCTAAGTATGTTCCAGACAATTATGAGTTTGACGTTCCTGAGAAATTACGGAAATTATACGCGAAGAAGGATTACGGCATTTACGGACATGATGGTGAAATGAGGGTGTGTTTCATCGCTTCAAATCATACCACAGGTGGAAACTCAGGTAGTCCAGCTTTGGATGCCAATGGCAATCTAATTGGATTGAACTTCGACCGTGTTTGGGAGGGAACTATGTCTGACATCATGTTCGACCCGGAGAAATGCCGCAACATAATGGTGGATTTGAACTACGTTCTTTTTATCATTGATAAGTTTGCTGGTGCAGATCACCTGATAAAGGAGATGAAACTAGTACAAAACGAGAGTGAATAGTAACAATCCACACAGTTGGTTTATCCTGTTGTTCCATTCGTACAACAGGAATATAATGAGGCAGTTGCTGCCTGCGATGACCATCATTGCAGTGTATTCAGTTGCGCTCAGTTGGTTCTTCGAGCTCTTTCACATCGAGATTAGCCACAATATGGCGATTCACTCGATTCTTGGTATTGTCCTCGGTTTGTTTCTAGTGTTCAGAACCAACGGAGCTTACGATCGATGGTGGGAAGGAAGAAAACTTTGGGGTGGATTGGTCAACACCTGCCGAAACTTTGCCAACAAGATAAATGCCGCCATTCCTGAAGAAAAAGAGGACCTGAAGTTGTTCTTTCAGCTCTATTCAAACTTTGTTTTTGCCATGAAAGAGCATCTGCGAGAAGGTGTGAAGATGGAGGAGATGGAAGAAATCGACGAAACCTTCATGAAGGAGTTGAAGGCTTCAGGGCATCGACCCAACTACATAGTAAAGCGCATTTTTCTTCGCCTCAATGAACTTCACCGGGAAGGGAAAATTGACGGTGAAACGCTCATCATTCTTGACAATCAAGTGCGCGAACTGCTGGATTTATTGGGTGGATGTGAACGAATTAAAAACTCGCCCATTCCTTATTCCTATAATATGTTCTTGAAGAAATTCATCTTCATCTTTATAACAACGTTGCCTATTTTTATCGAAGACATATTCCATTGGTGGACGGGTGCTGTAGTTTGTTTGATGTTTTACATCCTTACGAGTACAGAGCTCATCGCTGAAGAAATTGAAGACCCATTCGGTGAAGATGAAAACGACCTTCCTACCGATGATCTTTCCCATAAAATAAAGGCAAACATTAAGGAAGTTCTCATCGATTGACAATTGATGATTATTCAGCCTTTTTTATAGGTCTTTCGTAAAACTCCTTGTCACAATTCAAATTCCCGATTTACTTTCGCGCAATATGTTGCGAGCTCTATTTTTCATTCTGTTTTCATCGGCTTTTTTGGCAAATGCCCAAACGATCGGAGGCCTCATTAATTCCTATGCCAAAGTTACGGCTGTAAATGGAGTAAGCTTCACGATTGGCACTCCAGGAGGTAAGGCAGAAGCAGCATTGAGCGACTTCGATGCGGGTGCATTGGTCCTGATTTATCAGGTCAAAGGTGTAACCTCAAGTGCTACAACGAATGTGAGTGCATACGGAGAGGTTGTGAATTATAGATCCCCTGCTTCTCAGTAGTAGAATAGCTCCTCTTTTTCAGACTGTTAGGACAGCACGTCCATTCGATTATATTTGTTTGGAACCAAAGCCTTTTACATGTCTGTAAAATCTGATCTCGATATAGCTCAAGCAGCTACAATGACTCACATACGTGAGATCGCCTCAAAACTTAATATTGATGAAGATGATTTGGAACTGTACGGAAAGTACAAAGCCAAATTGCCTTTGAATTTGATCGATGAATCGAAACTTCAATCGAACCGACTGATTCTAGTAACAGCACTTACCCCAACACCCGCAGGTGAGGGGAAAACTACAGTTTCAATTGGCCTTACTGAAGGCTTGAACAAGATCGGAAAGCAGGCTACTGTGGTTCTTAGAGAGCCTTCTCTTGGCCCAGTGTTCGGAATTAAAGGTGGCGCCGCTGGTGGTGGCTACTCTCAAGTTCTGCCAATGGAAGACATCAATCTTCATTTTACTGGGGACTTCTCGGCCATCGAGAAGGCCAACAACTTGTTGAGTGCGCTCATCGACAACAATCTTCAAAGTCGGACGAGAAGTTTAGGATTGGATCCTCGCTTAATTTATTGGAAACGAGTGATGGATATGAACGACCGTTCTCTTCGCGACATCACAATCGGACTTGGTGGAACCGCCAATGGCATCCCACGTCAGGATGGATTTAACATTACTCCAGCATCTGAAGTGATGGCGATTCTATGCATGTCGAACGATATGGCAGACTTAAAGCGCAGACTTGGAAACATCTTCGTGGGCTTTACAACGGACCGCCAGCCAATCTATGCCCGCGACTTAAAAGCTGAAGCGGCCATGTGTATTTTATTGAAAGATGCCATCAAGCCAAACCTAGTTCAAACTCTTGAAGGAAATCCTGCCATCATTCATGGTGGTCCATTTGCCAACATTGCGCAAGGGACAAACACCATCATAGCAACTAAAATGGGACTTAGTCTCAGCGATTATGTTGTTACGGAAGCGGGCTTTGGTTCGGATTTAGGAGCAGAGAAGTTCCTAAACATCAAATGTGGTTATGGCGGATTGAAACCAAATACAATTGTTCTTGTTGCAACCATTCGCGCGCTTCGTCATCACGGTGGAGCAGAGCAGGAGCAATACGGAGATGTGAGCTTGGATAGAGTAAAGGCGGGTTTTGAAAACCTTGAAAAGCACATTGAAAACGCGAAACAATTCGGAATTACTCCTGTGGTTGCCATCAATCATCGCACGGGCGATGGTGAGGACGAAATTAAGTTCGTTCAGGAAGCCTGCGCCAAGATGGGCGTAAAAGCAGTTGTGAGTAAAGGTTGGGCAGAAGGTGGTATCGGTACCAGCGATCTTGCTCGGGCTGTAGTTGAGAACATCGACGAGGCTGGAAACGACTTTAAACCTTTGTACGATTGGAACTCTTCAATAGAGGAGAAGGTAGAGACCATTGCTAAAAAGGTATATGGTGCCGATGGCGTCGATTATGAGCGTAAAGCACTGCTTGATTTAAAGAGAATAACGACCCTTGGATTGGATAAACTCCCAATATGCATGGCGAAAACTCAGAAGTCTTTTTCAGATCAAGAGGACTTGAGAGGGAGACCACGTGGATTCCGCATTACAGTAAGAGAATTTGAAATGGCTGCTGGTGCCGGATTCGTAATACCAATTACGGGTCAGATGATGCGAATGCCAGGTTTACCTGCCGTTCCTGCATCGGAGCATATGGACATTGACGAGAATGGAGTAATCAGCGGCTTGAGCTAAGCCACTTTTTCGTCTTCTGTGCTGCTGTGCATGCTGAGTAAATACACGACAGCAGCATCAATTGCCCCCAGTACTAATGGGCCGCCAATGACTTCTAGGTCTCCGGCGATCATGTGCAATCCGATGGCTCCAACCATCAATATTGCCTGAATCGTTGCAGCCCATATGCGATATTCTTTGACCCATAAACCTAGAGCGGTCAGGAGTTCAATAGCACCAATGCCTAAAGTTCATCCCAGTTGTAACCTAAACTCTGAAAGTCGTCGAGGTCAAAACTGTTGCCGACAAGTTTCTCCATGCCGGACGTTAGAAAGGCAACAGAGAGTATGAAGGTGAAAAACCAGACGAGTACTGTGTAAATCTTTGGGCTCATGGGATTGACTTTAGACTCGAAAATTAAGCTTTTTGAAGAATTCATTTATGACTTTGCGCAACTACAAAGAAAACAGCCCCAACGAAAATCCGCTGAGGCTGTTGTAAATCACAGTTGGTGAGTTTATATAATGCTTATTCCAAAATTGAAGCCCGGATAAATTTGTACTTGAGTATTTCCTACTACTTCGGTGTATTTGGAGTAGGGGGCTGCAGTGGAAGTAAATGTTTGACTGTCGGAATCGTACATCTTACTGAGGTGGATGTTTAAGCTGCCACCACCGTAAACAGCTAAGTTCTTATTCAGCTTGTAACTGAGCCCAGCGTTGATCTTGTTCAGATTGTTCCATTGACTTGTCCAGAATGCACCCTCATTCACATGGTAGGTAATGCCTTCGAGGCTGAGGTCGACTTTCTCACTGAGATCAAAGGAAGTTCCTAAACCATATCCCAAGGCCCAAATGAAGTCGCTGTTCTCCAATCGTGTACCTGCGGAGAAAATGTTGTAAAAGTGCTTCATGCCTAGCTTGATATTCATCTGTCCATAGAAGGTTTCAGACCCAATGAGGTCAAGACGTTTGTAATCGTTTCTAGAGAAACTCAAGAGTCCGAATTGGGCTCCGTCCTCAATGCTGTCGGCCACGTTTATAATACCGATTTGAACTCCTTTTAAGGTCTTGGCGACATTTAGGAAGCCCGCTGCTTGAAAGCCAGAGTGTGTTCCTCCTGTGGTATTCAAGAATCCAGCAATCTGTCCTCCGTTGAAATCTCCTTTGGTTACGTTTAAAAAGCCAGCGCCTTGACCGCCTTCCATATTACCACCTGTAAGGTTGAGGAATCCGGCGCCCTGAACTCCGTGTGCATCTTTCAATGTCACATTGAGAAACCCAGCTCCTTGAATTTCATCCATTGAGCCCCGACTCACATTTGCGAAACCTGCTCCTTGTCCGCCTTCCACATCATTGACGGCAACATTGATGAATCCGGCACCTTGCACACCGTGCATGCTGTCTTTCACCGTATTCACGAATCCAGCACCTTGAACTCCTTCAAATGAGCCCAGTGCCCAGTACGCTGTTTGAAAAACCAGCAAGTTGAATGCCGTGGAAATTCTTATGCACGTGATTGAGAAAACCAGCACCTTGAACTCCGTGAAAACTTTTCATGTCCACGTTGATGAATCCGGCTCCTTGAATTCCATTTACATCTCCGAAAACACTGTTTCCAAAACCGGCCAGTTGCAGGCCGTGCATGTAATGTCTGTCGGAATTCCAGAAACCTCCGAATTCGAGTCCGTTCACAGCGCCATTGTGTCCTGCGATGATGTTGACTGAAAGATTGGTTTCGAATTGCTCATAATCCCAACCGTTTGTTCCAAGAGGGGTGAAGAAAGTGACTTGAAATGGAATAGGTTTCAGCTTAGATGAGTCTGGGGCTTTTTTGAATAAGCTTGTTTTAAAGTCATCCTTAGTAGTGACTTCTGTCGAATCCTGTTGGGCTTGAGCTACGGATAGCCCAAACCCTAGGATCAAACCAATTGCAATTGAATTTTTCATGGTCTGTAATTTTCTGGTTGATGATTATTTACGTCGTACGTCGCCACTTCCGTTGATGTCCACATCCATTGTTGGGCTGCCCATATACCTTAGGTTTCCACTTCCGTTGATGCGAACCTTCAGGCTTTTGGAGACATTGACTTGCGCGTTTCCTGAACCATTGATGCGTATGTCGGCATCTTTTGTTTCAAGGCTGTAAGCCTTCAAGTCGCCAGAACCTTTAATGTGAGCTTCCAAACGATCGGAACTTCCATCCAAATCAATGTCGCCCGAGCCGTCGATGCCGACTTTAATGTTCTGGTATTTGATCTGCATATCCATGTCTCCGGAACCGTCGATGTTTGCTGACAAATTGGTGCCCTGAAACTCTCCAAGTGTTCGAATGTCTCCAGAACCCTTAATGTCAATGCGATTTAGGTCGTTGGTACGGATGGTAATGTCTAGAGCTCGTTGGTAGTTGACGCAATGTTTGAAATCGATGATCAGTTCGTCGCCTTGAACATCAGTTCTCAATTCTTCAATGATGTTTTCCTGACCTTTAATTTCTATTTGCGCTTCGTTGATGTCTGGATCTTGAATCAGCAAGATGTCTGCTGATCCTTCCAAAGTGATTTCACTGAAAGTATCGGTAGTTCGGATTTCTGTAATTCGATCTCCTTTTCCTTTAACGCAAAGAGCGTTTCGAGTGCAAGAGCTGTAAAGAAGTCCTAAAGAGATGAGAGCTATACTGGTGATTTTGGTATTCATGATTTGTTGCTTTTGTTGGTTTTATGTCAGTATGACAAGCAACATCACAAATACCCCTACGGAGGATTTGAGAAAAATATATTTCGGGAAGGATTAGCTAAAGATTTCCCTAAAGGCAAAGGTTTCAGAGATGCGAACTCCTTTCTCAGTCTGAACTAAGCTGCCCAATTCATTGTATGCATCGTGTTCGAAGAAGAGCAAATAATCCTTGTTAATGGCATCTTGCAGAAACTGATCTTTTTCCTTCATACTTGTGAGAGGGCGCGTGTCGTACGCCATCACCCAAGGCAATGGAATGTGACCAGCAGAGGGGAGAAGGTCTGCGCAGAATACCATGGTTTTGCCCTGGTAGTTGATCACCGGCAGCATCTGAGCATCTGTATGACCGTCAACCCGCAGCACACTGAAACCTGGAAGCCATTCAGTGAGTCCAGATTTGTTCAAGTTGATCAGTTCAAGTTGTCCGCTTTCCTGAATGGGGAGAATGTTCTCGCTTAAGAAAGAGGCTTTCTCCCTAGGGTTGGGTTCTGTAGCCCATTTCCAATGGTCTGAGTTCGACCAGAATTTGGCATTTGGAAATGCTGGTTCATAGCCATCCTTAGAAGAGTTCCATTGAATTGCTCCTCCGCAATGATCAAAATGTAAGTGGGTTAAGAATACGTCGGTGATGTCGTCTCGATGAAAGCCCAGTTCATTTAGGGAGGCATCTAAGGAGTGATTCCCGTGTAGGAAATAGTAAGAGAAGAAACGCTCCGATTGTTTGTTCCCAATGCCAGTATCAATGAGTATGAGTCTTCCGTCAGTTTCAACCAGCATACAACGCATGGCCCAAGTACACATGTTTTTCTCATCTGCAGGGTTTACTCTCGACCATATGGACTTTGGAACCACACCGAACATTGCTCCTCCATCTAGTTTGAAATTTCCTGTGTGAATCGGGTAAATCTTCATCTTAAAACGGGCTTATACTTTCGTGTAGAAAGATAATTGAATACTTTCGACTCAATGAAAATCCTCATTCTCAACGGGCCGAATTTAAACTTGCTTGGAAAGCGTGAGCCAGAAGTTTATGGTGAAGAAGGCTTTGAGGCATATCTCGCGGGTTTGCGGTCTTCATATCCCAAGATTCAATTCGATTATTACCAGTCAAACGTAGAAGGTGAGCTGATTGATCGTCTTCAAGTTGCAGATGGAAATTACAGCTGCGTTGTTTTTAATGCAGGCGGCTATACACACACTTCTGTAGCCATTGCTGACTGCGTCGCGGCCATTGATGTAGAGGTCATAGAAGTGCACATTTCAAATGTATATGCACGGGAGTCGTTCCGTCACATCTCTTTGATGGCGAAAAGTTGTAGAGGTGTAATTGCTGGCTTTGGTTTGGATTCCTACCGATTGGCCATCGAGTCCCTCTTTTAATTCAATTTCGATTTTCGATTCTTAGTCCGGGCGCGCAGTTTGCGTTCGAAGAAGCCGTGCAAAGGAATGATGAGTAAGGCAATTCCAGCGTTTGCGATGAGCTTTAGTATGGGCTGGCCTCCTGTGAGTTCCTCAATTTTCGGATCCAGCAGCACCAAGGCAAACTCAAAGAGCAGCACAAAGGCCAAAAAAATGATTCCTGCGGTTATATAAGAAGGGAATGAAAGTCGGCCGCTGTAAAACACAAAGATGAAAAGGAAGAGTAAAAACACTAAGATTCCAGAATATTGAAGAAGGTCTTCGCGTTCTCTTTTACTTTTCTCCAGAAGAGCCAAGGCAGCAGCCTCCTCATCTTCGACTTTTCTCTTGTAATCTTCCTGCAAACGACCAATGCGACTCATCGTTTCAACGTCTTGCATGGTGTCTTTTAGAAGAATGATTTCCTTGCTGTAGAGGAGTGCTTCGGAGGGGGCTCCAGCGAGCTCTGCCAATTGCATTCGATTTTAATAACCTCTTCAAGCGAAGAAATCATCCCAGCCTCAATTGCCTTTGAATAGGCCTTTTCAAACCAAAACGCTGCACTTTCGAGCATGCTCTGGTCCATGTAATTCCCGCCTAGGTTGTTGTAGGCTGCGAGTAGAAGACCAGGTTCATTCGAGTTTTCGAGTTGACGAATGGTTTTTCTGTAGACTCGGCGTGCCCCTATGTAATCTTCATTTTGCTCTTTAAGGGCTGTTAAGTTGAGAAGAGCCACTTTTAAAAGTTCTTCAGACTTGCCTTCTATTTCGGCTCGATGGACGGCTTCTTCAATTAATTCCGAGGCTAGACGCGAACTTCCGAGCATAGCCAATATTGTGCCTTTGGAATTTAAGGCCATGATGCTGAGGTGCTCGTTGCCAATTTTTTCAGCCAGTTCAAGTGCTTGATCAATATTCGAAATGGCATCCTCTGGAGCGTTTAACGCAACTTGCATCTCTCCCAAAACGGATAAGGTTTTGATGATCTCAAGCGTATCTGAAAGCTTTTTCCCAGCATCCAAGGCATTTTGAAAAGACTCTAAGGCGTCGTCCTGGTCGCCTAGAGACCTACTTGCCATTCCTCTGTATCGATAGGCTTGTGCCTTATTTTCATCAGAAGGTCCAGCAATAACCTTATTTGCCAGTTTTCGGGCTAACAGGTTGTTTACTCCGATTTGATTGAAGCTGCTATCGAGAATTTGGGATTGCGTGTTTAGCTGTGCAAGTGTAAAAAGGCAAATGACTAGATAACGCATCCTATTGGGACTTCACAATTGTACCTACAAAAAGTTTCCTGCTTTTCTTTTTCTCATTTTCAAAGCGAAAGACAATTCCCTTTCCTTCATTTGGGACATCCGACACTTTCATTGCCATTCCAATAATCAATGCGTTGTGTGCGGAGGTTTCATCCTCTTCTGCGCTGAGCACAAGATCATAAGCTCCGGAATTTTTAATGCAGGTATTTCTGAATTTCTTGATTTCAACGCTCTCAAGATTATACTTGCCTTCAAAAATTGCCCAAAATTCGTATTGATGATTTCCATCTGCCGTACTTTGATCGGTGTAGATCACATCCTCATAATCCTTCATAGCATAAGCTTGAGGCAGTTTGCAAGTTTTGAGCGTGTATCTCCAATCGCAGTCGGTAATTTGTGTGGCGGCCTTTAAATCGATCGTGCCAAGGATGTCTTCAAAACATTCATTTTCCTCGTTTTGGAGGATGAAATCGTTCACTTCCTCGTCGGTGAAAGCATCTCCCCATTGGGTATAAGCTAGCGGCGTATTGGGTGTGTCACCCGCAGCTCCTTTGCCCTTCTTTCCTTTTCGGCCCTTTTTCTTGGCAGCTTTCTTCTTTGAATCCTTATTCGAACCTCCTTTTCTCTTTTTCCCACGGGGTTTGAGCTCCTCTGCTTCTTTAGTGGTAGTAGATTCAGCTTCTTTGGATGCAGATTCGTTCGATGGACCGCAGGAGAAGAAGAGAATGCAGATGAATGGGACTAGAAGAAGATTTTTCATGTTCTTGGAAGATAGATTCTGTCAAAAATAATTTATTCATGCTGTCCTACAAGCTGATGTTTCATTCATTAAACTTGTTCAAATTCAAACTATGATATATTCCTTCGAAGGCATTCGCCCCACAGTGCACCCCAGCTCATTTGTTCATCCGCAAGCGTGTGTGCTTGGAAGGGTAAGTATTGGTAAGAATGTTTACATCGGACCCTTCGCCACGATTCGAGCAGACTTTGGAGAAATCGTGATAAAGGACGGATGCAACGTTCAGGAATCTTGCACCATTCATATGTTTCCTGGAGTTCAGGTCATTCTTGAAGAGAATGCGCACATTGGCCATGGTGCAATTGTACACGGAGCTCACATAGGTGCAAACTCTCTTGTTGGAATGAATTCCGTACTCATGGATGAGGTTGAGGTCGGTGAAGAATGCATTATTGGAGCCTTGTCGATGGTTCCTGCTGGAATGGTAATACCCAAGCGAAGTTTGGTGGTGGGGAATCCGGCGGTGATTAAGAAACAAGTGTCCGACGAAATGATAAAATGGAAAACTGAAGGGACGGAAATTTACCAACGTTTGGCTGGTCGAATGATCTCTGGCTTAGAGGAAACAGAGGCCCTCAGAAGCAAGCGCACCTTTGAAGCTCCTTTCAAGGAAGATTTTGGGGTTTGGAAGAAGAAGGACTAAACAACCTTATAAAGCCACTTGAATTTGTCCTCAATCTTAGCTCGTTTGAGTTGGTTTAAATGGTTTTGTAAGCGATTGCTCACCTCTCTTCCTGCAGGATCACTCAGTGTGTAATCGATGTCGTGACAAGAGATAGATTTGATTTGAGCGATCGTAGCTGCTGTTCCTACGCCAAAAGCCTCAGAGAGGGTGCCCAATTCAATGGCTCGAATCACCTCCGCAACTTCTACAGGTCGCTCTTCTACGTCAATGTCCCAGTCTTTGGTAAGCTTCAGAACACTGTCGCGCGTTACGCCTGGAAGAATCGATCCACTAAGAGAAGGGGTGATGAGTTTGCCGTCGATGACGAACATGATGTTCATCGTTCCTGCCTCTTCAATATGACGGTGGTGCTTGGCATCCGTCCAAATCAATTGATCGTAACCTTGTTCGCGGGCAAGCTTGGCCGGGTATAGGGAGCCGGCATAGTTTCCAGCAGCTTTTGCTGCACCTGTGCCGCCAACAGCTGCGCGCACATATTCTGTCTCAACCTTCACATTCAAAGGCTTATTGTAATAGGCGCCTGATGGAGAGGTGATGATCATGAACCGATAGGTTTCAGAAGGTTTTACCCCTATGAAATTATCCGTGGCAAACATGAATGGCCGAATGTACATTGAACTGTCATCGTCTTTTGGAATCCAGTCCTTATCTAACTCAATCAATTTCTTAACCCCGCTCATGAAAACTTCTTCAGGAATCTGAGCCATGCACATGCGTTCAGCAGATTTGTTGAATCGCTTGTGATTCATCTCTGGGCGAAAGAGGTAGATTTCACCTTCATCATTTTGATAGGCTTTCATGCCTTCGAAAATGCTTTGACCGTAATGTATGGAAGAAGTTGCTGGGCTTAAGGGAATGTCGCCGTAAGGCAAGACCTGAAGGTTTGTCCAAGCGCCGTCTATGTAGTCGGCCATGAACATATGGTCCGAAAAGAGCCTCCCAAATTGAAGGTTGTCCCAGTCAACTTGACTGAGTCTTGAATTTTTTACCTTCCTAATGCGGATGCTCAATTGATCAACGGCCATACCTTCATTGTTTATTGCAAATATAAGGATTTGCAAGCTGGATTATGGGGTAGAACCCCTTTCTGTGGAATGTGTTTGGAATCAGATTTTTACAAGTGAACTGCCTAGAATCCATCCTTTATTTCCATCTGCTATGGCAACGTAAAACCAAGAAGCCTCTGTTCTTAAAACTTGAACTTTAGTGCCATCATGCAGCACGAAGAGCTCACTCGAGTTTTCTGCCGGTTCACTTCGAAGAGTAACAGAAGAGTCAAAAACGATTGCATGTTCATTTCTGTAACGCTCAGTGTATTGACTGTTAGCTGCTATGACGCAGAAAACAAAAAGGAAGATTCCAAGTATACCTCCAAAAAAATACGACTGCTTTGAACTTGGCTCTTGTGAGGTCTTGAAAAGGAAAATGGAAAGAGCCACCATAGCACTAAAGGCAATGCACAGAAGTGCCCAATAATCAAGATCAAAGGAGCGATGGATGGCTTTCCACCAGTTGCTCATGAAAAAGCCAGGGAGAGGCTCGATTTTATCGACGATTTGGTTGTTGGCCATACTGAGGTTGAACTGGATGTCGGGGTTCGACGGATCTCTTTTCAGTGCGCGCTCATAGTTCAGAATGGCTTCAGGGAAAGCTCCTTGTTTGAAGTAGCTGTTTCCTAGGTTGAAGAGGAGTGGTGCGGATTCGTAGCCGGCTCCTTGGATTTGTTGGTAAATGGAAGTGGCGCTGTCGTAGTTGCCATTTTTGTAATGAACATTTCCAGCCTCGAAAAGATCGCTATAATGCTGCTCAGCTTCAGCAAAGCAGAAGCAGGGTAGTGTGAGCAAGAGAAAGCCTAGAATTTGTTTCATGCGATGGAGCTTTCAAGGTTTTCTAAATTTTTCATCGCTCGCTGAAGTAAACGCTCGGCGTCCTGGTCGGAGCTTGGCGCAAAACGAGCCATCTCACAAGCCTCGATGAGTTCTCGCCATTCGATAATATCTGGCTCTGATGCGCCAGATGTCCGCAGTGCTTCTGTTACACTCTGTTGGCTTAAATCAGAACGTTGTATGCCAAGTTTGTCGGAGGTGTAGCCGAAGAGGGCAGAGGAGAGCTCTTGGTAGAATTCCACTTGCTTCGATTCTTTTTGTAGCTGACTTGCTTTCTGGAGGTGTTTTTTTGCAATTCCTCCAGCGCGCCTTCTTTTAAGCAAGCCTTGATTGCTGTTTCTTTCGTTCATACGTCCTTGCATGAACAACACGATGAACAGGAGTAAAAACGGACTTCCTAAAGCGAGGTAGAAGGCTTTTGAGCCAAAGAGCGTATCGTCTTTCTCCACCAAGTTTGCATCTCCAGTGTTGATGTATCGAATGTCTTTTCCAACGAACTTCACTGCTTCTTTCCTGGTCGAGAAATTCACAGCAGAAGGGCCTTCTGAATTTCCTGCCTCGCCAACTTGAATGCTCATTTTCTTTCCCGGAACCACAACGTACTTGCCTTGCTTTGGATTGAAGAATGAGAAGTCTTCACTAATGAGCTCAAATCTTCCAGAATGACGAGGGATGAGAAGGTATTCAAAACTCTTCTTGCCTTGCATTCCACTTGCAGAGACGGTTTTGTTCGTATTGACCTTTGGGTCGTACACTTCAAAATCTACTGGGAATTTAAAGTTGGGTTCAGGAAGCAATGCGATGTTGCCGGTTCCTCTGGCAACAACCTTTAGATTAATGGCCTCATTTTCCCCTACCGAGTCTTTGTCTAGATTAGTGCTGTATGAATAACTTCCTACAGCTCCTGAGAAGTTTTTAGGCTTACCATTTTCGGGAAGCGGTTTTACATTTATACTGATTGGCTTGCTTTCGATGTCGTATTGAAGGTCTTGAAAACCGCCAAAAAATTGATCAAAAACACTTCGTCTTCGGCTCTGGGTGCGAACACGCAGCACTGTTTTAAGCTTTAGTGCATCAATCTGAAGCTTTCCCGATCGCTGAGGAAACAGAACAATCTGCTTTACAACGGCGACGCGGTATATGTTGCCATTCACGTTTTCTTCCGGCAATTGATTGTTCTTTATTTCAATTTCTTCTGAAGCAAAGCCTTTGAAGTCGGGCAGTTTATCGGCTTGAAGATCGATCACGTCAACACGGTAAAAAAGCTTGTAGGTGGCCACAATCTGTTCACCAATATATGGGGAGGCCTTGTTCGTTACCACCCTCAGGAACACATTGTCTTTGATTTGTTCCTGTATGCCAGAATTGGAATTGTTCTGTTTGGTTCCTTGTGGTTGAGTTGCTTGGGTTTTGCTTTGGGAGTTGGCCGCAACTGCATTTACCGTTATTGGGTTCGAGTTGAATGCTTTGCCTCCTGTATTCACCTGCGCTTCACCAATGGTAAGAGTGCCCACCTTTCGGGGACTTAGAACATATGAAAAGGAGATGCTGCTCGACATCACTCCATTCACCCATTGCATACTTGAAGATTGGTTCGGTCCCGAGTAAAGTCTAAAATCTGAAAGGTCGGGAGCTTGGAAGTTTGAAGCTTGAGCGTTGATTTTGAAGGTGAGTTTGAATTGCTCATCCACGGTAACGGTGTTCTTACTTACACTGGCAGTAAACTTTGTTCCTTGCGCCTCAACGCTAAAGTTGATTGCGCCGCCAAAAAACAGCAATAAAGTAAATATGTAAAATCTATAATTCACTTATAATGAGCGTATTTCACCAATCCTTTTCAATTATAACATCAACCTTTTGAAATTTGTTCTTTTTCAATTTATCTTGGGTTTGCTCTTCTTCATTTTTCATGGCATCGAGCAAGCGTTGAGCGTCTTCTTTTGAGATCTCATCTTTGGGTTCAGGCATTGGTTGTTCGGATTGATCCTCTTGGTTTTGATCTTTATTTTCCTGATTCTTTTCTTGATTCTCATCCTTGTTTTTCTGGTCTTCCTTCTCCTCGTTTTCTTGGTCTTTATTCTCTTCCTTGTCGTCCTTTTTTTCTTGGTCCTTATTCTTATCCTTTTGCTGCTCTTGATTTTGTTCTTGTTGCTCCTGTTGTTTTAGAAGTTTTTGCGCCAGGGCTAGGTTGTAACGACTCTCATCATCGGAAGGATTGTTTCGAAGGGCATTCTTATAAGACTCAATGCTTTTTTCGAGAAGCGGATTGAGCTCTTGCATCTGACCAACTTTAGCTTGCTGCTCGGCACTCTTTAGAAAAGAGTTCCCCAGATTGTGGTATGCTTGAGCGCGTTCTGCTTCTGTTTTGGAAAGCTTGGCTGCTTGCTCAAATTGTTTGGTGGCTCCAGCGTAATCTTCCTGGCGGAATAGTGCGTTCCCGAGGTTGAAGTTCGCCTCGAGCATAGAAGGATCTTTATCCAACGACGACTTGTAGTGGTTTTGGGCACTGGTAAAATCGCCGTTCTCATATCGGTCGTTGCCAATCGACAAATCGCGCTTTTCCTCTTGAGCTGTGAGACTCAAAGGAATAATCAACAAAAGAAGAATGATTTTACTGCTCATTTTTACCAAACAAATTTAGTCCTGCAATGAATCTATTTTTTCGCTCAAATACTAAGATTTCTAAAAGCAGAAAAAACAATCCTATGCCAATGAAATATTGAAAACGATCCTCATAATCGCTGTACACCTTTGTGCCAAACTCCGCTTGCTCCATGCGCTCAATCTCATCGAAGATTAAGTCCAAACCACTTCCGGAATTTGTAGCTCGAACGAATTGCCCACCACCGGCTTGCGCAATTTGAATCAACGTGTTTTCATTCAAGCTCGATACCACGCTGTTTCCTTCATTGTCCTTTCGATAACCGACATTTCTACCTCCTCGGTACAAGGGAATAGGCGCACCTTTGGTCGTTCCCATGCCAATGGTATGGACCACAATGCTTTCAGCGCTGGCTTCAGTTGCTGCTTCTATGGCTTCCTCTTCGTGATTCTCGCCATCAGTAATCACAATGATGGACTTCGATGTGGGGCTTTCAGGGTCGAAGGATTTTTTCGCCAGTCGAATGGCTTTGCCAATGTCAGTTCCTTGGACTGGAATGATGTCGGTGTCGATGGTTCTCAAAAACATCTTAGCGGCTCCGTAATCTGTAGTCAAGGGCAATTGAGTGTATGCCTCACCACCAAACACAACCAAGCCGATGCGGTCGTTGCGCAAGCGCTCAAGAAGCCGAGAGATGGCTCGCTTCGAGTTTTGCAATCGGTTGGGCTTAATGTCTTCTGCCAGCATGGAATTGGACAAGTCGATGGCAATCATCAAATCGACACCCTTCCGCTTCACTTCTTCGAGTTTGGTTCCCATCTGGGGATTGCTCAAGCCCAAAGTCAAGAAGAAAATGGAGGTGGCGAAGAGCAGGTATTTGATGGGCTGCTTCCACCGAGAGTAGTCTTGAATAAGAATTGAACTGAAGCGTTGGTTTGCAAAGGATTCTAGCGCTTTCTTCTTCCATACTTGATACCACCAGAAGACCAATAAGGTCAAAGGAATGGCCAGTAAAAACAGTATGGATTCAAAGTGCTCAAACCGAATCATGCTACAACGGATCTTAAGTAAGTCTTTTGAAGAATGAATTCAAGGACTAAGAAGAGAAGACCGATGAGAAGCCATGGGTAATACTCTTCTTTTTTCTTTCTGTATTCAGTGACCTCAATCTTGCTTTTTTCCATTTGATCAATCTCAGCATAGATGTCTTCCAATTTTTGATTGTCGGTGGCTCTGAAGTACTTTCCATCTGTAAGCGAAGCGATTTCCTGCAAACTCTCTTCGTCGATTTTCACTTCTACATTTTGATACGTGATTCCCCCAAACGGACTGCGGAAAGGCATCGGGGCACTC
The DNA here is from genome assembly GCA_002336245.1 of Flavobacteriales bacterium UBA1986. Classification (GTDB taxonomy): domain Bacteria; phylum Bacteroidota; class Bacteroidia; order Flavobacteriales_G; family Salibacteraceae; genus UBA4419. The sequence continues at coordinate 65,801 of DDDG01000025.1, forward strand.
CCGTAAGAGCCCATTCCAATGGTGTAAACACGCACATCAAAGGCTTTGGCAATCTCGGCTGCGGTGAGTGGCGGAATGCTTCCTCTGTTGTTGATTCCGTCGGTAAGTAGAATAACAACCTTACTCTTCGCTTCACTGTCCTTTAGGCGATTTACGGCATTGGCCAATCCCAAGCCAATCGCGGTGCCGTCTTCTATCATACCGTTTTTAATTTCGAGAAACAGATTCTTAAGAACGTCATGGTCTGTTGTAAGTGGGCACTGAGTGAAGCTTTCTCCAGAATATACCACCAGTCCCATTCGGTCGTTCGGACGGCCTTCAATGAAGTTCATAGCTACCTCCTTTGCTGCCTGAAGACGATTGGGCGAAAAGTCCTCGGCCAACATACTTCCTGAAATGTCTACGGCGATGATGATGTCAATTCCCTCAGTAGTGATGTCTTGCCATGAGCTGCTCGACTGCGGACGCGAAAAGGCTACCAAGATGAGTGCAATTGCAATCATCTTTAATGCGAACAATCCATGCTTTATCCAGTATTTTAGGCCTTTTCCAGAGCTTCCAAAAGACTTCAAACTAGAAGATTTTATGGTCGCAAATTTCGAGTTGAACTGCAGGGCATACCATAAGCTGATGAGTGGTATGATGAGCAACAGCCAGAGAAGTTCCGGATTCGCGAATTCAATGTCATTCAACATTTAAATCCTCCTTTCTTTCTTTTGTATGCTGAACGAATGCCACAGCTTGTTTCATAGCGGTTTCGTTCTCGTCCCCAATTGGCTTTAACTTGGCAAACTTGGCCATGTCGGTGAGGGGCAGGAGGTCGGCGACTAAATCGTAGGGTTCTTTCGCTAAGTTCTTCCCCTTCAGGTCTTTAAGAATCTCAGGAGTGGTCATCTCCAAGGCTAAGTTTGAAAACCTTGCTTCAATAAATTCACGAACAATCTCCGAAAGCTCGGAATGGTATTCCTTGATTTCTCCGGACTGCCACAACTTCTTGTCTTCGAGATTCTTCAACTTCTCAAGAGCCGTGATGTGAGCAGGGATTTTTGGTTTTGAAGGAATGAATTCAATTTTCTCATCTTTTTTCTTTGAAATAAAGTAGATGACTATGGCGATGAGAATCAGGCCTAAAACACTTAGAAGTACCCATGGCCAATAGATCTTCAACCAATCCCAAAAACCGTAATCGACTTCCATCGGGCCTTTGATGTCTCGCATTACCAAAGCACTGTCGAGTTGAACGTTTTGAACACTGAGTAGGAGAGCGTTGCTACCCAGAATGCTGTCGTTGACAACGGCATACACTGGAGGGATGGCATAATAGCCGGAGTCGAAGCTTGTGATTTGATGTGTTTGACGAAGAATCCGAATGGCGATGTTTTCCTCGTCGTAGGAAGTATCGATGGCTGAGCTTTGAAGAAGTTCAATTCCCTTCAGCGTATCGTTCCAACTTGGCCAGGCAATTTCATTTTGTGCCGGACTTCGCAACTCCCAAGTTAGATTCAACTGCTCTCCAATTCGAATGAGAGGTGTGTCCAACTCAGCTCGAAAGCTGCTCTCTTGCCCGATTAAGAAGAGGGTAGAAAAGGCAAGTGCTATGGATAGGAGCCATTTCATCTTCTTCTTTCTCTCTGTTTAAACAAGTTCATCAGTGGACGCACATAGGTATGTTCCACATCAATTTGGGCATGGTCGACGCCAGATTTCCTGAAGATGCTCTTGAGTTCATGCTCGCGCTTCAATGCCGCAGCTTTATAGGCAGTTCTCGTTTGTGGGTCAGAGGTGTCTACCCATCGGACTTCATGCGTTTCAGCATCTTCAAAGGGGACAAGGCCGATGTTGCTCATGTCCTTTTCCCTTTTATCAAACAGCTCCAAAGCGACCACGTCGTGTTTGTTGTTTGCAATCTTCAAGGCGTCTGTAAATCCATCGTCGAAAAAGTCGGAAATGACAAAAACAGTGCTCTTCTTTTTAATGGCATTTGTCAGGAAACGCAAGGCCTCCGAGACCTTTGTTTTTTCGCTTTTAGGTTCAAAACTGATGAGCTCTCGGATGATTCTTAAGATGTGGCTCTTGCCTTTTTTCGGAGGAATGAATTTCTCAACGTGATCGCTGAAGAGAATGACTCCAATTTTATCGTTGTTCTGTATGGCTGAGAAGGCTAAAACTGCAGAGAGTTCTGTGGCAACTTCACGCTTCAGGAAGGTCTTGCTACCAAAATCCTCCGAACCACTGATGTCGACCAGCAGCATCACCGTCATTTCGCGTTCCTCTTCAAAGACTTTAATGAACGGCTTGCCGAAACGAGCTGTTACATTCCAGTCAATTTTTCGAATCTCGTCTCCAGGCATGTATTCGCGCACTTCAGAAAAGGCCATTCCTGATCCCTTAAAGGCAGAGTGGTATTCTCCTGAGAAGATTTGATTGGAAAGTCCGCGCGATTTTATCTCGATCTTACGGACTCGTTTTAGAAGATCGGTGCTATCCATCCTAAGAAAAATCTATGGTACCTCTACTGTGTTGAGGATCTCACTGATGATTTCTTCTGAAGTTATGTTTTCGGCTTCCGCTTCATAGGTAAGGCCAATGCGGTGTCGCATTACATCGTGACAAATTGCACGAACATCTTCTGGAATCACATAACCTCTTCGGTTGATGAAGGCGTATGCTTTCGACGCTAGTCCTAAATTGATGCTCGCCCTCGGACTTCCACCAAAACTGATCATATCCTTAAAGCGGGAAAGTCCATATTCTTCGGGATTTCTTGAGGCAAATACGATGTCGACAATGTATTGCTCAATTTTTTCATCCATATAAACCTCTCGCACTGTTTCCTTGGCGCGTTCAATATCTTCGGGTTGAAGAACCACTTGGGGTTTCTCGCCTTTTACTCGGGCGATGTTCTGACGGATGATGAGCTTCTCTTCTTCCTTTTTTGGGTAGTCGAGAATCACCTTGAGCATGAATCGGTCAACTTGGGCTTCCGGTAATGGGTAAGTGCCCTCTTGCTCAACGGGGTTCTGTGTGGCCAATACCAAGAAAGGTTTTGGGAGAATGTGTGTTTCGTCGCCCAAAGTAACTTGTCGTTCTTGCATGGCTTCTAGAAGTGCACTTTGAACCTTAGCTGGGGCCCGGTTGATTTCATCAGCCAAAACAAAATTGGCGAAAATGGGGCCTTTCTTAACGTGAAAGTCTTCCTGCTTCTGATTGTAGATCAAGGTTCCTACAAGGTCAGCAGGCAGTAAGTCGGGAGTGAATTGAATGCGGCTAAACTTTCCTTGAACTGTGCTCGCGAGGCTGTTGATGGCTAGTGTCTTTGCCAGTCCAGGAACTCCTTCCAGCAGAATGTGCCCATCTGAGAGAAGTCCGATCAGCAATCGTTCGACCATATCCTTTTGGCCGATGATTACCTTGCTCATCTCTCGATTGATCAAGTCGATGAACGCACTTTCCTTTTGGATTTTTTCGTTTAGAGCTCGAATGTCGGCTGCGCTTTGAACGCCGGGCTCCTCTGATTTCGATTTATTCTCACTTAAATTCTCTACTTCCTGAGTATTATCCTCCATAAATCAATCATGTTAAATCGGGAACGCAAAAATGCCGAAATGAGGATGTCGCCTAAATACATCTGCGTTAATAAATGTTAAGCACTCTTTAACATTCAAAACTTAGTACTAGAGCGGTTTTCATTCAATATTACGTTCTTGTTCTCCTCGGGTTTAAAAAGCTCAAAATCAAACTTTTTGCGGCCTCGAAAGTAGGAGCTTTTTTTATGCTCATTGATTCTGGAGATGCTTTATAAATCTAGAATAGACGGTAGTTTGTTGAGTGCTGGATGTTTACAATTATTTGTTCATGCTCATAAAGAATGGCCTCAACTACCGAATTTCGGCACTGTTTATGGATTACACTCTATATGAATAAGGTCATTCTATTCTTTTTTGCTTTTCTGTTTGGCGCGACAGGCTCAGCTTACGCTCAGCGTTTTCAGTTGGATGTAAAGGCTGGAACTGCTGCGAGTGCAGACATCTATGAAAGTCTTGGTAATTTGAATGACCCAAAGATTTCTAGTGGGAAGCTAAAGCAACACAATTACGACATTCAAGCTGAGTTGAAGCTCTTCAGCATCTTTTGGGTGGGAGCTGGGATGAGAGGAATTCGGTTCAATTCGAACAGCATCGATCAACTGTCGCTGCGTGAAATTGAATCCAATGGAAGTTTAGATCACTTCGAGGGGAAGTTCATACTCAAACCGATAAGTAAAGACAACACCGACCTTGGTTTGTATGCTGGGATTGGTTTTGCTGATTCCGACTTGAATTTAGAATCGATTAGCCTTAATACGATTGAAAACAACTTATATGGAAATTATTTGAGCAACTTCTTCACTGCCAGAGTAGGGGCGAAGGGCTTTCACTACTTCAGACCTCTATCCAATTTCGGGATTGGAGGAGAGGTTTATGTGGCTCCGCTTGTGGAGTTTGGTAGAACACAAAACGGGAATCCCGCCTGGTTGCAAGGCGATGGTTTTAATGGCAGATTAATGGGCTATAATTTGGATTTGCGGTACCTTCTACGCGTAAACATTTTAAAGCGTCCGCTATCCATGTATGTAGGGGCCGGCGTAGATCATCAAGATCTTGTATTGAACAACAAAAACGCCCTCCTCAGTGATCAATTTGTAAAAGTGACCAGCTTCCATTTCAAGACTGGAATGAGATTCTAGACTATTTGATCTCCAACTTCCGAATGATATCCAAAGGCCCGATGCAATACTGCTGATGGCAGCCAATGCAAGAGTTAACCAAGAGGTTGTAGTTTTTTACAACATCCGCATCAGAGGTATTTTCAAGGCCCCGTAGGGATTGAATAAAACCATCAGCGTAGGCCTCGAAGACAGGTCCGGAATCTTCGGCATCGGTAGGATTTGCCTCTTTAATCCAAGCGTATTTATCAAGAATGCTGAGTTTCGGATTCGCTCCTTCTTTGACTTGTACTCGACTGGTCTGCAAATCGGTATAGAGATCTCTCATCAAGTTAGCAAGCTCTGCTCTTGATCGACGAGCATTTACAAGCTCACCGGAACTCACAATTCCCTCTTTCTCAGTGTCTTTCTCTGACGAGCTCACACACGAAACCAGAGCTATTAGAATCACGGTAGTATAAAAGGTCCATCGAATCATTCCCATCTATTTGAAACAAATGTGACTTAATAAAGGCGAAAACAGAATGACTGTTATCAGTTGAGCTTTACTTTTATGGCTCAACATCCCACAAGGATTCCTATTATTGAACAATGCAAAATCGAAGAATATTGATGCGATTCTCCGCCCTCGTCCTTTTGCTCTTAGGAATTCAACTGTTCGGTAAAGCACAAACAACGGTCACGGGAAGTGTAATCGATGATGGCTCCGGTGAAACTCTTTTAGGAGCAAGTGTTTTTTTAAAAGGCACCACAGAAGGGACAACCACTGATTTGGATGGGAACTTCAATTTCAAAACAGCCAAACAGCCCCCTTTTGAATTGGTAATACAATACATTGGATACGAAGCGCAAACCATAGAATTTTCGGGAGACGGAAAGCCACTTAAGGTGAAGCTGACTACCAGCAGCACGCAGTTGAAAGCATTTGAAGTTAGAGAAATGCGTGTTAGCGAACGGGAGAAAGAAGCTCCGACCACCATCGAAAAAATGGATGCCATTGGAATAAAGGAAACGGCTGCCGCCAGCTTTTACGATGGGCTTGGGAATTTGAAGGGAGTTGACTTAACCTCTGCTAGCATGGGCTTTAAGATCATCAATACCAGAGGCTTCAACAGCACCTCGCCCGTGCGCTCGCTGCAAATTGTTGACGGTGTAGACAACCAATCACCGGGATTGAACTTCTCCGTTGGGAACTTTGCAGGTTCCAGTGAGCTGGACATTGAAAGCGTTGAACTCATTGTTGGAGCCAACACAGCTCTATATGGTCCAAATGCCTTCAATGGAGTCATTTCCATGAACACCAAAGACCCATTTAAATATCAGGGAATCGATGTGATGGGAAAGATTGGTGAGCGGAACCTAAGGGAAACGGCTATCCGAGCAGCGAGAGCATGGAAGGTCTTTGGTGCTGAACATGAAAACCTAGGTGTCAAACTCAACTTCGCTTATATGGAAGCGAACGATTGGGAAGCGGACAATATGGACCCGGTTTATGACATCAGTAGAACCATTGCCGATCGCTTTCCTCAGTTGGCAAACAATGGTCTTCCAATACCGGCTCAAGTTACTTCTCAAAAAGACAATTGGGGCGGCTACGATGCGGTGAATCGCTATGGAGATGAAGTGATGGTAGGTAGCACAGCACTATCAAGTCAGCGCTCCTATCCAGGCTTAGGTCGATACCATCGAACGGGATACAATGAAGTTGATTTAGTGGACTACGATACGGATAATATGAAGATTTCGGGCTCACTTCAGTACAAGTGGAAGAACGACATCGTACTTAAAGGAGATTACCGCTTTGGAAGTGGAACCACAGTATACCAAGGCGACAATCGGTACAGCTTAAAAGATTTGCGCATTCATCAACAAGTGCTTGAGCTAAGCAAAAAGGATAAGTTCTACATCCGTGCATATAACACAAGCGAGAATGCAGGTCAGTCCTATGATGCGGTTTTCACAGCCTTACTCCTTCAAGATAGGGCTAAGGATAATTCAAGTTGGTCACAGGATTATTTGAACTACTACAACCAAAAGGTGGTTCGACCTGTTCAATTATTGAAAGGCTTTCCGGAGCCGTTTGACTATTTCGCGATTCCTCTAGGTTCTGGTCCTAACTTGGGTACCTACGCTCGAGCAACGGAGATAATGTCCCGTTATAGCGTCGCGATGCAGAACTGGCACGACTTGGCTCGAGCTTTTGCAGACAGTGTTGGTTCATCAGTTGGATTGGGAGTGCGCGATCCATTTTACGTTCCGGGAACCGCCCGATTCGACTCAGCATTTAACGACATTACTTCAAGCTTAACTTTTGGCGAAGGAGGGTCCGGGTTTTACGACCAATCTGCTTTAAGTCACATTCAAGGTCAGTATAAATTCGAGCCTACAAAAGGAGAAGAGGAATACGGAAACTACATCTTGGGTGGCAGTTTCAGACAATACCGCCCAGATTCAAAAGGGACCATTTTCGTAGATACCAATGGCAGAGTGGTGCAGAATTATGAGTTTGGAATTTACGGAAGTGCTCAGAAGAGATTCATGGGTGAGAAATTGATTTTGACCGCTTCGGGTCGGGTCGATAAGAATCAGAACTACGATCCGATAGCATCTCCCGCGGCTTCAGCTGTGTATCGTATGACGCCAGCCAGTTCCTTTCGCTTCGCCTTCACCTCAGCGATTCGAAATCCAACACTGGCAGATCAGTTCCTTTACTACAACACCGGACGGGCTCTTCTAGTTGGGAACATTGACGGTCGGGATTCCTTGGTCACAATTGAGTCCTTTAGGACCTACAACAGAACCTTGCGCAGGGATACCTTGAGCTATTTCAACGTTGCAGCAGTTAAGCCCGAGCGAGTGCGTACAATTGAAGCCGGCTTTAAGGGAGTCGTTTTCAAGGACATTTTCCTAGATGTGAGCTATTATCACTCTTGGTACCGCGACTTCTTAGGTTATCGGATTGGAGCCGACATCACATTCGATACCTTAGGTTTATTGAGACCAGGCGAAACTCAGTTGTATCGCGTGAGTGCAAATTCCGAAGACATTGTGACTACGCAAGGAGTGAGCATTGGTGTCAATTATTTCTTTTGGAAGTATTACTCTGTGGTTGCCAATTACAGCTGGAACAGCATCAACTTAAAAGGTTCCACCGACGAGATTATACCTGCTTACAATACTCCGGAACACAAGTACAACATTGGCATCACAGGTCGCGACCTTCAGTATAAGATTGGTCCTGTCCGACTGAAAGGTTTGGGCTTCAATGTTACCTATAAGTGGGTTCAAGGATTCTTATTTGAAGGCTCGCCGCAATTCACTGGAAGCATCCCAACCTACGATATGTTGGATGCCCAAGTGAGTTACAATGTGAAGAAAATCTACAGCACGTTTAAGCTGGGTGCTTCCAACATACTGAACGAACAGAACCTTCAAACATACGGAGGTCCAAGAATTGGCCGAATGGCCTACCTCAGTGTTTCGGTCGATCTCAACCGCAAGAACAAATGACATGAATATTGCCTTGAAGGTTCTCCTTGTGCTACTCATCTTGACCTTGCAAGAACCTTTGGCTTATTCCCAGCGCTACGTCGATGTGCTCTTTCCTGAAGTTCAAGTAGACCGGAACATTACCTACGGGGAGAATTTCACGGTCATGACCGGCATTCCTCCCAGTCTCGAAGATTTAAAAATGGACGTGTACAGTCCGGTGGGAGACACAGCTCAAGACCGCTTTCTGATTTTGATGGCCCATTCCGGGAGCTGGTTCCCAAAAGGAGTCAACACGCTGCCTTACGGAGAGAAGTCCGATTCGAGCATGATTGCCCTTTGCACCGAGTTCGCTAAACGCGGTTGGGTTGCAGCTTCCATTGATTATCGTTTGGGTTGGAATCCAACTCCAGATATTTTAGGTGGAAATCAGGAGCTTCGAGCCAGGAGCATCATTCAAGCGGTGTATAGAACCATGCAAGACATGAAAACGGCCATTCGGTACTTCCGAAAAGATGAAGCTGGGCCAAACACCTACCGCATCGACCCAACAAAAATTGTTGCAGCAGGCACGGGTTCTGGTGCATACGCTGTTGTTGCATGTGCTAGTTTAAATAAGGTGAGTGAGCTCAATTTATTCAAGCTTCTATCCACGAATGGGAAGCCTTATGTGAGCATCGATACTTTGGGTGACTTCGAGGGTTTCGGGGGAGATCCAAATTGGAATAAAGCCAATCACGAAGGTTATTCTTCCGACTTCCGACTCGTGTTGAACCTCGAAGGAGCAGTTGGAGATAGTTCCTGGATTGAGCCTGGTGAGCCGCCCATGGTAAATATGTCGGGGGTAGATAACGCTCTCATTCCATACAAAACGAAGGTTGGTGTCATTGTGACCACAGGAGATCCAATCATCAGCGTTAGCGGAGCATATGTGATAGCTCAAGAAGGAACAAAACATGGGAATACCACCGTTTGGGATACGGTGAATTGGGCAGATCCATATACGGCTCGGGCAAAGTCCTTGGAGAGTTTTGAAGGTCTGTTTCCTTTTCTGGGTGAGGAGAACGCCTACGAAGCATGGGCTTGGTACGATCCAAACGATCCGTACACTGTGGATTCCGTGGAGCTCTCTCCGGGAAATTGGGTTCAAGGAACGGGTTACGGAACTTCTTCGAATCCCTTTGCCAGTAGAGAGAAAGCCTACCGCTACATCGATACAATTATGAACTACTTTACCCCAAGGGCATTGAAAGTTTTAGGCTCAGAGCCGGTAGGAGTGGAGCCTCAGCATCATTCAGGCGGGTTTAGAGTGTATGAGAAAAACGGGAATTCTTGGGTGGTGAGCGAAGATCAAGAAGATTTAGAAATCTATCGATTATACGATATCACAGGCGGCCTATTGAAGGAGGGTATTGTAAATGACTTGGGTTTTGAGCTTCCCACTTTGGAGGGAAATTGTCTTTATATTCTAGGAGTAAAAAAGGGAGGAATATGGCAATCTCGCAAGTACTTCAAGCAGCTCGTTGAAAAGTGATGTGGACGAAAATGGATTCGCTTGCAATTTTCTTCTAGAATTAAACTATACTTTTACCAACCAAATACATACTTACTATGAAAAATAATATACTTACTATTATTGCTTTGATGACGCTCTCTATGACTGCGTTTTCACAGCGTTATGAAAGTGAGATCTTTACCGAAGTGAACGTTACTTCCAACGAAGTGTATGGAGTAAACGTTTCTGTTTTGGGTGGAACTCCTTTCTCCGACACTCTAAAGATGGATGTTTACGAACCAGTTGGTGACACAGCTTCAGAGCGTTATTTGATCATCATGGCTCACTCGGGCTCTTTCATTCCAAAAGGGGTAAATACACTCCCATTTGGAAATAAGAACGACAGTGCGATGATGGAGCTTTGTACTCAGTTCGCGAAACGCGGATGGGTTGCTGCTGCCATTAATTACCGTCTTGGTTGGAATCCAACTCCAGACATCGCTGGAGGAGATCAAGAAACGCGTGCAAGTACGATTATTCAAGCGGTTTTCCGTTCTGTTCAAGATATGAGCACTGCAGTTCGCTATTTCCGTAAGGATGAAGCGACAACGAACAACTTTAAAATTGACGCCGACCACATTGCTGTGGGTGGAACCAACTCTGGAGGTTATGCTGCTCTTGCAAAGGGAGCCCTAAACAAGGAGAGTGAGTTGAACTTCGCGAAATTCCTGTACAACAATGGAGTTTCATTCGTCTCTACAGACACCCTAGGCGACTGGGAAGGTTTCGGAGGGATTTCAGCTTTGAACATGGAGAACCATACTGGTTATGAATCGGATGTTCAACTTGTTTTGAATATGGGCGGTGCCATTGGAGACAGCTCATGGATAGAAGCTCTTGAGCCTCCAGTAGTGAACTTTCACGGTGTAGCAGATGCTTTAACTCCTTACAAAACTCAAACGGTAATCGTTGCTGCAACGGGTGATGCTATCGTTGAGGTGAGTGGAAGTTATGTTGTTGCTAAGGAGAACGCAGCGGTTGGAAACTCAACTGTTTGGGATACCGTTACTTTCACGGATCCTTATTCTGCTAGAGCTCAGGCCCTCACTTCTTACGAAGGATTGTTTCCATTTACTGGGGCATCCAACGGATTTGAGCCTTGGGGATGGTACGATCAGAACGATCCGAACATCGCTGACTCTGTAACTGTAGCTCCTGGAGTGAAAGTTCCTGGAAGTGGTTTCGGTTCAGCAGCAAACCCTTTTGCTTCAAGAACCAAAGCATTGGCTTACATAGATACAGTAATGGGATACTTCTCTCCGCGTGCCGTATTGGCCATGGAGTCTGTAACCAACACTGCTTCCATCAACGACCTTGGTGAAGGAAATGGCGTGAAAGCGTATCCAAACCCAAACAAAGACGGAAAAGTATGGGTGAGCACCTCTAAAGATCCTATCCTTTCTTTCGACTTGTTTGATCTTCAAGGCAAAATGATTTTGAGCCGCGAGGTTCGAAATGTTGGTTTTGAAATCACTGAAGAATTGGAGTCTGGTCTTTACTTGCTTCAAGTGAACTTCGATGGTTATTCAGTTCAGCAAAAGCTGATTTACGAATAGAAGTCTCAAGAAAAAAAAGAACCTCGCTTTTAGCGGGGTTTTTTTATGCCTTTTTCGTTCTACTTTCACACAAATTATGAGAGTTGTTGTGAAGCCTTTGTTGGTTGGAATCCTTTGCTTGACTTTAATCTTTGAGATTTGGCTAATCATTGACAGGTTGAAGCAAGAGGCTACACAAGAAATTGCGGTTCAATTCACGGGCTCAAAAGAGGAGTGGAGTTTCCGCTATGCTGGGCCAGACGGGTCTTTTGACACTTCGGATGATCTCTTTCTCGGGCCAGAAGATTTAATGTTTCCAATTGGCGCAACTATAAAATTCTATTCAAGCAGCGAAGATCTCGTCTATTGCTTTGAAGTGAGAGACTTGGAAATCGCTCAATTGGTTATACCCGGTCAGCCAGACTCAGTCGAAGTCGAACTCGATGAGCTGGGAAGCTATGACCTCAATCCCTGTCAGTTCTGTGGAATTCCAAACCATTATTTCGATCGCGAACTACGCGTGGTCAGTCCTGAAGAATACAATCGATGGCTAGCTAAAAAATAATCTGCTTGGCTGTACTTCCAATACTATATTTGACTCAAATACTTTTATGAAACGCCTCATTCTTGCCCTTTTGGTCCTGGTTGTTATAGCAGCAGGAGTACTCATTTTCTTAAACGATTCAAGCGAAAAAACAAAGCCAGAGGTAAAGACTGCCGTGGTTCCGGAGGCAAATCCGTACGCGGATCCAAGCTACAGTCCAAAAGCCTTATTCGCTTTGCCGTCATACAATATGGTAGATGGCAATGGAGAAGTGTTCGGTAGCGAAGACCTAGCAGGACAGGTGTACTTCATTTTTACCTTCTCTGGAAATTGCGACGAACCTTGCTCAAGTTCATTGGCTGTCTTGAAGTCTGCTAAGAATACCATGGAACAGAGCTTCAGAACATGGAATGAATTGGCTTATGTGGCCATCAATTCGGATGAGTCAATCACTCAAGAGGGGCTAGCTGAATTTGCTGAGAAGAACGATTTGAAAGATTCTTGGTACATGCTCAGAACATGGATTGACTTCCCACAGAACGTCCTTCCTGCAGATTACAATCCCGAGCAAGAAGTGATGCTCGTTGACCGTGAAGGCCTAGTACGAGCGCGCTTCAATCTTTCTGATGAAGGAGTGGAAGAGAAGATCATTCAGCTTACAAGAAGAGTTCTGCGAGATCCTCATAAGAGGATAGCTGACCCCTTAGAAATCATCAACCCAGAATGGCTCGACAAGCGCATGGTGGCTCAGCTCAAGAAGCGAGACCGCATTCAAAGCTTTGTTGATTTCAGTTTTGAGGATAAAGTGCAGGAAAGTCAAATCGCTTGGCGACATCAGGTGGCCGATGATGCTGGAAAGACTTATAAGCCTAGCCATTACGATCATGGAAATGGAATCCTTACTGCCGATGTAGATGGCGACCAATTGTTGGATTTGTATTTCATATCTCAAATTGGCGAGAATCAATTGTGGAAGAACGTGGGCGGTGGAAGGTTTCAGAACATCACTGCCAATAGCGGACTTGCTCTTCGCGACTTAGTATGCGTGTCAGGGGCCTTTGCCGACATCGACAACGATGGTGATCAAGATCTATTTGTTACGTCCATTCTGGGTGGAAACAAACTCTTTGAGAACAACGGAAAAGGAAACTTCAAGGACATCAGTAAAGCTTCAGGGCTCAATTATAAAGGGCATTCTGCAGGAGCAAGCTTCTTCGATTACGACAAGGATGGCTTGCTCGACCTCTTTGTTTCGAATGTTGGGAAATTCACGACAGGAAAGACGAGCACCATGGAGGTGAAACACCCAAGTGAGCCATTGCAGGATGGCAGCTATGAATTTCCAGAAGCGATGAAAGACGCCTTTTTTGGACACCTATTTCCAGATCGTAAGGAGCAAGGCATTCTTTACCACAACGAGGGCGGAAATCGATTTAAGAATGTGAGTGCCGAAATGAATCTTCAAGACACCTCTTGGACAGGAGATTCGCACCCTATGGATTTGAACGGCGACGGCTGGACCGATCTATATCTCACCAATATGCAGGGCGACGATCAGTATTACGAGAATGTTGAGGGTAAGTCTTTCGTGAAGAAGAGTCGGGAAGTATTCCCGAAAACCCCTTGGGGAGCCATGAGCATCGGTGTAAGCGACTTTGACGGCGATCAGGACCTGGATGTATTCATTTCAGATATGCACAGCGACATGGCTCAAGATTTCACTTATTGGGATGAGAAGAAAAAGAACCCAGTGAACTTTCCTCCGAAATTTCTTGTGAATTCCGATGGGATTTATGGCAATGCTTTCTTCAAGAATGGAGGAGACATGAAGTTTGAAGACGTGTCTATGCAAAATGGAGCGGAAAATCTATGGCCTTGGGGAATGACCGTTGGAGATGTGAACGCCGATGGTTTTGAAGACGTCTTCGTAGCTTCAAGCATGAACTACCCATTCCGTTACGCAGTGAACAGCATGCTCATCAACGAGGGCGGTAAGTTTGCCGATGCTGAGTTCATCTTAGGTCTGGAACCACGCAAGAACAATCAGACTGCCACTTGGTGGTTCAACTACACCGACGAAAATACGGAAGTAGTGGAGAAATGGGGAGAGCAAGAAGTATGGGCGGCCTTGGGTACGCGCAGTTCAGTATTCTTGGATTTGGATGACGACGGCGATTTAGACATCGTAACCTCAGAATTCAATAGCGCTCCAATGGTGATGATGAGCAATTTGAGTGAGAAGAAGTCGGATTTGAATTTTGTGAAGATTCAACTCGAAGGAACCTCTTCGAACAGAAATGGATTTGGAGCAGTGGTGAAGGTTAATTCCGGTGGTAAGACCATCATGCGCCACAATCACGGGAAGAGTGGATACTTATCTCAGAGTGTAGCTCCATTGTACATTGGATTAGGTTCTTCAAATACGGTTGATAGCATCGAAGTCATTTGGCCTTCTGGGAAAACTCAGAAGCTTACTCAAGGAATCGCGCTGAACGGCACAACTAGGATAATAGAGGAATAGCCTTTAGTCTTTTAGCAAGCGCTTCTCCGCGAAACCATGAATGAATTGGTGAATGGGGAAGACGATGAGGGCAAGAACGAAGTTGGCGGCAAAGACCAGAATGGGCTGCCGATCTGAGAGTACTTCTATGTAAGGATCTAGAAGGATCAGAAGGAACTCGAACAATAGAATAAAGTTCAAGAAGATCAGGCCTTTTAGAAAGCCCCTAGTCACATTCACGCGAACCAAAAGCAGCATGGCTACCAGCAGGATGAAGATCCCAATCACAATCACTAGGTACTGAAGATTCGCGAAGCGCAAGCGTTCATGCTCTCGAAACTCCAGCTCTCTTTTTCGCAAATCGGCCTCACGCTTTGCTTCGAGCATACCGATTTCTTTGGCCTTATTGCGGTCGAAGACCACCTCGTTCAATTCATGAAACTTTTGATGGTATTCTAAGGCCTTTTTGTAGTTGCCTATGCCGCTGTAAGCTTCAACTAGGTCGCTGTACCAGCTGATGAGCACGCTTTGGTTTCCGAGCTTCTCATGTATTTCCACGGCTTGATTGATGTATCCAATCGCCATTTGGAAAAGGATGTCGTTCTTCTGAAGGAAAAGGAAGTTCGAAGTTTTCTCATGCCTTAGACTGTCTTGTGCCAGTTTGATGTAGAGCTTCCCAAGGTTTCCGAGGTTGTGGCCAATGCTCGTTTCGATGCCTAGATCGCGGTTGATGGCAAGTGCGTTGCTGATGTAGCTGTATGACTTATCGTAAAGCTCATCGGTTCGGTAGAGATTGGCAAGGTTCCCATAATTAATGGCCATCCCAGATTTGTCCTGAATTTTCCGGTAAATACCCAGCGCAATCTCATAGTGTTCCTCGGCCTTTTTGTAATCCTTTAAATTCCTGTAATAGAAGCCCAAGTTGCCGTAGGCGTTTGCTTGCCCACTGAGGTTGTGCATTTTAATATTCATCTCAAGACTTTTACTGTAAACCTCATAAGCCTTGTCGTAGAGTTCCTGAATGACGTATAGCGAACCCATATTCCCCAAATGTCGGGCAGCGCTCATGGAGTCGCCTTGCTCTTCAGCTATCAGAAGTGCTTTTTGGTAGGTTTCTAAGGCTCTCGGGTAATCGGCAAGGGCATCGTAGATTAAGCCTAGGTTACCAAGGTCCCGCTGAATGCCATCCAAATCTCCAATTTCTTCGGAAATGCCCAAGGCCTTCATGTAGTACTCTTGCGCTTGATAGTAGTCGGACTGCATGTCATAGATCACGCAGATGTTGGCGTAGTTTCGAGCTACTTCAGCTCTTAGACCAAGCTTTTGGTTGATTTGTAGTGCGCGTTGGTTTGATGTGAGTGCGGTATCGAACTCGCCGATTACGGTGAAGTTGATTGCTTGAGCGCGGTAAGCTCGGGCTTCACCTTCACGCCACTTGAGTCATTTACTTAAAGCGAGGGCCTCGGCGCTGAATGCTAGGCCTTTGAAAGGGTTGGTTCGGTAATATCCGATGCCGAGGTCTAAAAAGCGGTTTACCCGATGCGTGTCATTTCCTAAAGCATTTAAGCTGTAAGTGAGCGAATCGAGTTCTGCTTGACTTTGTGCCTGTATGGAATTTGAAAGCAGGAAAGAGGTGAGGAGGCAGAAAATGAATCGCCAGAAATTCATGTTTGAAATGAAGTCAATCCTGAAGTCTTTAGAATGGGCTATTTTCTTTTTCTCTTCGTCGGTATGAATCGATTGACTGGACCGAGTCCTTCCTAAGGGAGAGCCTTTTATTGCGCCTCGACCTTCAATGTGGAAAGCGCTTCTTTTGATGAATTATCGAATAACATACCTATGGTGTTGACTCAGATTTCGTTTTTTATTATAATATAAACGCCACCTTATCAGTAATTTGAATTAAGTTATGTGCATTATAAGTTCAGATGACAAAAACTAGCTTTCTTCGAAGCCAAGTGAACTCGGATATTGGACTTTCTGTAGCTTAGAAGAGAGAAAACCACGGCAGAGAAACTCCGCCGTGATTGTAATCTGATGCTATGATTTTACGATCTTCTCGCGTACTGTGATGCCATCGGCACCTTCAATTTCCACGAAGTAAATTCCTGGAATGGTGGAGCTCAAATCCAAACGAAGAGACTCGCTTGTTGTGTTGGCTTCCATAATCAATTTGCCATCCAAGCTCAACATGCGCACCTTGAAGTTCGCAGTGCTTGTAATGTCGAGGAAATCGTCGGCTGGATTTGGGAAAAGGGAAGCAGTATTACTGTTCACTTCATCTTCACCAGCGACAAAAACAGTTTTGTTCAAGTCGTATGCCCAAACATCGCGCAGGATGTTGCTGTTTTCATCTTCACCGGCAACATGATAAATGACGTCGTCAATGACGAAGGCTCCTGAAGCCCAACGCCCAGCTCCTGGATGAGGCTCTTGCTCGTACCATGTATCGTTGTCAGGACTGTAACGGTAGAATTCGCCTTCATCTAAATTTTGGTGATCAACACCTTCTCCTGAAATGATGTAACCGTACCCGCCGTAATCGAATTGAGCTCCTGCTACGCGCTCTTCACCTGGGAAATCGTTCAATTCTGTCCATTCTCCATCAAGGGAGTTGAACTTGTAGAAGTCGTTGAAGATGCCATTGCCATGACCAAAGCCTGCGTAGGCATCGGTTCCAATAGCGAAGTAATAAGGATGGTGTCTGGCCTTACCTGGAAGGTTGTCTTGTTGCTCCCAAGTGTCGGTTGCGATGTCATATTCCCACCAATCGCGCGTGTTTCCACTGGCATCGTCGCCAAGCCCAACGTACAATTTGCCGTTGCTTGTAATCACAAATGCTGGATGACGACGTCCTGTGCAACCACAGCTAGTAAGCTCTGTCCACTGGCCAGTGTTTGGATCGTATTCCCAAAGGTCATTCAATCTCTGGTTTCCAGGGCCCAATCCGAATCCCATGTATGCTTTGCCGTTGTGTGCAGCACCATATGCAAATCCTCGTGCAGGTCCAGGGAAGCTGGGGAGTGTGGTCCAAGTATCGGTAGATGGGTCGTATTTCTGAACGTCGTTGAGAAGAACAAAAGGAGGAGCTACACCAGCCACCACATAACCTTCGCCATTGAGTGTGAATGTTACTGGATGGTGACGTGAAAGTCCTGGTAGTGAGGCTTTTTCTTCCCAATCGGTTTGAGCGAAAAGAGTGATTCCGAAACAAAGAAGTATTGAGGTAAAAATCGTTTTCATTCGTAGAGTTTTGAAGTGATTACAGCCTGATAACACGAGAACGACTGTGATTGTTCAAATGTAACTTTTATTCAATATGCAAGAATGTGAGCTCCACGACAGATTGAGTGAAAGGCTTCACCCATCGCATAAGCAGTCATAGGGATTCAATTAAATCACTGACTTTAAGCGTCTTGAACTATGTGGTGAGAAGTTCTTGAATATCAATATTTCAAGCGAGCTTGTCAATCCGTCCCTCATCGTCGTTGAAGCTGTAGCTCGAATTCTTCTCTAAATTCAACATAGCCTTTGCCAGTGGCGCTAGATTTGAAACGCAGAATACTTTCGTTCCTTCGACGAGCACTTCCCCAACACTGGCTGAAATATAGAAGAGTTTCGATGAAGCCTGCACGAGCGCGCCAACTTGGACCTTTGTCTGATTTTGACGAGGATCTAGACGCTCTAATTGAATGAAGGAACGCTGAAGTTGAGCGTGGTTGATTTCGATCTTTTCCAATTCCTGACGAGCCATCTCCTTTGAGGTTTCATGCTTATCGCCTGCGCTTCCTTTCGTTTCTGACTGCAGAGATTCCTTTGCTTCCATCATTCTTTGCTCGCTCACGGCAATGCGCTCCTTGAGCATTCCTAGACAAGTTGCATGAACGCGAATTTTGAATTCTAGGAAAGGATTGGCTGAGGGCATTACTTCCACTTGATGTTGCAACCCATGCTGGGGTGTTGTACTTCAGAAACTTCCCGACCTGCCAATACAGCGTCCAAAGCACCCGACAAATCTTTCCCCGTTGCTTTGCCCATATTGGGTCGAGTTTCGTCAAAGCGTCCTCGATATACGCAGGCCAAGTTTTGGTCGAATACAAAAAAGTCGGGAGTGCATTCTGCTTTGTAAGCTCGTGCTACTTCTTGGGTTTCGTCGTAGAGGTAGGGGAAAGGGTAGCCCAAAGTTTTGGCTACTTCTGTCATTCGTTCTGGAGAATCTTGGGGATGCGTTTCTATGTTGTTGCTGCTGATGGCAATGAATTGAATTCCCTTCGCTTGATATTCGTTTGTGACATGCACAAGCGCCTCGTTCACATGAAGCACGTACGGGCAGTGATTGCAGATGAACATCACCACCGTGGCCTTTGGAGACTTGAGAGTGAAGTCGCTATCGCCATGCTTCAGCGCCCGAGGGAGTGAGAGTTGAGAGCCAGAAACGGTGTCGAGGAGAGTGAATTCGGGAGCTTTAGTTCCCAGTTCCATCATGCTGGATTCTACAAGAGACATAGGTGATATTTTGCTGTGAAGTTAATTTTCCTGCACAATTAAAAAGCTTCTAATGCTTTGGTTGAAACGGGTTCAATCTAGTTCTTCAGTTACCTCTCCGCAGCCAAGCATTGAAGATCCGAAGTAAGGATTTTTAATTTCACGGGAAAGGCTTAGCCAACTAGCTCCCTTGTTGCCATCTGCCATTGGGCAGAACTGAACGTACAGCACCTCATCTAAAGGCTTGAAAGAATTCGCCATTTCGCGCATAGCCTGAGACAATAATTGAAAAGCCTCCCGGAGCTCTGCTATGTTTTCGAAGTGTGCAACATGCTCTATAGCCAGCTTCGACTCCTTGCTTAGGTCCATCCATATTTGATGTTGCTTTCCTGAGAAAAGAGACATATCGATGTTGTCCAAGTCTTTTTGGACTAGAGTTGCAGCCTGTTGGGCTCCTTCGAAATCATCCTCGACCAGAGCGTCTTTAAATTTCAAGTAGTCGGTGAAAAGCTCGGTGAGTGCTTCCTTTGAATTTATAGCAGTTTTTTGCTGCTCATTTTCCCTGATTGTTGATTTGGTAGGGGGTGTTGAAGCGGAATTGGCAGCGTGGTTGTGACCTGTCATAGCAGGGCCTCCGTCTGGGCTCATCATACTTGGTTTCCCAGCCAACTGTGCTGCCGCATCAATGCTGAAGGTGCCTTTTACGGCAATTTCCTCTCCTGGCTTTAAGCCCGCTTCAATAATGTAGCTATCACCCAAGGTCGGTCCTAATGTAACCTGTCTTAAAAGAAAATTGATCCCATTTTCAGTTTGCTCTTTCACGTATACTACAGATCGTACTCCTGTCCACAAAACCGCCGATTTTGGAATAATGAGGGCTTCAGAATTACCCGCCGCTTGTGCTTCAAGTATTCCGGAGACAAACATTTCAGGCTTCAGCAGAAGGTCTTTGTTTGTTGCTTCTAGTCGTGCTTTCACAACTCTCATAGTAGGATGAACCACTGGATCGATGTAGGTGATTTTGCCCTTGAACTGTTTACCGGGCAAAGCGGATACAGTGAATGAGACCGAGTTTCCGGTTTTTACCCAAGCTAAGTCACTTTCGTACAGATCCAAAAGAACCCAAACCGATGATAAATCGACCAACTTGTACAAAGACTGTCCTCCCTTTATATAATCGCCAAGATTGACATTCTTTTCGGTGAGGAAGCCCGATACATCAGCATGAATGGGAAAGGTTTCCATTGCCTCTCCACTGCTGATAATTTGGTCAATCTTATTGTCTGTCAATTTCCAGTTTTTGAGTTTTGCCCGAGCGGCATGGTAAAGCGCGGGCTGACTTTCCTTGATCTTATTGGCTTCAAAAAGTTCTTCTTGAGCGGTGACTAATTCTGGTGAGTAGACATAGGCAATGGGCTCATCTTTCGTCACGTACTCTCCAATATTGTTGACGAGAAGCTTTTCTATTCTACCTGAAATGTGGGAAGATTGTAAGTAGGCGAGGCCTTCATTGACTTGTACCTTTCCATTCAATCTCATCGATTTGAAGGCTGATTTTTTGCTCACAATAACTGTAGAGACATTTGCCAATTTCATAGCAGTGGGAGACATAGAAACAGCCATTGGGTTAATTTCTAGATCATTTTCATTCTCAAGAGGGATTAAATCCATTCCGCAAATTGGACATGAGCCAGACTCATTGCTTCGGATCTGGGGATGCATTGAGCAGGTCCAAATCGTTTCAGGGGATTCCATAGATAAGTGATCGTGTTCTATGGCGTCAGTTTTTGCTGTTCTTCCAAAAAGTAACCAGCCAAACAACAAGCCAATGACCAGCGTGGTGAGAGCTACAACTACTGTTGTTTTTTTAATATTTTCCATCTTATGTAATGTTTTGTGTTCTTAATCGCAGTGCATTCGAAATGACCGATACGGAACTAAAACTCATTGCCAATGCGGCTAGCATAGGCGAAAGCAAAATGCCATAAAAAGGAAAAAGAACCCCTGCCGCAATTGCTATACCTACCGTATTATAGAGCAACGCGAAAAACAAATTCTGTTTGATATTCTTCATGACACTATGACTCAAGCCATAAGCTTTCACAATGCCTTGTAAATCACCTTTTACCAAAGTAATTGCAGCACTTTCTATAGCCACATCAGTACCTGTGCCCATTGCAATTCCCACGTCAGCCAGAGCGAGTGCCGGGGCATCGTTTATGCCATCACCTGCCATAGCTACTTTTTTTCCAGAAGACTGAAACTCCTTTACCTTGTTCAGCTTATCTTCTGGTAAGCAATCTGCCTGAAATCCATCCAAGTGTAATGTGTCGGCCACTGCTTTGGCAGTAAAAGCATTGTCACCAGTCATCATTATTACCTCAAGACCTCTTGATTGTAAATCTGCTATAGCTTGCTTACTCGTCGGCTTTATGGCATCAGCAATGACTATATATCCTACCAATTTCCCATCTATGGCTACAAAAGGAACTGTTTTGCCTTTGGACTGTTCTTCTTTGGCAAGGGCTAAAAGTTCAGAATCACTAGAAATCCTTTCAGCCTCTAGTAGTTTTTCATTACCAATGACCACAGTCTTTCCATCAATCAACGCTTTCACACCCTTTCCAGTCACAGATTCAAATTGATCAACTTTCTTAAATGTGATCTTCTTCTCATTGGCGTAACGAACCATAGATTCAGCCAATGGATGCTCACTTTGCTGATTGACAGACGCCACAACTTGGGCAAGATCATCTGCTTTGAAACCATTGGTAGGAATTATTTTTTCAACAGAAGGCCGCCCTTCGGTAACAGTTCCCGTCTTATCAATAAGCACTACGTCTATCTCATTCATCTTTTCAAGAGATTCCGCGTTCTTAATGAGCACACCCAGTTTAGCTCCTTTGCCCACACCTACCATCACAGACATTGGAGTGGCTAATCCTAGAGCACATGGGCAGGCAATGATTAGGACAGCTATTGCGTTGACGAAGGCATAGACTAATTTCGGGTCAGGACCCCATATCATCCAGACAATAAAAGTCAATATCGAAATGCCAATCACCACAGGAACAAAGTATCCTGAAATTTTATCTGCCAGGTTTTGAATAGGCGCTCTACTGCGACTCGCATTATTTACCATGTCTATGATTTGCGATAATAGGGTGTCAGCCCCAACTTTCTCAGCTTTCATCACAAAGGAACTCTGCCCGTTAATGGTACCTGAACTGACTTTCTCATTCTCGGATTTCTCTACAGGTATGGGTTCGCCACTTATCATTGACTCATCGATAGTGCTGCTGCCTTCAGTTATGCAACCATCTACTGGAATTTTTTCTCCGGGTTTCACCCGAAGTAGGTCACCTACTTTTATCTCATCAATTTTGACTTTGGTTTCAGAACCGTCAATGATCAATGTCGCGGTATTTGGAGCGAGTTTGAGAAGCTCCTTCACAGCACCGTTGGTTTTGCTGTGTGCTCTTGCTTCAAGTAATTGACCTAATAGCACTAATGTCAAGATAACCGTTGCAGCTTCAAAGTACATGTGCACTGTCCCTGACTCGGTTTTGAACTGATCGGGAAATATATCTGGAAAAAGAAGTCCCGCCAGACTAAACAACCAGGCTACACCGGCTCCAATTCCTATCAGGGTAAACATATTCAGGCTTCTACGAACAATGGAGCTATAAGCCCGTCTGAAAAACATCCATGTGGCATAAAATACCACAGGAATAGACAGTGCGAGTTGTGCCCATCCCCAGTACTTCCACGGCATTATATTGGGTAATGGATTGCTGGGCAACATTTCAGACATAGCAACTAAAAAAATTGGTAGTGTGAAAGCACTCGCAATCCAAAACTTGGACAGTAACTTTTTATAGGTTTTATTTTCAGCTGATTCGTCGACATCCATTGGCACTAGCTCCATGCCGCATTTAGGGCAAGAGGCTGGCTCGTCCTTGACCAATTCCGGGTGCATAGGACAGGTGTATTTTCCGTTTGTTTGATTTAAGTTGGCTTCTTCCACCAAATCCATTCCGCAAACTGGACAGTCTCCCGGTTTGTCATAGGTCTTTTCACCTTCGCAATGCATGGGACAGTACCAAATACCACTGCCAGAAGACTCTGGTTTGTGTTTCTGAACATTGGTATGGACATCTTCACTTGGTAAGTGGATGCCGTAGTTAGAACCCTCAAGGGGTTTTTGAAGTGTTTCAATCGAAAGATGATGATCCATTTCGACGCTTGCTTCACCTTTTTCCAAGTCAACCGATGCTTCGATTACTCCTTCTATTTTGGATAATGTTTCCTGCACATGGTTCCTACAACCATTACAAGTTAGACCGGTGATTTTATATGTATGTTTCACGCTTATCTTGTTTTTGCTGTGATGTAATTGTGTTTAGCCCATGCCTTGTGGTATTTTGAAACACTTGTAACTTTCCTTTTCTGGTATTTCAGTATTTGCTGCTGCATGCGCAGCACCTCTTCAAAGTCTTTTCCTGAATTTGCATAAGCACTTAACAGAAGATTTAGGGCTTGTTTAGATTCAACTATTTGCTCTTCATACAGTTCAATAAGTTCCTGTTGTTTTTGAATTTCGAAACAAACCATGTCGTAGGAGCTGATGAGTCGGTTTGAGACTTCTTCTCTCTGAAGCGAAAAGGATTCTTGCATTAGTTGTGCTTCAGATTGTCCGGCTTTATATTTCTTTCTGAAAATTGGCAGGCTCACTGAAACCATGGGCATAAGAATGTCTTTACCATTATCCGCTGGAGACGCATCGCTTCGGTTTCCGACTAGAAATAGCGGCAGTGTAGAAATTGTTAGTGCTACTTGCAATTAATGTTTATCCGCTTACTAAATCCGAAGATTTACTTATATATTTATGGAGGACATCGAGAAAATAATGCGACTTGATTAGACAGCTACCAACTATTTTCTTTGAAATTTATTGAATTGATTAATCTTTTAAAGAATGACGGGTACAGTGAAATTTTTTTGGTGTTCATTGCTGTTTTTTGGACTTGGAAGTTGTGAAAGCCGAATTTATGAGGGAACTCCTGAGACAGCTTGTAATGGAGGAGAATGTGAATATAACTTTGAAATTAATCCTGAACAACAACCAGATACCTATTTAGATAATGAAGGTTATTGGCATGTTTATACAGGAGGAATGTCATATTTTCAAATTATAGGTGAATTAGAAGGGCCTTATGATTTTTACCACATTAATGGCACCCCTGATGTAAGGGTTGCAATGGATTCAGATTATTGGATAACTTTTGATACTATCTCATTTACTACCCCTATGTATGGGGTCTTAAGTTGGTACAGTTCACCTAATATGGATACTCCTCTACCTATTGGTGATACAACATATTCGATTAATGGGTTGATTTTAAATGATGAAAGTATAACGAATCTAGTGGGATATGAAATAACTCCCCATACTTGTATGGATTGTCCATATTCCAGTACTTTATTTGGTGTTTACTCTAGTTACAACACCCATCCAACTTTCAATATTTTCAATCTAGGAGAATTGAAAGGAGATACAGCTACATTTTTTATTGAAATTGAATATGCAAGTGAATGGAGGTACTCAGGAAACCCTATTGCAAAAAATGCTCA